>JBBDJH010000001.1:0-41686 GCA_040879985.1 Solirubrobacterales bacterium
GCCGACCTGCATTTTTCGGTGACCATCGACCGACATTTTTCGATGACCATTGACAGCGTATTCCGAACAGGAACCAGCCAATTTGCAGGGGATCTTTAGGAGGCGCAAACGGCGCTTGCCGCCTCGATGCGCTTGGATGTGCGCCGATATGCGGTGTTTCGGGAACTTCTCGCCAGAAGTTCCCGAAACACATCAGGCGGGTTCAGTAGGCCGGCAGATGCCCGGTCGCGTTGCACGCCCGCCCCAAGACGGTTGACGCGATGCGCGAGGGTAGGGGCTGTCCGCGCTGCGGCCCGGTTCCGGCCCGCCGTGAGGCTGCCCGCAGACCTATATCTTCTTGAGCATCTGGACCGCGAAGCGGGCCGCGCGGTCTGCGGCACGATGCTGCCAGCCGTCACGATCCGACTCTTCCTTGTCGTCGAGTAGGTCCGAGATGCCCCGGATTACGAGCGCCTTTACGTCGGGGTTAGCGTGGGCAGCCTGGAGGAAGCCCGCCCCCTCCATCTCGACGGCAACCGCTTGGTCGTAGTTCTCCCGGATGAATTTGTACGTCGGCGAACGGGTCGACGCCACGACCTTTGCTCCCGCAGCAATCGGGGCAACAACGACACTCGGCGTCTCAGTCCCCTCGAACCACGCGCTGGACTGTCGCTCCCGCTCGGCCCGCTGTTCGAGCGAATAGTTGGACCGCCCAACGCGCGGCCGCGCGATGAAGCTGTCTCCTGCCTTGCCCGCCTCGTAGCCGTAGATGTCGGTTGCCACGACAACGTCGCCGAGCGAAACGTCCTTTATGCCACCAGCAACACCTACGAACAGCGCAACCTCGGGGCCGAAATGGCTGATCGCGCGCTCTGCCTCCAGCGCAGCGCTGTCCCCGCCAGCACCGATTAGGACCGTGTGTACCGTCCAATCGCTCGTGGGCGACTCGTACCGACCGCTCGTGTAGACGGTGCCACGGTACACCTCTTCCTCTGCGCCATCGAGCAGCCTCAGCATGGCCTCCTGCTCCGGGGCGATAGCTGAGAGGATCACTGCCACCCGCTGTTTGCGCTGGCGTGCCTCGACCGCGTCCCGAAGACCTCCTGGCAACTCCGAAACCTCGCGCGTTGGCGTGATCATCGCGATCTGGGTGAAGTTGTGATACCCGATCGACTCCGCAGGGCCAACGGCGTACTCGCCGTTGAGGTAGATGCCAAGCTTGACGTTCGCCTCGGGCATGGACGCGATCGCAGTATCCGCCTCCATATTGCTGTCGATAGCGTCGAGCAGGTACTTGCGGCTCTCGCACAGAAAGCAGACCACCGCGGACTCCTCGCTGACGGTTCGGTCGAAGTGCTCGGCCAGCGCCTGCACGTTTTCGCGCAGTCCGTCACGTTTCATCCGCATCAGGTAGTACGGGCTGCCTTGTGCCTCAGCGCGAACGAGTCGGAGGAGCGCTTTGCCATCAACTTCATCGAACCAGATAGGGACGTTGGGCCAGATAGCGCGCTCGAACGGGCTAAGCGCCGAGGCGATGGTGTACTCGAACGTCTTCATCTGAGCCGGAATGGGCGTGCCTTCCTCCATCATCTTCACCATTTCGTCTCGCGACACATCCCAGTAGTCGACGAGGAACTCCATCGGCTCCGACCCGTTGATGCTCTCGATATAGAAATAGCGGCCCTCATCGTATTGATCCTTATCGTTGAACTCCAGTTGGAGCGGATCTTTGTCAGCCAATGCATAGGGATGCTGGAGCAGGTATTCCGAGGGTGAATACGGCAGAAGCGTCGTGATCGCGGCATGGTCGTACGTGAAGTCGTAGACCTCGTTGCCCCGGTCTAGCTTCGCGTAGTAGATGCACTGCAACTGCTTTTCATGGCGATTGCTGGAGCACCCACCGACGATCTGCGCTCCGTTCGCATCGTTGCGCAACTCTTGCCCCACCGCATAGCAGTCGGTGAAGTCGATGAACTGCTTGGCCCCGATGTGACCGCTTCCTGACGTGAACAAGATGCCCGTCGTCTCGCGGAACACCTCGGCAGGTCGTGGCGCTTTGTCATAGGTTGCGGCGATCTGGTCGCGGTAGCTCTTCACGCACTTCTGTACGGCGTTGATACCAGCGTACTTGCGATCGTTGCGGCGGGTACTGATCTCGACCGCAACCGGAATCGCGTCCAAGACCGCGCTCGAATAGGCAGCCAGTAGCAATCCATCCGTGACGTCGGCCTCTTCATGGCCACGGTCCGCGTAGAAGAACGAGTGTACGGTCGTGCCGATCAACGGCGGAAAGTGACCCCGCTCCGCGCAAAAAGCGCGCAAGCCAGCGACAAGATTTTCATCCGACTTCCGCTGCTGAGCCGTGACGATCTCCTCGTCGACCTCACTGTCGCCTTCGTCGCCTGCCTCCTCCCCGAGATCTTCGATGACCTCCTTCGAATTGAGCAGAAGAAGAAGCGACACGTCGTTCCAGGTTCGGCCCTTGTCGATCAAGCGCTCTTCAAGCTGCCGGGCGATCTGGATTACATGCTCTTCCTCGATGAGCCCTAGGGGAAGATTGCTGCCCGCTAGCGTCAGATCTAGAATCGGCTTCATTACACGATCCTATGCAACACGCATCGACCGGAGTGCTCAGCTCTCTCCGGTGCCGGCTTTGTCGGTTGCGCCGCGCCGGCCGTTGGCTGAATCGCCTCGGCCCTCGGAATCCACGAGCGCGGCCAGCGTAGCGACCTGGCGCCGGATGGTCGCAACACGCTTCTCGAATTCAGCAAACAGATCGTCGCCCGTACAAACCCTTGTAGGCACCGCGGCGGTTCCACACTGCCCAGCCTTCATCCTGCCTTCGAGACCTCTCGACGGGCATGATCGACAACCACGAGGGCGTCATACGGCCGCTTGCTTGAGACAGCGCTGCCGATCGCCAGGGTGCGCTGGACGCCGAGTTCGTCGAAGCGTTCGGTGACCTGCGCCTTCACTGAATCAAGCAAGGCGGCGCCCGAGGTGTCGGAGCTAGCAATCGCGCAGAAGAGCAGCGGCTCCGGAGTCGTGAAGCTGAGCGCAACACGTTGAACCCGCTTGCGCTTGCGCGCGAGCTTTCGCAATTTCTTGAGCGCCTTCCAAAATTCCGCCTGCGCGTCGCTGCTCGCGTCGAGAAGGGCGCATCCGGCCTGGACCCAAGCAGTAGGCCGCTCCGAGCAGAGGAGGTCGAGGAAGGCCGCTGAGCGAGCAGGGACCTTCATCCGCGGTTTCGGTGCTGGTTTGGTGCGGATGCCTTGCTCGTAGAGGACCCATTGGTCGAGCGGGTCGGTGAATGACGTGTAGCGAACTCGATCTTCTCCGGGCTCCTCCTCGAAGTACAGGCCAAACAGCATGTAGTGCATCCACCAATCCAGCTCGTCGCTGGCCACGAATCGACCGAGTTCGTTCAAGCGGGAACGCCGACGCAGGAAGTGGATGAGCTGGATAGGCCATTGCGTGGTCGCAGCTACCTGCTCGAGCTCGTGCAGAGTCAGAACCCAGGGCGCCGTGACGCCCTCAGGCATCGTCCGGGTGCCCTGGAGTTCCCAAAGCACGGGAGCCACCGGGGAGAGGTCATCGAGGGTGACCATGATCGTCTGGACCTCTCCAATCGACTCGGTGAGTTCGACCTCCTGCCCGCTCGAGTCGGTCAGCCGAGCTGATTTGAACAACGCGGCCCGTGCGCGTTCTCCTTGTTCAGCGGCCTTCGTGAGATTTTCACGAAGGTGCGTCAAGAGGGCCTGCCCTCCCCGCCTCGCACCTGGTCGCATCGTGGCGCTCTTAGCCTCGACAAGCAAAGCGGTGGTGCCGCACCGCATCAGCACGTCGAGCTCGCCCTGCGCGCTTGCGTCGACGAAGTGGACCGAGCGATGGATCTCGTCGGGCTCCAGTACTGGCTGAAGGATCTCCGCGACCCGTTGCTCAAGCCAGCGGCTGCGGTGGTCCAGGTAGGACGTGCCCTTCTTCAGAGCTGTCTCAAAAACGGGTCGCAGCGCCCAGAGGTCGGCCCCAGGAACGGTCTGAAGATACGCGTCGTCGGCGACCTTGATGTACGGCCGCTGTCGAACTCTTTCGGCGAGCGCGAACCAGTCCTCCTCGCACTGACCAAACGCAAGAGACATGCGCTCGAGGTAGGCCTCAGCGATGTCTACATCCACCGCCGCCGCGGTCGCCACGTCCGCTGGAGAAAGCAAACAAGCTTCGCCAGCCGTGTTCATCGCCCAGACAAAGGGAAGGAACTTCGCCGCGCCGACGGGGTCCGACTTCCATTTGCCGTCGAAAACCTGCTCCGCCCAGTCGTAGGCGGGATGACCGGGGCCGAACTGCCGAGGGTCGTCGCGAGCGGACTCCATCCGCGCCCACAGCCGCTCTCTGGTTAGAACGGAAACTGCGTCAGAGATCCGGATTCCCGCCTCACAGTCGAAGCCGAGTTCGTCTCGCAGACGAGTGGCGAATCGCTCCGGGCCAAATAGTCCTCGCAGAGCCGCATGCTCCTGCCACCACCATCCCGGGTTCCGTAGATAGAGGTGGTGGGCGGCTGCACGGCCGCGAGCGGCTCCCTCGGGGCCATCCCAGAAACCGGCGTTGACTTGGCGTCGGAAAGACTCAAGGATCGTTGCCTCGGCCGCCAGGTCTCGGATTGGACCGAGGACGTTTGCATCTATTGCGCTGGCGCTTCGCGAGCCAGCTCGATCCTCACGTTTCAGCAGCTCAGCTGCGACGACCTCGATCAGGTAGACCGAGCCCGGGTGGTCGCTCTCGGAGTAGGTGTTGGGATCGATGAACGACTCTGCCATGCATAGCTGGACAATCAGGTGCACGGCGTCGTGGGGATCTAGTACACCCCGCAATCCCTTTCTTCTATTGGCAATCTCATGGCCAAGGTCTGCGCCCTGGCCAAGCGAGCCGATTACTCGGGCGCCGAGCTCGAGGGAACGCAGGAAATTTGACGGCAAGCCCTCGGCCTCGGCCGGCACATTCTCATCCGGCGTCACGACGAAATCCCTCCGGTCGATCCAGTCGCCGTTGAGCGACGCCGTAGCTTCCGCGAACTCACGAGCACAAGCTCAGTGACCTCCTGTCTGGGACGGACAACGAAGCCGTAGACACGGAACTGCATCTGAGGCGAATCATGCTCGGCGATCAGCAACACCGGGTTGTCGGTGGCGTAGTTGCGGCGCCGTGCGATGCGCCAGAGAGAGCGTCGGTCGGTGCGGCTTGGCGGTGCATCCAGACTGGGATGCACATGCCACTCGCCGACATAGTCCTCCTCGCCATCAGTGCGGTCGTGGATCGAGTCGAGATAGCGCTGCAGGAATCGCGTGTCACGTGAGAAGAAGATGCGTCCATGCCGCGCTTGCGGCCCTGGCGGGCTGGCACGAGTGATCTGGAGTGTCGATTCGCCAAGCCTGCGCCCGAGCAGGATGCCGCCGGTCTCAACACCGATGCTGCTCCGCGTGTGCCCGCATATCGCAGCTCGAGCCGCCTGCTCGATGAGCACGCGTTCAAGCGCCACAGACAGCACATCCAGGACGCGGAGGGAACGTGGTGTGGTGCAGGGCAAGGCCCCGCTGAAGACGCCCGTCGTCAGCCGCGATTGGCTGCTCAACCCAGAGCCAGTGGTTGGCAAGGGCCCCCTCGCGGCCTTCGAGAAACTCGACCACTCGGGCAGCCGCAAAGGTCGCCGCCTGCTGCGAGGTGAGGCCAGCACCGGGGCGCGAGGCGGTTGCGCAGCCGGTGTCATAAACATCAGGCAGCCCGTCGCTCGGGACGTCAATCCACTCGGGGTGCCTTTCGTTCTTGTACTCAACAAGGCACGCGATGCAGGCATCAACTCCCGGGCGAATCAACACAACCCGGAAGGCTGCGCCAGCGTGCAGAGTTCGAATCAAGAGCATCGTTGGCGGATCGTCCCGGTCGAAGGCAACTTCGCAAAGGAGCTCCTCCCGAGGGTCGTCGCCGATTGCCGCAACAACGAAATCGACATCGCGGAGATGGGTGGCGATCACGCTCGGGTCGGAGAGGTTCTGGTACTGCGGATCGGTCTCGACGTCGGGGTTAATCCGTGAAAGCGCCGTCTCGATTGCCAATGGCTTGGTCTGACCGACGGCCGTTAGGTCGAGTGCGTGGCGAACCACGTTGCCGGGACGAATCGTGTCGGGATCACATAGAACAAAGGAGCCGACGCCTTCGCGGACGAGCGAGAGGGCAAGTGTCGAGCCAATAGCCCCAAGGCCGAAGCAAGCCACCGACTTCTCCCCCAGCTCGTTCAGCGCGCGGACGCCCTCGAGCCGTCGCAGGAGCTCTTCGCGCGAGACGACGTGAAATTCAGGCGCGCATATCGGCCAACCTTTACCCACCTCGGCCTGCTGCCTTTTCGTACGCACGCCAATGTCGATCAGAAAAAGACGCTCCTGGTCGAGAACCTCATCGGTGAAAACAAGGCCGATCAGGTGGCGACCCTCTTTGGGTCGTTGCGTGAACTTGACTCCCTGGTGCCCGGACTCGGCGAGTAGGAGCTCAAGCTCCCCGGTGTGGCGCATCGGCTTCGGTTCACGATTCAGCCGGTACCACTTCCAGATTCCGGGCTTCGCCCAGAGCTTCTTCTCCCCGAGGGACGAAATCAGGTCCTTGCCGACATGATCGCCGTCGACAGATCGTAGTACGCAAAGATCCTGTCCCAGTCGCTTCGCAACGCTGAAAGAGCCGCGGTTCTTGCCCTCGAAGCTCTTGAGCACGGCAGTGGGGGCAATGACCGAGTAGGCGGCGCCTTCGAAGTACTCGGGCAGCTCGTACAACGCCAGCTCGCGCGGGAACTTGCCCTCCAGGTGATAGCCGAGCCACCGCTCGGTTGCCGTATACACCTCACTGGCCGGAACCGTTCGTCGCCATGCTGAGGCAGGAAAGAGGCACGGCGCTTCATCCATGCCTTGATGACGGGCCCGTTCGATCTTCGGCGAGATGAACTTGACCTTGGGCGGGTAATGCGGATAGCCCGGCGGGTAGTCGAACTGAAGCTCGAAGTCGTGGCGCTCTAGACCCTCCTCCCCCTTGCGCCGCACGGTCACCGTGCCGCGAAAGCTCACCTCGCCGCGTGCCGATTCGACCTCCTCGAATCCTTTGCCGGACCAGTACTCCTGGTCTTCGGCATAGATGGTCGGAAAGCGCTCGCGCCAATCCTTCACGCAGCGGGCTGATTGTCGAGCCTGGTTCGGCTTCCCCGTTGGCGACGCTTCTTGATGGCGGCGGCGGTCAAGGCGCCGCCTACGACCGCGGCGCCGGCGGCGAGCCCCTTGGCGGTGCTGGCCGAGTCGCCTTCATCCTCGTCCCAACCGTAATCCTCTGCGTAGGAACCAGGGTCCAGAACGATGCGGTAAGCGCTGCCGGAGTCAACCTCGACGGCGACGGTCCCGAAGCTAGAGGTCTCGAAGACATTCTCCTCCCCGGCCTCATCGCGATATGCCTCCACCATGTCCTCATGAGGATGTTCGTGGAGGTTGTCCTCTCCGACTGAAACAACGACCGCGTCGGGGCCGATAAGCCCTAGGGCGTCGAGCCAGCCCTCGGAGTCCTCTCCGCCATCCTTGAAGAAGCTGCGTGAGCCGTGATGACTCGCGTGCAGGACATCGGCCGCCAGCACCTCGGTACCGGTTTCCGAATCCGATTTGCCCTCGTAGTAGTCGACGACGCGCTTCCAGCAGGCAAGGTTGGAGTCACCGGTCAGCAGCACTGACGTTTCCCCCTCGTAAGTCATCCTCAAGACAAGGCAGTTCTCGTGGACGAGCTTCTTCGCTTCCTCCTCGCTGAGGCTCTCGTCGATCTCGATGTAGCCGGGAGGCGAGAAGCACCGTACGCTGATGTCTTCACCGAGGTCATAGTCGGCGTCCTTGTCGCCGAGGGGCGTGCGGCTTCCTTGCGGGCGCTTGACCTTGTCCTCGGGGTGTTCGTCGACGACGCGCTGGTAGTCGCCGAAGTTCTTGGCGATTTCCTTGCGTTCCTCGTGCTGCGGCACCCAAAGCCATTCCACGTCGTAACGGTCGTAGAGGTCGCCGATGCCAGTGATGTGATCGTCGTGAGCATGGGTGACGACCAAGTACTTGAGCCGCTTTTTGCCGTCACTTCCGGCGGGCAGGACATCGTCGAGCAGCTTGAAGATGTCGATGCCCTCGCCCTCGCAGCGATAGACATCCACGAGCATGAACTCGCCATCGGGGAGCCGGATCAGGGTGCAGTCGCCCTGACCGACGTTTGCGCAAATCACTTCGAAATCAGCCATCAGTTACCTCCAAAGGTCGTATATCGCGGCGCCCTGCAGCGCCTTGGGTTTCAGTTCGTGTGGAAGCGGCGAGAGACTCGATCGCCTCCATCAGTCGTTGGGCGTATAGGTCACCGGCGGCGTGAACCCAGTCCGGGGTGACGAGAAAGCCCCACGCGCGCAGTGCGAGACCCGAAACGCCGGCCGCGAGCCCGAAGTTCCAGCCGCCACCCTGGACAACCAAGAGAACGGCGCTCGCCGTAAGCACCACGGCAGCGACGGCGAGAGCAACGGGTCGCAGTCCAAGGCAGTTTCGTCGTAGTCCATACTCGGCGTTCTGCTGGGCCACCAACCGAAACGCTGGACCGTGCCTGGTCCGCTGTCTCAAAGCGCTGACGGCAACGGCATAGCGAGCATCCGCGCCTGCCGGGTCACTCGCCTCCTCGTCAGCTGAGGGCAAGGCTTCCCCGAGGACAGCCGAGAGAAGTGCGTGACGACGCTCCATCGCCCGAAGATCAGAGGTCTCTGACCACCGGAGCAACCGGGTCGTAGGTGGCCCTCCCCAGCTCTCCCAAAGACCCGGCTCGAGGCGACGTCCGAAACCACGGACAGCGCCGCAGATGACGATGAGAAGGGCCGCCACCGTGAATGCGACGACGGAGCCGGCCTTTTCAATCGACGGCAGTGCGCCGACACCGAGAACCACCGCGGGAGCAGCCGCGAGGGCCGCGGGCGCGAGCTGTGCCCGCATCACGTAGCTGTCGTCAGGCCGCATCGCCACTCGGTTCCGTTCCGTCCGGAGCAGCTGAGATAAACCAGCGCAGCTGCCTCATTGAGTAGCGTGATCGGCGCCCTCGGCGTTGTTGGGTTGCGTACATCCGCATTACGGTACGGGTGCGTGCGGACGCGTCCGGCGTCTCTCGGGGCCCCAATTTGCGACTTTCGAGCAGTCGATCGGGGGTCCTACACCTCCCCGTCCACCTCGCGTGCCTCGGCGATCAACTCGCCAGCGACGGCCTGCCAGTCCGCGGTTCGAGCGGCGCCGATGACCTCCCCGAGGAGGCCCGGCAACGTCTCGGCGACAACCGAAGGGTGGAAGCGCCCCTCGACCACATGCTCGAAGAGCAGCTCGTCGACCTTGTCGGCTACGGCGTCGTCCGCGAGCGCCCGTCTCAAGAAACCTCGGAGCAGCGCGACATCGATCGTGTCGCCTTGCTCGGTTCTCCGCTGGCCTCCCCCGGAAGTCAACGCTCCCCCTCCTTCTCGCGGACCTCTGGATCGACGGTCTCCGGTGCCGTAGGGACCGCCCAAACGCGGGTCGGGTCGAGCTACGTCGGCGCCCAGCGGCAAAAGATGTGACGCGCCAGCGGGCTCTTGAAGGCCTGGTGGCGCAGCGCATAGTGCCAGTGGCCGAGGAGCCACATCGCTGCGCCGATCCCGATGAGCATGACCGCCCCCATCTGCGGGCTGAGCACGAGGTTCGTGGTGCCGGCGAAGACGAGGATGAGCCCGCCGACGCGTGCGACGAGGCCGCCGAGCAGCCAGAAGGCGAGCAGGCCGACGAGGAAGAGGATGGCTACATCGGCCGGGCTCATGCCGCAGCCGCCAATCCGCCCGCGCGCGCCTTGCTTGCGGGCACAGGCGCACGCCGGTCCTTCTTCTCCTCGCGGCATGCCTTCGCCCAGCCGCGCTCGGTCAGCTCCCATTTGCCCCGGCCGGTGCCAGCGGCGAGCCAGCCGCGGCGCACCAGCCGCGTCCGCACCTTGCCCACCCGCGGCTTCCAGCGCGGCGGTCCGCTTGGCAGCCTCTCCAGGTCCGGGGCGCCGTGGCGCCCCGCCATCGCCTCGCCGACCGCGGCGACGATCTCCCGACGGGGGGCGCGACCGCCGCGCTCGGCGAGTGCCCGCACGATCGCCCCCTCGTACTCGACCAGCTCGACCGGCCGCGGAGGCGCGGCCTGGCGGGCGATCACCCGCTCGCCCCGCACCAGCGCCTTCAACCGTTCGCGGTCGCCTGGATCGAGGCTCATCATGTGCGTGTAGACCCGCAGCGTGAAGCTCGGGTCGGTGTGGCCGATCTGGCGCATCACCGAAACCGGGTCCTCGCCGCAGGCGACCAGGATCGAGGCGAAGGCGTGGCGCAGCTTGTGGCTGGTGAGCCCGCGCGGGAGCGGCACCAGGCCGCGACGCTCCAACAGCTCGTCGGCGCGCCGCAGGACGGCGGCGAGGACGCGGCCACGCAGGTTGTCTGGGTCGCGGCGAGAGCCGGTGAGGGTCGGGAAGACCAGGTCGTCGGGATCGCCGCGGTAGGCGGTCGCCTTGTAGGCGGCGAGGGTGTCGCGCAAGACCGGCAGCATCCTGATCTCTCGCAGACCGGCCGGCGTCTTCGAGCGGCCGATGAACAGGCGCCCGTTCGCGAGGTCGACGTCGCGCCAAAGCAGGTTGCAGAGCTCGTGCGCACGCGGGCCTGAGAAGAGGAGCGTCGCGAGGATCGCCTCGCGTTCGGCCAGGTCGTAGTGAGGGTCGCGGTCGAGCTCGGTTGCCGCCTCCAGCAGCGCCTCGACCTGCGCGGGTCCACCTTCCGGCCCGGACAGCACGGAAGTCCCCGCCGATGGCTCTCCTACGCTGTCCGGTCGTGAGTGCGCAGGAGGAAGTCCAAGCGGCCCTGGGAGCCTTTGCGGAGGAGATTCGGGAACGGTTTCAGGCGGCGGCAAAAGGAGAGCCGGAGGATCAGCTGAGAGGCCCCTTCGAGGCGCTGCTCAAAGCCGTCGGTGCCGCGACCGGCTACGCCGTCGTCCCGAAGGGAGAGACGCTCCTCGCGAACAAGCAGGGCAAGCCGGATTACGCCGTGGTCGTGGACGGGGCACTGACCGGCTACGTAGAGATGAAGGCGCCCGGGGCCGGAGTCGTCCCGACGCGATTCAAGGGCGCGCACGACAAGTCGCAATGGAAGCGATTCAAGTCCCTCCCCAACCTTCTCTACTGCGACGGCAACGGGTTCTCCCTTTACCGCGACGGGAAACGGGTTGGAAGTGTGGTCGAGCTGGACGGCGAGATCACGACAGACGGCGAGACGGCCGTCACCGAGGACGCAGCGAAGGGCCTCTGCCAGCTGCTCCTCCAGTTCTTCGCCTGGACGCCCATCGTCCCCACCACCCCGAAACAGCTCGCCGAGGTGCTGGCCCCCCTCTGCCGCCTCCTTCGGGATACGACCGTCGAAATTGTCGGCGTAGAAGGTTCCGCCCTGGCCCAGCTCAAGGAGGACTGGCAGGCGTTGCTGTTCCCGGAGGCGGACGATGAGCAGTTCGCGGACGCCTACGCCCAGACCGTCACCTACTCGCTCCTCCTCGCCCGGGCCGAAGGCGCGACCGACCTCGACTCTGCCACGGCCTCCGCCACCCTCCAGGCCGGAGACCACCTCCTCCTTGCCCGCGCTCTCCAAGTCCTCACGGATCCTACGGTCCGAGCGGAACTCGGTTCGCTCCTGGAGCTTTTTGAGCGGACGATCAGCGGCGTCGAACCGCAGACGCTGATGAAGGGCGGCGCCAAGGATCCGTGGCTGTACTTCTACGAGACGTTCCTCGCGGCCTACGACCCAGCACTGCGCAAGGACGCTGGGGTCTACTACACGCCGGTCGAGGTTGTGGAGGCCCAGGTCGTGTTGGTGAGCGAGCTTCTCCGGACTCACCTCGGGAAGGCACAGGGATTCGCGGATCAGGATGTCTTGACCCTCGACCCTGCGGCGGGGACCGGGACCTACCTGCTCGGGATCATCCAACACGCGCTGGAGGAAGTGACGAAAGCGCAAGGCCCCGGGGCGAGGGCCGGGAAGGCGACGGTCCTCGCCGACTCCCTTCACGGATTTGAGTTGATGGTCGGGCCGTACGCTGTGGCCCAACTTCGCGTGACGCGGGAGCTGAAAGCCAACTCCGCGACCCTGCCGGCCGAAGGGCCGAAGATCTACCTCACGGATACGTTGGAGCATCCCACGGCGGCGCCCAAGCAGCCGCCCCTCTACTTCCAGCCCATCGCCCTTGAGCACGCGCGGGCGCAGCAGGTGAAGGACGCGACGCCAATCCTTGTCTGCCTCGGGAATCCGCCCTACGACCGACACGGGAAGTCCGCCGAGAAGGGCGGCTGGATCAGGGAGGGGGCACAAGGAGAGCCCCCTCCCCTCGATGACTTCACGGATCCGGCCGAGGAAGCCGGTGCCGGGAAGCACCTCAAGAACCTTTACAACCTGTACGTCTACTTCTGGCGGTGGGCGATCTGGAAGGTGTTCGAGCACGGCCCCCGAGGCCCCGGGATCATCTCGTTCATCTCTGGCGCTTCGTACCTGGTCGGTCCGGCCTTCGTGGGAATGCGGGAGAAGATGCGACGTGAGTGCGATGAGATCTGGGTAATCGACCTCGGCGGGGAGGGCCGCGGGCCGCGCCGCGAACAGAACGTCTTCGCCATCCAGACTCCCGTAGCCATCGCTATCGCCGTACGCCGGGGGGAACCCAACGCGAGCCAACCGGCGACCGTCCACTACACCCGAATCCGCGGGACCCGCAAGGAGAAGCTTGCCACCCTCGCAGGCGTCTCGGCCCTGCAGGACCTCCCCTGGGGGGAATGCCCGGGCGGCTGGCAGGACCCCTTCCGGCCCGCAGGCGTAGGCGCCTTCTTCGCGTGGCCCCTCCTGAGCGACATCTTCCCCTGGCAGCACAGCGGGGTCCAGGTCAAGCGGCTCTGGCCAATTGGACCGGACGAGACGACGGTCCGACGCCGCTGGGACGCGCTGTTCGCTGCTTCGGACCCAGTTGCCAGCTTCCGGGAGACCCGGGACCGGAAGATCGAGAGCGACCTGAACAAGCAGCGCTCCTGGATCAAGAGCGGACCACCGCTGAAGCAGACATTCAAGGAGGCCCGCAGAGATGGAACCGGGCCGTCTTCCCCCACGGACCTCGTGCCCTACAGCTACCGCTCCTTCGACCGTCAGGTTCTCCTCGCGGACTACCGCGTGATCGACTTCCCGCGGCCGCCCCTATGGGCCGTCGCGAGTGACGCTCAGATTTACCTGACGTCCCTCCTCACCCATCCTCTCGGGCGAGGTCCCGCCATTACCGTCGCGGCCTACGCGCCGGACCTCCATCACTTCCGCGGCTCCTTCGGCGGGAAGGACGCAATCCCACTCTGGAGGGATCCGGCTGCCACCGAGCCCAACCTTCACCCGGAGTTGCTCGACCGACTTGAGGTGGAGTTCGGGACCCGTCCCACCCCGGAGGAGATCGCGGCCTACGCTGCCACCGTTCTGGCACAGTCGGGCTACACCGAGCTTTTCGACGCGGAGCTGGAGACGCCTGAAGGCCCGCGCCTCCCCATCACCACCGACCCCCAGCTTTTCGAGGAGGCGGCCACGATGGGACGGCGGTTGGTCTGGCTCGCGACCTTTGCGGAGCGGTTCACCGACGACAGCCGGCCGAAGGGCAAGGTGCCACAAGGGAAGGTCCGCGCTACGCACCCGGTCTCCCAGGGGGCGGAAAGGTACCCGGCCGAGTTCAGTTGGGATGAGGAGACGAAGGAGCTGACCGTGGGCGACGGGAAGTTCAGCCCGGTGTCGCGAGAGGTCTGGGAGTACGAGGTCTCCGGCCTCCATGTCGTCGATTCGTGGCTCGGTGGCCGAATGAGAGAACGAAGCGGGCGCGTTTCCTCCCCGCTCGACGCAATCCAGCCCGAGAGCTGGGATTACAAGTTCACGGAACAGCTCTTGGAGTTGATCTGGGTTCTGGAGGCCCTGGTCGAGCTGGAGCCGCAGCAGCGGGATGTCCTCGACCGCATAGTCGCTGGTCCCCTCCTTGCGGCTTCGGACCTCTCGACGCTGGGCGATGATCATCCGGCGAGATCGGTGCCGGATCCGGAAACCCCAGCCTCGCTTCTGTAGCTGGCCCAAGTCGGCGCCCACTGGGGAGGCTTCGCTCCCGGGGGTCCCGGGCAATCATGGAGGCCCGCGAGGGGTTCGTGGCAGGGAGCGCTGCGGATGCAAGGCGTAATCGTGAAAATCGCCGCGCATCCGGGCCGTTTCGGGAACTAATTCGAATTAGTTCCCGAAATGAAGGCGATATACGGGGATGGTTCCAGTTGATTTTGGATTCCCCCGCGAGGGCCGACCGGCCCACATGCAGGGGATTCGCGACGAAGCGGCTGATCGGATTCGAACCGACGACCTTCTGCATGGCAAGCAGACGCTCTAGCCAGCTGAGCTACAGCCGCACCGGCGGGATTCTATCCGGTCCGGGGGCGGGGCCGGGCGCCTGGTCGGTGGCGCCCGGCCCGGGAGGCTATTTGGAGCGGACTACTCCCGACTGGCAGCGCTTCGCCTTGCGCACGTTCAGGCGGTCGACGAAAACGGTGGAGTCCCACTGCCTGTCTCCCTGATCGAAGATCGAGAGGTAGAGCAGGCGCGAGCCTGGCCTGACCGGAGTCGAGGCTCGGAGCTTGCCGGTTGCAGCGTCGTAGGTGGTCCCGCGCGCGGCCGCCCGGCTGACGCGGGCATTGCGGGTCCCATTGACGCTGATCAGGTTGCCGTCGCGAGTCGTCGCGAAGTTTCGCGGCGCCTCGATGACCGGATCGCGGTTGCCGTTCGTGGTCCAGTTCGGCGAGTGGTCGAGTTCGGCGATGAAGGCGTCGTTGAACTGGCTGCCGACGAACTCCGGGAACTCCTCGGAGAGGAACTTGAAGCGGAAGGAGAGGCAGTTGGCACCGCGCGGCACCTTCACGCGGATCCGCCAGATCGTCGCGTCGCGCGCCCCGCGGACTTTGGGTCCCCCGCCGGCGCAGCCGGTCGCGCCACCCCAGTTTCGCTTGTCGGCGTATCGGGAGCAGCCGGTCGAGAGGATCGCGAAGGAGCCCCCACGGCTGGGAAAGCCGCTGAGCGACTTGGTCGAGATCGCCACCGGGCCGTTGCCGGGCGGCGTGGTTACGAACTTGGCGCGGACGAACTGGCGGCCGTTGCCCTCAAAGATCGCGCGGGCTAAATGGGTCGCGCCGGCATCCGATCGAGAAACGGACGCGATGCGCTTCTTGCCCTTGCCATCGTGGATGGCGAGCGCCAAGCCGGCGAAGGCGGTGAGCGCGGCGAGGGCGGAGGCGACGAAGGCGATGCCTAGGTGCCGACGGCTGCGGTGGGGTGCTGCTTGCTTTTCCATGCGCCCCCCCTACCCACCGCACCGACAGTCAAACTGGCAGCCTCGCGCCGACCGGCAACCCCTAACGATCGAGCGCGGCGTTGACGAGCCGGTCGGCCTCGGCGTTCTGCTCGCGGCGGACGTGGCGGATCGACCAGCTCTGGAACGGCCGCAGCGCCGCCTTGACCTCGCCGTGGAGCTTGCGCATCGTCGCGTCCTTGACCTTGTACTCGCCCTTGACCTGGCGCACGATCAGCTCCGAGTCGCCGACCAGCTCGAGCTCGCTCGCCCCCAGCGCCGCCGCCATTTCTATGCCGAGCAGCAGCGCCCGGTACTCGGCGACGTTGTTGGTCGCGACGCCGATCCGCTCACCGCGCTCCTCGACCAGCCCACCGTCGCCGTCCTGAACCACCGCGCCGATCGCCGCCGGGCCCGGGTTGCCCCGCGCGCCGCCGTCCACGTTCACGACCAGCTTCACGAGAGTCAGCCGACCGGCTCGCCGTCGCGGCTGGGCGGCGCCGGCGAAACGCCGAGCTCGATCCGGCCACCCTCCCCCGCGCCGGCGTTCCACTGCCGCGCCGAGCCGTCGAGCTGCTCGATCTCGTCGCCCTTGCCGAGCTGGAAGACGGGGCGCATCTCGTTGCCCAGGTCGACGCCCCACTGGTACCAGCCGAGCTCCCAGGCGACCGTTATCCGCACCTCGGCGGCCGAGCCGGCGGCGGCGCCGATCGATACGCGCGGCTCGCCCAGGGTCCGCATCAGGCCGGCCACCGTGCGCACGGCGTCGCTCGCGTTGAAGCGCGCCGCGGCCCGCTCCAGCCGGCTGCGCGGCGTCTCCGCCGGCTCCGGCGCCGGCCGCTTGCCGACGTTGGCGCCGGGCGCCGCGGGATCGACCCAGCCGAGCCGCTCGGCCTCACCGCGACAGAGCTCGCAGACCCGCTTCGGGCCGTCCTTCGGGCTCATGTAGCTGCGCGTCCGCTCACCGGCCAAAATAGTCCGGCCACAGATGGCACACGTTTCTTCAGGGCTCACCCCTGGAACTTAGTTGATGCGACGGTGCGCGTGGCCAAGCAGATCAAGGACGCAGGGAGCGTGGCGTGCTCTGCACGCGAGCGACCGAGGACGCCGAGATGCGCAGCGCCACGCGTGCCGTCGCTAGGGGTCCTGGAGGGAGGACTTCAACCGCATGACGGCCTTCGTGTGCAGCTGCGAGACGCGCGACTCGGTCACCCCGAGCACCTCGCCGATCTCGCGCAGCGTGAGGTTCTCGTAGTAGTAGAGCGCGACGACCAGCTGCTCGCGCTCCGGCAGCCCGCCGATCGACTCGGTCAGCCGGTCCTTGACCTCGCTGCTGGCGAGCGATTCCTGCGGGTCGTCGGCGCGCGGATCGGAGATCGTGTCGAGCAGCGAGACCGAGTCGCCGGAGGCATCGGAGATCGTCCAGAGCTCGTCGAGCGCGTAGACCGAGGAGTTGGCGATCTCGAGCAGCGAGTTCTGCAGTTCCTCCTCGCTCAGCCCGACTTTGGCCGCCAGCTCGGCCTCGGTCGGCGCCCGCTGCAGTTCGTGCTCGAGCTTCGACTGCGCCGCCTCGATTTCCCGCGCCCGCGAACGGACCGAGCGCGGCACCCAGTCGAGCGAGCGCAGCTCGTCGATGATCGAGCCGCGGATCCGGGTCATCGCGAAGGTCTCGAACTTGATCCCCCGCTCCGGCTCGAAGCGCTCGATCGAGCCGATCAGGCCCATCAGCCCGTAGGAGATCAGGTCGGCGTCTTCGACGTGGGACGGCAGCCCGGCGCCGAGCCGTCCGGCGACGAACTTGACCAGCGGCGAGTAGGCGACGACCAGGCGCTCGCGCGCGCCCTTGTCGCCGTCGTCCTTGTAGCGCCGCCACAGATCGCGGAGCTCGACCTCTTTTACGTCAGTTTCCATGGAATTTGCTCGATTCTATGGCCGCTGGGGAATCGGTTGGGATCAGGCGCGGGGATGGGTTGCAACGTACGCCTCCCGCAGGCGTGCGGCGTCGACACGAGTGTAGACCTGAGTCGTCGAGATCGAGGCGTGGCCGAGCAGCTCCTGGATCGTGCGCAGGTCGGCGCCACCTTCGAGCAGGTGGGTGGCGAAGCTGTGGCGCAGGGCGTGCGGCGAGACGCCGGCGGCCAGCGCCGCCTCGCGGACCCAGAGGCCGAGCCGGCGGGTGACATCGGAATTTGAGAGGCGCCGGCCGCTCTTCGAGAGGAAGAGGGCCGCCTGGCGCGGATCGGTGGCCAGCGCCCGCCGGCCCTTCTCCAGGTAGCGGCGCAGCGCCCGCTGGGCGGGCTCGCCGACCGGCAGCAGCCGCTCCTTCGAGCCCTTGCCGAGCACGCGCAGCTGCTCGCTCTCGAAGTCGTAGGAGCCGCAATCGAGATTGACGATCTCCTCGCAGCGCAGGCCGCAGGAGTAGGCCAGCTCGAGCATCGCCCTGTCGCGCAGCTCGAGCGGCGTGCGCGCCGGTATCCGCTCGAGCAGCGAGCGGGCCTGCTCGCCGCTCAGCACGCGCGGCAGCTTCTGCTCGCGCTTCGGGCTGGTCACGAGGTCGGCCGGGTTCTGGCCGACCCGCTCGCTGCGGACGAGGAAGTCGAACAGCCCGCGCACCGCGGCCAGCTTGCGCGCCACGGTCGCCGCCGCGGCGCCGCCGGAGGAGAGTCCGGCCCCGTATCGCCGCACGTCGCGGTGCCGCACCTTGCCCGGCTCCAGATCCCTCTCCCCCGCCCACTCGACGAACTGGCCGAGATCGACTCCGTACGCACGCCGCGTCCGCTCGGCCATGCTCCGTGCCCTCAGATCTCGGTCGTACAGCGCAAGCGCGTCATCCCATTCCACGGAATGTAATTCGGGCTTTCCCCAGCTCGTCCTCTGAGCGGGCTCAGCCTATAAAGATCGGGGTGCCCACTTCCACTTCCTCGTAAAGCTCTTCTACCTCGGGGATCGCCATCCGCACGCAGCCGTGCGAGGCGGCGGTGCCGAGCGAGGAGGTCGCGTCGGTGCCGTGGATTCCGGCCCCTTCGTAGATCCCCATCCAGCGCGCCTTCAGCGGGTTCGAGGGGCCCGGCGGGATCGACTGGCCGGCGAGCGACCCCGCCCAATCGGATTCCGGCACGTTCCAGGTCGGGTCCACCTGCTTGTTCTGGATGTGGTACAGCCCTTCCGGCGTTTCGAGGCCGACCTGGCCGACCGCGACCGTGTAGGTCTTCGCCAGCTTCAGGTTCTTCCAGAGGCGCAGCGTGTAGGAGTTGCGATCGAGGGTGAGGTAGCTCGGGTACTCCGAGGCGACCTCTTCACCGGTCACCTCCGGCGCCACCGGGTTGGTGCGGGCGGCGATCGTGTGGTCTGCGTTGGCGTTGAGGACCGCGGCGTTGAGCTGCCGGGTGAGCAGGTTGTCGCGCAGCTTGCGGCCGTGTTCGGCCGGGACGACGACCAGTTCGGCGCCGCTGGCTTCGACCGAGGCGTCGCGCGCTTCGCGGCCGACCTCGGCGGCGATCCGGCGCACGAAGCGGTTGATCGCCGGCTGCGAGTAGGCGACCTCGGCGGAGACGCTCTCGGCGACGCTGTCGCCGGTGACGTAGCGAACCAGGCGCCCGGGCAGGCCGCCGTCGCGGCTCTTCTCGACCGCCTCTTCGGCCGCCTGGTTGAGATCTGCGCGCAGCTTCAGCCGCTCCCCCGGCAGGACCCAACTCTCGCCGTCGTAGGAGACCCGCAGCGAGTGCTGCAGCGGGGCGATCAGCTGACGCCGCACCGCCCGCTTGGCCTGCGCTTCGTCCATCCCGCCGACGTCGACGCCGGCGATCGTCACGCCCTCGGCGATCTCACCGTTCTGCGAACTGTCGTAGGCGTACGCGCCGGCCGCCCCGAGAAGGAGCACGACAACGGCGATGACGGCTGCGAATTTCGTCTTGCGACCCATCAACTCTCTCGTCGGCTCGCCATTGGACATACCTCGGATCGATCTGCAAAAAGTTTAGGCACACGGACCATTCGGCTGCGCGTGCGTCTCACCTGCAATTACCCGTGCGACGGAAAGAGAATGCCGCCCGCGCCGGATATCGTTGCGGCCGTGCGCTCCAAGGACGAGGTTCGCAAGGAGGTCTGGAAGGCGATGGACCGGGAGGGCGTCTCGCGGTTCCCCGGCGCCGAGGGCCGCATCCCCAACTTCGCCGGTGCCCGGCTGGCGGCCGAGAAGCTCGCCGCGCAGCGGCTCTGGAAGCGGGCGCGGACGATCAAGGCGAACCCCGACTCGCCGCAGACGCACGCCCGCCGCATGGCCCTCGAGGAAGGCAAGACGGTGATCATGGCCGTGCCGCGGCTGCGCGACCCGCACCCGTTCCGCGTGCTCGAGCCGAAGCGGCTCTCGAAAGCGGCGATCAAGGAGGCGGCGACGATCAAGGGCGCGCTCAAGCACGGTCGCGTCGTCGCCCTCGACGACCTACCCGAGATCGACTTCGTCCTCACCGGGTCGGTGGCGGTCAACCTCAGCGGCGCCCGGATCGGCAAGGGCGGCGGCTACAACGACCTCGAGTACGGGATCCTGATCGACGCCGGCAAGATCGACGGCCACACGACGATCGCCACCACCGTCCACCCGATCCAGATCCTCCGCCGCCATCTGCCGGTGATCTCCCACGACCTGCCGGTCGACATAATCGCGACGCCGCGCGCCGTGATCGAGGTCGAGCGCCAGTACGAGCGCCCCCGCGGCATCCTCTGGGACCACCTGCAACCGCCGCAGATCCGCGAGATCCCGATTCTGGAAAGGATGGGCTATGCCTGAGACCGACCAGCGAGGGCTGACCAAGCACTCGGTCGACTTTCCCGGCGGCGACTACGGCGAGCGCGATCCCGAGTGGCTGAAGATCGACTGGCGCGAGCACCTGCACCGAATCGAGCTGCCGGGGGCGGAAGTGAACTACGCCGAAATCGGCGAGGGCGAGCCGATCCTCTTCGTCCACGGCCTCGCCGGCTGCTGGCAGAACTGGCTCGAGAACCTGCCCCACTTCGGCCGCACGCACCGCGCGATAGCGCTCGACCTGCCCGGCTTCGGCGAGAGCCCGATGCCCTCCTGGCCAATCGATATGCCCGCCTACGGCCGCCTGATCCACGACTTCTGCGAGAAGCTCGGCATCGATTGGGTAGCGGCCCTGGTCGGCAACTCGATGGGCGGCTTCGTCTCCACCGAGGCGACGATCGAGCGACCCGAGCGCTTCGACAAGCTGGTCCTCGTCTCGGCTGCCGGGATCAGCTTCGCGCGGACCGAGGGGCGGCGCCTCGAAGCGGGGGTGCAGCTCTTCGAAGCGAGCTTCCCCTTCCTGGCCGGCCCGCGCCGCGCCTGGCTGCGGCGTCCGCGCGGTCGCCAGTTCGCCTTCGGGCGGGTCTTCCGCTACCCCAACCGCGTGCGGCCGGAGCTACTCAGCGAGCAGATCGCGCCGGGGCTGCAGAGCCCCGGCTTCAACGACGCGATCCGCGCGATCGGCGGCTACGACACGCGCCACCGGCTGACCGAGATCGAGATCCCGACCCTGGTCGTCTGGGGCCTCAACGACCACGTCGTCCCGCTTGAGGCGGCGATCGGCTACAACCGCCTGATCCCGCGCTCCCGGCTGGAGCTGTTCGAGCGCACCGGCCACGTGCCGCAGATGGAGCGGCCAACGCGCTTCAACGCCTTGGTCGACAACTTCCTCGAGGACTGACCGCGAAGCCGTCTACGTCACTGCGCCGAGCGATGCGGAGCTGACGGTCGCGGCGTACTTGGCCATCACGCCGCGCTCGTAGAGCGGCGGCGGCGACTCATACGCCGCCACCCGCCGGGCGATCTCCTCGTCGGAGAGCGCCACGTCGAGGCGCCGCGCATCGACGTCGAGGCTGATCTCATCGCCCTCGCGGATCGCCGCGATCGGGCCGCCCTTGGCCGCCTCGGGGGCGACGTGGCCGACCATCAGGCCGCGGGTGGCGCCGGAGAAGCGGCCGTCGGTGAGCAGCGCGACCTCCTCGCCGAGGCCCTCGCCGACGATCGCCGCGGTCACCTGCAGCATCTCGCGCATCCCGGGCCCGCCGGCGGGCCCCTCGTTGCGGATCACGACGATGTCGCCGGGACGCAACGCCTGCGCCTTGACCGCGCGGAAGCACTCCTCTTCGGACTCGAAGACCCTGGCCGGGCCGACCTGCTTCTTGCGCTCGGTGCCGGCCAGCTTGACCACGGCGCCGTCGGGGGCAAGGTTGCCGCGCAGGATCGCCAGGCCGCCTTCGCTCTTCAGCGGGTCCGACACCGGCCGCACCACTTCCTGGCCCTGCTCTTCGCCGGCCGCCGCGGCCTCTTCGCCGATCGTGCGGCCGCTGACCGTGATCGCGTCCTCGTGCAGCTTGCCGGCTTCGGCGAGCCGTTTGAGGATCAGCGGCACGCCGCCGGCGCGGTAGAGGTCGGTGGCGACGAAGCGACCGCCCGGCTTGAGGTCGGCGAGCAGCGGCGTCGCGCGTGAGATCCGCTCGAAGTCGTCCATGTCGAGCTCGATGCCCGCCTCGTGGGCGAGCGCGATCAGGTGCAGGACACCGTTGGTCGAGCCGCCCGAGGCGCAGACGCAGGCGATCGCGTTCTCCAGCGAGTCGCGGGTGATCACCCGGCTCGGCCTCAGGTCCTCGGCGAGCGCGCGCATCACCAGCTCGCCGATCTTCTCGGCAACGCCGTCCTTGTCGTCGTCTTCGGCCGGCACCATCGCCGAGCCGCCGGGGCTGATCCCCAGCGCCTCGAAGGCGCAGGCCATCGTGTTCGCGGTGAACTGGCCGCCGCAGGCGCCGGCGCCGGGGCTGGCGACGCCCTCCAGCTCGTGCAGTTCCTCGTCGCTCATGTCGCCGGCGGCGTGCGTTCCGATCGCCTCGAAGACGTCGAGGATCGTGACGTCGCGGCCGTGCCAGCGGCCGGGGACGATCGAGCCGCCGTAGAGCAACACCGAGGGGACGTCGAGCCGGGCCAGCGCCATCGCGCCGCCGGGGATCGTCTTGTCGCAGGCGCAGAGCACGACGATCGCGTCGAACTGGTAGCCGCGGGCCATCAGCTCGATCGAGTCGGCGATCACCTCGCGGCTGATCAGCGAGGCCTTCATCCCCTGGGTGCCCATCGTGATCCCGTCGGAGACGGCGACGGTGTTGAACTCCATCGGCGTGCCGCCGGCCGCGCGCACCCCCTCCTTGACGTGCTCGGCGAGGCCGCGCAGGTGGAAGTTGCAGGGCATCGCCTCGGTCCAGGTGTTGGCGATCCCGATCGTCGGCCGGCTGAGCGCGTCGTCGTCGAACCCGATCCCCTTCATGTAGGCGCGGGCGTGGGCGCGCTCGGGGCCGTCGAAGACGACGCTGGAACGGGGACGGGGCAGCTTGGTCGAGGTGGCGCCGTCGGTGCTCATCGCTGAAATGTACCCGCCATTCCCAGCACGTCGACCGGCCCGGCGCCGAGACCGAGGTCACGGAGGCCCCCGAGCACGGCCCGGGCGGCGACTCCGCGGGCTTCGCGAGCCGCTTCGAGCGGCGTGAACCCGCGAGCGAGGAAGGCGGCGACGGCGGAGGAGTGAGTGCAGCCCGAACCGTGCGAGGCGCCATCCGGATGGCGGTCGCCGGGGATCGCCTCGGCCTTCGAGCCGTCGAAAAAGAGGTCGACGACCTCCTCGCTGTGGCCGCCGGTGACGACGACCGCCGCGGGACCGAGCGCCAGCACCTCGCGGGCCAGGTCCTCCTGCGAATCGCGCTCCCCGGCGCCGCTCAGCGCCCTTGCCTCGGGAATGTTCGGCGTGACCACGGTGGCGAGCGGCAGCAGTCGCTCGACCAGCGCGGTGCGGGCAGCGTCGTCGAGCAGGATCGCGCCGCTCTCGGCGACCATCACCGGGTCGACGACGACCGGCGCCCCACCGATCAGATCGAGCGCCTCGACCACGGCATCGACCGTCTGCGCTGTGCCGAGCATGCCGATCTTGATCGCATCGACGCCGATGTCCTCGGAGACGGCGCGGACCTGGGCGATGATCGTCGCCGGCGAGATCGTCTCGACCGCGCTGACCCCGACGGTGTTCTGCGCCGTGATCGCGGTGATCGCGGTCATCCCGTGCACGCCGCAGGCGGCGAACGCCTTCAGGTCGGCCTGAATCCCGGCCCCGCCGCCCGAGTCCGAGCCGGCAATTGAAAGAGCGGATGGGACATATCTTCTGTTCATCGATCCTCCAGCCTAGATGTCTGTGGGTGGTTGAAGAGTGGTTCGCGTATAGACGCCGACCAGGGAGCAGTTGACGTAGCCGAGCGACTCGAGGCCGGCGAGCGCCGCCGCGGCCTCGCCGCCGCCGAAGCGCAGCGCGGCGGCGATCCCGTCGCAGGTCTCGGCGCCCAGCTCGAGCGCCTCGAGCACCGCCCGCTGCGCCGGGTCGAGCCGCGGGCCGGAACGCTCGATCCGCGCCGCTCCGGGACCAAGCATCGCGTCGAGCACGTCCTGGGCGTCGCGGACCAGGCAGGCGCCGCCGGCGAGCAGGTTGTTGGGGCCGGCCGAGAGCCGCGAGCCGACCGGGCCGGGCACCGCGCCGAGGTCCCTGCCGAGCTCCATCGCCAGGTCGGCTGTGATCAGCGAGCCGGAGCGCTCCGCCGCCTCGACCACGACGGTCATCCCGGAGAGCGCCGCCATGATCCGGTTGCGGGCCGGGAAGGTCCAGCGCCAGGCGCCGCTGCCCGGCGGCAGCTCGGAGAGGACCAGCCCGCTCTCGCCGATCCGCCGCCAAAGCGAGCGGTGCGCCGCCGGGTAGGCGAGGTTGGCGCCGCAACCGAGCACGGCGACGGTCAGGCCGGAGTCGATCGCGCCGCGATGGGCGCAGGCGTCGATGCCGAAAGCGAGGCCGCTGACCACGACCAGCCCGGCGGCCGCCAGGTCACGGCTCAGCTCGCGGGCGACCTCGCGCCCGTAGGTGCTCGCCCGCCGCGCCCCGACGACGGTCACCGCCCCGTCCGGGACGAGTGCGGCGAGCAGGGCGGGATCGCCTCTGCCGATCAGCGCCCAGGGCGAGTCGGCGGCGTCCTGGAGGCCGACCGGGAAGAGCGGGTCGTGGCGGCAGCAGGCCCAGCAGTTCGCCTCGGCGAGCTCGGCCCGCAGCCGTTCCTCCGGGGTCGCCTCGACCTGGGCGAGGATCTGCCTGGCGACCTTGGGCGCCGTCGCCGCCGCCAGGTCCTCGTTGCCGAGCCGCAGCAGCTCCGGCGAGCGCCTGCCCGGCGCGCCGGTGGCGATCTTCTCGATGTAGGGGGCGAGGTGGGCGAGCAGCCGGGCGCGGCGCAGGCACTCGGCGCAGGCCTCGGGGTTCGAATCGTCAGTCATGGTCCCTCCTTCTCAGTTGCAATGCCTGGGCGATCTGCTCGCGCCCGACCGCCTCGGCGCCGCCGAGGTCGGCGATCGTCCGCGCCAGGCGCAGCACCCGGTCGTGGGCGCGTCCGCTGAGCCGGCGGCGCGAGTAGGACTCGGCGAGCAGCGCCGCGGCGTCCTCGCCGAGCACGCACTCGCGCGCCTCCGCCGGGCTCATCTCGGCGTTGCAGCGGCCGGCGCCGAGCCTGGCTTCCTGGCGCTCGCGCGCCGCGGCGACCCGCTCGCGCACCGCGGCGGAGTGCTCGCCCGGAGGGCCGCCGATCTCCGCCGCGCTGGGCTGGCGGATCGCGACCAGGATGTCGAGCCGGTCGGCGAGGGCGCCGCTGAGCCGGCCCTGGTAGCGGCGCACGGCCAGCGGCGGGCAGCTGCACTCCGGGTCGGCCTCGCCGCGCCCGCAGGGGCAGGGGTTGGAGGCGGCGATCAGCATGAAGCGGCAGGGCAGGCGGCGGTTGCTGTTGGCCCGCGAGATCGAGACCGAGCCGCTCTCCAGCGGCGCCCGCAGCGCCTCCAGCGCCTCGCGCGGGAACTCGCAGAGCTCGTCGAGGAAGAGCACGCCGCGGTGGGCGAGGGTCGCCTCACCGGGACCCGGCGGGTTGCCGCCGCCGACCAGGCCGGCCGGGGTCACGGTGTGGTGGGGCGCCCGGAACGGCCTGCCGCCGGTGCGCCCGCCGAGCCGCCCGCAGGCGCTGGCGATCCGCGCGACCTCGAGCGCCTCCTCGGGGCTGAGCGGCGGCAGGACCGAGGGCAGCCGACTCGCCGCCAGCGACTTGCCGGCCCCCGGCGGCCCGATCATCAGCAGGCTGTGGCCGCCCGCCGCCGCCACCTCGAGCGCGTAGCGCAGGTGCGGCTGGCCGCGCAGGTCGGCTAGGTCGGGAGCGCCCGGCGGCGGGGTCAGCCGCAGCGGCAGGGGCTCGGGTCGATCGGGGGCCCACTCCCCGGCGGCGAGCGCCGGGATCTGGCCGAGGCCCTCGAGCGCGATCACGCCGAGACCGCCGACCAGGGCCGCCTCGGCGCCGTTCTCGGCCGGCACGATCACCGCCTCGGCGCCCTGCTCGCGCGCCGCCTCGGCGATCGCCAGCACGCCGGGTATCGGGCGGACCGAGCCGTCCAGGGCCAGCTCGCCGGCCAGCACCAGCCCCGGCAGGCGATCCCACTCGAGCTGGCCGGAGGCGACCAGCAGCGCCACCGCGATCGGCAGGTCCAGCCCCGGCCCCGCCTTGCGCAGGCTGGCCGGGGCGAGGTTGGCGACGATCCGCCGCAGCGGGAACTCGAAGCCGCAGTTGGCGAGCGCCGCGCGGACCCGCTCGCGCGCCTCCCTGACCGCCGCGTCGGGCAACCCGACGACCGAGAAGGCGGGCAGGCCGCGGTGCACGTCGACCTCGACCCGCACGGGTCGGGCGGCGATGCCGTCGAGCGTGAATGTCCGCGAGGTGGCGAGCATTGCGGCCACGCTGGCGGGTCGCGACGCGCGTGTGGCGCGCAGGATCAAAATCTTTCGCACCCGCTCTGTGACCGAAGGCATGCGTGTGCCGCCTGGCCTACCTTGGGCCGATGTCCAGGACGCGACAGCGGCTCGGCCAGATGGCCGAGGACCTCGTCGCCGAGCGGCTCGCGGCGGCCGCCTGGGAGCTCGTCGAGCGCAATGCCCGCACCCGCCACGGCGAGCTCGACATCGTCGCCCTCGACGACCGCACGCTGGTCTTCGTCGAGGTCAAGGCGGGACGCGCCGACTCGGATTTCGGCCCCGAGCGGCCGATCCACGCGATCGGGCCGCGCAAGCAGCGCCGCATCCGCCGCCTCGCCACGGCCTGGATGGGCGAGCGCCGCGAGCTACCGCGCTACGACGAGATCCGCTTCGACGCGATCGGCGTCACCTACGACCGCATGGGCCGCGTCACCGACTACGAGCATATTTCCGGCGCCTTCTAACCGGCGAGCTCAAGCTGGGCGTAGGCGACGCTCGCGAACGACCTCCGGTGCAGCGGCGAGATGCCGAGCCGTTCGATCGCGGCGCGGTGCTCGGGGGTCGAGTAGCCGACGTGCTCCTCGAATCCCCAGCCCGGGTGCCTGCCGGCGGCGCCGTGCATGTAGCGGTCGCGGGTGACCTTGGCGATCACCGAGGCGGCGGCGATCGCGGCGCTGGTCCCGTCGCCTCCGACCACGGCGCGGTGCGGCACCGTGCAGCCGCGCAGCGCGAAGCCGTCGACCAGGCAGGTCGCCCCCTCGCCGGGCGCCAAGCGCTCCAGCGCGCAGGACAGCGCTTCGATGTTGGTCACGTGCAGGCCGCGGTCGTCGATCCCGCGCGCGCAACGGACGACGACGCTGACCCGGCTCGCCGCGCGCAACACGGCCGGGAAGAGCTCCTCGCGCTTCTCGGGCTTCATCTGCTTGGAGTCGTGCAGGCCGGCCAGGGCGCGCCGGTCGGCGCGCGAGAGCGCCGCGTAGTCGAGCAGCACCGCGGCGGCGACCAGCGGCCCGGCGAGGCAGCCGCGCCCCGCCTCGTCGGCGCCCGCGACCTGGCTGCCGCCGAGGCTGCGATCGAAGGCGAAGAGGCGGCGCGAGCGCGCCAGCCGGCGCTTGTGGCTCTTAGAGGAGGCCGACGCGGTTCGGTGGCCAGTAGGTGGCGAAGGCCTTGCCGATGATCCATTCGCGGGGGATCGGTCCCCAGAAGCGGCTGTCGTCACTTGCCCCACGGTTGTCGCCCATCATGAAGTAATGGTCGGGTGGAATCTTGATCGGCTTGGGCAGGTTGCAGGAGCCGCTGTTGCCGCAAGGCAGCGTGTAGGGCTCGTCGGACTTTTCCACCCCGTTGACCACCGGGTGGCCGTTGCGGACGCTCAGCGTGTCGCCCGGGCCGGCGACGATCCGCTTGATGAAGTTCTGGCTCGACTCGGCCGGGGTCGGCTGCGGGCAGACCTGGCGGGGACCGTGCGGGATGCCGCATTCGGCACCGTTGTCGGCCCCGGTGGGCGGATGGAAGACGATGACGTCGCCGATGCTCGGGTCGCCGAGGTGGTAGCCGACGCGGTTGACGAGAACCCGCTGGCCGACGTCCAGGGTCGGCTCCATCGACTGCGAGGGGATCTGGTAGGGCTTGACCAGCCAGGCCTGGATCGCCAGCGCCAGGCCGAGCGCCAGGGCGACGATCACGACCAGCTCGACCAGGCCGCCGGCGCGGCTCTGCGGCTTCGGGATGCTCGGGGTCAGGAGGGTTTGCCCTCGCCGGAGTCGCCGCTGTCCTCCTGCGGCGACTCGGCCTCGGCATCCTGCGCCGCGGCGGTGTCCTCGGCCTCCACTGCCTCGGGCGCCTCGGCGTCCGTCTCTGCCTCGGCCTGCTCGACCGTCGCGCCCTCGGCGTCGACCGCCTGCGGCTCCTCGGCCTCGGCGGCGACCGGAGCCGAGATCAACTCCTCGTCGATGCCCCAGCGCCGCTCGGCGACCCGCGCCGCCTTGCCGATGCGGCCGCGCAGGTAGTAGAGCTTGGCCCGGCGGACGGCGCCGCGCGCGGCGATCTCCAGCTTCTCGATCTTCGGCGAGTGCAGCGGGAAGGTCCGCTCGACGCCGACGCCGAACGACTGCTTGCGGACGGTGAACGTCTCACGCGCGCCGGAGCCCTGCCGCTTGAGCACGATCCCCTCGAAGACCTGGGTCCGCTCGCGCGAGCCCTCGCGGACCTTGAAGTGGACGCGCACGCGGTCGCCCGAGGCGAAGGACGGTAAGCCCTGCCTCTCCTGGCGACGCTCGATGCTGTCGATTACGGTGCTCATTTGGCGAGAAAAAACCGCCGGAGCCGGGTTCGGCGCCGCGCGGTTGCGGAATCGTACCTACTCGGGGTCTTTTTCGAACTGCTCGGCCCGCACCCTGCTCTGTTCGGCCCGCCAGCGGCGCACCCGCTCGTGGTCGCCGGAGACCAGAACCTCGGGAATCTCCCAGCCCCGATAGGAGGGCGGGCGGGTGTAGTGCGGGTACTCCGGGGCGCCCTCGAGCAGGCGGCTGAAGGACTCCTCGACGGCGCTCTGCTCGTGTCCCAGCGCGCCGGGAAGCTTGCGCATCATCACGTCGGCGACGACCATCGCCGGCAGCTCGCCGCCGGCCAGGACGTAGCGGCCGATCGAGACCTCGTCGTCGGCGAGGTGCTCGTGGACGCGCTCGTCGAACCCCTCGTAGCGCCCGCAGAGCAGCGCCACATGCGGCTCCCGGGTCAGCTCGTCGGCGAACGCGTCGTCGAGCAACCGCCCGGTCGGCGAGAGCAGCACAACCCGCGGCTTCTCGCCGTCAACGTAAGCCGCTTGCAGCGCCGCATCGACCACATCGACCCGCAGCACCATCCCCGCCCCACCCCCATAAGGCGAATCGTCAACCTGCCCCGCCCCCAACGGCGTCGTATCCCGATAGTTGAACAACTCCAGCTCATTCCCTTGAGCCAACGCGTTCCGCACAGACCGCTGCGACTGAAACCAGTCAAACGCCTCAGGGAAGAGGCTGAAGATGTCGAGTCTCATCCGGCCATTCTCGCTTGCCCGTGCGCCGCACACGTATCGGGACGGAGGGGTCGGGGGTGCCCCGCAGAGCGCGGCGTCCTCTTTTTCGCCCCACCAACATCCTCGGACGGGCGCAACCGAAGAGGCGAAAAACCCAGCAAACGGAGGGGCACCCCCGCCCCCTCCCCCACAACCACGTCAGTCGAGAATGTCAACGACAACCCGCCGGTCCAACCGAACGGCAGCCGCCTTGGCGACGGTGCGGATCGCGTTGGCCACCCGCCCCCCTTTGCCGATCACCCGGCCAAGATCGTCCTCGGCGACGCTGATCTCGTAGATCAGGTCCCCGTCCTCTTCCAGCTCCTCGACTTCGACCGCCTCGGGATCCTCGACCAGGGCCCTGACGAGAAACTCCAGCAGCTCGGTCATCTCAAGTGCCGGAGGCGGCGATGCCCTTGGTCCGCAGCAAGGTCGCCACGGGCTCCGACGGCTGTGCCCCGTGCTCGAGCCAGTGGCGCGCGCGCTCCTCGTCGAGCACGATCGTCGACGGCTCCGTCTGCGGGTTGTACTGGCCGATCGTCTCGATCGTCCGACCGTCACGCGGGGAGCGTTTGTCGGCGACGACGATCCGCCAGATCGGGTTCTTCTTCGAACCCACCCTTCTCAGTCTGATTCGCACAGCCATTGGGATCGGGCAGGTTAGCGCCTGCGGTACTTGGGACGCGGAGCGCTACCCGCCATCTGCGCCAGCTGTTGCGGGTCGGGCTGCTTGCCGGACATCATCTGCCGCATCATCTTGCGCATCTGGTCGAACTGCTTGACCAGCTGGTTGACCTGCTGGATCTTGGTCCCGGAGCCGGCCGCGATCCGTTTGCGGCGCGAGCCCTTGATGATCGCCGGGTTGGCGCGCTCGAGCGGCGTCATCGAGAGGATGATCGCCTCGACCCGGTCGAGCTCGCCCTCGTCGACGTCGGCGTTCTTGAGCTGCTTCATCGCCCCCATCCCGGGCATCATCCCGATCAGGCCGCTGAGCGGGCCCATCTTGCGCACCTGTTTCATCTGCTGGAGGAAGTCCTCGAGCGTGAAGCGGTCGTTTTCGAGCTTCTTCTGCAGATCCTCGGCCTGGCGCTCGTCGACCTGCTGCTCGGCTTTCTCGATCAGGCTGAGCATGTCGCCCATGCCGAGGATGCGCGAGGCCATGCGGTCGGGGTGGAAGCGCTCGAAGGCCTCCAGCTTCTCGCCGGTCGAGGCGAAGAGGATCGGCTTGCCGGTGACCGCCTTGACCGAGAGCGCGGCGCCGCCGCGGGCGTCGCCGTCGAGCTTGGTCATCACCACGCCGTCGAACTCCGCCGTCGCGGCGAACGATTCGGCGACGCCGACGGCGTCCTGGCCGGTCATCGCGTCGACCACCAGCAGCACGTCGTGCGGCTTGGTCCGCTTGCGGATCTTCGCCAGCTCGTCCATCAGGTCGGCGTCGACGTGCAGGCGGCCGGCGGTGTCGACGATCAGCACGTCGCGCTCGTCCTCGCGAGCGCGGTCGAGCGCCCAGGCGGCGATCTCGACCGGGTCGGCGTCGCTGCCCCGCTCGTAGACGTGGGCGCCGGCGCGCTCGCCGACGGTAACCAGCTGCTCGACGGCGGCCGGCCGGTAGACGTCGCAGGCGGCGAGCGCGACCTTCTTGCCGGACTCGCCGAGGTGGCGGGCGAGCTTGGCGCAGGCGGTCGTCTTGCCGGAGCCCTGCAGGCCGGCCATCAGGATCACCGTCGGGCCCTTGGAGGCGAAGGCGAGCTCGCGCCCGGAGCCGCCCATCAGCCCGGTCAGCTCCTCGTTGACGATCTTGACCACCTGCTGGCCGGGGTCGAGGCTCTCCAGCACGTCGGCGCCGAGGCAGCGCTCTTTCAGCGTCTTGGTGAAGCCTTTGACGACCTTGAAGTTGACGTCGGCCTCGAGCAGGGCGAGGCGGATCTCGCGCATCGCCGCATCGACGTCGCCCTCGCTCAGCGTGCCGCGCGAGCGGACGTCGGAGAGCGTCGCCTGGAGGCGGTCTGAGAGCTGGTCGAACACGCCTTCAGGCTACTCGGCGAGGAGAGCGCGGGCGAATTCCTCGGGGTCGAACGGGCGCAGGTCCTCGAGCGACTCGCCGGCGCCGATCAGCTTCACCGGGATGCCGAGCTCGTTGGCGATCGCCAGCACGATGCCGCCCTTGGCGGTGCCGTCGAGCTTGGTCAGGACGACGCCGTCGACCTCGACCGCCGCGGCGAACAGCTGCGCCTGGCGCAGGCCGTTCTGGCCGGTGGTCGCGTCGATCGAGAGCAGCGTCTCGTGCGGCGCCTCGGGCATCTGCTTGGCGATCACGCGCCGCACCTTGGACAGCTCGTCCATCAGGTTGCCCTGGGTGTGCAGCCGGCCGGCGGTGTCGACGATCACCACGTCGGCGCCGCGGGCGCGGGCGGCGGCGATCGCGTCAAAGGCGACCGCGCCGGGGTCGCCGCCCGGCGCCGATCGGATCAGTTCGGCCCCCGCCCGCTCGGCCCACTCGGCGAGCTGCTCGGCGGCGGCCGCCCGGTAGGTGTCGCCGGCCGCGAGCACCACCGAGAGCCCGAATTCCCGCGAGAGGTGCCAGGCGATCTTGCCGATCGTCGTCGTCTTGCCGGTGCCGTTGACCCCGACCATCAGCAGCACCGCCGGCTCGCCGCTGAGGTCGATCGGGGCGCGACCGCCCGCGGCCACCTCGGCGAGGATCTCGATCAGCCGCGCCCGCACCGCCTCGCCGTCGGCCGAGACGGCGCCGCTATCGACCTCCTGCTCGAGCCGCTCGACCACCTCGGCGGTAGTCGGCGCGCCCGCGTCGGCCATGATCAGCGCCTCCTCGAGCTGTTCCCAGGTCTGCTCGTCGATGCGGTCGAAGAGGCTGGCGGAGATCTCCTCGGTCAGCGCCTGGCGGCTCTGCGAGAGGCTCTCGCGCAGGCGCCGGAAGACGCCGCGGCGGCGTTCCTCGCTCTGCGGCTCGGCCGCGGCGGCGCCGGCGTCGCGCGCGCCGAGGTCGAAGATCTCCGCCCAGGTCGTGCTCATCGGCCGGGAATCTACGCGGCTTCGGCGTCGATGCCCGCGAACGGCCGCGGGGCGGAGCCGTCGGCCTCCGCCTCGATCTCGCGCGGCAGGCGGCGCGAGACGACTTTGGTCACCCCGTCGCCGCCCATGGTGACGCCGTAGAGCACGTCGGCGGCGTCCATCGTCCGTTTCTGGTGGGTGACGATGACGAACTGGGCGCGGTCGGAGAAGCGGCGGATCAGCTGCAGGAAGCGGTCGATGTTGGCGTCGTCGAGGGCGGCCTCGACCTCGTCGAGGATGTAGAAGGGGCAGGGCCTGGCGAGGAAGACCGCGAAGACGAAGGCCAGCGCGACCAGCGACTTCTCGCCGCCGGAGAGCAGCGAGAGCTTGCGGGTCGACTTGCCGGCCGGGGTGACCTCGATCTCGACCCCGAGCACCTCGCGCTCCTCTTCCTCCTCGGCCTCGCCGTCGGCGGCTTCGGGGTCCGGCTCGGGCTCCTCCTCGGCATCGCGCACCGGGCGCAGGCTGACCCGGCGCAGGCGCCCCCTGCCGCCCGGGAAGAGGTGGCCGACCATCTCCTCGAAGTTGGTCGCCGTCGCCTCGAAGGTCTGCTCGAAGGCGCGCTCGATCTCGCGGTCGATGTCGCGGATCAGCGCCTCCAGCTCGTGCATGCCGCGCTCGGTGTCCTCGCGCTGGGCCTGCACCGACTCGACGTGCTCGCGGGCCTCCTCGTACTCCTGCTCGGCCAGCGGGTTGACCGGGCCGATCTGGGCGCGGCGGCGCTCGAGCCGCTGCAGGCGCCGGTCGATCTCGCCGCGCTCCTCCTCGCTGAGCGGCCCCTCGGCCGCCTCGACCTCCTCGCCGAGCCGCGCGGCGATCGAGGCCAGCTCCTTGGCCGCCTCGGCATGGCGGTCGCCGAGGTGCGCCGCCTCGACCTGGGCCTCGGTGAGCGCATCGGAGGCCGCGCTCATCTCGACCTGCAGCTCGGACTCCTGCCGCGAGCACTCGCGCATCTCCTCGGCGATCGCGTCGCCGTCGCCCTCCTCGCCGACGACCTTCGCTTCGATCCGCTCGACCCGGGCGCGGATCGCCGCCTCGGCCGCGGTGGCTGCGGCCGAGGCGGAACGGACGTCGTCGAGCAGCTCCTCGCCGGCGGCCACGCGCTCGCGCAGGGCCTCGCGGTGGCGCTCGCCGAGCAGCCCCTCGGCGCGGCGGGCGTGGCGCGCGGCGCGCTCGGCGCCGGCCTGCACCTCGCCCAGCGCGGCCTCGCGCTGCGCCTCGGCCGCCTCGGCGGAGCGAGCCCGGGCCAGGCCTTCGGCGGCGCCGGCGAGGCCGGTGTCGATCTCACCGAGCTCCTCCTCGAGCTTCTGGGCGCGCTCGGCGGGCGCGCCCTCGGCCGTGCCGAGGTCGAGCGTCAGCGGACCGAATTCGGCCCGCAGGCCCTCCAGCGCACTCGCCAACTCGGCCTCGCGATCGGGCAGCGCCGCGGCGCGCACCGCAATCCGCTGCTGCTCGCCGCGCAGCTTGGTCAGCAGGCCCCAGGCCTGGGTGCGCTCGCGGTCGCGCGCGGCGAAGCGCTCCTCGGCGGCGCGGCGGCGCCCGCTGACCTCGGCGAGGCGCTTCTCGATCGCCGCCCGCTTGGCCCGCGCCTTCTCGGCGGCCGCTTCCGCCGCCTTCGCCCGGTCCTTGCCGAAGCGCAGTTCCTCGGCGACGAGCCGGCCGCGCAGCTCGAGCTCCTCGCGCTCGATCCGGGCGCCCAGCTCGGCCGCCTGGGCCTGGCGCTTGAGGGGCCGCAGCCGCGCCCGCGCCTCGCGCTCGATGTCGAGGGCGCGGTCGAGGTTGTCGCGCGCCGCGCGCAGCTTCAACTCGGCGCGGCGGCGGCGCTTGCGGTGCTTGCCCAGCCCCGCTGCCTCCTCGACCAGCAAGCGGCGCTCGCGCGGCTTCGAGTGGACGATCGACTCGACCCGGCCCTGGCTGATCACCGAGTGCATCTCGCGGCCGAGGTTGGTGTCGGAGAGGACCTCGACCACGTCGACGAGCCGGCAGCGGGCGCCGTTGAGCCGGTAGACGCCGTCGCCCGAGCGGTCGAGGCTGCGCTGCACGGCGATCTCGGAGAGCTCGGTTGCGGCGCGACCCGCGGAGTTGTCGATCACGACCTCGACCTCGGCGGCGCGGCGCTGCCCGACCCCCTGGCCGCCGGCCGAGATCACGTCCTGCATCGAGGCGCCGCGGATGTTGCCCGGGCTCTGCTCGCCCAGCGCCCAGAGCACCGCGTCGGTGATGTTCGACTTGCCCGAGCCGTTCGGGCCGACGATCACGCTGACGCCTGGAGAGAACTCCAGCTTAGTGCGCCCGGGGAACGACTTGAACCCCTTCATCTCGATCGATTTCAGATACATCTTTCGTCCTCGGTCCGCAAGGCTGGCGAGTCAGTCGGACGCGACTGCCGGGCTATGCCCCGAGCCGCCTCAACGCCTCCTCGGCGGCCATCTGCTCGGCCGCCTTCTTGCTCAGTCCGGAACCGCTTCCGATGCTCTTCTCACCGACCGTCGCCTCGACCTCGAAGGTCCGCCGGTGAGCCGGGCCCGATTCGCCGACCACGGAATAGGTTACGTGCGCGCGGCGCTGCGCAAGCAGCTCCTGCAGCGCCGACTTCGCATCTACCGGAGCTTCGACGGCAGTTTCGATCGGCGCCGCGAAGGCGGCGGCGACGGCGGCGGCGGCGCGCTCGAAGCCGAAGGCGACGAAGCAGGCCCCGATCAGGGCCTCGGTCGCCTCCGGCAGCGGCCGCGAGCCGGCGAGCAGGGTCTTGGCCGGAATCATCTCGGCCGCCCGCGGCTCGGCCGCTTCGAGCATCGCCGGCACGCCCAGCTCGCGGCCGACCTCGGCGCAGGAGACGCCGCTGACGGCGTGGTTGTGGATCTTGGTCAGGCCGCCGGCGTTGACCTCGGGAAAGCGCTCGTAGATGGCGGCGGCGACGGTCAGGGCGAGCACGCTGTCGCCGAGGTAGGCGAGCCGCTCGTAGGACTGCGGACCCTCCTCGGTCCAGGAGGAGTGGGTGAGGGCGCGGCGGCGCAGCTCGTCGGGAAGCTCCCCGATCAGCTCCGCGAGCGCCGCCACACTCACGCCGGTGCGTGCTCCACGACGAAGTCGACGGCGTCGCCGACGGTCTCGATCCGCGCCGCCTGCTGCTCGGAGACGGTGATCCCGTAGCGGTCCTCGAGCTCCATCACCAGCTCGTAGAGGTCGAGCGAGTCAGCGTCGAGGTCCTGCTTGAAACGGGTCTCGACGGCGATCTTGGCAGGGTCGACCTCGAGCTCCTCGGCGAGATGGTCGCGGACCAGAGCGAAAACCTCATCGCTGTTCATCCGGGTGTCCTATCACGCACCCGCGGCGGCGGCGAGCGCGCCCCTGGTCGCGCCGCCCTCCGCCAGCAGGGCGGCGGTCCTGCCGACCGCGTTGACCTCGACGCAGCGTGCCGCCAGGCGCACCGCGTTGGCGATTCCCTCCGCCCCGGCGCTGCCGTGGCCGACCACGGCGATGCCGCGCAGCCCGAGCAGGATCGCGCCGCCGGTCGTGTCGGGGTGCAGCTCGCGGCGCAGGCCGCCGAGGGCCGGGCGCATCATCAGGCCGCCCAGCGCGGCGAGCGGGCTGGACCGCGCGGCGTCGCGGATCGCCGCGGTCACCGTCCTCGCCGTGCCCTCCATCAGCTTCAGCGAGACGTTGCCGGTGAAGCCGTCGGTGACGACGACGTCGGCGCCGCCGGCGGGCAGGTCGCGGCCCTCGACGTTGCCGGCGAACTCGATTCCGGCCGCCTCGCTGAGCAGCGCGTGGGCGGCCGTCACCTCCTCCCTCCCCTTGCCCGCCTCCTCGCCGACCGAGAGCAGGCCGACGCGGGGACGCTCGACGCCGAGCACGGCGGCGCTGAAGGCGGCGCCGAGGAAGGCGAACTGGACGAGGTGCTGGGCGCGCACCTCGACGTTGGCGCCGACATCGAGGAAGAGCACCGGCTTGCCGGGCACCGGCAGCCGCACCGCCAGGGCCGGCCGCTGCACGCCGCGCAGCCGGCGCAGTCCGAAGGTCGCCGCCGCCATCGTCGCCCCGGTCGAGCCGGGGCTGACCAGCGCGTCGGCGCGACCCTCGGCGACGTCGCGGGCGGCGCGCACGACGGAGGCCTGCTTCTTCGCCCGCACCGCGGGCACCGGGTCCTCCGCGTTGGCGATCCACTCCGTCGTCGGCACGACCTCGATCCCGTCGACGCCGTCGAGCCCGAGTTCGCGCTGCGGGCCGAAGACCCTGATCCGGATCCCGTCGGCGGCCGCCATCCTGGCGCCCTCGGCAAGCACCTCGAAGCCCTGCTCGGCCCCGAAACCGTCGAGCGCGACGGTCACCCCGCCGGCCATCGCCTACTCGGTGTCGGGAGCGGGCGCGGTCGGGTCGACGATCGGCTGCTTGACCACCTCGCGCCCGGCGTAGGTGCCGCAGGTCGGGCAGACCCGGTGCGGCAGGCGCGGGCTGTGGCAGCGCGGGCAGTTGTTGAGCCGCGCCACGCCGGCCTTGTGCTGAGCGCGCCGTTTGTCGCGACGAGTGCGCGAGGTTCTCTTCTTCGGGACCGCCATGGGCGGCGCATGGTAGCGGGGTCCGGCACGTGTGGCGAGGAAGGGGCATGGGGTGCCCCTTCGTTTGCTGGGTTTTTCGCCTGCGGAGTGAGGCGGCCGTCCGAGTGTGCCGCAGGGGCGAAAAACAGGACGCCGCGCTCTCCGGGACACCCCCTACCCCTTCTCTCGGTACGTCGCCCGGACGACGGCGAGGCCGTCGGCCTGCCAGGTGACTTCGCCGCGGGGGTGTCAGTCCAGCTTCAGCTCGTTGAGCTTGGACCAGCGGGGGTCGGTGCCGGTGTCGTGCTTGTGGTCCTCGGGGTCGGCGTCGTTTAGGGACTCGCCGCAGATCGGGCAGAGGCCGGCGCAGTCGGGGCGGCAGAGGATGCGGGCCGGGGTCGCGAGGACGGCCGCGTCGTGGGCCCAGCGGCCGAGGTCGAGCTGGTCGTCGACGACGTAAGGGCTGCGCAGCTCCTCGTCGTCGGTGTCCGCCTGGTCGACCTCGCGGGCGTCGACCTCGGTCTCGACCGCGGCCCGCTCCAGGCAGCGCATGCAGGGGCCCTCGATGCGGAACGGGAAGCGCAGCCGGAAGGCGTAGCCGTTGCTGGGCCGCGAGACGTCGATCCGCGTCTCCAGAATGTCGTCCCGGGGGACGTAGGTCTGGCCGCCCAACTCCAGCGGCTCGAGCCGAACCGGGAGGTCGAGGCGCACGCCCTCCCCGTGGGCCAGCGAGAGACGCGCCAGGTCGATGATCGTGGTTGCCTCCGTGGCCATTGCGAACTCCTCCGCCCTGCCGCTTACGATGGACCCTCTCGACGAGATTACGAAATGGGTCAATTCGACTGGACACCCGACGAGTATCTGGAGCGGATTCGCGCCAGGCTCCCGCGCTACGACGAACTGCAGGAGCAGGCGGTCGCGGCGATCCCGTTCCCGCCCGAGCGGGTCCTGGAGCTGGGCATGGGCACCGGCGAGACGACCAAGCGGCTGATCGAGGCCTACCCCGATTCCTGGGTCGTCGGCCTCGACGCCAGCCCCGACATGGTCTTTCGCGCCCGTCAGACCTACGACGACGTCCAGCTCGCCCGCATGGAGGACCCGCTGCCCGACGGTCCCTGGGACCTCGTCATCTCGGTGCTCTCGGTCAACGACCTGACGGACGAGCAGAAGCAGTCCCTCTTCCGCAGGGTCAAGGACCACTCCCGCTCGCTCGTCATCGGCGACGCCTTTGAGGGCGACCAGCTCGACAACCTCGTCAGCTGGTGCAACGGCGAAGTCACCTGGCAGGCCGACGACCTGGCCGTGGTCCGCGCGAAGTACTGAGAGAGGGGACTAAACCGAACTACTGGTGCTCGTCCAGCTCGACGACCGGCTGTTCGTCATCGCGGCCGGCGAGCCGGTCGCGGCCGCGCTGCACGGCCGCGAGGAACTTCTGAAGGTTGACCTCGAGCGTGTTGAGGATCTCGTCGGCGTAGTCCTCGGCGCCGAGCCGGATCTCACGCTCACGGGTGCGGGCGTCCTCGACGATCTCGTCGGCGGCCCGCTCGGCCTGCTTGGTGACCTCCTCGTCGGAGATCAGACGGGCCTGCTGCTCGCGTGCCTCGCGAACGATCCGCTCCGCCTCGCGCTTGGCCTCGGCGAGCATCTCCTGGCGCTCCTTGACGATCCAGCGCGCCTGCTTGATCTCCTCGGGGATCGTCGCGCGCATCTGGTCGAGGAGGTCGTAGATCTCCTCGCGGTCCACGCGGACCTGATCCGTGAGCGGCACGGGTCGGGCGTTGTGGACGACATCGTCCAGCTTGTCTATGAGAACGAGAACGTCCATCAGCAGGGCGTAAGCCTACGTGTCAGAGGCAGTTTCGGTGAAGAAGCCGCGATTTCCTCGGCTTTCTGCAAACTCTCGCCCACGCGGGCAACGGTCGGCACAAGCCTACCGCTCGCCCAGGCGGCCCGCCATCGCGGCTGCCACCGGCGCCGGGACGAGGTCGGCGACGTCGCCCCCGAAGGTCGCCATTTCCTTTACTCCGGTCGAGGAGAGGAAGCTGTACTGGGGCGAGGCGATCATGTAGATGCTCTCGATCCCGGGGTCGAGCTTGCGGTTCAGCTGCGCCATCTCGAACTCGTACTCGAAGTCGGAGATCGCCCGCAAGCCCTTGACGATCGACTTCGCGCCCAGTTCGCGGGCGAACTGGACCAGCAGGTTGGAGAAGGTCTGGACCTCGACGTTGGCGAGGCCGGCGGTCGCCTGCTCGATGAACGCCTTGCGTTCCTCGGCGGTGAACATCGTCTTCTCCTTGCGGATCGGGTTGTTGACGACGCCGACGACCACCCGCTCGAAGATCTCGGAACTGCGGGTGATGATGTCGACGTGCCCGTTGGTGACCGGGTCGTAGCTGCCCGGGCAGACCACGATGCCGTCCTGCGATGCCATCAGGCGCCCTTCTCCGCGTAGAAGCAGACGTCGGCGGCGCCGTAGCGACGCCGGCGCAGCGGCTCGAGCGAATCGATCCGCAAGGGCCGCCGGGCGCCGCTCTCGACGATCGCCCGCCCGCCCTCGGCGAGCAGGTCCGGCAGATGTGTATTCAGTTCCTGCCCCACGCGGTCGGCGAGTCTATAGGGGGCGTCGACGAAGACGAGATCAAAGCGGGTCGCCCCTGGCTGCGCGGCGCGGCCGGAGAGCCAGCGATCGATGTCGGCGCGGACCAGCTCGGCGCGCCCGCCGAGGCCGAGCCGCTCGACGTTGCCCAGCGCCGGGCGGGTGTCGCGGTCGACCAGGACGGCGCCCGCGGCGCCGCGCGAGAGCGCCTCGATCGCGAGGGCGCCGGTGCCGCAGTAGAGGTCGAGGACGCGCGCGCCACTGACGTCGCCGAGCGCCGAGAAGATCGCCTCGCGGACGCGGTCGGACGTCGGCCGCACCTTCCAACCGCGCGGCGCGACCAGCCGCTGGCCCTTCAGCTCTCCGGCGATCACCCTCATAGCGGTATGGGGTCGGAGGCGCCGGCGCCGAAGCGGCGGTGGGCGGCGTCGAGCAGGGGGCCGAGCCGCGGGTCGCCGAGCGAGCCGTGGAGGCGCAGCAGGGCAAGCACCTCGTCGCGGGCTTCGGCGAGCAGCGGCGTGTCGTCGGGCAGCTCGGCGACGGCGAAGCGCGGCAGTCCGCTCTGGCGCGTGCCGAGGACCTCGCCCTCGCCGCGCAGGCCGAGGTCGACCTCGGCGAGCTTGAAGCCGTCGCGCTCGCGCTCGACCGCCCGCAGCCGCCGCCGCGCCATCTCGCCGCCCGCTTCGGGAAAGAGCAGGCAGTGCGATCGGTGCTCGCCGCGCCCGACCCGGCCGCGCAGCTGGTGCAGCTGAGAGACGCCGTAGCGCTCCGCCCCCTCGATCGCGATCACGGTCGCGTTGGCGACGTCGATGCCGACCTCGATCACGGTGGTGGCGACGAGCACGTCGGTGGCGCCGGCCGCGAAGGCCTCCATCGCCTCGGCCTTGCGCGCCGAGGGCATCTGGCCGTGGATCACGCCGACCTCGAACCCCTTCAGCTCGCCGGCCCGCAGCCGCGCCGCCTCCTTCTCGGCGGCCTTGCCCTGCATCTTCTCCGACTCCTCGACCAGCGGGCAGACCACGTACGCCTGGCGCCCCTCGCGCAGCTGAGCGCGCAGGAACTCGTAGGCGGCGGAGCGGTCGTCCTCGCCGACCAACCGCGTCTCGACCGGCTGCCGGCCGGCGGGCAGCTCGTGCAGCGCCGTCGTGTCGAGGTCGCCGTAGGCGGTCAGCGAGAGCGTGCGCGGGATCGGCGTCGCCGTCATGTGCAGGACGTGCGGCGCCATCCCCTCGACCCCCTTCGAGTCGAGCGCCCGCCGCTGCTCAACGCCGAAGCGATGCTGCTCGTCGACCACGCAGACCCCGAGCCGGGCGAACTCGACGTCGGGCTCGATCAGCGCGTGGGTGCCGACGACCAGCCCGAGCTCACCGGTCGCCAGGCGCTCGAGCGCTTCCCGGCGCCGGGCGGCCGGAGTCGCTCCGGTCAGCAGCGCGAACGGCGTCGCCGCTTCGGCCAACAGCCTCCCCAGGGTGACCGCATGCTGCTCGGCCAGGGTCTCGGTCGGCGCCATCAGCACCGCCTGGAACCCGGCTTCCAGCGCCCGCAGCATCGAGTACAGCGCCACGACCGTCTTTCCCGACCCGACCTCGCCCATCAACAGCCGCTGCATCGGCTCCCCCGAGTCGAGATCCGCATCGATCTCGTCGAACGCCTTCAGTTGGTCCCGGGTCGGCTCGAACGGCAGCGACCCGATCCACCGCCCGACGACCTCCCCCGGCTTGCCCAACCTCGGCGCCGGCCGCGAAGTCCGATGACTCCGCTTCCGCGTAGCCAGGATCGCCTGGTAGAGAAACAACTCTTCGAACGCCAATCGATCCCTGGCCAGCTCGACATCCTCCGGACTCTCCGGGAAGTGCACCGCCCGGATCGCATCAGCTGCCCCCGCCAGCCCACGACGCGCCCGCAGCTCGGCCGGCAACGGCTCGAGCACATTCCCGACCCACTGCATCGCCTGCTCCACCCACTGCCGTATCCGCTGCGCTTTCAACGCCTCAGTCGCCGGATGAACCGGCGCAAACTGTCGCGAAGGAGGGCGGGGGTGTCCAGGCGGATGCGGCGTCCTGTTTTTCGCAGCGGGACGTCGGCGAGAGTCGGACGAGTCCAAGGCGAAAAACCCAGCACCCGGCTGGACACCC
>JBBDJH010000001.1:41696-189827 GCA_040879985.1 Solirubrobacterales bacterium
CCCCCCCCCCCCCCCCCCCCCCCCCCCCCCCCCCCCCCCCCCCCCCCCGCCCCCTCCCCCTCCCCCCGCTCACCAATCTCAAATTCGGAGACCCGGAACCCGCGTTTGTCCCGCGACCCGGTCAACAGCAGCGGCGTCCCCGCGGTCAGCTTCGCCGCCAGCCAAGGCTGGTTGAACCAGGTGGCCCGCAATGCCCCGCTGTCATCCCCCACTTTGACCGTGAGGATCGAGAGCCCCCGTTTGCGAAACGGGCGGCCGGCGTCGGCGAGCACCTCCACCCCGATCGTCGCCTGCTTGCCGGGCTCGAGCGAGGCCACCGGGATGATCGTTCGGTCGCGGTGACTGTGGGGGAAACGTAGGAGTAGGTCGCCCACGGTTTCGATCCCAGCTTCCGCGGCAGCTCCCGCCATCTGGGGCCCAACCCCATCGATCGCCCTCAGCGAGGCGTCGAGAACGCTTGGTCGCGGCCAATGGACGGGCGCATCGCGAAGCTGCTCAAAGCTGAGCTCAATCGTGCCCGCGAAGGCGCGCGCTACTGGGCTGCGAGCAGCCACCACCAGCTCGGCTGACCCCCCTCGTGGGTCTCGACCTCGACCCCGTCGGGGACGTGGGTGTCGATCTCCGCAAGCGGGATCGGGGCCTCCTCGCCGGCCAGCACGGTGACGATCTCGGCCCCGTCGGCGAGCTGCACCAGGGTGGCGGCGAGGGTCGAGCCGGCCCCGCCCCAGGCGACGATCCGGCCCTCGACGAAGCCGACCGCGTCGCCCTTGCGGAAGCGGCCCTGGGCGTCGTCGCGGGCAGCCGGCGCGACGCCGCCGGTGCCGATCTCGCCCAGCGCCGCCTCGAGCCGCTGCGCGTTTCGCTCCACCGTCAACTCGGGGTCGAGCTCGACCAGCGCCAGCAGGCTGGCCTGCTGCGATGTCGCGGCGATCACCCGAGCCGGCTTCTCGGACAGCTCGCAGGCTCGCTCGGCGGCCATGATCACGTTCGAGGAGCTGGGCAGGACGAGGACTTCCTCGGCGGGCACCTCGTGGATCCCGGCGAGCAGCTCGTAGGTCGACGGGTTGAGCGTCTCGCCGCCGGGGACGACGTGCGCGCCGAGCTCGGCGAACAGCCGCTCCAGCCCGTCCCCCGCGGCGACCGCGAGCACGCCGGTGCGGCCGGCGTGCAGCCTTGCCCGGCGGGCGGCGATCTGCTCGCGCATGTCGGCGACGTCAAGGTTGGTGACGCGGCCGGCCCCCTCGAACAACGCCACCGCACTTTCGGGCTCGTCGGTGTGGACGTGGACCTTGAGCGTCGCCTCATCGCCGACGACGAGCACCGAGTCGCCGAGGCCCTCGAGGCGGGGCAGGAAGTCGCGTGCGGAGAGCCCTGCCCCCGAGACGATGAAGTTGGTGCAGTAGCGGTAGCGGCTGTCCTCGTGGTGCGGCCGGCTGAGCGGCGGCGCATCGTGGTGGGCGATCTCGGGAACCGCTGCCCCGTCGCCGCGCAGGCCGGCGACGACGCCGGCGAGGATCAGCACCAGGCCGTAGCCGCCGGCGTCGACGACGCCCGACTCGCGCAGCACCTCGAGCTGCTCCGGGGTGCGCTCGACCGCGCTCTGCCCATCGGCGATCGCCTGCTCCAGCACCTCGGCCAACACGGCGTCCTGCTGCTCGTCGCTGACCCCCTTGTCGAGCCGCTGCTTCTCGGCCTCGAGGTGGGCGAGCTGGCGGGCGATCGAGTGGGCCATCTCGCGGAAGACGGTCAGCATCGTCCCCTCGGCCGGGTCGCGGACCGAGGCGTAGGCCGCGTCGGCGGCGCTGGCGAAGGCGGAGGCGACGAGCACCGGGTCGACCAGCTCGCCGGGCCGGCTGGCCAGCTCCTCGGCGGCGCCGCGGACGATCTGGCTGAGGATCACGCCGGAGTTTCCCCGCGCCCCCATCAGCGCAGCCCGGGCCAGCGCCTGGACCAGCTCGGTGCGCCCGACCTCGTCGACCTCGAGGCCGTCGAGCCGGTCGAGCTCCTCCATCACCGCGCGCATCGTCATCGCCATGTTGTCGCCGGTGTCGCCGTCGGCGACCGGGAAGACGTTGAGGTCGTTGACCTCCTCGCGACGCTCCTCGAGATGGGCGTAGGCAGACGTGATGACGCGCTTGAAGCGCGCGATCGAGGGATCGGGCATCGGCCGAAATCTATCTGGCGCCCCTGAGGTCGTAGGACCAAGCTGGGGAGTGCACGCGGCGGAGCGACAGTGCACCGGCACGGCGCGCAGCCGCGGGTGCTTCCCAGTGCCGTGTCCTACGGCCTCAGGCGGTCTTGGTGACCTTGTTGGCCTTTAGACAGCGCGTACAGACGTAGGTGCGCAGCTTGCGACCCCGCTCTTCGATCCGCACCTTCTGCAGGTTCGGGTCGAAGCGCCGCTTGGTCGCGACCATCGAGTGGCTGCGGGAGTGGCCGAACGCCGGTCCCTTGCCGCAGCTGTGGCATACCTTGGCCATCGAGCGGTGGATAGTAGCCGGTCGCGGGCCCGCTCAGGCCAGCTGGCGCTGCAGCAGCGCCATCCGGGCCACCGTCAGCGCGGCGTTGCGGCCCTGATCTCGCTTGCCGCCGCCGGCCCGCTCGAGGGCCTGCTCCATCGTGTCGCAGGTGATCACGCCGAAAGCGCAGGGGACGCCGGTGGCCAGCTGGACGTCCTGGATGCCGCGGGCGGCCTCGGCGCAGACGAAGTCGTAATGGTCGGTCTCGCCGCGGATCACCACCCCGAGGCAGGCGACACCGGCGAACTCGCCGCTCTCGGCGTGCAGCTTGGCGGCATAGGGCAGCTCGTAGGCGCCGGGGACCGAGGCGTGGCGCACCGCGGGCGCCGGCACGCCGGCCAGCTCGAAGCCCTCGTTGGCGCCGCGCAGCAGGCGCTGGGCGAGATCCTCGTAGAAGCGGCCGACGCAGACCGCGAAGCTCAGGGTCGAGAGGATCGAGCGCTCGGCCTCGTCGAAGCTCTCCAGGAAGGCGCCCGGCTCAGCCATTCGCCGTCCCGTCCTCCGCGGCGGCGTCGCGCTCCTCCTCGTCGTGGATCATCTCCTCGTCGAAAGCCAGGCCCTGGTGGTGCAGAATGTGGCCCAGCTTGTCGCGCTTGGCCCGCAGGTAGGTCTCGTTGTGGGTGTTGGGGGCCGACTCGATCGGCACCTGCTCGCTGACCGAGAGGCCGTAGCCCTCGAGCCCGACGATCTTTTTCGGATTGTTGGTGAGGATGCGGATGCTGGTCAGGCCGAGGTCGCCGAGGATCTGGGCGCCGATGCCGTAGTCGCGCAGGTCGGCGGGCAGGCCCAGTTTGAGGTTGGCCTCGACCGTGTCCGCCCCCTCCTCCTGCAGCTTGTAGGCGCGCAGCTTGTTGAGCAGGCCGATCCCACGCCCCTCCTGGGAGAGGTAGAGGAGGACGCCCTGGCCCTCCCCCTCGATCATCGCCAGCGCCGAGGCAAGCTGTTCGCCGCAGTCGCAGCGCATGCTGTGGAAGACGTCGCCGGTGAGGCACTCGCTGTGGACGCGGACCAGCACGTCCGCGGCCCCGTCGACCTCGCCCTTGACCATCGCCACGTGGTGTTTGTCGTCGACCAGCGAGCGGTAGCCGACCGCGGTGAACTCGCCGAAGGCGGTCGGCAGGCCGGTGTCGACCACCCGCTCAACCAGCTTCTCGGTGCGCCGCCGGTAGGCGATCAGGTCGGCGACCGTGACCATCTTCAAATCGTGCTTCTCGCAGTAGGGGACGAGGTCGGGGACGCGCGCCATCGTGCCGTCGTCGTTCATCACCTCGCAGATCACCCCGGCGGGGATCAGGCCGGCGAGGCGGGCCAGGTCGACGCTCGCCTCGGTGTGCCCGGTGCGCTCCAGCACGCCGCCGTCCTTGGCCCGCAGGGGAAACATGTGGCCGGGGACGACGATGTCGCGCGGACCGGAGTTGGGGTCGATCGCGACCTGGATCGTGTGGGCGCGATCGTGGGCGGAGATGCCGGTGCTGACCCCGCCGGCGGCCTCGATCGTCACCGTGAAGGCGGTCTGCAGCGGCGCCTCGTTCTTGGCCGCCATCAGGTTGAGGCCGAGCCGCTCGCAGCGCTCCGCGGTCAGCGCCAGGCAGATCAGCCCGCGCGCTTCCTTGGCCATGAAGTTGACCGCCTCGGGCGTCGCGAACTGCGCCGCCATCACCAGATCGCCCTCGTTCTCGCGGTCCTCGCCGTCGCAGACGACGACCATGCGACCGCGGCGGATCTCCTCGACCGCCTCCTCGATCGTCGCGAACGGGCTCTCGCCCGCCGCTCGCTCGCCCTCTTGTCTCTGCGTCTCGGTCATCTGGCTCACGCGCGCTCCTTTCCGGCCAATGGTGACACCAGCCGCTCCACGTACTTGGCCACTACATCGCACTCGACGTTCAGCTTGCGCCCGGGTGCGGCTTCGCCCAGGTTCGTCCGCTCCAGCGTCTCCGGGATCAGCGAGACCTCGACCCAGTCACCGCCCAGCGCCGCCACGGTCAGGCTGACCCCGTCGAGCGTAATCGAGCCCTGCAAGACAACGAGCCTCATTGCGTTCGGCCCCAACCGCACGGTCACCCGCCTGGCGAAACCGTCCTCCTGAACCTCGGTGATCTCGCCAATAGCGTCAACGTGACCTTGGACTATGTGCCCTCCGAGTCGATCTGACGCCTTCATCGCCAGCTCGAGATTGACCCGGTCACCCCGGTCCACGCTGTCGAGGGCGGTCAGCTCAAGCGTCTGGTTCATTGCCTCAGCTTCGAAACTTGCCCCATCGGCAGCTGCGGCGGTCAGACATACGCCGTCTACGGCAACCGAATCGCCTGGACGGATCTCGGTCGCCAGTTCGGTCTCTATTGCCAGGCGGGTGCCGTCTGCTCCCGCCTCGACCGATCTCACGGTTCCCACGTCCTGAATCAGTCCCGTGAACACGTCACCACTCCTTGAATCGAGCTTTGATCAGCACATCGTCGCCGATCCGCTCGACCGCGACGTGCGGCGGGAGGGTGGGGGTGTCCGGGGGGGCGCGGCGTCCTGCTTTTCGCAACTCCGGCTCGGCGAGAGGCGCGACGTGCCCGGCGAAAAGCCCAGCGCCCGCCCGGACACCCCCACCCTCCCCCCCGCCACCCGCTCCGAGCAGAACCGGAGCGACGAACGTTCGCGCCTCGTCGGTCTGCCCCGCGTCGGCGAAGGCCGCCGCAAGCGTGCGCCCACCCTCGAGAAAGAGGCTGGAGACACCGCGACGGCCGAGCTCGGCAAGCGTCGCCTCGATCCCGTCGGCGACGAGAATCTCGGCCCCCGCATCGCGCAGGGCGGCCAGGCGGGCGGGGTCGGTCTGCTGCGAGACGACGACGAGCACCGGCGACGTGTCAAGCGTCTGCAGCAGCTGCGAGTCGAGCGGCAGCCGGGCCCGCCGGTCGAAGACCACACGGATCGGCTGCCGCAAATCCGTTCCGGTGTGCTTTTCGTCCCCCATAGGTACGAAAGGCACACCGGAAGGGTCTGGGCGGGCGGTGAGCAGGGGGTCGTCGGCGAGGACGGTGCCGATGCCGACCGCGATCGCGTCCGATTCGGCCCGCCAGCGGTGGACGAGCGCCTGACTCTCGGGGCCGGAGATCCACGGCGAATCGCCCGGCGGGGTCTCGGTGCGGCCATCGAGGGACATCGCCAGCTTCAGCGTGACCAACGGCAGCCCGCTGCGGGCGTGCTTGCGGAAGGGCTGGTTGAGCAACCGCGCCGCCGTGGCCTCCTCGCCGGCGGCGAACTCGACCCCCACCCCGCCGTCGCGCAGCATTCCGGGGCCGCGCCCCGCCGCCTTCTCGCTCGGATCGTCGGACCCGATCACGACCCGCGAGATCCCCGCCGCGAGAATCGCCTCCACGCAGGGAGGCTGCCGCCCCTCGTGCGCGCAGGGCTCCAGCGTCACGTACAAGGTCGCCCCCGCCGGATCCTCACCCCGCTGCCGACAATCAACCAACGCCGCCCGCTCCGCATGCAGGTCGCCGAGTTCAGCATGAAACCCCTCCCCAACCACCTCGCCATCACGAGCCAAAACAGCTCCCACAAGTGGATTTGGGCTTACTTTTCCGCGCCCGAACTCCGCAAGCTCAAGCGCCCGCCGAAGGTGCTCACGATCCTTGGCTGTAAGCGTCGACCCAGTCATTGATTGACGAGTCAGTCAATCGTACCCCCAATCCTCCCCACGCCGCCCACCCGGATACCCTGAGCGCCCTTCCATGAAGCTGATCATCCAAATCCCCTGCCTGAACGAGGAAGCGACGCTGCCCGAGACGATCGCCGCCCTGCCGCGCCGGATCGAGGGGATCGACGAGGTCGAGCTGCTGGTCATCGACGACGGCTCGACCGATCGCACGGTCGAGGTCGCGCGCGAGTGCGGGGTCGAGCACATCGTCCGCCTGACCAACAACCGGGGGCTCGCCGCCGCCTTCCAGGCGGGGCTCGACGCCTGCCTCAAGCTCGGCGCCGACGCGATCGTCAACACCGACGCCGACAACCAGTACAGCGGCGCCGACGTGCCGCGGCTGCTCGCGCCGATCCTCGCCGGCGACGCCGACATGGTCGTCGGCGACCGCCGAATCGCCACGATCGAGCACTTCTCCGGGGCCAAGAAGCGGCTGCAGGGGATCGGCAGCTGGGTCGTGCGCCGGCTCTCCGGCACCGCCGTGGCCGACACCACCTCGGGCTTCCGCGCCTACAACCGCGAGGCCGCCCTCGGCCTGCTCGTCACCGACAACTTCACCTACACGCTGGAGAGCCTGATCCAGGCCGGCAAGATGCTGGTCGCGGTCGGCCAGGTCGAGATCGCCACCAACCCGCAGACGCGCGAGTCGCGGCTGTTCGACTCGACCGGCGCCTACGTGCGCCGCAACGGGGTGTCGATCCTGCGCATCTACGCCCGCTACGAGCCGCTGCGGGTTTTCGCGGGCGCCAGCCTGATCGTCGGCGCCCTCGCCCTCGCGGCCTGGATGCCCTTCCTGGTCGACTGGATCTTCAACGGCGAGAGCGGCGGCCACGTGCAGTCGCTGATCCTCGGCGCGGTGCTCTTCATCGCCGCCCTGCAGCTGCTCGCGCTGGGCGTGATCGGCGACCTGCTCGCCGGCCAGCGGGTGATGACGCAGCGGGTCTTCGAGCGGGTGCGCCGGGTCGAGCTCTCGCTCGGCGTCGAGCCGTCCCACTACGAGCGCGGCGCCGGCGACTGATGCCAGCCGAGCAGAACACGGACGCCGCGGACAACCGCGGCGGCGTCAGCTCGAACGAATACGGCAAGACCGCCAGCTTGCTGGCGATCGGCGTCGGCCTCACCGGGGCGATCACGTACGTCTACTTCTTCATCGCCTCGCACGTCCTCTCCAAACCCGACTACGGCGAGATCACCGTCGTCTGGTCGGCGGTCTTCATCACCGTCTCGACCCTCTACCGGCCGGTCGATCAGCTGCTCTCCCGCCACATCTCCGAAAACCTGGCGAAGGGAGAGTCGCCGCGCGAGCCGGTCCGCGTCGCGCTCAGGATCCAGCTCGGCCTCGCCGCCGGCTTCGCCGCGCTCGCCCTGCTGCTGCGCGGGCCGATCGAAGACGGCCTGCTGAGCGGCAACGAGACCCTGTACTGGGTCTTCCTGCTCGCCGTGCTCTTCTACGCCGCCAGCTACTTCGCCCGCGGCTACCTCGCCGGCCATCGCCGCTTCGGCCTCTTCGCGACGATGATCCTCTCCGAGTCGGTCTTCCGCACCAGCTTCGCGCTGCTGGTCGCCGTCGGCCTGCTCAGCGGCCAGTCGGCGGTGGCGATCGGCATCGTCGCGGCGCCCTCGCTGAGCCTGCTGGTCGTGCCCGCCGTCTTCGCCCGCCGCGCGCGGGCGGCGCCGCCGCCGCCGCAGGCCCCGGGCAAAGGCTCCGAGTTCTCGCTCGGCCACGGCGCGGGCTTCGTCGCCGCGGTGCTGGTGATCATGCTCGCCGAGCAGATCTTCCTCAACGCCGGGCCGCTGATCGTGCGCGGGCTCGAGGGCCCCGCGGCGGCCGGCTTCATCTTCAACGTGCTGATGATCGCGCGGGCGCCGCTGCAGCTGTTCCAGGCGGTCTCGACCAGCATCCTCCCCCACCTGACCAACCTCCACGCCAGCGACGAAGAGGGCAGCGAGGACGAGTTCCAGCGCTCGGTGCGGATGGTCCTGGCGGCGATCGCCGCCTTCACGGCGCTCGTCGCCCTCGCCGTGCTCGTCGCCGGGCCGCAGCTGATGCAGCTCGCCTTCAGCGACAAGTTCAGCTACGACCGTGCCGGCCTGTTGCTGGTCACGGCGGGCATGGGGCTCTACCTCGCCTCGGTGACCGTCAACCAGGCCTGCCTGGCGCAGGGGCAGGTGCGGCGTGTGGCGGGCCGCTGGGCCGCCTGCGCCGCCTTCTTCGTCGCCTGGTGCTTCCTGGCCCCGATCGGCGAAGAGTTCCGCCGGGTCGAGGTCGGCTTCGCGGTCTCCGCCCTGCTGCTGCTGGCCCTGCTCTTCGTCGCCTACCGGCGTCCACGCGAGCGCCCCGAGGACGTCCCCGCCGCCGGTTCCAGCGAGGAGCTGGAGACCCGCCTGGCGGCGGCCGACGAGGGCGCCTAGCGCCGATGGGGGGCCACGACGCCGAGCTGATCCTGATCGCCGGCGCCCTGCTGGCCGCCGGGATCCTCGCCGCCCTGCTCGCCGATCGGGTTCGCGTCCCGGGACTGCTGCTCTTCCTCGGCCTCGGCATGCTGGTCGGCTCCGAGGGCGTCGGTGGGGTCGAGTTCAGCGACGCCTCCGCCGCCCAGACGGCGGGCACGATCGGCCTCGTCCTGATCCTCTTCGAGGGCGGCCTGACCGCCGGTTGGCCGGAGATCCGCCCCGTCCTGCGCACGGCGGTCGGGCTGGCGACGCTGGGGACCTTCCTGACCGCGATCGCGACCGGCCTCGCCGCGATGTGGATCTTCGACCTCAGCGTCCTGCAGGGCTTGATCCTCGGCGCCGCCGTCGCCGCCACCGACTCGGCGGCGATCTTCGCGGTGCTGCGCGGATCGCGGCTCGAGCGCCGCCTCGCCCGCACGCTCGAGGGCGAGTCGGGGATGAACGACCCGGTCGCGCTGCTGCTCGTGATCGGCTTCGGCGAATGGCTCGCCGACCCCTCCTACGGCGCCCCGGACATGGCCCTCGCCTTCGGCGTCAAGATGGCCCTCGGGGCGATCCTCGGCGTCGCCGCCGGTTGGGTGGCCCGCCGCGCGATCGCCCACGTCAACCTGCCCACGCAGGGCCTCTACCCGGTCGCGACCCTGGCCACGGCGGCGCTCACCTACGGCATCGCCGAGGTGGCCGGCGGCTCGGGCTTCCTCGCCGTCTACGTGGCGGCGCTGGCGCTCGGCACGGGCTCGCTGGCGGCGCGCAGCACGGTCGTCTCGTTCCACCAGGGGCTCAGCTGGCTGGTCCAGATCGGGCTCTTCTTCCTGCTCGGGCTGCTCGTCTTCCCCAGCCAGCTGTGGGGCATCGCCTGGCAGGGCCTGCTGCTCTCGGTGGTGCTGATCTTCGTCGCCAGGCCGCTGGCGACGTACCTCGTCACCCAGTTCAGCGGCCTCAACATCCGCGAGCGCACGATTCTCGGCTGGGCAGGCCTGCGCGGTGCGATCCCGATCTGGCTGGCGACCTTCCCGGTCCTCGCCGGCGTTGCCGAGGCCAACCTGATCTTCAACGTGGTCTTCTTCGTCGTCGTCACCTCGACCCTGATCCAGGGGGCGACGATCGAGCCGTTCGCCAAGCTGCTCGGCGTGACCAGCACCGAGCGGGCGCTGCCGCCGCCGGTCGCCGACGTCGGCATGGTGCGCGAGCTCGGCGCCGAGCTGATCTCCTGGCGGGTTCGCGAGGGCGACGCGGCGGCAGGACTGTTGATCCGCGAGCTGGGGCTGCCGCGCGAGGCGCTGGTCCACCTGATCGTCCGCGGCGGGCGGGCGATCGCGCCGCGCGGCTCGACCCGGATCGAGCCCGGCGACGAGCTGCACCTGCTCGTCCAGGAGCCGCTGCGCCAGGAAGTCGAGCGGCTGACGGAGCGCTGGCGCGAGGGGCCGTTGGGCTCGCCGGCGCCGCTGCTGCTGCCCCCGCGCGGCTCGCCGCAGATCTTCTCGGTGCGGCCGGGGCAGACGCTCGAGGGCGACCCGGCGGTGCCCGAGCAGATCGACGGGATCGGCGTGCGGGCGCGGCTGCGCACCCGCCGCGACGAGCCCGGCGCCCTGGTCGCACTCGCCGATGGACGCTTCGCCGTGACCACCGAGGCCGCGCTCGCACTCGGCAGCCGCCGCGCCCTCGCCGAGTGGTGCGCGCGGCGGGCGCTGCGGCCGGCGATCAGCGAGGCCGAGCGCTCCTGGTGGCAGGAGGCCGCGGGGACCCTGGTGGTTCCCGTTGCGAGGCCGTAGGACCGCTTCCGGCAGGGGGTTCCGCTTAACTTTTTTTGAAGACAGTGGCCGGCTGTCCGCGATCCTCGCCGCAAAAAAAGTACAAGACGCTCCACCCCCTACCGGAATCGGTCAGTCAGCATTTGCGGCGGCTGCCAACTGGGTGTACGCGTCTCCTGGGTTTTTGTCGCTGAAGATTGCCGAGCCTGCTACGTAGAGGGAGGCTCCGGCGTTGGCTGCTGAGGCGATGGTGGAGGCGTCAATGCCGCCGTCTACCTCGATCGTGGCGGCGCCCGCGATCGCGGCGAGCCGGGCGACCTTGTCGACCGAGCCCTCGATGAAGGTCTGGCCGCCCCAGCCCGGGTTGACCGTCATGCAGAGGGCGATGTCGGCGTAGCCGCGCAGCTCGCTGAGCGCCTCGACCGGGGTTCCCGGGTTGATCGCGATGCCGGCAAGACAGCCGAGCTCGCGGATCGCGGTGAGGGTCCGGTTTGCATGCGGGGTGGCCTCGCGGTGGAAGCTGATCGCGTCGGCGCCGGCTGCGGCGAAGGCCTCGATCTGGCGCTCGGGCGCCTCGATCATCAGGTGGACGTCGATCGCGCCGCCGGCGGCGTGGACTCGGTCGGCGATCGAGGCGGCGACCAGCGGCCCGATCGTGATCGGCGGGACGAAATGACCGTCCATCACGTCGAAGTGGATCACCCGCGCCCCGGCCGCCATCACCTCGTCGACCTGCGCCCCCAACTGCGAGAAATCGGCCGACAAGATCGACGGCGCAACCCTGCGCTCACTCAACAACTCCGCCATCCGCTCAGACATAGGGCGGTCTTTCCCAGGGCGCGAAAACCAAGCAGCTCGTGGGATGCAGGGAGGGAGGAGAGGGGAGCGCACTTCCGTGCATGACCCGATCCGTATGACCGAAGACCGCGAGATGCGCCGGTTTGCAGCGTCCTGGGTTCATATGGGTCTCAGCATTGAGTCTCCGCATATCTGGCAGGTCATGTCCTCGGTCGTGCTCATCCGGGCGATCGTCTGGTGTTCACCGCAGTTGGGGCACTGCGAGACCAACTCGAAGCGGCTCAGACAGTACACGCAGCGGAAGCGTCCCGGCAGCTGCGTCGGGCGCAGCCAGGGCTCACTGCAACTCGGGCATTTGGCTCGCTTCAACAAGGTCTATTCCCGATTCCCGGTGCGCATCTGCGTCAATCATCCTTTCTCAAGCGGCAGACGAAGAAACCGGTCGTGCGATCGCGGTCGGGGCGCAGCTGCAGGCAGCGCGGGTCGTGCGGCGAGGCGAGGCCCGGCGCGAGGCTGCCGAGATCCTCGACCGTGTGCGGCGGCGCCTCCCCGGCCGCCGCCGCCTCGGCCAGCGCGGCGATCCGCTCCTCGCCCTCGCGGCGCGAGATCGTGCAGGTCGAGTAGACGAGCGTGCCGCCCGGCCGCAGCGCCTCCAGCGCCCTGACCAGGAACCGGCCCTGCAGCTCGGCGAGGCGCTCGATCGTGCGCGGCGACTTGCGCCAGCGCGCGTCCGGGCGCGAGGCGAGGGCGCCGAGGTCCGAGCAGGGCGGGTCGACCAGGACCCGGTCGAAGCCGGGGGCCATCCCGGCGGCCGCCGCGTCGGCCTCGATCACGGTGACGTTGCGCAGGCCGAGCCGGCTCGCCTGGTCGGCCACTTCGGCCGCCCGGCCGGCGTCCTTCTCGACCGAGATCAGCTCGCCGCGGCCGGCCATCCGGGCGGCGATCTGGCCGCTCTTGATGCCCGGGCCGCCGCAGAGCTCGAGCACGTGCTCGCCGGGCTGCGGATCGAGCAGCTCGACCACGGCGGCGGAGCCGCGGCTCTGCGGGGTCAGCTCGCCGGCCGCGACCATCGCCGGGATAGCGTCTCCGCTCCGCCCCTCGACCACGACCATTTCCGGGGACGAGGGCAACCCGTCGACTCCACTGTGCTTTTCCCCCGATATAGGCGGGAAACGCACACTGGAAGCTGGGTGGGCGGCGACTCCCGCCTTCTCCAGGCGCCTGAGAACCGAGCCGGCGTCGGTGCGAGCAGTGTTGACGCGGAAAGCCGTCTCGGCCGGCGTGTTGCAGGCGGCGAGCAGCGAGCGGGCGCCCTCCGCCCCCAGCTCCTCCCACCACATCTGGGCCAGCCAGAGCGGCGCCGAGTGCGCGACCGCGGCGCGCTCCGGCGTCGAGTCGTCGCCCAGCAGCGACTCGGTCAGCCGGCTGCGCTCGCGGGCCGCCCGGCGCAGCACCGCGTTGACCAGGCCCGAGGCGTGGGCGGCGCCGGCGCCCTTGACCAGCTCGACCGCCTGGTCGACGGCGGCGTGGTCCGGCGTCGCGTCGGCGAAGAGCAGCTCGTAGAGGCCGAGGCGCAGGGCGGCGATCACGGCCGCGTCGAGCAGCCGCGGCGAGCGTTCGGCGAGGTCCTCGATCGCGGCGTCGGCGGTGCCCCGCCGCTGCACGGCGCCGAAGGCCAGCCGCTGCGCCTGGGCGCGCTCGCGCCCCTCGACCCCACGGCTGTCGGCGGCCTCGCGGAAGAAGCGCTCGGTGTGGGCTTCGCGCTCGAAGCTCGCCCGGATCGTCTCGAAGGCAAGCGCCCGGGCAGGCGCGATCACAGGCTGGGAACCGGGTGGCCGCGCAGGTAGGCGTCGGCCGCCATCGGCTTGCCGCCGGGCGGCTGCACGACCTCCAGCCGCAGCGCCCCGCGGCAGCAGCCGAGCAGCAGCGCCCCCCACTCGGCCCTGACCTCGCCCTGCCTGACGCTGACGTCGACCGCGCGGGCCCTGCGCACGCCGAGCCGGTTCCCCCCGCCGCTCTCCAGATAGGCGCCGACGTGCGGGGTCAGCGCCCGCACTGTGCGCGCCAGCTCGCTCGCCGGGCGGCCCGGGTCGAGGCGGCGCTCGGCGGGATCGATCTTCTCGGCGTAGGTCGCCTCCGCCTCGTCCTGCTCGACGAAGGTCAGGCCTCCCTCCGCCTGCAGCCCGAGCGCCCGGACGAGCAGCTCGCCGCCGACGCCGGCGAGCCGCGCTGAGAGCGCGGCGAAATCGTCCTCGGGGCCGATCGCGACCTCCTCGCGCAGGGCGACCGGGCCGCTGTCGAGTGCCGCGGCGATCCGCATCAGGCTGACGCCGGTGGTCCGGTCGCCGGCGACGATCGCCCGCTCGATCGGCGCCGCGCCGCGCCAGCGCGGCAGCAGCGAGGGATGGACGTTGAGCAGCGGCCAGGTGGAGAGCAGCGGCTCGCGAATCAGCTGGCCGAAGGCGCAGACGGCGACCGCCTCGGGCCGCGCGGCGCCGATCCGCTCGAGCGCCGCCGCGTCGTTGACGTCGCCCGTCTGCAACAGCTCGATGCCGAGCTCGGCGGCGAGCTCGGCGACCGGCGGTGCGCCGCTGTGGCGGCCGCGGCCGCGCGGGCGGTCGGGCGGAGTCACCGCCAGCGCGGGGCGATGCGGGGAGTCGGCGAGGCGGCGCAGGACGGCGGCGGCGAACTCCGAGGTGCCGAGGAAGACGGTCCTCACGCGTCGGTGCGTGGCTCGCGGTGCTCCTCGACGTCGCGCGCCTCGCTCTCCTCGGTGGCGGGGGCGTAGCTGCCGCCCTCACGCAGGGCGCGCAGCGCCGCCTTGCGCTGATCGCGCGGCGCCCGGTCGAGGATCAGGACGCCGTCGAGGTGGTCGATCTCGTGCTGGAGGACGCGCGCCTCCAGCCCCGAGGCCTCGATCCGCACCGGCTCGCCCTCGACGTCGAAACCGCCGATGCGGGCGTGCAGCGGCCGCTCGACGTCCACCGCCACCCGCGGCAGGCTGAGGCAACCCTCTTCGGCGAGGACGAGCTCGTCGGAGAGCCACTCGATCGTCGGGTTGACCAGCCCGGTCGGGGGGCTGTCGGACCCGGCCTGGAAGACGAGCAGGCGGCGCAGCACGCCGACCTGGGTCGCGGCCAGGCCGACCCCGAGCCCGTCGCGCATGATCGCGATCATCCGGTCGGCCTCGGCGCGCAGCTCGGGGCCGAAGGCGGCGACCGGCGAGGCGACGCTTTTGAGGACCGGATTGCCGAACTTGACCACCCTGGCGAGGGCCGCCTCGCGCCGCTCGACCAGCTCCGCTTCGCGCTGCTCGCGCTCGGCTTCGTCCTTGACCGCTCCGTCGTCGCTCACGCGAGCGATTGTATGGATCGGCCCCGCCCCATAGCTCCTACTGGGGGTCGACGTCGACGCCGATCGCGACGTCCTTGAAGGTTCGGTCGGCGGCGAGGCGCTCGACCGCGGCGCCGATCGCGGCCACCGTCGCCTCGCGGTCCTGGGCCTTGGTCAGGAGCCGGCGCCGGTACCTGTTGCGGACGCGGAACATCGGCGCCGGGCCGAGCAGGTCGGTGTCCTCGGGCAGGGTCTCGGCGAGCGCCTCGGCGAGCTTCGCGGCGGCCCGGTCGAGGCGCGGCTCGGACTCCGACTTGAGCACGACGCGGACCAGGTGGGAGAAGGGCGGGTAGCGCAGCATGCGGCGGCGCTCGACCTCCTCGGCGAGGAAGCCGGCGGAATCGTGGCCGGCGGCGTGGACGATGCTGGGCGCCTCGGGGGCGAGCGTCTGCACGATCACCTCGCCCCCGGCCTCGCCGCGGCCGCTGCGCCCGGCCAGCTGGGCGACCATCGCGAAGGTGCGCTCGCCGGCGCGGAAATCGGGGAAGCGCAGGGTCGCGTCGGCGTCGACGATCGCGCTCAGGGTGACCTCGGGGAAGTCGTGCCCCTTGGCGACCATCTGGGTGCCGACCAGGACGGCGCTCTCGGCCTCGCCGAAGGCGGCGAGGATGCGGGCGTGGGCGCCGCGGGCGCCGGCCGTGTCGGAGTCGAGGCGGTAGACCGGCATCGACCCCAGCTGCTCGCCGAGCAGCGCCTCGATCTGCTCGGTCCCGGCGCCCGCGCGGGAGAGCGTCGTCGAGCCGCAGTCGGGACAAGCCCTGGGCAGGGGCTCGGAATGGGCGCAGTGGTGGCAGACGATCCGGCCGGCGTGGCGGTGAACGATCAGCGAGACGTCGCAATTGGGACAGCCCCAGTGCCGCCCGCAGGAGCGGCAGATCAGCCAGGGCGCGAAGCCGCGCCGGTTGACCATCACGATCGCCTTCGCGCCGGCGCTCCGCACGCCCTCGAGCGCCTCCCAGGTCGCCGGGTGCAGCGGGCCGCCGCGCTGCTCGACGGCGCGCATGTCGAGCACCTCGACCGGCGGCATCGGGCGCCCGTCGACACGGCGCGGCATCTCCACCCGCGGCAGCTCCAGCCAGGACTCGGGGCGCGGCGTCGCCGTGCCGGTGACCAGCGCCGCGCCGCATTCCCCCGCCCGTCGCCGGGCCACGCTGCGGGCGTCGTAGCAGGGGTCGCCCTCCTGCTTATAAGAGGGGTCGTGCTCCTCGTCGATCACGATCAGGCCGAGGTCGCGGACCGGCGCGAAGACGGCCGAGCGGGGGCCGATGCAGACGCTCGCCTCGCCGGTGTGCAGGCGCCGCCACTCGTCGTAGCGCTCGCCGGGCGAGAGCGCCGAGTGCAGGACCGCGAAGCGGTCGCCGAGGCGGGCGCGGAAGCGCGCCACCGCCTGCGGGGCGAGGCCGATCTCGGGGACGAGGACGATCGCCCCCCGCCCCTGGGCCAGGGCGGCCTCGACCGCGGCCAGGTAGACCTCGGTCTTGCCCGATCCGGTGACGCCGTGGAGCAGCAGCTTGCGCGGCGCGCCGGCCTCGCCGTCGAGCGCGGCGACGATCTCGGCGACGGCGCGCCGCTGCTCGGCGAGCAGCCGCGGCCGCCCGGCCGGGGCGTCGAGCTCGGCGCCGCCGGGCCTGCGCCGCAGCCGCGAGCTGCGGGTCGCGATCAGGCCGCGCTGCTCAAGCCGGCGCAGGACCTGGCGGTCGGCGCCGACCGCGCCGGCCAGCTCGGCGGCACCCATCTCGCCGCCGCCGAGCGCCTCCAGCACGGCGCGCTGCTTGGCGCCGAGGCGGGTTTCGCCGGCCAGCGCCCGCTCCCCGGCGACGAGGATCTCGGCGCGCAGCTCGGTCCGCGAGCGGACCCGCTGGCCGCCGGCGCCGGTGCCGGGCGGCAGGACCAGCTGCAAGCCGCGCGACGGGGTCGAGCAGTACTCGGCGGCGACCCAGAGGCCGAGCCGGACGAGCTCCGCCGGGACGCCCGCCTCGAGCGCCTCGAGCGGCTCGGCGAGGCGCTCCGGCGGCAGCTCGGAGGTCTCCGCCAGCGCGACGATCACGCCCAGCGTGTGCCGCTGCCGGCCGAACGGCACCCGCACGACGCTGCCCACCCCGAGGTCGGCCATCGCGGGCGGCAGGCGGTAGTCGAAGGGCCCGCGCAGGGCGCGGGCGGTGGTCAGCGGCTCAACCTTGGCGATCGCCATCCGGCTGAAAATATGGCGGCGGACGGACGGCCGGGATATCCTCCCCGGCGATGAGCCTGAACCTCAGCCCCGGCGAGCGGGTGATCTTCCAGGGGCACCCCTCGTGGCGGGCGATCCTCGGCTTCTACCTGAAGGGGATCGTGGTGGCCGCGCTCGCCGGCCTGGTCGCGCGGCTGATCTCCGACAGCGGGGGCACCGTCTTCCTCGTCGTCCTCGCGGTGATCGGGATCACCGTCCTCGCCGGCTTCGTCAAGCGCGTCGCGACGGTCTACACGATCACCGACCGCCGCCTCAACATCAAACGCGGCATCGTCTCGCGTGAGGTGCAGGAGACGCGCCTCGAGCGGGTGCAGAACGTCAACTACCGCCAGTCGGTCTACCAGCGAATCATGCGAATCGGCGACGTCGACTTCGACACCGCCGCGACCGACGACACCAACGACTTCATCTTCAGCGGCGTCGCCGATCCGGCCGGCGTCGTGCACCGCGTCGACCAGGCGACCGGCGCGACAAGCCCCGGCCCCTGATCCCTTCAATCCCGACCCCCGATCCCTTAAAGGGTTGCGTGTGACCAAGCAGATCAAGGACGCAGGGAGCGTGGCGTGCTCTGCACGCGAGCGACCGAGGACGCCGAGATGCGCCGCGTCACACGCGCACCCGCTTATGCCGGGGCGGCCGAAGTCCCCGCTGTCTCCCTAAGAGAGTCAACCCGGTCGGTCAACTCCCAAGTGAAGGCCTCCCCCTCGCGGCCGAAGTGGCCGTATGCCGCCGTCTTGCGGAAGATCGGCCGGTGCAGGTCGAGGTAGCGGCGGAAGGCGCCCGGGCGCAGGTCGAACTCGGCTTCGACCAGGCGGGAGATCTCCATGTCGGGCAGCGCGCCCGTGCCGAAGGTGTCGACCATCAGCGAGACCGGGTGGGCGACGCCGATCGCGTAGGCGACCTGAACCTCGCAGCGCTGCGTGAGGCCCGCCGCAACCAGGTTCTTGGCGACGTGCCGGGTCGCGTAGGCGGCGGAGCGGTCGACCTTGGAGGGGTCCTTGCCGGAGAAGGCGCCGCCGCCGTGGCGGGCCATGCCGCCGTAGGTGTCGACGATGATCTTGCGGCCGGTCAGGCCGGCGTCGCCGACCGGGCCGCCGATCACGAACTTGCCGGTCGGGTTGACGAGGAAGCCCTCGCGCAGCCGCTCGGCGTCGTAGAGGCCCGCGGCCTCGGCCTCGAGCACCGGCACCACGACGTGCTGCCAGAGGTCGGGCCTGATCGTCTCCTGGGAATCGACCCCGTCGGCGTGCTGGGTGGAGATCAGCAGCTTCTCGACCTGCACCGGGCGGCCGTCGGCGTAGCGGACGGTGACCTGGGTCTTGCCGTCCGGCCCCAGGTAGTCCAGCGTGCCGTCCTTGCGCACCGCAGCGAGCCGCTCGGCCAGCCGGTGGGCGAGGTGGACCGGCATCGGCATCAGCGCCTCGGTCTCGTCGGTCGCGTAGCCGAACATCATCCCCTGGTCGCCGGCCCCAGCCAGCAGCAGCTCGTCGTCGGCGTCCGAGCCGGTGCGCGTCTCGTGCGAGGCGTCGACGCCCTGGGCGATGTCGGGCGACTGCTTGTCGAGCGAGACGAGGACCGAGATGTGGTCGCAGTTGTAGCCGTAGTCGCCGTGGTCGTAGCCGATCTCGCGGATCGTCTCGCGGACCAGCTCGGGCACGTCGAGGTGGACGTCGGTCGAGATCTCGCCGGAGACGACGGCCATCCCGGTGTTGACCATGGTCTCGCAGGCGACACGACCCTCCGGGTCGCCGGCCATGACCGCGTCGAGGATGGCGTCGGAAATCTGGTCGCAGACCTTGTCTGGGTGACCCTCGGTGACCGACTCGGACGTGAATAGGTACTCGCCCGCGGCGAGTGGCTCAATAGTTGACATACGGCAAGCCTAGTGAACGAATCTCAGCGTCGGCGGCCGGTGTGCGGGATGAAATCTATGATCAGCGGTATGCCCTCGAGGCCGTAGGTCTCGCGCGTGCGGTTCTCCAGGTGGTAGGCCCAGTCGCGGACGATCAGCTTGCGGTCGTTGACCTGGATCGCGATCCGCCACGGTCGCTCGCCGACCTGGGCGGCGTAGTAGAGCCGCAGGCGGCGGCCGCGCCGCGAGGGCGGCGGCGTCGTCGCGACCACGTCGGCGACGAAGCGGTTGAGCTCGGGGGTGGGGACCCGCTGCGCCGCCCGGTCGGCGAGCTGCAGGGCCTTGGGCAGCAGCTTGGCGACGTTTCGTCCGTGCAGGGCCGAGCAGGTGACGACCTCAGGTCGCAGGCGCAGCTTGCGCTCGACCCGGGCGCGGGCGTCGTCGACGTCGATCGTGCCGACGTCCCACTTGTTGAGCACGAGCAGGGTCGCGCAGCCGGCCCGCATCGCCAGCTCGGCGATCCGCAGGTCCTCCGCCGTGACCCCGTCGACCGCGTCGCAGACGACGATCGCCACGTCGGCCCGCTCGACCGCCAGCTCGGAGCGCAGCTGCGCGTAGTAGTCGACCGTACCGGCGACCTTGGAGCGGCGGCGCAGGCCGGCGGTGTCGACCAGCAGGACCGGCCGGCCGTCGACCTCGAGCTCGGTGTCGATCGTGTCGCGCGTGGTCCCGGCCCGTGCGGAGACGATCACCCGCTCGCTGCCGAGAAAGGCGTTGACCAGCGAAGACTTGCCGGCGTTGGGCCGGCCGACGACGGCGACGCGAACCGCCTCGCCCTTGTCCGCCGGGGCGGGCCGCTCGCCGAGCAGCTCGACGGCGCGGTCGAGCAGGTCGCCGCTGCCCAGCCCGTGCGTCGCCGAGACCGCGAACGGGTCGCCGAGGCCGAGCTTGTGGAACTCGGCCGCGAGGTGCTCGTCGCCGGGGCGGTCGACTTTGTTGACGACGACCAGCACCGGAACGTCGCCGGCGCGCAGGGTCTTGGCCAGCTCGGCGTCGCCCGCGCGCACGCCGGCCCGGCCGTCGACGACGAGCAGGATCGCGTCGGCCTCGGCGATGCCGATCTGGGCCTGGCGCCGCACGTCGGCGGCCAGCTCGCTCTCGTCGGCGAGGTCGATGCCGCCGGTGTCAAGCAGCTCGAACTCGACCCCGTTCCACTCGCAGGCAACCCGCTTGCGGTCGCGCGTGGCGCCGGGCTCGGCGTGGGTCACCGCCTCACGACCGCCGGCCAGCCGGTTGACCAGGGTGCTCTTGCCGACGTTGGGGAAACCGACGACGGCGACGGTGGGGGCGCTCATCCGCGGCCCCCTGGCGAGTTAGTCGCAATATGTGCGACCAAGTCGCCAACCGCCCTCATGCCAAGCCCCTTTCGCGGGCAAGGACAACTACCCGGCCGACCACTTTGTCGAGGCTGAGCCCGGTGGTGTCGATCTCGATTGCGTCGGGAGCGGCCCGCAGGGCGCTGTGCTCGCGCGTCTCGTCGCGCCGATCGCGCTCGCGCTGGGCGGCGAGGACGGCGGCCACGTCCGCGCCGGTCTCGGCGGCGCGGCGGCGGGCGCGCTCCTCCTCGCCGGCGGTGAGGAAGACCTTCAGCGGCGCCTCGGGGCTGACCACGGTGCCGATGTCGCGGCCCTCGGCGACGTAGCGCCCGGCGGCGACCAACCGCCGCTGGCTCGCCACCATCGCCTCGCGGACACGTGGGTGCACGGAGACCCGCGAGGCGGCCTCGGTCACCGCCGGCGTGCGGATCGCGGCGCCGACGTCGCGGCCGTCGAGCTCGACCCGGTCGCCCTCGAGGCCGATCCGCAGCGAGCCGGCCAGCTCGCCCAGCGCCGCGCCGTCGTCGAAACCGACGCCGCGCTCGATCGCGGCCAGCGCCACGCAGCGGTACATCGCCCCCGAGTCGAGGTAGGTGAAGCCGAGCGCCGCGGCGACGGCGCGGGCGACGGACGACTTGCCAGCCCCGGCGGGACCGTCGATAGCGATGACCATGGGCGGCAGGGTATGGCGCGGCGTGCGTGCGCCGCTCAGCGAGCGGCGAGCGAGGCGAGGTCGGCCTCGAAGCCCGGGTAGCTGACCGCGGCGGCATCGATGCCGGCGACCTCGACGCCCTGCACCGAGGCGAGGCCGGCGATCGCGCCGAGCATCGCGATCCGGTGGTCGCCCCGCGAGTCGATCGCGCCGCCGCGCAGGCCGCCGCCGCCCTCGATCCGCATACCGTCCTCGCTCGTCTCGACCGTCGCGCCCAGTGCCGTCAGCGCGGCGCTGACGGTGGCGATCCGGTCGCTCTCCTTGCGGCGCAGCTCGGCCGCGTCGCGGATCGTCGTCGCGCCCTCGGCGAAGCAGGCGGCGAGGGCGACGAGCGGCAACTCGTCGATCGCGAGCGGGATCTCGCCGCCGCCGACCTCGGTCCCGCGCAGCTGCGCCGGGCGGACGCGCAGCCGGCCGCTCGGCTCGCCGCCGCGCTCGCCCTCGGGCTCGACCTCGATCTCGGCGCCCATCCGCGCCAGGATCGCGAGCAGGCCGGTGCGGGTCGGGTTGAGGCCGACCCCGGTGAGGCTGACGTCGCTGCCGGGGACGAGCAGCGCGGCGAGGATCAGGAAGGCGGCCGAGGAGAAGTCGGCCGGGACGACGATCTCGCCCGGCTCGAGTCGGGCCGCGGGACGGACCGTGACGGCGCCCTCGCCGCGCTCGATCTCGGCCCCCGCGGCGGCCAGCATGCGCTCGCTGTGGTCGCGGCTCGGCAGCGGCTCGACCACGGTCGTCTCGCCCTCGGCCAGCAGGCCGGCGAAGAGCAGGCAGGACTTGACCTGGGCGCTGGCGACCGGCAGCTCGTAGGCGATCCCGCGCAGCGGCGCGGCCTCGACCCGCAGCGGCGGCAGGCGATCCTCGCGGCATCCCAGCCGCGCCCCCATCTGCCGCAGCGGCGCGACGACGCGGTCGACCGGGCGGCGGCGGATCGAGTCGTCGCCGTCGAGCGTCCACTCGCCCGTCTCCTGCCCGGCGAGCCAGCCCGGCAGCAGGCGCAGCAGGGTGCCGGCGTTGCCGACGTCGATCGCCGCCGCCGCGGCGCCGCGCAGGCCGGCGCCGCGCAGGCGCAGCAGCGGCGCCAGCGAGGTCGCGCCCACCCCCTCCACCTCAGCACCGAGAGCGCTGACCGCGGCCAGCGTCGAGCGGGTGTCGGCGGCGTCGAGGTAGCCCTCGATCGTCGTCTCCCCCTCGGCCATCGCGGCGATCAGCGCCGCCCGGTGGGAGACCGACTTGTCGGGCGGCGGCTGCAGGATTCCGCGCAGCGGTCCCGCGGGTTGGAAGCGGCTGGCGACGGCCATCAGTCTTCGGCCAGCACGGTCGCGCTGTGCCCCAGGTCGCGAACCAGCGTCGCGGCGCGCTCGGCCTGCTCGGAGCCGGCGACCCAGAGCGAGATCGCCCCCGACTTCATATCGGTCGCCGGGTGCAGCGCCATGTCCTCGATGTTGACCCCGACGTCGCCGAGCGCGAGGGCCAGCTCGGCGACGGTGCCGGGCCGGTTGGCGACGACGACGCGCAGCTCGCGCAGCGACCCGCCGGCCGAATCGGCCTCGAGCAGGCTGCGGCGGTCGGCGGCGGCCGTGGCGTGCCAGGCGGCGATCGCCGCCGGGTCGCCGCTCGAGATCGCCTCGCGCGCGCCCTGCAGGCGGCCGGCGAGGTCGTCGATCGCGGCGACGACGGCGTCGGCGTTGGCGGCGAAGATGTCGCCCCATATCGAGGGGTTCGAGCCGGCGACCCGGGTCGCGTCGCGGAAGCTCGGTCCGGCCTCGGGCAGCCGCTCGGAGTCGCGTGTCAGCTCCGTCGCCGCCTGGCCGGCGAGCGCGTTGGCGACGACGTGCGGCAGGTGGCTGACGGTCGCCATCAGCCGGTCGTGGGCGGCGGCGTCGATCGCCTGCGGACGGGCGCCGAGGCCGGCGACCGTGCGCTGCAGGCGGTCGTAGAGGATGCCGCCGCTGCGCTCGGTCGGGGTCAGGTACCAGCGGGCGCCGTCGAACAGATCGGCGCGGGCGTTGTCGACCCCGGCCGTCTCGGCACCGGCCAGCGGGTGGCCGCCGACGAAGCGCTCGTCCCCGCCCAGCTCCGCGACGATCCCACGCTTGGTCGAGCCGGCGTCGCTGACGACCGTCTCCGCGCCGCTGGCCTCGAGCGCCGCCCGGGCCAGCTCGGGAAGCACCGCCACCGGGGCGGCGCAGAAGACGACCTCGGCGCCGGCGCAGGCCTCGCCGACCGAGCCGGCGGCCCGATCGACGGCGCCGAGCTCGACGGCGCGCTCGACCGTGGCCCGGTTATGGCCCCAGCCGGCCACCTCGCAGCCGAGCCGCTGCCTCGCGGCGAGCCCGATCGAGCCTCCGATCAGGCCCACCCCGAGCACGGCGACCCTCATCGACCGCGCCGTGTCCTTACCGCCGCCGCGAGCCCCTGCAGCGCGGTCACGGTGTGCTCCCAGTCGATGCAGGGGTCGGTGATCGATTGGCCGTAGGTGAGCGAGGCGCCGTCGCCGAGGTTTTGGCGGCCCTCGACCAGGAAGGACTCCAGCATGACGCCGACGATCGCGCCGTTGCCGGCGGCCACCTGGTCGGCGATCGCCGCCGCGGCCAGAACCTGCTTCGCCGGGTCCTTGGCGCTGTTGTCGTGCGAGGCGTCGATCACGAGCCGCTCGGCGAGGCCGGCGGCGGAGAGCATCCGCAGCGCCTCGGCGACACCCTGCGGATCGCAGTTCGGAGCGCTGCGGCCGCCGCGCAGGATGACGTGTCCGTCGGGGTTGCCCGCCGTGTGCAGGATCGCCGGCCGGCCGGCGTCGTCGATGCCGGCGAAGGCGTGCGAGGCGGCGGCGGCGCGCACGGCGTCGACCGCGACCTGGATGTCGCCGTCGGTGCGGTTCTTGAAGCCGATCGGCATCGAGAGGCCGGAGCCGAGCTGGCGGTGGATCTGGCTCTCGGTCGTGCGCGCCCCGATCGCCCCCCAGGCGACGGTGTCGGAGATGTACTGCGGCGTGATCGGGTCGAGGAACTCGCAGCCGATCGCGAGGTCGAGGTCGAGCACCTGCAAGAGCAGGTCGCGGGCGATGCGCAGGCCGGCGTTGACGTCGCAGGAGCCGTCGAGGTAGGGGTCGTTGATCAACCCCTTCCAGCCGGTCGTCGTGCGCGGCTTCTCGAAGTAGACGCGCATCGCGACGAGCAGGTCGTCGCCGAGCTCTGTCGAGAGCTCGGCCAGCCGGCCGCCGTACTCGAGCGCCGCCGCGGCGTCGTGCACGCTGCAGGGGCCGACCACGACCAGCAGCCGGTCGTCGGCCCGCTCGAGCACGTTGCCCACCGCTTCGCGCCCGCGCACGACGGCGCGCTCGCGCTCCTCGCCGAGCGGCAGATCGCCGATCAGCGCTTCCGGCGCGACCAGCTCGACGACGCGCTCGATCCGCTGATCGCGAACCCGGTCGCGGGTTTCCTCCCCCATTCCGATGATCATTCTCGCTTCGCCTTTCTCCACGGTCAAGACTCTACTTTTCCACCTGGACCGGCTTGGCCGGTCAAAGCGTTCAAGCGCGGAGCTCGGCGAGGGCGGCGAGGAACCGGTCGTTCTCGGCGGCGACGCCGTAGCTGACGCGGATCCGGCCGGGGCTGCCGAGGGGAGTGCCCGGGCGGACGGCGATCCGCCGCTCGGCGAGGCCGGCGACGACGTCTTTCTCGTCCGCGTCGCCGAGGTCGACCCAGGAGAAGTTGGCTTCGGTGGCCGCGGTCGCAAAGCCGAGGTCGTGCAGGCCCGCCTCGACGCGGACGCGCTCGACCAGGGTCCGCTCGACCCGCTGCTCGACGTCGTCCTGGTGCAGGATCGCCTCGGCGGCGGCCGTCTGGGCAAGCGCGTTGACGCTGAACGGCTGCCGCACCGCGTCGACCGCGGCGCGGAACTTGGCCGAGCCGAGCGCGAAGCCGACCCGCAGGCCGGCGAGGCCGTAGACCTTGCTGAAGGTGCGCAGGACGACCAGGTTGGGGAAGTCGGCAAGCAGGTCGACGGTCGAATCGGGATCGTCCTCGGTCTGGAACTCGACGTAGGCCTCGTCGAGGGCGATCGTGACGTGGCCGGGAACGCGCGCGCAGAAGTCGGCGATCCGCGCCGCGGAGAGGTGGGTGCCCGTCGGGTTGTTGGGGTTGCAGACGATGACCAGCTGGGTCGCGGCGGTGACCTCGGTTGCGATCGCCTCGAGGTCGTGGACCTCGCCCTCGGCCAGCGGTACGCGGATCTCGCGGGCGCCGCTCAGCGCCGCCAGGTAGGGGTACATCGAGAACGAGGGCCAGGCGTAGACGATCTCGGAGCCCGGCTCGCAGAGCGCCTCGGCGGCGGCGAGCAATATCTCGCAGGAGCCGTTGCCGACGGCGACCCGGCCGGGCTCGGTCTCGTAGCGGTCGGCGATGCGGCGGCGCAGCAGGGTCGCGTCGGGGTCGGGGTAGCGGTTCATCGCCCCGGCGGCCGCGCGGATCGCCTCGACCACCTTCGGGTGCGGCCCGAACGGCGACTCGTTCGAGGCCAACTGGGCGATCCCGCCGGAGGCGATCGCCTCCGGGGCCTGCCCGGTCGGCACGCCGGCCTGGTAGCCGGGGATACGGGCCAGCTTCTCGGCGAAGGTCACGGTCACATCGGAAAGTGTGCCCGATGCCAAGCAACGGTGCCGGATGCGGCGTCCGGCACCGCTACTGGGCCGCGTGAAGATCCGAGCGGAGGTCTTGAGTCGCGCCGAGGTAGGCGTGCGCTGTCGCGTGGCCGGCGGGGGCGTAGTAGTGGACCATCGCCCGGATCACCCGCGGCATCGAGCCCGGCACGGGGATCTCGCGGCTGCAGAGCAGCGGCACCGCCTCGAGGCCGAGGTCGCGCGCCGCGACCGCCGGGAACTCCGCGTCGAGGTCGTCGGTGGTCGTGAAGATGCAGCTGACGATCGCCGCGGGCGCCAACTCGTTGCGCGCGAGCAGCTCTCCCATCAGCTCCGTGGTCGCGGCGACGATCGCCGCGGCCTCGTTGGCCTCCGCCTGCACGGCCCCCCGCACCGCAAAGAGCCTCTGGTCCCCATTCACGCTCACAGCGAACATCTTCCCAAAGCCGGGGGGCGAATCCGCTTCCGCTGTGACTTATGTAGGCATAGGAGATAGAACTCACAGCGGAAAGGTCCAGCACCAAGTGGCCCAGGCGGCGGCCCGGCAGCACGGCGTCATCTCACGCCACCAGCTGCGCGAGGTCGGGATGACCGACGCCTCAATCGCGACGGCAGTTGCCGCCGGACGCCTGCATCGGGTCTTCCGCAACGTCTTCGCGGTCGGGTACCCGCAGGACGCCACCCACAGCCGCATGCTGGCCGCGACCCTTGCCTGCGGTCCCGGCACCGTGGTCTCCCACCGCTCGGCGGCGGCTCTGTTGGGAATGTGGGATCACTCCCCATCCAGCGTCGAAGTGATCGCCCCCAATCAGGAGGGGCGCGGCATCGAGGGGATTCGCACCCGTCACGTCCCCTTCCCGCGACGAGAGGAAACCGGCCATTGCGCATCGATTCCCTGCACAAGTCCGTCGCGGACTCTCGTCGACTTGGCCGGAGTCATGAACGAACGACTGCTACGCGGCGTGGTGGAGCGTGCGGCCGTTCTCAACCTCCTCGACCCTCCCGGCGCAGAACGGGCACTGACCGCAGCGCGGCGGCGCGGTGCCCCCGTCCTGCGGACGATCCTGCATGGCTGGCACGAGGACGGAGGGGCGCGTCCCCCTTCCAAGCGAGGGCGACACCTGCGAAGCGAGCTGGAGGCAAGGCTGCTGGCTCTGGTCAGGGCAGGCGGACTCCCCACCCCGCTCTGCAACTGCCTCCTCGAGGCTGACGGCAACCGCTTCGAGGCCGACTTCCTCTGGCCGAAGCAGCGACTCGTCGTCGAAACCGATGGGCGTCGGTATCACGACAATGGCGTCGCATTCGAGCGCGACCGACTCCGCGATCGTGCCCTTCACCTGGGTGGCTATCGGGTCGTGCGAATCACCGCCGCCCAGATGGAGGGGGAACCCGACGCCATTGCCTCCGCAATCCGGCGCCTCCTCGCGGACGGCCGAGCGCCACTCGAGCAGGCGTAGCAGCGGAGGGCGAGGGCTCGCACTCCGTGCGGTAGCGTCAACTGGATGGCCGTGCAGACGACCGAGTTGCGCTTCCGGACCGAGGGGGACGCCGACGTCGTGGACATTACGACCCAGATCGAGGGGATCGTCGATCGGGCTGGCGTGAGCGAGGGGCAGGCGCTTGTCTTCGTGCGCGGTTCTACCGCGGCGATCGCGACGATGGAGTTCGAGCCGGGCGGGGTCCACGATCTACGGGCGATGCTGGAGCGGCTGATCCCCATCCGGGGGGACTACGAGCACAACCGACTCAACCACGACTCCAACTCGCACGCGCACCAGCGGGCCACCCTGGTGGGCCCGTCGGAGGCAGTGCCTATCGTCGCCGGCCGGCTGGCGCTGGGGACCTGGCAGCAACTCGTGCTGATCGATTTCGACGACCGGGCGCGGGAGCGCACCGTCGTCGTCCAGATCAGCTCCTGACGCCGGCCGCGCGCAGCAAGGCGATCTCCTTCTCGGAGAGGCGGCGGGCCTTGCCCTCTGGGAGCTTGCCCAGCTCGATCGGGCCGAAGCGGACGCGGCGCAGCGCCGCCACCTCGTTGTCGACGGCTTCGGCCATGCGACGGACCTGGCGGTTGCGGCCCTCGCGCAGGACGATCTCGATCTCACGCTCGCCCAGCCGGCGCACCTCGGCCGGCGCGGTGACGCCGTCGTCGAGCTCGACCCCGGTGGCGAGGCGGCGCAGCTCGGCCTCTGCGGGTGGCCGCCGCAGCCGCACCCGGTAGGCCTTCGCCACTTCGTAGCGCGGGTGGGTGAGCCGGTTGGCCAGCTCGCCGTCGTTGGTCAGCAGCAGCAGGCCGGTCGAGTCGATGTCGAGACGGCCGACGGGATAGAGCCGCGCCGCGGAATCGACCAGCTCGACCACCGCGGGCCGGTGGCCCGGCTCACGCGCGGTCGAGACCACCCCGGCGGGCTTGTTGACCGCCCAGAGCTCACGCGGCTCGGCGCCCACCAGGCGGCCGTCGACCCGGACCTCATCCCCTTCCCCCACATCCCGCGCCGGATCGGTGACCACCTCGCCCCCCACCGTCACCACCCCCTTGGCGACGATCTCCTCGGCCTTGCGCCGCGAGGCGATGCCCCCGTGGGCGAGGTATTTCGCCAACCGCATGCGAGCCATCAGCCGTAGGGCTTGTACTTGCGCTGGCCCAGGTCGGCCTCATCGAAATCTGCGTAGTACTTGCTGACCAGATCCGCCCTACCGGGCACCTCGAAGATCATCTCCAGTCTCCCGGAAACCGCTCCCTGGGTACAGATCTCCCGATACCGCCCGGCAACCACCGCTTCCAAAGCACACCTCAGGTACCCCACCCACTCCCCATGCCGGTCGATCGATATCTCAAGGTTGCCAGCACCCGCTGAAAGGGTGATCCAGTCTGGTCCGGGATCGATCGAGACCGGCGCAGCGTCGGTGCGAACTGGATGGACATCGATCACCCCGTCCGCGTAGCGGGGAGAACCGGGTTCATCCCACTCGACACGCGCCGCACCTGCCTGCTCAAGCGGCCCGACCACCTCTTGGACGATCCCCCGACTCTGGACCCGGACATCTTGCGCGAGCTGATCTTCGACGATGCCCTGCCTACGCCGCCTCTCGCTGCGCCGATTTCGCCAGGTCTCAAACACGTCTGCCTCGATTCACTCTCCACCGGGTCCCGAAGCGCCCTGCGCGCTTCCATAGGGCGGGTACCGCCGCTCGCCGTCGGGAAGGCGCCCTTCGAATCCCTCGAGCGGGCCATAGAACGTTTCCACCAGATCGAGGTTCTCGCCGGGAAGCTCGAAGATCATCGAGAACGACCGCCGCCCGCGGTCGGGTTTAAAAAAGCCATGCGGCTGGGTTCCTCCGCGCGAGCTCCTGACGCGAGAGGACGCACCGGGGACGAAGACCTCCCGGTAGCGGCCCTCCACAACAGCCTCGATGCAGGACCTCAACTCCCACTCCCACTCGTAGGTGGAGACGACGAGGATCTCGTGGTCGTACCCTGCCCCCAGCGTCAGCGTGATCCAGTCCTCCCCCGCCGCGATCTCAACCGCTGTCGCGTCGTCGCGATCCGGAACGAGTCGCATCAGAGATTCCGCCTCCGTTCCAACCTCGACACGCGCCGCACCTGCCCGCTCAAGCGGCCCGACCACCTCGCGGACGACCGCCGCCACCCGTCGCCGCACCTCCGCGGGAGAAGCCTCCAGCTCATGCCGACGAGCCACGCGCCGCTCGCCCCTCGTCTTCCACCACCCGCTCAGCATCGACCGCTCAGCGCTCGACGGAGTTGCCGGGGTTTCCCGCGGCCTAGCCTCCCCCCGGCACCGCGGAGTGAGGTTTGCGCCCGCAGGGCGCAGATCTTTCGGCCCGTCACCGGGCGGCTCCCCACCATCAAGGCTCTGCCCGCTGTTCGCCGGCCTTGAGCAGGCGCTCGCGCAGCTCGCGCTCGTCCTCCGGGGTCGGGTCGAAGCGCGACGGGTCGGGCAGCTGGTCGAGGCCGGCGAGGCCGAAGAGCCGTTCGAACAGCTCGGTCGTCTTGAACAGCGCCGCGCCGAACTGGGAGCGGCCCGACTCCTCGATCAAGCCGCGCTCGGCCAGCGTCTGCACGGCCGACTCCGAGGAGACGCCGCGGATCCGCGCCACCTCGGGCCGCGAGACCGGCTGCAGGTAAGCGACGATCGCCAGCGTCTCGGCCTGCGCCTGGGTCAGCGGCGGCGTGCGCGGCTTGGCCAGCAGGCGCCGCGCCGCCTCCTCGCTGGCCGGGTCGCTGGCGAGGGCGAAGCCGGCGCCGACCTCGCGCAGGACGACGCCGCGCCGGCCCTCGCCCAGGTCCTCGCGCAGCAGCTCGATCGCCTCGGCAACCTGACCCTCGGTCGCCTCGGTCGCCTCGACCAGATCCGCGACCGCGACCGGCTGCGGGGCGAGGAAGAGCAGCGCCTCGATCGTTCGACTGAGATCGCTCATAGGTAGTCCCCGCGCCGGTTTGCGGCGTCCGCGCTCAATGTGCCTCCGAGCTGCGGATCTCGATCGGGCCGAGCGGCTCGCTCTGCTTCCATGTGACCTCGCCCTTGCGGTAGAGCTCGAGCAGGGCGAAGAGCGTCACGGCCTGGGTCAGCCGGTCCTCGCCGCCGAACTGCTCGTCGAAGTCGATGCTGCCGCGGCCGGAGAGGGCGTCGCGCAGGGCGCGCAGCCGCCGCTCCAGGGAGACGGTCGGGCGGATGTGGCCGACGTCGACCGGCGGCGGGACGACCAGCAGGTCGCCGAGCGCGGCGCCGAGCCGGTCCGGGTCATAGGCCGCGACGGCGGCGTCGACGGCGACCCGGCGCAGGCTCGGCGGCAGCGCCGCCGCCCGGTAGAGGTAGCCGCGCGCCGCCTCGAAGCGCTCGCTCAGCGCCGCCGCCGCGGCGCGGTAGCGGCGGTACTCGAGCAGCCGCGCCAGCAACTCCTCGATCGCCTCCTCCGGCCCCAGCTCCTCGAGCTCGGGATCGGCGCCCGGCAGCAGCAGGCGCGACTTCAGCTCGAGCAGCGAGGCGATCAGGACGAGGAACTCGGTCGCGACCTCGAGCTCGAGGTCGCCCTCGCGCTCGAGATGCTCGATGTAAGCGACGACGACCTCGCCCAGCTCGACCTCGAGCAGGTCGACCTCCTCGCGCAGCAGGACCGCGATCAGCAGATCGAACGGCCCGGCGAATACGTCGAGCTCCAGATCGAGGTCGGCGACCGGCATCGCTTAAGGGTAAGCCGGGGGACCGACGCCCATCCGCTCGCGCACCTCGGCGAGGGTCGGCGCGGCGATCGCGCCCGCCTTCTCCGCCCCGGCCGAGAGCGCCCCCTCGAGCGCCGCCCGGTCCGGGCGCAGCTCGGCGTAGCGCTCCTGTAGCGGCGCCAGCATCTCGACCACGCCCTCGGCGACCGCCGCCTTGAAGTCGCCGTAGCCGGCGCCCTCGAACTCGCGCTCGATCTCCTCCGCGGCGACGCCACGGGCGACGGCGAGCACGTCGATCAGGTTGCTCACGCCGGGCTTCTCGGGAGAGCGGACGACCTCGCGACCCGAGTCGGTGACGGCGCTGGCGAGCTTCTTGCGGATCGCCTCGGGCTCGTCGAGCACGTAGACCGTGCCCGCCTCGGACCCGCTCGTCGTCGACATCTTCGTCTCCGGCTGCTGCAGGTCCATGATCCGCGCGCCGACGGCGGGGATGCGGTGCTCGGGCACGACCAGGGCCTCGCCGAAGCGCTCGTTGAAGCGACGGGCGATCTCCCGCATCAGCTCGACGTGCTGGCGCTGGTCGTCGCCGACCGGGACCTCGGTGGCGCGGTAGGCGAGCACGTCGGAGGCCATCAGGACGGGATAGAAGAAGAGCGCCGCCGACACCAGTTCCTGTTGTTTGGCCGACTTGTCCTTGAACTGGTGCATGCGGTTGAGGTCGCCGTGGGCGGTCACCGCCGAGAGCAGCCAGGTCAGCTCGGTGTGCTCGCGGACGTCGGACTGGCGGAAGAGGATGCAGCGCTCGGGGTCGAGGCCGGCGGCGAGCAGGATCGCGGTCGTGTCGTAGACCCGCTCGCGCAGCTCCTTCGTGTCGTTGGCGACCGAGATCGCGTGCAGATCGACGATGCAGAAGATCGCCGGTTCGCCGCGCTCCTGCCCTTCGACGTACTGGCGGATCGCGCCGATGTAGTTGCCGAGGTGCTTGCGACCGGTCGGCTGGATGCCGGAGAAGATGACTGGGGCGACCATTTGGCGGAGCCTAGTTGGGGACGGGGATGGGTGCCTCTCGCTCGGACAAACGGCGGGCTAATTAGCCCGCCGTTTTGAGTATCCGCCCGTTCGAGAGGCACCCATCCCCGTCTCAAAGGGTCTCCCCAATGGGCGCCGGGGTGGGAGCTGGAGATGACGGGACATGGTCGGCGTCGGTGCCGTGGCCGCACTCGCCGGCGGCTGCTGCGCTGCCAGCTGGGAACGCTTCGACGTGGCGCTCCGGGTTCTGGATGCCGAAGCCCGCGACGATGCCGCCGGCGATCATCATCAGGCCGGCGATCGCGATGCCGAGGTGGAAGGCGGCGGTCGAGGCCTCGGGGGCGGCCGCGGTCAGCGGGCCGCCGCTCACCCCGGGCCCGGCGGTGGCCTCGAACTGGGCGGCGATCACGACCCCGAGGACGGCGATCCCGAGCAAGCCGGCGACCCGGGCGATGCCGTTGTTGGCGCCCGACGCGATGCCGACCTGGCGCTCGTTGACGGAATCGAGCACGGTCGCAGTCAGCGGCGCCACGGTCGCCGCCAGACCGAGGCTGAAGACGAGCACGCCGGGCAGCACCTCGGTCACGTAGGCGGCGTCGGCGTCGACCCGCAGCAGGAGCAACAGGCCGATCCCGGCGACGATCGGCCCGGCGGTCATCGGCAGCCGCGGCCCGGTGCCGGAGGCGAGCCTGCCGAACCTGGGCGAGAGCAGGAAGAGCACGACCGAGATCGGCGTCGTCGCCAGGCCGGCCTCGATCGGCGAGTAGCCCGAGACCTGCTGGAGGAAGATCGTGATGAAGAAGAGGCCGGCGATCAGCCCGCCGTAGGCGGCGAAGGTGGTCACGTTGGCGACCCAGAAGTTGCGGATCCTGAACAGCGCGAGGTCGAGCATCGGGTGGCGCGCGTGCAGCTCGCGCAGGACGAAGAGGCCCAGGCAGACGATCCCGGCGAGCAGCGGGATCAGCACCAGCGGATCGCCCCAACCGCGGCTCGGCTGTTCGATCAGGGCGAAGACGGGCGCGCCCAGGCCCGCGGCGGAGAGCAGGATGCCCGGCCAGTCGAGCCCGCGGAAGGCGTCGGGGTCGCTGCTCTCGCGCACCGAGCGCAGCGTCAGCGCGACGGTGAAGGCGATCAACGGGATGTTGATCCAGAAGATCGCCCGCCAGGAGAGCGCCTCGACGAGCGCCCCGCCGCCGGCCGGGCCGACCACCACGGCGATCCCGGTCCAGGCGGTCCAGGTGCCGACCGCCCTGCCCCGCGCCGCCCCCTCGAAGCTGGCAGCGACGAGGGCCAGCGAGCCCGGCACGAGCAGCGCCCCGGCCACCCCCTGCAGGGCGCGGCCGGCGATCAGCACCTCGACCGAGGGCGCGATCGCGCAGAGCACCGAGGTCACCGCGAAGCCGATCAGGCCGATGACGAAGATCCGCCGCCGCCCGAACTGGTCGCCGAGCGAGCCGCCGACCAGCAGCAGCGCGACCAGGGTCAGCATGTAGGCCTCGACCACCCATTGCTGGCCGGCCAGGCCGGCGTCGAGCTTGTCGGCGATCGCCGGCAGCGCCACGTTGACAACGGTTCCGTCGAGAAAGACGACGGTCGAGCCGAGGATCGCCACGATCAGCGTCAGGCGCTGCTGCCGGGACACCGGCTCAGTGTAGGCGCTCGCAAGAACCCTCCCGCCGCGCTGAGCCCCCTTGGCGATCCGGTGCGCCCCTGGCAGAATCCGGGTAGGTGATCTGCTGATGGCGAGAGCGATTTGGAGCGGGACGATCAGCTTCGGGCTCCTCAACGTGCCCGTCAAGCTCTACAGCGCGGTCGCGCGGCGCAACATCGCCCTGCGCGAGATCCGCGCGTCCGACAGCTCCCGGATCAAACACCGGCGGGTCGCCGAGGGGACCGACGACGAGGTTCCCTACGACGAGATCATCAAGGCCTACGAGATCACCCCCGGCCAGTACGTGCCGATCGGCAAGGACGAGATGGAGGCGCTGCGCCCGGACAAATCGCGCGCGATCGACGTCCAGGACTTCGTCGACATCGAGGAAATCGACCCGATGTACTTCGACAGCCCCTACTACCTCGGCCCCGCCGACGGCGCCGAGAAGGCCTACTCGCTGCTGGCCGGCGCGATGGAGTCCTCGGGCAAGGCGGCGATCTCCCGCTTCGTCTTCCGCAACAAGGAGCACCTGGCGGCGATCCGCGCTTCCGAGGGGATGCTGACGCTGACCACGATGCGCTTCGCCGACGAGGTCGTGCCCGCCGACGAGCTCGAGGACGTCTTTCCCGAGGGCGCCCAGAAGGTGGCGAAGAAGGAGCAGCAGATGGCCGAAACGCTGATCGAGTCGCTCAGCACGGAGTTCGACCCCGGCAGCTACCGCGACGAGCACCGCGAGGAGCTGCTGGCGCTGATCGAACGCAAGGCGGAAGGCAAGGAGGTCGTCGCTTCCGATGCCGAGCCGGCGAAGGCGACCAAGGCGCCGGACCTGATGGCCGCCCTGGAGGAGAGCATCGCCGCGGTCAAGGACAAGAAGGGCGCCGCGAAGGGGGCTCCGGCCAAATCCAAAACGACTTCGAGATCGACTTCGAAGGCCAAGGCGAAGCCAAAAGCCAAAGCCAAGAAAACGAAGTCGAAAAAAGCCAAAGCCTCGAAATAGGTCGTGCCCAAGACCCAGCTTGTCGAGGTCGACGGGCGTGAGCTGAAACTCACCAACCTCGACAAGGTGCTGTACCCGCAGACGGGCTTCAGCAAGGGCGAGATGGTCGACTACTACGCCAAGGTCGCCGCCGCGATGGTGCCGCACTTGAAGGGGCGCGCGGTGACGCTGCGCCGCTTCCCCGAAGGCGTCGAGGACCTCGACTCGGCCTTCTTCGAGAAGCGCTGCCCCAAGCACCGCCCGCAGTGGGTCAAAACCACCAACGTCCGCGCCGGCCCCAACGCCGGCAACATCGACTTCTGCGTCTGCGACGGCCGCCCGACCCTGGTCTGGATGGCGCAGCTGGCGGCGATCGAGCTGCACCCCTCGCTCTCGCTGGGCAGCAGGCACGAGCGGCCGACCGTGCTCGCCTTCGACCTCGACCCCGGCCCGCCCGCCGAAGTGCTCGCCTGCGGCCGCGTCGCCCTGCGCCTGCGCGAGCTACTCGGCCAGGTCGGCCTGGAGAGCTTCGTCAAGACCTCGGGCTCGAAGGGGATGCAGCTCTACGTCCCGCTCAACACGAAGGTCACCTACGAGCAGACGCGCCCCTTCGCCCAGGCGCTCGCCCAGCTGCTGGCCAAGCAGTCGCCGGACGAGGTGATCGCGAAGATGGGCAAGAAGACGCTGCGCGAGGGCAAGGTCTTCATCGACTGGTACCAGAACAACGAACGCAAAACGACGATCGCCGTCTACTCGCTGCGCGCCCGCGAACGGCCGACCGCCTCGACCCCGCTCAGCTGGGAGGAGGTCGAAAGTGCGATCGAGGACGACGACGCCGGCGCCCTGGTCTTCGAGGCCGGCGAAGTCCTGGAGCGGATTGAGACGCAAGGCGACCTCTTCGCCCCGGTCCTGGGCCTGAAACAGTCCCTCCCCGACCTCTAAAACACCCCCTCCGCTGTTCCTTTGCCCCATATAACAGGGGAAAGGAACAGCGCAGGCTTGTCAGAGCGGCTGGCGGACGACCGGCCTGCGGGTTGCCTTGACCTCGTCGAGGCGGCGCACCGGGGTGGTGTAGGGAGCCTCCTTGGCCTTCTCCGGGCCCGCCTCGGCCTCGGCGAGGATCTGCTCGACCGCGTCGGCGAAGGCGTCGAGCGACTCCTTCGTCTCGGTCTCGGTCGGCTCGATCATCAGCGCCTCCTCGACCAGCAGCGGGAAGTAGACGGTCGGCGGGTGGAAGCCGAAGTCGAGCAGGCGCTTGGCGAGGTCGAGCGTGGCGATCCCGAGCTGCCGCTTCATCGGCTTGCCGGAGAGGACGAACTCGTGCATGCAGTGGCGCTCGAAGGCGACCGGCAGGTACTTCCCGGCCCGGCCCTCGGCGAGCCGCGCCTTCAGGTAGTTGGCGTTCAGCACGGCGGTCTCCGAGGCCTCGGCGAGGCCGTCGGCGCCGAGGCTGAGGATGTACGCGTAGGAGCGCACGAAGACGCCGAAGTTGCCCTGGAAGCCGCGCAGGCGGCCGATCGACCTGGGCCGCTCGTGGTCGAGGTCGAAGTACGGGCCGCTGCCGTTGCCGCCCTCGCGGCGGACCACCTGGGGCCGCGGCAGGAAGGGCTCGATCCGCTCCGAGACGGCGATCGGCCCGGCGCCGGGCCCGCCGCCGCCGTGCGGCTGGCTGAACGACTTGTGCAGGTTGACGTGGACGATGTCGAAGCCCATGTCGCCGGGGCGCGACTGGCCCATCACCGCGTTGAGGTTGGCGCCGTCGTAGTAGAGGGTCCCCCCCACCGCGTGGATCAGCGACGCGATCTCGGCGATGTTCTCGTCGAAGAGGCCGAGCGTGTTGGGGTTGGTCAGCATCAGGCAGGCGACCTCGTCGTCGACCTTGGCCCGCAGGTCGTCCATCTCGACCCCGCCGCGCTCGTCGGTGGCGACCTTGACGATCTCGTAGCCGGCCATCGTCACCGAAGCCGGGTTGGTGCCGTGCGAGGTGTCGGGGGCCAGCACCTTGGTCCGCGCTTCGCCGCGGTCGGCGTGGAAGGCGCGGGTGAGCAGCAGGCCGGCGAGCTCGCCGTGCGAGCCGGCCGAGGGCTGCAGGCTGACGTGCGGCAGGCCGCAGATCTCCGCCAGCGACTCCTGCAGCAGCCAGATCAGCTCCAGCGCCCCCTGGGCGCGCCTCGGGTCCTGCGCCGGGTGCAGGCGGGCGTGGCCCGGCAGCGCCGCCACCCGCTCGTTGAGGCGCGGGTTGTGCTTCATCGTGCAGGAGCCGAGCGGGTAGAAGCCGCTGTCGAGGTCGAAGTTGCGGCGCGAGAGGCGGTTGTAGTGGCGGACGATCTCCGGCTCGGCGACCTCGGGCAGGCGCGGCGGCTCGGCGCGCAACAGCCGCGCCGGGATCAGCTCCTCCAGCGGCGGCTCGGGCACTTCGGCCGCGGGCAGGATGCCCGCGCGGCGACCGATCTTCGACTTCTCGAAGATCGTCTGCGCGCGTTCGCGCTGCATCGGGATTTCGTCGACCGGCATCACGGCCCCCCTGGCGACTTGGTCGCACTATTTGCGACTAACTCGCCAGACTCGGCCTCGATCGCGGCGCCGAGCGCCTCGGCGAGGTCGTCGATCTGCTGACGGCTGCGCCGCTCGGTTATCGCGACGAGCAGCCCGTCCTCGTACTCGGAGTACTCGCGGCCGAGCGGGTAGCCGGCGGCGATGCCGCGCTCGGCGCAGCGCTCCAGCACCTGGTCCACCGGCGCCGCAAGGCGCAGGGCGAACTCGCGCGCGACCGGCGCCTCGTGGAGCAGCTCGACCCCCGGCGTCGCGGCGAGCCGCTCGCGGGCGTAGGCGGTGCGGCGGACCAGCAGCTCGCCGAGCTCGCGGAAGCCCTCGCGGCCGAGCCAGGCGAGGTGGATCGTCGCCGCCAGCGCGTTGAGCGCCTGCGCGGTGCAGATGTTGTGGGTCGCCTTCTCGCGGCGGATGTGCTGCTCGCGCGTCTGCAGGGCGAGGACGAAGCCGCGGCGCCCGTCGACGTCATCGGTTTCGCCGGCGATCCGTCCCGGCATCTTGCGCAGCAACTCCTCGCTGCCGGCGAAGAAGCCGAAGGAGGGCCCGCCGAAGTCGAGCCGGTTGCCGAGCGGCTGGCCCTCGCCGAGGGCGATGTCGGCGCCGCACTCGCCGGGCGGCCGCAGCACGCCGAGCGTCATCGGGTCGACCGCGACGACGAGCAGCGCGCCGTGCTGCTTGGCGGCGGCGCCGAGCGCCTCGACGTCCTCGATCGCGCCGAGGAAGTTGGGGCTCTGCAGGAAGACCGCGGCGGTCTCGCCATCGACCGCCGCGGCGAGTGCGGCGGCGTCGGTGACGCCGTCCTCGAGCCCGACCTCGGCGATCGCGGCGTCGTAGCCCTCGCAGTAGGTGGCGAGCGTCTCGCGACTGTGCGGGTGGAGGCCGCGCGAGACGACGAAGCGGCGCCGGCCCTTGCCCGCGCCGAGCGCCAGGTAGGCGGCGGAGGCGACCGATGACGGCCCCTCGTAGAGGCCGGCGTTGGAGACCGGCAGCGCGGTCAGCTCCGAGATCGCCGTCTGGAACTCAAACATCGCCTGTAGCCCGCCCTGCGAGATCTCCGGCTGGTACGGCGTGTAGGGGGTGAGGAACTCGCTGCGCTGGGTGATCGCGTCGACGATCGCCGGCACGTAGTGGTCGTACATGCCGGCGCCGAGGAAGCAGACCTGGGCGTCGGCGTCGGCGTTGCGCGCGGCGAGCTCGGCCAGCCGCTCGTAGACCTCGGCCTCGCTGATCCCCGCCGGCAGGGCGAGCGGCCGGCCGAGGCGCAGCGGCTCGGGGATCTGATCGAAGAGGTCGTCGGTCGAGCCGACCCCGATCGCGGCCAGCATCTCGGCCCGGTCGGCGGGCGTTGCGGAGGTGTAGCGGCTCACGTCGTCAAGGCTACGGAAGCGGGGGGCGCGAACGCCTCAGCCGTTCTCGACCAGCTTGCGGTATTCCGCCGCACCAAGCAGCGCCTCGGCCTCCGCCGGCGCGGTCAGCTTCACCTTGACCAGCCAGCCCTCGCCGTAGGGGTCCTCGTTGACCTGCTCCGGCGCGTCGGCCAGCGCCTCGTTGACCTCGACGATCTCACCGGAGAGCGGCGCGATCACGTCGGAGACCGCCTTGACCGACTCGACCTCGGCGTAGCTGGCGTCTTTGTGGATCGTGCCCCCCGGCTCCGGCGGGTCGTAGAAGACGACCTCGCCGAGGCTGTCCTGGGCGTACCAGGTGATCCCGAAGACGGCGTGCTCGTCGCCCTCCAGGCGGGCCCAGTCGTGCTGGTCGTGGTAGAGCAGGTCGTCGGGGTAGTTCGCTTCGGACAAGGTCACTTCTCCTTCCGGGAGGCGGGGCTCGCGTACAGCGGCTTGGAAGCTATACGCGCTGAGCGATGCTTGCCGCGCACGTCGATCTCGACCCCGCGGCCCGGCTCGGCGAGGTCGCTGCGCAGGTAGGCCATGCCGATGCCGATCTCCAGCGAGGGAGAGAAGCTGCCGCTGCTGACCACACCGGCCGGCTCGCCGCCGGCGAGGACCGGGTTGCCCTGGCGGGGAATGCCGGCACCCTCGATCTTGAACGGCGCCAGCTTCTCGGCCGTGCCCCCCTCCCGCGCCCGCGCCACCGCGTCGGCGCCGACGAAGCCAGTCTCCTCCTTGCAGCACCAGGCGAGGCCGGCCTCGATCGGGTTGCGCTCGGGGCTGAGGTCGTTGCCGTGCAGGTGGAAGCAGGCCTCGAGCCGCAGCGTGTCGCGGGCGCCGAGCCCGCAGGGGACGACGCCGGCGTCGAGCAGCTCGGCCCAGATCGCCGCCGCGACCGCCGGGTCGATCAGCAGCTCGACCCCGTCCTCGCCGGTGTAGCCGGTGCCGCAGACGAGCGCCGGGCGGCCGCCGACCCGCGCGCTCGCGACCCGCATCCGCGGCGGCGGCTCGACCCCGAGCGCCGCGGCGACGATCGAGCGGGCGTGCGGGCCCTGCACCGCCAGCATCGCGTAGCGGTCGGCGACGTCGCGGACGCTGACGTCGAAGCCGCGGCTCCAGCGCCCCAGCCAGGCGAGGTCGGCCACGTGGTTGGCGCAGTTGGTGACGATCAGGTAGCGGTCGCCGCCAAGCCGGTAGGCGAAGAGGTCGTCGAGGACGCCGCCGCCCTCGTCGCAGAGGCAGGAGTACTGGGCGCCACCCAGGGCGATCGCGCCGACGTCGTTGGAGAGGACCCGCTGCAGGAAGGCCAGCGCCCCGGGCCCCTCCACCTCCACCTCGCCCATGTGCGAGACATCAAAGACCCCGGCATGCGTACGCACCGCCACATGCTCCTCCCGCACCCCCTCATACAGCACAGGCATCTCCCACCCCGCGAAGTCCACAAGCTTCGCCCCCAGCTCAACATGCTGCTCGTAAAGCGGGGTCCTTCTCGTCGCCACGTCGGTCACGGGGCGCAGGCTATTAAGCGACGCAGAGGAGGGTCAGGTGCCCCTCCCCCGGAGGCTGCAGTAACCACATCCCGCACCTCCACACACGACTCAGCTGCGCGACGGCCTCTGGGGGAGGGGCACCTGACCCTCCCCGCCCTCATTCCTTGAGGAATCCCGGCACGTCGATGTCGTCGTCACTGACCCGCAGTTTGCGAATGTCGGTGTCCTCAGCAGAGATCCGCGGACGGCTCTCGTAGCGACGCCGGACCCGCTGCGGCGAGCGAGCCAACAGCTCGAAGCCCTCGAACCCGGTGGCGATCACGGTGACCCGGACCTCGTCGTTCATCGACTGGTCGACGACCGAGCCGAAGATGATGTTGGCGTTGTCGTCGGCTTCGGCCTGGACCAGCTGCGCCGCCTCATTGACCTCGAACAGGCCGAGGTCCTCGGGGCCGGTGATGTTGAGCAGCATCCCGGTCGCGCCCTTGATCGACTCCTCGATCAGCGGCGAGGTGACCGCGGCCTTGGCCGCGTCGACGGCGCGCGACTCGCCGGAGGCGGCGCCGACGCCCATCAGCGCCGAGCCGGCGTCGCGCATGATCGTGCGCACGTCGGCGAAGTCGAGGTTGATCAGGCCGGGGATCGTGATCAGGTCGGTGATGCCCTGCACGCCCTGGCGCAGGATGTCGTCGGCCTGGCGGAAGGCCTCGAGCACAGAGGTGCGCCGCTCGACCGCCTGCAGCAGTTTCTCGTTGGGAACGATGATCAGGGTGTCGACGTTGTTGCGCAGCTTCTCGATCCCCTCGAGCGCCTGCTGCATCCGTCGCTTGCCCTCGAACTCGAAGGGCTTGGTCACCGCGCCGACGGTCAGCGCGCCGATCTCTTCCTTGGCGATCTCGGCGATGACCGGCGCCGAGCCGGTGCCGGTGCCGCCGCCCTCGCCCGCGGTGACGAAGACCATGTCGGCGCCCTTCAGCGCCTCCTTGATCTCGTCGCGGCTCTCCGCCGCCGCGCCCGCCCCGACCTCGGGGTTGCCGCCGGCGCCGAGCCCACGGGTCAGCTCCTGGCCGATCGAGAGCTTGATGTCGGCGTCACACGCCTGCAGCGCCTGCGCGTCGGTGTTGACCGCGACGAACTCGACGCCGCGAATTCCGGCGTCGACCATGCGGCTGACGGCATTGGTTCCTCCGCCGCCGGCGCCGACGACCTTGATTACGGCCAGGTAAGTGGATTCCATCTCCCGATTTCTCCAGCTCGCCGCCCACGAGGGGGCTGGCGTTTGAGTTGAGCCTTTAATTCCGTCCGACGCTTCAGTGAGGCTTAAGGGTTCAAGCCTACTCCTGAACCGCGGAAATTGCGCTCAACGTAGGGCATTTTCGGGGTCCTGTCAAACGCTCGGGAGACATCCTGCAAGCAGTATCCCTCAATGCTTACTTGAGGCTTGGCCTAGTCTCACCCTACGGTTGAGGGTTCATTCGATGGGCGGAAGCGTATGCCCAGAGCCATAGATCCCGGGACGGCGCGGGGCGTGCAGGTTCACATAATCGAGCGCCGTGATCGATGGGTCCGCCAGCACCGCGACGGCCGCCTTCCACTTGGCGGCGACCTGGGAGGCGTCGCCGAAGCGCAGTTCGATCCCCGATCGCAGGTTGACGTCGACGCCGCTTTCACCGTAATAGCTGCTCTCTATATATGGACGCAGGGTCGCCGGGGCGGCGCCGAGCACCCTCGCCTGCTGCAGCGCCGGCCCCGCCAGCCGCCCGCTCGGCGGCGGCGAGGAGAGCGGCAGGCTGGGCAGCTGCAGCTCCTCGGGGAGCGGCAGCCAGGCGATGATCCGCCCGTCCGGACCGACCGCGATCGCATCGGCGCCCGTGCCGATCGTCGCCGTCGCCGGCGGCGTCCGCACCTCGCCGTCGACCGTCGTGTCGCGGATCAACAGCCAGTAGGCGGCGGCCGCCGCGACGAGGACCAGGGCGAGGATCGACAGCCGGCGCCTCACAGCTGCCAGCTCTCCGGCCAGCGCACCTCGCCGAGCGTCTGCACCTCCGCCTCCAGCACCACACCGAAGCGCTCGTGCACGCGCCGCCGTCCGCTCGCGATCAGCTCGAGCACGTCGGCGGTCGTCGCTTCCCCCATGTTCTCGACGAAGTTGGCGTGCTTGGCGGCGAAGCGGGCGCCGCCGACGCGCAGGCCGCGACACCCGGCCGCCTCGAGAAGCTGCCCGGCGGTACGCCCCTCGGCGCGCTCGTCCGCGGGGTTCTTGAAGGTCGAGCCGAAGGTCTTGATCCCCGAGGGCTGTGCTTCGTGGCGGCTTTTGCGCATCGCCGCCATCGTCGCCTTGATCTCCTCTGGCTCTGCGCGTGCGAGCCGGAATGAGATGCGGGCGACCACCTCGTGTCGCCCGAGGTTGGAGCTGCGGTAGGCGAAGTCGAGCTGCTCCGCGGTGCGGCGATTGCTGCCGGCCGGCGTGACGACGTCGACCCACTCCAGCACCCGGGCGAGCTCCCCCCCGTACGCGTTGGCGTTCATCTTCACCGCACCGCCGACCGTGCCGGGAATGTTGACTCCGAACTCGAGACCGGAGAGGCCCCAGCCGGCGGCCTTGGTCGCAGCCGAGGGAAGCCGGGCGCCGCCGCCGCAGAACAGCAGCTCGCCCTGCTGCGCAACCGACGCCAGCGCACCGTCGAGCTTCAGCGCGAGGCCACGAAAGCCCTCATCGGCGACGAGCAGGTTCGAGCCTGAGCCGATCACGCCAACCGGAATGCCCTCAGCGGCCGCCCAGACGAGCAACTCTCTCAGCCGTCGCTCGTCGTCGGGGCGCGCAAACCAGTCCGCGCTTCCTCCGCAGCGGATCGTCGTCAACCGCGCGAGCGCGAAGTCTCGCTTGATGCCTCCGGGCAGGGCGATCATCGTCCCGCCCCATTCTGGAGCAGCGCCTCGCCGACCTTGAAGACATCGCCGGCGCCGAGCGTGACCAGCACCGCTCCCGGGCCGAGCCGCGCCGCGACGGCCGCCTCCGTCGCTGCCAGAGTCGGCGCCCAGAGGACCCGCCTGCCGCCCATCCGGTCCGCCGCGGCGCGGGCCACGTCGAGGCCGCTGACGCCGGCCAGCTCGCCGACCGGCTGCTCGCGCGCCGGGTAGACGTCGAGCACGACCGCTTCGTCGGCCAGCGCCAGCGCCGCGCCGAACTGCGCGGCGAAGGCCTTGGTACGCGAGTAGAGGTGCGGCTGGAAGACCGCGATCAGCCGCGCCGGACCGAGGCCGCGCAATGCCTCCAGCGCCGCCCGCACCTCGGTCGGGTGGTGGGCGTAGTCGTCGTATATGGCGGCGCCGTCGCGCTCGCCCTTGAACTCGAGCCGGCGGTGGACGCCGGGGAAACCGCCGAGCGCATCCGCGACATCACCGAGGTCGAACCCGGCCAGCTCGGCGGCGGCCAGCGCGGCGCGGGCATTGAGCACGTTGTGCGCCCCCGGAACCGCCAGCTCGAGCTCGGCCGGGCCCGGCGAGTCGAAGTCGAACTCGGTGAGCCGAGCCCCCGCAGCGAAGCGGTCGAATGCCTCACGCAGCTCGCCGATCGAGCCCCAGCGCGAGTGGTGGTCCATCTCGATGTTGGTCACGACGGCTATCTCCGGCTTCAACTCGAGGAAGCTGGCGTCGCTCTCGTCGGCCTCGGCGACGACCCACTCCCCCATCCCCCAGCCGGCGTTGGCGGTGATTCCCCCCAGGCCGAGGCCCGGCACCTCGCCGCCGACGAAGAAGGCCGGATCGGCGCCGAGCCAGCGCAACGCCCAGGCGAGCATCGCCGTCGTCGTCGTCTTGCCGTGCGTGCCGGCCACCGCGATAAGGCGCTTCTCCGCGCAGAGCTCGGCCAGCAGCTCGCCCCGCCGGTGGATCGGCAGGCCGCGCTCGCGCGCCAGCGCCAACTCCGGGTTGTCCTCGTCGATCGCGGTCGAGACGACGACCTCGAAGTCGGCGGGCAGGTTGGCGCCGTCATGGCCGATCGCCGGGAAGATCTCGAATTCGCGCAGGCGCTCGATATACGAGGATTCGGCGCGGTCGCTGCCGGACACGATCACGCCGAGGTCGTGACAGGCCAGGGCCAGGCCGCTCATCCCGGCCCCGCCGATGCCGATGAAGTGCAGTTGCCGCCCTGCCCATTTTTGCTCGCCGGGCGAGAGGTTCATCCCGCGACTCCCCGCGCCGCGCTCGCCGCGGCGAGAACCTGGTCGGCGATCCGCCGCGCCGCGTCGGGCATCGCCAGCGCCGCCGAGGCCGCGGCCATCGCGGCGAGCCGCGCGTCGTCGCCGATCAGCCCGGCGAGCTCGGCGGCGAGGCGGCCGGGCTCGAGCTTTTCGTCGCGGATGACCCGCGCCGCGCCGGCCGCGGCCATCCAGGCGGCGTTGCTCTCCTGGTGGCCGGCGGCGGCGTGCGGAAAGGGAACGAGGACCGCCGGCCGGCCGGTCGCCGTCAACTCGAAGATCGACCCGCCCGAGCGTCCCAACACCAGGTCGCAGGCGGCCAGGCAGTCGCCCAGGTCGGGCTCGTAGGCGAGCAGCGTGTAGCGGTCGTTGTGCGGGGCGGCGGCAAGGCGCTCCGCGATCGCCCCGAAGTCGCGCCGGCCGGCGACGTGGACGACGGCGAACCCGCGCCCGGCGCGCTCGGCCAGGGCGGCGACCGCGCACTCGTTGATCGAGCGCGCCCCCTGGCTGCCGCCGATCACCAGCAGGCAGCGCTCCGCGGCGCCGATTCCGAAGCGCTCGCGAGCGGCGCCGCGATCGGCGCCGAGCACCGCGGCCGGCACCGGCCGCCCGGTGAGCGGATAGCGCTCTCCCTCTCTCCCCGCGATCGGGAAGGCGAGGCAGACCCGCCGCGCCCGGCCGGCGAGCAGGCGGTTGGCGAGGCCGAGGTGGCTGTCGGCCTCGGTGAGGACGAGCGGGATGCGGCCGAGCGCGGCGGCCAGCCCGGCCGGCCCGGCGACGAAGCCACCGCCGCCCATCACGACGTCGGGTCGGCGGCGGCGCAGCAGCCGCGCCGCGGTGGCCGCCGCGGCGAGCGCCTCGACCGCCGCCAGACCGGCGCGCAGGTGGCTGCCGCGGTCGATCCCGCGCACCCTGAGGAAGTCGATCTCGTAGCCGGCGGCGGGAACCAGGTCGGCCTCGATCCGCTCGCGCGTGCCGAGGAAGGAGACCTCGGCGCCGCTAGCGCGAAGCTCGTCGGCGACCGCCATGGCGGGCACCACGTGACCCGCCGTGCCCCCGGCTGCCACCACCACTCTTGCGACTCCTGGCACCGCTCGATCGGCTCCTTCCTCGTGCGGGCTTGCGCCCGCCGTCGACGACGCGCAGTTTGCCAGCGCGGGCGGTCCCCCCGCGGGCGACGTTGAGGATCAGGCCCACCGCGAACAGCGTCGCCATCAGGCTGCTGTTGCCGTAGGAGACGAAGGGCAGCGGCACGCCGGTCAGCGGCGCCAGGCCCATCACCGCGAAGAGGTTGATCGTCGCCTGGACGAGGACGAGCGCGGTCAGCCCGGCGACCAGCAGCTTGCCGTAGTTGTCCTTCGCTTTCTTGGCGATCTGCAGGCCGGCGTAGCCGAACAGCGCGAAGAGGCCGACGACGCCGAGGATCCCGACCAGGCCGAGCTCCTCGCCGATCACGGCCGAGATCATGTCGGTGTGCGCCTCGGGCAGGTAGAAGGCCTTCTGCACGCCGTTGCCGATCCCGACCCCGAAGAGGCCGCCCGAGCCGAACGCGATCTTCGCCTGCGCCGCCTGGAAGCCGGCCCCGGTGGCATCGGCCCCGGGGTTGAGGAAGCCGGTCAGGCGCGCCATCCGGTAGGGCTCGATCACCGTCATCAAGAGGGCGAACCCGGCGAGCACGGCCCCGATCAGGGCGAGGTCGCGCAGCCGCGCGCCGGCGGCGACCAGGGTCGCGGCGACGGCCAGGGCGATGACCATCGTGGTGCCCAGGTCGGGCTCGGCGACGATCAGCAGCGAGGCCACGGCGACGACCAGCAGGAAGGGCGTCAGCCCCTCGAGCGAGCGCACCCGTTTCGGTTTGCGCGCGAGCAGGTCGGCGGCGTAGAGGATCAGCGCGACCTTGGCGATCTCGGAGGGCTGGAACTGCAGGAAGCCGGAGCCGAGCCAGCGGCTGGAGCCGTTGACGGTCGTGCCGGCGAAGAGGACGACCAGCAGCAGGAAGAGCGAGACGCCGAGGATCGCCGGCGTCAGGCGTCGGATCGCCTGCAGGCCGTTGCGCGCGACCAGGTGCATCAGCAGCAGGCCGACGGCGCCGAAGAGCAGCGTCCGCTTCAGGTAGAAGGCGCTGTCGGAGAGGCCGCCGTCGCTCAGCACCCGCGTCGTCGAGCTGGCCGAGAAGACCATCACCGCGCCGAAGGCGAGCAGGCAGAGGGTCGCGGTCAGCAGCAGGTTGTACTCGGCGGGCAGGCTCGCGGCCCGCCGCGCCTTCGCCTTGCCCTTCTTTCCCCTCGATCCCGACCAGGGCAGGGAGAGCGCCCGCGAGCTCACGCCAGCTCTCCGACGATCTCGCGGAAGCGCTCGCCGCGCCGTTCGAAGTTCTCGAAGGAGTCGAAGCTGGCGCAGGCGGGCGAGAGCAGGACGACCTCGCCGGGGCGGGCCGCGGCCGCCGCGCGCCGCGCCGCATCCTCGAGGTCGGCGCAGCGGTGCAGCTCGACCCCGGCGGCGATGACCGGCGCGAGCTCGGCGGCGAGCCGGTCGGCGGCGGCGCCGATCAGGTAGCAGGCGGCGCAGCGCTCGGCCAGCGGCCCGGCCAGCGGCGCGAACGGCTCGCCCTTCTCGCTGCCGCCGAGGATCGCGTGGACGCCGCCCTCGAAGGCGGCGATGCCGACCAGCGCCGAGGCGACGTTGGTCGCCTTGGAGTCGTTGACGAAGCGCACGCCGCCGACCTCAGCCACCGGCTCGAGCCGGTGCGGGACGCCGGCGAAGCCGCGCAGGCCCTCACGCACGGCGTCGCGGTCGAGACCCATCGCGAGCGCCGCGGCCGCAGCCGCCATCGCGTTGGCGACGTTGTGCTCGCCGAACAGGCCGAGCTCGGCGGTCGCGATCAGCGGCTCGCCGTCGTGGAAGATCGTCCCCCCGGCCAGCGCCACCTCGCAGTCCGGGCCGGCGCCGTGGCAGAAGGCGACCCGGCGGGCGCAGCCGCCGAGGTCGGCGCCGGCCAGGGCCGGGTCATCGGCGTTGTAGACGGCGACGTCGTCGTTGCCCTGGTTGGCGAAGATGCGCAGCTTCGCCTCCAGGTAGGACTCGAGGTCGGCGTGGCGGTCGAGGTGGTCGGGGGCGAGGTTGAGGAAGACGGCGCACTCCGGGGCAAAGCTCGCGCTGTCCTCGAGCTGGAAGCTGGAGGCCTCGCAGACGACCGTCGCGGCGGGGTCGACCGTGCCGGCGAGCGCGGAGAGCGGCGTGCCGACGTTGCCCGCCACGGCGACCGGCTCGCCGGCCGTGCGGTAGATGTGGCCGAGCAGCTCGACCGTGGTCGTCTTGCCGTTGGTGCCGGTCACCGCGAGGGTGCGGTTGGGGATCGCCCGCCAGGCCAGCTCCAACTCACCGACGACGTCGAGCCCACGCGCCAGCGCGGCCTCGATCACCGGCGCCTCCCGGGGCACGCCCGGGCTCTTGACGACGGTCCGCGTGGCGTCGAGCTGAGCAAGTCCATCCGTATCCAGGACAACTTCGACGCCGTCCCCCGCCAGCCCTGCCGCCCCGTCAGGATGGCCGCGATCGACCCCGCAGACGATCTCGCCCCGCCCGGCCAGCAACCGCGCGACCGCCTGCCCCGAACGGGCCAGGCCGACCACCAGGAACGGCCCCGCGGGCAGCGGCGGGCGGGGCTTGCGTGGGGGCGGAGCGCTCATCCACCCATATTCGCCCCCGCGGCGGCTGCCTCCTGTCGGAGCCGGCTCTTGCGAGAACGACTCGATCGGCGTACGGTCTCCTTGGGCGGGGACTTCAACCAAGGAGGAGATATGTCAAACGTCGACACCGCCCGATCCGCGTACGAAGCCTTTGGCCGGGGCGACCTCGAGGCGCTCAGCGACGACTTCGCTGAGGACGCCGTCTGGTACACGTCCGACGAGTTGCCGCTCGGCGGCGAGACCCGGGGGCGCGACGCGATCATGGCCAACTTCGCCCAGATCCCCAACTACTGGTCCTCGTTCAGCGTCGAGCCGAGCGAGTTCATCGACGGCGGCGACACCGTCGTCGTCTGCGGCACCCAGCGCGCCGGCAACGACAACGGCAGTTTCGAGTCGCCCTTCGCGCACGTCATGAAGTACAACGGCGACGGCAAGCTCGTGCGCGGCGAGTTCCACGCCGACAGCGCCAAGGCGGCGAAGCTGCTGGACTGAGCGGCACCCTGCCGGCCGACTGAGCGGTGGCCTGGCCAAGCAGATCAAGGACGACCGAGGGAGTGTGCTCCGCACATGACCGAGGGAGGACGCCGATATGCGCCGGCCAGGGCGCCGCTCAGGCGCCGGCGGTCATTCCGTCTAGGTCGCGGCGTAGCTCCTTGAGCTCGTCGCGGATGCGGCCGGCCTCCTCGAAGCGGAGGTCGTCGGCGGCGGCGAGCATCTCCTCCTCGAGCGTGACGATCGTGCGCTCGAGCTCGGCCGCGTCGACGAACTCGCCGCCGGGCTTGCGGCGGCGGCGTTTCGGCGCCCGGTCCTCCATCGCCAGGAACTCGGCCATCTCGGAGATCCCCTTGCGGACCGTCTCCGGGGTGATCCCGTGCTCCTTGTTGTACGCGAGCTGGATCGCGCGGCGGCGCTCGGTCTCGCTCATCGCGGCGCGCATCGCGTCGGTCTCGCGGTCCGCGTACATCAGCACCCGGCCGTTGACGTTGCGGGCGGCGCGGCCGATCGTCTGCACGAGGCTGGTCTCGCCGCGCAGGAAGCCCTCCTTGTCGGCGTCGAGGATCGCCACCAGCGAGACCTCGGGCAGGTCGAGCCCCTCGCGCAGCAGGTTGACGCCGACCAGCACGTCGTACTCGCCGAGCCGTAGCTCGCGGATGATCTGGATCCGTTCCAGCGTGTCGACCTCGGAGTGCAGGTAGCGGACCTTGATCCCGTACTCGAGCAGGTAGTTGGTCAGGTCCTCGGCCATCTTCTTGGTCAGCGTCGTGACCAGCACCCGGTCGCCGGCCTCGGCGCGCGCTTTGATCTCGTTCATCAGGTCGTCGATCTGGTTGCGCGTCTCACGCACCTCGATCGCCGGGTCGACGATCCCGGTCGGGCGCACGATCTGCTCGACGATCCGGGTCGACTCGGTCCGCTCGAACGGGCCCGGCGTCGCTGAGAGCATCACCAGCCGGTCGACCCGTTCGAGGAACTCGTCGAACTTGAGCGGCCGGTTGTCGATCGCCGAGGGCAGCCGGAAGCCGTAGTCGATCAGCGTCTGCTTGCGCGAGCGGTCCCCCTCATACATGCCGCCGATCTGCGGGATCGTCTGGTGGGACTCGTCGACGAAGACGACGAAGTCGTCGGGGAAGTAGTCGATCAGGGTGTGCGGGGGGCTGCCCTCCGGGCGGCCGTCGAGGATGCGCGAGTAGTTCTCGATCCCCGAGGTGAAGCCGAGCTCCTTGAGCATCTCGATGTCGTAGGCGGTCCGCTGCCGCAGACGGTGCGCCTCGAGCTGCTTGCCCTGCTCCTCGAGCTCGGCGGTGCGCGAGTTGAGTTCGTGGCGGATTTCCTCGACGGCGCGCTCCAGCGTCTCGTCCCGGGTCACGTAGTGGGACGCGGGCCAGACCGAGACGTGGTCGATCGTGTCGAGGATCTCGCCGGTCAGCGGGTCGAAGTGCTGGACCGCCTCGATCTCGTCGCCGAACAGCGAGATCCGGTAGGCCGACTCGGCGTAGGAGGGCATGATCTCCAGCACCTCGCCGCGCACCCGGAAGGCGCCGCGGCCCAGCACCGAGTCGTTGCGCTGGTACTGCATCTTGACCAGCTTGCGCAGCACCTCGTCGCGGTCGACCCGCTCGCCGACCTTGAACAGCTGCATTTTCTCGTTGTAGACCTGGGGCGAGCCGATCCCGTAGATGCAGGAGACCGAGGCGACGATGATCACGTCGCGGCGGGCGAAGAGGGCCGCCGTCGCGGCGTGGCGCAGGCGGTCGATCTCGTCGTTGATCGAGGAGTCCTTCTCGATGTAGAGGTCCTGGGCCGGGACGTAGGCCTCCGGCTGGTAGTAGTCGTAGTAGGAGACGAAGTACTCGACCACGTTCTCCGGGAAGAACTCGCGGAACTCGTTGCAGAGCTGCGCGGCGAGCGTCTTGTTGTGGGCGATGACCAGGCTGGGCCGCTGCACGGCGGCGATCGTCGCCGCCATCGTGAAGGTCTTGCCGGTGCCGGTCGCGCCGAGCAGGGTCTGGAACCGTTCGCCCTTCTCCAGCCCCTCGGCCAGCCCGGCGATCGCCTTTGGCTGGTCGGCGGTCGGCGTGTAGGCGGGGTTGAGCTTGAACTCGGGCACCCCAGCGAGCTTATAGAGCGGCCGGGCGCACCCCCCGCGTAGGATAAACGCGCGCGTTCCGTCAAGAAGCGGTATGTCTGTAGTACTGCTGTCAGCAAGTACAGAGAATCCTGCCGATGAAACCACGAGATCGATTCGCAGTAAGCCTGCGCAAAGCGCGGTTGAATGCCGAAATCTCCCAGGAGGAGCTCGGCTTTCGCTGCGACCTGCACCGCACCGAGATCTCCCTGCTCGAGCGCGGCGGCCGCGAGCCCCGCCTGGGCACGATCATCAAGCTCGCCGGCGCCCTCGAGGTGACCACGGCGGAACTGTGCGGCGGGATCTCCTGGAGCGTCAAGGCCCAGAAGTTCAAGTTCAAGAAGTAGGGCGAGCCGTCAGGGGAAGAGCTGTTCGAGCAGGCCCTGGGCGGGGCCGAAGAAGCTCTGCAGGCTGTCGAGCAGCGAGCGCGCGTCCTGGATCAGTTCGATCGCCTGTTCGGGCGGGATCTGACGCAGGGCCGACCGCAGCGGGGCGGCCAGCACCGGGTTGAGCGCGCCGGCCCGTTCGGCGTCGTCGACCGCCCGCAGCAGGCCGGCGCGGATCGCCCGCACCAGTTCCGCATCGTCGATTCCGCGGCGCTGCATGAAGCTCTCCCGCGAATCCGGCGTGGCCAGCGCCCGGGCCAGCGCCTCGCGGCTGACGCCGAGCTGGCAGGCGGCGCCGTCGAGCGCCGAGAGCGAGAACTGCTCGGCGATCTGCTGCAGGCCCTGTGGATCGCGCCAAGGCCGGTCCTCGCAGGGGTTTTGGGTCTGCGCCGGGGTGTACGAGGAGCCGCCTGCCGCCAGGTAGACGCCGACCAGCGCCAGCGAGACGGCAATCGCGACCCCGATCAGGAGGCCGCCGCGCGACGGCGCGCTCACAGATCCACCCTTCGGGCCAAACCGATCGGGATCAGGGCAAGCAGGCCGAGCAGGGCGCCGAGCCCGAAGGAGGGGCTGAAGGCGTGGGTGGCGCCGCGGTCGAGCTGATCCTGGAGTTCGCCGCGCAGGGTGAGCACGTCGGCACGATCGTCGGGGTCCTCGGGCAGCGGCTCGAAGGCCGGGCCGATCGTCGGCACTTTGCCGCGCTCGCCCTCGAGCTGCCGCTCGATCCGCTGCGAGAGCTCGAGCTTCAGCAGCGGTTCCACCCGCGAGTCGAGCACGACCGCGGTGCCGGCGTCGATCGCCTCGCGGCGCTGCTCGGCGATCTCAGCGGTGAACAGCGGCGTCAGCGCGATAAGGCCGACGGCGACCCCGGCGTGGCGGGAGGCGATCGTCCAGCCGCCGTGGATCGCCTGCGGCGCCCGCCCGGCGAGCGCCGTCTCGGTCAGCGCCGAGAGGACCAGGGCGAGGCCGACGCCGATCAGCAGTTGTGGGGGCACGGTCAGCGCAACCTCGGCCTTGGGCAGCAGGGCTAGGCCGCCGAGGCCGCCGGCGACGAGGATCGTCCCGGCCGCGGCGCGGGCGCGCTCGCTGCCGACTCCCGGGCCGAGCCGGGCGCCGAGCAGAGCCGCGAGCGGCATCGCCGAGACGACGATCGCGGCGCCGATCGGGGTCAGCCGCCAACCCTCGATCAGCAACAGCACGAGCAGGAAGAGCGCCGCGGCGATCGCCGCCGAGACCATCGCCAGGGCCAGGTTGGCGAGCAGGTGCGGCCGACCGGTGGGGCGCAGCTCGGTGGAGATGATCCCGGTTGCCGCCTCGTGCCTGGCGACGGCGAGGACCGACACCCCCGCGGCGATCGCGATCGGCGTCTGGATCAGGAAGATCGACTGCCAGGAGACGAGCTCGGTGAGGATGCCGCCGACAGCCGGCCCGAGGGCTGCGCCGGTCGCGCCCGCGGCCGCCCAGACGGCGACGGCGCGGCGCTCGGAGCCGACCGTCGCGGGCAGCAGCTCCAGCACCGCGGTGACGGCGATCGCGCCGCCCAACGCCTGCACGCAGCGGGCCGCGATCAGCGTGTTCAGCTCCGCCGCCAGGCCGCAGGCGAGCCCGGCGCCGGCGAAGACCGCGAGCCCGATCGCCGCCGCCCGGCCGGGGCCGATGCGCCGCGCCAGATGGGCCGCCGGGACCGCGGCCAGCGCCATCACCAGGTTGAAGGAGACGAGGACCCAGGTGACCCCGGCGACGCTGGTGTCGAGCTCGCGGTAGATCTCCGGCAGCGCCAGGACGACGATCGAGGAGTCGGCGAGGACGAGCCCGACGGCGATCGCGAGTGCCGGGAGGCGGGGGCGCGGCGGGCTCAATATCCCAGCTCCTTCGCGTATTTCTCGCGGTAGGCGTCCTGCTTGTCGAGCACGTCTTCGACGTAGGCGCGGGTTTCCGGGAAGCGGATACCCTCGATCGTCAGCTCGCTGCCCCCCCACCGTTCGGCATTGGTCGGCCCGGCGTTGTAGGCGGCGAGGGCGGCGACGCGGTCGCCGTCGTAGCGGTCGAGCAGGTCACGCAATAGGAAGGTGCCGTAGCGGATGTTGATTTCCGGGTCGGCGAGATCGCCGAGCTCGAAGCTGGTCGCGCCGCTGTGCCGCTCGATGTCGCTTGCCGCCTGCGGCGTGATCTGCATCAGCCCCCGCGCCCCGGCGCTCGAGGTGCGGTCGACGAACTTCGACTCGGCGTAGATCACGGCCGCGATCAGGGCGGCGTCGACGTTCTTCTCGCGCGCCTGGCTACGGATGATGTCCTCGTGGCGCAGCGGCAGCGTCAGCTCCTGGATCACACCGTCGAACTTGCCGAAGACGCCCAGCGCCAGGCCCGCGGCCAGCCCGGCCACGACCGCCGCCCCGCCGGCGAGCAGTCGCCTTCGTCGCGCCCCCTTCTTCATTCATTCAGCTTCTCGACGAGGGCGGACAACTCGCGCTCGAGCTCCTCGACGCTGCCGTCGTTCGGCACGACGTGCGCCGCCCGCGAGGCCTTCTCCGCCTGGCCGAGCTGGCGCGCCTCGCGCTCCTCGACCAGCGCGTGGCCGCGTGCCCGGGCGCGCTCGGTCCGGATCGCATCGGACGTGACCACGGCGACGGTCGTGTCGAAGACGCCGTCCATGCCGGTCTCGAACAGCAGCGGGACCTCGACGACGGCGACGCCCGTGTCCGCCGACAGCGACTCGAGCCAGGCGCCGATCCGCTCGCCGACCAGCGGGTGGATCTGGCCCTCCAGCCAGTTCAGCTCAGCGGCGTCGGCGAAGACGATCGAGCCGATCCGGTCGCGGTCGACTCGCCCCCCCGGCGCGACCTCGGCGCCCCAGCGCTCGATCAGGCGCGGCAGCAGCGGCTCGGTCTCGAGCAGCTCGTGGACCACCGCGTCGCTGGAGATCGTCGCCGCCCCGAGCCGCTCGAAGGCGGCCAGTGCCGCGGACTTGCCGGCCGCGATGCCGCCGGTCAGCCCGATCGTCAGCGGCCCGGCCAAAGCCGCCGCTCAGTCCTGGGCGGAGTCGCCCGCCTGCTCGCCGTCGCCCGCGGCCTCGTCGGTGTCGTCGGGCGAATCCGGGCGCTCGCTCGCCGATTCCCCCTCCTGAGCCTCGGCGGGCTCCTCGTCCTCCTCGGGCCCATCGGAAGGCTGCTCAGCCGGGGCCTCGGCTACCGGCTCCTCGACCTCGGCAGCGGGCGCGGCCTCCTCGGCGGCCTCGGCCTCCTGCGACCCCGCCGCCTGCAGCTGCTCGCCGAGGTCCCCCATCGGCATGTTCTGGCCCTCGACCCGCTTGATGCTGAGCGAGAGCCGGCGCCGCTCCTCGTCGATCTCGAGAATCTTCACGTTCAGTGTCGAGTTCGGCTCGACCACCTCGCTTGGGTTCTCGACGTGGTGGTCGGCCAGCTCGGAGATGTGGACCAGGCCCTCGACCCCGGGCAGGATCTCGACGAAGGCGCCGAAGGCGACGACCTTGGTCACCGTCCCCTCGAGCACGTCGCCGGAGCGGTGGGTGCTGATCACCCGCTGCCACGGGTCCTCCTGGGTCTGCTTGAGGCCGAGCGAGATGCGCTGGCGGTCGCGGTCGATGTCGAGTACTTTGATCCGCACCGTGTCGCCGATCGAGACGACCTCGGAGGGGTGGTTGACATGGCTCCAGGAAAGCTCGGAGATGTGGATCAGGCCGTCGATCCCGTCGAGGTCGACGAAGGCGCCGAAGTCGACGATGTTGGAGATCTTGCCTTCGACCACCTGGCTCGGCTGGAGCCGGTCGAGGATCTGCTCGCGAACCTCCTTGCGCTCTTCCTCGAGCACGGCGCGGCGCGAGAGCACGACGTTGTTGCGACTGCGGTTGAGCTCGATCACTTTGCACTCGAGCGTCTGGCCGAGGAACTCGTCGAGGTTGTGGACGCGGCGGATGTCGACCAGCGAGGCGGGCAGGAAGCCGCGCACCCCGAGGTCGAGGATCAGGCCGCCCTTGACGACCTCGATCACGCTGCCTTCGACCGGTTCGCCGGACTCGGCGGCGGCCTCGATGCGCCGCCACGCCTTCTCAAAGCGGGCGCGCTTCTTGGAGAGGATCAGCTGACCCTCGGAATCTTCCTTGGTGAGGACGAGGGCGTCGATCTCCTCGCCCTGCTCGACCTCGTCGGCGGGATCGACCGACTTGCGGATCGAGAGCTCGGTCGAGGGGATGACCCCCTCCGACTTGTAGCCGATGTCGACCAGGACCTCGTCCTTGTCGATCCGCACTACCCTGCCTTTGACGACATCGCCCTCGTCGAAGGAGACCATCGTCGCCGCGTAGTTTGGAACGACCTTGCCGTCGATTTCGAGCAGCAGCCCGCCCGAGCCCTCCACCGGCGAGCCGGTTGGAGCGGGAGCGTCAGGGGTCAAGGTCGTATCGGTCACGGACACAGCGGCGAATAATGGCAGAGTGGATAGGCTCTGCGTCGTGCCGGCCAGGGCGACCACACGAGGCGAGGACCGCACGCCCCTCGAGGGGTCCTGCGACGTGCTGATCTGCGGCGCCAGCTTCGCCGGGCTGGCGGTCGCCCGCGAGCTGGCCGGGAGCGGCGCCGACGTGCTGATCGTCGATCGCTACGAGATCGGCGAGCGACAGACCTCGGCCTGCGGCATCCCGACCGGATGGCTGCAGAGGGCCGGCCTGCTCGGGGCCGAGCGCCAGCGCTTCGACTCGCTGCTCATCCACACCCCCCACGGCAGCCGCCGCTACAAGCTGCCCTGGACCTTCTCGACCTTCGACTACCGCGAGCTCTGCGCGCTGCTCTGGCGCGACTGCGACGCCCGCTTTGAGACGGCGAAGGTGAACGGGCGCGCCGCCGCGGCCAACGGCGACGGCACGATCGCGATCGACACCGACCGCGGCGTGCTCTCCGCTCCGCTCGTCGTCGATGCGCTCGGCTGGCGCCGCATGCTCGCCTCCGGCGACGGCTTCCAGCCCCCCGACGCGCCGCTCTCGCGTGGGCTCGAGGTCCATCCCGACGGCAGTAGCGAGGACCTCGAGATCTGGATCGACCGCCGCTACGTGCCGGCCGGCTACGGCTGGTCCTTCCCGGCCCGCGACGAGCTGCGCATCGGCGTCGGCTCCTTCGACCCGCGCTTCCACGTCCGCAAGACGACCGAGCTGCTCGCCGAGGACCTCGAGCGCGACCGGGTCCGCTACCAGGGCAACTGGATTCCCCACAAGCTGCGCCAGGCGACCGAGGGCGGCGTCTTCTTCGCCGGCGACTCCGCCGGCCACTGCCTGCCGCTGACCGCGGAGGGGATCAGAACGGCGCTCTACTTCGGCAGCGCCCTCGGCCGCGAGCTGCGCGGCGTCCACGAGGGGCGCCAGGACCGCGACGAGGCGGCCGCCCGCTACGCCCGGTTCCACGACTCCCACGAGTGGAAGTTCCACTGGATGCTGCGCATGCAGCGGCTCGTGCCGCGGATCCCCCCGCGCCTGCTAGGGCCGCTGATCCGCCTGCTCGGCAACAAGCGCTTCGTCGACTGGTCCTTCGAGCACTACCTGCGGATCGCGCCGCCCCCCGAGCGCTCAGCGGACGAGCAGGACCGTCCCGGCGACGAGCAGCGGCCCTACTTCGCGTCGAGCCAGTCCTCGCCGACGCCGACCTCGACCTCGAGCGGCGGATCGAGCAGGTAGGCGGCGCACATCTCGCGCCGCACCAGCGTCGTCGCCTCGTCCATCTCCCCCGGCGGGCCCTCGAAGAGCAGCTCGTCGTGGATCTGCAGGACCAGGCGGGTCTTCGCCGCGGTCTCCCCCAGGGCGCTCTGGCAGCGCACCATCGCCAGCTTGATGATGTCCGCCGCGGTCCCCTGGATCACCGTGTTGACGGCGAGCCGCTCGCCCAGCCGCCGCGTGTTCGGGTTACCGGAACGCAGCTCGGGGATCGCCCGGCGACGCCCCATCAGCGTCCGCACGTAGCCCTCTTCCTGGGCGCGCTCGACCACCTGCTCGCGGAAGGCGCGCACGGCCGGGAAGCGCTCCAGGTAGCGGGCGACGAACTCCTCGGCCTCTTTGCGCGGGATGTTGAGCCGGTCGGCGAGGCCGAAGCCGGTGAGGCCGTAGACGATCCCGAAGTTGACCATCTTCGCCTTCGAGCGCTGGCCGACGTCGACCTCGTCGCGTGAGATGTCGAAGACCTCGGCCGCGGTCGCCGCGTGGACGTCTTCGCCGGCGCGGAAGATCTCTTTCAGCACCTCCTCCTCGGCGACGTGGGCGAGCACCCGCAGCTCGACCTGGCTGTAGTCGGCGGAGAGCAGGCGGTTGCCGTCCTCGGCGACGAAGCAGGCGCGCACCGGGCGGCCGATCTCGGTGCGGATCGGGATGTTCTGCAGGTTCGGGTTGGCACTGGAGAGCCGGCCGGTCGTCGTCGCCGCCTGGTTGAAGGTGGTGTGCACGCGGCCGGTCCCGGCGTCGATCAGCTCCGGCAGCGAGTCGAGGTAGGTGTTCTTCAGCTTGGTCAGCTCGCGCCAGGACTCGATCTTCTCGACGATCGGGTGCTCGTCGCGGATCTGGGCGAGGACGCGGGCGTCAGTCGAGAAGCCGGTCTTGCCGCGGCGCTTCCTGGTCAGCTCGAGCTTCTCGAAGAGCACGCGGCCGACCTGCTGCGGCGAGCCGATCGTGAACTCTTCGCCGGCCAGCTCGAATATCTCCTTCTCCAGGGTCGCGATCCGCTCGCCGAAGCCGGCGCCGACCTCGGCCAGCCGCTCGGCGTCGAGCTTGAGGCCTGCGCGTTCCATCGCGGCGAGGACGTGCACGAGCGGCAGCTCGACCTCGTCAAGCAGCGAGCGCAGCTTGAACTGCTCGAGTCGCGGGCGCTGCGCCTCGACCAGGGCGGCGACCAGGCGCGCCTCCTCGGGCGGGTCGAGCCCGGCCTCGACCTCCTCCCCCAGGGCGAGCTGGGCGTCGTCGGCGGGGTCGCTCGCGGCGGTGGCGCCCTCGGCCAGCCCGATCCCGGCGTCCGCCGCCAGCTCGGTCAGCTCGTAGGTGCGGCGCTGCGGCTCGAGCAGGTAGGCGGCCAGCATCGTGTCGTGATCGAGGACGAGCTCGGCGCCGGCGCGGGCCGCGGCGGCGAGCAGGCCGTGGCGGCCGCCGCCGAGCGACTTGGCGTCGTGGGCGGCCAGCGGCCGCCCGGCGAGCGCAACGGCCAGCTCGTCGATGCCGCTCGAGCCGGCGAGGATCCGCTCGCCCTGCGCGGCCGCCCAGCGCTCGCCGTCGATCGCCAGCGCCGCGACGCCCTCGCCGAGGTCGCCCGGCTCGCCCTCCTGAACCTCTACCGCGAGCTCGTTCTCGACGCTGCGGCCGGGCACCGCCTCGCCCTCCGGCAGCGCTTCCTCGAGCCGCTCCATCACCGCCCGCAGCTCGAACTCGCGCATGAAGTCACGCAGGGCGCCGCGGTCCGGCTCGGAGCCCATCGCCGCGGCCAGGTCGACGCCGGTCTCGATCTCGTACTGCAGCGTCGCCAGCGCCTTCGACATGCGGGCGTCCTCGGCGTGGTCGACCAGATTCTGCTTGCGTTTGGCGCCGGAAATCTCGTCGACGCTGGCCAGCACCCGCTCCAGCGAGCCGAATCTCTGCAGCAGCTGGGTCGCCGTCTTCTCGCCGATCCCAGGGACGCCGGGGATGTTGTCGGAGGTGTCGCCGCGCAGGCCCATCAGGTCGGTGATCAGCTCCGGCGGCACCCCGTAGCGCTCCTGCACGGCGGCCTCGTCGTAGATCTTGGTCTCGGTGATGCCGCGCGAGGTGCTCATCACCCGCACGCCCGGCCCGACCAGCTGGTAGGCGTCGCGGTCGCCGGTCACGACCATCACCGCGATCCCCACCTCGCGCGCCTGGCGGGTCAGCGAGGCGATCACGTCGTCGGCCTCGTAGCCCTCGACCCTGACGTTGGTGTAGCCGAAGGCCTCGACCAGCGGCATCAGCTGCGGCCACTGCTCGCGCAGTAGGTCGGGACGCGGTTTGCGGCCGGCCTTGTAGAGGTCGTAGGTGACCTCGCGCCCGGACATGCCGGCGTCCCAGGCGACGACGACGCCGGCCGGACGGTGCTCGTCGATGATTTTGACCAGCATCGAGGCGAGGCCGTAGATCGCGTTGGTCGGCCGTCCGTCGCTGGTCCCGATCGACTCCGGCAGGGCGAAGAAGGCCCGGTAGGCAAGCGAGTTGCCGTCGATCAGAAAGAGCTCGGGCTTCTCACCGCCGGAGGATTCAGTCGCCATCGGCGCGAACTCTAAGGCGCGCCCCGGTCCGCCAGCTCGGCACGCAGCACCGCGGCGACCTGTTCCGGTTCCTCGTCCAACTGCTTTTCGGCGATGCGGATCGCCGGCCGGCCACGGGCGCGGAGATCCAGGTCCCGCCCCCGGTCGTCCTCAAAAGCCGTCCGACCACGGTGCGCCGCCCATCCGTCGGTTTCGACCACTACCCCTTGCCGTCGCCAGTAGAAGTCGACGAGGTGCGGGCCGACCCGCACGTTGACCTCCGGCCGCGGCAGGCCCGAGCGCCGGCAGAGGGCCAGGAAGTCGAGCTCCAGATCGCTGCGGCTGCGTTCGCGCCTCGCCTCTTCGTCGACCGGCAGGCCGAGAAAGTTCGCCTGCCGGATCGCGCGGCGTAGTTCAGGCGGGCCGATCAGCGGCTTCCTGCCGACAGATGCCTGCCGGAGGTCGGCGATCGTCTTGGCCGGGTTCGTGACCGGGATGCCGTTGCGGGACGTAACCGCTGCGGGCAGGAACAACTGGGAGCGATGGACGCGAATGCCGCCTCGCGCTGCCCGACCCCCATCGCCCTGGATCAAGATATCGACCGGCCCATCCCGGAGTGGCAGCAGATTCCACAGCTCGGCGGCGCTCCGGTGGCTGAGCGCCGCGCCCCAGTACTCGAGCACTGAGATGGTCGCTGCATCCAAGGCAGCGCCATCGGATGTTTCGCCGGTCGCGGGGCTGTTGCGAGCCATGTGCTCCCTCCTTGCAGAGACGAGCACGGCCGCCATCCACCGCGCCTTGCGCGATTGAGCCAGGTGCCCTACCCGATACACGCCTCGATGAACTGGATGCAACCGTCCGGTCCGCACGCGATGGCGAACGCGGTGCTTATCCAGGCCAGCCGCTCGCAGCTGACCAACGGACACGACGCCATGCTGACGGCCTGCGATCTTCGCGATGACGGCGTCGCCGTTGGCGTGTTGGTCGCACATATTGCGACTAAGTCGCCAGGCGGCTCCGATTCTCCCCCGTTGCGCCTAAAAACTCCCGCAACGTCCGGAGACCGGGCTGTTACTTGGGAGGCAAAGACGACGCGAAGTCAGCGCCGGCTTCTACCCAGGCGCCGAGGTCTTCGTCGGCCTCGGTGCCGGCGGGGTCAACGTAGATCATGCCCTTCATCGGCTTGCCGGTGAAGTCCATCGGCCGCGTGTGCGGCTTGCTGAGCGCCTTCCCTGCATCAGCGGGGTCGAGCCGGACCATCAGGTCGTCGCCGATCACGCCAACCGCCATGTTGCCGCCGACCATGAAGGCGATCCCGCCGAACATCTTGCGGTCGGTGAACTCAGCGCACGATTCCAGAACGTCGCGCACCCGGTCGGCCAGCTGCTCGTCGTAGGCCATCGTGCGTGCAAGCTTATGATGCGCGGCAATGGCCGTCAGTGCTCAATACAGCGTCACGATCCGGGTCGAGCTCGATGCCCGCCAGGAGCCCCTGGGCAAGCTGACCGCCTCGATCGCCGAGGCAGGAGGGCAGCTGCAGGGGGTCGATTTGGTCCCCGGCGCCGGCGGCGAGGGCAAACGGGTGCGCGAGTTCACGATCGACGCCCAGGACCGGCCGCACTGGGAGCGGATCCTGCGGGCGATCGGCTCGACCCGCGGGGCGCGGGTGCTCGACTACGTCGACCGCACGATGCAGATGCACCGCGGCGGCAAGATCTCGGTCGAGAACAAGTACCCGCTGAAGACCCGCGACGACCTCTCGATGGCCTACACGCCGGGCGTCGCCCGCGTCTGCGAGGACATCCACGCCGACCGCGCCAAGGCCTTCGAGTACACGATCAAGAAGAACACCGTCGCCGTCGTCTCCGACGGCAGCGCCGTGCTCGGGCTGGGCAACATCGGCCCGGAGGCGGCGATGCCGGTGATGGAGGGCAAGGCGATGCTGTTCAAGGAGTTCGCCCAGGTCGACGCCTTCCCGATCTGCCTCGACACGCAGGACACCGATGAGATCGTCAAGGCGGTCGAACTGATCGCCCCGACCTTCGGCGGCATCAACCTCGAGGACATCTCGGCGCCGCGCTGCTTCGAGATCGAGGAGCGTCTCAAGCAGACGCTCGACATCCCGGTCTTCCACGACGACCAGCACGGCACGGCGGTGGTGACGATGGCGGCGCTGTTCAACGCACTGAAGATCGTCGGCAAGCCGATCGAGCAGCTGCGCGTGCTGGTGGTCGGCCTCGGCGCCGCCGGGGTAGCGGTGACCAAGATGATGCTCGCCTCCGGTGTGACCCACGTCGTCGGCTGCGACCGGCAGGGCGCGCTGTCGACAGAGCGCGAGGACTACCGCTCCGGCGCGATGAGCGGGATCAAGCGCTGGTACTCGGAGAACTCGAACCCGGAGAGGCTGAGCGGCCAGCCGTCCGAGGTGATCGAGGGCATGGACCTCTTCGTCGGCCTCTCCGGCCCGGGGATCATCTCGGCCGAGGCGCTGGAGAGGATGAACGACGATGCGATCGTCTTCGCGATGGCCAACCCGACCCCCGAGGTGATGCCCGAGGACGCGGCTCCCTACGTGCGGATCATGGCCACCGGCCGCTCCGACTACCCGAACCAGATCAACAACGTGCTCTGCTTCCCGGGGATCTTCCGCGGCGCCCTCGACGCCGGCTCGCCGAACATCACCGAGGAGATGAAGCTGGCGGCCGCCCGCGGGATCGCCGAAGTGGTCGGCGACGACGACCTCTCCGAGGATTACGTGATCCCGAGCGTCTTCAACCGCGACGTGGCGCCGCTGGTCGCCAAGGCGGTGGTCGAGGAGGCCAAGCGCGAGGGGCTGGCCCGCTTCAGCGAGGAGACCGGCACCTTCTCCACGGTGGAGGTCGGTTGATCCGGTGAGGGTTCTGGTCACCGGAGCGAGCGGCTTCATCGGCTCGGCGCTGTGCGACGCGCTGCTCGCCCGCGGCGACACGGTCGTCGGCCTCTCGCGCGAGCCGAAGCGCGCCCGCGGCACAAACCCGAGCGTCATCTGGCACGCCTGGGAGCCGACGCTCGAACGCCCGCCGGCGGCCGCCTTCGAAAACGTCGACGGCGTCGTCAACCTGGAGGGCGAGAAGATCAACCAGCGCTGGACCGACGACGCCAAACGGCGGATCATGGAGAGCCGCCGCACCGGCACGCACAACCTGGTCGCGGCGATCGCCGGGCTCGAGCGCAAGCCGAAGGTCCTCGTCAACCAGGCCGCGATCGGCTTCTACGGCGACCGCGGCGACGCGATCGTCGACGAGTCGGCCGAGCCCGGCGAGGGCTACGACGCCGAGGTCGTGTGCGAGTGGGAGGCCGCCGCCCACGAGGCGGAGAGCAGCGGCCTGCGCCTGGTCGTCGTCCGCACCGGCCATGTGCTCGACCCCAGCGGCGGCCTGCTCGGCGAACTGCTCACCCCCTTCAAGCTGGGCCTCGGCGGCCCGATCGCCGGTGGCCGCCAGTACATGTCCTGGATCCACATCGAGGACGAGATCGGCATCCTGCTCTGGGCGCTCGACAACGAGAAGGTCAGCGGCACGATCAACTCGACCGCACCCAACCCGGTCACCAACCGCGAGTTTTCCCAGGCGATCGGCCGGGCCCTGGGACGACCGGCGTCGGTGCCCGTGCCCGGCTTCGTGCTCGACCTCAAATTCGGCGGCGAGTTTGGCAAGGTGCTGCGCGGCGGCCAGCGGGTGATGCCGCGGAGGGCGCTCGATCTTGGCTACGAGTTTCGCTATAGCGACATCGATTCAGCTCTCAAGAACTTGTTGTAGGGGAGGGCCGGGAACCCCTCCCCCGAAGGCCGTCGCGCAGCTGGATCGCGGTTCAGGGTGCGAGGCGTGGTTCCTGCAGCCTTCGGGGAAGGGGTTCCCGGCCCTCCTGTCGACAGCTTCCTGAGTGAGCTATTCGAGCTGGTCGAAGACCGACTGCCGAGGAGAGCTGGGGTCTCCGGCATCTTCGACGGCGCGAAGAAGCTTCTCCATTCCCGCTGCGCCTGAGATGGCTGAAAGCTGGGCGATTCCGGCTTCCTCCAGAATCGGTGCCGAGAAACGGGAAGCTGATCTGGTCCGCTCGCCGATATAGCCGATGGAGCTGTGGTCCTCCGTGGCACGGCGCGCATTGGCCCCGATCTGAGCCAGGTCGAGCTTCTGGGAGCTTTCGGCGCTCGGCAGGCAGACGGCGCGAACGCGGAGGTCCCCAGCTTTCCCTCCGTGGCCCGCAAGCTCCTCTTCAGCTTTCGCGCAGAGGGGCGCCACCACGTACACGCTCACCGTCGCACCACTCGAGACCCCCCCAGCTCCACCGCAGCCGCTGCCTGCGAGCGCGAGCACTCCAGCTACAACCAGCAGGATGAGATGGCGGACCAACCTCATTCGCAAGCGAGGGCCACCGGGTGCCCCCCGCGGCAACTTGTGAGCCAGCCACCCGATTGCGCCCCCACCGAGACTCCAGCGGCGGGTTGCAGCGGGGGGCACCCGGTGGCCCTTGGACACGAAAAGACAGTCCCCCACTCAGCCAAAGAAGACCTCGGCCTCTTCGTAGAGCTCCCTAGGCACCGTCTTCAGCTCGGCAGTAGCGTCAGCCAGATCGACGAGCCGGATCTCGGTGCCGCGCAGCGCCGTCATCTTGCCCCACTCGCCGGCGTCGACGGCGTCGATCGCGTGCAGGCCGAAGCGGGTGGCGAGGACGCGGTCGAAGCCGGTCGGCGTGCCGCCGCGCTGGACGTGGCCGAGCACCGTCGCCCGCGTCTCCTTGCCCGTCTTCTCCTCGATCTCCCCCTCGAGCCAGTGGGCGATGCCGCCGAGGCGGACGTGGCCGAAGGCGTCGCGGCCCTTGTCCCGCGTCTCGGGCATGCCGCCCTGCGGCTGGGCGCCCTCGGAGACGACGACGATCGGCGCGAAACGCGCCTCGAGACGGCGGCCGACCAGCTCGCAGACCCGCTCGAGGTCGAACGGCTGCTCGGGGATGAGGATCACGTTGGCGCCGCCGGCGAGACCGGCGTGGAAGGCGATCCAGCCGGCGTGGCGCCCCATCACCTCGACGATCAGCACCCGCTGGTGACTGTCGGCCGTGGTGTGCAGCCGGTCGATCGCCTCCATCGCGATGTTGACGGCGGTGTCGAAGCCGAAGGTGTAGTCGGTGGCGCCGAGGTCGTTGTCGATCGTCTTCGGCACGCCGATCACACGCACGCCGTGCTCGTCGTGCAGTCGCGCCGCCGCGCCGAGCGTGTCCTCGCCGCCGATCGCGATCAGGCCGTCGACCCCTTCGCCCGCCATGTTCTCGGCGATCCGCTCGGCGCCGCGGTCCTCCTTGAAGGGGTTGGTCCGCGAGGAGCCGAGGATCGTGCCGCCGCGGGGCAGGATGCCGCGCACCTCCGGCACGCCGAGCGCCGTGCTGTCACCGTTCAGCGGCCCGTGCCAGCCGTCGCGGTAGCCGACGAACTCGTGGTCGAGCTGTTCGACCCCCTTGCGGACGATCGCCCTGATGACCGCGTTGAGCCCGGGGCAATCGCCCCCGCCGGTAAGCACGCCGATCCGCATGCGCGGAGCTTAGAGGCCTACTCCGCTTGTGGGCGCAGAACCCGCAGGCCGGCGCCGATCAGCAGCACCGTGAGAAAGACCATGCCGGCGATCGGGCCGCCCTGCCCGAGGGCGTAGGACAGCGTCATCGCGGCGAGAGCCAGAAAGAGGGTGACGGTCATTCCCATCGCGGCGGGATCCTAGACGAAGCAGCGGCCTTAAAGTCCCGAGAGGGGCTCTATACGGTGAGCGCGGCGCGGGCCTCGCGCAGGAAGGAGCCGACGGCCTCGGCGGCGGCCGCGGCGGAACCGGCCTCGCCCGCGGCGCGGACCAGGCGGCTGCCGACGATCACCCCATCGGCAACGCGCCCGACCTCGGCGGCCTGCTCGGGTGTGCCGATCCCGAAGCCGACCGCGACGGGGACCTCGGCCGTGGCCCTGGCCGCAGCGACCAGATCGGCGAGGCCGTCGGGCAGCGCCGCTCGCTCGCCCGTCGTGCCGACGCTGGAGACGACGTAGACGAAGCCCTGCGCGGCGGCGCAGATCCGCTCGCGCCGCTCGGAGGTGGTCGTCGGGGCCAGCAGTGGGACCAGCACCAGGCCTGCCTCGCCGAGCGCCACACGGATCTCCCCGGCCTCGTCGAGCGGCAGATCGGGGACGATCGCCCCGGCGGCCCCCGCCGCGGCGGCGCGACGGGCGAACGCGCCCGGGCCTCCCTGGGCGAGGATCATGTTCGAGTAGGCCATCAGCACCACCGGCACCCGACCGGAAACCGACTCGCAGACTTCGAGGGCGACCTCCAGGGTCGTGCCCGCGGCCAGCGCCGCGGTGGCGGCGGCATGGATCGTCGGCCCGTCGGCGAGCGGGTCGGAAAACGGCACCCCGAGCTCGATCAGGTCGGCCCCGGAGTCGGCGTAGGCCGCGGCGATCGCCAGCGAGGCCTCGCGGTCGGGATAGCCGGCCATCATGTAGGGCATCAGCGCCGCCCGCCCTTCCTCCCGGGCCGCCTCGAACGCACCCCCGATCGACGTCACGCCCCGGTCCGCTCCACGACCTCGGCCAGGTCCTTGTCGCCGCGCCCGCTGAGGCAGAGCACGTCGTAGCCCTCGCCGCCGCCGTTCTCGAGCAGCCAGGCGACCGCGTGCGAGGACTCGAGCGCCGGGATGATCCCCTCGAGGCGGGCGAGCTCGGCGAAGGCGGCCAGCGCCGCCGCGTCGGTGACGGCGCTGTAGGTGGCGCGGCCGGTGTCGCGCAGATGGGCGTGCTCGGGGCCGACACCGGGATAGTCGAGCCCGGCCGAGACCGAGTGGGCCTCGAGGATCTGGCCCTCCTCGTCGGCGATCACCGCGGAGAGCGAGCCGTGTAGGACGCCGGTCCCGCCGGCGCCCAGGGAGGCGCCGTGGCGGCCGCTGTCGAGGCCCTCGCCGGCCGCCTCGACGCCGATCAGCTCGACCGCGGAGTCGGCGACGAAGGGGGTGAAGATGCCGATCGAGTTGGAACCGCCGCCGACGCAGGCGATCACCCGGGCCGGCAGCCCGCCCTCGGCGGCGAGGGCCTGCTCGCGGGCCTCCTCGCCGATCACCAGCTGCAGGTCGCGGACCAGCGCCGGGAAGGGAGCCGGGCCGACCGCCGAGCCGATCACGTAGTGGGTCGTCTCGACGTTGGCGACCCAGTCGCGGATCGCCGCGCTGACCGCCTCCTTGAGCGTGCGGGCACCGGCGTCGACCGGGGCGACCTCCGCCCCGAGCAGCTTCATCCGCTCGACGTTGGGCGCCTGGCGGCGGATGTCCTCGCTGCCCATGTAGACGACGCACTCGAGCCCGAGCAGGGCGCAGGCGGTGGCGGTGGCGACGCCGTGCTGGCCGGCGCCGGTCTCGGCGATGATCCGCGGCTTGCCCATCCGCTGTGCAAGCAGCACCTGGCCGACCGCGTTGTTGATCTTGTGGGCGCCGGTGTGGGCGAGGTCCTCGCGCTTCAGGTAAACGCGGCGATCGGCCCGCTCCGAGAGCCGCTCGGCGCGGTAGAGCGGCGTCGGCCGCCCGATGAAGTCACGGTGCAGGGCGCGCAGCCGCGTGCCGAAGGCCTCGTCCTCGCGCGCCTCCGCCCAGGCGGCGCTGAGCTCGTCGAGCGCCGGGATCAGCGTCTCGGGGACGTAGCGGCCACCGTAGGGGCCGAATCGCTCTTCGGCGGTCGTCATTCGGCGCTAACGCTAGCGCCCTGGACCGCCTCGAAGAAGGCGGTCATCGCGGCGTGGTCCTTGCGCCCCGGCTCGGCCTCGACCCCGCTGGCGACGTCGACCGCGTAGGGGCGGGTGACGGCGATCGCCTCAGCGACGTTCTCCGGCCGCAGGCCCCCGGCGACGATCGCCGGCACCTCAGACCGCCGCTCGCTCAGCAACTCCCAGTCGAAGGTCAGCCCGGTCCCGCCCCAGCTCCCTCCGGCGCGCCTGTCGAAGAAGTGGAAGTCGGTCCGAAACGCCTCGGCGGCGTGCACATCCGCGGCGCTGGAGACATGCACGGCCTTGATCACCTTGAGACCGGTTTTCCTCGCCACCTCGCCGCAGAACGCGGGCCCCTCGTTCCCGTTCAGCTGCACCATCGTCAAGCCCTCGTCCTCGACGGCCTTCGCGACCTCACCCAACTCAGGATTCACGAAAACCCCCACCACCTCGCACTTCCGCTTGAAAGCGGCCCCGATCCGCACAGCCTCAGCAGCCTCCACAGCCCGCGGGCTCTCGGCGAAATGAATCAGCCCGATCGCCCAGGCCCCCAACCGCACAGCCTCAGCCGCATCGTCCAAATCGGTAATCCCACAGATCTTGACCCGCATGAAGCTAGCCTACGCGACCCCAGAACCGGCAAGCTCAAGCCGAGCGGTGAGTGTGCTCGAACGGGGCCGGGGGTTCCCCCGGGGGAACTTGTGAGCCGGCACCCGAAAGGCGGTCCCGCGGCCTCAGCGGCGGCGGGTTCCACCGGGGGAGCGCCCGGCCCCGGCGACCCTCCTACCGCGAAGGCACTTCTTCGGCCGAGTCCGGCCGCACGCCGAGCTTTACCGCGATCGTCTTCGATTTGCCGTCGCGGTCGACGGTCAGCTTCATCGTCTCACCGGGCGCGGCCGAGTTGACGGCGTTGATCACGTCTTCCATGTCGCTCACCTTCTTGCCGTCGAGGGCTGTGATCACGTCGCCGCCGAGCTCGACGCTGGCGCCTTCGATCGTCGCCGAGGTGTCGCCGCCCTTGATCCCCGCCTGGTCGGCCGGGCCGCCCTTGACGACTTCGCTGACCAGCACCCCTTCCTGCTCGGAGAGCTTCAGAGCCTTGGCCAGGTCGGGGGTGATGCCGCCGCCGCTGATCCCCAGGTAGGCGTGTTTGACTTCGCCGTTCTCTTTGAGCTGGCGGACGACCTGGCGCGCCGTGTTGATCGGCACCGCGAAGCCGATGCCGACGTTGCCACCGCTTCCGCCGCCGGTCTGGATCTGGGAGTTGATCCCGATCACGCTGCCGGACGAGTCGATCAGCGGGCCGCCGGAGTTACCCGGATTGATCGCCGCGTCGGTCTGGATCACGTGCGAAATCGAGAAGCCGTTGGGGGCCTGAATCTGGCGCTGGATCGCCGAAACGATCCCGGCGGTCACCGTCCGGTCGAGGCCGAAGGGGTTGCCGATCGCGATCACCTGGTCGCCGACTTCGACCTGCGAGGAGTCGGCCAGCGAGAGCGGGTGCAGCTCGTCGGCCGGCGCGTCGACCTTGAGCAGGGCCACATCGGTGGCCGGGTCGGCGCCGACAAGTTCGGCGTCGTAGCTCGTCTCCGAGGCGCCGAGCCTGACCTGGACCTCTTCGGCCCCGTCGACCACGTGGCTGTTGGTGATCACGTGCCCCTCGGTGTCGATCAGGAAGCCCGAGCCGGACGCGGTGCCGCCGCCTTCGGGTTCACCGAAGGGGCTCAGCCCCGGCGATTCGCCGTCCGGACGCTCGGCCGAGACGAAGGCGACGCCCTGCCCGTCGCGGCGGTAGATCTGGTTGACCAGGTTGCCGTCGCCGTCGTCCTCGGAGGCGATGGGAGCGGCGAGCGGCTGGGAGACGGCCACCGCGGACCCGCCGCCCTCGGCCTCGATCCAGCCGGCGGTGATCGCCACCCAGCCGAATGCCGCGACGACGGCGCCGCCGAGCACGGCCGAGCCAAAGGAAGTCCGGAAGAAACGCCTCATCGAAGAGCGATGTTCGGCGACGTCCTCAAAGTTCACCTAAAAATCTGCGGAGCGGACCGGCTCAGGGCAGGTGATGCTCGCGGGTGGCTTCGTCGACGCCGGTCAGGTTCCGCGTCAGCGCCTCCGGGTCCGGGGCCCTCATCAGCGCCGACCCGATCAGCACCGCGTCGACCCCGACCCGCTCGAGCTCCTCCAGCTCCCCCCGGGTCGAGATCCCGCTCTCGGCGACGACGGTCTTGCCCGCCGGGACATCGGGCATCAGCTCGTAGGTGGTCGCGACGTCGACGCTGCCCTGGTCGAGATTGCGGTTGTTGATCCCGATCACGTCGGCGTCGAGCCGCAGCGCCCGCCCCAGCTCCTCGCCGTCGTGGACCTCGACCACGCAGTCGAGGTCCAGCCCCCGGGCGGTGTCGTGAAGCATCCGCAACTCGCCGTCCTCCAGCGCCCTGACGATCAGTAGCACCGCGTCGGCGCCGTTGATCGCCGCCTCGAGCAGCTGGTAGGGGTCGATGATGAAGTCCTTGCGCAGGATCGGCAGGTCGCAGGCCGCCCTGGCCGCGCGCAGATCGTCGAGCGAACCGCCGAAGTGACGCTCGTCGGTGAGCACCGAGAGCGCCGCCGCGCCGCCGCGCTCGTAGGCCCCGACCTGCTTGGCGACCGTCGCCGCCGCCGCGATCTCGCCGGCGCTGGGCGAGCGCCGCTTGAACTCGGCGATCACCGAGAGGCCGGGACGGACCAACGCCTCGTTGAAGGGCCGGTCGTCGCCACGCCGGTCGAGGCTCGATTCGAGATCGGCCTGCGGCGTCTTGGCGCGGCGATCCTCCACCCCTTCGCGCGCTGCGGCGATCAGCTGCTCGATCATTCCCACGTGAGCCACGAAGCCTAGCTTCCGAGCGCGGCGGTCGTTGCGACCAGGCGCTCGAGCAGCTCGACGGCGGCGCCGCTGTCGATCGCCGCCGCCGCCGTCTCGACCCCCTCAGCGAGCCCGCCGGCGAGGCCGCCGAGATAAATCGCCGCGCCGGCATTGAGCACGACCAGATCGCGCCGCGGGCCGGCCTCGCCGGCCAGCACGGCACGCGCGACCGCGGCGTTCTCCTCCGGGCTGCCGCCGGCGACCTGCTCCAGCTCGGCCGAAGCGAGGCCGAACTCACCGGGCTCGACGAACCACTCCGCGGTGCGCCCGTCGGCCACCTCGATCACCCTGGTGCGGGCCGAAAGCGAGAGCTCGTCGACGCCGTCCTCGGCGGCGACGACCAGCGCCCTGACGCTGCCCAGGCCGATCAGGGCCTCGGCGATCGTCTCCTGGTAGTGACGATCGGAGACGCCGAGCAGCTGGCGCGCGGCGCCGGCCGGGTTGGTCAGCGGCCCGAGGAAGTTGAAGATCGTCCGCACGCCGAGCGCCTTGCGCACCGGCACGACGTGCGCCATCGCCGCGTGGTGCCGCGGCGCGAACATGAAGCCGAAACCGAGCTCGTCGATACAGCGCCCGACCTGGGCCGGGTCGAGCTCGATGTTGACGCCGAGCGCTTCCAGCAGGTCGGCGGAGCCGCAGCGGCTGGTATTGGAGCGGTTGCCATGCTTGGCGACGGCGCAGCCGGCCCCGGCCGCGACCAGCGCGGCCGTCGTCGAGACATTGAAGGTCGAGGGACCGCCCCCCGTGCCCGCGGTGTCGACCAGATCCTCGCGCGTGGTCTCGACCGCGGCAGCGAGCGAGCGCATCGTCCGCGCCAGCCCGACCAGCTCGGGCACCGTCTCCCCCTTCGCCCGCAGGGCGATCAGGAAGGCACCGGTCTGCACCGGCTCGGCGCGCCCCGCCATGATCTCGGCGAGCACCGCGGCGGCGTGGTCGGCGCTCAGGTGGTCGCCCTTGCAGACGGCGTCGATCGCCCGGGTGACGACCTCGTTTGGCATCACCGACCCCCGGGTTCGAGGAAGTTGGCCAGCAGGTGCTTGCCCTGCGGGGTGAGGACGGACTCGGGGTGGAACTGGACGCCCTCGGCGGGCAGCTCGCGGTGGCGGGCGCCCATCACGACGTCGCCGAGGCTGGCGACGAGCTCGAGCTCGTCGGGAAGGTCGGGATCGGCGACGAGCGAGTGGTAGCGGCCGGCGACCAGCGGGCTGGGCAGGCCGGCGTAGATCGCCCGCCCGTCGTGGCTCACCTCGGCGTCCTTGCCGTGGATCGGCTCGCCCTGCACGGTGCGGCCGCCGAAGGCCTCGACCAGACACTGGTGGCCGAGGCAGACGCCCAGCACCGGCGTGCCAGCCTCGGCGAAGCGGCGGATCGCCTCGACCGAGATGCCGGCCTCGGCGGGCGTGCGGGGGCCAGGCGAAACGACCAGGCGCTCGGCGCCGCGCTCGAGCAGCTCCGCGACCTCGGCGCGATCGTTGCGGACCACCTCGACCTCAGCCCCCAACTCGCCCAGGTACTGGACCAGGTTGTAGGTGAAGCTGTCGTAGTTGTCGATGACCAGGACCCTCATGGCCAATCCGGCTGTTCGCAGGCCAGCTCGACCGCGCGGAAGACCGCCTTGGCCTTGTTGACCGACTCGTTGTACTCGTACGCCGGCTTGGCGTCGGCGACGGTGCCGCCGCCCGCCTGGACGTGCACCTGGCCGTCCTTGACGACGACGGTGCGGATGTGGATCGCGGTGTCGAGGTCGCCGTTCCAGGAGAGGTAGCCGATCGCGCCGCCGTAGGAGCAGCGCTTGACCGGCTCGAGCTCGTCGATGATCTGCATCGCCCGCACCTTCGGCGCGCCGGAGAGCGTGCCCGCCGGCAGCGCCGAGCGCAGCACGTCCATCGCGCCGACCCCCTCGCGCAGCGTCCCGGAGATCTGGCTGACGATGTGGAGGACGTGCGAGTAGGTCTCGACGACCATCAGCTCGTCGACGCCGATCGAGCCGTACTCGCAGACGCGGCCGAGGTCGTTGCGGCCGAGGTCGACCAGCATCACGTGCTCGGCGCGCTCCTTGGGATCGTTGACGAGGCGCTCGGCGAGGCGCCGGTCCTCCTCCTCGTCGCCGCCGCGCGGGTAGGTGCCGGCGATCGGCCGCGTCTCGACCCGCCGCCCCTGCACCTTGACCAGCGGCTCGGGCGAGGCGCCGGCGATCTGGAAGTCGCCGAACTCGAGGAAGTACATGTAGGGGGAGGGATTGACCGCGCGCAGGCCGCGGTAGACCGAGAACGCCTCGACCGGGGCCGGCGCCGAGAAGCGCTGCGAGGGGACGACCTGGAATGCGTCGCCGGCGTGGACGTACTCGACGATCCGCTCGACCGCCGCTTCGAAGTCCGCGCGCTCGACGTTGGAGACGAAGCGCGGCGGCTCGGCGAGCGCCGCTTGCTGCGGCGCCGGCACGGCGGCCCGCAGCCGGCCCCGCACCTCGGCGATCGTCGCCACCGCGCGCTCGTAGGCGGCCTCGATGCCGCCCTCGTCGTCGGCGAAGGCGCAGGAGAGGATCGTCAGCTCGTGGCGCAGATGGTCGAAGACGAGCAGCACGTCGGTGATCATCAGCGCCATGTCGGGCAGGCCGAGCGGGTCCGGGTTGGGCTCGCCTAGCGGCTCGACGGTGCGCACCAGGTCGTAGCCGAAGAAGCCGACGGCGCCGCCCGCGAAGGGCGGCAGGTCACCGACCGGGGCGAGCTCGAAGCGGGCGAGGCTCTCGGCGACGGCGGCGTAGGGGTCCGGCGCCGCGCGGTCCTCGCCGCCTGTCTCGCTCAGCGTCCCCTCGCTCCAGCGCAGCACCGAGCGCGGCCTGATGCCGACGAACGAGTAGCGGCCGACCTGGCCCTGCTCGGCCGACTCGAGCAGGAAGCAGGGCGCCCCCTCGGGCTCGCCGGCGCGCAGCTTGAGGAAGGCCGAGACGGGCGTCTCGCAGTCGTCGACGAAGCGTGTGCGGACGGGGACGACGTTGCCCGCAGCGGCCAGCTCGCGGGCCTCGTCGAGGCTCGGCTCGATGCGCAGCTCGGCGGTCTCAGCCGCGACGGCCATTGAGCACCTCCATCACGGCGGCCTGGGAGACCTCGCGCGAGGCGAGCAGCACGCTGAGGTGGTAGAGCAGGTCGGCGGCCTCCTCGGCGACGCGCTCGTCGGACTCCTCGCGCCCGGCGCGGACCACCTCCTCGGCCTCCTCCTCGACCTTCTCGCCGATCAGCCGCGGATCGTCCAGCAGCGTCACCGTGTAGCTGCCCTCGGGCCGCTCGGCGGCGCGATCGCGCAGGGTCCGCTGCAGCGCCGCCAGCGCCTCATGCGCGACCGGCGCCGGCTCGCCAGGCGCCGCCGGCGCGTCCTTCTCGATCGACGCCGAACCGCCCAATTCACGGTAGAAGCAGGAGCGCTCGCCGGTATGGCAGGCCGGCCCGCTCGGCTCGACCAGCGCCACGACCGCGTCGCCGTCGCAATCCACGCGAAGCTGTTTCAACATCAGAACGTGCCCGGACTCTTCCCCTTTACGCCAGATCCGCCCACGCGAACGGCTGAAGAAGTGCATCTCCCCGGTCTCCTGCGTAAGCCTCAGCGACTCCTCGTTCGCGTACGCGAGCGTCAGCACCTCACCACTGGCGAAGTCCTGCGCCACGCACGGCACCAAGCCACGCTCGTCGAAGACGATCTGCTCGAACATCGGGCAATCGTAGTTCCCGCGGCGCCTTACCCGTGCAATCCGCGGCCGGCCACGACACGCCCCCTCGTGTTTTCCGATTCCAAAGCCGTCAGAGCGGGGCGAAATTACCCAGCCTCGACCCGCCGTATGTAACCGGCAAAGCCGGGAACCGTGAATGCGACCTGACCGCGGGCGGGGCTGTAGATGAGACCATTTTCGATCAGCCGGTCACGGATCGCCGATGAGGCTCGGTGGCCGCCGAAGGCGGCCGCGACGGCGCCGCTGCTCACCGCTCCGTCGCCATGCGCGGCCATCTCATGCATGTACGCCTTCGCTCGCTCGCTCGCTCGGCTCCACCTGCCGGCGTAGAGATCGGCGTCGAGCTCTTCGCGGCCCAGGCGCAGGGCCTCGGCTGCGTCGGTCACATCGACGCGCGGAGGGCTCGCCACCTGCCATGCGGCATAGCCGTAGACCTGGATGAAGTAGGGATAGCCCTCGCACGCGGTGAGCAGAGCGTCGAGCGCATCGCGACCGAACTCCAAGCCATCGTCGACGGAGCGAGCCGGATCGGCCAAGGCCGCCGCAGCCGCATCCAGGGGAAGCGGTCCCAGCTCGCGATAGGCGAACAGGCGCTCCGCATAGGTCTTAGCTGAGAGAAGCTGCTCACGCAACGACGGCAGGCCGGCGATCAGGGCGGCCACCGGCAGCTCGCGCTTCGAGAGATCGTGCATCGCGGCGCACAGTGCCTCAAGATCTCGCGGCTCGGCCAGCTGCAGCTCGTCGAGCAAGAGGAGCACGCCGGTATCGGCGTCGCGGGCGGCCTCGCCCAACGCCCGGAAGAGGGCCACCAGGTCGGCCTCGAGCTCGGCGCCGGGCTCGCCGGGGTCGATCTCCAGGCTCAACTCGAGCCCGCTGATCGGATCGCGCAGGCGCAGCCGGCGGATCGCTGCCGCCAAGTGGGAGAGCGCTTCGCGCACCGCACCCTTGTGCTCGAGCTGGCGCAGAATCACCCAGGCACGACCGGCGAGAGCGGCCGGGAAGTCGAGGTCCGAACGTGCCTCCAGGCCCTCCGCGACCCAACCCAGCTCCTCCGCGGATTCCTCAGCCGACCACAGCAGCGCGGTCTTGCCGACTCCGCGCAGCCCCGTGAGCACGATGCTGCGCTCGCCGCGCCCCACCTGTAGCCGGCCCAGAAGCGTGGCAATCGCCTCGAGCTCCTTCTGCCGACCGGCGAGAAGCGGCGGGGGAGCGCCCGCGCCCGGGCGGTAGGGGTTGCGCAGCGGATCCATTCTCGGATTCTAACGAAGTCTAGGCCTGTCTAAGCTTAAAGGCTTAGACTCGTGTATACAACGCTAGAAAACCCCACTCACTCGATGCCGAGACGGTCGAGCAGATCCTCGTCGCGGCGCCAGTGGCTGCGCACGCGGACCTTCAGGTCGAGGTGGACCTTGGCGCCCAGCTCGGCCTCGAGCGAGCGGCGGGCGGCGCTGCCGATCTCCCCCACCTTGCGGCCGCCCTTGCCGATCAGGATGCCCTTCTGCGACTCGGTCTCGACCCAGACCTCGGCCGCCACGGTGACCAGCCCGTCCTCGCGCGGCGTGACCTCCTTGACGCTGACCTCGACCGAGTGGGGAATCTCCTCGCGGGTGCGGTTGAGGATCTGCTCGCGGACCAGCTCGGCCAGCATCGTCTCGCTCGACTGGTCGCTGTGGTCCTCGGGCGGGTATAGGTAGGGGCCCTCGGGGACGAGCTGGCCGAGTCGCTCGACCAGCGCCGCCAGCCCCTCGCCGTTGCGGGCGCTGATCGGGAAGACCTCGTCGACGCCGTCCAGCTCGGCCGCCTCGGCGAGCACCGGGACCAGCTGGTTCGGCCCGGTTTTGTCGGCCTTGTTGACCGCGCAGATCGTCGGCAGCTTGCTCTTCGCCTCGACCAGCGCCTGGGCGATGAAGCGGTCGCCGGGCCCGATGCCCTGCTCGCCGTTGACGACGAGCAGGGCCAGGTCGGAGTCGCTGAGCTCGCGCTCGACCCGGCTCTGCATGCGCTCGGTCAGCACGTCGCGCGGCTTCTGCACCCCGGGCAGGTCGACGAGGACGAGCTGGCGCCCGGCCGCGAGGTCGGTGGCGATGCCGCGGATCGCCCGCCGCGTCGTCTGCGGCCGCATCGATACGATCGCGACGCGGCTGCCGACGATCGCGTTGACCAGGGTCGACTTGCCGACGTTGGGCCGCCCGGCGAGACCGACGAAGCCGGCGCGGCTCATCGCAGGCCCGCCATCAGCCGCTCCTGCAGGGCGAGCATCTCGCCGTCATCCGTCTCGTGGTCGAAGCCGCAGAGGTGCAGGGCGCCGTGCACCGCCGCCTCGACCGGGTCGTCGCAGTGCTCGGGGCAGATCGCCACGTCGCCGAGCTCGCGCGGGCCGGCGACCGGGCCGGCGCCGTCGAGGGGAAAGGCCAGCACGTCGGTCGCGGCGTCGACGCCGCGGTGCTCGCGATTGAGCGCGCGGATCCGCTCGGCGTCGACCAGCTCGACCGCGAGGTGGCCGTCGGCGACGCCGGCGGCGGCCAGCGCGGCCGCGACCGCGTCGCGCAACTCGGCCGGCACGTCGGCGAGGTCAGCCGCCATCCGCACGCGGCTGCCGGTCGGCCTGCGCAGGACGCTCGCCCTGGCGCTCGGCGTGCTCGCCATAAGCGGCGACGATCCGCTGCACCAGCTTGTGGCGGACGACGTCCTCGCCGCCGAAGCGGACGAAGGAGATGTCCTGGACCTCGCCGAGGATGTCGCGGACGACGACCAGGCCGGAGCGCTGGTCGGTCGGCAGGTCGATCTGGGTGACGTCGCCGGTGACCACCATGCGCGAGTTGAAGCCGAGCCGGGTGAGGAACATCTTCATCTGCTCGGGGCTGGTGTTCTGCGCCTCGTCGAGGATCACGAAGGAGTCGTTGAGGGTGCGGCCGCGCATGAACGCCAGCGGCGCCACCTCGATCACGCCGCGCTCGAAGTAGCCGTTGACCCGGTCGGGGTCGAGCATGTCGTAGAGGGCGTCGAAGAGCGGCCGCAGGTAGGGATCGACCTTGGCCTGGATGTCGCCGGGCAGGAAGCCGAGCCGCTCGCCCGCCTCGACCGCTGGGCGGGTGAGGATGATCCGCTGCACCTCGCCCTCGGCCAGGGCGTGCGCCGCCATCGCCACCGCGAGGAAGGTCTTGCCGGTTCCGGCCGGGCCGATCCCGAAGGTGATCGTCTGCTTACGGATCGAGTCGACGTAGCGTTTCTGGTTGAGCGTCTTCGGCGCCACCTTGGTGTTGCGGTGGCGCCAGACGACGTCCTCGAGGATCTCGGCCGGGCTCTCGTGCGCGTCGAGCGCGCCGGTGACCGCTTCGATCGTCCCCGCCGCGACCTCGTGCCCCTGCTCGATCAGGTCGACCAGCTCGTCGACGACCGTCGCGGCGGTCTGCACGTCGCCGGAGTCGCCGTCGAGGGTGAGCACGTTGCCGCGCAGATGGAAGTCGCAATCGAGGCGGCCGCGCAGCGCCCGCAGCACGGTGTCCTCGGAGCCGGCCAGCTCGGCGGCCACCGTGTTGTCGAGGGTCAGCTGCCTACGCGCCAAGTTTTTCCCGCACCGCCGCGCTGACCCGCTTGCCGTCGGCCCGCCCGCCGAGCTTCGGCATCAGCGCCGACATCACCTCGCCGATCTGCTTCTGCTCGGAGGCGCCGGTCTCGGCGATCGCCGCCGCGACCAGCTCGGCCAGCTCCTCGTCGGAGAGCTGCGCCGGCAGGTAGGCCTCGATCAGCGCGGCCTCGGAGCGCTCGGCGCTCGCCTGCTCGGCCCGATCCGCCTCGCTGTAGGCGTCGGCGGCCTCAAGCCGCTTCTTGCGCTCGCGCTGCAGCACCGCGACCTCGTCGCCCTTACCCAGCTTGGCGTCCTGCTGCAGCGAGTCGACGATCATCCGCAGCGCCGCGGCACGCTCGCGCTCGCCCGCCTTCATCGCCGTGCGCACGTCAGCCTGCATCTGCTCGAGAACGCTCATCGCGTCTAAGGGTAGTCGGCGGCGTCGGGCGCCACGGCGAGGCCCTTGGAGACGAGATCGGCGATGTCGGCGCTGACCAAGGTCCAGCCGTGGCGGCGGGCAGCCGCTACGTAGGCGGCGTCGTAGGCAGTGAGGCCGTGCTCGGCGACGATGTCGAGGGCGGCATCGATCAGATCCGCGTCGACGGGGAGCACGCCTCGACACCGCTTCAAGATCAGCCGGGTGAGAACGCGTCCCTCGTCCGGGCGGCCCTGCTTGGCGCCGATGGCGTTGGCGACCTCGTAGAGAGTCAGATCCAGCGCGGCAAGCGGCTGCCCGACCTCCCCGACCAATTCGCGCGCAGTCTCGTGGTAGCGCTCGGATGGGTCGGCGATCGCGACCCACACGCTTGCGTCCACGAGGTAGGTGTCAGTGCGATTCACGATCTTCGCGGATCAGCCGCGCGGCGTCTCCGCCGAGACCCTCGGGAACCAAGGCCCTCTCGAGCATTGCCTCGATCTCGCCTCGTTCCGTTGCACCGGCGCCATCGAGCTCGTGCTCGGCGAGCCGGCGCAGGAATCCGCTGCGCGTCTCGCGATTGGCCCGCGCAAGGGCGTCGAGCCGGTCGAGCAGGTCGTCGGGCATTGAGATCATCACCTTGGCCACCGGATGAGTATATACGGTATTGCCGGATGCGATTGTCGTCGTCATGGACGGAACGCTCGCAGGCCGAGACGCGCCTATGGGTGGAGAAAGCGCCGTCTTTGAAAATTCTCTCGCCGGGATGCTCAGCAATGCCGGGAGATGTCGACATGCTCGACGTCTCCGAGCGGCATCTGCAGGAAGCGGGTGCCGAGCTCGCGGAAGGAATCGACGTCGCCGCTGCAGAGGAAGCGGTACTCGCCCTCGCCGCCGGCGGGCCGGGCGAGCGCCGCCGACTCGAGCGTGCGCTGGGCCGCCGCGGCGACCGCGTGGCCGCCGCTGACCAGGCGCACGTCGCGGCCGAGGATGCGCTGCAGCATCGGCGCGACCAGCGGGTAATGGGTGCAGCCGAGGATCAGCGTGTCGACCTCGGCCCGCTTCAGCGGCGCGCAGTAGGCGCGGGCCATCTCGAGCACTCCCTGGTCGAAGGGGGAGCCGTCCTGGATGAAGGGCGCCAGGTCGGGCGCCTCGACCTCGGTCACCTCGAGCGCCCGCCCCTGCGCTTCGAGCGAGCGCCGGTAGGCGCCGCTCTCGACCGTGTTCGGCGTCGCCAGCACGCCGACCCGGGCGTTGTCGGTGATCGCGGCGGCGATCTCGGCCTGCGGCTCGACCACCGGCACCACCTCCACCCCGTGCTCGGCGGCGACCTCGCGCGCCACCTCCTCGCCGATCGAGGTCGCCGTGTTGCAGGCGATCACCAGCAGCTTGGCGCCGCCCGCCAGCAGCAGCGCCGAGATCGTTCGGATGCGTTCGCGGAGCTGCTCCGGATCGCGGCTGCCGTAGGGGAACATCGCCGTGTCGCCGAGGTAGACGAAGTCCTCCTCGGGCAGCGAGACGAGGCACTCGTGCAGGACCGTGAGGCCGCCGACGCCCGAGTCGAACATCGCGATGGGAGACGCGGCGCCCGGCACTAAAGGAACGGCTTGTACGTCATGAAGAAGATCGTCACGACGACGAGCAGGCCGGCCAGCCCGCCGATTTTGCCGATCCTCTCGCTGAGCGCGTCGAACTCTTCGCTGAGCGAATCGCCGCTCTTCAGGTCCCGTTCGGCGAGCTCGCGCGCCCTCGCGGTCTGCGGCTGGAAGAAGGCGTGCTGGAGGCCGAAGAGGACGAAGATCGCCAGGAAGCCGAGGCTGATGAAGGCATCGCCGGCCGCCCAGGGCCCGTCGACGAGCAGGTAGACGCCCGCCAGCAGGATGACGATCATGCCCGGGTTGACCAGGTAGCGGTCGCATTTCTGCACGCCCGCGAGCAGCGCCGGCGCCGCCCGCGGGAACTGCGGCACGACCGAGAAGAACAGCGCGTAGCCGAAGGTCGGCCCGAAGGCGAGCACGACCGCCAGGATGTGCAGGAACGCCGCGATCTTGTAGCTGGGGTCCACGATCGCCGCAAACATACCTGCTAGCGGCGGCGGAGCAGCAGGGCCGACCAGTCGCCGTCGTGGCGGCGCTCGGCCTCGCCGAGGCCCGCGGGGGCGAAGGCGGCTGCGGTGTCGTCGAGCTCGGTGGGAAGCAGGCCCGAGCAGATCAGGGTGGTGGGACTCCCACTCAGCTGTGCGGCGACCTCCTTCAGTACGGGCGCGGTCATGTTGGCTACGACCGTTGCGGGAAGAGCGGGGAGCTGCTGGCGCAGGTTCAGGCGCTCGAACTCGACGTCCACGCCGTTGGAAGCTGCGTTGGATGTTGCCGCCTCGATCGACGCAAGCTCGTGGTCGTAGCCGGCCACCGGGTCCCAGCCGAGCTTGGCGGCGGCGATCGCGAGGACGCCGGAGCCGGTGCCCAGGTCGGTGAGGGGGCCGCCCGCCTCTCCCGCCGCCTCCAGCTCGAGCAGCAGCTCGAGGCAGAGCCGCGTGGTCGGGTGGGCGCCGGTTCCGAAGGCGCGGCCGGGGTCGACGACGAGGTCGATCGCGCCCTCGCGCGGCCGCTCCCAGGAGGGGCGCAGCCAGAGCCGCCCGCCGATCAGCAGCGGCTTGTGGAAGTCCTGCCAGCGGTCGGCCCAGTCGTCGGGGACCTCGGTCGCGACCAGCTCGACCAGGCCATCGCCGGCCGCGACCTCGATCTCGCCCAGCTCGGGGAGCTCACCCTCGCCGCCGTAGATCGCGTACTCGACATAGCCCGGGCCGCGCTCCTCCTCGACCCCGTTCGGCGCCAGCACGGTCAGCTCGGCCAGCACCTGCTCGGCCAGCTCGGGCACGCAGCGGACCGCCAGGCGGATCAACCGAAGGCTCTGCGGACCCGCGAGAAGAAGCTCCCCGCGTCGCCCTGCCGCGAGCGCAGGTTGCGCGGCCCGAGCGTCTCGCCGAGCTTCCCGGCCAGCTCGCGCTGCTCCTCGGAGAGCTCCTCGGGGACGATCACCTGCACGGCGACGACCATGTCGCCCGGCGGGCCGCCGTTGGCGCCGGGCATGCCGTGGCCGCGCAGGGCGAACTGGCTGCCGGGCTGGATGCCCGCGGGCAGCTCGATCTCACGCTCGCCCTCGTGGCTGGGGACCTTGATCTTGGCGCCCAGCATCGCCTCGACCGCGGAGATCTCGACCTGGTGGATCAGGTCCTGGCCGCGCATCGGCCCGCGCCGCGTTTCGAAGCCGAAGCCGGCGCCGAAGAAGGCCTGGAAGATGTCCTCGACCGAGCCGGGGCCGGCCGCGCCGGCGCCGCGCAGGCCCTGCCGGCCGTAGGCGTCGTAGGCGCGGCGCTGCTCGGGGTCGGAGAGCACCTCGTAGGCTTCCGCGGCGGCCTTGAACTTCTCCTCCGCCTCGGGATCGTGGTCGTTGACGTCGGGATGCAGCTCGCGGGCGAGGCGGCGGAAGGCCGTCTTCACCTCGGCTTTGTTGGCGTCGCGCCCGACGCCGAGGATCTCGTAGTAGTCGGCGGGCATCAGTCGTAGACCGACTCGCAGTAGCGCGAGAGCTCACGGGCGGCGCCGCGCACCGAGGCGATCGCGGTCGCGTAGTCCATCCGCAGCGGCCCGACGACGCCGACCGAGCCGAGGTTGCGGTGGCCGAGCCCATAGTTGGCGCCGACGATGCTGACCGAGCGCAGCTCCGGCTGCGGGTTCTCGGCGCCGATCCAGACGAACACCGAGCGCTCGTCGAGCGCCGAGCGCAGCATGCCGAGCACGCCGGCGCGGCGCTCGAGCGCCGTCATCAGCCGGTCGGCGCGGGGCAGGTCGTCGACGTGCGCTTCGGAGAGCAGCCGCGAGGCGCCCTCCATGTAGAGGGCCTCGTCGCTCTCCTGGGCGAGCTCGGTGAAAGCCGGCGCGAGCGTGGCGAGGAAGCGCGACTCGGCCCGGCCCAGCTCCGGATCGGCGAGCCGGTTGGCGATCATCCGCGCCCCGACGCTCATCCCGGCGAGCGACTCGTTGAGGTAGCTGGAGGCCCACTCGACCAGGCCCGGGTCGACCGCCGCCGGGAAGTCGAAGACGCGCTTGGCGACGCTGCCGTTGGAGGCGATCGCGATCGCCATCACCTTGTGCGGCTGCAGGCGCAGGACCTCGACCCGGTGGATCGTCGCCGTGGCCGGCGCCGGCGCGGTGGCAAGCGCCATCAGGTCGGTCACCCGGGCCAGCGCCACGGTCGTCTCGCGCATAGCCTCATCGATCTCCCGGCGCAGCTGGGAGAGCTCCAGCTCGACATCCGGGGCCGGCTTGGCCGGCGGGGCCTCGATCAGGGTGTCGACGTAGTAGCGGTAGCCGATATCGGTCGGCACCCGGCCGGCGGAGGTATGCGGATGGGTCAGGTAGCCGGCGGCCTCAAGCGCCGAAAGCTCAGCGCGCACGGTCGAGGACCCCCACTCCACCCCAGGCTTCTCGGCAATCGGCTTCGAGGCCACCGGCCGACCGGACGCCAGATAGGCGTCCACCGCCAGCCCGAGAATCAACTCTTGTCGCTCGGAAAGCACGCCTAAAGTCTAGGAGGAGTGCCGGGTGACCCTCCCAAAACACTCAAGCGAGGCTCCCGCCGAGCGTTTTGGGAGGGTCGCCCGGCACTCCTACAACGCAACCTCAGCCTGCGCATTCCGAATCGTCTGGTTCTCGCCCTGCGCGGCGACGATGTCGATCGTCGCCTTGCCGTCATCGGCCGACTCGACAGTGCCGGTGACGACGATCTCGGTCTCCGGCGCGCCCATGCCGCGGAACTGCACCGAGAGCCGCTTCAGCGAGCCCGGGTCGCCGCCGGCGGCGGCGCCGGCGGCGCGGGCGGCGAGGCCCATCATGTAGAGGCCATGCAGGATCGTGTTCGGCAGCCCGACCGCCTGGGCGAACTCGGGATCGATGTGGATCGGGTTGAAGTCGCCCGAGGCGCCCGCGTAGCGGTGCGGCAGGTACTTGTCGGGGGTGACCCGCAGCTCGGCGATCTGGTCCCCGGCGCTCAACTCCGCCATCTCATACCCCCCTGACGATGTTGGTCCAGGCGCCGCGCACGACCTCGGCGCCATCCTGGTTGGTCGAGACGGTCTCGAAGACGTAGAACCCCTTGCCGTCCTTCTCGTAGATCTCAAGACACTCGGCGGCGGTCGTGATCTCGTCGCCCGAACAGGCCGGCTCGCCCCACTTGAACTCCTGCCCACCGTGGACCATCGCGGCGAAGTTCATCCCCACCTCGGGGTCGAACATCGCCGGGGCCAGCGCCGGCGAGCTGTAGACGACGCAGAACATCGGCGGCGCCACCACGTCGCGGTAGCCGGCCGCCTTGGCGGCCTCGCGGTCGAAGTGGACCGGGTTCTCCAGCCCGATCACCCGCGCGTACTCGCCGATCTTCTCCTTGCCCACCTCATAGGTCGTGGCGGGCCACTGCTTGCCTACCGCTTCGGTCTTCAGCGTCATCGCGCCGGACCCTACCTAATCGTCTATCTGCAGCACCGCCAGGAACGCCTCCTGCGGCACCTCGACCCGGCCCACCTGCTTCATCCGCTTCTTGCCCGCTTTCTGCTTCTTCAAGAGCTTGTTCTTGCGGGTGACGTCGCCGCCGTAGAGCTTCGCGGTGACGTCCTTGCGCAGCGCCTTGACCGTCTCGCGGGCGAGGATGTTGGAGCCGATCGCGGCCTGCACCGGCACGTCGAAGAGCTGGCGGGGAATCGTCTTGCGCAGCCGCTCGACCAGGCGCTTGCCCTGCTCGTAGGAGAAGTCGCGGTGGACGATGATCGAGAGCGCGTCGACCTTGTCGCCGGCCAGCAGGATGTCGACCTTGACTAAATCGGAGGCCCGGTTGCCGATCGGCTCGTAGTCGAGCGAGGCGTAGCCGCGGGTCGACGACTTGAGCAGGTCGAAGAAATCGAGCACGATCTCGGCCAGCGGCATGTCGTAGCGGATCTGCACCCGCTGCGGGCTCAGGTAGTGCATGTCGACGTGGGCGCCGCGGCGGGCCTGGCAGAGCTCCATCACCGCGCCGACCTGCTCGGACGGGGTGATGATCGTGGCGCGGATGTAGGGCTCTTCGATCGTCTCGATCGTGCCCGGGTCGGGCAGCTCGGTCGGGCTGCGGACCTCGACCGACTCGCCACTCGTTTTGTGGACCTCGTAGCGCACGTTCGGCGTCGTCGAGAGCAGCTCCAGCCCGTACTCGCGCTCGAGCCGCTCGCGCACGATCTCCATGTGCAGCAGGCCGAGGAAGCCGCAGCGGAAGCCGAAGCCGAGCGCCTCGGAGGTCTCCGGCTGCCAGGAAAGCGCGGCGTCGTTGAGGGCGAGCTTCTCGAGCGCGTCGCGGAGGTCTTCGAAACGGTCGGTGTCGATCGGGAAGAGCCCGCAGAAGACCATCGGCCTGACCTCGCGATAGCCCTCTAGCGGCTCGGACGCGGGACGCTCGAGGGCGGTCAAGGTGTCGCCGACGCGCAGCTTGGCGACGTCCTTTATCCCGGTGATCAGGTAGCCGACGTCGCCGGCGTCCATCCTCTCCACGCCGGTCATCGCCGGCCGGAAGAAGCCGATGTCGTCGATGTCGGCCTCGGTGCCGTTCTGCATCGCGACGATCTGCTCGTGCTTGCGAAAGGCGCCGTCGACCATCCGCACGTAGGCGATCACGCCGCGGTACTGGTCGAACTCGGAGTCGAAGATCAGCGCCCTGGTCGGCGCCGCGGGCTCGCCCTTGGGGGCCGGCACGCGGGCGACGATCGCGTCGAGCACCTCGGCCACGCCCTCGCCGGTCTTGGCCGAGATCCACAGCGCTTCGTCGGGATCGCCGCCGAGCAGGTCGGCGATCTCCCCCGCGACCCGCTCCGGCTCGGCGCCGGGCAGATCGACCTTGTTGATCACCGGGATCAGCTCGAGCCCGTTCTCGATCGCCAGATAGGTGTTGGCGACGGTCTGGGCCTCGACTCCCTGGGCGGCGTCGACGACCAGCAGGGCGCCCTCGCAGGCAGCGAGGCTGCGCGATACCTCGTACGAGAAGTCGACGTGGCCGGGGGTGTCGATCAGGTGCAGGTGGTAGGCCTGCCCGTCGGAAGCCTTGTACTCGACCCGCACGGCCTGAGCCTTGATCGTGATCCCGCGCTCGCGCTCGAGGTCCATCGAATCGAGCATCTGGGCCTGCATTTTCTTCGGGTCGACGGCGCCGGTGACCTCGAGGATGCGGTCGGCCAGGGTCGACTTGCCGTGGTCTATGTGGGCGATGATCGAGAAGTTGCGAATATGGTCCATCGGGCTGCGGAGTATGGCGGGGTGGTGGTATCCGGTGCTGACGGGGAGGGAGGCCGGGGGTGTCCGGGCGGGTGCTGGGTTTTTCTCCGGGCGCGTCGCGACTCTCGCCGAGGTCGCGCTGCGAAAAACAGGACGCCGCGCCCGCCCGGACACCCCCGGCCTCCCTTGTTTGGACGCGTTGCGCCGGACACCCCCTTTACGTCTTACGGACGCAGGGGGTCAGATCTTGGGCAGGCCGATGGATCCTGGGGGGTGGTGAGCTTGTAGATGATGGTGGGGGGTTTGCGGAAGATGGGTTCGGCGCCTGGGCCTGCGGTCCAGGTGGCCGCCGGGGGGTACGGGGGCTTGTTGGGTTCTATGCGGTCGCGGCTGGCTACTACGTAGTCGTAGTCGCCCTTGTTGAGCAGCTCGCGCCAGCGGCGGCAGGTGGTCGGGGCGGTGAAGCCGCCGTGGGGTTGCTCCTCTCCTATGTACTGAACGTGGTTGCTGAGGTCGGTGCCGTAGAGGGGGTACTGACGGGTGCTGGTGGTTGCGATGCGGGCGTCGGATAGTGGAGTCGCCCAGGCGAAGGCGGCGTTGAGGCCAGGGGCGGCGAAGGTCGGGTTGGCGTAGCGGTTCTCGAGGTAGTGGCGCTGGACGGGATAACCGATCGCGATCGCCGCCAAAACCGCGACGACCGCGAGAGCGCGCCATCGGCCCGCGGGGCCTGTCGCGGGGTGGGGCGCCCGGACGGCGCTGGGTTTTTCGCCAGCAGCGGATTCACCGCGGTCGGCGTTTGCGGGGCGAAAAACAGGACGCCGCGCCTTGCCGGGCGCCCCACCCCACGCCACCCGCGGGAGTAGCGTCAGCGGCAGGACGGCCAGCCCGAGCACCAGGGCCGGGGCCAGGTAGCGGAGGCCGGACTCGAAGCCGCGCGGCATGCCGTCGGGGCCGGAAGCTGACGTTGGGGCGATCAGCCAGGCGAGCAGCGCCGCGAGGCCGACGAGGCCGACGATCGGCAGCACCCGATCGCGGTAGAGGTTTGGGTCGCTATGCGGTTCAAAGCTCGACCGCGTGGCCGAGAACCGGCGCGGGCTGATGAGGCTGAGGAAAAGGCCGGTCACGGCGGCGGCTGCGAGCAGCGGCCAGAGAAACGTGAGGCCGTTGTGCAGGCCCGGCAGGAACCAGTCCGACCAGACGGCGCCGTCGGCGAGGTAGCCGAGCACGCTGTGGCCTTCGCGGCCGCCGAGCGCCTGGTCGGGGGCGGGCAGGGAGATCGGGCCGATCGAGTCGACCCAGGGCAGCGGGTTGCCGCCGTGGAAGAGGTTGCGCAGGTACCAGTAGCCGCCGCCGGCAAGTGCGCCGATCGCCCCCACGGCGAATGCCCGCCGGCGGCGCCCCGCCGGCGCCACGAATGGCAGTCCCAGGACGAGAACTGCGGCAGGTGGGAGGAAGTTGAGCTTCGTGCCTGCTGCGAGACCCGCCGCCAGACCGATCACAAGCACGGCCCCGGGCTCGAAATCGCGGGTTCGAGACCCGTCGTCCGCTTCCGACGCGTTCTCCGCATTCGACGCTCGTGACCCTTGGGCGTGCGGCCGCGCCTCCGCGGGCAACCTTGCATTGAGCGCGATAGCAACAGCGGCAAGCAGGAAAAAGATCCCGACGATGTCGTTACGCGCCTCACCGGCTTGATCCGAAAGCACCGGCAAGCTCAACGCAATCGCACCGAGCGCCAGCGACCACGGCGCGACCCGGTAGGGCCTGCCGATGCACCAGCAGGCCAGGAGACAACCAACGAACCAACCGACATTCAGCAGCGGGGACAACAGGTCCCGCCCGAAGGCCAGCATCCCGACACCGTGGAAGAGTTCCGCGTTCGCCGGGTAGAACCAGGCGAGGAACTGCGGCGCGATGAAGTGCAGATCCCAGGTGCTGCCGCTCTGCAAGAACCCCGCCGCGAACGGCGCGTGGTACCAGGTCGAATCGAACCCGGTCATTCCCGTAGTCAGATTCGGCCTCACGTCCAGCCCGAACTTGACCAGGGCCAGCACGGCAATCGCCAGGCCCACGACGGTCGCGACGTTGGAGCTCCAACCGTCGACGCTGGAACTCGAGCGTCCGTTGGTAGGGGCAGGGCGGGGGTGTCCCTCCGGCGCAGCGGCGTCCTGTTTTTCGCCCCTCCCCCACCCTCGGACGGCCGCCCAACTCCGCGGCGAAAAACCCAGCCAGCCGGAGGGACACCCCCGCCCTCGCCCCACTCCAAGCCACGTCCCAACGGCAACCGCCGCGACGGCGACGAGATACGGCAACGGCTCGAAGAGACCGACGCTGCCGAGCAACTCGGCCACTAGGAGCAGCAAGCCGAGCGCCAGCACAGCCGTTGCCAGGCGGGCCGGCGCCGCGCGGAAATCGGGCAGCAACCATCGGCGGAGCGCCGTGCCGCCCAGGGTGGCAAAGCCCGCGAGCAGGAGGATCTCGACGACGCCGAGGAGATAGCGGGTCAGGTCGAGCATCGCTAGCGGCGGCGCACGAGCCGCGTCAACTGCTCCAGCTCCGCGATGCGGAGCAGCTTGGCGACACCGAGGTAGACGAGGCCGCCGAGCGCCAGGGCGGTGCCGAGCGAGACGATCTGGCCGAGCAGGCCGCGGCCGAAGGCGCTGTCGAGGACGTCCCAGACGGCGAAGCTGACCGCCGCAAGCGCCGCCGCGGCGAGGGTTATCCGCAGGCCGGCGTCGAGCAGGCGGCCGAGCTCGAGCCCGCCGAGCAGGCGGCGCAGGACGACCATCTGGGCGATCACGCTGACCGCCGTCGCGATCGCCGTCGCGGCGACAATCCCGCCAACCCCGAGGTTGTAGAGCGCGAGCGCCCCCAACGCGGTGACGATCAGGTTGCCGGCGGCGATCGCGGTCGGCAGCCAGGGCCGCTGCAGGCTGAAAAAGGTGCGACTGAGAAGCAGGAAGAGACCATTCGTCGGCAGGGAGAAGGCAAACCAGAAGAGCGCCGTGGAGACCAGCAGGGTGTCGTCGGCGCTGAACTCGCCGCGCTCGTAGACGAGCCGGATCATCGGCTCTGAGAGCACCAGGACCGCTGCGGCGGCGGGAACGAGGACGAAGAGGATCTGGCGCATCCCGTTGGCCATCGTCGCCCGCAGGTCGTCGAAGGCGCCGCGCGAGGCGAAGCGGGCCAGGGTCGGGAACAGAACGGTGGCGATCGCCACCGAGAAAATCCCCTGCGGCAGCAGATAGATGCGAAACGCCTTGTCGATCGCCGCCGGGGCCTGGTCGCTGACCAGGCTGCCGAACAGGCTGTTGACGATTAGGTTGAAGTTGATCAGGCCGAGGCTGAGCGTCACCGGCAGCATCAGCATCAGCACCCGGCGCACGTCGCGGTTGCGCCACTCGAAGCTCCAGGCGAACTTGAACGGGGTGTTGCGGAGGTCGAAGGCGACGATCAGCAGCTGGACCAGGGTGCCGGCAAGGACGCCGATCGCGTAGGCGTAGATGCGGTCCTGCCCCTCGAGTTGCGGGGTGATCAGCACCAGCGCGGCGATGATCGTCAGGTTCCAGAACAGCGGCGCGATCGCGAAGGCGCCGAAGCGGTCGTAGCTGTTGAGAATGCCGACGACGACGCCGCTGGCGCCGAGCAGGATCAGGATCGGAAAGAGGACCTGCGAGAGGGTTACCGTGAGGTCGAGCAGCGCCCCCTCGAAGCCCGGTGCGATCAGCGGCATCAGGACCGGCGCAAGGAGGACGAAGAGCGCCGTGACCGCCCCCAGCACCAGGGTGACCAGCAGCAACAGGGTCGAGGCGAGCCGGAACGCCTCGCGGTAGTTCTTCTTCTCCAGCTGCTCGGTGAAGATCGGCACGAATGCCGGCTGCAGGGCGGCGTCGGCGAACAGGGCCCGGATCAGGTTGGGCAGCTGGAAGGCGAGCGTGAAGGCGGACATCGGCCCGCTGACCCCGTAAAAGCCGGCGGCGACGATCTCGCGGCCCAGTCCGGCCACCCGCGAGGCGGCGGTGGCGATCGAGAAAAAAGCGGTGGAGCGAGCGATCCGCCCGGGGCGGCGCTCTGGGTCGGTATAGTCCGGCGCCGCGCTCATGGCCAACATTGCCTCACAGAAGAAGCGGATCCTACGCAGCGACCGCGAGAGAACCGAGAACCGGCTCCTGACGAGCTCGGTGAAGACCTATTTCCGCCGCCTCGAGAGCGCCGTCGAGGGCGGTGACAAGGACGCGATCGAGAGCGAGCAACGCGCCCTGGTCTCGCACATCGACAAGGCCGTGCAGAAGGGCGCGCTGCACAAGAACACCGCCGCACGCAAGAAGTCCCGCGCGGCAAGAATCGCCGCAGCCGCGAAGTAGTCAGGCCGGAACGCCCGCCGCGGCCCGCAGGGCCAGCGTGAGCGCGAGTTCGTCCCCGTAGTCGGCGCCGCCTCGGCACCAGAGTTCCAGGTCGGCCAGCGCGATCGTCGCCTCGCGCAGCTGGCCGGCGTCGGCGTGCTGCAGCCTGCCGACCAGTTGCCTGGCCGCGTAGGGGTGCATGCCGAGCTTCGACTCGACCTGGTTGGGGGGCATCCCCTCCTCGAGCAGCGCCGCGGCGGCGCAGGCTTTGCGCAGGCGCGAGGCGAGGCCGTAGATCAGCCCGGTCACGTTCTCCCCCTGCGCGATCAGCCGCTCGGAGATCCGCAGCGCGCTCGCCGCGTCGCGCTCGAGCAGTGCGTCGGAGAGCCCCCAGACAGCCGACTCCGAGGTGTCGGCGATCATTGCGTCGAGGTCGGCGGCGCCCACCTCGCCCTCCGGGCCAGCCCAGAGCGCCAGCCGCTCCAGCTCGTTGTGGAGGCGCTGCGGGTTGGCGCCCATCCGCTCGACCAGCATGCGGGCGGCCGCCGGGTCGAGGCGAAAGCCGAGCCGCTTGGCGTCGGCGATCAGGACCCGCGGCATATCGCGCGCCTTCGGCGCTTCGAACTCGTGGATCTCCCCCTTGGCCGCCTTGACCGCGCGGGCCAGCTTCGCCGGCGCCTTGGCGCGCGCGATCAGGACCACGCTGAGGTCGGGGGGAAGGTCGCCGAGCGCCGCGGCGACGGCATCCAGCTGGCGGTCGCGCCAGCGCTCGACGCCGTCGGCGAGCAGGTAGCGCCGCGACTCGGTCAGCGACATCGCCGGGATCGCCGCCAGCAGCGCCTCGTGGTCGGGGGCGCCGCGGCCCTCGCCCGGTTCGAAGACGTGCAGCGAGGCGGCGCCACCGTCGCGCTCCGCCCGGGCCCGCAGGCGCGCCCGGGTCGCATCGATCTTCGCCCCGTCGGTGCCGGCGATCAGATACAGCGGGTGCATCTCGGCAGCCATCGCGGTGAGTCTAGTTTGGGGAGCGGGGGCGTCCGACCTCGATGACGATGGTGCTTTCGAGGTCGGTGCGGAGGGTGCGGATGCCGTGGGCTGCGAGGGTCGCGAGGGTGACCGGGCTCGGGTGGCCGTGGGGGTTGCCGGCGCCGGCCGAGATGACCGCGAGCTGGGGGCGGGTGCGGTCGAGGAGGGCGGCCAGGCCGGCATCCTCGCTGCCGTGGTGGGCGACCTTGAGCACGTCGACCGGGCCCGGGTCGAGCGGCGTCGACTCCGCCTCGGCGTCGGCCGTCAGCAGCATCGTGAAGCCGCGCCAGCGGGCGAGCATGACCAGCGCCAGCCGGTTCGGGTCCTGCTCGAGGTGCGCTCCGGCGAGCAGCACGGCGGGCGGCCAGACCACCTCGAGTCGCAGCCGCCCCGAGCGCAGCCGGTCCCCCTGGACGAGCCGCCGGCTGGGGATCCCCGCGGCGGCGGCCGCGCTGCGCGTCGGCCGGCCCAGCGCCCCGTGGAGCAGCCGCCCGACCGGCACCGCGCCGAACAGCTCGCCGATCCCACCCGCGTGGTCGGACTGGTCGTGGGTGATGACCGCCGCGCCGAGCCGCTCGACCCCGGCGGCGCGCAGCTTCGCGGCCAGGCCGGCGCCGGGCGGCCCGCCGTCGACAAGCACCGCGGGCGCGCCGCGGGGCTGCAGCAGGATCGCGTCGCCCTGCCCGACGTCGAGCACGGAGATCCGCAGGCCGGCCGGCGGCCCGGGCGCAGCGCCACCGCCGGGCGCGAGCAGCCCGGAGCCGAGCGCGAGCGCGGCCGCCCCGATCGCGAGCGCCGCGGCGATCCCGCGCCGAGCGCTGCGCAGGACCCCCACGCCGTGCGCGGGCCCGACGACGGCTCTTCGTGCGCGCAGACGTGCGAGCCGGCGGAGCCGGCCGAGGCGCGCCGCGAGGATTGCGAGCGCCACGATCGCGAGATAGGAGACGATCAACCCGCCCGCCCCCATCCGCACCTGCGGGTAGGCCCAGGCCGGCCTGCCGCACCAGGAGGCGACCTGGGCGATGTAGGCGAGCAGCAGGGCGTTGACCGCGTTGAGCGCCTCGACCGGGAAGCCGGGGACCTGGCCGGCGCCGGCGGCGAGCATGCCGAGCCACATCGCCGGCGCGACAGCCGGCATCGCGAGCAGGTTGGCGAACAGCGTGTTGACCGAGACCGCTTCGAAGTGGAAGGCGATCAGCGGCGCCGTCGCCACGGTGGCGGAGATCGTCAGCGCCGCCCCCTCGGCAAGCAGGCGCCGCGGCGCGCCGCCACCGGTCCTCGCCAGGATCGCCTCGCGCAGCGGCGCGGCGAGCAGCAGGATCCCGAGCACGGCGGCGAAGCTGAGCTGCCAGCCGACGTCGGCGCCGATCGCGGGCCGGAGCGCCAGCGTCACGACGGCGGCGAGCAGCAGCGCGTAGAGGCGCGAGGCGCGGCGGCCGGCGAGCATCGCCAGCACGCTGAGGCCGCCCATGATCCCGGCGCGCTGGATCGACGGGCCGGACCCCGCCAGCGGCACGTAGACCGCGATCAGGCCGAGCACCCAGAGCAGGCGGGTCCGCAGCGGCATTCCCAGCCCGGCCAGCAGCGGCATCGCCAGCAAGGCGAGCAGGGCCACGTTCTGTCCCGAAACGGCGACCAGATGGCTCAGCCCGGAGCGGCGGAAGTCATCCAGCGTGACCGCGTCGATCTGCTCGTCCTGGCCGAGCACGAAGCCGCGCGCCAGCGCCGCCTCGCGGGCCGGCATCCCCTCGCCCAGCGCCGCCTCGGCGCGGCCGCGGATCTCAGTGTTGTGGGCGATGGCCAGCCCGACCGCCACCGCGACGAGGAGCAGCGGCAGCAACACGCTCCTGCCGGGCATCGGCGTCAGGGCTGCAGGCGGGCGCGCAGCGACTCCATCGTCGCCGGGCCGATGCCGCTCACCTCGTCGAGCTGGTCGACCGAGGCGAGCCCACCGTGCTGGTCGCGGAATTCGACGATCTTGCCCGCCGTCACCGGGCCGATGCCGTCGATCTCTTCGAGCTGGTCGGCGCTGGCGCTGCCGAGGCTGATCGGACCGTCCTCGGCGACGACTCCGGTCGCGGCCGATCCGCCCGGGCCGCGCTCGGGGACCATCACCTGCTGCCCGTCGGCGAGGCGTGCGGCGCGGTTGATCCCTTCCAGCGCAGCGCCGCCATCCGCCCCGCCGGCCCGCTCGATCGCGTCGACGACCCGCGCGCCGACAGGAAGGCGGTAGACCCCGGGCCGCCGCACCGCCCCGGCGACGTCGACGACGAGGTCGCCGCCGCCGCTGGCGATGCTGAAGCCGCCGGAGCCGCCCGAGGCGGCGACCGCCACCGGCGCCGCACCTTCTCCCCCCGCGGACCTGATCGCCTGCGCGCCGACGAGCAGCAGGGCGACAGCGACGGCGCCGTAGACGACGACTTGAGATCGCGACAGGTCCGGCATGGGCCGACCGTGACGGACTCAGACGCGCGGGTGGCGCGCAAATAGAAAATTTTCAGACCCAACTGAGTTGCGAGAGGCTCCTCAGTCGTCGTCGTAACCGCTGACCTCGGCTAGCTGATCCGAGTACAGCTCGGCCGCGGCCACCGGGGGCGACTGGACGGAGACGCAGGCCAGCGCCTCGCCGCCGTTGTTGGCGATCGCGTGATCGGTGGCGGGCGGGACGAGGATCAGGTCGCCCTCCCCGACCTCCTGCGTATCGCCGGCGACCGACATCGTGCCGGCGCCGCGGACGACGACGTAGACCTGCTCGGCCTGCTCGTCGGAGCGCAGCGACTGCTCGGCGCCGGCGGGGATCTCCAGCCAGGTGACCGACATGTTGCGGGCGCCGAGCTGGCCGGCGTCCATCAGGGCGTGATAGCGCAGCCGGTGCCACTCCTCGGCGGGTGCATCCGATAGGCGCCTGACCAGCATGCGGAGCGCTTTGTAGCAGAAAAGTGACCGTGGGCCGTAAAACTCAGCGTACGACGAGGTTCACCAGCTTGCCCGGGACGACTACCTCCTTGACCACCTGCTTGCCGTCGAGGTGGCGACGCACCTTCTCGCTCTCGCGGGCGAGGGCGAGCAGCTCGGCCTCGGGCGCGTCGGCCGCGGCCTCGATCCGGTCGCGCAGTTTGCCGTTGACCTGGACGACGAGGGTCACCGTGTCGCTGCTCAGCAGCTCCGGATCGGCGACGGGCCAGCGGTCCTCCCAGACGCGGCCACCCCGCAGGCGCTCCCAGACCTCGGCGCCCAGATGCGGCGCGAAGGGGAAGATCAGCGAGGCCGCCGTGGCTGCGGCGAAGCGGACCGCGGCGACACCGGCCGGATCCGTGTAGAGGTCGTCCTTGACCCTGTAGGCCTCGTTGACCAGCTCCATCGTCGCGGCGACCGCGGTGTTGAACTGGAAGCCGCGCTCGAAGTCGCGGCTGACCTTGTCGATCGCCCAGTGCGCCTTGGCGAGCAGCTCGCGCGCGCTGCCGCCGGCCGCCTGGTCGAGGTCGCCGGCCGGCAGCGGCTCGACCTCCTCGCAGAGCCGCCAGAGGCGCGAGAGGAAGCGGTTGACGCCCTCGACGCCCTCGTCGGACCAGTCGCCGCCGCGCTCCGGCGGCCCCATGAAGCAGACGTAGGTGCGGGCGGTGTCGGCGCCGTAGCGCTCGACGTACTCGGCGGGGCTGACCGTGTTGCCCTTCGACTTCGACATCTTGGCGCCGTCGCGGGTGATCATCCCCTGGGTGAAGAGGTTGGCGAACGGCTCCTCGACCGAGAGCAGGTCGAGGTCGGCGAGCGCCTTGGTGAAGAAGCGCGCGTACATCAGGTGCAGGATCGCGTGCTCGACGCCGCCGATGTACTGGTCGACCGGGAGCCAGTGGTCGGCGGTGTCGCGGTCCCAGGGAGCCGCCTCGTTGTGCGCGTCGAGGTAGCGGATGAAGTACCAGGAGGAGTCGACGAAGGTGTCCATCGTGTCGGTCTCGCGGCGCGCCGCGGCGCCGCAGCGCGGGCACTCGGTGGCGACCCAGTCCTCGGCCGCGGCCAGCGGGCTGCGGCCCTGCGGCGCGTAGTCCTCGATCTCGGGCAGCTCGACCGGCAGCTGGTCGTCGGGGACCGGGACGATCGCGGGCGCACCGGCGTCGCCGCAGGCGTCGCAGTAGACGACCGGGATCGGCGCGCCCCAGTAGCGCTGCCGCGAGACCAGCCAGTCGCGCAGCCGGTAGTTGACCGCCGCCTCGCCGCGGCCGTCCCCGGCGAGCCAGGCGACGATCTCCCCGTAGGCCTCGCGGTTGTGCTTGCCGTCAAACTCGCCGGAGCCGGTCATCGGCCCGTCGCCGGGATAGGGCAGGCCCTCGTCGTCGCGGGCGACGTCCGGGTCGACGCCCTCGATGACGCGCTTGACCGGCAGGTCGAAGGCGCGGGCGAACTCGTAGTCGCGGGCGTCGTGGGCCGGCACGGCCATGATCGCGCCGGTGCCGTACTCCATCAGCACATAGTCCGCGACGAACATCGGGATCCGCTCGCCGTTGACCGGGTTGACGACGCTGCGGCCGAGCGGCACGCCGGTCTTCGGCCGCTCCTCGTCGCCGCGGTCCTCGACCGACTCGCGGGCGACCTGGTTGACGTACTCGCGCACCTCCCGCTCGGCGGGCGTGCCGGCGATCAGCCGCTCGAGCTCGGGGTGCTCGGGGGCGAGGACGAAGAAGCTGGCGCCGAACAGCGTGTCGGGGCGGGTGGTGAAGACCGGGAAGTCGAGGTCCAGCTCGGCGCAGCGGAAGGTCACCTCGGCGCCCTCGGAGCGGCCGATCCAGTTGCGCTGCATCGTCACCACGTGCTCGGGCCAGGACTCGAGCAGGTCGAAATCGGCGAGCAGGCGCTCGGCGTAATCGGTGATCTTGAAGAACCACTGCTCGAGGCGGCGCTGTTCGACCGGCGTGCCGCAGCGCTCGCAGCGACCGTCGACGACCTGCTCGTTGGCGAGCACGGTGGCGTCCTTCGGGCACCACTGCACGGGCGCCTCGTCGCGGTAGGCGAGCCCCTTCTCGAAGAGGCGCAGGAAGATCCACTGGGTCCAGCGGTAGTACTCGGGCGTGTGGGTGCCGAGCTCGCGCGACCAGTCGATCGAGATCCCCCACTCGCGGAACTGCTTGCGGAAGGAGGCGATCGAGCGCTCGGTCGCCTCGCGCGGCGGCTCGCCGGTCTTGATCGCGTTGTTCTCGGCCGGCAGGCCGAAGGCGTCGTAGCCCATCGGGTGGATCACCTCGAAGCCGTGGCGGCGGTGGAAGTGGGCGATCGCGTCGCCGACCGCGTAGCACTTGAGATGGCCGACGTGGGGCTCGCCCGAGGGGTAGGGCAGCATCTCCAGGACGTAGGACTTCGGCTTGCCGCCGTCGAAGCCGGGCTGGCCGGGGTTGGCGACCTCCCAGGTCTTCTCCTCGGCCCAGAGCCGCTGCCACTTCGCCTCGATTTCCTTGGGGTCGTAACCGCTCATCCGGCGGCGATCTTACGGGGACCAAAAAGCCTTCCGCTGTTCCTTATCCCTGATATTTGAGGGAAAGGCACAGCGAAGCGGTTTTTAGAGGACGGGAGAGACGGCCTGGAGGATCTGGGGCCAGAGATAGACCTCGAGCGTGGCGGAGACGACGAGCACGGGGATCGCCAGCAGGACGGTGATGAAGGTGGCGGCGAGCAGCTGGTTCCACTCGGCGCGGCGGCTGGCGATCAACCAGGCGGCGAGCGGCAGGAAGAGGGCGGCCAGCTCGGGGAGGGCGTGGGGCAGGACGCTGAGGATCAGCGTGGCGTGGGAGATCTCGAGCTGGTAGGCGATCGTCGAGCCCTGGAAGCCGAGGTAGAGGGTCTGGGTGAGCAGCGAAAAGAGGGTCACGGCGGCGACGAAGAGGATCGCGAACTGGCCCGCCTTGACGTGGATCCAGCGCGAGAGGCCGCTGCGCTGGGCGGCGGCGATCGGCATCGAGGCGCCGGCGATGAAGCCGGCGACGCAGGCGGTCCCGTGCAGGGCGAGGACCAGCGAGTTGCGCCAGAGAATCGGCAGCAGGTCGCCGGGATCGGATGACTCGGTCAGGCCGGCCATGTGGATCGGGGTTATGTCCGGGGTGAGCAGGCCGGCGACGACCCAGACCGCGCCGAGCAGGGCAAACGCGATCGCCAGGCTGAGCCCGAGCCAGCCGCGCAGGACCGGCCACGGCTGCCGATTCCAGACCTCGAAGGTCGCCCGCGTATCCCGCATCCCATGCGAAAAGACGTGCTCATTCGCCGCGCTCATCGCTCCCTCATCGGCAGCCCCCGGGCGGCTATTGAGCGGCTCAGCCGCGCGCTCAGTCAGTCATAAGGCGCCTGCGCGCGCGGCTACCGCCGTACCGCTGTGGCTGAGGTCGCGGACCGGCCGTCGTGCATCGCGACTACGTAGACCCGATCCGAGGATTCCTCGTAGCGGTAGAGCAGGATCATCCAAGGCCAAGGGCCGAGCACGAACCGGACCGACGCCCAGTTGCCGCCCAGTTCAGGGCCGGCGAGCGGAAACGTCTCCAGCACCCGCAGCGAGCGGGCGATCCGAGCCCAGGCATCGTCCGGCAGGTTGAGCGGCGAAATCGCCTCTTCCACGTCCCGCTGCGCCCGCGGGGTGACGAATACCCGCGCCACTCAGGCCAACTCGTCAAGCGGCGTCCCCTCGCCGCGTGCTGCCTGCGCCAGTCCCTCCTGCGTCCGTTGCCAAGCACCAGGAACTGCATCGAGGATTTCGGTGATGCGGGCGGCGTCCGGATCGGCATCGTCGAGCGCCGTGGCCAGAAGCGACCGTGCGAGCGTCCCCTCTTGCACATGCGTACGCTCGGCCAGCTTCGCCAGTTTGCCCGCGTGCTCCTCGTCGAGCGTCACGTTGATTCGCCTTGCAGAAGCGGCCATGTAGGCAAACTACACGATTCAGCACGACTTGTGTAAGGGGCCTAACTGGACGGCACACGGGATCAACGACACGCCCGAGGAGGAGTTCGCCGCGAACCTGTCCACGCGCGTCACCTTCCACCGAGCGCCGGAGGCCGGCCACACCCAGTCCTGGAATGTCGCGCCAAAGCTCTACGAACGGCGGCTTGCAGCGTTCCTGGCGGGCCTCTCAGCGCCCCGCCGACAGCGTCCCGCCGCGCGCCAGGCGCAACAGGCCCCATAGTGAGACACCGGCCCAGACGGTCTCCAGCATCAGGAATCCCCAGAGCTGCTCAAACCAGGCCAGCACGGCGAGGATGACGGCGCCCGTCAGGTTGAGCACCAGGTAGACGCGCGAATGCTGATCCATCGCGTTCATCTGCGCCGCCCCATAGGCGACGAGGATCAAGAGCGCCCCGACAATCTGGATCACCTGGTCCATAGAGGACAGCGAGGCTACTGCGGCCGCGCTTACGCCACCTCCGCCGCTGCCGAGCCGTCGCCTTCGGCCTGCGCCGAACAGAGACGGGTGTAGGGCTTGCCGCGGCGGCTGACGAGAATTTCGGTGCCGGCCGCGGCGCGCTCCATGTAGTAGCCGAAGTGATTGCGGAACTGGTGAGCGCCGATTTCTTCGATGTCGACACTCGACTCTTCTTGATTAGTGGAGCTGGAGGGATTCGAACCCTCGGCCTACGCGCTGCCAGCGCGTCGCTCTTCCCCTGAGCTACAGCCCCGAGTTCATAGTCGTTCGCGAAGTTTATCGCGGCTCGCTGGCCGCTACGCGGCGCGTTGCTCGGGGTTCTGGTCCTCGTCTACGTCGAGGATCAGGTTGTCGCCGGCGGTGCGGCGGATGTTGAAATCGAAGGGGGCGTTCTCTTCCAGCTCGCGGAGCAGCTCGACCGGCTCGTCGAGCTGCATCGAGAGCGTCGCCCGGCCCTCCGAGAAGCGCTCTACCGAGATCTCCGAGGCGCCGAGGCGGCCGACCGCGTTTTCGAAGCCGACCAGCTGCGAGAAGTCGCCGAGCGGGCCGATCTCGAGCCTGATCAGGCCCTCGAAAAGCTCTCCCAGCGCCGCCTCCGCCACACCCGGGCCGGGCTGCCCGGCGCCGTTGGCGGAGACCTCCTGCACGTCGGCCAGCTCCTCGGTGCGGCGACTGACCTCGACCGCCTCGCGCAGCGCCTTCATGCGGATCCGCGTCGCCTGCCCACGCGCCTGCGCCTGGATCTCCTCGAGCCGCTCCGAGACCGCGTGCAGCGAGGCGATGCTGCCCTCGTGGCGTTCGTTGGCCTCGCGCAGGCGCTCGCCCAGGCTGCGGATCTCACGCTCGCGCTCGATCACCATCCCCGAGAGCGAGGCGAGTTCGGCGTCGGCGGCGGAGGCGTGGTGCTCGACCGCGTCTATCGCCGCGTCGCGCGCCGCCATAGCGACATCCACTTCCTGGCGGCGATAGCCGAAGAGCGCCCGCTTGAAGCTACCCATGCGCGGCACCGTAGAGGTGCCCTCGGACGCCATCCTGTGGCAGTTGCAACTCGAGCCGCGGCGCCTCGCGCCAGAGGTCCTCGAGCTGGTAGCGCTCCCTTTCCTCGGCTGTGAAGACGTGCAGGATCGCGTCGAGATAGTCGAGCACGATCCAGCCGGCCTCTCCCTCGCCGTCCACCCCGCCGGGCAGCAGGCCCGGCTCCTGCTTGAGGCGCAGCTTCACCTCGTCGACGATCGCCCCTGCCTGGCGCTCGTTGCGGGCCGTGCAGATCGCCACGAAGTCGGTGTAGGAGACGAGGCCGCGCATGTCGAGGACGACGATGTCGCTCGCCCCTTTCGCGTCGGCCAGCTCGGCCAGCCGCCGCGCCAATGCCTCGGGCCCGAGCTCACTCACGAGTAGATCCCCTTCTCCTCGATGAACCGCGCCACGGCCTCGGGCACCAAGTAGCGCAACGGCCTGCCGGCCGCCGCGCGCTCGCGCAGCGCCGAGGAGGAGACGCCGAACTGCGGCATCTCCAGCATCGTCGCCCGGTTCTCGGCGCCGACGGCGCGCATTGCCGCGCCGACGTCGTCCTCCGATACTCCCGACCGCCTCGCCACCGCCAACCGGGCCAGCTCGACCACGCGACGCGGCTCGCGCCAGCCCTCGAACCCGACGGCGGCGTCCGCCCCCATCACGAACACCAATTCCGGCTCTCCCTTTTCGCGTGCAAGCAACTCCAAGGTCTCATACGTATAGGACGGCCCCTCGCGCTCGACCTCCAGGGTGGAGACGGTGAAGCGCGAGTCCTCGGCTGCGGCCAGCCGGGTCATCGCCAGGCGCAACTCGCGGCCCGGGTCGTCGTCGATCCGCTTGTGCGGCGCCTCCCCGGTCGGCATCAGCACGACTTCGTCGAGCTCGAGTTGCCAGAGCGCCTCCTGGGCGAGCGCGAGGTGGCCGAGGTGGGGCGGGTTGAAGGCCGAGCCGAGCACGCCGATCGCGGGCCCCTCGCCGCCGCCAGGCGTGCGCGGGGGGTCGCCGGATGGGCTCTTACTCACGTATCTGGCCGTCGCCGCTGACGACGTACTTGTAGGTGGTCAGCTCGCGCAGGCCGATCGGACCGCGGGCATGCAGCTTCTGGGTCGAGTTGCCGATCTCCGCACCCATCCCGAACTCGAAGCCGTCGGTGAAGCGGGTCGAGGCGTTGGTGTAGACGACGGCGGCGTCGACGCCCGCGGCGAAGCGGGCGGCGGCGTCCTCGGAGCGGGTCACGATCGCCTCCGAGTGGCGCGTGCCGTAGCGGTTGACGTGGTCGATCGCATCGTCGAGCGAATCGACGACGGCAACGGCCAGCTTCAGGTCGAGGAACTCGCTGCGCCAGTCGTCCCCTGCGGCGACGCCGACCTCGACCCCGCCGCTGTTGGCACGCACGCGCTCGTCGCCGACCAGCTCGACCCCGGCATCGCGAAGCTCGGCCAGCGCGGTCGGCAGGAACTCCGCCGCGACCGCGGCGTCGACGAGCAGCGTCTCGGCCGCGTTGCAGACGCCGGGCCGCTGGGTCTTGGCGTTAAGCGCGATCCGCCGCGCCATCTCGAGGTCCGCCTCGGCGTGGACGTAAACGTGGCAGTTGCCGGCCGCGGCATAGATCACCGGCACCGTGGCGACGTCCTTCAGCGCCCTCTTCAAACCCTCGCCGCCGCGCGGAATCAGCAGATCGACGGTCTCGTCCTCGGTCGCCAGCTCGGCCAGATCCTCGCGCCCGCCGCCGGCCAGCAGCGCCACGGCGTCCGCGGGCAGGCCGGTCTCGGCCAGCGCCTCGCGCACGATCGCCGCCAGCGCGCCGTTGGTCCGCTCGGCGTAGTGAGAGCCGCGCAGGACGATCGCGTTGCCGCTCTTGATCGTCAGCGCAGCGCAATCGATCGTCACGTTGGGCCGCGCCTCGTAGACCACCGCCACCACCCCCAGCGGCACCCGCAGCTTGGTCAGCGCCAAGCCGCTGCGCAGCGTTTTCCCTTCCAGCTCCTCGCCGACCGGGTCGTCCAGCGCGGTGACGGCCCGCACGCCGTCGGCGATCGCCGCGATCCGCTCCTCGCTCAGCGCCAGCCGGTCGCGCAGCGCCGGCGTCAGACCGGCTGCGCCTTCGTCGGCCAGATCGGCCGCGTTCGCCTCGAGCACCTCCGCCCCACGCTCGCCCAGCAACCGCGCGGTCGCCTCCAGCGCCGCGTTCTTGACCTCGGTCGAAGCCGCGCCAAGCTCACGCGCCGCCCGCTGCGCGGCAGCGCAAGCGTCGGCAACAGAAGTGGTCGTGACCGCCATGACCGTAAGGGTAGCCATGAGCGTCGGGTGTCCCTCCCGAAACACTCAAGCGAGGCTCCTGCCGAGCGTTTCGGGAGGGACACCCGACGCTCAGATCAGCACGAAGCGATCGCGATGGATGACCTCATCCGCTGCGTGGGGAAGAAGCTCACGCACCTGGGCGCTCTTCATGCCCGCTACCTGAGAGATCTCCGCCGCCGAGTAATCGACGATGCCCTTGCCGAGTACCAGTCCAGCTGCTGCTACCTCGACGGCATCTCCGGCTGCGAAGTTGCCATCGACAGAGGTGATGCCGACAGGTAGGAGGCTGGAGCCACTTTCTCGCAGGACACGAGCCGCGCCGTCGTCGACCGTGAGTTGTCCTCGGGCCGGCTTGGCGTACTTGAGCCAGAGCTTGAAGCTCGAGGCGCGGCCCCCCTGGGCGGTGAAGCTGGTGCCGGCGGGCTCCCCACCGGCCGCCGCCAGCAGCGTGCCCGGCTTCGTCCCGTTGCAGATAGTTGCCGCGATGCCGGACTCCGCCGCCATCTCGGCCGCGGCGACCTTGCTGCGCATCCCGCCCGAGCCGAAGGCCGAGGTGCGATCGCCGATCTCCATTGCGGCGAGTTCGCGGAAGTCCTCGACAGCGGGAATCAGCTCGACTTCCGGGTCAGTGCGCGGATCGCTCGGGTAGAGCCCGTCGACGTCGGAAAGCAGGACCAGCAGCCGGGCATCGAGCAGAATCGCCACCTGGGCGGCGAGAAAATCGTTGTCGCCGAAGCTGATCTCGTCGGTCGCCGTCGTGTCGTTCTCGTTGACCACCGGTACGACGCCCCACTCGATCAGCCGCCGCAGCGTCTGCCGGGCGTTGAGGTAGTTGGTCCGGGCAGCGATGTCGGCAGCGGTGAGCAGCACCTGGGCCGAACGCGTCCCGTCCGCGGCGAGGCGCGACTGGTAGGCGCGGAAGAGATCGCCCTGGCCGACCGCCGACGCAGCCTGCAGCTCGTCCATCGCCCGCGGCCGCACCGGCAACTCCATCAGCCGCATCCCCCTCGCGATCGCCCCCGAGGTGACCATCACGACCCGCTCGCCTCCCTGCTCCAGCTTCGCGACCTGCTCGCAGACCGAGTCGAGCACGTCGACGCGCAGCTCACCGTCGTCCGCGGCGACGATCGACGATCCCAGCTTTACGACCAAGGTCATAGCGGAGGAAGTGTATGAGCGCCACACACGGGAGGGATCGGGGTGCCCCTCCAGCGCAGCGGCGTCCTGTTTCTCGCCCAATGACGTTCTCGGACGGCCGTGCACTCAGAGGCGAGAAACCCAGCCAGCAGGAGGGGCACCCCGATCCCTCCCTCCCCATCGACCAACGCCTACGGGTGCAGCTCGAACTCGTGCTCGCCGACGCGCACGTCGTCGCCCGGCTCGAAGCCGGCGGCGCGCAGGGCGGCGATCACGCCGATCTCCCTGAGCCGCTGCTCGAGGTAGGCGAGCGCCTCCTCGTTTTTGAGGTCGTGGCGCTCGAAGAGCAGTTCGACGCCGCGCCCCTGGACGCGGTATCCGCCGTCGTCCTCGCGCTCGACCCAGTAGCCGCCCTCGCCGGCCGGGCGGTAGACGCGGTGCTCGGCCTCGAACTCGGCCGCCCCCGCCTCGCCTCCGACCGCGGCGGGCCGGCTTCCCTTGCCGCCGGCGGCAAGGGGCTCCTCGGGCAGCTCGGCGAGGATCCGCGCGCGCAGGTCTTCGAGCCCCTCGCCGGTCGCCGCCGAGGCCGCCAGCACGCCGCGCACGCGACCGCCCAGCCGCCGCCCCCACTCGGCGGCCAGCTCCTCCACCCGCTCGGGCGGCAGCAGATCGCGCTTCGAGAGCAGGACGAGCTCCGGCAGCCGCTCCAGCCCGGCGCCGTAGGCCGCCAGCTCCTCGCGCACCGCCGCGTAGTTCGACTCGGGGTCGCCCTCGAGCGGCGCCAGCTCGACCAGGTGGACGAGCATCGAGCAGCGCTCGACGTGGGCGAGGAACTCGTGACCCAGCCCGGCCCCCTCCGCCGCCCCTTCGATCAGGCCGGGGATGTCGGCGACGACCGCCTGCCGGGCCTCGCCCTCGATCGTGCCCAGTACCGGCGAAAGCGTCGTGAACGGGTAGTCGCCGACCTTCGGCGCGGCCCGCGTCAGCCGCGCCAGCAGCGAGGACTTCCCCGCGTTGGGCAAGCCGACGAGGCCGACATCGGCGAGCAGCTTCAACCGCAGCTCGATCCAGCCCTGCTCGCCCGCGGTCCCCTGCTCGGCAAACCGCGGCGCCTGCCGCACCGAGGTCGAGAAGCGCTTGTTGCCGTGCCCCCCACGCCCGCCGTGCGCGACGACCGCGCGCTGCCCCACCTCAACAAGATCCACCTGGCTCCCATCGACAGATTCCGCCTGAGTGCCGGGAGGCACGGGAATCGCCAGCTCCTCACCCCGAGCACCATGCTTGTTCGCTCCCAGCCCATGCCTACCCCGCTCGGCCCGAAAGTGCCGACTCCCCCGCAACGCCCCCAGATCCCTACGCGACGAATCGCAGACAAGTACGACGTCCCCGCCATGCCCCCCATCGCCCCCATCGGGCCCGCCACGGGGAACATGCGCCTCCCGCCGAAAGCTCATCGCCCCATTGCCACCGGCCCCACCTTCAACCCAGATCTTCGCCTTGTCGTCCATCAGCTATCGAGAGAGTAGAAGCTCGCACGCGAGGCCCTGACGACGTCGGTGAGGAGGGGCAGGGTGTCCCTCCAGCGCAGCGGCGTCCACTTTTTCGCCCCAGAAACCTACTCGGACGGCCGCAACCTCAACAGGCGAAAAACCCAGCAAGCAGGAGGGACACCCTGCCCCTCCCTCGCTACTCGGACAGGACCGAGATCGTGCGGCCCTTGCGGGCCTGCTTGAACTCGACGACCCCCGCCTGCTTGGCGAAGATCGTGTGGTCGCGGCCGAGGCCGACGCCGTCACCGGGCCAGAAGCGGGTGCCGCGCTGGCGCACGATGATCTCACCGCCGGTCACCTTCTGGCCGGCGAAAACCTTGACCCCGAGCATGTTGGGGTTGGATTCGCGACCGTTGCGGCTTGAGCCGAGTCCCTTCTTATGCGCCATCGTCGTCCTTTTTAGCAGCCGCTCTGGGTTTGGCTTTTTTGGCCGCGGCTTTTTTCGGTTTCGACTCCGCTTTGGGTTTCGACTCCGCTTTCGGCTTCGCCGCCGCTTTGCCGCCGAGTTTGAGCTCGGTCACCTCGAGCCGGGTCAGCTCCGAGCGGTGCCCGGCCTTGCGGCGGTAACCCTTCTTCGGCTTGTATTTGAAGACCTTGATCTTCGGCCCGCGCAGATGCTCGGCGACGGTCGCCTCGACTTTGACCTTCTCGAGCTCCTTCGGCTCGGCGACGACCTCTTTGTCGCGGAACAGGACGGGCCGGAGGGCGACTTTGTCGCCTTCCTTTGCGGACAAGCGATCGACGAGCAGCGAACTGCCCTTCTCGACCTTGTACTGCTTGCCACCGCTCTCTATGACCGCGTAGGTGCTCATCTGGCGGCGGCGGATTCTAGAGTGTCTGACTCGGAGCCGTTGCTCGCCGCGTCGCCGAGCAGCGACGCGACCGCCGCGGCGCGCTCGACCCGCTCGATCCGGACCATCTTGCGGTCGCCGACGAAGCGACCGCCGCCGCGGACGCTGACGATGTAGGAATCGATCCTGGCGACCGCGTCGTCGGCGTTGTACATGTGCGGCTCCTCGATCTTGACCAGCACCTCCTCGCCGACCTTGAAGGGCAGCGCCCGCTCCTCGATCTGGGCGCGGCTGCCCGCCTCGACCAGCTCGAAGGTGTCGATCCCGAGCGCGTCGCCGCCCTCGAAGTGGAACCGCTTGCCGGTTTCCTCCTCGAGCTCGGCGAGGCCGCTGTCGGCCTCGATCAGCTCGGCGGCGACCTTCGGGTTGACCCGCAGCAGGAACGCCTCGGCGTCCTGGTCGGCCATCTCGCGCATCTGCCGCAGTCCCTCCAGGGCCACGGTCTCGGCCGAGAGCACGACCCCCTCGCCGTCGCATGTCGGGCACGGCGCGGTGAGGATCTCGCGCACCCCGTCGGTGATGTTCTGGCGCGTCATCTCGACCAGGCCGAGCGGCGAGACCTCGACCACGTAGCTCTTCGACTTGTCGGCGTCGAGCGCTTTGCGCAGCGTCTTCAGCACTTTGTCGCGGTTTTTGGCCCGCGACATGTCGATGAAGTCGATCACGATGATGCCGCCGATGTCGCGCAGCCGCAGCTGCCGCACCGCCTCGTCGGCCGCCTCGGTGTTGACCCGCGTAATCGTCTCCTCGAGGCCGCCCTTGCCGCGGCCCGTGAACGAGCCGCTGTTGACGTCGATCACGGTCAGCGCCTCGGTGTAGTCGATGATCAGGTAGCCGCCGGAGGGCAGGTCGACCCGCCGCACCAGGGTCGACTCGATCTCCTTGTCGATCTCCCATTTCTCGAGCAGCGGCTTGCTGCCCTTGTAGAGCTCGACTTTGTCGACCAGCTCCGGCGCGGTGCGCTGGAAGAAGCCGGTGACCCGTTCGAGCTGCTTGGGCGAGTCGATCACCGCCTTTTCGAACTCGGAGAGGAAGACGTCGCGCAGGACCCGCACCGGCAGGTCCGCCTCCTGGAAGACGAGGCCCATGCCCTTGGTCTTCTCGCCGCGCCGCTCGATCACGTCCCAGAGCTTGTGCAGGTAGCCGACCTCGCGCACGAAATCGGATTTTTTGGCGCCGTGGGCCGCGGTGCGGACGATCAGCCCGCCGGGCCCTTTGTAGGTCCGGTCGACCATCTTGCGCAGCCGGTCACGCTCCGATTCGGAGAGCCGGCGGCTGACGCCGACGCCTCCCCCCTGCGGCGCGTAGACCAGGTAACGGCCGGCGATCGAGAGGTTCATCGAGACCCGCGCCCCCTTCGACTTGAGCGGGTCCTTGACGACCTGGACGAGGATCTCCTGCCCGGATTTGAGCATCTCGCCGATTTTCGGCCCGCCGCCGCTGCCGCGACCGCGGCCGCGTTTCGGCGCCTGCTTGCCGTTCGGCAGGACGATCTCGTCGACGTGCAGGAACCCGTTGCGCTCGAGGCCGATGTCGATGAAGGCGGCCTCCATGCCGGGCAGGACGTTGTCGACCCGGCCCTTGTAGATGTTGCCGACGATCGACCGCCGGCCGCGGCGCTCTATGTAGAGCTCCGCCACGTTGCGTTTGCCGCCTTTGGTCTTCGACTCGAGGACGGCGACTCGGGTCTCGCCACGATCGGCGGACACCAGGATGGTTTTTTTCATTTGTGTTTCAGCTCAGTTCAGATAGGTACGCGTGGCCCGGTCCCAATTCGAGGGATCACCAGGCGAACCTGCCTTTCTGGCCGAGGCGCGCTTGCATGTGAATGCTCTGTAGAACTCCCAACGCGAGCAGCGTCGCCAGCATGGAGGAACCTCCGTAGCTGAGCAACGGCAGGGGAATCCCGGTGATCGGCATGATCCCGAGGTTCATTCCCACGTTGACGAAGACCTGGAAAAGCAGCATGGCGGCGATGCCGCCGGCCACCAGGGTCCCGTACGAGTTCTTCGAAAGCGTCACGATCCGCAGCGCCCGCCAGATCAGCAGGGCGTATAGGGATAGGACAAACGCGGCTCCGGTGAAGCCATAGCGCTCACCGATGACCGCGAAGATGAAATCAGTATGCCGCTCGGGCACGAAGTCGAGCCGCGTCTGGGTGGCCCGATCGCCCCGCCCGGTTCTCTCACCGGAGCCGATCGCGATCTTGGCCTGGTTCTGCTGGTAGCCCGCGTCGCCTGGATCCCCGCTCGGATCGGCGAAGGAGGTCAGCCTTTGCTGCTGATACTCCTTCAGGATCGGCGTCCCGACCGCGGGTGCGGCCACGAGGACGATTGCCACGAGTGCGACGAGGGCCGCGCCGATCACCGCGAAGTGCGTCCAGCGGACGCCCCCCACGTACATCACGGCGAGGGTGATCGCCCCGTACACCAGTGCGGTGCCGAGGTCCGGCTGCAGGAAAACGAGCGCAGCCGGAGCGAGGCCGAGGCAGAGGTAGCGCACCGTGCGCTGCCGCGCCGAGCCCCGCCGGGCGCCATCGATGACGAAGCCGGCAAGCGCCAGAACGAGCAGGAGCTTGCCCAGCTCCGATGGCTGGAAGCTGAAGAAGGGAAGGTCGAAGGCGCGCCGCGAGCCGCGCGCCGCGAAGCCGAAGACGAAGACGAGCGAGACGCTGACGCAGAGAAAGGTGTAGATGCCGACCCGCAGCTCGCGGAAGCGCGAGTAGTCGATCCGGGTCAGCGCGTACATGCCGACCAGGCCGACCAGGCCGTAGACCGCCTGCCGGTCGGCGAAGTAGCCGGGGCTGCCGGGGATGTCGCGCAGGGTCGTCTCGCCGAGCACGAAGACGCTCACAGCGACGAGCAGGACCGAGGCGAGCAGCAGCGTTCCGTCCATGTAAGGCAGGCCGAATCGCTCCGCGACGCTCGGCCGGGCGGCGAAGGCCTCCGGGCGGGCGCGACGGGTGCGGGTCGCGTACACGCGCTACTCCACCGCCCCGGCGGTGGCTTCCACCGGCTCGGCTTCCTCGCCGAAATGCTCGGAGAGGATCTGCAACGCGGCGGGGGCGGCGGTGTCGGCGCCGAAGCCGCCCTGCTCGAAGGTCACGGCGACGACGATCTCTGGGTCTGGGTAAGGGGCAAGCACCACATACCATGACTGATCGGCGAACGGGGGGCGCTCAGCCGTGCCGGTCTTGCCGGCCACCGGGACCGGGAAGCCGCCGAAGATCCCGTAGGACGTGCCGCTCGGCGACTGCGCGGCGTCGTGCAGGCCGGCGAGGATCGTCTCGCGCCACTCCGGGTCGATCCTGATCGAGCGCGCCGGCCTCGGCTCGAACTCGCGCAGCACCCGGCCGGCCGCGTCGTCGACCCGCAGGGCGACGTGGGGGCGCGGCACGGTGCCGCCGTTGGCGATCGTCGCGTAGGCGACCGCCATCTGCAACGGGTCCGCCTGCAGGTCGCCCTGGCCGACCGAGAGGTTGACGTTGTCGCCCCCCGACCATGGCCGATCGGTGAGGCCTTCGCGGTAGAGCTGGTTGCGCCAGGCCGGGGTCGGCAGCAGGCCGGGCTGCTCGCCGGGCAGGTCGATCCCGGTCTCGCGGCCGAGGCCGAGCTTGCGCGACCAGTCCTGCAGCGCCAGGCCGCCGTTCATGCGGTCGCCGAGCGTGTAGTAGTAGACATCGGAGGAGACCTGCAGAGCGGTCTGCATCGAGATCGAACCGAAAACGGCGTCGCCGGCGTTGCGGAACTCGATCCCGCCGAGGGTGAACAGCCCGTCGTCGTTGATCGCTTCGTCGGTGGTCACCTCGCCGCTGGCCAGCGCCGCGATCGAGGTGACCGGCTTGAAGGTCGAGCCGGTCGGGTAGGCGGCGGCGATCGCGCGGTTGGTCAGCGGCGAGAGCACCGGGTCGCGGTACAGCTCGTCGACCTGGCGCTGGCTGAGCGGCCGCGTGAACAGCTTCGGGTCGAAGCTCGGGTTGGAGCCGATCGCGAGGATTGCGCCGCTGCGCACGTCCATCGCCACGTAGGCGCCGGCCAGGCCCTGGCCGGCGAGCGCCGCGTCGCCCGCTTCCTGCAGCGCCGCGTCGATCGTCAGGCGCAGGTTGTCGCCCGGGGCCGGTTCGACCACCTCGAGCTGCCCGCCCGGGGTCGGCCGGCCGAGCGCGTCGACTTGGATCCGGGTCGCCCCGGCGCGGCCGCGCAGCACCCTGTCGTACTGGTACTCGACCCCGTCCTTGCCGACGCTGTCGCCCGGCTCGAGGCCCCTGTGGCGGGCTTCCTCGAGTTCCTCCTCGTCGACCTCGCCGACGTAACCGAAGAGGTGGGCGGCGAGCGTACCGTGCGGGTAGGCGCGGACGAAGACCCGCTGCACGGTGACCCCCGGGAAGCGGTCCTGGTTCTCCTCCAGGTAGTAGACGAGGTAGCTGCCGACGTCGCGGCGCAGGGTCACCGGCGCCCCCGGGGCCAGTTCGCCCTGCTCGCGGATCGTCCTGCGCACGCGGCGCAGCGAGCTGTTGGTCAGCTCGGCGAGCTGGGCCAGCTGGGCGCGGCGCTCGCTCGGGTCGGCCGGCAGTTTGCGCGGATTCACCTGCAGGGCGAGGCTGGTGCGGTTGGAGACCAGCACCTCGCCGTTGCGATCGAGGATCTCGCCGCGGGGGGCGGTGACGCGGAACTCGCGGGTTCGGTTGTTGCGCGCTTCGGCCAGGTACTCCTCGCCGTTCAGCACCTGCAGGAACCAGAGGCGGAAGAAGAGCACGACGAAGAGCGCCAGCGCGACCCCGCCGAAGACGGCGATGCGCAGCGCCAGCTGGTTGCCGCCCCGCGGGTCGAGTTCTCCGGATCGCCGGTACATCGCCCTAAGTTCCTAGCACGGTCGGCCCGCGGCGGCGACTCACTTTCGACTCCTCGACCAGGGCCGGGCGCAGGAACCTGCGCAGGCCGAAGTAGATCGGCCAGGCGAGGAAGAAGGCGAAAATGCTCTTGAGCAGCATGTCGCGCACGACCAGCGTGCTGATCGGCGCCTCGACGCCGAGCATCAGCTGGACGGCGGCGAAGCCGAGCTCGGCGCCGAGGGTCAGCCCCATGCAGAGCAGGGGCGGCAGCAGGGCGCTGTGGATCTCGAAGCGTTCGCGGAAGAGGCCGGCCAGGTAGCCGGCGCCGAGCAGGACCAGCGACGAGCCGCCGAGCGGCGCGACCAGCAGGCAGTCGACGAGCAGGCCGATCGCGAAGCCCGCGACGGCGCCGCTCATGCTGCCGCCGAGCAGGCCGAGCGCGATGACGACGATCGGCAGGATGTCGGCGCTGGCGCCGAGCAACTCGACCCGCGAGAAGAAGGAGAGCTGGAGCAGCACGGCGAGCAACGCGATCGCCGCCAACCGGGCGAAGATCCTCGGCGTGACGATCATCGCCGCGAACCGCCGGTCAGCACCTGGACCAGGTCGAGGTTGGCGAGATCGGCATAGGGCCGCAGGTGGACCTGCTGGCTGGCCGCCTGCTCGGCGATCGAGGCATCGGTGACTTCGCCGACCGGCAGGCCGGGCGGGAAGAGCGAGGCGAGCCCCTGGGCGCGCCAGCCCGAGGTGACCACGACCTGGCCGCGGCCCACCTTCCGGCTCGAATCGATGAAGTCGAGGATCAGGTCGTGCGGATTGCCGACGTCGGGCCTGATCACGCCCTGCACCCCGGCGGGCAGGACCTTGGCCGAAACCGCGCTGGTGTGGTCGGTGATCAGGGTCACCTGGGCGGAGCCGCCCTGGGCGGAGGCGACCAGACCGACCAGGCCCTCGCCGCTGATCACCGGGTCGTCGACGCGGACGCCGTCGCCGGAGCCGACGTCGATGGTCACGGCCGAGTGCCAGACGGTCGGCGAGCGGGCGATCACCCGGGCGGTGACCGGCTCGTAGGCCGATTCGGCCAGCACCGGGCCGCGGTCCAGCTCGAGCAGCTTGCGCAGCTGCGCGTTCTCCTGCAGCGCCTCCTGCCCGGCCACCGCCTTGCGGCGGGCGTCAACCAGGGCGTCTTCGAGGCGAGTGTTCTCGCCGCGCGCCTCGAAGGTCTTGTCGAACCAGCCGGTCAGGTCCCGGGCGGGCTTGAGGGCACGGTCGGCGACGCTCTGCAGCGGGCTGAAAATCGTGCTGACGCCCCGTTGCAGACCACCGGAGCCCTGCCCGTAGGTGATCGTCAGCAACAGGAAGGAGCCGATGACGAGGAGCGTCAGTACCGCTCTACGGCGGCGTACTTGCTTGCGATACACGGCGGCGACCTAGGTTTGGCGGTTCTTGTCGACGACGGCTAGCCAACGCGCGTCGTCCCGGAGTTCATCTTGCTGGCGCGGTGGATCGTCTCGAACTCCTCCAGGGAGATGCCGGAGCCGACCGCCACGCACGTAAGTGGCGACTCTGCCAGTTGACAGGGCATCTGGCACTCGTCGCGCAGGCGCTGTTCGAGTCCTTGCAGAAGCGCCCCGCCCCCGGCGAGGGTGATGCCGCGGTCCATGATGTCGCCGGCCAGCTCGGGCGGCGTGCGGTCGAGCGTGTCCTTGACCGCGTCGACGATGTGCCCGACCGGTTCCTCGAGCGCCTCGCGCACCTCGGCCGAGCCGAGCGTGATCGTCTTCGGCAGCCCGGAGACGAGGTCGCGGCCGCGGATCTCGGTCTCGACCTCCTCGGGCAGCGGCGAGGCCGAGCCCGCCTCGAGCTTGACCTCCTCGGCGGTCTGCGTGCCGATCGCCAGTTTGTAGGCGGATTTGCAGTGGTGGACGATCGCCTCGTCGAGCTCGTCGCCGCCGACCCGGATCGACTGCGAGACGACGATCCCGCCGAGCGAGATCACCGCCACCTCGGTCGTGCCGCCGCCGACGTCGACGATCAGCGACCCGGTCGGCTCGGCGACCGGCAGGCCGGCGCCGATCGCCGCCGCCATCGGCTCCTCGATCAGGTAGGCCTTGCGGGCGCCGGCCGAGAGGCAGGCCTCCTCGACGGCGCGCTTCTCGACCCCGGTGACGCCGGAGGGCACGCAGACGACGACGCGCGGGTGGGCGAAGCGGTTGGAGTGAACCTGCTTGATGAAATGGCGCAGCATCTGTTCGGTCACGTCGAAGTCGGCGATCACGCCGTCCTTGAGCGGCCGGATCGCGGTGATCGTGCCCGGCGTCCGCCCCAGCATCCGCTTCGCTTCGACCCCGACCGCGTGGACCTGGCCGGTGCGCGAGTCGATCGCCACCACCGAGGGCTCGGAAAGCACGATGCCGCGACCGCGCACGTAAACGAGCGTGTTTGCGGTGCCGAGGTCGACCGCCATGTCGCGGCCGCCGAGTCCGGTCAGGTAGCTGAATATGCCCATGGTGCGATTTAGCGGAAATGCAGGCGCAATCATCCCAGATGGTCGAGGCCGGCCGACCTAAGGCTTAATGAGTTTCTAATTGACACGCATGGTTTTAGAAACCTATAATCAGCAGCGCTGGAGCAAATGCGCCCCGCAAGATCACCGGGAGGCGGCGGCTCGACTTTCGAGCAGTTCCTCGACTTCGTGCCCGACGCGATCGTGGGGGTGGATCGCGACGGCGCGATCGTGCTCGTCAACCGCCAGGCCGGGAGCCTCTTCGGCTTCGCACGCGGCGAGCTGCTCGGCGAGGCGGTCGAGAAGCTGGTTCCGGCGCGATTCCGGGCGATCCACCCCCAGCACCGATCGGGCTACTTCGACGAGCCGCGGACCCGGCCGATGGGCGCCGGGGTCGAACTCTTCGCGGTGCGCGAGGACGGCACCGAGTTCCCGGTCGAGATCAGCCTCTCGCACCTCGAGCTCGACGGCGAGACGATCGCCATCGCCGCCGTGCGCGACATCAGCGAGCGGGCCGAAAGCGAGCGCGAGAAGGCCCTGCAGGACCAGTTGCAGCGGTCTCGCCGGCTGGAGAGCATCGGCCAGCTCGCGGGCGGCATAGCCCACGACTTCAACAACATCCTCGGCGTGATCATGAACTACGCCGAGTTTGTCGCCGACGAGCTCGAGCCCGAGTCCAAGGCGCAGGCCGACGTCGAGGAAATCCGCCGCGCCGCCGAGCGCGCCGCGGCGCTGACCCGGCAGCTGCTGATCTTCAGCCGTCGCGAGGTTGTCAAGCCGGAGCTGCTCGACCTGGCGAGCGTGATCGGCGAGCTGGAGAACCTGCTGCGCCGGGCGCTCGGCGAGCGGGTCGAGATGCGCGTCTCGACCGACCAGGGCCTGGCGGCGATCGAGGCCGACCCGAGCCAGATCGAGCAGGTCCTCGTCAACCTCGCGGTCAACGCCCGGGACGCGATGCCGGAAGGCGGGCGCCTGCTGATCGAGGCCGAGAACACCGAGCTCGACGAGGAGTACGCCTATATGCACCCCGACACCAAGCCGGGGCGCTACGTGCGGCTGAAGGTGAGCGACACCGGCCTCGGCATGGACGGCGAGACGCTCGAGCACATCTTCGAGCCCTTCTTCACGACGAAGAGCGAGGGCACCGGGCTGGGCCTGGCAACCGTCTACGGGATCGTCACCGGCGCCGGCGGCCGCATCGACGTCTACTCGGAGCCCGGCTTCGGTACCACCGTGAAGATCCACCTGCCGGCCAGTTCCGCCGCCCCCACCCGCCCGGCGGCCGCCCCGCCGGACCACGAAGGCGGCAAGGGCGAGGTCGTGCTCGTCGTCGAGGACGAGCCCGACGTGAAGCGGATGGCCGAACGGATCCTCAGCAAGGGCGGCTACTCGGTGATCGGCGCGGCCCACGGACGCGACGCGATCGAGATCTGCCGCGACGCAGAGCAGGCGATCGACCTGCTGCTGACCGACGTGATCATGCCCGAGATGCTCGGCACCGAGCTGGTCGAGCGGGTGCGCGCGATCCAACCGGAGCTGCCGGTGATCTACATGTCCGGCTACAGCCACGACGTGCTCGCGCCGCAGGCGCTGACCGCGAGCGACCGCAGCGCCTTCATCGAGAAGCCGTTCAACGCCAGGGCGCTGCTGCGGGCAGTGCGCGATCTGCTCGAGCGCAAGCCGGAGGCGCCCGCGTGACGGCGCCCGGCGCCCCCGAGCCGCAACGAGCACGGATACTCGCCACCGACGACCGGCCCGAGGTGCTGCGGCTGATCGAGCGCTCGCTCGGCGAGCGCTACGAGTGCGAATTCGCGGCCAGCGTCGAGGAGGCCCGCGGGAAGCTCTCCGCCGCGCCCTTCCAGCTGGCGCTCTGCGACATCCAGATGCCGCGCGAGTCCGGGCTCGTCCTGGTCGAAGAAATCACCCGCGACCATCCGCGCACGGCGATCGTGATGGCCACCGGGGTCGACGATCCCGAGGTCGCCGAGCACGCCTTCCGGCTCGGCGCGCACGGATATCTGATCAAGCCGTTCTGGGCCGGGCAGCTGCTGATCACCGTCGCCAACGCGCTGCGCCAGCACCGGCTTGAAATCTCCGAGCGGAAGCGTCACGAGGCGCTGCTGGGCAGCGCCGAGGAACAGTCGGAGGCGCTGCGCCACGAGCTGATCGAGGTGCAGCGCAGCGCGATCGTCGAGCTTCAGGCCTCGCGCCAGGAGACGGTCGAACGGCTCGCCAGGGCAATCGAGATGCACGACCCGGAGACCGGCCACCACGTCAACCGGATGGCCTCGACCGCCGCCCTGCTCGGCGCCAAGCTCGGGCTCGAGCCGGGCCGGGTGCTGCTGCTGCGCACGGCGGCGCCGATGCACGACGTCGGCAAGATCGCGACACCCGACAGCGTGCTGCACAAGCCGGGCGCGCTGACCGTGAGCGAGCGCAAGCGGATGGAGTCGCACACCGTCGTCGGTCACCGGATCCTCTGCGACTCCGCCAGCGAGCTGCTCAGCATGGCGGCGGAAATCGCCCTCACCCACCACGAGTGGTTCGACGGCAGCGGCTACCCGCGCGGCCTGAGCGGCGAGCAGATCCCGCTCGAGGGCAGGATCGTCGCCGTCGCCGACGTCTTCGACGCCCTGCTCAGCGACCGGCCCTACCGCGCGGCGATGCCGGTCGAGGAGGCGGTCGAGCTGATCGCGGCGGAGCGGGGCACCCACTTCGATCCGGCGGCGGCCGACGCTCTACTCGACAACCTCGACGACGCCCTCGCCCTACGCGACGGGGTTGCTCAGTAGCTCCGGCGCCAGCTCGACGAGCAGCCCGACCGGCAGCCCGACGACGTTGGACACACTTCCCTCCACCCGTTCCACCAGGGTCGACCCCAAGGTCTGGATCGCGTATCCCCCGGACCGCCCCCGCCACTCGCCAAAAGCGACATAGCGCTCCTTCTCCGCCTCGCTCAGCTGCTTGAAGACGACCGTCGTGCTCTCCAGCCCACTGCACTCCTCGCCATCGCGAAGCACCACCAGCCCACTCATCACAGTGTGCGCCCGCCCCGACATCCGATCGAGGTACGCACGCGCCTCAAGCTCATTCCCAGGCTTGCCAAGCGCCTTGCCATCGAGCACCACATCCGTGTCGCAGCCGATCACAAGCCCCTCGCGCCCCACCGCCTGGGCCTTCATCCTGGCGTTCTCAACAACCTCGAACTCCGGCTCTCCCCCCGAAAGCTCCTCCACCCCCGGAACGACAACCTCGAACTTCACGCCAAGCTTGCGAAGAATCTCCTTCCTTTGAGGAGATCCGGATGCCAGTACGACGTTCATCTAGCCGGGGTATGGGTGGGGGCGGAACGTCTTGTACTTTTTCCGCGGCGAGGGATGCGGACAGGCGCTACCTGTCTTCGGAAAAAGTTAAGTGGAGCCCCCCACCCATACCCCGGCGCTACGAAAGCTCTGGAAACCAGATCCCGATCTCACGCTCGGCCGACTCATCCGAGTCTGACCCGTGGACCATGTTGAAGGTGACCTCGAGCGCGTAGTCGCCGCGGATCGAGCCCGGCGCCGCCTCGACCGGGTTGGTCGCGCCGATCGCCTGGCGCGCCGCCGCGACCGCTTCGGTCCCCTCCATCACGATCGCGACCAGGGTGCCGCCGGTGATGAACTCGACCAGCTCGCCGAAGAAGGGCTTCTCGGTGTGCTCGGCGTAGTGCTCGGCGGCGATCGCCTCGCTCGCGACCATCGTCTTCAGCGCCGCGATCCGCAGTCCCTTGCGCTCGAACCGAGCGATCACCTCACCGCTCAGGGCGCGCTCGAAGGCATCAGGCTTTACGAGGATCAGGGTCCGGCTCACGGCTGGGGCTCCTTTGTTGTCGTTTCGGTTTCGCAGGCTCTTGTTTGGACCGCTCCTCGCGTGGCTCTTTGGACCGCTCCTCGCGCGGCTCCTTGCGCCCCTCGGGGCGTTTGCGGCGTGGCCGCTCGCGCTCGGCCAGGGCGCTCTCGCAGTACGGGCAGAGGGCCCACTTCGGATCGACCGGCCTGGAGCAACTCGAGCAGGGGTGCTTGAGGCGGCGCTGGCAGTCCGGGCAGCGCAGGAAGTTCTTCTCGATCGGGAAGCCGCACCCCGGACACGAGCTCTCGGTCAGCTGGCGCACCCGCAGCTCGGCGGCCTTGATCTCCAGCTCGCGTTCGTGGGCGTCCTCGAGGAACTCGGGCGGGCGGACGATCGCGTAGACGGCGGTGCCCATGTAGGGGATGAAGGAGGCGAGCGTCGCGCAACCGATCAGGAAGGGGTCGGAGATGCGCCGCTTGGCGTCGAGGTAGGTGTAGACGATCAGCGCCAGCCAGACGACAACCAGCATCAGGATGAGCAGGTTGACGACCAAGTTGAGGCCGGTGTTGTCGATGCCGAAGATCGCGGTAACCATGGCTGGGCGCCCGCCGTCCGTGCGGGGAGCGCGGTGAGTCTACTTCGCCGCCTGCCTCGCGAACCCTGTCATCGCCGCGCAATCAGAGGAACAGGTAGCCGAACAGGTAGCCGAGCCCGAAGAAGACCAGGATCACCGCGGCGACGATACCGGCGACCAGGGCCATCATCGAGAGCAGTTCGCTGCCGGCGCTTTTCGAACTCATTACGCGCTCAATCCTAGTGGCTCAGGACACTAGCGCCGCCCTGGCCGGTGCCAGGGCGTAATGCGACCCGGTGACGAGCAGCACCCCACCGGAACACCGCGCCAGCTCCCCCCCGCGCGTCACCGCCGCCGCAAAGTCATCGACCACCTCAACCGCCAACCCGGCGCGCTCGCAAAGCGAGGCGAGCTCCCCCGCCGCGAGCCCGTCGGCGGTAGGGAGCCGGGTGGCCACGACGTGCTCCAGGGTCGGGGCGAGAGCCTCGACCATGCCCGCCGCGTCCTTGCCGGCGGGGATCGCGAGGACGGCGGTCACCGGCCGCCCGGCCGCGGCCTCCGGCAGCGCCTCGGCGAGCGCCGCCGCGCCGGCCGGGTTGTGGGCGGCGTCGAGCAGCGCCGGCGGGTCGCCGGCGATCGCTTCGAGCCTGCCGGGGACCACGAGGCTGGCCGCGACGGCGGCGACGCTCGCCCGGTCGAGCTCGCCGAGGAAGGCCTCGGCGGCGGCCATCGCGAGGGCGAAGTTGCGGCGCTGGAAGCGGCCGGCGGCGCGCAGGCGCAGCTCCGGCCCGGGGTCCTCGGCGGCGACGATCAACTCCGCGCCACGCTCGGCGGCGGTCCGCTCGGCCAGCGCCGCGACCGCCGGGCTGACCCGGCCGAGGACCAGGGTCGAGTGGTCGCGCAGCACCGCCAGCTTCTCGGCCGCGATCTCCTCCTCGCTCTCGCCCAGCCACTCGGTGTGGTCGCGGCCGATCGAGGTCAGCACGGTGACCTTGGAGGGAATCGTGTTGGTCGCGTCGAGCCGCCCGCCCAGGCCGGCCTCGACCGCAGCCGCCTCGACCCCGGCGGCGGCGAGGGCGACGAAGGCCGCGGCGGTCGCCAGCTCGAACTGGGTCACCGCCTCGCCCTCCGCGAGGCCGCGGTTGACCGCCTCGGCCGCCACCGCGGCGCGCTCGACGGCGGCGGCGAACGCGGCTGCGCCGATCTCATCGCCGTGGATTAGAACCCGCTCGGACCAGCGCTCCGCGTGCGGTGAGACGCATGCGCCGGACGGCGCCCCGTGGGCCTCGAGCAGGGCCGCGACCATCCGCGTCACCGACGACTTGCCGTTGGTGCCGACGACGTGCACCGAGGCGAAGCGGTGCTGTGGCAGGCCGAGCAGGGTGCTCAGCGTGCGCATCCGCTCCAGGCCCAGCTTCCAGCCGATCGGCGCGAGCGAGTCGAGGTAGGCCTCGGGGTCGCGCGGATCTATTCCGACAGCTCCTCGAGCTCGGCGCGGTAGCGCTCGAGCTTGCGCCGCTCCTCCTCGACCACCTCGGCCGGGGCGCGGCCGACGAACTTCTCGTTGCCGAGTTTGCCCTCCGCGCGGGCGACCTCGGCGCGCAGCTCCTCGCGGCGCGCCTCGAGCCGGGCGGCGACGGCCTCGGCGCCGATCTCGGCCGAGGCGAGGATCTTCACCGGACCGACCGCGGCCACGGGGTCGCCGCCGTCCTCGCCGAACTCGAAGCGGGCCAGGCGTCCGACGAACTCCCGCGGCGGCGCTCCCTCGGCGCGGGCCGGCAGCACGGCCGCGGCCGGCGCCTCGACCAGATCGCGCCAGGCGCGCAGCCGCCCGGTCAGCTCGATCGCCGCGCCGATCTCGGCCTCGGCCTCGGGATCGCGCAGCGAGTCGTCGGCCTCTGGGAAGGGGTGGACGGCGAGATGGCCCTGGCGCGAGGGGTGGTAGGACCAGATCTCCTCGCTGACGAAGGGCATGATCGGGTGCAGCAGCGCGAGGACCCGCTCGAGCGTCCAGAGCAGCGTCGCCGAGACCTCCTCCTCTTGCTCGTAGAGGCGCGGCTTGACGATCTCCAAGTACCAGTCGCAGAGCTCCGACCAGAAGAAGGAGTATGCCTCGGCGGCGGCGTGGGCGAAGTCGTAGCGCTCGAGCTTCGCCGTGACCGAGGCGATCGTCGCCTCCAGCCGCGAGAGCAGCCAGCGGTCCTCGATCGCGAGCGGCCGCGGCGCCGCCTCGACCGTGGCGACGTTGAGCAGGATCAGGCGGCTGGCGTTCCAGAGCTTGTTGGCGAGGTCGGCGCCCTGCTGGACCTTGGCGTCGGAGAAGCGCACGTCCTGGGTCGAGGACATCGCCAGCAGGCCGAAGCGCAGCGCGTCGGCGCCGTGCACGTCGATCTCGTCGAGCGGGTCGATGCCGGTGCCGAGGCTCTTCGACATCCGCCGCCCGTCGCGCGCCTGGATCACCGAGTGGACGTAGACGTCGCGGAACGGCACGTCGCCGGCGAACTCGACCCCGGTCATGATCATCCGCGCGACCCAGAGGAAAAGGATCTCGCGCGCGGTGGTGAGGAAGCTGGTCGGGTAGAAAGCGCGCAGCTCCGCGCTGTCGTCGGGCCAGCCGAGCGTCGCGAAGGGCCACAGCGCCGAGCTGAACCAGGTGTCGAGCACGTCCTCGTCCTGGCGCAGCGGGCCGTCACAGGCGCCGCAGCGCTCGGGCGCCCGCTCGGCGACGTAGGTCTCCTCGCAGGCGTCGCAGTACCAGACCGGGATCCGGTGCCCCCACCAGAGCTGGCGCGAGACGCACCAGGGCCGGATCTCGCGCATCCAGTCGAGGTAGACGCGCTTCCACTGCGGCGGGGTTATCCGCACCTCGTCGCGTTCGACCACCTCGATCGCCGGCGCGGCAAGCTCGTCCATGCGGCAGAACCACTGCAGCGAGATCAGCGGCTCGATGCGGGCGCCGGAGCGGTGCGAGAAGGGGACCGAGTGGACGTAGGGCTGCTCGCCCCGCAGGCGACCCGCGGCGCGCAGCGCGGCGACGACCGCCCCCTGCGCCTCGGCGGCGCCGAGCCCGGCGAACTCCCCCGCCGCCTCGCTCATCCGCCCGTCGGGGCCGATCGCGCCGATCTCCTCGAGCCCGTGCCTGCGGCCGATCTCGAAGTCGTTGGGGTCGTGGCCCGGGGTGATCTTCAGCGCCCCGGTGCCGAACTCGGGGTCGACGTGCTCGTCGGCGATTACGGGGATGCGCCGGCCGACCAGCGGCAGCAGGCAGTGCTCGCCGACCAGGTCCGCGTAGCGCTCGTCGGCGGGGTTGACGGCGACGGCGGTGTCGGCCAGCATCGTCTCCGGCCGCACCGTCGCCACGGTGAGCACGCGATCGGAGCCCTCGACCGGGTAGTCGATCGAGTAGAGCGTGTCCTCGACCTCGCGGTTCTCGACCTCGAGGTCGGAGATCGCCGAGTGCGAGCCGGGGTCCCAGTTGACCATGTAGTTGTCGCGGTAGATGTAGCCCTTGTCGTAGAGCTGCTTGAAGACGCGGTAGACGGCCTTGACGTAGCCCTCGTCGAGCGTGAAGCGCTCGTTCTCGTAGTCGAGCGAGGCGCCGAGCCGCTTGTACTGCTCGACGATCCGCGAGCCGTACTCCTCTTTCCAGGCCCAGACCCGCTCGACGAAGGCCTCGCGGCCGAGCTCCTGGCGCGTCTTGCCTTCCGCCACGAGCTCCTTCTCGACCACCGCCTGGGTGGCGATGCCGGCGTGGTCGACGCCGAGCGTCCAGAGGGTGTTGCGCCCGCGCATCCGGTTCATCCGCACCAGCGCGTCCTGCATCGAGCCGTTCAGCGCGTGGCCCATGTGCAGCGCCCCGGTCACGTTGGGCGGCGGGATCGCGACCGAGTAGTTGTCCGCCGGGTCCCCCTCGGCCTGCGGATGGAAGTAGCCGGCCTCGATCCACTCGGCGAAGATCCGCCGCTCGACCTCACCCGGCTCGTAGCGGGTCTTCCCCTCAAGCCTTTCTTGGTTCGTCGCGCTCACCGAGCGCGAGTCTAGTGGCGAGTTGGTCGCGATATATGCGACTAACTCGCCAGGCTCAGGCGGTTTCCTCGTCGAGCCCCTGATCGGCCTCGCCGATGTCCTGGGGCGCCGCCTCGGTGACGAGCGTCGGGCGGCGGCCCTGGGCGATCGTCTCGCGGGTGACGACGCACTTGGTCACGTCGCGTCGCGAGGGCAGCTCGAACTGGACGTCGAGCAGGGTCTCCTCGAGGATCGAGCGCAGGCCGCGGGCGCCGGTTTCCCGCTCCAGCGCCTTCTCGGCGATCGCATCGAGGCTGTCCTCGGAGAAGACCAGCTCGATGTCGTCGAACTCGAAGAAGCGCTGGAACTGCCGGGTCAGGGCGTGGCGCGGCTCGGTCAGGATCGTGATCAGGTCCTCGCGCTTGAGTTGGTGGATCGCAGCGACGACCGGCAGCCGGCCGATGAACTCGGGGATCAGGCCGTACTCGATCAGGTCCTCGGGCAGCACCTGCTCGAACCACTCGCCCTTGTCCTTGCTCTCACGCGAGGAGATTTCGGCGCCGAAGCCCATTCCCCGATCGCCGACCCGGTTCTCGATCACCTTGTCGAGCTCGGCGAAGGAGCCGCCGCAGACGAAGAGGATGTTGGTCGTGTCGAGGGTGAGGAACTCCTGGTGGGGGTGCTTGCGGCCGCCCTGCGGCGGCACCGAGGCCGTCGTCCCCTCGAGGATCTTGAGCAGCGCCTGCTGCACCCCTTCGCCGGAGACGTCGCGGGTGATCGACGGGTTGTCGGCTTTGCGCGCGATCTTGTCGATCTCGTCGATGTAGATGATCCCGGTTTCGGCTTTCTTGACGTCGTAGTCGGCCGCCTGGATCAGCTTCAGGAGGATGTTCTCGACGTCCTCGCCGACGTAGCCGGCCTCGGTCAGCGCGGTCGCGTCGGCGATCGCGAAGGGCACGTTGAGGATCCGGGCCAGGGTCTGGGCGAGCAGCGTCTTGCCGCAACCGGTCGGACCGAGCAGGAGGATGTTCGACTTCTGCAGCTCGACCTCGGGGTCGTCGCCGCCGGCCGCCATCTGGACCCGCTTGTAGTGGTTGTAGACGGCGACCGAGAGGGCCCGCTTCGCCGCCTCCTGGCCGACCACATACTCCTGCAGGACCTCGTGGATCTCGCGCGGTTTCGGCAGTTTCTCCAGTTCGACGCCGCTGCTGCCCGGCGGAGCCAGCTCCTCGTCGATGATCTCGTTGCAGAGGTCGATGCACTCGTCGCAGATGTAGACGCCGGGGCCGGCGATCAACTTCTTGACCTGGCGCTGCGACTTGCCGCAGAAGCTGCAGAGGAGCTGCTCGTTCGAGTCTGTGGGACGTGCCAAAGCGGTAAATCCCTCCTTGCGGGGGCTGGTAGTTGCCTACCGGCTACGCGCCCCAAAGCTTAGAGGGGGCCGCAAGCCGGGCCGGTCGCTGCCGTCGTTTACTCCGGGGGCGCGGCGGTCCCTTCCCGCGGGCGGCAGCTTGCGGGCGGCGATACGGTGACGACGATGCCCGCCGAGGTCCGCGTCGAGCCCGTCTCCGAGCCCCAGCTGGAGCTGCTGCTGCCGCTGATCGCCGCCTACCAGCGCTTCTACGCGGTCGAGGAGATCGACACGGAGCGCAACCGCGCCTTCTTCTCCCGCTTCCTCGCGCCAAGCGAGGACGGGATGCTGCTCGGCGCCTGGAGCGGCGAGGGGCTCGCCGGCTACGCCTGCCTCTACTGGCACTTCACTTCGCTCGTCCCGGCCGAGACCGTGCTGATGAACGACCTCTACGTCGAGCAGGGCCAGCGCGGCTACGGCATCGGCCGCGCCCTGATCGAGGCCGCCGCCCGGGTGGGCCGCGAACGCGGCGCCCACCTACTCGAGTGGGCCACCGCCCCCGACAACGAGGCCGCCCAGCGCCTCTACGACTCGACCGGCGCCGAGCGCAGCGAGTGGATCGAGTACGACCTACGCCTTGCGCAACCGCCGCAGTAGGCCACGTCGCTAGCCGGCTGCACGGCTCGGCTCGAGCCATTCGTGCGGGACGAGGCCCGCCGGAATTCCCGTTGGGTAGTCGGGCATCAGCTCGGTGGCGAAGCGCACCGCCGCACGGCCCTTCAGCGCCGGGGCCAAGTCCGCGAACGTGATCAGCAACCGGACAGACGTCCCGATCTGGAAGTCGGCAGCATTGCGCTGCCCGCCTCCGATCGTCCCCTCGTTGAGCAACTCGTCGACGTGGTCGAGCAGGAGAGGCAACGCCTCGACCGTCCTCTTCACCTGCTCGGTGCGATTGGCCCCGACCTTGCGCGCGTTGTGCCAGGTCACCGGCCAGCCGGCCAGACCGAGCAGGCGCGGCGCCGGCAGGCCGGCCTCACGGGCAAGGCGAATGCGCATCTCGGACCGGTTCGCAAAGACCCAACCGCCGATTCGCCGTGGAACCGGCTGCAGGATTTCATCGCCCCAGAGCTCCGCCTGCTCGACCCGGATCCGCTCCTGTGGGTCGGCGGGAAACAGCGGCGGCTCCGGCTGCGCATCATCGAGCGCGCGAGAGATCGCACGCGTGCCCTGGATGCGGCGCCCGTCAAGCCGTAGGGCGGGCACCGTGCCACCGCGGAAACCAAGCGCCCGGACCGCCGCGGCGTGGGTCCCGGGCACCAGGTTGACCACCCGGTGCTCGATCCCCTTGTGCTCGAGCATCAGGCGTGCGGCATGTGCCGGATGCGAGGTATAAACCGAGTACAGCGTCGCCGACACGCAGGCACCATAACTGTGCGTGAACCCATTCCCAAGGAGGCTTTCCGATGGCCGAGTTCCCCAAGCCCAAAGAGGGGATCGTTCTCACCCACTTCATCGTCTCCGCCGATGTCGAGCGCTCGCGGCGCTTCTACGCCGACGTGCTTGGTGGTGAGACGGTCCGCAGCGGCGAGCCCTCCTGCGTGGCGCTTGCCAACGGCTTCATCATCATCAATGCTGGCGGCGGTCCGACCGAGGACAAGCCGACCGTGACCCTGGAGACGCCGCCCGACCCCGACCGGGTCAGCGCCTTCCTCAACATCCGCGTGGCGGACATCCAGGCCGTCTATGAGGAATGGAACTCTCGTGGGGCTGAGTTCGTGGCCCCGCCGGAAAAGCGCAAGACCGAGTACCGCTGCTACATGCGCGATCCCGACGGCCACCTGATCGAGGTCGGCCAGTCGTTCTGAGCGCTCACCCGGCGGCAAGCGGGGAAAGCAACGGCTCCAGCCAGGCGGGCGGGAACACCGGCGGCGCGTCGCCACGGTAGCCGGGGACGGCGCGCCGGGCCAAGCGGCAGGCCGGGCGGTCCCCGATCAACGGTCGCAGGTCCTGGAAGGTGAGCAGCAGGCGCAGGCTGGCGCCGATCTGGAAGTCGGCGGCGTTCAGCTCTTCGCCGTCGAGCACGCCGGCACCGATCCGCTCCTCGACTCCGTCCAACATCGAGTCGAGCGCAGCGAAATCTTCCCGTACAGCCTCGTCGGTCGCCTCGTTGACTCGCACGCCGCGGTCGATGAAGGGCGGGGCGAGGCGGGCGGCGACGGCGGCTGGGACGCCCATGACCGAGCGTCCCATGTAGGTGCGGATCGGCGCTCGGTCGGCGCGCATCGCCCACAGCGAGATCTGCCGGACCGGGTGCTGCAGCTCCTCCTCTCCCCAGCGCTCGGCCTCCTCGACGGCGCCGCGACGCTCGGGGTCGGCGGGGAAGAGCGGTGGATCGGGACGCAACCGGTCGAGCCCGCGTGAGATCTCACGCGACCCCTGGATGCGGCTCCCGCCGATCGCCAGCACCGGCACCGTGTTCTGCCGCTGCCTCATCCCGCTTCTCACTATCGCCCTGGCAAGAAAGGGGACGAGGTCGATGCGCGTGAACTCGATGCCCTTGCGCTCCAGCATCGCCTGGGCGGCCATCGTCGGATGCGAGCCGGGGAGGCCGTAGAGCCGGGGCTTCATCGGGGTCCGACTCTAGTCCACGGGATGCCTGCCGATGAGCTCGAGTGGGCCACCGCCCCCGACAACAAGACCGCCCAGCGCCTCTACGACGCGACCGGCGCCGAGCGAAGTGAGTGGATCGAGTACGACCTGCGGCTGTAGCGCGGAGAGAGCGCGCGGAACGGGCGCGTTAGTGGTGTTCGATGACGCGGTCGACGATGCTGTACTCCTTGGCCTCCTCGGCGGTCATGAAGTAGTCGCGATCGGTGTCGTTCGTGACCTTGTCGAAGGGCTGGTTGGTGTGCTTGGCGATGATCTCGTCGAGCCGGCGGCGCGTGTCGATGATCTCTTTGGCGTGGATCTCGATGTCCGCGGCCTGGCCCTGGAAACCGGCCGAGACCTGGTGGATGAGGATCTTCGAGTTGGGCAGCGCCATCCGTTTGCCGGCGGCGCCGCCGGCGAGCAGCAGGGCGCCCATGCTCATCGCGATGCCGACGCAGATCGTCTGCACGTCGGGCTTGATGAACTGCATCGTGTCGTAGATCGCCAGGCCGGCGTAGACGTCGCCGCCGGGCGAGTTGACGTAGATGCTGATGTCCTTGTCCGGGTCCTCGGACTCGAGGTGGAGAAGCTGGGCGACGATCAGGTTGGCGATTTCCTGGTTGACCTGCGTGCCGAGGAAGATGATCCGCTCGTTGAGCAGGCGCGAGTAGATGTCGAAGGAGCGCTCGCCGCGCGAGGTCTGCTCGACAACCATCGGTACGAGGGGGCTCATGGCCGCCACTCTATAGAAGGCGCCCGGCGCGCCGCGCTCACTTCGATTCCGGCGTCCAGAGCTCGGCCGACTCCTCTTTGCGCTCCTTCTCCGGCGTCCAGATCTGCTCGCGGGCCTCGGCCTGCTCGAGCGGGATCGGCACGGCCGACTCGGCGACCAGGTCGATCGCCTTGCGGAAGCGGATGTCGTCGCGGATCATCGTCTCGCGACCGCTCTCGCGCAGCCGCTTGAGCAGCTTCTCCGGCGTGGTCCGCTCGTGCTCGGCCGGGTGGGCGAGCGCCTCGAGCATCTCCTCATCGGAGACCTCGATCTGCTCGGCATCGGCGATCGCCGCCAGCACCGCCTCGCGCTTCAGCTCCGCTTCCGCCTCGGGCTTCGACTCCTCGATCGTCTGCTCGCGGGTTTTGCCCTGCATCTGCAGGAAGGAGTCGGGGGTCATCCCGCGCTGGGCGAGCTGCCGTTCGACCCGCTCCCAGCGCTCCGTGGCGCGGGCCGTGGCCAGCTCCTCGGGCAGCTCCAGCTTCGCCTCCGCCGCCACGGCATCGACCGCGGCGACGCGGAAGTCCTGCTCGGCCCGCTCGCCGACCGCCTCGGCGAGGCGCTTGGCGATGTCGGCCCGCAGCTCCTCCACCGTCTCGAACTCGGAGGCTTCCGAGGCGAAGTCGTCGTCGAGCTCGGGCAGGATCTTCTCCCGCACCTCTTTGACCTCGACCGTGAAGACCGCGTCTTCGCCGGCCAGCTCCTCGGCCTGGTAGTCGTCGGGAAAGCTGACCTCGACGCGGCGCGTCTCGCCGCTCTCCGCCCCGAAGAGCTGCTCCTCGAAGCCCTCGATCAACTGGTTGGCGCCGAGCTCGAGCAGGTAGTCGCTGGCCTTGCCGCCCTCGAAGGCCTTGCCGTCGAGCAGGCCCTCGAAGTCGACCAGCAGCACGTCGCCCTCGGCGGCGGCGCGCTCGACCGGCTCGAGCTTGGCGAAGCCCTCGCGGATCCGCTCGACCTCGCGCTCGACCATCTCCTCCGCCGGCTGCGGCTCGGCCCTGCCGACCTCGAGGCCCTTGTACTCGCCGAGCTCGGCCTCCGGGCGCACGCCGATCTCGAACTTGAAGGCGAGCGGCTCGCCCTCGCCCTCGGGGGTCGAGACGACCTCGACGCTGGGATCGCCGACCGGGGCGATGCCCGAGCCGAGCAGCGCCTTTTCGTACCACTCGGGCAGTGCCTCGCGGATCGCCTCCTCGAGCACGGCGGCGAAGCCGATCCGCTGGATCACCAGCGAGGGCGGCGCCTTGCCCTTGCGGAAGCCGGGCATGCGCATCTCCCGCGCCAGGGCGCGGGCGGCGCGGTTGACGGCGCGGTCGACCTCCGCCGCGGGGACCTCGACCGCGACGCTGACGCGCGAGCCGGGTAGCTCTGAGACCGTTGGCTGCATCGAGCGCGGGACCCTATCGCGCGCGGCGCAGCAGGCCACGCCGCACCGCGACCGCGAAGTCGATCGCGAAGGCGAGGCCGCGGCCGAGCGGCCCGGTCACCAGCCAGGCCCTGAGCCGGCCCAGGGGGTCAAGGCGCCTACTCCTCATTGGCGTATTCCAGCAGCGAGGAGTCGACCAGCCACTCGACCGGGGCGTGGTCGTCGCTGTAGATCTCGCCGCCGGGCAGCCGCGGCGCCAGCCGCGCGGCGGCCGCGCGGGCCGGCGCCCGCAGCTGCGCCGGCAGGGTCGCCGCGGCGGCGCCCAGGCGGGCGGCCGCGAGCGGCCCCTCCCCTGCGATCAGCAGCGTGTTGGTCGGCTCGAGCGGGTCGCGCAGGACGCGCGCGAAGGCGGTCGCCATCGTCCTGCTCAGCACCCGCTCGAGCTCGTCGCTGCCCTCGGGGTGGCCGACGTTGACGATCACGACCCCGCCCGGGGCGAGGCGGTCCCGGGCCAGCTCGAAGAACTCGCGGCTGGTCAGGTAGAAGGGGATGTAGGGCTGGCGGTAGGCGTCGACCATGATCGCGTCGTAGCCGCCCGCCGAGCGCTCGAGCCACGGTCGCGCGTCCTCGGCGAAGACGCGCATGCGCGGGTTGCGCAGATCGAGGTAGCGGCGGCCCAGCTCGGTCAGCTCGCCGTCGATCTCGACCGCGTCGACCTCGGTGCGGGGGAAGTAGCGGCCGAAGGCGCGCGCGACCGTGCCGCCGGCGTTGCCGAGGATCGCGATCCGCCGCGGCGGCTCCGCCCGCGCGGCGAAGGGCAGGTAGAGGTGACCGTCCCAGTAGTCGCCGGTCAGGTAGCTGCCGGGGCGGTAGAGCGAGTGGACCGCCTGGCCCTCGTTGAGCTCGAGGACCCGCGAGCCGTCGTCGCGTTCGACCACGCGCGCGTACTGGTGCGCGGTCTCGTCCTCGTAGAGCACCGTGCCGGTGTCGGCCGCCTTGATCGTGCCGACCGGCGCCGAGATCGCCAGCGCCAGGCCGACCGGCAGCAGGGCGAAGCGCCAGCCGAGGCCGGCGGTGGCGACCAGCGCCAGGGCGAAGGCGAAGACGAGGAAGGTGCGCTGCGTGCCGAGCAGGGGGATCAGCAGCAGGGCCGAGGCCATCGTGCCCAGCAGCGAGCCGGCCGTGGAGATCGCGTAGAGCCTCCCCACCACCTCGCCGGAGCGGTCGAGGTCGCCGACCGCGAGCCGCACCGCCCAGGGCGACGCGGCGCCGAGCAGGGTGACCGGGACCGCGACGAGGACGAGCACGCCGAACAGCGAGCCGGCGAAGCCGCCGACCGAGACCGTCTCGAAGGCGTCGACCGAGAAGCTCAGGAAGGGGCGGGAGAGGAAGGGGATCGCCGCGATCAGCAGCGACGCGACCAGCACGACCAGGCAGAGGCCGCGCAGGTGCGGGTGGCGGTCGGCGAAGCGGCCACCGAACCAGTAGCCGACCGAGAGGGCGACGAGGACGACGCCGATCGTGTTCGCCCAGACGATCGTCGAGGCGCCGAAGTAGGGCGCCAGCAGGCGCGCCGCGGCGATCTCGGCGCCGAGGCTGGAGGTGCCGACGACGAAGACCAGCAGCGGCAGCAGCCGGCGCTCAAACGCGGTCAGGCTCACGCTCTTCCCCGGCGGCGCCGAGCCGCTGCTCGAGCAGGGCGCCGTGGCCGGCGGCGACGGCGCGCTGAGCGCGGCGCTCGTCGAGCTCCACCCCCCGCTCGCGCGCGAGGTCGAGCAGGTTCTGCTTTTCGGTCCCTTCGCGGGCGACTTCGAAGAAGACCCAGGCCAGCACGCCGAGGGCGAGGAAGGTGCCCTCGATCATCATGATCACCCCGGCGGTGCTCTGGTCGGCGATCGGGGCGATGCCCCAGTATCGCTCGCCGGGCGCGTAGATCGGGTAGAGCACCGTCCCCGACCACATCAGCACGTTGCCGAGGATCGCCCCGGTGAAGCGCACGGCGATCACGTAGCCGACCTTCCAGCCGGCCGTGAACCAGTGCGGCTTGGGCAGCGGGCCGAATACCGACATCCACATCAGCGCGCCGAAGAAGAGGAAGGCGCTGTGCTCGAGCGCGTGCACCGGCGCCGCGCCGTGGGCGGCCTGGTAGAGGGCGGGGATGTGCCAGACGAAGAGGTTGATCGCCCAGAGCGGGAAGGCGACGAGCGGGTGGGCGAGGACCTGCAGGCGGTTGAACAGGCGGATCGCCAGCAGCGGCTGCAGCAGCGAGCGGGTCAGGCCGAGCACGAGCAGCAGCGCGGCGATGTCGCCGATCAGCAGGTGCTCGCCCATGTGGGCCAGGACCAGCTCCTCGGAGATGTGGCCGATCGGGCTGAACAGGGCGACCGCGATCGTCGCCAGGCCGGCGCCGAAGCAGAGCTGCCGCCAGAGCGGCAGCGGCCGGCCGGCCCAGGAGAGGACCATCGCGCGGTGCCAGTAGAGGATGCCCGCGACGGTGATCGGGAACACCTCCAGCGGCACGAAGGTGGCGGCGACGTGGGCGGTGGTGGGGCTCACAGTGGTAGCTTGGCAGCCCCGTGAGCGCCGGTCCGAACCGCTTCCCGCCGATCGGCAGCTACGGCTTCCTCTCCGACTGCCACACCAGCGCCCTGGTCTCCTACGACGGCGCGGTCGAGTGGCTCTGCCTGCCCCGCTTCGACTCGCCCAGCGCCTTCGCCGCGCTGCTCGACCGCGGCGCCGGCCACTTCAAGCTGAAGCCGCACGGCGTCGTCGTGCCGATCAGCCGCCGCTACGAGCCGGGGACGCTGGTGATCGAGACGACCTGGGTGACCGAGACCGGCTGGGTCGTCGTCCACGACGCGCTGACGATCGGCGACTGGGTCGAGCAGGAAGGCCCGGGGTCGCGGCCGCGCACCGAGCACGAGTCCGACCACTCGCTGCTGCGCACGATGACCTGCATCGACGGCGAGGTCGAGATGGCGATGGAGTGCCTGCCGCGCTTCGCCTACGGCGCCGAGGCAGCCGCCTGGAGCGGCGGCGAGCTGGGCGAGGCGAGCGCCCGCGGCGGCGCGGGGGTCGAGCTGCAGCTGACCAGCGACATGGAGCTCTCGATCGCCGACGGGGCTGCGCGCGGCACGATCCGGCTGCGCGAGGGCGAGACCGGCTTCTGCGCGGTCACCTGGGGCGACGGCGACCTGGGCGGCCCGCGCAGCGGCCCCGAGGCGCTCGAGCGGCTCGACTCGACCGAAGACTTCTGGCGCAAGTGGCTGCGCGACGGCAACTTCCCCGACCACCCCTGGCGCGTCCATCTGCAGCGCTCGGCGCTGGTCCTGAAGGGGTTGACCTACGCGCCGACCGGCGCGATCCTCGCCGCGCCGACGACCTCGCTGCCGGAGACCCCCGGCGGCGAACGCAACTGGGACTACCGCTTCAGCTGGATCCGCGACTCGACCTTCAGCCTCTGGGCGCTGCACACGCTCGGCTTCGACCAGGAGGCGCGCGACTTCATGCGCTTCATCGTCAACATCTGCCGCAAGGACCCCGACCTGCAGATCATGTACGGGATCGGCGGCGAGAAGGAGTTGACCGAGAGCACGCTCGACCACCTCGAAGGCTACGGCGGGGCGCGGCCGGTGCGGATCGGCAACGGCGCCTTCGACCAGCGCCAGAACGACGTCTGGGGCGCCCTGCTCGACTCGATCTACCTGCACGAGAAGGCCCTGCGCGGCACCGGGACGCGGTCCGACCGGGCGCTGATCCGCGCCCAGGTCGAAGCGGCGATCGAGGCCTGGCCCCACCCCGACCAGGGGATCTGGGAGTCGCGCGGCGAGCCGCAGCACTACGTCTCCTCGAAGCTGATGATCTGGGTCGCGGTCGACCGCGGCGTGCGGCTCGCCCGCAGCATCGGCGTCGACGACGTGGCCGAGCAGTGGGAAGAGGTCGCCGGGCGGATCCACGCCGAGATCCTCGAGCGCGGCGTCCGCGACGGGATCTTCCGCCAGCACTACGAGACCGACGCGCTCGACGCCTCGACGCTGCTGATCCCGCTGCTGCGCTTCCTCCCCCCCGACGACCCGCGGGTGCGCGCCACCGTCGATGCGATCGCCGCCGAGCTGACCGAACACGGCCTCGTCCTGCGCTACAAGGTCGAGGAGACCGACGACGGGCTCAGCGGCGAGGAGGGCACCTTCCTGATCTGCTCCTTCTGGCTGGTCTCGGCGCTCTCGGAGATCGGCGAGGCCGAGCGGGCCCGACAGCTCTGCGAGCGGCTGCTCGAGTCGGCCGGCTGGCTCGACCTCTTCGCCGAGGAGCTCGATGCGCCCAGCGGCCGCCACCTGGGCAACTTCCCGCAGGCCTTCACCCACCTTGCCCTGATCAACGCCGTCTCGCACGTGATCGCCGACGAGCAGCGCCGCGACGGCGGCGTCACCGCGGTATTCAGCGAAATGGGCGGCGTGCGCGAGGGGAACGCCTGACCGCTGCGCGAGCGCCTGCACAGAAATCTTAAGTCTTACAGACAGAACAATTAGGTTTGCTCTATTCTCCTTCTGGGATGGCGAAGGCAGAGGATGCCCGGAAGCACCGCGAACGGCAATGGCGGCGCCGCCGCGCGCTGATGTCGCATCCGCTGCGGCGGCGGATCTGCCGTCTGCTGCTCGACGGCAGGGAGACGGGCGCGGACGAGGTCGCCGCCGAGCTGGAGGAGTCCGCCGACAAGATCGCCTACCACCTTCGCCTCCTGTTCAGGCGCGAAGTGCTCGAGGCCGTGCCGAAATGCCGCCCCGCCCCGCCCTGCTTCCGCTGGTCGCCAGAGGCGCAGTGGGCTCGCAAATTGCTCGATGAAAGCGATCGGTAGAACCGGGAATACGGCACAGGGGGGGAGAGATCGGCGCCCTGTGCCCTTAGAGAGGAAGGCAATGGACGACATGGACGAGATCCGGACCCCGGCCAGCGAAGACACGGCCATCGAGGCGGCGGTGCTGCGGCACCTGCTGGCGCTCCACCCGACCCTGCTCACGCTCGAGGAGCTGGACCGCGAGATCGTCGGCGAGGCGGCCGGCTTCGCCGAGAAGGACGCGGTCGAGCGCGCCGTCGGGCAGCTCGCCGCGGCAGGGCTCGCGCATTGCGGCGGCGACATCGTCCGCCCCACTCGCGCGGCCCTGCGCCTCGACGAGCTGTTCGAATAGGCCCTACAACGGCCGCAGGCGGGTCTTTTCGACCCGGGCGAGCTTGCGTTTTAGGCGTTTGAATTCGCGCTCCTGCGTGGCCGTGCGCTCGTGGCCGGGAAAGGCGATGTTGCGCTTCTCCAGCGGGTCGCGCTTGAGGTCGTACATCTCCCACTGCTGCGGCTTGCGGCCTTTGGCGTCGTAGTACCTGGCCAGCTTCCAGCGCCCTTCGCGGATGCTGACGATGTGGTTCGGCGCTTTCGGGTAGGGGCCGTGGGCCTGGCCCGACTGGTAGTCGTCGTAGGTGAAGACGACGTAGTCCTGGGCGGCGCGGTTCGAGTTCGGGCGCAGGACCAGCTTCGAGTAGTCGACCCCCTGCCACTCGGCCCGGGCGCTGGGCGGCGCCGCCGCGAGGCTCGCCAGGGTCGGCAGGAAGTCGACGTGGGAGACCAGTGCGTCGGTCCTGGCCGGCTTGGGGAAGAGCTTCGGGTTCGAGTAGACGAGCGGCACCCGCGTCGCCTCCTCGTAGAAGTTGAAGTTCTTCTGGCGCAGGCCGCCGTGGGCCAGCCCCAGCTCGCCGTGGTCGGCGGTGCGCACGACCAGCGTGTTGTCGAAGAGGCCGGTCTCTTCGAGCTTGTCGAGGACGTTGACCAGATAGCTGTCCGAGGAGCGGATCAGGTTGCCGTAGAAGTTCAGGTAGTTGCGCCGCTGCGCGGCGTTCTGCGGCTTGCCGGTGAGGTTGAAGATGCGCAGGAATTCGGCCTGCACCGAGGGCTTGGTCGAGAGATCCTCGTTCCAGGTCGCCGGCTCGCGGATGCTGCCGCCGAGCCAGGAGTCGTCGTAGCCGGCTTCTTCGAAGGTCTTGCTCGGGTAGAAGAGGACGTCGTGCGGGTTGACCACCGAGATCACCATGAAGAAGGGCTGGTCCTGGGCGGCGTTGGAGCCGAGGTATTGGAGCGCCCCTTCGGCGACCCCGGCGCCGGTCGAGTCGATGAAGCGGCCGTCGTTGTCGACGAAGCCGCCGCCGGCCTCGGGGACGGTCTGGTTGGCGCCGGCGTCGGGCGGGTTCCAGCGTGAGAAGCCGTACTTTTCGAGATCGGCGGGGACGGCTTCGCCGGGCGTGGCCGGTTTCGAGCAGTGCCACTTGCCCTTGTAGATGACGTTGTAACCGGCCGCTTTCATCACCGTGGCGAGGTTCGCCAGGTCGGTCGGCAGCTCGACCTGCGGGTTCTTCGGCGGTTCCATTTCTTCCTCGAGCGTGTACTTGACGCCGTGCTGGGCGGGGAAGTAGCCGCTCATCAGGGTCGAGCGGGCGGGCGAGCACATGCAGGCGTTGGTGAAGGCGCGTTCGAAGCTGAGGCCGTAGCGCCGCAGCCGCCGCATCCCCGGCAGGTTCTGGCGCAGCCAGTTCGGCGGGAAGTGCTGCAGCGCCCGTTCCTGATCGGTGAGGAAGAGGACGATGTTCATCCCGGCGACGTTGCGCCGCTTGCCTTTGGCGGCGCCGAGCGCCTGCTCGACGCCGACTCCCTGGGCGAGCAGCGCCGCGGCGGCGGCGCTGGCGCCGGACCCGATCAGCTCCTTGCGGGTCAGGCCCCCCTCGCGCTTCTCGGTTCGGCTCATCGGTTCCTCCGCAAGATGTCGACGGCATTGCTGGCAAACGAGGTCGAGTAGAGGTGGCGGCCATCGGGGCTGAGCGCGATCGAGCTGACCCCGCGCAGCGCCCGTGCCCGCGTGCAGCCGGGCACCGAGCGCGGCGCGAGGCAGCCGGCGCGGCCCGGCTTCTGCGCCAGCCTGCCGGTCCGGCGGCCACGGTCGAGCACGGCGATCGCGCCGGTCGCGAAGGCCGCCACGTAGACGTTCTTCCCGTCGGGCGATACTGCGAGCCCCTCGGGTGCGCTCAGTGCCCGCCCGAACGAGCAGCCGACGGCGCGCAGCCAGACCAGGCAACCGGCGGTGCCGCCGAGTTGGGAGATCCCGCCGCCGGGGCCCGCGCGGGAGAACGAGGTGACGCTGTTGCTCAGCAGCGAGGTCACGTAGACGTTGCCCCTGGGGCCGGTCGCGACCGCGTTGGCACCGCCGAGCTGGACGCCAGGCGCGCAGCCGGCGAGGGCGGCGTCGACGATGCAGCCGCTGCCGTCGGTCGCCTGGCTGAGCGCGCCGGTGGATCTGTCCCGCGCCAGCACGGCGACCGCGTTGGAGACGGCGCCGGCGACGTAGACCAGCGAGCCGCCGGGGGCGATCGCCATCCCCTCCGGCGACTTCAGCGCGATGCCGGGCGCGCAGCCTTCGATCGCTTCGGCGATGCAGCCCGCAACGCCGCCCGGCTGGGTGAGCGCGCCGCTCGCCGGGTGGCGACTGAAAACCGCCACGGCGTTGCCGAAGAACGAGCCGACGTAGACGTTCCTGCCGTCCGGGCTGACGACGACCACATCGGGGCCGGCCAGGGCGCGGCCGAGGGCGCAGTTGGGAATCGGCAGGCCCGAGATGCAGCCGGCCCCGGCGGGCAGCTGGCTGAGCGCGCCGCTCGCGCGGTTGCGGCGGAAGACGCTGACCGTGTTGCTCGCCCGCGAGGTCGCGTAGACGTTGCGGCCGTCGGGGCTGACCGCGACCGAGTTGGGGCCGTCGAGCCCGACCGCTTTCGCGCAGCCGGCGGCGCCTTTGGCGGCGATGCACCCGGCGGCGCCCTTTGGCTGCGTGAGCGCGCCGCTGCGCGGGTTGCGCCGGAAAGTTGCGATCGCGTCGCTGCGCAGGGCGGCGACGTAGACGTTCCTGCCGTCAGGGCTGAGCGCGATCGCGCGCGAGCCCATGAACGATCCCGGGCCCTTGAGAGCGCGCGCCGTGCCGCAGCGGCGAGTCGGGGTCGAGCGGTCGACCAGGCAACCGCGAGCGCCGGGCAGCTGCGTCAGCGTGCCGGGCTTCGCCGCATCGCGATCGGCCCGCTGCTTCGCCGGCGCACTCGCCGCGCTCGCCGGCAGGGCCAGCAGGGCCAGCGCCGCCAGGGCGACGGCTGCGCCGGGGACGAGAGGCGGTCTCTGCAGGTAGCGGCGCACGCGCGGCGAGCGTAATCGGCTCCCCGGACAAGGCCGCGATCAGCGCTTGTCGACCTTCAGGTTGCCGATCGCACCGATGCGGATTCCGAGCCACGGGTAGGTGGCGGTGAAGAAGGTGTTGTCCTGCGGCTGCAGCCCGACCGCCGAGAGCCAGAGTTGGTAGAGGGGCGCGTTGGCGATGCCGCCGTGCAGTCGCCGCCAGACGCGCGCGCCCTTGAGGCCGAACGGCGGCGGCGTGATCGTGTCGGTCCACTCGACCGCGTTGCCGCCCTGGTCGAGGGTCCCCCACGGCGAGACGGTCCTCGCCTGGCCAACCGTGCCGAGGCTGCCCTGAAAGGCTTTGGCGTAGGTCGCCGGGTCGATTCCGAATGGGTTCACGTTGGCGCAGGCTTCCGTGCCGACGACCGCCGGGCACCAGCTCGGCGCCGGCGTTTCGGCGGCGTGGAAGGTCGCCAGCGGCTGGGTCGAAGCGTTGGTCACTTCGCCCGTGGTCGGGTCGAGCGTGGTTGAGCTGGGGGCCGTGGCGGTGTTGTCGCCGAACACCCCGGGGTTGGTCGGGTACTTCCAGTAGGAGTAGGTGCCGCCGCCGCCGGCGTCGTAGTAGGCGGCCTTGATCCACTCGTCCTGGCTGGGCACGACGAAGCCCGACTTGCGCGCCCGCGTCGCCGCCCGCTTCCTCATCGCGTACATGCCGCTGCCGGTCCTGCGCGAGAGCCGCACCCGGTAGGTGACGTAGCGGAAGCCGTTGTCGACGCTGGCGCGCTTGGTGAGCAGCTCGCCGTTGTAGAGCGAGTTGACGAAACGCGCCGAGCGCAGGAAGTTGGCGAAGCCGTAGGGCTTGCCGGCCCATTCCGGCGAGGCGACCGTGTAGTGGCGGCCCTTGCGGGCGCCGGCGGAGAAATCGATCTGCCCGTATTTGGGCCAGGCCGACGAGCTCTCATTGGGGCTGTAGAGACGATGCTTGTTGCGACCCGCCGGGTCGACCGTGTTGAGGAACGCCACCCACTGGGCGACAGTGACCTCGAGCTGGCCGATGCCGTAGCGGTAGCCGACCCCGCCGACCTGCTGGCAGGCGGGCCCGCCCGAGGGCGCTTCCGCGCAGGAGGCGTAGATCGCGTCCTGGAAGGGAACGATCCCGACCGAGGGGTTGCCGGGGGCGCCGACCTTGACCGTCTTGAACGTCAACACCGCGGGCTTCGCAGCGGAGGAGACCGCCGGTCCGGCAAGCGCCACCGCCGCAACGAGGATCAGCGCCGGCAAAAGGCGATTCGTCAGGACACGGAGCGCTGCAGAGGGAAGGGGCATTCTGCCCTATCGACCCGGACGGCGAATAGCGTTAGCAGCCGCTGCTCTGGGCGGTGGTACTCGGGTGGTACACTCAGCGGGTGCCGACGCATCACCCCCGTATCCAGGTCACCGAGGATCGCGAGCTCGCCGCCGCTCTACAGGCCGCCGCCCCGCATCTGCCGGTCGGCCTGCCCCGCTCCCAGCAGGTGCGTGAGCTCGCCATTGCCGGGGCGCGCCACCTCGCTGCCGCGCCGCCGGATCAGTCGAAGCGACAGGCACTGCTCGAAGAGTTGGCCGACAACTTCCGGCGGCCGGAGACCGCGCCCTGGGACCCGGAAGCGCTGCGCGAGGGGAAGAGCAGTGCCTGGCCGATCCGCTGAGAGCGATCGCTGGGGAGATCTTCCGCTGCTCGTCGACACCTCGGCCTGGGCGCGAGCGGAACACCCGACCACTCGCGATCGTTGGCTCGCTGCGTTGCTGGGAGACCGCCTGCGCCTCTCTCCCCTGGTCCGCATAGAGATTCTGCTGAGCGCCCGGGGTGGAGATGAGTTCGACCATCTCGCGGAACAGCTGGGCACGATCCGCGCAGCCCCGCTGAGCGCATCAGTGGTCCGTGCAGCGGAGGCGGCGATGCGGGCGCTCGCTCACCGTTCAGCCGGGTCCCAGCGCCTGCCGGTGGTCGACTACCTGGTCGCAGCAGCCGCGCAAGAGCTAGGCGCGGCCGTCATCCACTACGACAACGACTACGACACCCTCGCCGAGGTGCTGGAATTCGAGTCGATCTGGCTGGCGCCGCCCGGAACGCTCCCGTAGTCGGGCCCGTCAACCAAGCTCGGCGGCGGCGAGGCGCAGGCCGATGTCAAGCGAGGGTTGCGTCCGCAGCGCTCCGTAACGACGGTCCCACTCGCCGCTCGCGAGGTCGCGGCGCAGGCGGTCGAGGCCGCGTTCGGCGACCGCCTCCGGCAGGACGTGCCAGATCGAGGAAGCCCGCCGCACGGCCGGGTCGAGGAAGGCCTCGGGCCGGCTCCACAGCGCGATGCAGAAGCCGTCGCTGCAGTCGCTGGGTGCGGCGACAGGCTCGACCTCCAGGCCGGGCAGCAGGCCCTCGAGCTCGGCGATCGTCGGGAACATTCGCCGGTCGTGCTCGACGATCTCCGGCAGGTAGTCGCGGCAGAGCCACATCTCCGCGGTCACGTCGAGGTCGAGGGTGAGGAAGACGACCCGGTCGCGGGTCACCCGCCGCACCTCGGCCAGCCCGCGCGCAACGTCGTCCCAGTGGTGCATCGTGAAGACGCCCATCGTCGCGTCGACGCTCTTGTCGTCGAGCGGCAGGTCCTCGGCAACGCCTTGGATCGCTGGCGCCGCCCCCGGCGGACGCTGCTCGATCATCACCGGCGAGGGCTCGACCGCGACCACCTCGCGGTCGCGCGGCTCGTAGGAGCCGCTGCCGGCGCCAACGTTGAGGACGCTCCGCGCGTCGCCGAGCGCCGCCCAGATCGCCGCCTCGATGCGCGGATCGGGGCGGCGGACATCGCTGTAGCCGACGCCCATCCGGTCGTAGGCGGGGGCCTTCATCGCTTCGCCTCGCTGCGTCGACGGCGCGACCAACAACTCGACGAAGTCCCCGTAGAGATCGTCGCGCACGGCCTCAGGGCTGACCAGCGATTCGACCGCGAGGCCGATGCCTAGTGCGCGCAGCACCAGGGCGAGGTCATCGGCGGGCAGGGCCAGCTCGACCCCAGCCTCCTCCTGATACTGAGAGATGTAGCCGGAGACGGCTTCGCGCATCGCCGCCGAGCGGGTGCCGAAGCGTCGGGCCAGCTCCGGGTCGCGATCGCCGTGGGCGATGAACTCCATATGAAGGACGACGGACTCGCGGTCGCGTGCGAAGCGCTCCATCCACTGGTCAGCGAGGGCGCGGGCGCGGATCTCCAGCGGCGCGTCGGCGGGCAGCGTCGCCTGGGTCTCGGCCAACTCGCGCACCCGCTCGGCCATGTAGTCCTCGAAGACGGCGAGGAAGAGATGGGCCTTGCCCTCAAAGTTCGAGTAGACGGCCCCGTGCGAGTAGCCGGCCTGCTCGGCGATCTCCTCGATTGAGGCGCCGTTGTAGCCGCGACGGGCGAAGACCGTGGCCGCAGTGGCGATCAGCTCGGCCCTGGTGCGGGCCTGCTTCTCGGCGCGGGTCTCTCTATTTCGCTTTGCGGGCATTCAGATTGCGACTCCAACTCGAATGCTGATAATAATCTAAAGATCGACGAGCCGCTAAAGACCCTTTCGCGCTGGCTCGAGGAGGCCCGCGACGCCGCGGTGCCCGCACCGGCGGCGATGAGCCTTGCCACCGTCGGCGCCAACGGCCGGCCGTCCGCACGCATCCTGTCGCTCAAGCGCCTGGAAGCGGGCTCGCTGGTCTTCACCACTGGGTTGTGGACGCGAAAGGCGGAGGAGCTGGGCGCCAATCCGCTGGCGGCGGCTGTCTTCCACTGGCCGGCGCTCGGGCGCCAGGCCCGTGTCGAGGGCCGTGCCGAGGTCGCCGAGCGCGAGCTGGCCGAGGAGCTGTTCGCGGCGCGCCCGCGCCACCACCAGCTGCAGACGCTGGCCTCGCGCCAGGGCGCGGAGATCGAGGACCTATCCGCCTCACCCCCGAAAGGATCGAGTTCTGGACCGAAGCCTCCGACCGTCTTCACGACCGCCTCGCCTACCGGCTCACCGCCGACGGTTGGCACCACTCCCGCCTGGCGCCGTAGTTCGAGCTAGACCCGCTTGACCTCAATCAGGCCCGCCTCGGCTGCCGCGTCGAAGTCCTCATCCTGAGTGCAAACGGCCGCGCCATGGGACATCGCCGTCGCGGCAATCCACGCATCCATCACCTTCATCGCCCTCCCGACCGCCTTGAGCGCAACCCGGAGACGGGCCAGGTCGTCTCCCACGGACTCATCGATGACTAACGGCGCTGCGATCTGCCTTGCCACCTCTAACGTGCTCAAGCGGCGTGCCATCTGCTCGTGACCGGCGGCAGCAAGCACGCCGTGGCGAAGCTCGGACAGCGTTACGACGCTGACGGCAACTTCGTCGGGAAGGTCGCCAAGCGGGCGCTCCTGCTCCCGAGCGATGAAAACAGAGGTATCCAGAATCGCCTGCACGCCAGCGCCGAACGTCTATAGCTGGTCGGTCGTGTCGGGAAATGCCCGATCCAGCTCTGCTGACAAACCGGGGTCGGCCTGGTCCGCCCGAATCAACTCTTGCGCTCGCGAGCCAGCAGTCCAAGAGGGCGCATCCTCAATCGGGACAAGGTCAGCCGCATCACGCCCCGCAACCGTTACGCGCAGCTGCTCACCAGCCATAACGCGGCGTAGCACCGCAGAAACATCGTTGCGCAGCTCGCGCTGAGGAATTCGTTGCACGAAAGAGAGCGTAGCAAATCTGCTACGCCCCGTTCTTTTTGGGTCTCCGGGCGCCCTAGGCCGGTTTGACGCCGATCAGGAGTGCCATCTCGAGCCACTTCCAGTAGCAGTCGACGTCGTCGAAGCCGAGCTCGCGCAGCCAGCCGAGCTGGGTCTCGACGTCGAGCGTGCGGTCGGAGGGGTCCTCGTTCTCGAGCGGCTCGTCGATCGCCGCGAAGAAGGCCTCGTGCAGGCGCGGGGTCGGCGACGCGACGTGCTCGAAGTTGGCGAAGACCCCGCCGGGCTCGAGCAGGTCGAATGCCTCTCCATACAGGGAGCGCTTGCGCTCGTCCCCGAGGTGGTGGATCGCAAACGACGAGACGACCGCGTCGAAGCGGCCCAGCGCCGGCAGCGGCGCCGAGAGGTCATGCTCGACCAGTTCGATGCGCTCGTCTCCCGCGAAGCGCTTGCGCGCCTCGGCGAGCATCAGCGCCGAGAAGTCGAGGCCGACGCCGCGCATCGCGGCGCGGTCGGGCTGGAGCAGGGCGAGCAGCCGGCCGTCGCCGGTGCCGAGGTCGAGCACGCGGGAGGCATCGCGAGGCACGTGGTCGAGCAGCACGCCCTCGCCCTCCAGCCGGTGCGGGAACTCGTCGGCGCGGGCGAGATAACCATCGACCCGCTGCTCGTCGTTTGTCCACTCCTCGCCCCGCTTTCCCGCCATCCTCGCTCCTCCGTTCATGCACCAGGACAAGACCGATAGCCCAGATCGGGCGACCGCTACGATGCGATCGGTGGGGAACCGTAGAGGAGCCATGGTGGCAGGGCTGGCGCTGCTCGCGATCTCGATCGCGGCGCAGTCCGCCACCGCGTCGAACGGCGAGCAGGATGCGCCGCGCTGCCTCGGCCAGATCGCGACGATCGTCGGCACGAGCGGCGACGACGTGCTGCGGGGAACCGAAGAGCGCGACGTCATCTGGGGCGGCGCGGGGGACGACACGATCTACGGCGAACGCGCCAATGACCTGATCTGCGGCGGCCCGGGCACCGACAGACTCCACGGCGGGCGGGGCAACGACACGCTCAACGGCGGGGCCGGTGACGAAGACCGCGTCTACGGCGGGCTCGGCGACGACAAGCTGACCGGCGGCCCCGGCGACCGCGACGAGGTCGGCGGCGACCTCGGCATCGACCTGGTCAACGGCGGCCCCGGCGACGAAGACCTCGTCCACGGCGACTACGGCTGGGACCGGATGGACGGCGGCCCGGGCAAGGGCGACATCGCCTCCTTCGCGACCAGCGTCGCCGGCGGGCGCGGCGCCGGCGTCTGGGTCTCGCTGAAGGCCGGCAAGGCACGCGGCGACGGCCGCGACAAACTGTTCCGCTTCGACTCGATCGAGGGCTCCGCCTTCGCCGACACGCTGATCGGCGACAAAGGCGCGAACCTGATCGACGGCGGGCCCGGCGACGACACGCTCAGCGGCGGCGGCGGAAGCGACAACCTGGTCGGCGGCCAGGGCAGCGACCGCTGCCAGGGCGGCCCGACCCGCTCCTCCTGCGGGCGCGAGCGGGGGCCGAACGCCTCCGCCTATGTCGAGATCGCCCGCACGCCCTGGGGCGGTGGCGGCCTGACGATCGTCGGTGGCGACGGACGCGACGAGTTCAGCGTCGCCTTCGACGACGCCTCCGGCGTCTTCGCCCTCACCGCCGCCAAGGGGATCGCGCTCGGCGAGGGCTGCAGCCGGCCCGGCGCCGACCCGGCGGAGGCGATCTGCGATCCCGCCGGACCGGCCCGCTGGCTGATGGCCGATCTCGGCCCCGGCAACGACAGCGTCCGCCTCGAAGGCTCCTTCGCCGGCGTCGGCCAGGTCCGCCTCGCCGGGGGCCGCGGCAACGACGTGCTTCGCGGTAGCCCCGAGGACGACCTGATCGAGGCCGGCCGGGGCGCCGACCGCCTCTACGGTGGCGACGGCGAAGACGGCCTGGTCGGCGGCCTGCCGGGACCGACCTATCTCTACGGCGGCGCCGGCGGCGACCTGCTGGCGGCGGGCGGCGGCTGCGCCGGTGGCGCGATCGTCGGCGGCGCGGGCCGCGACAACGCCTCCTTCGCCGAGACCCAGGGCCACCCCGGCCTGCTGTACATCTCGCTGCGCCACGGCAAAGCCTGGGTCGACGAGATCCGCGGCTGCAGGCCGGTTCGCCTCGACCGCTCGGTCGAGGACATCGAGGGCTCCTTCGACTGGGACGTGCTGATCGGCGACGGCCGCGACAACAACCTGCTCGGCCAGCCCGGCCGCGACCGCTTCTACGGCGGCGGCGGGGACGACGTGATCGACGCCCGCGACGCCGGGCCGGACTTCGTCATCCAGTGCGGCCGCACCGGCCGCCCCGAAGGGCGCGCCCTGGTCGACCCGGGCGACCCCGCGACGAAGGCCTGCGCGAAGACCAAAGAGGGCCGCCCGACCCACCACCTGAACTAGCGTCCTAGACGGCCGCTCCGCGCTTCGACGCCCGCCACCCGCGGGTCAGCTCAATCGCGATCGGCAGCACCGAGAGGGCGACGATGCCGAGGATGATGAACTCGATGTTGGCGCGCACGAAATCGATCTGGCCGAGGAAGTAGCCGAGCGTCGTCAACCCCACCCCCCAGGCGACACCCCCGATCACGTTGTAGGTGACGAAGACGCGGTAGTTCATCCGCGAGACGCCGGCCATCACCGGCGCCAGCGTGCGGACGATCGGCACGAAGCGGGCGATCACGATCGTCCGCGCCCCGTAGCGATCGAAGAACTCGCGCGAGCGCTCGACGTACTCGGCGCGAAAGAAACGGCTGTCCGGCCGCCTGAAGATCGCCGGGCCCGCTTTGCGGCCGATCAGGTAGCCGACCTGGTCGCCGGCGATCGCCGCCAGCGGGATCGTCACCAGCAGCACCCAGAGGTCGGGCAGCGTATCCGCCGCCGAGAGCAAACCGGCGGTGAACAGCAGCGAGTCGCCGGGCAGGAAGAAGCCGACCAGCAGTCCCGACTCGATGAAGACGATCGAGAGGATGCCCAGCATCCCGAACGTTTCGATCAGGAAATCGGGGTCGATCCACTTCGGGCCGAGTGCGTATGGGAGGTGGTGCGCGAGGTCGACGAGCACGGGCGCGGCAGGCTACCGGGATCCGCGAGCGGGTATCAATACGCCCCTTGACCGGCAAGGCGACTATCGCGATGCTCCTGAGCGTGGCAGCCGGGCTGTCCGTCGGCTGGGGCTGCGGCGCCACGGAAGACGCCGGGTCCGCATCGCAGCCGCGGGTCTCGATCAGTGGCCTGCATCCCGGCTTCGACCCGGCCAAGACCCGCTACGTCTCGCGATGCGGCCGCCGCGCGGCGCCGATCCGGGTCGACGCCGGAACCGGCGCCAAGGTCGCGGTCGGCTCGGCCGAGCCGCGGGCCGGCGTCACGCTGGTCGACCCCGGCGCGCACCCGGGCGAGAACTTCACCCTGACCGTGAGCGGCGGCGACGCTCGCCGCACCTACGAGGTGCGCTGTCTCCCCGCGGACTTTCCGAGCTGGCGGTTCGAGCCCGTTCGCCCACTCCAGCCGGGCCTGTTCACGGTCGGCTTCCGGGCCTCGCGGGACGCGCGGCCGTGGCTGATCGTCTTCGATCACGAGGGCGCCCCGCGCTGGTGGTACAGCCCCGCCACCCGGGCGCTCTGGGGGCAGATCCTCAACGGCGGCGAGGTGGCCTGGGCGCGCTCGTTCGGCGACGGGTACGGGCTCGATCCCCGCATGGCGCACGAGATCCGCTCGCTCTCCGGGAAGCTGATCCGCGTGGTCAGGACGAAGGGCGAGATCGTCGACGGGCACGAGTTCCGCCAGCTCGACAACGGCAACTTCCTCGTCGCCACCTACGCGCCGGCGGCGAAAATCGACCTGCGGCGCTTCGGCGGGCCGCGCAGCGCCTCGGCGGTGTTCGGCGAGGTGCAGGAAATCGACCCGCACGGCCGGGTGGCCTGGCGCTGGAACTCGCGCGGGAGGATCGGCTTCGACGAGACCGGCCGCTGGTGGCGCAACGTGCTCAGCAACGCCAAGCACAGCGCCCGGGGGGTGACCACCTACGACCCCGTCCACATCAACTCGATCGCGCCGCGGGGCGCCGACGAAGTGGTCGTCTCGATGCGCCACACCGACGCCGTCTACGGGATCGAGCGATCGAGTGGCGAGATCGCCTGGAAGCTGGGCGGCACCGAGACGGCGGCCTCGCTGCGGACCGTCGGCGATCCCGCGGTCAAGCTGTTCGGCGGCCAGCACGACGCGCAGGTCGAGCAGAACGGCGACGTCAGCATCTACGACAACGGCAAGGACCGGCCCCGCCGCCCCCGCGTCGTCTCCTACAGGCTCGACCTGGAAAAGCGGACGGCGACCTACCTCGGCCAGCTCAACGAGCCGCGGATCAGGACCAGCCACTGCTGCGGCTCGGCGCGACCGCTCGCCGGCGGGGGCTGGCTCGTCAGCTGGGGCGACAACCCGCTCGTCACCGCCTTCGATGGGGAGGGAAGGACCGCCTTCCGCCTGCAGCTGGCCGCCTCGACCTTCCGGGCGGTGCCCGTCCCGGAGGGCGCGACGAACGCCGGCGAGCTGGACCGGGCCATGGAGGCGATGGAGCGCCCCGCCGCTCAACCCCGTGCCGCCGCTATGCTGGCCGACGCATCGTGGCGGCCATAGTTCAACGGTAGAACTTCGCGTTGTGGTCGCGACAATGAGGGTTCGATTCCCTCTGGTCGCCTTCTCCCCACGCTGCCCGCCCGGTCAGGAAAGCCGGGCGGTTCGGCGAAGCGGCGCCGCTTTTGGCCTGCGCTAGGCGCGTCTGGTGCCACCACCGAGCATCGGTACCAGCAGCATCGCCAACCCGATCAGGATCACGATGATCCCGAGTATGTAGTTGACGAGCACAGCCAGCGCGATGCCGACGATGATGACGAGTATTGAGCTAGGTGCCATGGCGGCATTGCTACCCCGCGCCCGAATCCCCAAACTCAACCGTCCGCCTCCTCCGCCAGCGCCCGGCGCAGGGCCACGTCGAACGGCTCCGGCGAAATCCCGAACGGCTCGGCGCCGGACGGGTCGGTGACCACGGTGGCGGTCGTCAGACCCTCGACCAGAGGCCGTGCGACCTTGGTGTCGACCGGCGTAACCAGGCCGAGCCAGAGCGCCGACAGCCATGGAGTGATGAGCGGCACCGGCAGCTTCAGCCGCTTGTGCACCCCCATCGCCAGCGCCATCCGATCGAGCATCTCGCCGTAACTGAGCACGTCCGGGCCGCCGATCTGTACTTCCCGGCCCTTCGACTCGGGCACCTCGGGGGCGCGGCGCAGGTACTCGACCGCGGCGTCGATGCCGATCGGCTGCGTGTCGGTCTGCAGCCAGGCGGGCGCGATCATCACCGGCAGCCGCTTGACCAGGTAGCGCAGCGTGCGGTAGGACTCGCTGCCGCCGCCGACCACCATCGCCGCGCGGAAATAGGTCAGCGGCGGGCCCTCGGCGGCGAGCGCCTCGGCGGTCGCGTGGCGGCTGCGCAGATGCTCGGAGGCGGCCTCGTCCCCAAGCCCGCCCAGGTAGACGACCCGCTCGACGCCCTCGCGCGCCGCCATGCGGGCGAAGTTGCTCGCGCCCAGCTCCTCGCGCGCCGCGTAATCGCCGCCGCCGGCCATCGCGTGGACGAGGTAGTAGGCGACCTCGGCCCCCAGCCCGGCCCCGGCCATGCTCTTCTGCTCGGTGACGTCGCCGAGGTGGGCCTCGAACCCTTCGGTCTCGAGCTTCACCGCCTTCTCCCTGCTACGCGCCAGGCAGCGCACCCGTGCCCCCGAATCGCGCAGCGACGCCGCCAGCCGGGCCCCGACGAACCCGGTCGCACCGGCTATGAGCACACGGCGATCGATCCGCTCAGACTACCTGCCGGGCGCGACTCGACTGGCCAGCCAACCAGTACCATGGAACGCCCGATGGCTGAGCCGCGCGACAAGTCGAGCAGTGCCGAGGACGAGCTCGTCCTCGAGCGCGAGCACTGGCTCGACGGGCCGCCCCACGAGCTGTTCAAGCGGATGCGCAGCGAGTGCCCCGTGCACTGGACCCCGGAAGTCACCGAGTTCCCGGCCGCGCGGGGCTTCTGGTCGGTGACCACGGCCGACGACGTGCACAAGGTGAGCCGTGACTGGGAGACCTACTCCTCCGAACTGGGCGGCGTCGTCGCGATCGACGAGGTCTTCCCGATCGAGCTGGCCCGGGCGATGTTCATCGGCATGGACCCGCCCAAGCACGACCGCCTCAAGGCCCTCTTTCAGGCGGGCTTCACGCCGAAGCGGATCGCCGCGCACGAGCCCGCGATCCGCGAGATCGTCGTCGGCATCCTCGACGGCCTCGAGGGCCGCGAGACCTGCGACCTGGTCGCCGACGTCGCGCAGCCCGCGGTCTCGCGGGTGATCGGCAGCTTCATGGGCATCCCCGAAGAGGACGACCGCGCCTGGGCCGAACTGATGAACTCGGCGCTTGCGGCGAGCGACCCCGACTACAGCCCGGACGGGGTCGTCGGCGTCGAGGAGGTCATCCAGAAGGCGATCGAGCAGGTCTTCGCCCGCTGCGGCGCGATGATCGCCGAGCGGCGCGAGAACCCGACCGACGACCTGACCAGCGTGCTCGTCAACGCCGAGGTCGAAGGCGAGAAGCTCGAGGAACACGAGATCGTTATGGGCTTCTTCCTGCTCGTCGCCGCCGGCAACGACAGCACCAGGTCGACCTACGTCAGCAGCATGCGCTCCCTGATCGAAGACCCGGCCCAGCGCCGGCTCGTCGTCGACGACCCCTCGCTGATCCCCAGCGTAGTCGAGGAGTCGCTGCGGATGTTCCCCGCCTTCGCCCACTTCCGCCGCACCGCGACCAAGGACACGGTGCTGAACGGACAGGAGATCAAGCAGGGCGAGAAGGTCGTCATGTGGTACGCCTCTTCCAACCGCGACGAGACGCGCTACGAGGACCCCGACCGCTTCGACGTCAAGCGCAATCCCGAGCATCAGGCCTTCGGCGCCGGCGGCCGTCACCTCTGCCTCGGCACCGCACTCGCCCGCCTCGAGCTGAAGATCCTGCTCGAGGAGACCCTGGCCCGCTACCCGGACATGACCCTGGCAGGCGAGCCCGCCTGGGTCGAGTCCGCTTTCCTCAACCAACTAAAAACCCTCCCGGTCCGCCTCGCCGGGTAGCGGCGACAAGCCTCGGCTGAACCCGCCGAGTCCGGGACATCGTCCTGAGTCGGTAGGATGTTCCCATGCTGACCATTGCCTGGAGAGTCGAGGAGTTGGCGGCGCAACGCGGTTTAACCGCGCGGCAACTCGCCGAGGAGGCCGGGCTCGACCAGAAGACGGTGCGAAACATCCTCGCCGGCCGCGCCACGCGGGTCGACCTCAACACGATCGCGCGGCTGTCCCGGGCGCTCGGCGTCGGGCCGGGATCGCTCTGGGACCTCGGGGCCGATCCCGCCAGGGCCTGGGAGACATCGGCGGGCTCGGCTGGGGAGGCGCGGCCCGGCGAGTTAGACGATGTTCTCGCCGGCCGCTGGTCGGAGCAGACCGATCCCGCCTTGGAGCGCGCCCTCCGGTCGCCTTGAGCCGCTGCTACCTCGATACGAACTTCATCTACGCGCACCTGCGGGCGAAGCGAGGTGCGATGCTGGGGCCAGTCGAGGCCTGGCGAGCACGCGTGCTGAGCGAGATGGACGACGGTGGCGGTGTGATCAGCGGCCTCGTCCTCGACGAGCTCGCCTACAGGCTCGTCCTCGCCTGGCTGCGCGACGACGGAGACGGCGATCCCCTGTCGACCTTCCGGCAGGACACCCGCAAGGCGATGCGAGCGGCGCGACGACGCCTGACCGCGGTGTGGCGCGCGGTCGACTCCCTCTCACTCGAGCTGCAGCCAACCGAACACGCAGTGGTCGAGGCAGCGAAGTCGCTTATGGCACAACCTGGGCTGGCCCCCCGAGACGCCTTCCACGCAGCCCACGCGCTCGAGGCGGGCTGCGATCTCATCGCCAGCTCGGATACCGGCTTCGACCAGGTCGCCGCACTGCGCCGCGTAGCGCCCTGACCTCAACGTGAGCGAGTCGGCGCATCCACCGGGACAGCTCGCTTGAAGGTGCATCAGAACGTTAACGGCCATACAAAAGACTAAATAGCGGCCACACGATGCCCTATCCTCGGGGGGTGGGACATCTACAGAGATTGGCCTGGGAAGTCGGCGCACCGGAGCGGACCCTGCGGCGCGCTGTCAGTGCCGGCACGCTGCGCTGCCGGCGCCCGACGCCACGACGCCTAGAGATCGATGCCGAGGAGCGCGCCTACTTGCGCGACCGCTGGGAGCTGCTCGCGCGGTTGCGGGCGGTGCTGCGAACCGAGCCAAACGTGCGCTTTGCGGCCATCTTCGGTTCCGTGGCTCGCGGGGACGAGAGCGAGGCATCCGACCTTGACGTGGCGATCGACTTCGAGAAGAGGGATCGCCGTGGCCGCATCCGCCTCGCAAACAAGATGGAGGCGGCCTCGGGGCGTCGGGTCCAATTGGTCCACCTTGGCGACGTCGAGGAGTGTGCCCCCGACCTGCTTGGAGAGATCGTCGTCGAGGGCCGCGTACTCGTCGACCGCGACGGTCGCTGGCCCGGGTTTATGCGCCGCCGCCGCCAGATTCTCGAGCGAGCGCGGGACGCAAGGCGAGAGCTCCTCACGACAGAGAGGACAGCGATCTCCAAGTTCGAACGAGAGTCGACCTCGGCCTGATGGACAAGGGCGCCGGCAAGCAAAATTCCGAGTCGGCGCGACGACCGGAGCCGGAACTGTCGGTACCGCGCCGGCGACTGATCCAGCGCTTCATGCTGATCGAGAGCAACTACGACCCGTGAGCTACCGGCTCTGCCGCCGCCGAAACGCGGGCGCGAGCTGGGCCGCTGGGAGCGACTTGCGGCCTATGGAGCCCTCCCCCAAGAGCTCGTCGAGCCGATGCGCCGCCTGATCGGCCAGCGCAACATCTTTCAAAAGGAGTACGACACCCTGGGCCCAGAGGCGGGAGGAGATGTTTTCGATGCAGCCAAGGAATTCTCCCGCCTGCTGCCCAAGGCCATCCTGCCGATTCGAAACTGGGCCGACGCCCGAGGCTGCGACCCGCAGGCACCCGAGTGACCACGCCCCATCCTTCGACCACCGTCAGGAGCAGTACCCCCGGCAGTGTCGGGTTCCAGGACATAGGCGACACCTGTGTCGAGACATAGGA
>JBBDJH010000002.1:0-8386 GCA_040879985.1 Solirubrobacterales bacterium
CGGAGGAGGGACTCGAACCCCCGACACGCGGATTATGATTCCGCTGCTCTAACCAGCTGAGCTACTCCGGCCGGGTCGGGGATGCTAGCGGGGCTTCCCGCGGCGGTGAGCCGCGCGCCGGTGCGGCGGTTAGCCTTGTCGCCATGTTGGGGAGTCCTCTCGATAGGGCGGTGATGAAGCTGATCCGGGATTGCCTGGAGTTGAACCCGTCGGAAGAGTTGCTGGTGATCTGCAACCCGATCACCGAAGAGCTCGGGGCGCTGCTGCGGATCAACGCCCAGGGCGAGGGCGCCGAGGCGACGCTGGCGGTGATCTCCGAGCGCGAATCGCACGCCGCCGAGCCGCCACGGGCGGTCGCCGCCGCGATGCTCGTCGCCGACGCCATCATCGCGCCGACGATCCAGTCGATCTCGCATACGCAGGCGCGGCGGGCGGCCAGCGAGAACGGCGCGCGGGTCGCCTCGATGCCGGGCGTGAACAGCGAGATGCTCGCCCGCATGATGGAAGCCGACCTGAGGCTGCTGCGCAAGCGCGGCGCCGCGATCGGCCGTGCGCTCGGGGCCGGCAGCGAGGCGCGGATCACCTGCCCGCGCGGCTCCGACCTGCGCCTGGGGCTGGAGGAGCGGACCGCGATCGTCGACGCCGGGGCGCTGAGCACGCGGGCCGCCTTCGGCAACATTCCCTGCGGCGAGGCCTTCATCGCGCCGGTCGAGGGGACGGGGGAGGGAACCCTGGTCGTCGACGGCTCGATCGCCACGATCGGCAAGCTCGCGGCGCCGGTCGAGCTCACCGTTCGCGAAGGCCACCTGACCGAGGCGACCGGCCCCGACGGCGCGCGCCTGCTGGAGCTGCTCACCGAGCACGGCCCGGACGGCACCAACGTAGCCGAGCTCGGCATCGGCACGAACGAATGCGCGCAACTCGGCGGCAACATCCTCGAGGACGAGAAGATCCTCGGATCCGCGCATGTCGCGTTCGGCGCCTCGGCTGCGATCGGCGGCACCGTGCAGGTGCCGGTCCACCTCGACTGCGTCGTGATCGAGCCGACCGTGGAGATCGACGGCGCGCCGATCGTGCGGACCGGCGACCTGGTCGACTGAGCGGTGGCCGGCCCGCTGCTTGCCGTTCCCAACGTCTCGGAGGGCCGCGACACGGCCGCGATCGAGGCCCTGGCGGACGCCTTCTCCGGCGGCGTGCAGCTGCTCGACGTCCACAGCGACCGCGACCACAACAGGACCGTCTTCACCCTCGCCGGCGAGCCGCCGGCGCTGATCGCCGCCCTGGCCCGGGGCGCGGCGGAGGCGGTCCGGACGATCGACATGAGCGAGCACGAGGGCGTCCATCCGGCGATCGGGGCCCTCGACGTCTGTCCGATCGTCCGGACCCACACGGCGCAGCGCGACCTGGCGCGGCAGACGGCGGCCGAGGTCGCCGCCCGGATCGCCGACCTGGGCGTGCCGGTCTTCCTCTACGGCGAGTTGGCCGGCGAGCCCGATCGGGTCGAGCGCGCCTACTTCCGCAACGGCGGCCTGGCCGAGCTCTGGTTGCGGATGGAGAGCGGCGAGCTGCGCCCGGACAGCGGCCCGGACTCGCCGCACCGCAGCGCCGGCGCGACGCTGGTCACCGCGCGCCCGCCGCTCGGAGCCTTCAACGTCGAGCTCGACAGCGACGACCTCGACCTGGCCCGCTCCGTCGCCGCCGGCCTGCGCGAGTCCGGCGGCGGCCTGGCCGGCGTGCGCGCGGTCGGCCTGCCGCTGTCGAGCGGTCGCGTCCAGGTCTCGACCAACGTCCACGACCCGATCGCGCTGCCGCTGGGTCGGGTCGTCGAGCGGGTCCGGGCGCTCGCCGCGACGCTCGGGTCCCAGCCGGTGGAGGCCGAGCTGGTCGGCCTGATCCCCGCCGCCGCGCTGGCCGGCTACCCGGAGGACGTGCCGATCCGCGGCTTCGACCCGGAGCGGCAGACGATCGAGCGGCGGCTGGCCGCCCTGTGCTGAGGGTCCATCCCGGTAGCTGATCGCGCGGCGCCGATCGTTTAGATTGCGCTGGTGGCCCAGGCCAAGAAAAAGCGCCGGCGCAAGCACCGGGGAACGCAGGGCGGGCGGGTCGACCCGGGCCGTCGCAGCGGCCGGCCCCGCAACCGCGACGAGGCCAAGGCGCGCGCCCGCGCCGGCCGCAAGAGCGGCCCGGCACGCGTCGACGCGCCGCCGACCTGGCGCAGCGCGATCACCCGCGGCGTCATCGCCGCCGCCATCTTCACGGTGCTGCTGATGCTGATCTTTCAGCGCTCGGTCGGCTCCTCGCTGGGCCTCGGCGCCTTCATGCTCGTCTTCTACATCCCCACCGGCTACTACATCGACACGATGATGTGGCGGCGCCGCGAGCGGGCCCGGATCCGCGAACAGCAGCGGAAATGAGCCTCGACGTCCAGATGCTCACCGTCGGGCCGATCGCGGAGAACTGCTTCATCTTCAGGCGCGAGGGCTCGGGGAGCGGCCTGCTCGTCGACCCGGGCGAGGAGCCCGATCGCATCCTCGCCGCGATCGACGGGGCCGGGGCAAAGATCGAGGCGATCCTGATCACCCACTGCCACTTCGACCACATCGGCGCCGTCGCACCCGTAGCGACCGTCACCGGCGCGCCCGTCTACTGCCCGGAGATCGAGCGCCCCGTGCTCGCCGACATCATGGCCTACGTACCGGTTCCCGGGATCGGCCCGTACGACAGCTACGAGGCCGATGAGACCGTCAGCGGCGGCGAGACCCTGGAGCTGGCCGGGATGACGATCGATGTGATCTTCACGCCGGGCCACAGTCCCGGCCACGTCACCTACTCGGTCCGCGACGAGGCGGCGATGTTCTCGGGCGACGTGCTCTTCAAGGGGTCGGTCGGCCGGGTCGACCTGCCGGGCGGCGACGGGCCGACCCTGATGCGCTCGATCCGCGAGCTGGTCGAGTCGCACCCGGCGGAGACCGGTGTCTACCCCGGCCACATGGACGTGACCACACTCGGCGCCGAGCGCGCCACCAATCCCTTCCTCGCCGAGCTGGCGCGCTGAGCGCGGCCCGCCGCCGGTAAGGTCGCGCCACGATGGCGAGCAATTACCAGGCCCCGCGCGGGACCTTCGACATCCTGCCGGCCGACGGCCGCGTCCGCGGGCGGATCGAGGCCACGGCGGCGGCGATCTTCGCCCGCGCCGGATACGAGCCGATCGCGACGCCGGCCTTCGAGGACACCGAGCTCTTCGAGCGCGGCGTCGGCCGCTCGACCGACATCGTGCGCAAGGAGATGTTCAGCTTCGAGGACAAGGGCGGGCGCAGCATCACCCTGCGCCCGGAGGGCACGGCGCCTATCTGCCGCGCCTACCTCGAGCACGGGATGCACAAGCTCGCGCAGCCGGTCAAGCTCTCCTACAGCGGGCCGTTCTTCCGCCACGAGCGGCCGCAGGCCGGTCGCTTCCGCCAGTTCCACCAGCTCGGCGTCGAGGCGATCGGGTCCGACTCGCCGCTGGCCGACGCCGAGGCGATCATGCTGCTCGCCGACCTGCTCGCCGAGCTCGGCGTGCCCGGGGTCGAGCTGCGCCTCGGCAGCCTCGGCTCGCCGGCGGCGCGCAGCGCCTACCTGGAGGAGTTGAAGGCGTACCTGCGCGCCCACGAGGCGGAGCTCTCGAAGGACGTGCGCGAGCGGATCGAGATCAACCCGCTGCGCGCCTTCGACGCCGACGACGAAGCGACGCGCACCGCGATGGCCGGCGCGCCGACGCTGCTCGAGCACCTCGACGGGGAGGACGCCGAGCATTTCGCCGAGGTCCGCGCCCTGCTTGAGGCCGCCGGGATCGCCTACGAGATCGACCCGACCCTGGTCCGCGGGCTCGACTACTACACGCGGACGATCTTCTCCTTCGTCTGCGCCGAGCTCGGCGCCCAGTCGGAGATCGGCGGCGGCGGCCGCTATGACGGTTTGATCGAGCAGCTGGGCGGGCCGGCGACGCCGGCGGTGGGCTGGGCGGCGGGAATCGAGCGGATCATGCTCGCGCTCGGCGAGGCCGTGGAGGCGGAGCCGCGCGACGCCTTCCTCGCCGTCGCCGACCCGGGCCAGCGACGCCGGGCGCTGGCCCTGGCCGGCGAGCTGCGCCACGCCGGCCTCAGCGCTGAGGTCGACCTCGCCGGGCGCAGCCTCAAGGGCCAGCTCAAGCACGCCGACCGGATCGGCGCCGCCCGCGTGCTGATCCTCGAAGCCGACGGCTCGGCGCAGCTGCGCGACATGGGCAGCGGCGAGCAGCGCCCGATCGAGCCGGGAGACCTGATCGAGGCGATCGGCGGCGAGCCGCGATGAGCGAGGCGCCGGCGCTGCGCGCCAACGAGTTCCGCGACACCTGGTGCGGGCAGGTGCTCGGCGAGCGGGTCGACTCGACCGCCCGTGTCGCCGGCTGGGTGCACCGCCGCCGCGACCACGGCGGGCTGATCTTCATCGACCTGCGCGACCGCACCGGGATCGTCCAGCTCGTCTTCCACCCGGACTCCTCCGGCGCGGCCTTCGAGCTGGCCCACAGGTTGCGCGCCGAGGACGTGCTCAGCGCCTCCGGCACGGTCGTCAAGCGCTCGGCCGAGACGGTCAACCCGGAGCTGCCGACGGGCGAGTTCGAGCTGGCCGTCGGCGAGGCCGATCTGCTCGCCGACGCCGAGACGCCCCCCTTCCAGATCGAGGGCTTCTCCGGCGAGGTCGGCGAGGACGCCCGCCTGCGCCACCGCTACCTCGACCTGCGCCGCGAGCCGATGCGCGAGGCGCTGGTCCTGCGCCACCGGGTGACCGCGGCGATGCGCGAGTTCCTCGACCGCGAGGGCTTCCTCGACGTCGAGACGCCGGTGCTGACCCGCTCCACGCCCGAGGGCGCCCGTGACTTCCTCGTCCCCAGCCGCCTCCAGCGGGGCTCCTTCTACGCCCTGCCGCAGTCCCCGCAGCTGTTCAAGCAGCTGTTGATGGTCGCCGGCTTCGAGCGCTACTACCAGATCGCCCGCTGCTTCCGCGACGAGGATCTGCGCGCGGACCGCCAGCCGGACTTCACCCAGCTCGACATCGAGATGTCCTTCGTCGGCGTCGACGACGTGATCGAGCTCAACGAGCGGCTGCTGGCCCACGTCTTCGAGCGGGTCGGCGGTCCGCGGGTCGAGCTGCCGATCGAGCGGCTGCCCTACGACGAGGCGATCGACCGCTTCGGCACCGACCGCCCGGACATGCGCTTCGGGCTCGAGCTGATCGACCTGTCGGCGGCGCTTGCGGAGACCGAGTTCAAGGTCTTCCGCGGGGCGATCGAGTCCGGCGGCGCCGTGCGCGGGATCAACGCCGGCGCTCGCGAGCTGCCGCGCTCGGAGCTCGACGGCCTGATCTCGCGCGCCCAGGAGCTCGGCGCCAAGGGGTTGGTCTGGGCCTTCCGCGAGGGCGACGGCTGGCGTTCGCCGACCGCCAAGTTCCTCTCCGAGGGCGAGCTGGCGGAGCTCAACCGCCGCCTCGACGCCGAGCCGGGCGACCTGCTGCTGCTGGTCGCCGACCAGCGCCGCGTCGCCGATGCGGTGCTGGGGCAGCTGCGGGTCGATCTGGCCGAGCGCTTCGGGCTGATCGCGCCCGACGAGCACCGCCTCGTTTGGGTCGTCGATTGGCCGCTGCTCGAGCGCAGCCCGGGCGGGGAACGCTGGGACCCGCTGCACCATCCCTTCACGGCCCCGGCCGGCGAGTTCGACCCGGAGGACCCCGGCGGCGCCAGGGCGCTCGCCTACGACCTCGTCTGGAACGGGCAGGAGATCGGCGGCGGCTCGATCCGCATCCACGACGCCGCGGTGCAGGAGAAGCTCTTCGCCGCGCTCGGGATCGACGCCGGGGAAGCCGAGGCCCGCTTCGGCTTCCTGCTCGAGGCGCTGCGCTACGGGGCCCCGCCGCACGGCGGCATCGCCTACGGGCTCGACCGGATCGTGCAGCGGCTCGCCGGCGCCGACTCGATCCGCGACGTGATCGCCTTCCCGAAGACGGCCTCCGGCGCCGATGCGCTGACCGGCGCCCCGGCCCCGGTCGGTGAGATGCAGCTGAAGGAGCTGGGGATCGGGCTGCACCGCCCCGGCCTCGCCGGGCACTGAGCCCTACGATTTCGGCATGAGCCTCTTCGAACGGGTGAGATCCGCCTTTCGGGGCCGGGGCCGACAGCCCGGCCCCGGCAAGACGCCCGTTCATCTCGCCGACCCGCAGTTCGACAGCTGGGAGGTGGTGCGCGACTTCGCCGACGTGCGCACCGCGCGGGCCTGGCGCCAGGCCCTCGAGGAGGCGGGGATCGAGGCAGTCCTCACCGCCGACTGGCCGATCGACCGCTTCGGCCGCGGCGACATCGCCCTGCGGGTCAGGGGCGACGATTGGAGCGAGGCCGAGCTGCTGCTCTCCAACCTCGACTGAGGTCGCCAGGAGGCGCTCGCGGTGGTACGGTGGGGCCGAGGCTCGAGCCCGTGCGAGAGCCGTCCCACCGTTTGACCCAACACAAACGGCGCGGGGGCCGATCTCTCTTGGTCCTGCGGGATCCGGAGGAGGCGCCCACCCTTTACTTCAAGGGATCAAAGCCAGGGGCGGCAACGGCGGCGCTGGAGCCTCATTTCATTGAGGCCCATAATGAGTCGCATGAGCCGGGAGCTTTTCGAGCACTACCTGCGTGACGAGGCGCGGCTTGGGCCTGTGCCGGACGGCGCCTTCACCGGCGCGGCCGGGGGAGCCGCCTGCGGGGACCTGTCGCGGATCTCGCTGCTGCTCGAGCGGGGCCGCGTCGCAGCCGTGAGCTTCGATGCCGAGGGGTGCGGGGCGACGCGGGCGGCCACCGCCGCCGTTGCCGAGATGGTCGACGGGGAGTCGGTCATCGACGCAGCCCGGACCGGGATCGAGGATGTCGATGAGGCCGTTGGCGGGCTGACGCCCGCCAAGCGACACGCCGCGCAGCTCGCCGCCGACGCGCTGCACCGGGCGCTGGCCGGCGCGGCGGCGTCCTCGGAAACCCTCGCCAAGCCGCGCCCGGGCCGCGTCCTGGTCGCGATGTCGGGCGGGGTCGACAGCGCCGTCGCCGCCCTGCTCGAACGCGAGCGCGGGGCCGACGTGCTCGCCGTCACCCTGAAGCTCTGGGCCGACCCGGAGACCGACGGCGCCAAGGCCTGCTGCTCGCCGGAGGCGGTGCTCGGCGCCAGGGCGGTCGCCCACTCGCTCGGCATCCCGCACCTGACGCTCGACCTCGAGCAGGAGTTCCGCCGCCGCGTCGTCGCCGCCTTCCTCGACGGGTACGGGGCGGGGGCCACGCCCAACCCCTGCATCGTCTGCAACGGCGAGGTGCGGATCGCCGCGATGGTCGACCTCGCCGAGCGGCTCGGCGCCGAGCGCCTCGTCACCGGCCACTACGCGCGGATCGTCGCCGACGGGGCCGGCTCGCTGCTCGCCGCCGCCGCGGACGCCAACAAGGACCAGAGCTACATGCTCGCCGCCCTGCCGCCGGCGATGCTGGACAGGCTGGGCTTCCCGCTCACCGAGCTGAGCAAGCCCGAGGTGCGCGAGATCGCCGCCCGCCACGACCTCGTCGTCGCCAAGAAGCCCGAGAGCCAGGACCTCTGCTTCCTCGCGGGCCAGGGCAAGGCGCGCTTCCTGCGCCGCCACGGCGGCCTCGGCGAGCGCGAGGGCGCGCTGCTCGATCGCGCCGGCAGGACCGTCGGCCGTCACCGCGGCCACCACAACTACACCGTCGGACAGCGGCGCGGGATCGGCGTCTCGGCGCCGGAGCCGCTCTACGTCGTCGCCACCGACGCGGCCGCGAACACGGTCACGGTCGGCACCCGCGCCGATCTGGAGACCCGCCAGGTGAGGATCCGCGACGCGGTCCTGCACCGCGACGGGGCGAGCGTCGACGCGGTCAAACTGCGCTACCGGGCGAGCTCGATCCCCGCCACGCTCTCAGGCGCGGAGCCGGGACGACACGCCTCGCTCGAGGTCGAGCTGGGCGAGTCCTTCGACGCCGCCGCTCCGGGCCAGGCCGCGGTGCTGCTCAGCGGCGAGGCGATCGTCGGCCACGGCACCATCGCCTCGGGCGATGGGCCGCGACCGAAGTAGGTCAGCACGCAGGCCAGAACCCTGTCACGAAGCGTTGTCTTCCTTCTCCGCTTCGCGTGCTTCCTGTCGTTCCTGCTTGCGCAGCGTGACGACGCCCTTGACGCAGCGCGAGAACGCGGTGCCCTTCTCGCCTTTGACGTGCTGCTTGCTCTCGCCCTGGCAGACCCGGCCGGGCGCCATGTTCTCGTGGTTGGCCGCCTGGGCCATGTTGCGGACGCAGCGCGAGAACGCGGTGCCCTTCTCGCCTTTGACGTGCTGCTTGCTCTCG
>JBBDJH010000002.1:8486-23619 GCA_040879985.1 Solirubrobacterales bacterium
CGAGAACGCGGTGCCCTTCTCGCCTTTGACGTGCTGCTTGCTCTCGCCCTGGCAGTGCTTGCCATAGGCCTTGGCTGCCTTTTCATGGCCTTTCGCGGCCCCGTGCGGGACCCCGTCGTGTTTGGCCATCGCGAGCGCGGCCGGGCTCGCGGTCATCGCCATTGCGCTGACTGCCACGGCGATCTTGGTCTGGAGCTTCATCGTGCCTGCCTCCTTCGACGCATCGAATCGGGTCCCGGAAGACGCTTGCCTCACGGGCTTGTCCCCATTAAACGCCGGCGGCAGGTCCCTGTCAGGCGATACCGGGCCCGGTCCGGACGGATGTCCGCCGCTCAGCGCGACGCCTTCGGCGCCTTGCCGGGCCGCGTGGGCGGTTCATTGCCGTCAGGCGGCTGCTCGACCGGTGCAGCGGGCTTCGCCGCCTGAGTCGCCGACTGCTGCGGCTTGGCGACGGCGGCCGGGCCCGGCGCGGCTTTGGCCTTCGGCGGTTTCCCGCCGGGTCTGGACGGCGCCGCTTCGGGTTTGCGCGCCCCGGCGGCATTCTGTCCTTTGGAGGCCGCCCCGAGACGGCCGCGCTGCTCCGCCGCCGAGCGTCCGTGGCCGCCCCCCGGCGGGCTCTGGCCGGCCCGTGACCTGGATCTGGCCGCCCCTCGCGAGCCCTGCGTCGCCGGCTTCTTCGCACCGCGCATGCCGCTGTTCGCAGCGCCGCCCTCCTTCATCCCGTTGCCCGCTCCGTCCGCCGCCTCGCGTCCGCCGCCGGCCGTTGCTGCGCCGGCCTCGTCAGCGGGCCCGCGGGGGCCCGATTCCGCCCCCGCGCCGGCGCGGCTGGATTGCCCGGGCGCGTCCTTGCCGACCAGCGGCAGCTCGATCACGCCGCCGCGCTCGGCCGAGAAGCCGGCGACGGCGACGACCGCCACGGTCGCCACCGATTTGACGACCGCCGAGCCGGCCAGCGTGGTTCCGGCTCCCGCCGCGGCCGAGCCGGCGATTCCGCCGCCGCCCGCCGCACCTGCGGCGCCCGTCGCACCCGCCTTTCCGGCCAGCAGCGAGTGCAGCAGGCCGGCCGAGGCGGCCAGCGGCAGAGGCGCCAGCGCGGCGAGGTCCTCGCGGCGCGCGGCAATTCCCCGCTTGAAGGCGCGGCAGTCCGCGCAGCTGCGCAGGTGCGAGCGGATCTCGCGGCGGCGAGTCACCCGGCCGTCGGCGTCGGAGAGCTCCTTCTGCACCGCGACGCAGCTCATCTCACGGCCCTCCTCGAGCTGGCGCAGGCTCTGCCGCGCCTCGTACAGGGTCTGCCGGGCGACGCCCTCGGAGCTGCCGAACGACTGCGCGATCTCGTCGAAGCCGAGCCCCGAGAGCTCGCGCATCGTCAGTGCTGCCCGCTGGCGCTGCGGCAGCCGCTCGAGGTCGGACAGCAGCTGACGCAGCCGCGCCCGCGCTTCCGCCGCCTCGGCCGGGCCGGCGACCGCCCCCTGGTCCTCCTCCAGCTCGCCGTCTTCGGGCCGCTTGCGCAGCGCTTCGACCGACTCGTTGCGCGCGATCCGGTACAGCCAGGGCTTCAGCTTGATCTCCCGCTGCTCGCCCGGCAGCGCCCTCAGGACCTTCACCATCGTGTTCTGCAGCGCGTCCTGGGCGTCGTGCGGGTTGCCGACCATCGCCAGGCAGAAGCGGTAGAGATCCTGGTGGTAGCGGCGGTAGATCGCTTCGAAGGCGCGCGCGTCGCCCTTGCTCGCCCGCTTGACCAGGCGCTCGTCCGACGTCATGCCGCACCTGTCTCGGCCCGCGAACCCATCTGCTCAAGATTAGGGACATAGCCATCCATCGTTTCAACGGAGCTGCCGCCCGAGTGTCAGCGCTCGTCGCTTAGGCTTCGTGGCCGATGAAAGCCGAGCAGATCCGCGAGACCTACCTCTCCTTCTTCGCCGAGCGCGGGCACAAGATCGTGCCGTCGGCGCCGCTCGTGCCCTCCGTCCACGACCCCTCGGTGCTGCTCACCACGGCCGGGATGCAGCCCTTCAAGCCCTACTTCCTCGGCCGCGAGCAAGCGCCGGCGCCGCGGCTCGCCGACGTGCAGAAGTGCTTCCGCACGACCGACATCGAGGAGGTCGGCAAGACCGCCCGCCACCTCACCTTCTTCGAGATGCTCGGCAACTGGAGCTTCGGCGACTACTTCAAGGCCGAGTCGATCCCCTGGGGTTGGGAGCTGGCGACGCAGGGCTTCGGGATGGACCCGGAGCGGATCTGGGCGACCGTCTTCGGCGGCGACGAGGAGCTCGGCCTCGGCCCCGACGAGGAGGCGATCGAGATCTGGAAGGGCGAGGGGATGCCCGAGGAGCGGATCGTCCTGCTCGGCCGCGAGGACAACTTCTGGCAGGCGGGGCCGAGCGGGCCGTGCGGCCCCTGCTCGGAGCTCTACCTCGACCGCGGCGAGGGCTTCGGCGCCGCCGGTGAGCGTCCCGGCGACGACACCGACCGCTTCCTCGAGTTCTGGAACCACGTCTTCATGACCTACGACCTCGGCGCCGACGGGAGCCTGACCGAGCTGCCGATGCGCAACATCGACACCGGCATGGGCCTCGACCGGATGGCGGCGATCCTCCAGGACGTGCCTTCGGTCTTCGAGACCGACCTGATCCGGCCGCTGATCGACCTCGCCGAGGAGCTCTCGGGCCGCTCCTACGACGAGAGCGGCGCGGTGACGCGGGCGATGCGGATCGTCGCCGACCACTCGCGCGGCGCCGCCTTCCTGATCGCCGACGGCGTCGTCCCCTCCAACGAGGACCGCGGCTACATCCTGCGGCGGATCATGCGGCGGGCGATTCAGCAGGGGCGGACGCTGGGGCTGGAGGCGCCCTGGCTGGGCCGCTTCGCCGAGCGCACGATCGAGATCATGGCCGCGGCATACCCCGAGCTGGCCGCCGAGCGCGAGACGATCGCCCGCTGGGTCGGCGACGAGGAGGAGAGCTTCGGCCGCACGCTGGAGCGCGGCAGCGAGCTGCTCGAGCGGCTGGTCGCCGAGGCGCGCGACGCCGGCACCTCCTGGATCGACGCCGCCGACGCCTTCCAGCTGCACGACACCTTCGGCTTTCCCTACGACCTGACCAAGGAGCTGCTCGCCGAGCGGGGACTCTCGGTCGACGACGGGGGCTTCGAGGAGCTGATGGAGGAGCAGCGCCAGCGCGCCCGGACCGGCGCGGCGACCGCGCACGGCTCCGAGGACCGTCACGAGAAGGTGATCGCCTTCGCCGGCGGGGCGCCGCCGACCCGCTTCGTCGGCTACGAGACGCTGCGCGCGACGACCGGCCTGGCGGCGGTCGCCGCCGACGACGGGCGGGCGCTGGTCAAGCTCGAGGAGAGCCCCTTCTACGCCGAGGGCGGCGGCCAGGTCGCCGACTCCGGCCTGCTGCGCTGGCCGGGGGGAGAGGCGCGGGTGCTCGACGTCTACCGCGTCGGCGGGGACCAGGCGCTCGAGGTCGAGGGGGGCGCCGTCGAGCCCGGCGTCGCGGTCGAGGCGCTGGTCGACCACGAGGCCCGCCACGCGACGATGCGCAACCACACGGCGACCCACCTGCTGCACGCGGCGCTGCGCGAGCGGCTCGGCGAGCACGTGCGCCAGGCGGGCTCGGCCGTCCGCCCGGACAAGCTGCGCTTCGACTTCAGCCACGGCCAGGCGCTTCGCGACGACGATCTCGCCGCGATCGAGGACCGGGTCAACGAGTGGATCAAGGCGAGCCGGCCGGTGCGCTGGCTGGAGATGGAGCGGGCCGAGGCCACTCGGCTCGGCGCGATGGCCCTGTTCGGCGAGAAATACGGCGAGTGGGTGCGGGTGGTCGAGGTCGAGGAGGTCTCGCGCGAGCTCTGCGGCGGCACCCACGTCGCCAACACGGCCGAGGTCGGCATCTTCAAGCTCGTCTCGGAGGGCTCCAGCGCCGCCAACGTGCGGCGGATCGAGGCCCTGACCGGGCCCGCCGCGATCGACTGGTTCCGCGACGGCGAGCGACGCCTGCGCGAGGTCGGCGAGCTGCTCGGCTCGCCGCAGGACCCTCTCACCGGGGCGCGGCGCGCGGCCGAGCGGCTGCGCACGGCGGGCGAGGGCGCCAAGCAGGCGGCCAGGGAGCTGCTCGGCGACGAGGCCGAGCGGCTCGTCGCGGCCGCCGCGGAGGTCGGCGGCTGCAACGTCGTCGCGGCGAAGGTCCCGCTCGCCGACCAGAAGCAGCTGCTCGAGCTGGCCAACCGCGTGCAGTCGAAGCTCGGCGGCGAGTCGGCGATCGCGCTCGGCGGCGCCGAGGGCGAGAGGGTCGGCCTGGTCGTGCTGGTCAGCAAGGGTGCCGTCGGCAAGGGGATCTCCGCCGCGGCGATCGTGCGCGAGGCGGCGCCGGTCGTCGGCGGCGGCGGGGGAGGGCGCGACGAGATGGCCCAGGCGGGCGGCAAGGACGCCGCGAAGCTCGACGAGGCGCTGGCGACGGCACGGCGGGCGATCGAGGCGGCACTGGCCTGATGCGCGTGCTCGCCCTCGACCACGGCACGGCCCGGATCGGCTGCGCGATCTCCGACCCGAGCGGCACCCTGGCGACGCCGCTGCCGACGATCGAACCGCCGGAGGCGCGCTCGGTCGCCGAGCTGGTCGCCAAGCACGAGGTCGAGCGCGTCGTCGTCGGCCTGCCCCTGCACCTCAGCGGCGAGGAGGGCTCGCAGGCGGCGCTGGCACGCAGCTTCTGCGCCGAACTGGAAGCGCTGCTCGAGATCCCGGTCGAGACCTACGACGAGCGGCTGACCACGCGGATGGCCGAGGCGAGCAAGCGCGAGGGCGCCGCCGCGGCGCCCGACTCGCTCGCCGCGGCCCACCTGCTGCAGGGCTACCTCGCCGGCCAGGCGGCGATCGAAGGCGCCGAGGACGATGAGTGACGTCCACCGGCGGCGGCGGGTTGTCGCCGTCGTCGGCCTGCTGCTGCTCGGCGTGGCCCTGATGGCGGGTGCGATCGTCTACGCCGGCCGCGAGGAGCCGCCGCCGCCGGAAGCGCCGCTGCGCACGATCACGCTGACGATCCCCGAGGGCTATAGCCGCGCGCAGACCGCGGAGCTGGCCCGCGAAGCCGGCCTGCGCGGCGATTACGTGCAGGCGAGCAAGGGCCGCGAGGGCTTTCTCTTCCCCGACACCTACGAGCTCGAACGCGGCGCCCCGGTGGCGGATCTGGTCGCGCTGCAGCTGCAGACCTTCGCGCGGCGGATGGCGGCGGTGAACCAGCGCTACGCGCGCGCCAAAAACCTCACCGAGCGCGACGTGGTGACGATCGCCTCGATGGTCGAGGAGGAGGCGCAGCTCGACGAGGAGCGCGAGCTGATCGCGGCGGTGATCTACAACCGCCTGCGCGAAGGGATCCCGCTCGGGATCGACGCGACCACCCGCTTCGCCACCGGCAACTACGAGGAGCCGCTGACCGAATCCGAACTGGCCGTCGACTCGCCCTACAACACCCGCCTCAACGCCGGCCTGCCGCCGGGGCCGATCGCCAGCCCGGGCCTGGCCTCGCTCGAAGCCGCGGCCCGCCCGGCCGACGTCGACTACCTCTACTACGTGGTCGAGCCCGGCACCTGCGGCGAGCACGCCTTCTCCTCGACCGACGCCGAGTTCCAGGCCGACGTCGCCCGCTACAACGAAGCGCGCGAAGCGGCCGGCGGCGAATCGCCCGACAGCTGCGAGGAATGAGCGCCCGGCGGTGAAGCGCCTAGCCGTCCTCGGCCACCCGGTAGCCCACTCCCGCTCGCCGGCAATGCAAAACGCGGCGCTGGCCCAGCTCGGGCTGGCCGACGAGTGGGCATACGAGGCGATCGACGTCGCCCCCGACGACTTCGAGACGCGCGTCCGCGCAATGCCCGATGAAGGGTTCCTCGGCGCCAACGTCACGATCCCCCACAAGGAGGCCGCGCTGCAGCTCGCAGACGAGGCATCGCCGGCCGCGGCGGCGATCGGCGCCGCCAACACGCTCAGCTTCGCGGCGGGGAGGATCCGCGCCGACAACACCGATGCGGGTGGGCTGCTGTCGGCTGTGGCCGACCTGCCTGCTTCCCCGCGTGGAATCCGTGCACTCGTCCTGGGCGCGGGCGGCGCCGCCCGCGCGGCGATATGGGCGCTGAGCAGGGGAGGGGCGGTTGCCTCTGTCGATCTCGAGCCGCGCGCTGTCGATGCCTGGAACCGGACCGCTGAGCGGGCGGCGAAGCTCTACGACGAGCTCGGTGAGCACCTCGACCTGGGTGGGGTCGCGGTCGATGCGCCGAGACAGGAGGACTACGGGATTGTCGTAAACACCACCTCGGTGGGCCTTCACGGCGAGGATCCGTTCGAGTATCTCCCCCTGGACCCCACCAAGTTTCGCGGCCAGGTCGTCGTAGACATGGTCTACGGCGACGGGCCGACCAAGCTGGTCGAAGCCGCCAAGGACAATGGCGCAACGGACATCGACGGCATCGAGATCCTCGTCCGCCAAGGCGCCCGCTCGCTCGAAATCTGGACTGGCCACGAGGCGCCGCTAGGCGTGATGCGCACCGCCGCCCGAGAGGGACTATCCCGGTAGGGGTGGAACGTTTGAAAGGTGGAACCCCTACCGGGATAGTCCCTCCGCTACGCCCCCGCCGATAGCCTTGCGCCCATGAGCACCCGCTTCCGCTTCACCACCGCAGGCGAGTCGCACGGCCCCGGCCTGGTCGCGATCGTCGAGGGCATGCCGGCCGGCCTCGAGCTCGACCGCGAGGCGCTCGACCGTGACATGGCGCGGCGCCAGCTCGGCCACGGCCGCGGCGGCAGGATGAAGATCGAGACCGACACGGTCGAGGTCCGCTCGGGGGTTCGCCACGGCCTCACCCTGGGCAGCCCGATCGCCGTCCTCGTCGCCAACCGCGACTACGCCAACTGGGAGGAGCGGATGAACCCCTGGCCGGTCGAGGGCTTCGAGCCCGACGAGGTGCACCTGCCGCGGCCCGGCCACGCCGACCTGGTCGGCGCCCAGAAGTACGGCCACCGCGACATCCGCAACGTGCTCGAGCGGGCCAGCGCCCGTGAGACGGCGGCCCGGGTGGCGGCGGGCTCGCTCGCCCGCGGCCTGCTCAGCGCGCTCGGCGTGAGCGTGCACAGCCACGTGATCCAGATCGCCTCGGTGGCCGCACCCGAGCGCCCCGACCTCGGCCCCGGCGACTTCGCCGCGGTCGACGAGGACCCCGTGCGTTGCCTCGACCCGGAGGCGAGCGCGGCGATGGTCGCGGAGATCAACCGCCTGCGCAAGGCCAACGAGAGCCTCGGCGGCAGCTTCGAGGTGCGCGCCTTCGGCCTCGTCCCCGGGCTCGGCTCGCACATCTCCTGGGAGGAGCGGCTCGACGGGCAGCTGGCCGGCGCGGTCGCCTCGATCCAGTCGGTCAAGGGGGTCTCGATCGGCGAGGCCTGGGACGTCGCCACCCGCCCCGGCTCGGAGGCGCACGACGAGATCTTCTGGACCGAGCAGCACGGCTACCGGCGTGAAACCAACCACGCGGGCGGGCTCGAGGGCGGCATGACCAACGGCCTGCCGCTCTCGGTGCGGGCGGCGATCAAGCCGATCTCGACCCTGACCAAGCCGCTGCGCTCGGTCGACACCGAGACCAAGCAACCGGCGCAGGCATTGCGCGAGCGCACCGACTCGACCGTGGTCCCCGCCGCCGCCGTGGTCGCCGAGGCGATGGTCTGCCTGACCCTCGCCCGCTGCTACCGCGAGAAGTTCGGCGGCGACCAGATCGACGACATGCTGGCCGCGGTCGACGCATATAAGAAGCGCATCGACTTCCGCGGGTGAGGGCGTGAGCCGCCCCGCGATCGTCTTCATCGGCTTCATGGGGGCGGGCAAGTCGACGGCGCTCGCCGCCGCCCGCGAGGCCGGCCTGGAGACGACCGAGATCGACGAGCTGATGGAAGCCGAGTTCGGCAGCTCGATCGCCGCCGCCTTCGAGCAGCACGGCGAGGAGGGTTTCCGGGCCCGCGAGGCGGAGGTCGTCGGCGCGTTGCTCGATCGCGCCGACGGCGGCGCGATCGCGCTCGGCGGCGGCAGCGTCCTCTCCGAGCGGGTGCGCGACGCCCTCGGCCGCCACGTCGTCGTCTGGCTGCAGATCGACGCCGCCGAGGCCTGGCGGCGGATCGAGGGGACCGACCGCCCGCTGGCGCGCAGCGCCGCCGACGTCGCCGCGCTGCTCGCGCTGCGCCTGCCGCTGTACGAGGGGCTGGCCGACGCGGTGGTGCCGGTCGGCGATGTCGGCCAGATCGCCCGGGCGCTGCCTTCGATCGAGGCGCTGGCTCACTTGCCGACCGGGACGAAACTGCTCTGGGCGGCGAGCGCCTCGGGCGAGTACCCGGTGTTCGTCGGTCGCGACCTGCTCGGCGTCGATTGGTGGCCGCTTGCGGGGCGGCGCTTCTGCGTCACCGACAGCGCCGTCGGGGCGCTCTACGCCGACCGCCTCGGGCCGCTCGCGGCGCGGATCGAAGTCGAGCCGGGCGAGGCCGCGAAGACGGTCGGCAACGCGGAGAAGGTGCTGAGTGCGCTTGCCACCGCCGGAATGACGCGCGAGGACCACGTCGTCGCGCTCGGCGGCGGCGTCGTCGGCGACCTGGCCGGGTTCTGCGCCCACCTGTACCAGCGCGGGGTCCCGGTCGTCCAGGTCGCGACGTCGCTGGTCGCCCAGGTCGACTCGGCCTACGGGGGCAAGACCGGGGTCGACATGCCGCAGGGCAAGAACTACGCCGGGGCCTACCACCTGCCGGCGGCGGTGATCGCCGACACCGCGACGCTCGCGAGCCTGCCGCGGGAGGAGCTCGCCGCCGGCTTCGTCGAGGTGCTGAAGACCGGCCTGCTTGCCGGCGGCGAGCTCTGGGAGCGGGTGCGCGCGATCGAGGCGCTCGACCCGGCCGGACTCGACGATGTCGTCTTCGCCTGCGCCCGCTACAAGTGCGAGGTCGTCGCCGCCGACGAGCGCGACTCCGGCCTGCGCGAGGCGCTCAACCTCGGCCACACGGTCGGCCACGCGATCGAGGCGGCGAGCGGCTACTCGGTCTACCGCCACGGCGAGGTGGTCGGGCTGGGGCTGCTCGCCGCACTGCGCCTCTCCGCGGCCGCCGAGCTGCGCGCCGAGGTCGAGCGGATCCTGGTCCGCCACGGCCTGCCGGTCAGGCTCGACCCGGCGATCGCGCCGGCCGAGGTCCTCGCGGCCCTGCAGCGCGACAAGAAGCGCACCGCGGCCGGCGTCGGCTTCGTCCTGCTCGCCGAGCCCGGCGAGCCGAGGACCGGGCAGCTCGTCGATCCGGCTAAGGTCGAGGCCGCCGTGAAGGAGCTCTACGGATGAACTCCGCCCGCAACCGCGTCGCCGTCCTGCACGGGGTCAACTTCGACGTGCTCGAGCGGCGCGACGCGGCGGTCTACGGCGGTCAGTCGCTCAGCGAGCTGGAGCGGCAGATCAGCGGCTTCGCGAGCGAGCTCGGCCTCGAAGCGATCTTCTTCCAGACCAACTCGGAGGGCGAGTTCGCCGAATACCTGCACCGGGCGCCGGAGCTGGCCGACGCGATCGCGATCAACGCCGGCGCCTGGACCCACTACAGCCGCGCGATCGCCGACGCGCTCGAGCTGACCGGCCTGCCGGCGGTCGAGGTCCACCTCTCCGACGTCGAGTCGCGCCAGGACTGGCGCCGCGAGTCGGTCTTCGACGGGCTGGTCCTCGAGAAGATCTCCGGCAGGGGCGCGGACGGCTACCGCGACGCCCTCGCCGCGCTCGCCCGCCGCCTCGGCGTCGCGGCCGGATGAGGGGCCGCGGCGAGCGCCTCGCGGCGATGCTGGCCGAGCGCGAGCTCGACCTGATCCTGGTCACGGACCTGACCAACGTCCGCTATCTGACCGGTTTCACCGGCACGAATGGGGCTTGTATCTGCGGCCCCGATACGCGCCTCTTCCTGACCGATTTCCGCTATACCGAGCGGGCCGCGGCGGAGGTCGACGGCTGGGAGACGATCACCGTTGCCGACGACTGGCTCGGCGGCATCGCCGCCCAGCTCAGCGGCAGCTTCGGCTTCGAGGACAGCCACCTCTCGGTGCGGCTGCTCGAGCGGCTGCGCGGGAAACTGGCGGAGGGGGTCGAGCCGGTCGCGGCCGGCGGCGCGGTCGAGAAGCTGCGCCGGGTCAAGGACGCGGAGGAGCTGGCGGCGATCGCCGCCGCCGCCGAGCTGGCCGACGAGGTCTGGCGCTGGAGCGTCGACCGCGGCCTCGGCGGCCGCACCGAGCGCGAGGTCGCGCGCGCCGCCGAAGCGCGCATCCGCGAGCTCGGCGCCGACCCCTCCTTCCCGGCGATCGTCGCCGCCGGGCCGAACGGGGCGCTGCCGCACGCCGAGCCGGGCGAGCGCCGGATCGAGGCTGGGGACCTGGTCGTCTTCGACATGGGCGCGAAGCTCGACGGCTACTGCTCCGACGGCACCCGGACCTTCGCCGTCGGCGAGCCGGATGAGCGCGGCCGCGAGGTCTACGAGACGGTGCGCGGCGCCCAGCGGGCGGCGCTCGACGCGGTTGCCGCCGGGATCGGCGGCGAGGCGCTCGACGCCGTCGCCCGCGAGGCGATCGCCGCCGCGGGTTACGGCGAGCGCTTCGGGCACGGCCTCGGCCACGGCGTCGGGCTCGAGGTGCACGAGGAGCCGCGCCTCTCGCCGCGTTCGGAGGACGTGCTCGCGGCGGGCGAAGTGGTGACGATCGAGCCGGGGGTCTACCTGCCCGGCGAGCTCGGCGTGCGGATCGAGGATCTCGTCGTCGTCGGCGACGCGGGCTGTGGCAACCTCAGCGGCCTGCCCAAGGATCTGCAACTGGTCGAGTAGAGACGCGTAGAGCCCTGCCTGGGGGTGAAAACTCGGCTGCATCCTCAAGTCGACCTGCGGACAGGCCGATGCAGCTCTCGTGAATCTCACCGTACCGAGCAGGCGTCGTGCCCAGCCCATCGACGATGCGGCCGGTTCCGTTCTCCATCAGGAGTCGCTGGCGGCGGTTCGCGACGACGCCCGCCGCGAACGCCTGCTCGACATGCAGGTCCGCCTCCGCCCCTACCGGCTCGTCACCTTCGCGATCCTCGCGGTCACGCTCATCTCGGTCAGCGCCGAGGTCGGCTGGTGGTGGGTCGTGCCCCTGGCGGTCGGCCTCGCCGGCTTCTCGGTCGCCGATCGTTTCATGCGCCACAGCGAGCACCCGGCGATCTGGGCCGCCGCCGCGTGGGGAATCCTGCCGCTGCTTCTCGCCGACGCGGTGATCGTCACCGGCGGCGCCGAAAGCCCGGCGCTGATGTGGTTCGCGCTGCCGGCGGTAACCCTCGGCGCCCGCTTCACCACCCGCGGCACTGCGCTTGGGACCGCCTACATCCTGGCGCTGCTGATGATCGCCACCTTCGGGCTCGACAGCGCGGTTGCCGCTGAGCATCACCAGCAGGTGATCGCCACCATTGCTCTGGTCCTCTGTGCGGTGATCCTCTCCGGCGCACTGGTCGAGTCCGACCGCGCCCACCGGCGCCGCTCGACCCTCGACCCGCTCACCGGCCTCTTCAACCGCAACGCCCTGGAGCAGAAACTGAGCGAGCTCGCCGACCAGCCGATCGGCGAGGGGGAGGGGACCTCGCACGCGCTGCTGCTCTGCGACCTCGACCGCTTCAAGCAGATCAACGACCGGCTCGGGCATGCGACCGGCGACGCCGTTCTCCAAGACGTCGCTTACACGATGCGCGCGGCGCTGCGCGCCGGCGACTCGATTTATCGGGTCGGCGGCGAGGAGATCCTCGTCGTCCTGCCGGGAGCGACCCGCGACGACGCGGTCGCGATCGCCGAACGGCTGCGCGTGGCGGTCCGCGAGCGACGCCCGAACGGGGTCGCGGTGACGGTCAGCATCGGCGTCGCCGTCTCCTCGCCCGGGCCGCTCGATACCGACGAGCTGGTCGGCCGCGCCGACGCGGCGCTCTACTCGGCGAAGGCGGCCGGCCGCGACCGCGTCGTGGTCAGCGCCAACTGAGCCCGAGGCCCGGGCTCAGCGGTTGAGGTCGATGCCGGCCTCGAGCCGCGCCGCGAAGGCGGCGATCAGCTCGACGGTCGCCTCGACGTCGCCGAGGTCGACCAGCTCGACCGGCGAGTGCATGTAGCGCAGCGGGATCGAGACCAGGCCGGTCGGGATCCCCGAGCGCGAGATCTGGATCGCGTCGGCGTCGGTGCTGGTGGCGCGCCCGCTGGCGCTGACGGTGTGCTCGATCCCGGCTTGCTCGGCGGTCTCGACGAGCAGCTCGAAGACCTTCGGCGAGAGGGTCGAGCCGCGGCCGATCGCCGGGCCGGAACCGAGCGGGTGGCTGCCGATCTGCTTCTCGTCGACGCCCGGCGCGTCGGTCGCGTGGGTCACGTCGACGGCGACGGCGAGGTCGGGCCGCACCTCGAAGGCGGCGGTGCGCGCCCCGTAGAGGCCGATCTCCTCCTGCACGGCGGCGACGGCCGCGAAGCTGCCGCCGAGCGAGCCGCGCTCGTGGCAGCGGCGCAGCGCCTCGAGCGCCACGTAGGCGCCGAGCCGGTTGTCCATCGCCCTGGAGACGAGCCGCCGGCCGGCGAGGCGCAGCGGCTCGGCGGCGATCACGACCGGGTCGCCGACCCGCAGCAGCGCCGCCGCCTCGTCGCGGTCGGCGGCGCCGACGTCGATGTGGAGGCCCTTCAGCTCGACCACCTTTTTACGCTGATCGGGATCGAGCAGGTGGATCGGCTTGCGGCCGACGACCCCCGGCACGAGCCCGTCGCGCCCGCGCACCTCGACCCGCTGGCCGACCAGGATCTGCGGGTCCCAGCCGCCGATCGGGGCGAACCAGAGGAAGCCGTCCTCGTCGATGTGGGTGACGACGAGGCCGATCTCGTCGATGTGGCCGACGACCGCGAGCAACGGCGCCGCCTCGCCGACGCGGGCGATCGAGGAGCCGAGCCCGTCGCTGGTGAGCGCCGCGAAGGCGGCTTGCTCGCGCCAGATCGCGGCGGCGGGCCCCTCGTGGCCGGAGGGGGCGCCGGCGCGCAGCAGCTTGTCGAGCAGGGCGGGGATCGCGGACATCGGCTGCTCAGTATGCCGCGCGGCCCGACTGGCCGGCGTCGAAGCGGCCGAAGCGGCAGTTGCGGACTTTGAAGACGATGCTGATGTTGTTGGCCGAGATGCCGCTGCGTTCGGCCAGGATCGACTCGTGGGCGGCCTTGATGTCCGCCCCCTGCTTGTAGTACTTGCCGACCGTCTGCAGACGCACCTTGATCAGGCGCATGAACTTGAGCCAGCGGGCGACGCGGCGCTCGTCGCCGACCGGCGCCGGCACCGGCGCGAGGCGCTTGATCAGCTTGCCGAAGGACGCCGAGACGCGGATGAACTGCTTGCCCGCCGGGGCGAAGTTGTCCCTGTTGATGCGCTGCCGCACACCGGACATGATCCGCGCGTTGACGGTCCGGTTGGCCTCGCAGATCGGCTCGACCCGTTCCTTGTAGCTCTCCCGCGTCTGTTCCGCGGCAGCGGCCGGTGGCGCGATGACGAGCATCGCGACCAAGATCGCAGCAGGTGTCCCCAGCATCCGTCTCATCTCCCAGGCCCTTCTAGATTAGAGACAGGCGCTGCCCGGCTGGCGCTTATGGCGCTTTGACTTCGGCCGCTCGCTCCATCGCAGCTAGCGCAACCGTCATCTTCGTCGATCCCAAGCCCGATGTTTTCATGCGCTGCCTTGAACGCTGTTCCTCTCGCAGGAGGAACTTGCGCAACGAGTTGAGTCCCGTGATTACTCTCTCCCAACCCCGTTCGTCTAATAGGACATTTGACCAGGTGACGTAGCGGTCGGTGCGAGCATCGAATGCGCCAGCCTCCATCGAGCCAACCGCATCCGCGCAGAATCGTTCAAACGTTTGCCATCGCTCGGATCTCTTTGATGCCGGAGGTTCCGCACATGCGTCGAAGCCGGCGTATCGCGGCTTGGTTGCCCTGTAGAAGTGCTCAGTCCGTCCCCGTCGCCCGTTGCCGGTTCGTTCGGCGACTCGAGCGGCCCAACCGGTTCTTTCGAGTCCCCTGAACTGGCGCCATATCCGCTGCTTGCTAGCACCGCCGACCTCACGGTAGTACTGCGTTGAACTCACCTCCCTCTGATTCATTTCGCCAGCGATTGCCAGGGAGAGGTCATCGATGAGGACCGGCGCAAGCCGCTCAGTGAACGGAACGAGTGGCTCGATGCGCAGCTCCACCAGCCCGCCGGCATGAGGCGACGCACAGGACCCCGCCGAGTCGAACGCGACAACAAATACATCTGCGGGCTTCAACGCCCCTTCTCCGTTTTGGGCGCGGACTCGTGAGTCTTCTTGCTCTTCGAAAATCCCTTGAAACTGGGTGGCAACTGCCTCGATCGCGCGCTTCCGGCCGACCTCGTCAAGCTCCCATTGATCGCAAGTCAGGTCGCGCGCCCACTCCGCTCCGGCATTCGCGACCTCGACTGCGGCCCGTAGTTTCGGTGCAACCTGCTTGTAGATGTTCCAGGTCCAGGCAACGCGGAGGGAGTAGGGGACCAAAGCCCAGCTATCGGCATCGCAGTACGCGGGTTCCGTAGCCCGGTAAAAGTGCTCAACCGCTCCGTGTCGTCGCCCACCGGGCGGAGCCGTGCGAACAAGTCTCAGCCAGTCGGTTTCAGCCAATTTGTTGAAGTTCTGAGAGACGCGGGAGAGCGCCCCGCCTCCAAAGGCGCGGTTGAACTGCACGGCGCTCATCTCACGCATGTGCAGCTCCGTAACGATTTTCAAACGAATTGCGACTGCGAATACCACTGCGAGGCGTCTCAAGCGCTCCCGCGGGTTCCCGCGCAATCTGAGCCTTTTCGCCATTCGAGCCTCCGTAGTGATCTTGTCCCTCGGATTGTCGAGGAAAGCCTACACCGGGTACTCAGACGAAACCAATGCAGTACCACCTCCTTCTCGTAGCCAACTTGCTCAAGAAATTCGTAGCAAGTCTGGCAGAGGAGGTGATGACGTGAAGCTCGCATCGTGCCCGGCGGCCGTGCCGGCCATTTCAGTCAACAAGGTCGGTTAGCGGCGGAAGTGGAGTCGACCGGCACGGCCGCTCGA
>JBBDJH010000002.1:23629-188417 GCA_040879985.1 Solirubrobacterales bacterium
CCCCGGCCCCCCCCCTCGACTCCACTTCCGTGCTCTGTGTTGCTCCCCGAACCGCTAGGCCGCAGTCCATTGATCACGCGACGTGAATTGATCGCTTGCGGTCGCGCAGTTAGCGTTTGCGTCGATGAGTAACGAAATCGAAGCATTCTGGAACGCCCTGCCCCCCCAGGTTCTGCACCCGCTGCGCGTGCCGATCCTCGAAGCCGCGCGGTGGACAGGGGAGCCACTTTCAGCCGTCATGTTCGTCGATGTGCTCGAGGGCGAGGTGACGATGTGGGAGGCGATCGCCCATCTGGAGGCTCTGGTGAGGCTCGGCGTGATGCGCCGCGGCCGGCGCGATCCAGACGCCCCCGACCTACGCGAGGGTCGCTTCGACGTGCTCTATCGCCTCAGCGTTCAGTGGCCGCGCGATGACGGCTGAGTGCGAGATGGCCGGTGGCTGAGTCCAAAGCGCCGGTCGCCACGCAGTTTGGCCGCAACCTCCGCGCCCGGTGAGAACGCATGGGCGTCTCCCAGGAGGCCCTGGCGGGACGTGCGCTGCTTCACCGCACAGAGGTCGGCCTGCTGGAGCGCGGCTCGCGGACACCGAGAATCGACACGTTGATCGTGGAGATCGCGGTGTGACGGTTAGAGAGCACGCCGAACTTCGCCTCGCCCACGGGGCTTGACCCGCTTCGAGGTCGAGGGGGTTGTCGGCGATGCCCACCGCTCGCGCGAGGTCAACAAAGGGGACGCGGATTGGCGTGTCTACGGGATTCGCTCTGACGGCAGACGATTCGCCATTCTCTATGACCACCCTGCGCTCGGCAGCGCCCAAGTCGCCCGCATCGTGAGCATCTGGCCGTTGCGCGATCCCAAGTCATGACGCGCGTCAGGGTCTATCCTTCGTCTATGAGTGCTCGGTTTGCTTACTACGACCGCGATGCCGACATCGCCTGGCTTCCTACCGGCGACTCGGAGGATGTTGTGAGCGAAGAGGTCGATTGGGGCCTGCTCGACCACGACGCCGGCACCGACGAGGTCGTCGGGATCGAGGTCTGGTCGGCCAGCAAGCGCCTTCCAGCCGAGCTTCTGGCCACCTTGCCCGCGCCGACCAGCGCCCACGGCGCAGCCGCCTAGCCTCACGAGTCGTCCGCCGCCGAACCGCGTCACGGACGGTTAGTCTTCGCGGCCGTGATCTCCACCAACCAGTTCAAGAACGGCAGCCACGTCGAAATCGACGGGTCGGTCTTCAAGATCATCGAGTTCCAGCACGTCAAGCCGGGCAAGGGCGGCGCCTTCGTGCGGACGAAGCTGCGCAAGATCGACGACGGCTCGGTCCAGGACAAAACTTTCAGGGCGGGGGAGAAGTTCAGGCCCGTGCACACCGAGTCGCGCAAGATGCAGTACCTCTACGACTCCGGCGACGCGGCTGTCTTCATGGACAGCAACGACTACGAGCAGATCGAGATCCCGGCCGGCGCGATCGGCGATGCGATGCGCTGGGTGCTGCCCAACGACGAGGTCGACGTGCTCTTCGTCGACGAGCGTCCCAGCGACGTGCAGGTCGCGGGCGCGATCGAGATGAAGGTCACCCAGACCGACCCCGGCGTGAAGGGCGACACCGCCTCCGGCGGCGGCAACAAGCCGGCCACCCTGGAGTCGGGCGTGGTCGTCCAGGTGCCACTCTTCATCGAAGAGGGCGAGACGATCCGGGTCGACACCGACAGCGGCAAGTACGTCTCGCGGGCCTAGCTCCCGCCGCGCCGCCGGAAGCGCGAGAATAGGCCGATGCGCCGATCCGACCAGCGCCGCGACGCCGTCTTCGCCTGCTACCAGCGCGACGTCACCGGGCGCCCGCTGGCGGAGCTGATCGGCGAGGCGCGGCCGTTCACCCGCGAGCTCGCCGCCGCGGTCGATTCCCATCGCGAGGAGCTCGACGCGGAGCTCGCCGCGCACGCGCGGGGCTGGAAGCTGGAACGAATCGCGCCGCTGGAGCTGAACGTGATGCGGGTGGCGCTGTACGAGATCGAGCACAGCGACGACGTGCCCGACGAGGTCGCGATCGACGAGGCGGTCGAGATCGCCAAGGAGTTCTGCGGCGCCGACGCCCCCGGCTTCGTCAACGGCATCCTCGGCGCGATCGTGCGCGAGCGCCAGGGCGGAGCGGTGAAGTGAGCGAGGCGACGCGGCTGCGCGAGATCTCCACCCGGCTGCAGGCGATCGCCGCCGAGCTGGAGGGCGACGCGGCGAGCGACGAGGCCGCCGCCGAGCTGGCCCGCGAGGCCGCCGAGCTCTCCTCCGAGGCGGTCGAGGAGGCGAACCGCCGCATTCGCGAGTCGGCGCAGAGCTGATGTACCCGGAGGATCTGCGAACGCTGGTCGACGCCGAGCTCGCGCGGTTGAAGTTCTCGGCCGGGCCGGCCACGGTCGGGCTCGAGGAGGCGATGCGCTACTCGCTGCTGGCCGGCGGCAAGCGGGTGCGCCCGGTCCTTGCCCTGGCCACCGCCCGCGCCCTCGGCGCCGAGCCGCGGCGGTTCCTGCCCGCCGCCTGCGCGATCGAGCTGATCCACACCAACTCGCTGATCCACGACGATCTGCCGGCGATGGACGACGACGAGCTGCGCCGCGGCCTGCCCACCTCCCACGTCAAGTTCGGCGAGGACGTGGCGATCCTCTCCGGCGACGCCCTTTTCGTCGAGGGGGTCCGGGTCTTCTGCGAGCAGCCGGGGGATCCGGCCCGGGTCGTGGCGGCGCTGCACGAGCTCGCCGCGGCGACCGGGGTCGACGGCATGGTCGGCGGCCAGTACGCCGACGTCACCGCCGGCACCGCCGACGCTGAGCGGCTGCGCACCGTGCACGAGCTGAAGACGGGCCGGCTGCTCGCCGCCGGGGTCAACGTCGTGCTGGCGCTCGAGGGAGTCGACGAACCTGAAACAATCCCCTATCGTCAGTTCGCCGCCGAGCTCGGCGTCCTTTTCCAGATCGTCGACGACATCCTCGACGTGACCGGAAGCGACGAGGAACTCGGCAAGCCCCACGGAAGCGACGAGCGACATGGAAAACTCACCTACGTCAGCCTCTTCGGCCTGCAGCGCGCCCGCGAGTTGGCCGCCGAGTCGCATGAGAAGGTATTGGCTGCACTGGCCGAGGCCGGAGGCGAGACCGGCGACCTGAAGGGGATCGCCGACTACATCTTCACCAGGAACGAATGAGCGAGAAGCCAGAGAGACTGCTCGAGGGGATTGATTCCCCGGCCGGCCTGCACGGGCTCGACGACGACCAGCTGCAGCAGGTCGCGCAGGAGATGCGCACCTACATCATCGACACGATCGGTGAGATCGGCGGCCACTTCGGCGCCAACCTCGGCACCTGCGAGCTGGCGGTCGCTCTGCACAGCCTGCTCGACTCGCCGCGCGACAAGGTGCTCTGGGACGTCGGCCACCAGGCCTACCCGCACAAGATCCTCACCGGCCGCCGCGAGGCGCTGTCGACGATCCGCCAGTACGAGGGCCTGGCGCCGTTCTGCTCGATCCCCGAGTCCGAGCACGACATCATGGGCGCCGGCCACGCCTCGACCTCGATCGGCTACGGGGTCGGGCTGAAGGAGGCGATGCGCAAGGGGATCGGCGAGGACGGCAAGGTGGCGGCGGTGATCGGCGACGGGGCGCTGACCGGCGGCGTCGCTTACGAGGCGATGCACGCGGCCGGCGGGTTGCAGACGCCGATCGTGATCGTGCTCAACGACAACGGCATGTCGATCTCACCCAACGTCGGCGCGCTTTCGCGCTACTTCAACCGGGTGCGGCTCAACCCGCGCCTTCTCCACACCCGCGAGGGCATGGAAGACCGGCTGACCAGGTTGCCGCTGGGGCTGGGCAAACGGATCGAACGGCTCGGGCCGGAGATCAAGCTGGCGCTCAAGGCCTACTGGGCGCCGGGCCTTTTCTTCGAGGAGCTCGACCTCGCCTACATGGGCGTCGTCGACGGCCACGACGTCGCCGCCCTGCGCGAAGCGCTGCAAGAGGCCTTCGCCGCCGATCGCCCCGTCGTCGTCCACATCCACACGGTCAAGGGCAAGGGCTTCGCCCCGGCCGAGAACGGCGGCCTGGAAGGAATGGAGAAGTGGCACGCGGCGAAGCCCAACTCGATCGCCAACGGCGAGCCGACAGCGAAACCGGTGCCGGTAAAGGAGTCCGACGCGCCGGACTCGATCGCGCCGGAGCGGCTCGAGAAGCCGCCGCCGCCGAGCGCACCGCCGCAGTACACGCAGGTCTTCGCCGATGCGATCGTCGCCGAGGCCGAGCGCGACGAGCGCGTGATCGGGATCACCGCGGCGATGGCGGGGGGGACCGGGCTGCAGAAGCTCGCCGACGAGATCCCGGCCCAGTACTACGACGTCGGCATCGCCGAGCAGAACGCCGTCCTGCTCGCCTCCGGGCTCGCCCTGCAGGGGGCGAAGCCGGTCTGCGCGATCTACTCGACCTTCCTGCAGCGCGCCTACGACCAGATCATCCACGACGTCTGCCTGCAGGAGCTCGACGTCACCTTCGCGATGGACCGGGCGGGGCTGGTCGGCGACGACGGCCCGACCCACCACGGTGCCTTCGACGTCTCCTACTTCCGGCCGCTGCCGCACGTAGTGGTGATGGCGCCGCGCGACGAGGCGATGCTGGTCCACATGCTGCGCACGGCGATCGCCCACGACGGCCCGGCGGCGCTGCGCTACCCGCGCGGCGTGGGCGAGGGGGCCGAGCTGCCGGCCGAGCCGGCGGAGATCCCGATCGGCAGCGGCGAGCTGCTGGCGAGCGGCGAGCGGGTCGCGCTGCTCGGCTACGGCTACGGCGTCGCGGTGGCGCTGGGGGCGGCGGAGCTGCTCGCCGAACACGATCTGCATCCGACCGTCGCCGACGCCCGCTTCGCCAAGCCGCTCGACGCCGAGCTGCTCGAGCGGCTGGCGCTGAGCCACGACCTGGTCGTCACGATCGAGGAGAACGTGCTTCCCGGCGGCTTCGGCTCGGGCGTGCTGGAACACCTCGAGGACTCCTTCGCCGACCGCCCGGCGGATCGCGCGAAGGTGATGCGGATCGGCCTTCCCGACCGCTACGTCACCCACGGCAAGCCGGCGCTGCTGCGCGGGGAGGCCGGCCTCACGGCCGAGTCGGTGGCCGAGCGGGTGCTGGCGGCGCTGCGCTCCGGCGAGCCCGCCGTTCACTGAGGACCTATCCCGGCAGGTGATCGCACCCCTGGATACGGCCCAGGACGCTGCGCGGATTCGGCCCCGTCGCGAATCCCACATGGCGCTGCCATGCGGAATCCACGCCGTGACCGCCCCGCTTGGTCCTGAACCGTCCCAGGGACACGCCCCCTACCGGGATAGGTCCTGAATCGCAACTCGCGCTTGCACCAATGCGCGCTATCCGCTAGCCTGCCCGCGGCCTCCTTGGTTGCACCGGAACCGCCCGCTTCGCGGAACGTTTCTGGGGTTACTACAGGGAGAGGAGGCGCGTATCTCTGGATATGCAGGGTCCGTTGGGCAGGCGGACCTACGCCCGAAAACGGCCATTCGTCCCAGCAGATAGGCTGGGGCGGATGGCCGTCAAACTGCATCGTTGCTCGCTCACCTGGTTCAAGGCCAACCTGCACCCGTGCTGGCGGGTGGAGAAGGCGCTCGACGAGCAGGGCATCGAGTACGAGGTCGTGACCGGCCCGCTGCGGCCGGGCAAGCGCGATCAGCTCGCACAGCTCTCCGGCCAGCGCAAATACCCGGCGATCGAGTTCGAGGACGGGCGCATCTACCGCGCCGAATCGGCCGAGATGGCCGAGCAAATCCGCGCCGGCAAGCTGTTCGACGGCGCGGGCCCAGGCGACGCTACGGCGTCCGCGTAGCCACGCCCCCGCCGCGCAGCCGCATTCCCAGTCCGCGACAGGTTCGGAGCGCGGCGCCGCTCTGAGCAGTCATCCGGCGCCGGAGCCGAGCGAGTCAGCCAACTCGCGCCAGGGCGCCACGTCCCAGAAGCCGCGAGCCGCGCCGGAGGTGGAGGGGAGGACCCAGACGGTTGCGCTGCCGATCGTCTCCTCCTGGACCCCGTATTCGACCGATCGTTCGAGCGCGCCGCGTGCGGCGTTCTTGCCGTTGAAGGCGAGGTTGGCCGGTTCCGCCTCGGCGATCCGGGCTTGCAGCCCGGCGACGTCGAACTCGACCGTGCCGACTTCGAGGTCGGAGCCATGGAGCACCTTGCAGATGTCGGTCAGCCCGATCCCGAACTCGGGCAGTCGCGCAAATTCGGCCGGGGCAAGCTCGGTCGGCGTCAGCCCGATCTCCGCGAGGACCGCCCAGAACCGGTTGCCGCGCCCCGCGTAGTAGGCCTTGGCGCGCGCCGACGCCGTCCCCGCCGCGGTGCCGCAGAAGACCACTCGCTGGCCGGGTGGGAGGACATCGGGCAGCACCGCGGCCATCGTCAGTCGCGGCTCTGCGGCTGGCCGGAACGGGTCATGGCTGGGCCTTTTTTTGCGCTGAAGGCCGCGAAGCCGGGCTGCCGGCCGATGGTCGGCTCAGCGAGGCCGGCGGAGGTGAGCCAGCGACGGACATCCTCCCGGCTGGGTGGCAGCGCATGGCCCCTGCGCGCGCCGAGCTCGAAGAGCAGCCGGGCCCGTTTGCTTCCGTCGAGAAAGAAGGATGTACCGATCACTTCGCCGTCCGGCTTGAGGCAACGCGCGATCTCCCTTACGGCTTTCTCCGGCTCATCGACCATGTGGAGTCCGCTGTAGGAGAGAAAGAGATCGGCTTCTCCGTCACCGAACGGGAGCGCGGTCATGTCGGCCGCGACGAACTCGACCTGTTTCAACGACCGTCTACGCGCACGGCGCTCGGCTCGTTCCAGCATCTTCAGGGAAAGGTCCGCGGCTGTGTAACGCACGTCCTGGTCTGGGCGCAGGGCACGGAAAGCGACACCTCCCCCGCAAGGCACGTCGAGGATCGTGGCGCCTGGGGCGGCGTAGCGGATTGTCTCCATGCTCGCGTAAAGGATCGAGGCGTCGATACCCCAGACGGCCCGGCCGATCAGGCGCATCAGCCGGGGTCGCTCTATGTAGAAGTCGTAAAACGACCCGAACGGCCCGGCGCAGACGTTTGAAGCCCGATCCGACATGCCGAGGATCATGAAGTATCTGGTGTGTCACTGCTGTGGCACGGAGGCTGGGTGCGCAACCGATGAGACGTGCTCCGCGGTTCCAGCCGGCTACTGGCGCCGCCAGTTGGGGCGGACGTAGGCCTCTTCGAAGCCGGCGCGGAGGATGTTGCGGTAGCTGGCATCCGGTTTGCCCGGCACGCGTTCGCCGGTCTCGACGAAGAGCAGGCGGCAGTTGGCCTCGGCGGCGTCGCGGATGCGGCGACGCAGAAGCTCCGTCTGGCAGCCGCGCCCGCGGGCGCCCTCGAGCGTGGCGGCGGCGCCGAACTCGGCGACGCCGTCGTTGATCCGCATCGCCGCCGCGCCCTGCGCGGTTCCCTCGACCTCCGCGACGTAGCAGCGCCAGCCCGGCCGTCCCGGCAGCTCCGAGAACAGGGCGGCGCCCCACTCGGGCAATCCGAATCCCGCCGCGACGATCGCGCCGAAGCCCTCGCCCTCGCCCGGGCCGAGCTCGACCACGTCGACCCCGGGGCGTTCGGGCATCTCCGCCGGGGCGGCATCGCGGACGAACTTCATCCAGCCGTAGCCCTTGCCGAAGCCTTCCCGCCCCAGCCAGGCTTCAGCGTCGGCCGCGCCGGGATCGCCGGGGTAGAGCGGCACGTAGTAGCGCCCACCGAGCGAGTCGAACCACTCGACCGCGGCGGCGAGATGTCCCTCCTCGGTAGCGCCCGCCTCTCCCGCACCAAGCAGGAGGTTGAGCATCGGCACCTGGGGGAGATCGGCGATTCTCAGCCCGACGATCGGCCCGAAGGCCTCCGACTCAAGCCCACGCTCGTTTGCGACAGGCACAGGGGTGGCCGCCCAGATGTCGCCCCAGAACAACCGCTCGGTAGCGTCGAGGGAGCCGTGGTCGAAAGCGACTCCCGGTTTCGACTGCTCGTCCTCCATGCAGCCAGGGTATTGAAGGGCGAGCTCAACGCCAGAACTCCTCGTCGACCGCCTCGAACTGCGCGGACTTGTTCATCGGATGGGGTGGGAAACAGGCTCAGCCGCGACCTCTACTGCGCTCAAGCCATCGGTCGATCTGCCCAAGCCGAGTCGGGGCGGGGCTGTTCGCGACTGCTCCCCCTCCTCGCGATCCAGCATGTTACGGAGCGCGTCTTCGACCAGTTGCCTCAATGTGATGCCTCGTCTTGCGGCCTCGCGCCTGGCGCGCTGTGCCGAATCGGCATCCAACTCGACTGTCTCTGTCTGCGGTTCGGTCACGGCGCGAATCGTAGCTGCCGGCGCCCGGATATTGCGCCGCTCCTGAAAGCAGACGACCCGCCGAAGCGGGCCGCCTGCCAAAGAGACTGCGACCACGCAGCCCGGCCGTTAGACCGATCCCGCGCTCAGCGTCAGCAGCGCCCTTGACTAGATGGGGCAAGAGTAGCGCCGTCGCCGATTGCGCGCAAGTACACGCCCCCGGCAGGACTCGAACCTGCGACCTCGTCTCTAGTCAAGAGCGCGCTCTATCCGCTGAGCTACGGGGGCGTCGCCGCCCGAGGGCAACCCAGGCAGCCTACTCAGCGCTTCGGCCCAGGCAGGGAGTCAGCGCCAGCGCGAAGCCGCCGAGGCCGAATGGCGCGAGCCCGACCTGCTCGCCCCGATCACCAGGCGCGAGTGCCGGCAACCGTGGCCAGTTGACGGGTAGCCCGCAAACCGCTCCAGCAAGCCCCCCACATCAGAAAACGCCCCGCCGGGGAGGCGGGGCGTTTCTGGGGTTACTACAGGGAGGAGAGTCATGCGACTGCCCGCATGGCAGAGCGGAATCCGGTCTGTAGAGCCAGATCGACTCCGGCTGATCCCGGTTGTAGCCGGCTATTTCCGTGCCTGACTGTGGCACGATTGTGGCACCGATCAGCGGATCAGCAGCACGTCGGCGTCGACATCGGCCTTGGCCCATTCGCTGTCTGCTGTAAGCGCCGGAACCCCAAGACGTGCTGCCAAGGCGAGGCACGCTCGATCCGCAAGCGAGAGACCCTGTGCCTTTGTGATCGGGCGCAGACGGGCGACGGCGATGCAGTCGGCAGCCGTCAGCGGCTCAATCATCAACGCTCGTCTCGACCCCTCCGCTTTCCTTGCTTCTCTCGCGGCCCGCTCCGGGTCTCGACCGCGTTCGGCGAACTTGCTCAGTACCTCGGCCCAGTTGGCCACGCTGATCGCCGCGCCCTCGGTGATCGCGTCGATGACGGCCTCGGCGCCGTCCTCATCGTGCAGGACGGCCATCAACGCCGAGGCGTCGAGTACAGCCGTCGCTTCAGCGTCCGGCACGACGACGCTGGTTGGCTTCGCCCTTGCCGCCTTCCGCCCGCGCTTCTGCTCGCCGGTCGGCGATTAGCTCATCGACCAGGCTCCGGTCAGGAGCCACGTCGGCAAAGAGCCCACGCAACCGTTTGGCCGCTGCGCGGCGACGTTCCGCTTCTGAGCTGCTGAGTTTGGTGGCTTGAGCCATCGGCTGATGGTATCGCGCGTAAAGGCGCTCTGAGCAACATGGGCGAGCCGCGCCTGCTCGACCCCGACGACGAGATCGGGATCTACGCCTGTCCCGCGCCCATTAGGCTGCGCCGGTGGGTGTAGTGGCGCTACGCTGCCCGCGTGGCCAAAAAATGCTTCCGCGGCTGTGGGCGTAAGGTCCGTTTCTCTAGGAAGCGGGCCTCTGAATCGGGGGCGGAAGTAGATCAGGATGCAGCACCTGACTGAGACAGTCTGGCCCCTGACGCAAGACGAGCCCGCCGAACAGGAGCAGGTCAAGCTCATGCTTGGTGAGGGTGAGGAATATCGCGAGTACTTCGCGATCCTTGCCCACGGCGGGTTGGCACCCGCTGCGCCCGGGGCGGCCCCTGGAGAAGATTTCGGCAGCCAGCTCGCGCGGACCATGGTGGATGCGGAAGCTTGGGCAGCAAGGGCGGGGCAGATGATCGACAGGACGCAGTTCTGGGGTGCGCTGGGGCCCCAGGCGAGGCAGGTGCAGAAGCTCACGGACGCAATGTTTTCGCAGAGGCCTCCTCAGTGACGACGCCGCAGGTTTTCGACAGAAAGCCGTGATGTCCGTGTTCGCGTTCGTCGGCGGTTCCCGTATCCGCCTTGGGCTGCTTGCCGTGGTCGTTGCCGTCGGAGTCTCTGGATGTGGCGAATCTTCCTCCCGCGAAGTCCCCGCCGACGCAATTGGAAACGGCGGTCTGGCGGAACCGGCCGAAAGCGAGCATGGACTCGCCGAAGCCGAAGAGGGAAGAGAAGAAGCCGAATCCCGAGCCCAAGAAGCCGAGGAAGTCCGAGAAGAGGAAGAAGACGCCAAGATCCAGGTCGAAGAAGAACGACAGCAGGCCGAATGGCAAGCCGAAGAAGAACGTGAGCATGTAGAAGCCGAAGCCGCGGAGGCAGAAGCCGAAGCTGAAGAGGCTGAAGAGGCGCGCGAAGAGGCCGAAGCCGAATATGACTACGAATACGGTTACTGATGTCTGCCGGGCATCTGGTCGACCTGGACCGAGCGGACGATAAAAGCGATTGGGACGTGGGGTAGATGGCGGACTCCCAGCCACAGGGCCGCAACAGCCGGATCACGACGGGCATTGCCGGCGAGTTTCTGGTTGCCGGCGAACTCTCCAAGCGAGGCTGGATCGCCACGCTGACGGCCAAGAACACGCCGCACGTAGACGTGCTCGCAGCGAGGCCCTCGGGGGACGTGCACGCTCGCATCCAGGTAAAGACGAGATCGCCTGCCTACGCCTACGCACACCGAGTCGGGAAGAGTTTCGCCATGGACGGAGAGCGAGACTTCATCGTCTTGGTCGATCTTGGGGAAGAGGCGGATACCCCGAGCTACTGGATCATCCCGGCGGGCGAGGCGAATCGCCTGATCACCAGCGAACAGCTCCGCACGAAAGACGTGGCCAAGTTTGAGAACCGCTGGGACCTGCTCGACATTGGTTGCTGACCTTCTCCTGCAAGCGAAGCCGGGAATCGACCGGGTCGGCCGCGCCCGCTCTGCCGGCCTCAGCGTAGATCTGCGGGTGTTGGGGGAGCGGGTGTGAGCGGCTCAGCCGGAGCCGGGGCGGAGGTCGCGCACCTCGCAGGGGAGATGCTGTGCGAGGTCAATGATCTCGGGGTCGCCGGTCAGAAGCTCCGCGTGCTCGGCGGCGGCAAGGGCAACCGCGAAACAGCCCGCGAGCGCCATCGGGTGCTGCGCCTTGAGCGCCGCCGCGGTGCGCATCGCCGACACTTTCGGCAGGTTCTCGGTGATCCGCGGGCGCAGCTCGTCAAGCGCCCGGTCGGCGCTGTCGGCTCCGTGGTCGCGACTCGTCCGGTAGTGGACCTCGACCAGGTTTATCCAGCTAACCGCCGGTCGTTCGCGCGCCAGAACGTCGTCGACCACGCTCGCCCCGGGCTCTTCGCCGTCGAGCCAGCACAGGATCGCCCAGGAGTCGAGGCAGGCGCGCACCGATCAGTGCGGCTCGTGCTTGCGGTCTTCGAGCAGGCGCGCTGCCATTCCGCTGCCCGAGAAACGGCCGCGCAAGGAGGAGCGGCTGTCGGCTCGCCGCACGACGATTCCGTCCTCGCTGGGCTCGAAATCGACATCGGCCCCGGGCCCCAGGCCGACGCGCTCACGCAGATCCTTGGGGATGACGACCTGTCCCTTGGCTCCCATTCGCTGAGTCATACACACGGAGTATACGGATATATCGATCGAAATGGCAAGCATGTGGTTCGACGAATGGCTGGTGGCCGCTCGCGTCGCTTCAAGAGCGGTGAAAAGTCCTTTCTGGACATGTTCAGGACCTTCTATGCGGAGGCTCCTTTGGGGGATCAGGTCCCCCTCGCGGCCGACCGTCCACTCGATTGAGAGTGCCGGTATCTACGAAGCCGCGGGCAGCAGCTCAAGAGCTTCGACATGCCGCGGTCGCATCGTGCCGAAGTGGCGGTGGTCGAGCGTGGCGAGCTTTGACTCGCCGAGGCGTTCTGTGACGGCGAGGACAGCGCAGTCGATGAAGCCGACTTCCAGGTCGGCGTAGGTCCGCATCAGCTCGCTGGCGCGCTCGTAATCGCTGGCGGTCAAGTCCTTGACGTCCAGCTCGCCCGCCTTGATCGTGTCGAGCAGCTTCGGGAAGGCATCTGCTCCGAGTTCGCGGCTGAGCAGGTGGTCAAGCTCGACCAGGACCGGCGCAGGGATGACGCGCCGTTCCGGGCGAGGCTGGAGCAGGGGAGCGCAGCGCTCGTGGTCCGCGTCGTCCGTGACCATCGCAGCGACCAAAGGGCGTGTCGAAGATCAGCGGAATGGTCGCGGCTCGAGCTCGTCGCGGCTCGCTCGGGCGCTGAGGTCGCTGCGCCCGGCGGTGAACGCGCCAATCAGCGAGAACGGCGGCTGTGGCACGTCGTCGCCAAGCTCGTGCTCAAGCGCTGTGTTGACGAGTTGGGGCACGGCTACGCCGCGCTCGCCCGCGACCTTGTGGGCGATCTTGAGCAGCCTGGGGTCCACTTCGACGGTGTTTGCGGGTCTTGCAGACATGCCTGGATTCTATCGCCGCCGTCCCCGGTGGCCAGTTGCGTGGAGGTCCTTGGTCTCGCAGGACCGCAAGACGCCGGTCGGACTGGCGCATTTACTGGCGCATTGGCTGGATCACCGCGCCGCGATGTCGCCAGGATCGGACTGGCCAACGCCTTGCATTCCGCTCCAGCAAGCCCTCCACAACAGAAAACGCCCCGCCGGGGAGGCGGGGCGTTTCTGGGGTTACTACAGGGAGGAGAGATATGTGTATCTCTATATATGTGGATCCGTGGGAGGTAGGTGGGCCCTTGATGTGCCGCGGACGGAGCCGATGGGAGTCGACTGCGCATATGAGCGGCGCCAGACCCGACCAGGAAGTTTGTGTTTCAACCTTTCAATCGGTTTCTCTCGCGAATCCTTGAATTCAGAGTACGAACATACGTGCGATTTGTGTGTGAGGCGAGTCACAGAGGTCTCGCCGAGGATCTCCGTCGCTCGCAGGGCGATTGTTCTACCCAATTCTAAGGTGTCGCTAAACATTCCGCAAGGGGTTTCTGTGGATCCGCATAGACGGCTGTACGGTTCGTGCGTGGCGAAGGCGGGCTCGAAAACGCGGATCGACGCCGTCCTGGCCGAGCGGGGGCTTTTTCCGTCGCGCTCGGCGGCCGCCGGGGCGGTGCGCGCCGGCGAGGTCCGTGTCGGCGCCGACGGCCCGGTTGCGCTGCGCCCCAGCCAGCTGGTCGATCCCGGGGCCGACTTCCGCCTCGAGCAGGGACCGCGCTTCGTTTCCCGCGGCGGGATCAAGCTCGACAACGCGCTCGCCGCCCTCGGCCTCGACGTCGACGGGCGCGATTGCCTCGACGTGGGCGCATCGACGGGCGGCTTCACCGACTGCCTGCTGCAGCGCGGCGCCGCGCGGGTGATCGCCCTCGACGTCGCCTACGGCCAGATCGACCAGAGCATGCGCGAGGATGCCCGTGTGACCGTGATCGAGCGCCTCAACGCCCGCGCCCTCACCCCGGCGGATCTGCCCTTTCGGCCCGCGCTGGCGACGGTCGACGTCTCCTTCATCTCGCTGGGCAAGCTGCTCCCCGCAATCGCCGCCTGCCTGGCGCCCGGCGGCGAGGTGCTGGCGATGGTCAAGCCGCAGTTCGAGCTCGGCCGCGAGCGGGTCCGCAAGGGCGTCGTCCACGCCGCCGCCGACCGCCACGAGGCGATCCTCGCCGTCGCGGCCGCCGCCGGCGAGGCCGGCCTGCCGGTGCGCGGCTTCGCCTCCTCCGGCCTGCCGGGGCCGAAGGGCAATCGCGAGACCTTCGTCTGGTGCGGGGGAGAGGGCGAGCCCCCGGCCGACCTCGAGGCCGCCGTCCGCGAGGTCGATCCGTGAGCGGCGAGCGCCTTGCCGCATTGATCACCCACGGGCATCCGCCTGCGACCACCGACGCGGTCGCGCTGGCCGTCGCCGCAGCCGCGGAGGCCGGCTGGCGCCTCGTCGCCACCGCCGCGGAGGTCGCCAAGCACGGCGGCGCGGGCGATCCGATCGAAACCGTCGAGGAGCTTCCCCGTCAGGCCGACCTCTGCATCGTGCTCGGCGGCGACGGCTCGATCCTCTACGCGCTGCGCCACTTCGCCCGCAGCGGCGTCCCCGTCTTCGGCGTCAACTTCGGCACGGTCGGCTTTCTCGCCGCGGTCGAGCGCGAGGACGCGGCGGAGGGGATCCGGCGCGCCTTCGCGGGCGAGATCGAGCCGCTCGACCTGCCCGGGCTCGAAGTCGAGATAGATGGCGCCCCGCGCGTCGCGCTCAACGACGTCGGCTTCCTGCGCCGCCCGCACGGGCGGGTCGCCGAGTTGAGCTACCGGATCGCCGACGAGGAGGTCGGCCACGTGCGCTGCGACGGGCTCGTCGCCGCGACCCCGGCCGGCTCGACCGGCTACAACCTCGCCAACCAGGGGCCGATCCTCGCCTGGGGCGTGAAGGGCTACGTGGTCTCCTACGTCGCCCCGCACTCGCTGACCGCGCGCGCCCTCGTCGTCGCCCCCGGCGACGTCCTGCACGTCGGCAACGCCGGCGGGCGCGAGCCGGTCGACGTCGCGATCGACGGCGAACACGCCGGCACGCTGGAGTCCGGCGCGGCGCTCGCGGTCCGCTTCGCCGACGGCGCCTCGCGCCTCGCCCAGCTGCCGGGAACGAGCTTCTACCAGCGGATTCGCGAGAAGTTCGGCCATTTAGCGGTCTGACCCGGCCGAGACGCCCTCAGACCCCGCCGCTCGGAGTGGTACACAGGGAGTGTGCTGCGCGAGCTCCGGATCGAGAACCTGCTGCTGATCGAGCGGGCGGAACTGCGCCTCGGCGAGGGGCTCAACGCGATCACCGGCGAGACCGGCGCCGGCAAGACCGTGCTCGCCCACTCGCTCGACCTGCTGATGGGCGGCAAGGCGCGGCCGCAGATCGTCCGCCCAGGGGCCGGGGAGGCCTGGGTGGAGGGCGTCTTCGACCTGCCGGAGGGCCTTCTGGCCGAGCCGGAGATGGCCGATCTCGCTGCCCGCCTGCCCGAGGGGGCGGCGGAGGTCGTGCTGGGGCGCCGGGTCTCCGCCTCGGGCCGGACCGCCGCCTTCCTCGCCGGCCGCGCCGCCTCCGCCGCCGACCTGAAGCTGCTCGGCGGCCGCCTGCTCGCCTTCTACGGCCAGCACGAGCACCGCAAGCTGACGATCGCCTCGGCCCAGATGGAGGTGCTCGACGGCTTCGCCGGGGGCGACCACCTGGCCCAGCGCGAGCGCTACCGGGCGGCGCACCGCGAGTGCGCCCGGCTGGAGGCGGAGCTGGCCGAGCTGCGCGAGCGCGACGGATCCCGCGAGCGCGACCTCGACCTCTACCGCTACGAGCTCGCCGAGATCGAGGAGGTCGCGCCCGACGTGGCCGAGGAGGCGGAGCTCTCCACCGAGCGCGAGCGGCTGCGCCATGCCGAGGGGTTGCGCGAGGCGGCCCTCGGCGCCCTGGCGAGCAGCGCCGGCGCCGACGAGGACGGCGGCGGCGCGGCCGGCGCCCTGGCCGCGGCCGCGGCGCTGCTGCACGGCGTCAACGGCGTCGACGGCGAGCTCGACGCGCTGGCCGAGCGGCTCGGCGCCCTCGCGGTCGAGCTCGACGACGTGTCCGGCGGGCTGCGGTCCTACCTCGACGGGCTCGCGGCCGACCCCGGTCGGCTCGCCGCGATCGAGGAGCGGCTCGAAGCGATCGACCGGTTGCAGCGCAAGCACGGCGGCAGCGTCGAGTCGGTGCTCGCCCACGCCGAGCGCTGCCGCGGCGAGATCGAGCGGCTCGAGGGCGCCGAGACCCGCGGCGCCGAGGCCGAGGCCGCCCTGGTTGCCGCCGAGGCGCGGCGCGAGAAGCTCGGCAAGCGGGTCAGCAAGGGCCGCGCCGCCGCCGTCGAACCGCTGCGCAAGCGGGTCGCCGAGGCGCTGGAGGGGCTGGCGATGCCGGGCGCCGCGCTCGAGGTCGAGCTCGAGCCCCACCCCGACGGCTTCGGGCCGCACGGCCGCGAGTCGGTCGAGCTGCTGATCTCGCCCAACCCGGGGATGGCGCCGGCACCATTGCGCGACGCCGCGTCCGGCGGCGAGCTGTCGCGCGTGATGCTGGCCCTGACCGGCCTCGGCGAGGGCGCTGGGGCCGAGACGCTGGTCTTCGACGAGATCGATGCCGGGGTCGGCGGCAAGACCGCCCGCGTCGTCGGCGAGCGGCTGCGCGCGCTCGGCGAGGGCCGCCAGGTCCTCTGCATCACCCACCTTCCCCAGGTCGCCTCGCTGGCGCCGACCCACTTCCGGCTCGAGAAGGACCTCAGCGGCGAGCGCGCCGCCGCGACAGTGCAGCGGCTCGACGGCGAGGGGGTCGTCGAGGAGATCCGCCGCATGCTCGGCGGCGAGAGCCCCGACCAGGCCGCCGACAAGCACGCCCGCGAGCTGCTCGCCGCCGCATGAATAGCGGCTAACCTCACACGGTGGCTACCGCCAGTCGCCGTCGCTTCCCTGCGTTGCTGTCGCGTCGCAACGGATCGGTCGCGGCCGCGCCGATCGCCGGCACGGTGCGGCTCGGCCGCCGCACCAAGGACCTCGTCAAGCGGCTGCGGCCCGGCGAGATCGCCGTCGTCGACCACGTCAACATCGACCGGATCGCCGCCGAGGAGCTGATCGCCACCGGCGTCCGCGCCGTGCTCAACGCCGCGCAGTCCAGCGACGGTCGTTATCCCAACGCCGGCCCGCTGCTGCTGGTCCGCGCCGGGGTGACGCTGGTCGACGTCGAAGGCGCCGACCCCTTCGAGCTGCTCGAGGACGGCGCCGAGGTGACGCTCGCCGCCGGCGTGCTCGGCGGCGCCGGGGGTGAGATCCTGCGCGGCCGCGTGCTCGATGTCGCCGAGCTGGAGGGCCGCCAGGCCGAGCAGCGCGCACGGGTCGACGAGGCGCTCGCCGAATTCGCCGAGAACACCGTCGCCCACGTCCGCCAGGAGACCGACCTGCTGACCGGCGCGGTCGAGTTCCCGCCGACGCGGACCTCGTTCCGCGACCGCCATGTGCTGATCGTCGTCCGCGGCGAGGGCCATCGCAGCGACCTGAAAGCGCTGCGCGCCTACATCCGCGACGTGCGCCCGGTCGTCGTCGCCGTCGACGGCGGCGCCGAGGGCTGTCTCGGGGCGGGCCTCAAGCCGGACATCATCCTCGGCGACATGGACTCGGCCGGCGACGCGGCGCTGCGCTGCGGGGCGGAGCTGATCGTCCACGCCTACCCCGATGGCCGCGCGCCGGGCCGCGAGCGGCTGCTGGAGATGGGGCTGGAGCACATGCTGGTGCCCGCCGCCGGGACCAGCGAGGACGTTGCGATGCTGATGTCCTTCGAGAAGGGGGCCGACCTGATCGTCAGCGTCGGCGCCCACTTCAACCTGATCGAGTTCCTCGACCGCAACCGTGGCGGCATGTCCTCGACCTTCCTCACCCGGCTGCGGATCGGCGAGAAGCTGGTCGACGCGAAGGGGGTCAGCCGCCTCTACAACCCGGGCTCCGGGCTGGGGCCGGCGCCGCTCTTCCTCGCCGCCTTCATGATCCTGCTGGCGATCCTGGTGATCGCCTCGCCGGCGCTGGGCGACCTGGTCGAGCTGATCTGGCTCAAGCTGAAGATCTGGCTCGGCCTGTAGGTGGTTCGAGCGACGGCGGCGGTCAGCGTCTAGCCTCTTCGGCCGATGGGTTACAGCGCCCGCTACCACGCCACCTCCTTGATCGCGATCTTCCTCGCCCTGGCGATCGGGATCGTGATTGGCGCCGTGCTCGGCGGCGACGCGATCGACAACACCCGCAAGGACCTCGAGCAGAGCCTCACCGGCAACCTCCAGGACGCCCGCGCGCAGGCGGACGAACTGCGCGGCGAGCTGGGCCGGGCGAATGAGCTCTCCAGCCGCGTCTACCCGGTCCTCGTCCGCGACCGGCTGCGCGGCCGGCGGATCGGCCTGGTCGCCTTCGGCGACCTGCCGGGCGACGTCTACGCCGCGATCGAGGAGGCCCTGGAGCCCGCCGGCGGCCGGCTGGTCGGGGTCGGCGTCGTGCGCGAGCCGGTCGACGTGCGCGGTCTCGCCGCCGATCTGGCCAAGACCCGCTTCGCCCGCGTGGCCCGCGACGCGGACGCGCAGACCGCCCTCGGCGTCGGCCTGGGACGGCAGCTGGTCCGCGGCGGCAACCTGCTGGAGCCCGTGCGCGGGCAGCTCTTCTCGCGCGCGAGCGGCAACTTCGGCCGCCTCGACGCCGTGATCGTCGTCCGTGACCAGCCGCAGGACATGGGCCCGGTCCAGCGCTCGGTCGCGGCGCGGATCGAGGCGGGGATCGCGACCGGCATCACCGCGACCCGCGCCCCGGCCGTCGGCGTCGAGGCGACCGGCTCCGAACCGTCGTCGATCGCCTTCTTCGCCGGCAACGACCTCGCCAGCGTCGACGACGTCGACCTCGTCGCCGGCCGGCTGGCGACCGTGTTCGCCCTGCTCGGGGCCGAGGGCAGCTTCGGCGTCAAGGACAGCGCCGACCGCCTGCTGCCCGATCTGCTCGCGCCGCAGCGATGACCTGGATCGGCCTCCCGGTCGCGATCGCGGTGGCGCTGCTGGTCGTCCCGGCCGGCGTCCGCGGGCTGCTCGACGCGGACCTGACCCGGGAGAACTTCCGCGGCGCCCGGCTCGCCTTCCCGCTCGGCGCGGTGCTGGCGACCGCGGCCCTGGTCGCGCTGGCGCCGCTCGCCTTCCTTGACGACCGCGCCGACCTCGACCTGCTCGACCCCGAGCTGCGCCGCTGGCTGCCCTACCTGCTCGGCGTCGCCTTCCTCGGCTTCCTCGACGACTCGCTCGGCCGCGGCGAGCGCGCCGGCACCCCGCGCGGCTGGCGCGGCCACGCCCGGGCGCTGCGCGCGGGGCGGCTCTCGACCGGGGCGATCAAGGCACTCGGCGCGCTCGCGCTGGCCGCATACGTCGTCTCCGGGCTCGGGCTCGAGTCGTGGCGCTACCTGGCCGACGTGGCGCTCCTGATCCTCGTCACCAACGCCTTCAACCTGCTCGACCTGGGGCCCGGCCGGGCCGAGAAGGGGCTGGTCCTGCTCGGCGCCGGGCTCTGCCTCGGCGCCTGGACCCTCGCGCCGCTGGAGCTGCTGGGGATTTTCGCCGGGCCGGTGCTGGTCGGCGCCTGGTTCACCCTGCGCGAGCGGGCGATGCTCGGCGACACCGGCGCCAACCTGATCGGCGCGGTCGGCGGCGTCTGGTTGCTGACGAGCCTGGGTGGGACGGGGCGGCTGATCGCCCTGGCGGCGGTCGTCGCACTGACCATTTTCGGCGAGTTGCGTTCGATCTCGCGGACGGTCGACTCGGTTCCGCCACTGCGCTGGCTAGACTCGCTCGGCAGACGATGAACCGGGCCAAACCAGGAGACACGCGCTTCATCTTCGTCACCGGCGGCGTCGTCTCGGCCCTCGGCAAGGGGATCGCCGCCGCCTCGATCGGCCGCCTGCTCGTCTCGCGCGGCTACCGGGTGCAGCTGCAGAAGTTCGACCCCTACATCAACGTCGACCCGGGGACGATGAGCCCCTTCCAGCATGGCGAGGTCTTCGTCACCGAGGACGGTGCCGAGACCGACCTCGACCTCGGCCACTACGAGCGCTTCACCGACGAGAACACCTCGCGCGCCTCCAACGTCACCGCCGGCTCGGTCTACAACACGGTGATCAACCGCGAGCGGCGCGGCGACTACCTCGGCGCCACCGTGCAGGTGATCCCGCACATCACCGACGAGATCAAGAACCGGATCCTGATCGTCGCCGAGTCGCAGTCGGTCGACTTCGTCCTCACCGAGATCGGCGGCACTGTCGGCGACATCGAGTCGCTGCCCTTCCTCGAGTCGATCCGCCAGCTCTACACCGACCTCGGCCCGAAGCGCGCCATGTTCATGCACCTGACCCTGGTCCCCTACGTCGGCCACGCCGGCGAACTGAAGACCAAGCCGACCCAGCACTCGGTAAACGAGCTGCGCCGCATCGGGATCCAGCCCCACGCCCTCGTCTGCCGCTCCGAAAGCCTGCTCGACCGCGAGATCCGCAGCAAGATCGCGCTCTTCGCCAGCCTGCCGGTCGACGCGGTGATCTCCGCCCACGACGTCGACAACATCTACAAGGTGCCGCTCGTCTTCCGCGCCGAAGGCGTCGACGACCTCGTCCTCGACCACTTCGGCATGGAGGCGCCGCCGTCCGACCTGAGCGAGTGGGAGGCGATGGTGCGCCGCGCCGACGCCGCCACCGGCAAGGTGAGGATCGCCCTGGTCGGCAAGTACGTGCAGCTGGCCGACGCCTACAAGTCGGTGATCGAGGCGCTCGAGCACGGCGGCTTCCACCACGGCGTCGAGGTCGAGGTCGAGCTGGTCGATTCGGAGAACTTCGAGCCGGAGCAGCTGGAGGCGGTCGACGGTGTGCTGATCCCAGGCGGCTTCGGCGAGCGCGGCATCGAGGGCAAGGTCGAAGCGGCCCGGATCGCCCGCGAACGGGCGATTCCCTACCTGGGCATCTGCCTGGGCATGCAGATCGCCGTGGTCGAGTTCGCCCGCTCGGTAGCCGGCATGGAGGGCGCCAACTCGGCCGAGTTCGATCCCGAGACCCCGTTCCCGGTGGTCGACCTGCTGCCCGAGCAGAAGGAGGTCTCGGACATGGGGGGGACGATGCGGCTCGGCGCCGACCCGGTGAAGCTGCACGAGGGCACGCGGGTGCGCGAGATCTTCGACGAGGCGGTCATCTACAAGCGCCACCGCCACCGCTACGAGGTCAACATCCAGCTGCGCCGACGGCTCGAAGACGAGGGCCTGGTCTGCGGCGGCACCTCACCCGACGAGCGGCTGGTCGAGATGATCGAGTTGCCCGACCACCCCTTCTTCGTCGCCTCCCAGTTCCACCCCGAGTTCAACTCGCGGCCCAACCGGCCCGAGCCGCTCTTCCGCGAGTTCGTCGGCGCCGCCACGCACCACGCCGGCGAGCGGCCGGCGGAGGGCAGCGAGATAGAAGTAGACGATGCCCCCGCGTCAGACATGGCGCGGTCGAGGCAGCGCTAGGCAAGGACGCAGGGAGCGCCGCGTGCTCTGCACGCAAGCGACTGAGGACGCCGCATAGCGATGGCTCGGCCCGCCATGCACGAGACGTTCGTTCGGCTCTGCGAAATTCGTAGTCCGACCGGGGAGGAGCGCGAGGTCGCCGACACGCTGCTCGCCGAGCTGCGCGCGCTTGGGCTCGAGGTCAGCGAGGACGACGCCGCCGGGCCGGCCGGTGCGGGGGCGGGCAACATCCTCGCCCGGCTGCCGGGTCGCACCGATCGCTGGGCGATGTTCTGCGCCCACATCGACACCGTCCCGCACGCCGGGCGGATCGAGGTGGTCGAGGACGCTGGCGTCTTCCGCAGCCGCGGCGAGACGATCCTCGGCGCCGACAACAAGGCCGCGGTCGCGGTCTTCATGGAGCTGGTCGCCCGTTACGCGGCCGCCGAGCCGCCGCCGGTCGGGATCGAGCTGCTGCTGACCGTCGCCGAGGAGCAGGGCCTGCGCGGAGCGAAGGCCTTCGACACCGCCGCCCTGCGATCGGAGTGCGGCTTCGTCCTCGACCACGCCGGCCCGGTCGGCGGGGTGATCGTGGCCACGCCGACCCAGCAGCAGATCAGCGCCGACTTCGTCGGCGTCGAGGCCCATGCCGGGATCGAACCGGACGACGGCTGCAGCGCGATCGCCGCGGCCGCTGCGGCGATCGACCGCATGGAGCTGGGCCGGCTCGACGAGGAGACGACGGCGAACGTCGGCCTGATCGAGGGCGGCAGCTCGGGCAACGTCGTCCCCGGCCACTGCGCGATTCGCGCCGAGGCGCGCAGCCTCGATGCGGATCGTGTCGCGGCGGTCGCGGGCGCGATGGCCGACGCCTGCGCCTGGGGAGCCAGCGAGCACGGCTGCGACGTCGATGTCCAGCTCGAAGAGCTCTTCCGCGGCTACCGGCTGCCGCCGTCCTCGCCGGCGCTGGCGATGGCCGAGGCCGGCCTGCGCAGTGCCGGCCACGAGCCGGTCCGCAGCGCGATCGGCGGCGGCAGCGATGCCAACGCCCTGCGCCTCGACGGCCTCGACTGCGTCCTGCTCGCCAACGGCACCAAGGACGTCCACACCGCCGATGAGTGCGTCTCCGCTGGTGACCTCGACGCGATGCTGGCGGTCTGCGAGGGCATCGTCAACGCGGCCGCCGCCGAAGTCGCCGCAGGGTGAGCGGCTGGCTGAAGCTGCGCCGCGGCGTCGTCGTCGACGCGAGCCCGCTGACCGTCGAGATCGGCGGCGAGCGCCGCCGAGCCTGGGCCGACGCGGCCCTGCTCGGCGAGATGCGCGAGGGCGACGAGGTCGTCGTCAACGTCGCCGCGCTCGACCTGGCGTTGGGCTCGGGCGGCTTCGACATCGTCCACGTCAACCTCACGCGCGGCCTGGAAGCGAGTGGCGAGGGCCGCGAGCACGTGATCAAGCTCAACTACACCTCGCTCCAGCACCCTGTCGAGCCCGCCGAGCTTCCGGTGTGCTTTTCGAACCGTGACGGTACGAAAAGCACACCGGAACGAAGGAAGGCGACGATGCCGGTGCTCGTCCTGCCGCTGCACGGGCACTTGGCGCCGGCGGCCTGGGCGGCGGCGCAGGCGGCGCCGGGCTTGAAGCTCGGCTACGTGCAGAGCGGCGGCGGCGCCCTGCCCGGCTCGCTCAGCCGCGACCTCGCGCAGCTGCGCGAGCGCGGCCTGCTCTGTGGCCACGTCACCGCGGCGCCCGCCTATGGCGGCGAGCACGAGGCGCTCAGCGTCGCCGGGGCGCTCGACGCCGCGGCGGGCGGCCTCGGCTGGGACGCCGCCCTGGTCGGCCCCGGGCCGGGCATCATCGGCTCGGCGACGCGGCTCGGCCACGGCGGCATGGCGGCGCTCGACAACGCCCACGCGGCCCTGGCGCTCGGCCTGCCGACCCTGCTCTCGCCCCGCCTCTCCGAATCCGACCCCCGTGAGCGCCACTGTCCCGTCAGCCACCACACCCTGACCGTCCTCGAGTTGCTGCTCGGCGCGGTAGAGATCGCCATGCCCGGAAGGAGCCCGGAGGTGGCTTCGCGGCTGACCGACGTTTCAGGGGGTCGCCACGAGCTTCGCGAAACCGAGCCGGACGTCGACGGCTATGTCGCCAGCGGGCTCCCGGCCAGGACGATGGGGCGGGGGATTGAGGATGACCGGTTGTTCTTCGCCGCCCCCTTGGCGGCGGGCAAGATCCTCGGCGCCTCTCCCGCGGGCGCCGCCTTGCGTCGCGAGGAATGAGGCCGGCGCGGGAGAACGACCCCGCATGGCCGTCGCCGTCGCATCCCCGCCCCAGCTCAGCGCCCGCTTCGAGGGCCTCGTCCTCGACTTCCTCTCCTACCTGGAGCTGGAGCGCGGTCTCTCCCGCAACACGCTCAACGCCTACCGCACCGACCTGCTCCAGTACGGGGGATTCCTCGGCAAACACGAGGTCGACGCGCTCGAGGCGCGGCCGGCCGACATCGGCGACTTCCTCGCCGACCTCGCCACCGGCAACGGCCGGCCGGCCTGCTCCGCCGCAACGGTGCACCGCAAGACCGCCTGCCTGCGCTCCTTCTACAAGCACCTGCGCCGCGACGAGCTGATCGGCGACGACCCGACCGCGGCGCTGAGCGCTCCGCGCCGCGCCAAGAAGCTCCCCCAGGTTCTCAACTACGCCGAGGTGCAGAAGCTGCTCGCGGCGCCGCGCGGCAGCGAGCCGACGACGCTGCGCGACCGGGCGCTGCTCGAGGTGATGTATGCCTGCGGGCTGCGCGCCTCGGAGACGATCGGGCTGGAGATGACGGACATCGATCTGCACGAGGGGCTGCTGCGCGCACGGGGCAAGGGGTCGAAGGAGCGGATCGTGCCGCTCGGCCGCAAGGCGATCGCGGCGATCTCCGCCTACCTGCGCGGCGGCCGACCCAAGCTCGTCCCCGCGGAGCGCCACGAGGCGCGGCTGTTCGTCAACTTCCGCGGCGGCCCGCTCAGCCGCCAGGGCCTCTACAAGATCGTCCAGCGCCACGCCCGCGAGGCGGGCCTGGCGGGGCAGATGAGCCCGCACACGCTGCGCCACAGCTTCGCCACCCACCTGCTTTCGGGGGGCTGCGACCTGCGCGCTGTGCAGGAGATGCTCGGCCACGCCGACATCGCGACCACGCAGATGTACACGCACCTCTCCGGGGAACGGCTCAAGGAGGTCTACTTCGAGGCGCACCCACGGGCGGTCGAGTAGAAAGGGGGCGTGCCCGAGCTGCCCGAGGTCGAGACCGTCTGCCGCCAGCTCGAGCCGGAGCTGGAAGGGCGGCGGATCGAGTCGCTCGAGGTGCTCGACCCGCGCTGGTGCCGTCCGACGCCGCCGGCCGAGCTGGAGGGGGCGGTGGAGGGGAGGACGATCGGAGGGCTGGGTCGCCGCGGCAAGTACCTGCTGCTCGGCCTCGACGGCGGACGGACCCTGGTCATGCACCTGCGGATGACCGGCAACCTGGTCCTCGTCGAGGGCGAGGACAAGCTCGGCCACCTGCGCGCCCGCTTCGTACTCGACGACGGCCGTGAGGTCTGGTTCACCGACCCGCGCCGCTTCGGCGAGGCGCTGCTGATCGAGGACGACGCGCTCGACGCGCATTTCGCCCCGCGGCTCGGGATAGAGCCGCTCTCAGCCGAGTTCACGCCCGCGGCGCTGGGCGAACTCGCCGCCGGGCGCACCGTCCCGCTCAAGTCCTTCCTGCTCGACCAGAAGGGCGTCGCCGGGATCGGCAACATCTACGCCGACGAGGCGCTCTTCCGGGCCCGCCTGCACCCGCTCTCGCCGGCCGGCTCGATGAAGCCGGAGCACCTCGAGGCGTTGCGCGACGCGGTCGTCGCTGCGCTCGAGGCCGGCATCGACGGCGGTGGCGCCTCGATCGACGACTACCGCGACGGGCGCGGCGAGAAGGGCAGGATGCAGGACGAGTTCCTCGTCCACACCCGCGAGGGGCAGCCGTGCGGGCGCTGCGGTGGCACGATCGAGCGGATCGTCGTCTCCGGACGCTCGACCTACTTCTGCCCGGCCTGCCAGGTGAAGCTGCGCCGCAAGCCGCGGCGTCGCCGTCCGGCGCCTCGTTCACCTTAGCTGGGTTATGGCTGGCAAAACGCTGAAGACGGAGGCGGTCGTCCTGCGCAGCATCCGCTACGGCGAGGCCGACCGCATCCTCCACCTCTACACGGCGCAGCGGGGCAGGGTGGGGGCGATCGCGAAGGGCGCGCGCCGGCCCAAGTCGCGCTTCGGCGGCCGCCTCGAGCCCTTCTTCCGGCTCGACCTGCTGCTGCACGAAGGGCGCGGCGAGTTGCTCACTGTGACCCAGGCCGACACCGTCGACGGCTACCCGCGGCTTCGCTCCTCCGCGCCGGCGCTGACCGCGGGCGCGCGCGCCTGCGACGCGGTCCTGCGGCTGCTCGACTCGGCCGAGGCCAACCCGCCCGCCTACAACTTGCTCTGCCGCTACCTGGCGTTGCTCGACGACCCCGCCGCGGCGGGAGCGGCGGACCTGCCGACGGCGCTCGCCTTCCGGCTCAAGCTCGCGCTCGTCGCCGGCTTCTCGCCCGAGCTGGCCTCCTGCGCCCGCTGCGGCGAGGCCGAACACCTGGCCGGCTTCTCCGGCGCCGCCGGAGGCGTCGTCTGCGCCGGCTGCGAAGCGGGCGCGTTCCCGCTCGCCGAGGAGGCGCACCGCTTCATGGTCGAAGCGATCGCCAGGCCGCTTGCGGAGGCGCCGCGGGCGGGCGAGCGCGAGCTGCGCCAGGCCGAGCGGGCGATCGGCGAAACCTTGGAGCACCACGCGCACGTGCAGTTGCGCTCTGCGGCGTAGGATCGGGCGGTGCCCGCCACCGCCACGTTCGAGGACCGCGTACGAGCCTGGGAGGGTGAGTTCCTCTCCGCGCACGCGACGCCGTCCTACCCGGCGCGGCGGCGGGTCGAGGAGGCCGACAGCCCGCTGCGCACGCCCTTCCAGCGCGACCGCGACCGGATCGTCCACTCGAAGGCCTTCCGCCGCCTCAAGCACAAGACGCAGGTCTTCATCGCCCCCGAAGGGGACCACTACCGGACCCGCCTTACCCACACCCTGGAGGCCTGCGGGATCGCCCGCACGGTGGCCCGTGCGCTCGCCCTCAACGAGGACCTGACCGAGGCGATCGGGCTTGGCCACGACCTCGGCCACCCGCCCTTCGGCCACACCGGCGAGGACGCGCTCGACGCGGCGCTGCGCGAGCGCTGCGGGCACGGCTTCAAGCACAACGTCCACTCGCTGCGCATGGTCGACGTGCTGGAGCGCGACGGCCAGGGGCTGAACCTGACCGAGCAGGTGCGCGACGGCATCCTCAACCACACCGGCGCGGACCGGCCGGCGACGCTGGAGGGGCGGATCGTCAAGCTGGTCGACCGCGTCGCCTACATCAACCACGACATCGACGACGCGCTGCGGGCCGGGGTCCTGCACGGCGACGATCTGCCCGCCGCCGAGATCGAGCTGCTCGGCCCGACCGGCTCGGCGCGGATCGACACCCTGGTGCGCGACATCGTCGAGCGCTCGACCGCGGCCGGCGACATCGTGCAGAGCGAGGAGGTCGGCGGGGCGATGCTGCGCCTGCGCAAGTTCATGTTCGACCGCGTCTACCTGGGCGACGCGGCGCGCGGCGAGCACGAGCGCGCCCAGCGCGCCCTGCGCGGCCTCTTCGATCACTACATGGCGCACCCCGAGGAGGTGCCGGAGGGCGAGGCGGGCGCGAGCGAGTGCCAGCGGACCGCCGACTACCTGGCCGGGATGACCGATCGCTTCTGCATCGCCCGCTTCGCCGAGCTGACGATCCCCGAGGCCGCGAGGTTCTGATGGCGTTGATTTCGGACCAGAGCCTGGAGAGCGTCAAGCAGGCGGTCGACATCGTCGAGGTGATCTCGGCGCACACCGACCTGCGCCGCCAGGGCGCCCGCTGGGTCGGCCTCTGTCCCTTCCACGAGGAGCGCACGCCGTCGTTCTCGGTCGACGCGCAGGACAAGCTCTACCACTGCTTCGGCTGCGGGGTCGGCGGCGACACGATCAAGTTCGTCGAGGAGAAGGAGGGGCTCGGCTTCGCCGAGGCGGTCGAGCTGCTCGCCGACCGCTACGGGGTCGAGCTGCAGCGCGAGAAGGAGGACCCGCGGGCCGAGGCACGCCGCCAGCAGCGCCGCCGGCTGGGCGAGTTGCTCGACCGCACCGCGGGCTTCTACGCGCACTACCTCTGGGACTCCGAGGAGGCGGGCAGGGCGCGCGCCTACCTGGCCGAGCGCGGGCTGGGCGAGGAGACGCTGCGTGCCTTCGCCGTCGGCTACGCGCCGAGCGCCTGGGACACGGTGCTGCTGCGCGGCCAGCGGGCGGGGTTCGGGGTCGAGGAGCTGCGCGGCGTCGGGCTGGCCCAGCGCGGCCGCAGCGGCGGCGAGTACGACCGCTTCCGCGAGCGGATCATGTTCCCGATCCGCGACCGGCGCGGGCGCACGCTCGGCTTCGGCGGGCGGGCGATGCGCTCCGACCAGGGGGCGAAGTACGTCAACACGGCCGAGACCGACTTCTTCCACAAGAGCCAGATGCTCTACGGAATCGACCTCGCCAAGGAGGCGATCGCGAAGAGCGGTCGCGCGGTCGTCGTCGAGGGCTACACCGACGTGCTGGCGCTGCACCAGGCAGGGGTCGGCGAGGCGGTGGGGGTGATGGGCACGGCGATCACCGAGGAGCAGGTCGCGGCGCTCTCGGGGATGGTCGACGAGGTCGTGCTGGCGCTCGACGCCGACTCGGCCGGGCAGGAGGCGATGCTGCGCGCGCAGCGGGTCGCGGCCGGGCGCAAGATGCGGCTGCGGGTGGCGGCGATGCCGGCCGGCGAGGACCCGGCGGAGATGATCGCCGCGGAGGGGGGAGCGGAGCGCTTCCGGGCGCTGGTCGAGGCGGCGGTGGACCTGCCCGCCTTCCAGGTCGGGCTGGTGCTCGACGGCGCCGACGTCTCCTCGGCGGCCGATCGCGACCGCGCGCTGAACGAGGTTGCGCCGATCCTCGCCGGGATGGGGGAGCGCCAGGTGGCAAGCCGCGAAGAGCTCGAACGGCGGATCGCCGAGCGGCTCGAATTCGACCCGCCGACCGTGCGCGGCCGGGTCGTGACCGCCCAGCCGACCAGCGGCGGCGCGGGGCCGGGCGCGGCTTCGGCCGGGGAACCTCGCGGGGGAGGTTCCGGATCCGCGCCGGCGCCGCGCGGCGCGGCGGCCGCGCTGACCTCGCGCGAACGGCGCGAGCGGGCGCTGCTGGCGATGTGCATCGCGCTGCCGGACGAGGGCAGCAAGTACCTGTCCCGGCTCACCGACGACCACCTCTCGCCCAGCGGCGCCGGCGCCGCCGCCTGGCTGCGCGAGCACCCCGACGACCCGGCGTCGAACCTCCCGCACGACGACGACCAGCTCGCCAGCCTGATCGCCGAGCTGGTCATCCTCGCCCACGACGAGCCGGCCTCGACCGAGGCTATGGAGCTCAACTTCCTGCTGCTCGAGCAGCGCCGCATCGAGTCCCAGATAACCGCCGCCGGCGAGGCCGACGACTACGAGCGCCGCGCCGCCCTGAGCCGAGAGCGCGCCGCCCTGGTGGAGCGCATAGCCCGCACGGAGCGCGTCGAGGGCGGCTGACCCGAACACGGGTTCGCAGTGTTCTGTCCGATCTGGCTGGCATCCTCTCAGCATGAAGAGGAGGTTCCTGGAGGAATGCCTTGCCAACGGAATGTCGTTGGAGGCGATTGGGCGGGAGGTTGGCAAGCATCCGTCGACCGTCGGGTACTGGTTGAAGAAGTATGGCATGACCGCTTCTGGCGCCGAGAAGTACGCGCGACTGGGTGCGTTGAGTAAGGCCGACCTCGAAGGCCGGGTCGGGCGGGGTGCCACAGTGGCGGAGATGGCAGACGAACTCGGTCGCAATCCATCGACGATTCGTTATTGGCTCAAGCGGTATGGCATCCAAACTACCAATCGACGAGAGGCACGCCGACAACGGTGCGGTGACGGAGCGCGGTTCGCGACTTTCGAGTGCGTGCGACACGGGGCCACCGAGTTCGTCCTCGAGGGACGCGGCTACTACCGCTGCAAGAAATGTCGTGCCTTGGCAGTGGCGAAGCGGAGGAGGCGCGTCAAGCGCACGCTTGTCGAGGAGGCGGGCGGTGCTTGCCTCCTTTGCGGATACACGCGCTGGATAGGCGCCTTGCAATTTCATCACGTCGACCCCAGGCGCAAGGATTTCCATATCGGGCACCGGGGACACTCGCGATCGTTGGCTCGGAGTCGAGCCGAGATGAAGAAGTGCGTCCTGCTCTGCGCGAACTGCCATTCGGAGGTGGAGGCCGGGTTCGCTACTCTGCCGTTGGATTCAGTTCGTGCTCTCACGAAGTCGGATGAGCGGCGGGATACTTAATCCGAATTGACTAATCGGGGGTAGCTCAATGGTAGAGCGCCGTCCTGTTAAGTCGGTGGTTGACGGTTCGAGTCCGTCCCCCCGAGCTCTACGAAGGGTCGCGAGAGATCGCGGCCCTTCTTTCTTCGGCCCCTTGCGCCGCCAACCACTCGACCAGCTCGGCCCCTCGCTCGGCGCCGTCGTTGTCCTTCGCCCACGCGGCCAACTCCGCCGCGCGCCTGGCGAACGACGGGTCGCCGAGGATGCGGCGGGCTGCCCAGCGCAGCGGCGCCGGCCGGCAGAGTCGCCAGGGGATCGAGAGGCCGGCCTTGGCCCAGCCGACCCGCATCGCGGTCTCGCTCATGTCGCCGATGAAGGGGCTGATCAGCAGCGGCGTGCCGGCGGCGAGGGCGCGGGCGACGGTGCCGTGGCCGCCGTGGGAGATCACCAGCGCCGCTGCCGGCATCAGCTGGCTGTAGCTGAGCCAGTCGACCAGCACGGCGTTGGCCGGGACCTCGATCGGGCTCTGCGGCACGACGCGGTTGGTCGTCGCCACCACCCGCACGGGCTCGGACGCCAGCGCCTCCAGCGCCGTGCGCACGAGCTGGTTGCGCGAGTCGTGCGCCGTGCTCGGCGCGACCAGTACGAGCGGGTCGTCCCCGGGCGGCAGCTCGATCTCCGGATGGGGCATCTCGAAGCTCATCGGCCCGGTCACCTCGACCCCGGCCGGCCAGCGCCGCGGGTACTCGAGCTGGGGAAAGGTGCCGACCAGCGCCAGGTCCGGGCTGATGCCGCCGTGGAAGCGCTCGGTCGGCGCCAGGCCGAGGCGCGTCCGCTGCCTGTTGAGGTCGTCGCGGCCCTGTTCCAGCCCGACGTTCAGCGCTCGCTGCCCCGCATGCCAGATGCCGCGCCCCAGCGGCGTCCGCGGCGGTCGCAGGCCGACGGCGAAGAAGGGCAGTCCCGGCTCGACAACCGGGTAGATGTGCGGGATCAACGTCGCCCGCGGGATCCCCGCGACCTCCGCGGCGAGCGCCGGCGCCAGGGTGAGGATGTCGCTGACGACGACGTGCGGGCGCATCTCCTCGAGTAGCGGCAGCAGTGCCCGGGCCGCCTCGGCCGCGTGCGCGCCCTCCGGCGAGTCGGGGTCCGGCGGCGGAAACATCCGGTATTCCTCGGCGGCGGCAAAACCGAGCCCAGCGCCCTCGACGGCCGCCCGCCGCTCCTCCCAGGTCTCGATCGTCACTTCGTGTCCGCGCCCAGCCAGCGCGCGGCCAAGCGCGATCGCCGGGAAAACGTGACCAGCGTCACCAAATGCAGCGACTAGAAGGCGCATCTGACCACGTCAGGGGGTGTCAAGCCCCTCGCCTGGTCGGGTGAAGACAATCTCGGGTATGTGGCAGTTGGGGGACACGCGAAGCAGGAAGCGCACCGCCTCGCCGATGTCCTCCGGCCGGATCATCTCCTCGGCGGGGACCTGGCCCTTGGCGAACTCGGTCATCGGCGTGTCGACGAAGCCGGGGGCCAGGGCCGTGCACTGGATGCCGGCCCCACCTACCTCGCGGTGGGTCGATTGGGTGAAGTTGATCACGGCGCCCTTGGTGGCCGCGTAGATCGAGAGCCATGCCTGGCCGGACTTGCCGGCGATCGAGGCGGTGTTGACGATCAGCGCCTTGCCGTGCTCGGCGCCGGCCTCGCGCAGCATCGGCAGCCCCTCGCGGGTGCCGATGATCAGTGCCCGCAGGTTGACCGCGAGCTGCATGTCGAGGTATTTCGTCTTGATCTCCTCCATCGGGGCGCCGATCCCGACCCCGGCGTTGTTGACCAGCACGTCGAGGCGGCCGTAGGCCTCGCGGTGCTTGGCGAAGATCCCGACCACGTCCTCCTCGTCGGTCATGTTGGCGGCGACGCTCTGCACCTCGAGCCCGTCGGCGCGCAGCTCCTCGGCGGCTGCCTCCAGCTTCTCGGCTCGGCGCGCCGAGACCGTCAGGGCGTGCCCTTCCGCTCCCAGCGTCCGCGCGATCGCCAGCCCGATCCCGCTCGAGGCCCCCGTAACCAGTGCCGCTCGTTCCGCCATCGCTCGCTCCTCGCGCTCGTCGTTAGCCGGGCACGGACCCTATACGTCGCCCGGCCCCCCGGGGCGAATAACATGACCGATCGGCATGTCCCGGGGCCACTCCACAAGCGCTCTTGCCTGCCTGCTCGCCGCCGCCCTGCTCGCGGCCGGCTGCGGGGGCGACTCCGATACGTCCACTTCGACCGCGGCGACGGCCGCAAGCAAGCCGGCCCCGCCGAAAAGCGCTTTCCCGCAGACCGAAGGCAGAACCCTGCAGGAGCTGGTCAAAGATCAGGACTCCCACGCGGAACTGGTCGTCTCCCCGGCCGCCCTCGCCTTCTTCAAAGGCGAGAACAACTACCCGTTCGGCGTCTTCCGGCCCGATCGCAGCCAGATCGCCGACGCCGAAGTCGCCCTCTACGCGGCCAAGGTCCCGCCGCCGAAGTCCACGGGCGGTGGAACCGCCAAGAACGGCAAACCGAAGAAAGGCGCGGTGGCCAGGGCGCGCAAAGAGGCGCTCGAACAGCCCGCTGTCGGCCCCTACCCGGCGGCGATCGAAAGCATCGCCACCCAGCCCGCCTACCGCGCGCAGACGACGACCAGCGACCCCGATGCCGCGACGGTCGTCTACAACGCCGAGATCGACTTCCCCAGCGAGGGCGAGTGGCGCATCGCGGCGCTGATCAAGCAGGGTGACGAGGTCGTCGCGACGCTCCTGCCGAGCGCCTCGGTCGGAGAATTCGAGGGGGTGCCGCGAGTCGGGGAGGAGGCGCCGAAGATCCACACGCCGACCGTCGCCGACGTCGGCGGCGACGCCTCCAAGGTCACCACCCGGCTCCCGCCCGACACCCAGAACCGGGTCGACTACGCAGACGTTCTCGGCAAAGAACCGATCCTGCTCTTGTTTGCGACCCCCCAGTTCTGCCAGAGTCGTGTGTGCGGCCCGGTCGTCGACGTGGCCGAGCAGGTCAAAGACCAGTACGGCGACGAGGCTGCGTTCATCCATATGGAGATCTACAAGGACAACGATCCGAGCAAGGACGTGGTGCCCCAGGTACGGGCATTCCGCCTGCCGAGCGAGCCGTGGCTGTTCGCGATCGACCGTCAGGGCATCATCCGGGCCGAGGTCGAGGGAGCCTTCGGCGTCGACCGCATGACCGAAGTCGTGAAAGAGGTGACGGGGGAATGAGCGAGAAAACCGCGCCCGATCCAGAGTTGCTCAAGTCGTTCGCGGAAGAGGCGCGGCGGCGCTGCGACGTGATTGCCGCCGGCCTTGCGACCGAGACGGAAGACTTCGAGACCCTGCGCGCAGAAGCGCACGCTCTGAAGGGGACAGCCGGCGCCGTCGGGCTGCGCCGCCTCGCCGAGCTCGCCGGGCTGATGGAATCCGACCTCGCCGAAGCGAAGAAGTCGGGTGAGCTGCGCGGCGGCCGCACGCACCAGATCGCCGACGCCGCCAAGGCCCTCTCCGAAGGCGCCAACGCCGCTGCCGAGGGCAAGGAGGAGCCCCCCGACGTGGGCCGCTCCCTAGCCCAGCTGTTCAGCGCCTGACCGCGCCGCTTTTCGAAGCCTTCGGATCACGGCCCGCGGCGCGCCGGCCCGCTACCCTCGCCACCCCAAGGGGCGGTAGCTCAGTTGGTCAGAGCAGCGGACTCATAATCCGTCGGTCGAAGGTTCGAGTCCTTCCCGCCCCACTTGTAGAGCCAAAGCGGGAGGAAGCGAGCACCGAGCGGGCACCGGGGGGAGCGCTCTGGGACGAGGGGTTACTGGCGCGGGTCGACCAGGGTTGGTGAGCCAGCGACGCGCCGGTTGCCCCGGAGACCGCCGTAGTTCAGGCCCCAGGCGCTGAGGAAGGCCCAGGACGCCGAACGGATGAAGTCCATCACCGGGGCGGTGAACTCGCTCTCCATTTCGCCGATGTGGGACAGCTCGTGGTTGTGGTGGCTGACCAGGTACACGGCCGCGATGTACTGCTCGACCGCTCGCCTGTCCCCGACCTCGATGTCCCTGCCAACGTCGACCTTGAACCTGGCGGCGACATAGCGGGAGCTGAGAAACGGGGCGATCGCGTTGAGCATCTCGAACTTCTCCTCCTCGTTTTCGAGATCGTGGAGCGTCTCGATCGCCGTGAGGAATAGGGACTCGTCCAGTATGAGCTGGGCTCGATCGTCAGCCACGTCGGGAACCCTAACGCAGGATCGGGCGGGGCCGGCCGACGGTGATCCCACGGGCACCGCCCGCTTTTCTACAGGCGACTTGTACACCGCCCCCCATGGGGCCGCACAAAAACGCCGTTGCCAAATCGGCCACCGATGGGCGCCGCCGTGGCAGCGCCGGCAGCGCGTCTCCAGGTTCTCGAACGTGTCCGGGCCGCCCTGGGAGCGCGGGATGCGGTGATGGGCCTCCAAGCGCTACGTCGATCCGCAGACGACAAAGCGGTCCCGTCCCGTGCCAGCACCCGCGCACGCTGTAGGCGCCGGCCAGCTTTTCGACTTGCGCGGTAGCCTTCAGGACCGCCCCGTCTCCCTGTCAGGTGTGCACGTGTGCCCGCAGATCGGCGGTAACGGCCAAAGCTGCCTGCGTCTGCAACGACCCGATCCCGTCTTCGCATTTTGCGGATCTGGCGGTCGTCGGCGTCCGGGGGCGGCCGTAGAGTGGGGACGATGACCGCCGCAGAGCAACGTCGCGAGGAAGAGCACTTCCGCAAGGTGGAGGGCGCGATGCTCTACGTCGAAGATGCTGCCCGCCGCCTCGACGAAGCGGCTAAGGAACTCAGGAAGGACGAAGCTGCGCCGTACCTGATCGCTGCTCTGGAGACGGCGGCTGCGGCGGCGCGGGCCGATCACTCGCAGCTGATGAAATCGGTCTACTGGCGGGCGCCGTCCGCTGAGCAAGCCGAGCTGGTCCCGATCGCCGAAGAGCAGCAGCGACTCGCCTCCTGAGATACGCGCTCCGATGCCTCTGACCGGCGAGGAGATCAGGGCCAACCTGACGCGGTTCGTCGCACGCTGGAGCGTCCGGGACGGCAACGAGCGCGGTGAGGCGCAGACGTTCCTCACGGAGCTCTTTGATTGTTATGGGAAGCGCCTCTCCGACGTCGCCGAGTTCGAGCGCTTCCAGGCCGGCGGGTTCGTCGACCTGATCTGGCCCCGTGTCTGCATCGTCGAGATGAAGTCGGCGAGCGAGGCGAAGCGCCTGTCGAAGCACCGCGACCAGGCCCTTGCCTACTGGCGCGGCGCCGCCAACGCGGCGGAGAACATCCCCGCACCCGAATACGTGATGCTCTGCGCCTTCAAGAGCTTCGAGGTTTGGGAGCCCGGTAGGTACCCGGACGCCCCGCGCGTCAAGTTCGATCTCGAGGAGCTGCCGGACCGCTACTCATCACTTCTCTTCCTGGTCGGCGACGAGCCGGTGTTCGCCGCTCGCCACGAGGCCGTCACGCTCGAGGCGGTCGGCAAGCTCGCCGCCCTCTACCAGCAGCTCGATCAGCGTGGGGAGGGGGACCTGCAGTCGCGTCGCCGCTTTGTCCTGCAGGCGGTGTGGTGCATGTTCGCGGAGGATCTGGGGCAGATTCCCGGCCAGGGATTCACCCGGATCGTTGACGACCTGATCGCCAATCCGCGCCGCTCCAGCGCCGACGACCTGGGACGCCTCTTCGAGTACCTCGACGATCCGGACCCGCAGCGCCCGACCCACGGGCTCTATGCTGGCGTGCCGTACGCGAACGGGTCACTGTTCAGCGAGCCGAGCCGCCTCGATCTCACCCCGGAGGAGCTCCTCCTGCTGCGCGAAGTCAGCAGCTCCAACTGGCGGGAGGTCCAGCCCTCGATCTTCGGCTCGCTCCTGCAGGGGGTGTTCGGGCATGAAAAGCAGTGGAGTCTCGGCGCCCACTACACGCACGAGTCGGAGATCCAGAAGATCGTGATGCCGACGATCGTCGAGCCGTGGACCAAGCGGATCGAGGGCCTGTCGAGCTACAAGGATGCGCGCAAGGCCCAGAGCGACCTTCTCAACTATGTCGTGCTCGACCCGGCCTGCGGCTCCGGCAACTTCCTCTACGTCGCCTATAGGGAGCTGCGGCGCATTGAGGCCAGCCTGGCCGCCCGCACGGCCGAGCTGGCCCAGGCTGAGGGGCGACCGGCCCAAGAAGGCCTCAGCGCATTCTTTCCCTTGCAGAACATGCGCGGCATCGAGATCGAGCAGTTCGGGGTCGATCTGGCGCGGGTGACTCTCTGGATGGGGCACAAGCTCGCGGTCGAGGAGCTTGACCTCGACGAGAGCACGCTGCCGCTCGCGGACCTCTCCGGCATCCGCCGCTCCGATGCGCTTCGGGTCGAGTGGGACGAGGCCAACGCGATCATCGGCAACCCGCCCTACCACGGCTCCCAGAACCTCCGCAAGATCCTCGACGAGGAGTACATCGACTGGCTGAAGGACCAGTTCGGCGCCGGTCTGAAGGATCTCTGCGTCTACTGGTTTCGACGCGCCGCCGAGCAGATGCGACCCGGCGATCGCGCCGGCCTCGTCGGCACGAACTCGATCAGTCAGAACCGGGCGCGGGGGGCGAGTCTCAACTACATCGTCGGGCAGGGCGGCGTGATCACCGATGCCGTTTCGCGCCAGAAGTGGCCGGGCGAGGCTGTCGTCAACGTCAGCATCGTCAACTGGGTGCAGCAGCCGGATGAGCCACCGGAGCGCTTTGTGCTTGACGGTGAACCGGTCGAGGGGATTAACACCCGCCTGGGTGAGTCGAAGCTGGCGATCGAGGAGTACGAGCCGCTGCCGGCGAACAAGGGCCGTTCGTTCCAGGGGCCGATCCCAGCCGGGAATTTCTACTTGGAGCCCGACGAGGCACGCGCGATTCTTGACCGGGACGGTGCGAACTACGAGGAGGTTGTGCGGCCCTACCTGATCGGTGACGACATCACCGAGGAGCCGGAGCAGCAGCCGCGGCGTTTCATTGTCGATTTCGGCTTCATCGCCCTGGAGGAGGCGATGAAGTATCCGGCTGCACTTGAGGTTGTGCGTGAGCGCGTGAAGCCTGAACGTGACGTGAATCGAGACAAGGGATTTCGAGAGCTTTGGTGGCGCTTCGGCCGCCCCCGGGGTGAGATGCGAAAGGCGATCGAGCCTCTCTCTCGGTACATCGCCGGCAACCGGATCGGCAAGCGCTTCCTCTTCTGCTGGGCGGATGCCTCCGTCTGCCCGAGCGACCTGACGATTGTCTTCGCCTTCGACGACGACTACTCGATGGGGGTGCTCACCTCCTCGACCCACGGTGCGTGGGCGCGGGCGGAGTCATCGACGCTCAGGGTCGACCTCCGCTACACGCCGACCTCCTGCTTCGAGACTTTCCCCTGGCCGCACCCCGACGATGGGGATCGCAACGAGATCGGCGAGATCACCAAGGATCTGATCGAGCGCCGCCAGGCGATCTGCGTCGAGAACGAGATTGGCCTCACTGACCTCTACAACCAGGTCGACGAGGGCGCATGGTCGGACATCGCCGACCTTCACCGTCGGCTCGACGAGGCCGTCGCCCACGCCTACGGCTGGGACCGAGCCATCGCCCACGATCCCCTGGAGATCAAGGCCCGTCTCGCCGAGCTGCACGCGAGCATCGTGGATGGGGCTCCGTACGCGCCGTTCGACTGATGGATTGTGTAAAAAGGTGAGGCCGCCTTGCGGCGGCCCCCTCCGGCTCCCGAAGCAACCGGAGTAAGCGCGCGCACGGTAGCAGGGGGTGTCGGGTCCCCGCGCCGGGGAAGGGCCGAAAAGCAGCCGCCAAGCTTGTCCGGGACCTTCGAAAACTTGGTCCCGAAAATGGTCCCCGACTCCACCGAGCTCAGCCGAGCTCCTTGGGCGTGATTCGCTCTCTCGGGCCAGATTCGGCTCCACAGACACCTTCCGGCGCGACTCATAATCCGTCGGTCGAAGGTTCGAGTCCTTCCCGCCCCACTACTCTTTGAACAGGTCGTCGACTGCCGTGCGAAACGAGGCCGGATCGATGGCCGGGAAGCGGTATAGCTCTGGCTCGATTGCTTCGAACTGGACGAGGGCATCGGCTGGGTTGACCAGGCCCGCGGCGATCATCTCGTGAACGTCGCGTATGTCCTTCTCATGACCCCGCTCCGCCTTCGAGAGCGCCTGGGCGACCGGGTCGAAGTGATGGAACGAGAGCTTGCCCTCTTGGCGGATCAGGGGGCTGCGCTCCTCCCATCCCCCCGGCAGGGGGATGAAGTCGGACGGAGCCGCCAGCTCGACGTTGAGGTTCAACGCTTCCTTGAGTCGGGGGATCTCGCGGAGGATCTCGTCGCGGTCGGGCATCAGCTTGATGTCGACATCGATGGTCGTCTCCCGCCAGCCGTGGAGTACCGCGGTCGCCCCGCCAGTGAGGTAGACGCGGCCCTTCACCTGAACCGCTCGTCCCAGCTCCCGCATGAACTTCTCGATGCGAGTGGAGTCGACTAGTTCGCGCATGCGGCCGCTCGCTCGAAGCTGACGAGGCGGCGGATCAGGGCGTTGTAGGCCGAGTGGGCGGCGTTGCCCTTCTCCTGCGCGAGGTGCAGGTACAGCTTGTGCTCGGGGTCCGGGATCGGCGAGGACAACTCGACACCTACCGTTCGCAGGCGCGGCGCGCCGATCGAGACGAGCAGTGCCTCGGCGGATTCGACGCCGGAACTCAGGTCCGCGACCCCGCGCCGAATCAGGTCGGCACCGGGGAGCGTCTCCAGATCGGCCAGCATCGCCATCTCCGAGAGGGTAGCGACGGCTGTGGGTCTTAAGGGCCAGCGGCCGGTCAGGCGGCCTTCTGGGCGATCACCGCGATGTAGTGGAGCGGCTCGCCGCTGACCGAGACTCGGTGCTGGTAGCGGTGGCGGGTGTGCTCGACCAGCTCGCCCTCCTCGAGCATGCGCTCGAGCAGGCGGGCGAAGCCGCTTGCGTCGCCGTTGGCGATGAACTGGTCGCGGATGTTGAAGGCGATCCAGCCGTCCGGAGCGACCAGGTCGTAGGCGGCGCGGAAGGCGTCCGGCGGCATGTCGCCGAAGCCGAGCGCGGCGACGCAAGTGAGGCAGTTGAAGCCGCGCTCCTCGAGCTCGCCGCGGATCGCCGGGTCGAGCTCGGTCAGGTCCAGTGCGTGGTAGGCGTCGTACAGGCCCGGTCGGTCCCGTTCGGCGGCCTCCTTCGCCTCGTCCAGCAGATCGACACCGACGATCGAGCTCGCGCCGATCTTGGCCAGCTCCTCGGCGACCATCCCGTTGCCGGCGCCGAGATCGACGACGCGCAGCTCATTCGGGTTCTGGTCCTGGCGGACCAGGGTCTGGTCGAGGAGATCGACGACGACCTGCGGCGAGCGGCAGCTCAGCACGTCGGTGAAGATCCGCTCGTAGAGGCCGGGAACCGCGTATATCTCGTCGTAGTCGTGACAGCGGATGCGCCGCCGCTCACCGTCCTCGACGATCTCGAAGAACTCTTCGTCCTGGTCGAGCGTGAACGCGCCGGCGCTCGGCAGATGAACCTGGAGGTTTTCCTCGGACAGCGTGGACATACGCTCCTTTTGTGTCGTTATGCCGCCGGAGGCGACCCCTTCAGTGCGTGCCACGCCTGACCGGCGGACGCGAACTACGCTCGGCGACGTGACTCTCGTCGAGGCCGCTGAACCACGCTTAACGCTATAGGCATTCACTCGGCCATGCCATCTCGCCGGCTTTTAGAATGGGGCCTTGCCGTCCGTCCGTTCACCAACGAGAGGAGTCGATGTGTCGGTTGAAGATCTGAAACGAGGGTGGGCGCGGCGCCGGCCGGCCATGCTTGCGGTGCTGGCGGTCGGGGTGGCTGGAGTCGCCTGGGCCGGCTGCGGCAGCGACGGCGACAACGACTCCCCGAGCAACGCCCAGGAGCGGATCGAACAGGGAGCCGCGGAAGCGAAGCAGGGGATAGAGAAGGCCAAGGACGAGGTCCAGCAGGGCTTCGAGAAGGCCGAAAAGGAAGCCAAGCAGGGGGCCGACCAGGGTTCGAACGAGGCGCAGCAGGGGATCGAGAAGGGGAAGGAAGAGGCTCAGCAGGGGCTCGAAAAGGGCAGGGAAGAAGCGGAGCGGGGGATCGAAGAAGCCGAAAAACAGGCGCAGGAGTACCTGCCCTAGGCGGGCGCGGCGATCGGGGCCTCTTCGGCAACCTCGACGGCGAGGGTCTCGACGATGCGCGGGTCGAACTGGTTACCCGAGTTGCGGCGCAGCTCGGCCAGCGCCTCGGCGGCGTCGGCCGGCTCCCGGTGTGGGCGCCGGCCGGTGATCGCCGCGAAGGCGACCGCGACGGCGATCACACGCGACCCGATCGGGATCGCCTCGCCGGCCAGCCCGTCGGGGTAGCCGCTGCCGTCGAAATGCTCGGCGCTGGAGCGCACCAGGTGGGCGACCGGCGCCAGGCCGGGGGCGGCGGCGACGATTTTCTCGCCCTCGGCGGTGTGACTGCGGACAATCGCCCGCTCGCCTTCGTCGAGCGCGGACTTCTCGAGCACGGATTCCGGCATCGCCAACAAACCCGCCTGCTGAAGCTCCGCGGCGAGCGCGATGTCATCGATCTCCTCGCGGTCCAGTTGCAGCCGGCGGGCCAGCGAGATCGCCATGTAGGCGGCGACCCGCAGGTTGTCGCGGAGCTCGGGATGTCGAGCCTCGAAGACCGCCATCAGGACCGCGTGGGCCTGCCGGCGGGCGGAGTGGTGCCGGCGTTGCCGCTGGGCCGCAAGCCGCATGCCGGCGACCTGGAGCGCCGACTCGGCATCCGCGGTCTCGTCCGGAATCGTCGCCTCACCGTAGGAGCGTCCGATCGGCGCTTCGACGTCCTCGCTCTGCAACGAGCCGGTCACGGCAAGGACGATCTCGCCCAGCGGTCGGTCCCCGGCAGGCACGAGGACTGCGAGCCTGCTCGCCGCCACCCGGTAGGCGATCCCGCCGAGCGGCGCCACGGCGTCGACGAGATGCCGGGCGAAACCGCGCAGCATCTTGTCGCCGGCCGTGTATCCGAGACGGTCGTTGTGCGCCTCGAGACCCTCGAGTTCGAGCAGAATGAGGACCCAGCCGTCGCCGGTCGCCGCCGCCGCAGCATCGATGTCGGCTGCGAGGCTGTTGCGGTTGCGCAGCCCGGTTACCGGGTCGTTGACCGCCTCCATGCGCTGCTGCGCAAGTGCTCGCGACTGGCGTCGGTTGGTTTCGATCATGCGCAGGAAGACACTGGCGATCAACCCCAGAGTCAGCCAGAAGACCAGCGCCGGCACGCGCTGGTTCAGGTGGTCGTAGACGAGCAGGGCGATGCCGATGACCGCAAAGGCGATCGGACCGACCAGGGAGCGCCAGCCGCTCGGCCCCAGGACTGCATTCCATCCGCGTCGGAACACCTGCACACGAATCCATCGACCGCGGAGGGGGGCGGAGAGAGAGCGGCGGACGTTTGGTCGAAGCGGCTAGATCTACCTAACAAGGCAGTCGCGGGTCAGGGTGGTGACGATCTGCTTGCCGCCGGCAAAGCGGAAGGTTCCCCGGGTGAAGGAGAAGATCGCCCCGGGGAACCCCGCGGGGGCGGCGCAGCGGGCGCTCAGAAAGCTGTAGCGCTTGCCGCGGAAGCGGTAGCGGCGGTCGAACTTGAGCGAGACGTCGGTGACATAGCCGAGGTCGGAGGCGAGCCGGGGGATCTTGGTCGTCAGCACGGTGCCGAACTTGCCCCGCGCCGGGTGGCGGATCTTGAAGTCGAGCACGACCGTGATCGCGACCGGCGCCGAGCCGTGGATATGGAGCAGGATCGCCGGCTTGCCGCCGACGATGCCGTTGAAAGCGAGCATTCGGCCACGCGCCGGGAACGGGGCCCGGTCGGGGAATTCGACGTTGGCGGCGAAGTCTCCCTGTCCGACCAGGGCGCGGCGGCAACGCTTCAGCGCGACGCGCGGTCCGGTCGACTCGAGCAACTCGGGCCGGCAGGTGGGCAGGCCCTTGGTGGTGATCCGGCCGTAGCGGTTGACCCGGAAGGTGATCCGCCGCAGCTGCGGCGGGCGGCTCCGGTCGGTGGTCTTGATCGAGGTATTGAGGGTGACGGCCACCGGCACGTCGCGATCGCGCGGCAGGGTGCGGGGGGTGAAGCCGCCGCCGAAGCTGACGAAGAGCCCGTCGCCGCCGGATATCTCGCCGCGGGCGGTCACAGCGCCGAGCAGCACCGCGGCGATCAGCAATCCCATGAAGGCGAGGCGCTTCATCCCGACCAAAGTGTATTGACGCGCCCGAGCGGCCCCGGGGTGCTTGGGTTAAGCCCTCGGCAAGTTTCACCTAGAGTCCCCTCGCACCATGGATAGCGGCGAACGCTGGATCGAGTTGTCCAGCGGCGACGAGTTCGCCGGCTACAGGATCGAGCGGAATCTCGGGCGGGGCGGGATGGGTGTCCTCTACCTGGCGGTCGAGCCGGGCCTCGAGCGGCGCGTCGCCCTGAAGCTGATCGCACCCGAGGCCGCGGCCGACGACGTCTTCGCCCGCCGCTTTGCCGAGGAGTCGCGGATCGCCGCTTCGATCGAGCACCCCAACGTGGTGCCGATCTATGCCGCGGGCGAAGAGGACGGCATTCCGTTCATCGCGATGCGCTACGTCTCCGGCGCCGACCTCGGCAAGCGCCTCACCCGCGAGGGGCGGCTCGAGCCTGCCGCCGCCGCGGCGCTGATCGCCCAGGTCGGCAACGGCCTCGACGCGATCCACGCCGCCGGCCTCGTCCACCGCGACGTCAAGCCCGCCAACGTGCTGCTCGCCGGCAGCGAGGGGGCCGAGCACGCCTACATCACCGACTTCGGGGTCGCCCGCAACGTCGCCACCGAGTCCGGGCTGACCCAGACCGGACGCTTCGTCGGCACGCTCGACTACGTCGCGCCGGAGCAGATCTCGGGCGACGGTGTCGATGCCCGGGCCGACATCTACGCGCTCGGCTGCCTGCTCTTCAAGCTGCTCACCGGCGAGGTGCCCTACCCGCGCGACAGCGAGGCGGCCCGCCTCTACGCCCACCTCAACGAGCCGCCGCCGGCGCCCTCGCTGCAGGTGAGCGGTGTGCCGATGGCGCTCGACGACGTCGCGATCCGGGCGATGTCGAAGCAGCCCGAGGACCGCTATCCGTCCGCCGGCGACCTCGGCCGGGCCGCGGTCGCGGCGCTGAGCGGCGCGAGCCCGGAGCTGCCCGAGCGCACGGTCGCAACCGGGGCGGCGGCGACCCGCACGGCGGAGACTGTGGCGCCCGCGGAGAAGCCGGCCGGGCCGCCGACCGCCGCCACGCGCCGCCTCGAGCCGGAGCGGGCGGAGGAGGGGGGGCGGACGGTCGGCAGGCGCCGCCTGTTCGCCGCCGGCGCGGCGCTGCTGGCGATCGCCGCGATCGCCGCCGGTGCGCTGGCCCTGGGTGGTGGCGACGACGACCCCGGACCCGCGGCGCAGGGCGGCGAACAGGCGGCGGCGGACAAGAACGAGGGCAAGGCGACGACGGTCGAGCAGCGCCCGCAGCCGCGCACGCTGAGCGCCGCACAGCTGATCGCCAGGGCCGACGCGATCTGCGTCGAGAGCCGTGACCACTACCGCGCGGTCCGCGATGTCGAACGCGAGTTCTCCGCCGATGTCCCCTACGCGGAAACCCTGGCCCGCTTCGCCCGCAGGCGCGTCGGGGGGTTGCGCGAGCTGGAGCCGCCGTCGCGGCTGGCCAAGCCCTACGGCGAATACGTCAAGGCGCAGGAACGCGTCTACGCGACCGACCGCGAGGCGCTCGCCGCAGCCCGCGCCGGCGACTCCGCCGGGGTCGAAGCGGCCCGCGCCGAGCGCGACTCCGAGGACGCCCTGCGCGAGCGGCTCGCCGCCGAGATCGGCTTCGAGGCCTGCAGCGTCCCCGGCGGCTGACCACTTGCCGATCGCCGGTCAGCGATCGGAATCGTCGCCCTCTCTGCCGCCCGGGCGCGCGAGCCGTTCGGCCCTTTGGCGGACTTCCTCGACCGCCTCGCGGGTGGTCGCGATCGCCTCTTCGGAGGCGGCCGTCAGGCCCTCGCTGGGCTTGCCGCCGACGATGTCGCGAAAGGCGTTCTTGAAGCGCTCGGTATGGCGCTCGGGCGGGAACCGCTTCGCCGCCTTGGCCCCTTTCGCCGGGCGGCGGTCGGCGTAGCGGCGGCGCGCCCAGGGGGAGCCCGGCTTGCCGATCCGCGCCGCGCCGTAGATCGCGATCGGGAAGACGAAGAAGCCGACCGCCCCGTGCATCACGCGCTGCTTGGCGAAGCAGATCGCGACGAGGACGAAGACCGCCGCGGCGCCGAGGATGCTGACGATCGTCGCCGTGGCCGAGCTGGTGTCGAAGCTGAACGGGCTGAAGCCGAGCAGGATCAGCATCATCCCGGCGGCGGCGATCACGGTCGCGTCGATCGAGGCGCGGCCCTCCTCCGCCCAGTAGACGTCGTCGAGGTAGACCCAGAGGGCGAACTCGTCGATCGTCAGGCCGGCGCCGACGCCGAACAGGAAGGCGCAGATCTCGGCGTAGGGGCTGTCGCCCAGGACCGAGATGCCGAGCGTCCCGGCGATCATCATCGTGACGATGCCGAAGACGAGGTGGTGCAGGTGGACGCCGCCGTCGCTGACCACGCTGCCCGGCCACCAGGGCACCCTGGGGCTGCGCATCAGGCGCGTGCTCATGCGGATGAAGGCGAAGGAGAGGATGAAGCCGACGAGGACCAGGAAGAGGCCCTGTTTTTCGTCGGCGAGGATCTGGTCGTTCCAGAAGTCGGCCAGTATCGAGGCGGCGATCGTCATCGGCGGGGCGGGGCCGAGTGTAGACGCGGGCCGGCGCCGTCCTTGGCGGCGATCAGGCCGAGCGCCAGCAGCACCGCGGCGACCGCGTAGAACGGCGTCAGCAGGATGTTGGTCGCGGTATCGGTCAGCCAGGCGGCGACCAGCGAGTCGCCGAGCACCGCGTGGACCGTGTGGGTGGCGGCGCTGCTCGCCACACCGCTGAATATCTCGATCGGCGCGAACACCGCCAGCACCAGCCAGAAATGGCCGCGGACCAGCTCGACGCTGCGGGCGAGCGAGGCCCGTATCCCACGCTGCTCGATCTCCGCCACCGGGGCGGCGAGGCCGAGGTAGACGAAGGCGAGCAGCCCCGGTACGACGAAGGCGACCACGCCGAGCGCGACGAGGACGACGAAGATCAGGTCGACGGCGATCAGCACCCGGTAGTCGATCATCGTCGCGACCCGGCGCAGCGAGGGGGGCCTGCCGTCTCCGTCGCGCGGGTGGGTCAGCGCGATCGCCACCGCGCCGGCGTAGAAGACCTCGCCGAGCAGGCCGGTCGTGACCAGCAGCAGCACCGCGAGGACGGCGCCGAAGACGGCGATCCCGTTCTCGAAGTCGAACGAGGTCGCCTCGACGTGGACGGGGATCGCGTGGACCAGGCCGAGCGGCACGAAGACGAAGAAGGCGAGCGGCAGCAGCGTGCCCGCCCAGGCGAAGTAGGTGCGGACGATCTCCGCGAAGAGGGAGCGCAGCCCGAGCGACCCGTCCATCTAGCGATGCCGCCGCCCCGAGGGGCGCTTGCCGCGCTCTTCCAGCTTCGCGCGCGAGGATTGCGCGGCCGGCACCCGCTTCGGCTCGCGCAAGTCGGGGATCAGCAGCTCTTCGGCGCAGCGGCGGTGCCAGTGGTGGTGTTCGGTCCCGCCCAGCCGCAGCACGTACTGGGCGACCGTGTGCTCGCTGCCGATCGGGATGTCGCCGTGGCAGCCGGGGCAGCGGTACAGCTTTTGGCCAAAGCTGCGGATCAGCCAGAGCTCGTTGCCTTCGTCGTCGTAGCCGCGCAGGCTCCAGCGCTTGCTGGGTAGCCCGGCGTCCGCGCTCATCGTCTCGAGAGCCAGGCGAAGCCGGCGGCCATCGCCAGGTTTCCCACTCCGGCAAGCCGCAGGCCCAGCTTCGCGCCGGGCCGGCTCACCGCCGGCGACTCCGACCAGAGCGCGTCGGTGGCAATCTCGGTGCCGCGCAGCCAGGCCAGCGCCCACCAGTCGCGCTGCTCGCCCCGCGCTGCGGCGAGCGCGTGCGCCGCCGCGAAGGTGAGCCAGATCGGCCCGCAGCGGCGGAAGAGGTGGGCCGCGTCGGGGGAGGGCTCGTCGTGCCCGAGCACCCGCAGGGTCGCCTGCGGCGCGGCGATCGCCGCCGTCCCGAGCGCCAGATCGAAGGCGATCATGTTGCGGTTGGTGAGCCGAATGGCCTGCTCGACGGTCATTTTCAACCTCCATCCAACCAGATCGGAAGGGAAAGCAGGCGCACCGGCGAAATGGACGGCCGTGACCAAGACTGCAACGAAATCCCCCCAACTCAAAAGCCTTTCCGAGTACATCCAGGAGCGCTTCGACGAGTTCTCGCGCTCGCAGAAAGACGTCGCCCGCTACATCGTCGACCATCTCGACGAGGCCGCCTTCCTCACCGCCGAGGAGCTGGCCAGGAGAGCGAGCACCTCGTCATCGACGGTGGTGCGCTTCTCCCAGGCCCTCGGCTTCGAGGGATATCCCGAGCTTCAGCAGGCCGCGATCGAGGAGTACCGCAGCGCCACCGTCTCCGGCCAGAGCGCCGCGGCCGGCGGCGCCGCCCTCTTCTCCTTCGACCACTCCGAGCTCGAGGGCTCGCTCAGCGCCGACTACGCCAACCTCGAGGAAACCGCGCGCAACCTCACCCGCGAGCAGATCGAGGGCGCCGTCTCGGCGCTCTCCGAAGCGCAGCGCGTGGTAATCGTCGGCGTCGACCAGATGGCCTTCTTCGCCAGCTACCTGCGCCACATCCTCAGCCTGCTCGACATCCGCGCCGAAATCGTCGCCAGCACGGGCGGCGAGTCGTTGCAGCGGCTCGGCCGGATCGACGAGGAAACGCTGGTCATCGTGATGTCCTGCGGACGCGCCCACCCGCTGCTGCTGCGGGCGATGAAGCTCGCCGTGCACCGCCGCGCGCGCACCCTGGCGATCTCCGACGCCTCGATGTCCGAGGTCGGCGAGCACGCCGAGCAGACCCTCTACTTCTCATCCAACAGCCCCTCCTTCGCGCGCTCCAACACGGCGCTGATGGCGCTGGTACAGGGACTCGCGCACGGGCTGTACGCGCGCGACGAAGCGGCCCACAAAGACCGCATCCGCGCCTACAAACTGAAGTAACAAACCGCCACCTCCTCCGCTTCGCGTCCGGGGGTGGCGGCTGCGCGCCAGATCGGCGCCGCTCGCGAAGAATTAGATCGTGACGCTCGCTAATCGGTCGGGATGGGGCGTCAGGTAATAATGCCCTGATGGCCGAGAGAGCTACGTTTCGAGTAAAGACCGGCCTCGCCGAGATGCTCAAGGGCGGGGTGATCATGGACGTGGTCACGCCCGAGCAGGCGCGGATCGCCGAGGGGGCGGGCGCCTGCGCGGTGATGGCGCTGGAGCGCGTGCCCGCCGACATCCGCCGCGACGGCGGCGTCGCCCGCATGTCGGACCCGGCGATGATCAAGGGGATCCAGGAAGCGGTGACGATCCCGGTCATGGCCAAGGCGCGGATCGGCCACTTCGCCGAGGCCCAGGTTTTGCAGGCGCTCGAGGTCGACTACATCGACGAGTCCGAGGTGCTGACCCCGGCCGACGAGCGCAACCACATCGAGAAGCTCGCCTTCGAGGCGCCCTTCGTCTGCGGCGCGACCAACCTCGGCGAGGCGCTGCGGCGGATCGGCGAGGGGGCGGCGATGATCCGCTCCAAGGGCGAGGCCGGCACCGGCAACGTGGTCGAGGCGGTGCGCCACATGCGCGAGATCGTCGGCGGGATCAGGCAGCTTGAGCAGCTGCGGCCGGAGGAACTGGCCGCCGCGGCGAAAGAGCACCGGGCGCCGCTGGAAGTCGTCCACGAGGTCGCCGCGCAGGGCCGCCTGCCGGTGCCGCTGTTCTGCGCCGGCGGGATCGCGACGCCGGCCGACGCGGCGCTGATGATGCAGCTCGGCGCCGAGGGCAACTTCGTCGGCTCGGGGATCTTCAAGAGCGCCGACCCGGAGCGCCGCGCCCGCGCGATCGTCGAGGCGACGACGCACTTCGCCGACCCCGAGCGGGTCGCGGCGGCCTCGATCGGGCTCGGCGAGGCGATGCCGGGCCTGGAGATTGCCGAGCTGGCCGCGGCGGACGCGCTCCTGCAGGACCGCGGTGCCTGAGCTGCGCCTCGGCGTCCTCGCAATCCAGGGCGGCTTCGAAGCGCATCTGGCGATTCTGCGCGAGCTGGGGGCCGAGGCGCGCGAGGTGCGTACCCCGGCGCAGCTCGACGGGCTCGACGGGCTGGTCATCCCCGGCGGCGAGAGCACGACGATCGTCAAGGGGATCGAGTCGGCCGGGCTGGGCGAGGCGATCCGCGCCCACCACGCCGCCGGCCGGCCGCTGTTCGGCACCTGCGCGGGGATGATCGTCTGCGACGACGCCCACCTCGGCCTGCTCGACGTGAGCGCCAGGCGCAACGCCTTCGGCCGCCAGCTGCAGAGCTTCGAGGCCGACCTGGCCGTCGCGGGGATCGGCGAGGAGCCGCTGCGCGCCGTCTTCATCCGCGCCCCCTGGGTCGAGCGCGCCGGACCCGGCGTCGACATCCTGGCCTCCTACGACGGGCACCCGGTGGCGGTGCGCGAGGGCAGCGTCCTCGCCTGCGCCTTCCACCCCGAGCTGGGCGACGATTCGAGGCTGCATGCACTGTTCATGGCAATGACTACCGGGGCGCGCGACCGCGCCCACGAGGGGGCGGGAACGTGAGAGATCCGAGAGCGGAGCGGCTGGCGAAGATCCTGGTCGGCTACTCGACCGAGGTCAAGCAGGGCGAGGTCGTCGCGATCGACGGCGAGGAGGCGGCCGCGCCGCTGCTGCTGGCGGTCTACGAGGAGGTGCTGAAGGCCGGCGCCCACCCGATCTCCACGGTCGCGCTCGACGGCCAGGCGGCCGCCTATTACAAGCACGCCTCCGACGCCCAGCTCGACTGGATCTCACCGGTCTCGGAATGGCTGCTCGACAACGTCGACGTGCGCATCGCGATCGGCGCCAGCACCAACACGCGCGAGCTCTCCGGCGTGCCGCCACAGCGCCAGTCGCGCCGCCAGATCGCCACCGGCGAGCTGCTCGGCCGGGCGATGGAGCGCAGCGCCAAGGGCGAGTTCCGCTGGGTCTACACGCTCTTCCCGACCAACGCCTACGCCGCCGAGGCGGAGATGAGCCTGGCCGACTACGAGGACTTCTACTACGGCGCCTGCCTGGCCGACGACGACGACCCGCTGACCGCCTGGGTGCGCGCCTCGGAGGAGTGCACGCGCCTCGCCGAGTGGATCGAGGGGCATGAGGAGGTGCGCGTTGTCGCGCCGGGCACCGACATCAAGCTTGGCATCGCCGGGCGCAAGTTCATCCCCTGCGACGGCCGCCACAACATGCCCGACGGCGAGTTCTTCACCGGGCCGATCGAGGACTCGGTCGAGGGCGAGGTCAGCTTCCATCTACCGGCGACGGTCGGCGGCCGCGAGGTCGCCGGGGTGAAGCTGCGCTTCGAGGCCGGCAAGGTCGTCGACGCGAGCGCCGAGCGCGGCGAGGAGTTCCTGATCGAGCTGCTCGACACCGACGCGGGCGCCCGCCGCCTCGGTGAGCTCGGCATCGGCACCAACTACGCGATCGACCGCGGCACCCGCGAGGTGCTGCTCGACGAGAAGCTCGGCGGCACCGTCCACATGGCGGTCGGCAAGAGCTATCCCGAGTCGGGCGGCGTCAACGAGTCCGCCGTCCACACCGACCTGGTCTGCGACCTGCGCCTGGGCGGCAAGCTCGAAGTCGACGGCAAGGTGATGCAGGAAGACGGCAAATTCGTCGTCTGATCACCCCGTCGGCAGGGGCGAGCCGGCGAGGAAGAAGAACCAGAAGACGAAGACGAGGCCGGCCAGCATCACCGAGCCGATCAGCACTCCCTCGACCACCGTCGTCGTGCCTTCGGGGCTGCCGCTGTCGCTCATGCTCTTCAGCCAGTTCGGCCGGATCGAGGCGAGGCGGTTGGTGCCGGTGACGCGCATGTAGAGGACGTTGAGGCGGCCGATCAGCCAGGCGTCGAAGACGATCGTCAGCAGGATCCCGATCGCGACGACGGCGTAGGGCCCGGCGGCGGGGAACTGCGTCGAGGCAATCTGCGAGGCGATGTAGATCCAGCCCACGGGAATCGCGGTCCACAGCGCCAGGGCCGCGAACAGCATTACGACGAATATGGAGCTCGCGGCCAATCCCCGCACGCCTCATACAATGGCAAACGATGTCCGGGCACTCGAAGTGGTCTTCGATCAAACACAAGAAGGGCGCGGCCGACGCCAAACGCGGCAAGCTCTTCACCAAGCTGGCGCGGGCGATCACGGTCGCCGCGCGCGACGGCGGCGGCGACCCCGAGGGCAATGCGGCGCTGGCGACCGCGATCCAGAAGGCGCGCGAAGCCTCGATGCCCAAGGACAACATCCAGCGCGCGGTCGATCGCGGCTCGGGGGTGGGCAGCGACGCGGCGGCGATCGAATCGATCCTCTTCGAGGGCTACGGGCCGGGCGGCGCCGCGATCCTGGTCGAGGCGCTGACCGATAACCGCAACCGCGCCAGCGCCGACGTCCGCCACGCCTTCAGCAAACACAACGGCAGCCTCGGCGAGCCGGGCTCGGTCGCCTGGATCTTCGCGAAGCGGGGCGCCCTCGCGGTCGACGCCAAGCGCTACGGCGAGGACGACCTGATCGCCGCGATCGACGCCGGCGCCGAGGACGTGCGCGAGGAGGGCGACCTGCTGCGGGTGCTCTGCGAGCCGGGCGACCTGAGCGCCGTGCGCGAGGCGCTCGAGGCCGGCGGGGTCGAGATCCAGTCCGCGGAGGTGGCGATGGAGCCGAAGAGCACGGTCGAGGTCAAGGGCAACGAGGCCAAGTCGCTGCTCGGCCTGATCGAGGACCTGGAAGAGCACGACGACGTCAACGAGGTCCACGCCAACTTCGACATCCCCGACGAGGTACTGCAGATGCTCGCCGCCCAGGCGGCCTGACGAAGGCATCCGGGGCTTCTCCCAGAATCACTCCCTATGCAAGTCGTGATGGGGATCGACCCCGGTGCCGCCAACCTCGGATTCGGGATCGTCAGGGTCGAGGGCAACCGCATGGTCGCGCTCGACGGAGGCGTGGTCGAAACGACGGCCGAGCTGCCGATGGAGCGTCGCCTCGAGCGGATCCACAGCGAGCTGGCCGAGCTGCTCGCCTGGCATGAGCCGAAGGCGATGGCGCTCGAGGAGGTCTTCTTCGGCAAGAACGTGCAGACGGCGATGACCGTCGGCCGCGCCAGCGGGATCGCGATGCTGGCCGCCGCCCAGGCCGGCGTCAGCTGCTTCGCCTACACGCCGCAGGCGATCAAGATGGCCGTCTGCGGCAGCGGCGCCGCCGACAAGAAGCAGGTGCAGCGGATGGTCGGCACGCTGCTCGGCCTGCCCGAGCTGCCGACCCCCGACCACGCCGCCGACGCGCTCGCGGTGGCGATCTGCCACGGCGGCGGCGCCGGGCACCGCGAGGCCGCGGCCGTGGCCGAGGGGGCGGCGCGATGATCGCGGCCGTGCGCGGCGAGGTGATGGTCAGGCGCCCCGACCACGTCGTGATCGAGGCGGGCGGCGTCGGCTACCGGCTGACGGTCTCGGCGGAGACGCTGAAGGCGGTGCCCGCTACCGGCCGCGAGGCCTTCCTGCAGGCCGAGCTGGTCGCCCGCGAGGACTCGCTGGCGCTGTTCGGCTTCGCCTCCGAGGAGGAGCGCGACCTCTTCGTCCAGCTCGTCTCGGTCAGCGGGGTCGGGCCGAAAGTGGCGATCGCCGTGCTCTCCGGCGGCCCGGCGCGCGAGCTGCTGCGGGCGATCGCCGCCGGCGACGCGAAACGCTTCCAGGCGGCGCCGGGGATCGGCAAACGCACCGCCGAGCGGATCATCGTCGAGCTGCGCGAGAAGGTCACCGGGGCGCTGGAGGAAGAGGTCAGCCTGGCCGGCGGCGAGGAGGGCGACCCGCGTTCGCTCGCCCGCGACGGCCTGGTCAACCTCGGCTACGCGCCACTGGAGGCCGAGCAGCTGCTCGACGGGGTCGAGGGCAGCGATGCCGAGCAGCTGCTGGCGACGGCGCTGCGCAGGGCCGGCACGGGACGGAAAGCGGCATGAGCGAGAAGCGGATCCGCACGCCCGGCATCGACGGCGAGCCCGACGTGCGGATCCACGACGCGCGCGCCGACATCCCCGACGAGGACCTCGACCGCTCGCTGCGGCCGCCGAGCCTGACCGATTTCGTCAACCAGGCCCAGGTCACCGATCAGCTGGCGATCTTCATCGAGGCGGCGCGGCGGCGCGGCGAGCCGCTCGACCACGTCCTGCTCGCCGGCCCGCCCGGCCTCGGCAAGACCTCGCTCGCCCACATCGTCGCCGCCGAGATGGAGGTGCCGCTCGTGCAGACCGCCGGCCCGGCGCTGGAGCGCAAGGCCGACGTCGCCTCCTTCCTCACCTCGCTCGAGCCCGGCAGCGTCTTCTTCGTCGACGAGATCCACCGGCTCGGCCGCGCCGTCGAGGAGACGCTCTACCCGGCGATGGAGGACGGCGAGCTGCCGGTCGTGCTCGGCGCCGGCGCCGGCGCCCGCACCGTCACCCTGCCGTTGCCGCCGTTCACGCTGGTCGGCGCGACCACCCGCGCCGGCCTGCTGACCACGCCGCTGCGCGACCGCTTCGGGGTCAGCCACCGGCTCGAGCACTACAACCCCGAGCACCTCGCCGAGATCGTCGAGCGCTCGGCCGGCATCCTCGAGATCGAGATCGACGCCGCGGGCGCCGAGACGATCGCCGCGCGCTCGCGGGGCACCCCGCGGGTCGCCAACCGGCTGCTCAAGCGGGTCCGCGATTTCGCCCAGGTGAAGGGCAGCGGCAGCGTCGACGCCGAGGTCGCCGCGGCCGGCCTGGCGATGCTCGAGGTCGACGCCGGCGGGCTCGACCGCGGCGACCGCAACCTGCTCGACACGGTGGCCAGCAAGTTCGCCGGCGGCCCGGTCGGGCTCTCGACCCTGGCCGTGGCGATCGGCGAGGAGCAGGACACGATCGAGGACGTGCTCGAGCCGTATCTGCTCCAACAGGGCTTGCTGAAGCGGACTCCGCGCGGTCGGGTGCTGACCGAGAGGGCCTACGAGCACCTCGGCATCCCGACCCCCGAGAGAGCGAAAAGCCTGTTCTGAGTAACCTGGCGGGGGATGCCTTTCTTCATCTGCCCCAACTGCGGGAACAGGGAGCTGAGCGCGGACCGGACAGCCGGCTTCAGCGCGCGCCCAAAGGGCTGCTCGAAATGCGGCTTCGGCTTCGTCTTCGAGCTGCTCGACGACTACTACCCGGCGCCGAACGCGGCCTTCTTCGTCTGCGACCAGCAGGCGCGGGTGATCGACGCCGGCCGTGGCAGCTTCGAGCTGACCGGGCTCACCGACGAGGACGTGATCGGCCGCCCGGTGAAGGAAGTGCTCGGCCTGCAGTGGCAGCAGACAGGCGATAACGGCGACCCGATCGCGACCTCGCTGGAGTGGGGCGTGCGCTCGCTCGGCAAAAAGGTCTCGGTCAACGCCGAGGGCGACATGCCCGCCGAAGCCGTCGCCGACGTCTTCCCGGCCTACGACGACGACGGCGGCCTGCTGATCGTGCTGACGCCCGAGGGTTGAGGATGGGACGCCGCCGGCTCAACATCTTCGTGCTCGTCTTCGTGCTCGGCATGATCGTCGTCTCCGGGCTGGTCGTCGCGAGCAAGCCGACCAAACTCGGCCTCGACCTGAAAGGCGGCGTCGAACTGATCTACCAGGGGACGCCGACCGGCGAGGCGGAGACGGTCAGCGGCGAAGACATCGAGCGCTCGATCGAAATCATCCGCGAACGGATCGACAAACTCGGCGTCGCCGAGCCCGAGGTCTCGCGACTCGGCGAGGCCGAGGTCGCGGTCGCCCTGCCCGACGTGACCAACGCCCAGCGGGCGATCGACCAGGTCGGCACCACGGCGCAGCTGCACTTCTACGACTGGGAACCGAACCTGCTCGGCCGCGAGCGGACGATCGGCGGCAACCCGAGCCGGCAACCGCCGGCCGGGGCGCTCGAAGAAGCCAACCAGGAATGGCAAGCGGCCGGGCGCAGCACGACGAAACAGGAGAACCAGCAGCTGATCATCTCCGGCGCCTTCCCGACCGCCTACGACGCGGTCGAGCTGGCCGCCGAACAGGAGCCGCGGCCGGACTGCACCGACTGCTCGACCTCGCGGACGCGCTACTACCTGTTCTCGAAAGACCCCTCGCACAAACTGCTCGCCGGCCCCGAGTTCGCCAAAAAGGACCTCTACATCAGCGCCACCGGCGAACGGCGCGCCAAAGGCGGCGAAGTGCGGACCGTGCCGCCGGGCACGGTCGTCGTCTCCGAGCTGCCCTCCGATCCGAACGGAAAAGTGATCGAGGACGCCGAGCCGGGCTGGTACGCGCTCAACGACCGACCGGCGCTCTCCGGCTCGGACATCACCGACCCGAGGCAGGAAACCGACCCGACCACCAACGCGCCCAACGTCACCTTCAACTTCACCGACAAAGGCCAGGAGGCCTTCCAGCGGGTCACCCGCCAGATCGCCCAGCGCGGCGCGGCGCGGGCGATCGGCCCGGCCTCCGGCGAACAGGCCGAAGAACTCTCCGGCCGCTTCGCGGTCGTGCTCGACAACGAGGTGAAGACGCGGCCGCTGATCAACTTCGCCGAGAACCCCGACGGGATCGACGGCCGCACCGGGGCGCAGATCTCCGGCGGCTTCACCAGCATCACCGAAGCGCAGGATCTGGCGACCTTCCTGCAGATCGGCGCCCTGCCGGTCAACCTGAAGCTGATCAGCCAGACGCAGGTCTCGGCGACGCTCGGCGAACAGGCGCTCGAGGAGGGCCTGCGGGCGATGTTCGTCGGCCTGATCCTGGTCGTCCTCTTCCTGCTCGCCTATTACCGCCTGCTCGGCGTCGTCGCGATCCTCGGCCTCGCCGTCTACGGCCTCGTCTTCTTCGCGATGATCAAGCTGATCCCGGTGACGATGACCCTGCCCGGAATCGCCGGGTTGATCCTCACGATCGGTGTCGCGGCGGACTCGAACGTGGTCATATTCGAGCGCATCAAGGAGGAGGTGCGGGCCGGGCGCGGCCTCACCCAGGCGGTCGCCGTCGGCTACCGGCGCGGGATCGCGACGATCATCGACGCCAACGTCATCACCCTGCTGACGGCCTTCATCCTCTTCGTGCTGGCGACGGCGGGCGTCAAAGGGTTCGCCTTCACGCTCGGCGTCGGCACGATCGTCTCCCTGTTCACCGCCGTGGTCTTCACCCAGGCCCTGCTCGGCACGTTCGGCCGCGGCCGCCTGCTCACCTCGGCGCGCTTCCTCGGCGCCGGCGAGCAGAAGGTCAAATGGCGCTTCGACTTCGTCGGCGCCAGCAAATGGTTCTTCTCGGCCTCCGGCGCGATCCTGGTCATCGGCGCGCTCTCGCTGGCCGGCAACCAGCTCAACCTCGGGATCGACTTCGAGTCCGGCACGCGGCTCAACTTCGCCCCCGAGCAGACGATCACGACCGACCAGCTGCGCGAGGCGCTCGAGCGGGACGGCCTCGGCGAGGCGGAGATCCAGGAAACCGACAACCCGCAGTTCGGCAGCGGCTTCCAGGTCCAGGCGGAGGAGCTTCAGCCCGGCGGCGTCTCGCAGGTGAGGGGAGCGCTGAACGCCGAGTTCGGGGTCCAGGCGGGCAGTTTCGAAAGCACCAGCGTCGGGCCGACCTTCGGCGCCCAGGTGGCGCGCAGCGCGGTGCTGGCGATCATCTTTTCGCTGCTGCTGATCTCGGCCTACGTCGCCTTCCGCTTCGAGGCGAAGTACGCGGTGCCGGTGATGATCGCGGTCGCCCACGACCTGCTGATCACGGCGGGGATCTACTCGCTCGCCGACCGCGAGGTGACCAGCGCGACGGTGGCGGCGCTGCTGACGATCCTCGGCTACTCGTTGTATGACTGCGTGATCGTCTTCGACCGGATCCGCGAGAACGTGCCGCGGATGCCGCGGGCGACGTTCTCGCAAATCGTCAACCGCTCGATGAGCGAGGTCCTGACCCGCTCGCTGATCACCGGCCTCTCCGCCGTGTTCCTGGTCACGATGCTGCTGATCTTCGGCGGCGCGACCCTGCAGGACTTCGCCTTCGCGATGATGGTCGGCCTCTTCTCCGGCACCTACTCGTCGATCTTCATCGCCGGGCCGGTGCTGACCGCGTGGAAGGAGCGCGAGCCGGGCTTCCAGCGACGGCGCGAAAAGATCGTCGAGATCGACGGCGCGGTGCCGCCCTTCGCCGACGAAATGGCGATGGCGAAGCTCGGCGACGACAGCGAGAGCGACGCCGAGGTCGAGCGGTCGCTCACCGTCACCGAAAAGGAGGCGGAAGTGGCGTCGCAGGCGGTGGCGACCGTCGAGCCGCCCGGCGGCGACGGGGGCGATCCCTCGTCGAACGGGGAGCAGGCCGCGGATCCGGCCGCGGCCGAGCGTCGCGAGCGCAACGAACGCCGCCGCGAACGCCGTCAGAAGCGTCGCAAGCACGGGAGGAGCAGGTAGATGGCACTGATCGTCTGGCTCACGATGGGGATCGCGCTCTGGCACTTCACCGTCTTCCTGCCCGACCGCTTCTGGCAGGGGATCGTCGGCGCGCTGCTCGGGGCGATGGTCGGCTCGGTTCTTTTCGGGATCATCGTCGCGGCGATCACCGGGCAGAGCTACGGCGACACCGACATCGGCACGGCCCTGATCGCCGTGCCCGGCACCGCGATCGGCCTCGCGGTCATCTGGGCGATCGGCGTCCGGGCCGAACAGCAGAAGCAGCAGCAGCTCTAGGCCCGGCACTAGCCCATTTTGCGCCCTTGCGGCGCCCGTTTGCCGCCGCTGCCACGCCTAGCGTGGAGGCGTGGCGGAAACCGTCCAGGCATACCGGGCTGAGCCGTACTCCTACGCCGAGGCGAGGCTGCTGGCCGACGAGCTCGGGCTGAGCGAGCCGGTCGCGATCACGCTGGTGCGGCGTGGGTACCGCACGCCGGATGCGGCGCGGGCCTTCCTCGAAGCGGACGAGTCGCACCCGCCGGAGGACTTCCGCTCGATGGAGGCGGTGGTCGGGGTCGTCTCGGCTGCGATCGCCGCGGGCAGGCGGATCACGGTCCACGGCGACTTCGACGTCGACGGGGTCTGCGCGACCTCGATCCTGGTTTCGACCCTGCGCGAGCTGGGGGCGGAGTGCGACTGGCTGATCCCCGACCGGATGGCCGACGGCTACGGCCTCTCGGCGGAGAACATCGAGAAGCTGGCCGAGCGCGGGACCGAGCTGCTGATCACGGTCGACTGTGGGATCACGTCGGTCGCGGAGGTGGCGCTGGCGCGCTCGCTTGGGATGGACGTCGTCCTCACCGACCATCACCAGCCTGGCGAGTCGCTGCCGGACTGCCCGATTCTTCACCCAGCCGTCGATGGGTACCCCTTCGAGGAGCTTTGCGGGACCGCGGTGGCCTGGAAGTTGGCCTGCGCGCTGCGGGGGTCGGGCGCCCCTCCCCCGGAGGCCGTCGCGCAGCTGGGCGTGGGAGGGGGTTCGGGCGTGGTTTCAGGAGCCTCCGGGGGAGGGGCACCCGACCCCCTTTCTGTCGACCTGGATCTTGTTGCTCTTGCCACCGTCGCCGACGTTGTGCCGCTGGTTGGGGAGAACCGGGCATTGGTCCGGCGTGGGCTTGCTGAGATCAGGCGGGCGCGGCGGCCTGGGATCCGGGCGCTGCTCGAGGCGGCTAAATGCGAGCCGACTCAGGTGGACGAGGGGGATCTGGCTTTCCGGCTGGCGCCGCGGATTAACGCCGCGGGGCGGCTCTACAGGGCCGATGCGGGGGTGGAGCTGTTTTTGACCGAGGATGCGGACCGGGCCGCTGAGATCGCTGCCGAGCTAGGCCGGGCCAACGGCGAGCGGCGGGCGACCGAGCGCGAGGTCGACACGGCCGCCGAGGCGGCGCGGCGCGAGCTGCCGGACGAGCTGAGCGAGGCGCCCGGACTCGTGCTCGCCGGCGAGGGCTGGCACCCGGGGGTGATCGGGATCGTCGCCTCGCGGCTGGCCGAGCGCCACCACAAGCCGGTCGTGGTGATCGCGCTCGACGGCGAAGGCGGGGGACGGGGCTCGGGGCGGAGCATCCCCGGCTTCGACCTGCTTGCCGGGCTCGAGGCCTGCGCCGAGCATCTCGACGGTTTCGGTGGCCACCGGGCCGCCGCCGGGCTGCAACTGCAGGCCGAGAACGTCGACGCCTTCCGCGCCGCCTTCGCGGCCCACGCCAGTGCGGTCTTGAGTCCCGCCGACATGCGGCGGACCGAGCGGATCGATGCGATGGTCGGCGGTGCAGGCCTGGGGCTCGACCTCGCCGAGGAGCTGCAGCAGCTGGCGCCGTTCGGGATGGGCAACCCCGGGGTGCGACTCCTGGTTCCCTCGGCTCGGGTCCGCGACGTGCGCGCGATCGGCGAAGGCAAGCACGCCCGCTTCAGCCTGCACAGCGGCGCCCACCGGGCGTTGGGGGTGGCCTTCGGCCGGGCCGGCCTCGGCGTCGGTGAGGACGATCCGGTCGACGCCGCGGTGCGGCTCGAGGTCAACCGCTGGAACGGCTCGGTCGAGCCGCAGGTGGTGCTGCGCGAGCTCTACCCGCGCGAGGCGGCGGACGCCGCCGGCGCCGACGAGGCCTGGTGGAGGCGTTTCGAGGCTGAGTACGCCGCCGACCCGGCGCGTTCGCCTTTTGTTGGGCAGGGCGCGACAAAAGGCGAACGCGCTGAGGTGCGGCCGCGCAGCTCCGCGGCCGCCGTGGTCGGCGAGCTGGCATCGGCGGGGGCGGGGGAGGTGCTCGCCGTGGTCGCCTGCCGCGAGCGGCGCGTCTCCCTGGCCGCCGGCGGGGTCGTGCTGGCCGACGCCGCGGTGCTTGCCGCCGAGCCCGAGCTCGCCAGCGGGTTCGAACACGTCGTCTTCGTCGATCCGCCGCAGTTCGCTCCGGTCGAGGAACTGGCGATGACGGGGGAGGGCTACGCCCACCTCGCCTGGGGCGACGCGGAGCACCGCTTCGCCACCGCGATGCTGGACGAGCAGCTGGCCCGGCGGGCGGTCCTGATCGCCCTCTTCCGCGACCTGCGCGAGGCCGGCGAGGCGAGCGGGGCGGAGCTGCTCGCGGCGCTGCGCGGCAGCGGCCGCCAGTCGCGCAGCGCCGAGACCGCGGCGCGCTGCCTGCGCGTGCTGAGCGAGCTCGGCCTGGCGCGGGGCAGGCCGGACGGAGGTGGCGGCAGCGTCGGCGTCGTATCCTCCGAGGGAACGGAACTGGAGCGCTCGGCGTCCTACGGCGCCTACGGCGCTCGCCACCAGGAGGGCCTGCAATACCTCGAACGACGCAACAAGCCGTAGAGCAGCGCGAGCTCCTCGCCGACCTCTTCGCCGTGGTCGAGGAGTTTGACTCGCCGCCCGGGATCGATCGCGAGGCGCTCACCCTGGCCTTCGATTTCGCCTGCGACCGCCACGCCGACCAGCTGCGCCGCTCCGGCGACGAGTTCATCACCCACCCGGTCGGCGTCGCCCAGATCTGCGCCGGGATGCGCCTCGACACCGAGACGCTCTGCGCCGCCCTGCTGCACGACACGGTCGAGGACACCAGCGCCAGCCTGGAGGAGATCCGCGCCGAGTTCGGCGAGGAGATCGCCCAGCTGGTCGACGGCGTCACCAAGCTGACCGGGATGACCTTCGAGAGCCGCGACGAGCGCCAAGCGGAGAACTACCGCAAGATGATGGTGGCGATGGCCACCGACGTCAGGGTGATCCTGATCAAGCTGGCCGACCGCCTGCACAACATGCGCACGCTCGGCGCCCTGCCGAAGCAGAAGCAGACGGCGAAGTCGCGCGAGACGCTGGAGATCTACGCCCCGCTCGCCCACCGGCTGGGGATCCACGCGATCAAATGGGAGCTCGAGGACCTTGCCTTCGCCGCCCTGCACCCGCGCAAGTACAAGGAGATCAAGCAGCTGGTCGCCCAGCAGCGCGACGAGCGCGAGGTCTACGTCAACCAGGCGGGCGCCTTCCTCGGCGACGAGCTGCAGTCGGTCGGGATCGAGGCCGAGATCTCCGGCCGCGCCAAGCACTTCTACTCGATCTACACGAAGATGACCAAGAAGGGCCGCGAGTTCAACGAGATCTTCGACCTCACGGCGATGCGGGTGATCGTCGGCTCGGTCAAGGACTGCTACGGCGCGATCGGCGTCATCCACTCGGTCTGGAAGCCGCTGCCGGGCCGTTTCAAGGACTTCGTCGCGATGCCGAAGGCCAACATGTACCAGGCGCTGCACACGACGGTGATCGGGCCGGAAGGCAAGCCGCTGGAGATCCAGATCCGCACCGGCGACATGCACAACCTGGCCGAGTACGGGATCGCCGCCCACGTCGCCTACAAAGAGGGCGGCGGCGACGACCCCAAGCGCGAGAAGATGACCTGGCTGCGCCAGCTGGTCGAGGCCGAGGGCGAGCAGGACCCGGCCGAGTTCCTCGAGTCGCTCAAGGTCGACCTGTTCGAGGACGAGGTCTTCGTCTTCACCCCGAAGGGCGAGGTGAAGAACCTCTCGGCGGGCTCGACCCCGCTCGACTTCGCCTACGCGGTCCACACCGACGTCGGCCACCGCTGCGTCGGCGCCAAGGTCAACGGCAACATCGTGCCGCTGCACTACCAGCTGCGCTCCGGCGACATCGTCGAGGTGCTGACCGCGAAGCAGAACCGCGGCCCCTCGCGCGACTGGCTGAAACTGGTGCGGACCAGCCGCGCCCGCAACAAGATCCGCGCCTTCTTCAAACAGGAACGACGCGAGGACGCCGAGCAGAAGGGCCGCGACGCGCTCGAGGAGGCGCTGCGCAAGCGCGGCCTGCCGATGCAGAAGCTGGTCATGTCGCCGCTGCTCGCCCAGGTGATCAAGGAGATGGGCTTCCGCAAGGCGACCGAGTTCTACATCGCCCTCGGCCAGGGCAAGATCTCGACCAAGGCGGTCGCCAACAAGCTGATGCAGCGGCTCAAAGAGGGCGAGTCGGTCGAGGACGAGCCGGTCGGCGTCGAGGGCCCGCGCGAGGACACGGCGCGGCGCACCAAGGACGCCTCCAACTACGGCATCCGCGTTAAGGGCGCCGACAACGTCGCCGTGCGGCTGGCCAAGTGCTGCCGGCCGGTGCCGGGCGACACGATCGCCGGCTACGTCTCGCTCGGCCGCGGGATCACCATCCACCGCGCCGACTGCAAGAACGTCAAGGCGCTGATGAAGTCGCCGGAGCGCTTCGTCGAGGTCGCCTGGGAGGGTGAGAACGAGTCCTCCTACCGGGTCGAGCTGCAGATCGACGCCTACGACCGCACCCGCCTGCTCGAGGACCTCTCGCGGACCTTCTCCGAGGCGGGGATCAACATCCTCGGCGCCAGCTGCATGACCAAGCACCCGATGGTGAAAAACCGCTTCGTGGTCGAGGTCGGCGACACCGAGCAGCTCAAGCAGTGCATCTCCCGCCTGCGCAACGTCGAAGGCGTGTTCGACACCTACCGCATCACTCCGTCCTGAGCCCGATAGGCGGCGCCTGAGGGTGTCCTCGGTCGGCCGGCGGCGGGTCACGCACAACAGTGCGCTCCCCTTGCCGGCCTCCCTGCGTCCTACTCAGGCTTGCCTCTCGGGCTCAGGACACGATCGTCAGGGCCTGGGGGTCCACCCGCAACCCCAGAGTCGTTCTCTCGCCGATGTAATCGCCGTCGACCTGTACGGGGAACGGTCGGATTACGCCGTCCTTCGTTTCGGAAATCGAACCTACGGTCGCCTCGGTGACCCCTTCGAAGTGCTCGATCTGGCGGTGGCGGGCGGCCGGGCGCTGGGCGCTGAACAGGCGCGGGATCAGGGTTGGCATGTCGCGTTGCGCGGCGCGCCGCAGCACGCCGACGGAGAGCGAGCCGTCGTCGATCCCGACCCCCTCGCAGACCCGGATCGGGCGGCTGGCGAAGTAGGTGAACGGGTCGGAGTTCTGGGCCAGCGCCGTGACCCCCTCGGTCGCCTCTCCGTCGATCTCGACCCGCAGCCGGACCGGGTTGACGATGTACTGGCGGTAGAGGGCCGAGATCGCCGCCCAGCTGTAGTAGTAGGGGCCGGCGCGCGACTTCAGCCGCGGGTGGGCGTCGACCCGTTTGACCACGGTGGCGTCGATGCCGACCCCGCAGGAGAAGACGAAGTGGCGGTCGTCGACCGTGCCGAGGTCGATCCGCCGCGGCGCCCACTCGTCGACCAGCGCCAGCAGGTGCTCGGTCGCGTCGACGACGTCGTTGGGAATGCCGAGCGTGCGGCAGACGACGTTGGTCGAGCCGCCGGGCAGGACGGAGACGGGCACGTCGGTGCCGGCGAGCCCGTTGGCGACCTCGTTGAGGGTGCCGTCGCCGCCGAAGGCGACGACGACATCGTAGCCGTGGTCGCGCACCTCGCGGCCGATCTCGGTGGCGTGGTTCTGCGCCTCGGTGGCGACCGTCTCGACCTCGTAGCGGCCCTGCAGCGCGTAGACGACGAGGTTCTTGAGCCGGTCGGAGACCGTCGTCGCGTAGGGGTTGACGATCAGCAGCATCCGCTTCTTGCCGCCGCCGCGCTTACCCGGTCGCCTCATAGCGGACCACCTCCCCGTCCTCGACCTCGCGCACGCGGCCCTCGTTGAGCAGCAGGTCGGCGTGGCCGATCACCTCGGAGAGGGTCAGGAAGGCCTGCGTAACGGCGACGTTGCCCCAGATCGCCTGGGCGATCTCGTAGCCGCTGCGCGGCCGCTCGGCGATCAGGGCGTAGATCTTCTCCTTGCGGCGCTCGTGCTTGGCGAGGCGCTCGTCGATCAGGGCGACGTGGTCGACGATCGGCTCGCCGTGGCCGGAGAGGACGATCTCGGCCGGCATCTCCCTGGTCTTCTTCATCGACTCGATGTAGGTGACCAGCGCCTGCGGGCGCTGCGCGGAGCCGTCCAGCGGGCGGGCGATCAGCGGGTTCGAGGAGATGTGGGCGATCAGGTGGTCGGCGGCGATCAGGATCCGCCGTTGCTCGTCCCAGAAGACCGTGTCCGAGGGGCTGTGGCCGGGCCGGTGCAGGGCCCGCAGGGTGCGGTCGCGGAAGGCGAGCTCCTCGCCGTCGGCCAGCGGCCGCGTCACCTCGGCTTTCGAACCCCAGCCGCGGAAGCTGCGCGAGACGCTCTGCAGGGCGAAGGCGACCTCCTGGGGGATGCCGTTGCGCAGCATCAGCTCGACCGCGAACTCGTCCTCGCGCTCCGCTTCCTCGCCGAAGCCGGCCAGCCGCTCGGCGGCGAGCCCGAGCGCCGCGACCTCGGCGCCGGAGTGCTCGACGACGATCTCGACCAGGCCGAGGTGGTCGATGTGCTGGTGGGTGAGGATGACCAACTCGATGTCGTCGATCGAGTGCCCGCGGCGGCCGAGCTGGCCCTGCAGCTCGTCGAGCGCCTTGCCCGAGTTGGGGCCGGTGTCGATCAGGGTCAGCGGCTCGTCCTCGAGCAGATAGCAGTTGACCCGCCCGACGGCGAACGGGGTGGGGATGCGGAGGCAGTGGATGCCGGCCAGCGCCGCCTGCTCCAGCGCATCCTCCGGCGTCGGCGTCACGTCCGGATCAGCCCCAGCAGCTCGTCGCGCTTCGCCTCCATGTCGGTCCGCGAGACGAGCGACTCGAGGTTGAGGCGCAGCAGCGGCTCGGTGTTCGACGGGCGCACGTTGAAGTGCCAATCCGGGTAGTCGATCGAGATCCCGTCGAGCCGGGTCAGCACGCCGTCGGAGAAGCGCGCGGCGATCTCCTCCAGCTTCGCGGCCGCGTCGGCGACGGTCGAGTTGATCTCGCCGGAGATGAAGTAGCGCGAGCGGAACTCGGCCATCAGCTCGGCCAGCGAGCGCCCGTCCGTGGAGAGCAGCTCGAGCATCAGCAGGGCCGGGATCGTGCCCGAGTCGGCGCACCAGAAGTCGCGGAAGTAGTAGTGGCCGGAGACCTCGCCGCCGAAGACGGCGTCCTCCTCGCGCATGCGCAGCTTGAAGTAGGCGTGGCCGACGCGGGAGAGGTCGGAGCGGCCGCCCTCGGCGGCGACCAGATCCGGCACGGCGCGGCTCGAGCGCGGGTCGCAGAGGATCGTCGCGCCGGGGTGCTTGGCGAGGGCGGCGCGGGCGAGCAGGGCGCAGACGAAGTCGCCGTCGCAGAAGGCCCCCTCGCCGTCGATGAAGAAGCAGCGGTCGGCGTCGCCGTCCCAGGCGATGCCGAGGTCGGCGCCGGAGTCGCGCACCCGCGCTTCGATCAGCTTGCGGTTCTCCTCGAGCAGCGGGTTCGGCTCGTGGTCGGGGAACTCGCCGTCGGGGACGAAGTACATCTGCTCGAGCTCGAGCCCGAGCCCGCTGAGAATCGGCCCGACCATCGGCCCGGCCATGCCGTTGCCGCCGTCGACGACCACCTTCAGCGGCTTGACCGCGGCGGGGTCGATGAAGGAGAGGGCGTGCTGCCGGTACTCGTCCCAGACGTCGACCTCCTCGAAGCGGCCGCCGCCCGGCGCCGCGCCGAGCCCGGCCTCGATCTCGCGCTGCACGTCGCCGATCCCGGCCTCGCCGGAGAGCGCCAGTGCCCCCTCGCGGATCAGCTTGACGCCGGTGTAGGCCTTGGGGTTGTGCGAGGCGGTGACCATCGCGCCGCCGTCGAGCTGGCGCGAGCCGACCAGGTGGTAGAGTATCTCGGTCGCGACCATGCCGGCGTCGAGCACCGTGGCGCCCTCGACGATCAGGCCGTCGCGCAGCTGCGCCGCCATCGCCGGCGCGGTCAGCCGCATGTCGCGCCCGAGTCCGACCCGCAGCTCGCCTGGCTGCTTGCCGCGCAGCCGGGCCAGCACGCGGGCGAAGGCGCGGCCGACGGCGAGCGCGGTCGTCTCGTCCATCTCCTCGCCGTGCAGGCCGCGGATGTCGTAGGCCTTGAAGATCCCGCTGGGGGCCAGCGGCGCGGTTTCGGTCATCTCAGAACGCTCCTCTCAGCGCCTCGAGGCTCTGCTCGAGCGTCTGCGGCATCACCCTGGTGTCGGCGATCACGGGCATGAAGTTGGTGTCGCCGCCCCAGCGCGGGACGACGTGCAGGTGGATGTGGTGCTCGACCCCGGCGCCGGCGACGCGGCCCTGGTTGAAGCCGACGTTGTAGCCGTGCGGCTCGTAGACCTCTTCCAGCCGGCTCATCGCCCGCTGCGCCAGCGACATCATCTCCGCCACCGTCGCGGCGGGCAGATCCTGGATGCGGCCGATGTGCCCGTAGGGGGCGACCATCAGGTGGCCGTTGGTGTAGGGGAAGAGGTTGAGGATCACGAAGCAGCTCTCGCCGCGGTGGACGATCAGGTTCGCGGCGTCGTCATCCGCCGCCGGCTTGGCGCAGAAGATGCACTCCTCCTCGTTGTCCTTGGACGCGTCCTTCACGTAGGCGAGGCGCCAGGGCGCCCAGATCCGAAAGTTGGCCACAGGGGCGGCAGGCTACAGCCAGCCGCGTTTGCGGAAGTAGCCGACCATGCCGCCGAACAGCGCCAGCATCAGCGCGAGGATCACCCAGAAGCTGAACGAGGCGCCGCCAGCGGGGTCGCCGCCGCCCGGCAGGCCGACGTTCATGCCGAAGAAGCTGGCGATCAGGGTCAGCGGCAGGACGATGACGCTGATCGAGGTGAGCACGCGGAGGATGTCGTTGACGCGGTGGGAGATCACCGACTCGTTGGTCTCGGCCAGCGCCTCGACCACCTCCTTGTAGTTCTCCAGCATGTCCCAGATCCGCTCGTGGGCGTCGACGATGTCGTCGAAGTAGATCTCGAGGTCGAGGTCGGTCGCCAGGTAGCGCTGCTTGACCTTCTCCAGGTCGCGCAGGACGGGGCGCTGCGGGCGGATCACCTTGCGGAAGTTGATGATCTCCTGCTTGACGTTGGAGATGTCGCGCACGACCTCCTCCGAGCGGCCCTCGAAGATGCCGTCCTCGAGCGCGTCGAGCTTGTTGCCGATCTTGCGCAGCATCGGGAAGCAGTAGTCGAAGCTGTCGTCGACGAGCCGGTAGAGCAGGTAGCCGGAGCCGCGCGAGAAGAGCTGCTCGCGCAGCTCCCCCTTGGTCCGGCAGCGCTCGAACAGGTACTCGACCGGCTGCAGCGGCTGGTTCGGGATCGTCACCACGTAGCCGGGGCCGACGAAGAGGTCGAGCTCGCCGGTGCCCAGCCGGCCCGCCGCCGGGTCGAAGATCGGGAAGTGGAGGACGATGAAGAGGTACTCGTCGTAGACGTCGATCTTCGGCCGCTGGTTGCGCGAGAGGACGTCCTCGAGATCGAGCGCGTGGAAGTCGAAGTGTTCCTCCAGCCAGCTTCGCTCGAGGGCGCCGGGGCGCTCGATGTTGACCCAGCGCAGCCCGGAGGAGTCGATCTGCTCGACCCGGGGCGCCCGCTGCTCAGCCTGCGGCGCGGCCGGGGCGAGCGGGTCGCGCCGCGCGGCCCGTCGCAACCGTGGTTTCGGCAGGTTCGGCATCGTTCGCGCTCACGGTCTCGTTCGGCATCGCGGCGATGGTACCCTTCCTCGCGTACATAAGCGCCACATCTAGAGGGGTGGAGGGACTGGCCCGCAGAAGCCCCGGCAACCACCTTGGACCACAGGTCCGAGGGGAGGTGCCAACTCCAGCAGATTCTTTCGGGGATCTGGAAGATGTGGGGAAGGCGTCCGATCGGACCTCTGCCCCACAAGGCGGAGGTTTTTTTCTAGGCAAAAGGAAGAGGAAGATCGGATGTCAATCGAGAGCTTGAAGTGCAAGGAGTGCGGGGCCACCTACGAGTTGGGCGCCAGTTATGCCTGCGAGAAGTGCTTTGGCCCGCTGGAAGTCGCCTATGACCACTCGGGGCTGGATGCGGCCGCGGCGAAGCGGCGGATCCAGGCCGGCTCGCAGGGAATCTGGCGCTACGCCGACTTCCTTCCCTTCAGCGGCCGCCCGCTCGACCCGCTCGAGCCGGGCCTGACGCCGCTGATTCGGGCGGACCGGCTGGCCGAGCGGCTCGGGATCGAGGCCGAGATCTGGGTCAAGAACGACGCCGCCAACCCGACCCACTCGTTCAAGGACAGGGTCGTCGCCGTCGCCGTCGCGAAGGCCAAGGAGCTCGGCTTCGAGACCGTGGCCTGCGCCTCGACCGGCAACCTGGCCAACGCCGTCGCCGCCCACGCGGCCGCCGCGGACCTCGAGTCCTACGTGCTCGTCCCCGCCAACCTCGAGGAACAGAAGCTGCTCGCCACGGCGATCTACGGCACCAACCTGGTCGGCGTGCGGGGCAACTACGACGACGTCAACCGGCTCTGCACGCAGCTCGCCGAAACGCGCCCCTGGGCCTTCGTCAACGTCAACCTGCGCCCCTACTACGCCGAGGGCTCGAAGACGCTCGCCTACGAGACCGCCGAGCAGCTCGGTTGGGAGCTGCCCGACCGGGTCGTCTGCCCGATCGCCTCCGGCTCGCTCTTCACCAAGGTCGCCCGCGGCTTCCAGGAGTGGACCGACCTGGGCCTGGTCGCGGGCGAGCAGCCGGTCTTCAACGGCGCCCAGGCGCAGGGCTGCAGCCCGGTCGCGACCGCCTTCGCCGAAGGCTGGGACGTCTGCAAGCCGCAGAAGCCGGAGACGATCGCCAAGAGCCTGGCGATCGGCGATCCCGCCGACGGCCCGTATGCGGTCGAGCAGGCGCGGCGCAGCGGCGGCGCGGTCGACGCGGTCAGCGACGAGCAGATCCGCGCCGGCATCCGCCTGCTGGCGGAGACGACCGGGATCTTCACCGAGACCGCCGGCGGGGTGACGGTCGGCGTGCTGGCCAAGCTGGCCGAGCGCGGCGATATCGCCGCCGGCGAGCGGGTCGTCGTCTACATCACCGGCGAGGGGCTGAAGACGCTCGACGCGACCCGCGATAGTTTCCAGATGCACGAGATCGACCCAGATCTCGACAGCTTCGAGTCCGCGTTCGACAAGCAGGAGGTAGTCGCCTGATGCCGGTCACCGTGAAGATCCCGACCCAGCTGCGCGCCGCCACGGGAGGCGACGCCGAGGTGGAGGTTGCCGGCGCGACCGTGGGCGAGGTGCTCGACGCGGTCTTCGACGCGCACGGCGACCTGCGCGAGCGGATCACCCAAGACGGCGACCTGCGCCGCTTCGTCAACGTCTACGTCAGCGGCGAGGACATCCGTTTCCAGCAGGGCCTTGATACCGCCGTCGGCGAGAGCGACGAGGTAACGATTTTGCCGGCCGTTGCGGGTGGTTAGAGGTCATCCCGGCAGGGGTTCCACTTAACTTTTTTTGAAGATGGGGTCAGGTCGTCCGAGATTCACGCCGCAAAAAAAGTACAAGACGTTCCACCCCTGCCGGGATGACCTCTGAGCGCCCGACCGTGGCGATCCTCTGCGGCGGTCGCGGGACCAGGTTGCGCGAGCGCACGGAGACGGTGCCGAAGGCACTGGTCGAGATCGGCGGCAGGCCGATCCTCTGGCACGTGATCTCGATCTACATCGCCCAGGGGTTTAGGTCTTTCCTGCTCGCCACTGGCTACCTGGGTGAGGCGGTGGAGGAGTTCGTCGCCGGCGAGGCCTGGCCCGAGGGGATCGAGGTCAAATGTGTGGACACCGGCGTCGATACGCCGACGGGCGGGCGGATCGCGGCGCTGGGCGGGCGGCTGGATGACGGCACGTTTTGCGTCACCTACGCCGACGGGGTCGCCGACGTCGACCTCGATGCGCTGCTCGATTTCCATACCGAGCAGGGGCGTCTTGCGACGATGACCGTTGTGCGGCCCCACCTGCAGTGGGGAGTAGCTGAGCTCGACGGCGACGGCCGGGTAGAGGGGTTCATCGAGAAGCCGCGCAGCGAGCACTGGATCAACGGCGGCTTCTTCGTCCTTGAGCCCGGCGTGCTGCGCTATCTGGATCGGGAAAGCGTGCTCGAGCGCGAGCCGCTGACGCGTCTCGCCGACGACGGCCAGCTCTCCGCTTATCGCCACAGCGGGTTCTGGGACTGCATGGACACCTACAAGGACGCCGTGGCCCTCAACGATCTCTGGGAAGCCGGAAAGGCGCCGTGGTAAGAGCTCTGGTCAGCGGCGCCCACGGCTTCGTCGGCTCGCACCTGGCGCGGGCGCTGTTGGAGCGGGGCGAGGAGGTGCGGGTGCTCGACCGGCCGGCGCCGCGCCTCGCCGATGTCGGCGGCGAGCGGCTCTCCGGGCTCGACCTGCTGGGGATCCGCGACGAGGTCGAGCTGGTCGAGGCCGATCTGCGCGACGCCGCGGCGGTCGAGGCGGCGGTAGCGGGCACCGATTCCGTCTACCACCTGGCCGCGCAGACGATCGTCGGGGTCGCCCGCGAATCGCCGCTGGAGACGTTCGAGACCAACGTGCGCGGCGCCTGGAACGTCTTCGAGGCCTGTCGCGCCCACGCGGTCGGTCGGGTCGTCTTCGCCTCCTCCGACAAGGCCTACGGGTCGAGCCCGGAGCTGCCCTACCGCGAGGACTTCCCGCTGCGCGCCGCCTACCCCTACGACGCCAGCAAGGCCGCCGCGGACACGATCGCGCGCAGCTACGCCAACGCCTACGGCCTGCCCCTGGCGGTGACCCGCTTCGCCAACATCTACGGCGGCGGCGACCTCAACTTCTCGCGGCTGATCCCGGAGACGGTCGTCGCCGTGCTCGACGGCCGCGCCCCGGCGATCCGCTCCGACGGCAGCCCCGAGCGCGACTTCCTGCACGTCGACGACGCCGTCGCCGCCTACCTGGCGATCGCCGCGGCGCTCGACGACGGCGCCGCCGGCGAGGCCTTCAACGCCGGCGGCGAGCGGCCCCACTCGGTGCGCGAGGTGGTCGAGCTGATCGCCGCCATGTCCGGCGGGGGAGTCGAGCCCGACTTCCAGGGCAGCGGCAACCCCGACGGCGAGATCGACCGCCAGTTCGTCGACTCGACCAAGCTGCGCGAGCTGACCGGCTGGCGCCCCGAGGTCGGGCTCGAGGACGGCCTGCGTCGCACGCTCGAGTGGTACCAGGGGCACCCCGAGGCCCGGCCCGCGAAGGTCTCCGCCTAGTCATGTGCGGGCGCTTCACGGTCACGGCCAAGGACACGAAGACGATCGCCGACCGCTTTCAGGTTGAGCTGGAACGGTCGCTGGAGCGCAATGAGAAAGGCCTCGGCCGCTTCAACGTTGCGCCGACCCAGGAGGTGCTGACGGTGCGTTCCGCGCCGGATCCGGAGGAGGCGGCGGCCGGCGAACGCGAGGCGCGGCTGATGCGCTGGGGGCTGGTGCCGCGCTGGGCCAAGGACCTCAAGGTCGGCTACCGGATGATCAACGCCAAAGCCGAGAACCTCGACTCGAGCCGGGCCTACTCGCCGCTCGTCGGCAAGTTCCGCCACCGCTGCCTGATCGTCGCCGACGGCTTCTACGAGTGGATGGTGGCCGAGGACCCGAAGCAGCCGCGCCAGCCCTGGCGCTTCACGGTCGACGGCGGCGAGCCCTTCGCCTTCGCCGGGATCTGCACGCGCAAGGAGTGGGGGGACGAGGAGGATCGCGGCTTCGAGGACGGCTGGCTCTACAGCTGCACGATCGTCACCACGACGCCGAACGAGGTCGTCGCCAAGGTCCACGACAGGATGCCGGCGATCCTGCCCAGCGCCGAGGCCGAGGCGGCCTGGCTACGACCCAACCTGGCCGCCGAGGACGCGATCGCGATGTGCGGCCCGCTGCCCGCCGCGCGAATGGCCGGCGCACCGGCCAACCCGAAGCTGAACAAGGTCGGCAAGGGCAGCGAGGGCCCCGAGCTGCTGGTCGCGCCGTAGAGGGCCGGTCTTCTAGAACGACCCGGCGGTACGCACGGTCGCGGCGCCGTCGTTGTTCTCCAGCGTGCAGGAGATCGTCGCCGCCGGCCTGCCCGTGCCGCGCCAGAAGGATGCGAAGCCGAGCCGCAGCGGCTCCGCCGGGCGGCCCTCGGGGAGGCCCCACTGCCACTGCATCGACCTCGGCTTGAAGGTGTCCCAGCTGACGACCACGCCGGGCAGGTCGGTGAAGGTCTCGAACGCGTCCTCGAGCTCGAGCGAGGCGTATTCGGCGCCCCGCGAGTGGAACTTGACGCCGACGCTGCCCGGCACCTCCTGCTTGGTCAGGTTGTACTCGCCGCTGGAGCGCGGGAAGGCGCCGCGGCTGTTGACGGTGCGACCGAGCTCGGCGCGGGGCCCGCCGCGCATCCGGCAGCGCACCCGCGCCTGCCCGACGGCCGAACCGGCCTCGATCGTCAGCACCGCGGTGGCGCGGTAGACCTTTTCGCCCTCGACGTTGTCTTCGGTCGCGCGCAGGCCGGCCTCGCCGAGCCGCATCGAGCCGCCGCCCGGGATTGCCGCCGCCCGCGAGTCGGGCAACGGCGTCCGCGCCGCCCACTCGAGCTTGACCGACGAGCCCCCGACCGAGTCGGTCGCCAGCAGCGCCGCGGCCAGCGTCGCGATCAATCCGATGACGACGACGATGACCGCCCCCCGCGGCGGGCGAGTGTCCGTGATCGAGCCCACGGCGCGGTATTAGACACGACTGCGCTCCGTGGCCGCGCCGTCGTCACCTCCTAGTCTCCTCCCGGGTCTGAGCACCGCCTGAGTCGCGGGCGGGCTGGCACCGTGGCGAATTTCTTCAAAGTCGGTGCGGACTTGGCACTCTGAGGTCTTGATTCGTTACATCCGGTCTTGCACGGTTGGAGCATGAACCGATCCAAGAAGCGCCTCAGAGGAGAGATGGTCGAGCCGCCGCACCCGCTGAACTGGAAGCCCCTGGTTGAGCTTGCGGGTAAGCAGGCGGAGGACTTCATGCTGATGTTCGACGTCGAGTTGGAGAATGGACAGCGCTTGACCGCCTTCAAGCACTGGTGGACCAGGGGCTATATCCACCTAGCGAGAGACGGCCGCGTGTTCGTCTACGAACATCTCCTAAAAGACCTTGACGAGCCGGGCTGGTACCGAGAGGTCGATCCCATCCAGCACCTCGACCAGGTCCTGCCCCACGGAAGCAGGCTCGCTGAGTACCGGGAACTTGTGTAACGCGCCCGACAGGATTCGAACCTGTGGCCTATCGCTCCGGAGGCGATCGCTCTATCCAGCTGAGCTACGGGCGCTCATTGTGGGAGCTTAGTCGCTGGGTGTCAGCTGGATGGTAGCCGAACATATGTTCTGTCCGACCGAGTACATAAGGTTGCAAGATGGATCGGGCGGGGAGCGGCAATGAGGGAGAGGCGATGGTCCTGGCAGCACTTGTGCGCCGCGGCCTCCATGTTCTCGTGCCCTTTGGAGAGGGTCAGCCCTACGATCTTGCTGTTCATCTCGGGGAGGGAGCGTTTCTCAGAGTCCAGTGCAAGACCGCCTGGCCGCGACAGGGATGCGTTGTCTTCAATAGCGCCAGCACCGACCACGGGCGCGGCCCTCAGTCGTATGTTGGTCTTGCGGACATCTTTGGCGTTTACTTTCCGCCAGATGGGTCGGTGTATCTCGTTCCGATCGAATCCGTGGCGAGGTTCGAGGGGCGGCTACGGTTGGAGCCGACGCGGAATAACCAGCGGCGGCGAGTCCGTGAGGCAGTTGACTTCGAGATCGACCGGTGGAGCCTCGACTTGTTGCGCAAGATCGTGCAGCCCGCGGCCGTTCGCGATGAACCTGCGCTGAGCGTCGCGTAGGCTCGCGGGCTATGGACCTCTCGGTCGCCTTTCTTGGCACGGGTGGCGCCGTGCCCTCGGCGCGGCGCAACACCGCGAGCCTGCTCGTCACGCGTGGCGGCGAACGGCTGCTGTTCGACTGCGGCGAGGGCACGCAGCGGCAGATGCAGCGCTCGCTGGGGCTGGTTCAGGTCGACGCGATCCACTTCACCCACTTCCACGCCGACCACATCCTCGGCCTGCCGGGCCTGCTGAAGACCTACGACCTGACCGAGCGCGAGCGGCCCTTGACGATCTACGGGCCGCGCGGTCTGCGCGACCTGATCAAGAGCCTCGGCAGGGTGATCGGCCGGGTCGGCTACAAGATCGACCTGGTCGAACTGGACCCCGGCGAGGCGATTCCCTGCGACGGCGCGGAGGTGCGCGCCTTCGACGTCGAGCACAGCGTGCGGGCGATCGGCTACTCGCTGGTCGAGGCCGAGCGGCCCGGACGGTTTGACCTCGAGGCGGCGAAACGCCTCGGCGTCGAGGAAGGCCCCGACTTCGCCGCCCTGCAGCGCGGTGAGAGCGTTCCGGGCGCCGCCGGCACGGTCGAGCCCGGCGAGGTGGTCGGCGAGTCGCGCCCCGGCCGCACCGTCGTCATCACCGGCGACACGGCTCCCTGCCGGGCCACGGTCGAGGCGGCGCGTGGGGCGGAGCTGCTCGTCCACGACGCCAGCTTCTCCGAGGAGGAGGCGCAGCGTGCGGCCGACACCGGCCACTCGACCGTCGGCCAGGCCGCGGCCGTCGGCCGCGAGGCCGAGGTCAAGCTGCTCGCCCTCGTCCACATCTCCTCCCGCTACCACGTCGGCAAGATCCTCGACGAGGCGCGCGAGGTCTTCGAGCCGACCCTCGCCCCGCGCGACTTCGACCTGATCGAGATCCCCTTCCCCGAGCGCGGCGCCCCCGAGCTGATCGCCAACGGCGCCCGCGAACGCCCCGAGCCACAGCCGGTCGAGTAGCCGCTCAGCGGGCGGCGACCGCGGCGACCGCGGCCGCTACAGCGGGGGCCTGGTCCTCTTGGAGGAAGTGCTTGGCCGGCAGCAGGGTTGGGTGCTCCACGCCGAGCGCCCGCTGAACCTCCGCACGACGCCTTGCGCCGAGCATCGTGTCCCTCTCGCCCCAGATCACCTGCGCCGGGTAGGGCCGCTCGGCGAGGCCCGCGAAGAAGAACCGCTCCTTCGCCTCGCTCAGCTCGAAGCCGCGCATGATCTTGAGGAAGGCGCGGCCGTGATCGACGCGCTTGAGCAGGGCGTGGTGGGTATCGACCTCCACCGTGGGCACGGCAGAGCGGTCGCCGATCCCGACCAGGTAGTAGATCTGCCTGAACGGCACCCGCATCATGCTGCGCAGCCAAACCTCGCCGACCCCGCGGATCGAAAACGGGTGCATCGGCCACGGCCGGTGGAACGACGCCGCGTCGACCAGGGTGTTCAGCGCGGTCAGCGAGAGCACCCGGCCGGGGTTACGGATCGCCCACTCGAACCCGACCGGCCCGCCGATGTCGTGCACGACCAGGTGACAGCGCTCGATCCCCAGCGCCTCGATCGCCGCCCCGGTCCAGCGCGCCAACCCGGACCAGCTGTAGTCGAAGTCCCCGGGCCGCTCGGCCAGCCCCAGCCCGGGAAAGTCAAACGCAACCCCGCGAAGTCCACGCTGGGCGAGCTCAGGCACCACCTTCCGGTACAGAAACGAGCTGACCGGAACCCCATGCAAACACACCACTGGATCCCCATTACCCCGATCAAGCACAAAGCTGCCCACACCACCGGCCTCGAACCGAGCACCGGCAGCTTCATGCGCCGAGATCACGTCTTGCACCGCCCGCTTCACGGGACCAGGCTCCCATGGGGGACGGGGTCGGGTCAACTTTGGAAGCTGGAAGGACGGCCGGGGACGCTCCCGGAGTGCCTCCCCCCGGCACCGCGGAGTGATTCTCGCCGCGAAGCGGCAGAAAATTAATCCCGCCGAAGGCGGGATTTAGGCACCTCCGGGAGCGTCCCCGGTCGTCCCCACCTACTGCTACTCTGAGCGCCGTCCTTTAACCCGGTCCCGCGAGGCCAGGAAGGAGCAAAGAGTGAGCGAGAAGGTCGTGCTCGAGCACGACGACCTAAGGCGGACGCTGCGGCGGATCGCCCACGAGATAGCCGAGGCCAACCCCGAGCCCGAGCGTCTCGCGATCGTCGGCATCCACACCCGCGGCGCCGTGATCGCCCGCCGCCTGCACGCCCTGGTCGGCGAGTTGACCGAGGCCGAGACGCCGATCGGCGACCTCGACATCTCCTTCTACCGCGACGACGTCGGCGCCCAGTCGCCGGCCACCCAGCCGGTCGTCCACGCCTCCCACATCGACTTCGACCTCACCGGCCGCAGCGTCGTCCTCGTCGACGACGTGCTCTTCACCGGCCGCACCGTGCGCGCCGCGATCGATGCCCTGCTCGACTACGGCCGCCCCCAGCAGGTGCAGCTCGCGGTGCTCTGCGACCGCGGCCACCGCGAGCTGCCTATCCGCCCCGACTACGTCGGCAAGAACCTGCCGACCGCGCGCGCGCAGCGGGTCAACGTGCGGCTCGAGGAGACCGACGAACTCGACCAGGTGACGATCTCCGAGCGGACCGAGGTGGCGGCATGAGGCACCTGCTGGCGATCGAGGATCTCGACCGCGAGGGGATCGAGGCGATCCTCGACCGCGCCGAGAGCTTCGCCGAGGTCGGCCGCCGCGACATCAAGAAGGTGCCGACGCTGCGCGGGCGCACGGTCGTCAGCCTCTTCTACGAGTCGAGCACCCGCACCAGCGCCTCCTTCGAGCTCGCCGCGAAGCGGCTCTCCGCCGACCTGATCTCGCTCAAGGCGGCCGGCTCCTCGGTCGACAAGGGCGAGTCGCTGAAGGACACATGCGCGACCCTCTCCGCCTACGACCCGGCGGCGATCGTGATCCGCCACCCCTACGCCGGCGCCGCACAGCTCGTCGCCGGCTGGAGCGAGGCGGCCGTCGTCAACGCAGGCGACGGCAAGCACGAGCACCCCAGCCAGGCGCTGCTCGACCTCTTCACCCTGCGCCGCCGCCTCGACTCGCTCGAGGGCAGGCGGATCTGGATCGTCGGCGACGTGCTGCACAGCCGCGTCGCCCGTTCCAACCTGATCGCGTTCCAGGCGATGGGCGCCGAGGTGACGCTCTGCGGCCCGCCGGCGCTGATCCCGCGCGGGATCGAGCAGCTCGGCTGCGCGGTGACCCACTCGCTGGACCGGCTCGAGGAGGCCGACGTCGTCTACGCGCTGCGCCTCCAGCAGGAGCGCATGCGGGAGAGCTTCGTGCCCTCGCTGCGCGAGTACGCGGCCCATTTCCAGATCGACTCGCGGCGGCTCGGCCCGCGCCAGCTGCTGATGCATCCCGGGCCGGTCAACCGCGGCGTCGAGCTCTCCGGCGAGGTGATCGACTCGCCGCAGTCGCTGATGACCGAGCAGGTCGCCTCCGGCCTGATCGTGCGGATGGCGATCCTCTACGAGCTGCTCGCCGCCGGCCCGGAGCGGCCGCTCGCGACGCCGGGCGAGCCCGCCCAGCGCCCGACCCCGATCGGACAGCCGGCGTGAGCCTCGCGGAGGCGCTCGACATGCGCCCTGGCGAGGGCGCCGACCTGGTCCTGCGCAACGCCACCGTGCTCGACCCGGTCGCCGGGATCGACGGCGTCCACGACGTCGTCGTCCGCGACGGACATATCGCCGAGCTGGCCGCGCCCGGCGCCGAGCTCGACGGGCTGGAGGAGGTCGACGCCGGGGGCCTGCACGCCTTCCCGGCCTTCTTCGACCCGCACGTCCACCTGCGCACCCCCGGCCAGGAGCACAAGGAGGACCTCGAGACGGGCACTCGCGCCGCCGCCGCGGGCGGCTACTGCGGCGTCCTCGCGATGGCCAACACCGATCCGCCGGTCGGCACGCCCGCCGACGTCGAGTCCTTGCGCGAGGCCGCCCGCGCCGCCGCCTGCGTCCCGGTCGGTTTCCTCGCCACGCTGACCCGCGGCATGGCCGGCGAGGAGCTGACCGAGATGGGCGCGATCCGCGCCGCTGGCGCCGCCGGCTTCAGCGACGACGGGCTGCCGGTCCGCAGCGCCCGGGTCCTGCGCCGGGCGCTCCAGTACCAGCGGCTCTGCGGCGGCACGATCGCCCTGCACGAGGAGGACCCGGAGCTTTCCGGCGACGGGGTCATGCACGAGGGCCCGGTCTCGGCCGCGCTCGGCCTGGCCGGGATCCCCTCGGTCTCGGAGTCGACGATGATCGCCCGCGACGCGGCGCTGGCCGCCTACGAGGGGGGCCGGATCCACGTCCAGCACCTCTCCGCCGCCGAGTCGGTCGAGGCGGTGCGCGCCGCCAAGGCCGCCGGAGTGCGGATCAGCGCCGAGGCCAGCCCGCACCACCTCTGCCTCACCGACGAGGAGGTCCGCGGCCTCGACCCGCGCCGCCACAAGATGAACCCGCCGCTGCGCTCCGAGGCCGACCGCCAGGCGCTGATCGAGGGGCTGCGCGAGGGCACGATCGAGTGCGTCGCCACCGACCACGCGCCGCACGCGGCGGAGGAAAAGGAGGTCCCCTTCGAGCAGGCGGCGATGGGGGTGACCGGGCTGGAGACGGCCTTCGCCGCCCTGCACACCGAGCTCGTCCTGCCGGGCACGATCGAGCTCGGCCCCCTGGTCGAGCGGCTGGCGGGCGGCGCCGCGCCGTTCGAGCTCGAGCGGCCCAGCCTGGCGCCCGGCAGCGAGGCCAACGTCGCCCTCTGCGACCTGAGCGCCGAGTGGACGGTCGGCGAGGAGGGCTACGAGAGCCGCTCGCAGAACTCCTGGTGCGCCGGGCGCAAACTGACCGGGCGGGTGCTGATGACGCTCGCCGGCGGCCAGGTCGCCTACCGGCTGCGCAGCTTCTCGCTGGGAGTCGCAACGTGAGCGGCTACATCCTGCTCGAGGACGGCGCCCGCTTCGACGGCGAGCTCTGCGGGCACGCCGGCGAGGTCAGCGGCGAGGTCGTCTTCAACACGGCGATGACCGGCTACCAGGAGTCGGTCACCGATCCCTCCTACGCGGGCCAGATCATCGTCTTCACCTACCCGCTGATCGGCAACTACGGCGTCTCCGCCGAGGCGATGGAGTCCGACCGGATCCACGCCCGCGGCGTGGTCATGCGTGACCCCAAGAACGGCGAGGACGTCGCCACCGCCGAGGGCGGCTGGCTCGACTGGCTCGCCGACTGCGGCGTGCCGGGGATCGGCGGCGTCGACACCCGCGCCCTGGTCCGCCACATCCGCGAGCGCGGCGCGATGCGCGGCGGCATCTTCTCGGCTGCGCTGCCCGAGCCCGAGGCGCGCGAACGGGTCGCCGCCGAGCCCGGCATGGCGGGCGCCGACCTGGCCCGCACCGTCACCCCGCCGGAGCCGGTCCGCTTCGCGGGCGACGGCCCGCACGTGGTCGGGATCGACACCGGGATCAAGCTCAACATCGTCCGCGAGCTGCGCGCCCGCGGCTGCCGCCTCACGCTGCTGCCCTGCACGTCCTCGGCCGAGCAGGTGCTCGCCGAGGACCCGGACGTGGTCTTCCTCGCCAACGGCCCCGGCGACCCCGGCGCGCTCGGCTACGTGGTCGAGACCGTCCGCGAGCTGGTCGGGCGGAAGCCGATCTTCGGCATCTGCCTCGGCCACCAGCTGCTCTGCCGGGCGGTCGGGCTGGAGACCTTCAAGCTGCCCTTCGGCCACCGCGGCGCCAACCACCCGGTCAAGGAGCTGGCAAGCGGGCGGATCGAGATCACCGCGCAGAACCACAGCTTCGCGGTCCAGGGGCCGGGCGGCGAGCCGCGCATCGAGGCCGATGAGCCGGTCCGCTGGGAGACCGACTTCGGCGTCGCCGAGCTGTCCCACCTCAACCTCTACGACCGCACGGTCGAGGGCCTGGTCCTCAAGGACGTCGCCGCGGCGACCGTCCAGTACCACCCCGAGGCCGGCCCCGGCCCGCACGACGCCCGCCATCTCTTCGATTCCTTCCTGGAGCTCGCCCATGCCTAAGCGCACCGACATCGAGAAGATCCTCCTGATCGGCTCCGGGCCGATCGTGATCGGCCAGGCGGCCGAGTTCGACTACTCCGGGGTGCAGGCCTGCAAGGTCCTGCTCGAGGAGGGATACGAGGTCGTCCTGGTCAACTCCAACCCGGCGACGATCATGACCGACCCCGAGTTCGCCAGCGCGACCTACGTCGAGCCGCTGCTGCCCGGCCCGGTGGCGAAGATCATCGAGAAGGAGCGCCCCGACGCCCTGCTGCCGACCCTCGGCGGGCAGACGGCGCTCAACCTGGCGATGGCGCTGCACGAGGACGGCACCCTGGAGCGCTTCGGGGTCGAGCTGATCGGCGCCGACGAGGCCGCGATCCGCCGCGCCGAGGACCGCGAGGAGTTCCGCCTGACGATGAACGAGGCCGGCCTCGGGATCCCCTGGTCGAGGACGGTCGGCAGCGTCGCCGAGGTCGAGGCCGGGCTCGCCGACGGCAGCATCGCCCTGCCGGCGATCGTCCGCCCGGCCTTCACCCTCGGCGGCCAGGGCGGCGGCGTGGGGGGGAGCGCGACCGAGCTGCTCCAGGTCGTCTCCGAGGGTCTCGCCGCCAGCCCGATCAACCAGGTCCTGGTCGAGGAGTCCGTGATCGGCTGGGGCGAGTTCGAGCTCGAGGTGATGCGCGACCACAACGACAACGTCGTGATCATCTGCTCGATCGAGAACATCGACCCGATGGGCGTCCACACCGGCGACTCGGTCACCGTCGCGCCGGCGCAGACGCTGACCGACCGGCTCTACCAGGAGCTGCGCGACCAGGCGATCCGCGTGATCCGCGCCGTCGGCGTCGAGACCGGCGGCTCCAACGTCCAGTTCGCGGTCGACCCGGAGAGCGGCCGCATCGTCGTGATCGAGATGAACCCGCGCGTCTCGCGCTCCTCGGCGCTGGCCTCGAAGGCGACCGGCTTCCCGATCGCAAAGATGGCGGCGAAACTGGCCGTCGGCTACGCCCTCGAGGAGATCCCCAACGACATCACCCGCGCCACGCCGGCCTGCTTCGAGCCGACGATCGACTACGTGGTGACGAAGATCCCCCGCTTCGCCTTCGAGAAGTTCCCCGGCGCCGAGGGGCGGCTCTCGACCCACATGCAGAGCGTCGGCGAGGTGATGTCGATCGGCCGCACCTTCCGCGAATCCTTCGCCAAGGCGATGCGCTCGCGCGAGCTCGACACGCCGGCCGAGCCGCCGGCCGGCGAGGAGGCGCTGCTCGAGGCGATCGCAATGCCCTGCGCCGAGCGCTTCGACCTGATCCTCGAGGCCTTCCGCCGCGGGCTCGGGGTCGAGGCGGTGCACGAGCGCTGCCTGGTCGACCGCTGGTTCCTGCGCGAGCTGCAAGCCCTGGCGAGCGATGGCGAGGGCAACAAGGGCCTCGTCCGCACCTACAAGGCGGTCGACACCTGCGCCGCCGAGTTCGAGGCGGCGACCCCCTACTACTACTCGGCTTACGAGCGCCCCGGCGCCGCCTCCGAGGTGCGCCGCGGCGAGAACCGCTCGGTCGTCATCCTCGGCGCCGGGCCGAACCGGATCGGCCAGGGGATCGAGTTCGACTACTGCTGCGTGCACGCGGCGATGACCGCGCGAGAGCTCGGCCGCGACGCGGTGATGGTCAACTGCAACCCGGAGACCGTCTCGACCGACTACGACACCTCCGACCGGCTCTACTTCGAGCCGCTGACGATCGAGGACGTGCTCGCCGTCTGCGAGCAGGAGCGGCCCGAGGGCGTGATCGTCCAGTTCGGCGGCCAGACGCCGCTGAAGCTGGCCCGCGCTCTCGAGGAAGCCGGTGTGCCGCTGCTCGGCACCCCGGTCGACGCGATCGACCTCGCCGAGGACCGCGGCCGCTTCGGCGCGCTGCTGCGCCGGCTCGGCATCGAGCACCCGCCCTACGGCACGGCGCTCTCGGCCGAAGAGGCGAGCGTGATCGCCGAAGAGGTCGGCTTCCCGCTGCTGGTCCGGCCCTCCTACGTGCTCGGCGGCCGGGCGATGGAGATCTGCTACTCGACCGAGAACCTGGGCGCCTACCTGGACGCCCACGTCAAGGCCGACCAGGAGCACCCGCTGCTGCTCGACCGCTTCCTCGAGAACGCGATCGAGATCGATGTCGACGCGCTCGCCGACGGCGACGAGGTCCACGTCGCCGGGATCATGCAGCACGTCGAGGAAGCCGGCGTGCACTCCGGCGACTCCGCCTGCGTGATCCCGCCGATGAGCATTGGCGAGGAGATGCTCGAGGAGATCCGCGCGACGACCGAGCGGATCGCGCTGGAGCTGGGCGTGATCGGCCTGATCAACATCCAGTACGGGATCGCCGGCGGCCGCCTCTACGTGATCGAGGCTAACCCGCGCGCCTCGCGCACCGTCCCGTTCGTCTCCAAGGCGACGGGGACGCCGCTGGCGAAAGTCGCGGCGCGGCTGATGCTCGGCGAGAAGCTGGCCGAACTCGACCTCGCCGAGCCGCCCGTCGGCCACGTCAGCGTCAAGGAGGCGGTCCTGCCCTTCGCCCGCTTCGCCGGGGTCGACTCGGTGCTCGGCCCGGAGATGAAGAGCACCGGCGAGGTGATGGGGATCGCCGCCGACTTCCCGACCGCCTTCGCCAAGGCGCAGGCCGCGGCCGGGGTGCTGCTGCCGACAGAGGGCGCCGTCTTCATCACCGTCACCGACACCGACAAGCCGGCGGCGACGCAGATGGCGGCGCGCTTCCACGATCTCGGCTTCGAGCTGATCGCGACCGGCGGCACCGCGCAGTCGATCTCCTCGATGGGGATACCGGTGACGCGGATCAGCAAGATCGGCGAGGGCTCGCCCAACGTCGTCGACCTGATCCGCGAGCGCCGCTGCGACCTGGTGATCAACACCCCGACCGGCTCCGGCGCCCGCGCCGACGGCCAGGCGATCCGCACAGCCGCGGTCCGCCACGGGATCCCCTGCGTGACGACGATGACCGGCGCCTCGGCGGCGGTGCGAGCGATCGCGGCCCAGAAGCAGGGCGAGCCGGCGGTCCTCAGCCTGCAGGAGATCCACGGAACACGCGCCGCCTCCTCTGCTGCGCCACATGCCTGAGGAATCAGATATGGACAGGCATCCGGCTCCGGGTCCGGGGGCGGCGGGAGCCGTATCTGGACGTCCTGTTGCACCATGGGGGCGCCGCGCCTGCGAGGTCACCGAGAGCCGCGCCTCGGGTGGCTACCGCGTCTTCTCCCTGCTCGATGCCGAGGGCCCGCCGCCCGAGCCGGGCCAGTTCTACATGCTCGCCACCGAGGCCCACTGGGAGGAGCGCGCGGGGCGGCCGTTCCTGCCACGCGCCTTCTCGGTCGCCGAAACCGGCCCGGTCGCGGGCGGCATCCGGCTCGACTTCCTGATCGAGGGGATCGGCCCGGGCACCGACCGGCTCTGCGAGTTGCAGCAGGGCGAGCTGGTCTGGGTAAACGGCCCGCTCGGCAACAGCTTCTCGAGCCCGCGCGAGCTGTCCTCGGGCGCGGCCGGCGCGATCCTCGTCGGCGGCGGCATCGGCATCGCCCCGCTGGCGCTGCTGCGCCGCCGCTTCGCGGCCCAGAACATCCCCGCCCGCGTCCTGCTCGGCTTCCGCGACGAGGCCCACTCGGGCGGGCTCGACGACCTCTTCGCCTGCTGCGAGGTAGGGCTGGCAAGCGACGACGGCCACATCGGCCACCACGGTTACGTCACCGACCTGCTCGCCGCGATGCTCGAAGGCGACGACGCGCAGAGCGCCGCCGTCTACGCCTGCGGGCCGCCGCAAATGCTCGCGGCGGTCGCGGCTCTGTGCGCCGAGCGTGGGGTTGCCTGCGAGCTGGCGATGGAGTCGCCGATGGCCTGCGGCTACGGCGCCTGCTACGGCTGTGCTGTGCCGAAACCCGACGGTGGCTACATGCGGCTCTGTGTCGATGGGCCGGTGGTGGGGGCGGAGGTTGAGCAAGGGGGAGAGGGTGGGGGTGTCCCCCCGCTTGCTGGGTTTTTCGCCAGGAGAGTCAGCAATCTCCCGCTCAGGCGGAGGGGCGAAAAACAGGACGCCGCTGCGCGGGGGGACACCCCCACCCTCTCCTCGATCGATTTCTGTGGCATGGAACTGCGAAATCCGGTGATCAATGCGTCGGGGACGTTCGACGCGATCGCCGCCCGCAGGGTCTATGGCGACGAGCTGCTGAGGGATTTCCCGTTCTCCGCATTCGTCTCCAAGACGATCACGTTGGAGCCCAGGATTGGGAACGAGCCGCAGCGGATTTGGGAGACGCCGGCGGGGATGATCAACTCGATCGGGCTGCCCAATAAGGGCTTGGACGGGTTCATCGCTGAGGACTTGCCACAACTCGGAGAGCTGCCGGTGCCTTTGATCGTCTCCGTGATGGCCACCGGGCATGAGGATTTCTCTCGGATGGTCTCGGCGCTCGATGGGCGTGAGGAGGTCGCGGCGTTCGAGCTGAACGTGAGCTGCCCCAATGTGCATTCCGGGTTGATCGTCGGCGAGCAGCCGGCTGAGACCCTGGCGCTGCTGGGAGCGCTGCGGCCGCTGACGCGAAAGCCGTTGATCGTCAAGCTGACGCCGAATGTCGCCGACCCGGCTGCTGTTGCGGTGGCGGCGGAGGAGGGGGGAGCGGACGCGGTCTCGCTGATCAACACGGTCAAGGCGACCGGCGGACCTGTCACGGGCGGCCTTTCCGGCCCCGCGATCGGGCCGATCGCAGTGGCGCAGGTCCGCGCCGTCGCGGCGGCCGTCGCGGTGCCGATCGTCGGCATGGGGGGAGTCTGCAGCGGCTCCGACGCCGCCGAGATGCTGGCGGCCGGGGCGACTTTGGTGGCGGTTGGGACGGAGAGCTTTCGCGACCCGCGGGCGGGAAGCCGCATTGCCGCAGAGCTTGCTGAGCGGTATCCGTCCCGCGCGCCAACCTAGACCTCGACTCGAGGTCGAGGTGAATTTGGCGAAAAAGCGACCGGGTGGCCTTGCACGCAACCGAACCGCGGCTATACTCGCCGCCCAGATGCCCGCCCCAGTCAAGACCTCTGCAGCGGCCCCCGAGAGGTCGCTGGACCAGCGGATGGACGCTCTGAAGCGGGCAAACGGGATCCGCACCGCCCGCGCCAAGCTGAAGAAGGACCTCAAAGCGGGCAAGGCGAGCATCCACACGCTGCTGCTCGACCCGCCCGAGTACGTGATGACCGCCAAGGTCTTCGACATGCTGCTCGCCGTCCCCAAGTACGGCCGGGTGAAGACCAACCGGGTCCTCAACCAGTGCCGCATCTCGCCCTCGAAGACGATCGGCGGCCTCTCCGAGCGGCAGCGCGCTGAGCTTGTGTCTCAGTTGCGCCGGTAGCGGCGGCTGCAAACCGGCGCATATCGGCGTCCTCGGTCGCTCGCGTGCAGAGCACGCCACGCTCCCTGCGTCCGGCCGATCTGCTTGGTTTTCGCTCGCCGCTATGTCAAAGGTATTCGTAATCACGGGCCCGTCGGGCGTGGGCAAGGGGACTTTGATCGCCAAACTGCTCGAGCGCGTCCCCGACCTGGAGTTGTCGGTATCCGCGACGACGCGGGAGCCGCGCGCCGGGGAGGTCGACGGGCGCGACTACCACTTCCTCACAGCCGAGGAGTTCGACCGGCGGATCGAACGCGAAGACTTCCTCGAGTTCGCCACCTACAGCGGCAACCGCTACGGCACGCTGCGCTCCGAGGTGCGCAAGCGGCTCGACGGCGGCCACTCGGTCGTGCTCGAGATCGAGGTACAGGGAGCGCGCCAGGTGCGCGCCGCGATGCGCGAGTCGATCCAGGTCTTCATCGCTCCGCCCGACCCGGGCGTGCTGCGCGAGCGGCTCGAGTCGCGGGGCGCCGACTCGGCGGCCGCGATCGACGCCAGGCTGGAGGTCGCCGAGCAGGAGCTTGCCGCCCAGGGCGAGTTCGCCCACTGCGTGACCAACGCCGAGCTGGAGCGCGCCGCGGCCGATCTGGAGGGGATCGTGCGTAGCGAGCTGGGCTTACCGCTAGACTCCGCGGCCGAATGATCAAACCACGCGTAGACAAGCTCCTCGAGCACGCCGACTCCGACTACGCGGCGGTCGTCGTCGCGGCGAAGCGGGCGCGGCAGATCAACAGCTACTTCCACAACCTCGGCGAGGGCGGTTTCGGGGAGTACCCGCCGCCGATGGTCGAGACCCGCGGCGACCGCAACTACCTCTCGATGGCGCTTGACGAGCTTGCCCAGGGCAAGCTCAAATACGAGTACCGCGCCTAGCCGCACCGCTTCCTCGAAGGGGGGACAGATGGCAAGGATCCTGCTCGGCGTCAGCGGCGGCATCGCCGCCTACAAGTCGCTTGAGCTGGCCCGGCTGGCCACCGTCGCCGGGCACGGCGTCCGCGTCGTGATGACCGAGGCCGCCGGCCGCTTCGTCGGCGCCGCCTCCTTCGAGGGCATCGTCGGCGCCCCGGTGCTGCGCTCCGAGTTCGAGCCCGACCCGCTCGGCGGCGCCTTCCCGGGCGACCCGCGTCCCGAGCACGACCCGATCGGCCACCTCGAGATCGCCGCCAACTGCGACGCCTTCTTGGTCGCGCCGGCATCGGCCAACACGCTCGCCAAGCTGGCGGCGGGGATCGCGGACTCAATGCTGACCACCGCCTTCCTGGCCTGCACGGCGCCGCGCCTGGTCGCGCCGGCGATGAACGACCGGATGTACGCCGACGCGGCGACGCAGGCGAACCTGGCGACCCTGCGCGAGCGCGGCGTCGAGACGATCGAGCCCGGCGAGGGCCGCCTCGCCTCGCGCGGCGAGCACGGCAGGGGGCGTCTGCCGGACCCCGCTGAGCTGCTCGCCCGCCTGGAAGCGGTGTTGCCGTCCGGCGAGCGCCCCTGGGACGGCAAGCGGGTGCTGGTCACCGCCGGCGGCACCCGCGAGCCGATCGACCCGGTCCGCTTCATCGGCAACCGCTCCAGCGGCCGGATGGGCATCGCCCTCGCCGCCGCCGCCGCCCGCCGCGGCGCCGACGTCACCCTGATCGCCGCCAACATCGCCCTGCCCGAGCCCCCCGGCACCCGTCGCATCGACGTGCAGACGACGGAGCAGCTCGCCGAAGCGACCCGGGCGGAGTTCGCGCAGGCCCACCTGCTGCTGATGGCGGCCGCCCCGGCTGACTTCCGCTGCGCCGATCCGGCCACCGGCAAGCTCGAGCGCAGCGGCGACCTCGACCTCCGCCTCGAGGCGACCGAAGACATCCTCGCCAGCCTCGAAGCGGCCAAGGGCCAAACGATCGTCGCCTTCGCCGCCGAACACGGCAACGACGTAGCGAGAGCTCGCAAAAAGCTCACCCGCAAGGGCGCCGACCTCATAGTCCTCAACGACATCTCCAACCCCGAGATCGGCTTCGACAGCGCTGAAAACGCCGCCACCCTGATCAGCTCCACCACCGAGAGCACGCTCGATCGGGCTCCCAAGGATCTGATCGCCGAACAGATTCTGGACGAGGTGGACCAGCTCCCCAGCCAGCCTAACCTCGAGGCGCACTAGCCGGTCGGGAGTGGAGGGCAGGGGTGTCCCCCGTGGGAATGTCGCGAAGCGGCGACATGCAATCTGTCCTTCGCGCGGCGAAGCCGCGCTCCAACTCAGTCGCAAAGCCCCGCAGGGGCGCGCGACATCAATTCCCACGGGGGACACCCCTGCCCTCCCATAACCGCGGCGGGCTATACTGACGCCAAGCTTTTTGTCCCTATGCAGTAACGAGAAGTGGGCCTGGCCCACTTTTTTTTCGGCCGCAACCAGGCATGACAGACCTCCAGAACAGCATTCAAGACCAACTCGCAGAGCTCGATTCCGAGCTCGACCTCGTCGCGATCGAGCAGCCGGGGACCGAATCGCTGCGCCTCTTCATCGACCATCCCGAGGGCGTCGACCTGGCGCTCTGCGAACGGGTGACCAGGCACCTGAACCCGCTTCGCGCCGAGTACGCGCTCGAGGTCTCTTCGCCGGGGCCCAAATACCGTAAGGAGCAGCCGTGAGCAAGGAGATCGTCGAAGCAATCAAGGCGCTCGAGCAGGAGAAGGGCATCGCCGCCGACAAGCTGATGGACGCGCTCGCCGACGCCCTCCTCTCGGCCTACAAGAAAACGCCCGGTGCGGCCAAATACGCCCGCGTCGATCTCGATCACGAGACCGGCGACTTCCGCGTCTTCGAACTGATCCTGCCGGCCGAGCTGGAGGAGAAGCTGCTCGCCGAAGCGGCCGAGGCCCAGGAGGAGGAAGAGCGCGAGATCGACCCCGAAACCGGCGAGCTGAAGGAGCCCGAGGACCCCGAGCTCGACCCGGAGATGATCGCCCCCTACGAGGATCAGATCGAGACCCGCGACGTCACCCCCGAAGACTTCGGCCGGATCGCCGCGCAGACCGCCAAGCAGGTGATCCTGCAGCGGATCCGCGAGGCGGAACGGATGATGATGTTCGAGGAGTACCAGGACCGCGTCGGCGAGCTGATCACCGGGATCATCCAGCAGTCGGACAAGCGCTACACGCTGGTCCAGCTGCGCGAGCGGGTCGAGGCGCTGCTGCCCAAGTCCGAGCAGGTATACAACGAGCGCTACGACCACGGGATGCGGGTCAAGGCCGTGATCACCGACGTCTCCGACTCGACCAAAGGCCCGGCGATCGTCGTCTCGCGGCGCAGCCCGGAGCTGATCAAGAGCCTCTTCGAGCTCGAGGTGCCGGAGATCGCCGACAAGCTGGTCGAGATCGTCGGCGTCGCCCGCGAGCCCGGCTACCGCTCGAAGATCGCCGTCGTCTCGCATACCGACGGCGTCGACCCGGTCGGCGCCTGCGTCGGCCCGCGCGGCTCGCGGGTGCGGATGGTCGTATCCGAGCTGCGCGGCGAGAAGATCGACATCATCCCCCACAACGACGAGCCCGCCCGCTTCGTCGCCAAGGCGCTCTCGCCGGCCCGGGTGCGCGAGGTGATCGTCGACGACGACGAGCGCCAGGCGACCGTGATCGTCCCCGACGATCAGCTTTCTCTGGCGATCGGCCGCGACGGGCAGAACGCCCGCCTGGCGGCCCGCCTGACCGGCTGGCGGGTCGATATCAAGTCCGAGACCGAGTTCGCCCAGGACGACGAGGAGGTCGAGTACGCCGGCGAGGAGGCCTCCGACGGCCATTGCCTCGCGGTGCTCTCCAACGGGCGCCGCTGTCCCAACGCGGCGATCGGCGAGTCCTCCTACTGCGGCCTGCCGACCCACCAGGCGCTGGCCCGCTTCGAAACCAACCAGATCGTCGTCCTCGCGCCGCTGGCCGAGGCCGAGGTGGCGATCCTCGCCGACCCCGGCGCCGACGGCGGCCAGGTCGGCGAGATCGTCGCCAAGGCCGAAGCGGAGTTCGAGGAGCCGCAGGTGGAGGCCGAGGAGGAGACCGTTGCGGAAGTCGACGCCGAGGACGCCGAGCAGCCCGTCGCCGATGAGCCGCCCGTCGCCGAGGAGGCTGAGCAGGCTTAGTGGCTAAGAAGCGCGTCCATGAAATCGCCAAAGCTCAGGGACTGAGCAGCAAGGACCTGCTCGCTGCGCTGCAGAAGGCCGGGGTCGAGGCGAAAGCGGCGGCCTCGAGCGTCGAGGAGGCCGACGCGCTGAAGGCGCTCTCGGGCAACGGGGCGAGCGCCGAGAAGGCCGCGCCGAAACCCGCCCCGGCGGCGAAGAAACCGGCCGGCGCGGCGAAAAAACGCCGTGTCGTGATCGATTCGCAGGCCTCGCGCCGCGACCAGATGGGCGGACCCCCGCCGCAGCGCCCACCGCGCCGCCGCGGCGGCAGGCGCCGCCGGCCGCTGCTCGAGGAGCCGCCGGTCAGAAGCGAGGAGCCGGCCGAGCTGGAAGCGACCAAGGTCAACTCCGGCGCGACCGTGCGCGAGGTCGCCGAGCTGCTCGGCCTGGGCAGCGCCGAGGTGATCAAGAAGCTGATGACGATGGGGGAGATGGCGACGCTCACCCAGACCCTCACCGACGAGTCGGTCAAGGCGATCGCCGACGAGTACGACCGCAAGATCGAGATCGTCACCGCCGCCGAGGAGAAACCGGAGGCGCCCGAGTACGACGACGCCGGCGAGGACCTCGTCGACCGGCCCCCGGTGGTCACGATCATGGGCCACGTCGACCACGGCAAGACCTCGCTGCTCGATGCGATCCGCGAGACCGAGGTCGCCGCCGGCGAGGCGGGCGGGATCACCCAGCACATCGGCGCCTACCAGGTCCACCACGACGAGAAGACGATCACCTTCCTCGACACCCCGGGCCACGCCGCCTTCACCGCGATGCGCGCCCGCGGTGCCAAGGTCACCGACATCGCCGTGATCGTCGTCGCCGCCGACGACGGCGTGATGCCGCAGACCAAAGAGGCGATCGACCACGCCCGCGCCGCCGACGTGCCGATCCTGATCGCCGTCAACAAGATCGACAAAGAGGGCGCCCAGCCCGACCGGGTCCGCAACGAGCTCGCCGGCGACGGCCTCACGCCCGAGGACTGGGGCGGCGAGACGATCTACTGCGACGTCTCGGCCAAGACCCACGATGGGCTCGGCAACCTGCTCGACATGATCCTGCTCGTCTCCGAGCTGGAGGAGCTCGGCGCCAACCAGGACGCGCCCGCCTCGGGCACGGTGGTCGAGTCCCAGCTCGACCCCGGCCGCGGCCCGGTGGTGACGATCCTGGTCCAGCGCGGCACCCTCGCCGTCGGCGACTCGCTGGTCGGCGGGGCGCAGTGGGGGCGGGTGCGGGCGATGCACGACTTCACCGGCGAGCGCGTGCAGGAGGCCGGGCCGGGGATGCCGGTCGAGGTGCTCGGCTTCGACGGCGTCTGCGAGGCCGGCGAGCACGTGCACGCGGTCGAGAACGACCGCCGCGCCCGCCAGCTCGCCCAGGAGCGCGGCAACCGGCTCAAGACCGAGGCCCTGGCCCGCCGCCAGGCGCGCAAGGTCAGCCTCGAGGAGGTCTTCTCACGCGCCCAGGAAGGCGACATCAAGGAGCTCGACATCGTGCTCAAGGCGGATGTCGCCGGCTCGCTCGAGGCGCTCCAGGACGAGATCGCCAAAGTCCCCCAGGAGCAGGTCGGGATCAACATCATCCACTCGCAGACCGGCGGCATCAACGAGTCCGACGTGATGCTCGCCTCGGCCTCCGACGCGATCGTGATCGGCTTCAACGTGCGGCCCCTTGCCGACGCCCGCAAGGCCGGCGAGCGCGAGGGCGTCGACGTCCGCACCTACTCGGTGATCTACAAAATCACCGAAGACCTGCGCAACGCGATGGAGGGCATGCTGGAGGCGGTCGAGGTCGAGGAGACGCTCGGCGAGGCCGAGATCAAGCAGACCTTCAAGGCCTCCAAGGTCGGCCGGATCGCCGGCTGCATCGTCAACGAGGGCCGGGTCGCGCGCGACGCCAACGTCCGCCTGATCCGCGAGGGCACGGTCATCTGGGACGGCAAGCTCGGCTCGCTGCGCCGCTTCAAAGACAACGTCCAGGAGGTCGAGCAGGGCCAGGAGTGCGGCGTCGTGCTCGACGGCTACGCCGACGTCAAGGAGGGCGACGTGCTCGAGTTCTACAAGACCAAGCAGGTCGAGCAGACGCTGCACTAAGATGGCCACCCCTCGCATGCGCCGCATCAACGAGGTGCTCCGCGAGGTGATCGGCGCAGCGATCGTCACCGAGCTGAGCGACCCTCGGATCGGCTTCGTCACCGTGACCTCGGTCGAAACCAGCCCAGACCTGCGCAGCGCCAAGGTGCACGTCAGCGTGCTCGGCGACAAGGACGCGCGCGCGGAGGCGCTGACCGGGCTGCGTTCCTCGCACGGCGTCCTGCAGGCGAAGATCGCCGCCGAGACCCGGATGAAGCGCACCCCTACGCTGAGCTTCCACTACGACCCGACGGTCGAGCGGGGAATGAGGATCTCCAAAATGCTCGAAGAAGAGGAAAAATGAGCGAGACCACCGACATCGACGCGACCGCGATCGAGCGCGTCGCCCACGAGATCCGCAGCCGCGACCGCTTCCTGCTCACCGCCCACGAGGGCCCCGACGGCGACGCGCTCGGCTCGCTGCTCGGCATGCACCGCCTGCTCACCCAGCTCGGCAAGGACTCGGTGATGTTCCTCGCCGCGAAGGAGTTCCCGCTGCCGATCGAGTACCGCTTCCTGCCCCTCGAGGAGGTCTTCCACGAGGCCCCGGCCGACATGGCGGATCGCACCGCGATCTTCCTCGACTGCGGCAACATCGACCGCATGCCGGTCGACTTCCTCGCCGCCGAGGGCCTCTTCACGATCAACATCGACCACCACCACGACAACACCGGGTTCGGCGACGTCAACCTGGTCGAGGTCGACGCCTCCTGCACCGCCGAGATCGTCTACGAGCTGGCGATCCTGCTCGGCGCGCGGATCACCGCCGAGATGGCGACGGCGCTCTACGTCGGGCTGATCACCGACACCGGCAAGTTCATGTACGAGAACACCAACGCGCGCACCCACCGGATCGCCGCCGACCTGATCGAAGCCGGGGTCGACGTCGACGAGACCTACCGCCGCCTCTACGAGCACGTGCCGCTGGAGAAGCTGCGCCTGCTCTCGCGCGCCCTCGACGGGCTCCAGCACCACTGCGACGGCCTGCTCGTCCTCGCCTACGTCACCGCCGCCGACTACGAGGCGAGCGGCGCCGGCGAGGAGATGACCGAGGGGATCATCGACCACCTGCGCTCGGTCGAGGGCGCCAAGGTCGCCGCCCTGATCCGCGACCTCGGCGACCGCGGCCGCGCCGCCCGCAAGGTCAGCCTGCGCTCCAGCGACGGCGGGATCGACGTCTCGGCGATCGCCCGGGCCACCGGCGGCGGCGGCCACAAGCGCGCCGCCGGCTTCTCCACCGACCTCGAGCCGGACGAGCTGGTGAAATTTCTCTGCGGCGAGGTCACCGCCCAGCTCTCTTGACGGTTCTGCTCTGCGACAAGCCGGCGGGGATCAGCTCGCACGACCTGGTCCAGGCGGTGCGGCGCGAGCGCGGCTGCAAGGCGGGGCACGCCGGCACCCTCGACCCCTTCGCGACCGGCCTGCTGCTGGTCCTGCTCGACGGCGCGACCCGGCTGCAGCGATTCCTCACCGAGCTGCCGAAGACCTACCTGGCGACGGCCCGGCTCGGCTGGCGCTCGAGCAGCGGCGACCCCGACGGCGAGCTGACCGAGACCGGGCGGATGCCGGCGAGCCTCGAGCTGCCGACCGGCACGGTCCGCCAGCGGGTGCCGATGACCTCCTCGGTCCGGGTCGGCGGCGAGCGGCTCTACCGCAAGGCGCAGCGCGGCGAAACGGTGACCACGCCGCCGCGCGACGTCGAGATCCACCGTGCCGAGCTGCTCGGCCGCGAGGCGGACCTCGCCCGCTACGAGATCGAGTGCTCCACCGGCACCTACGTCCGCACCCTGATCGAGACCCTCGGCGACGCCTACTGCGCCGAGCTGCGCCGCACCGCGATCGGCCCCTTCCGGGTCGAGGATGCCGGCGAGGAGGTCTCGGCCGAGCGGGTCGGCGAGCTGATCCCCGCCGCGGCCGAGGCGATGCGCTGATGGCCAACATCGAGGTGACCAGACTGCCCGAGGCGGCGCCGCGGCCGCGCAAGGTCGCGATCGGCACCTTCGACGGGGTCCACCGCGGCCACCGGGCGGTGATCGAGGGCGCCGACACCGTGCTCACCTTCAACCCGCACCCGCTCGAGGTGATCCACCCGGCGGCGCTGCCGAAGCTGATCATGCCCTTCGGGGTCAAGCGCGACGTGATCGAGGGCCTCGGCGTGCGCGAGCTCGTCGTCATCCCCTTCGACCGCGAGTTCGCCGAACGCTCCGCCGAGGACTTCGTCGAGCACGTGCTGATCGAGCGGCTGGGCGCCGAGCAGGTCTCGGTCGGCGAGAACTTCCGCTTCGGCGCCAAGGCGAAGGGCGACGCGGCGATGCTGAGCGCGCGGGCGGAGTTCGAGACGCGCGTCGTGCCACTGGTCGAGGTCGGCGGCGAGACGGTCTCCTCGACCCGGATCCGGGCGCTGATCGCGGCCGGCGAGATGGCCGCCGCGCGGCGCTGCCTCGGCGCCCCGTTCATGGTCGAGGGGACCGTCGTCGAGGGCGACCAGCGCGGCCGCGAGCTCGGCTTCCCGACCGCCAACATCGTCCCCGACGACCGCCTCGCCTACCCCGGGCACGGCGTCTTCGCCGCCTTCGCCGACGGCGTTCCCGCCGCCGTCAACGTCGGCGTCAGGCCGACCTTCGACAGCGGCCGCGGGGTGCTGATCGAGACCTACCTGATCGATCGCGACGAAGACCTCTACGGGCGCACGCTGCGCGTCGCCTTCGTCGAGCGGCTGCGCGGCGAGAGGCGCTTCGCGAGCGTCGAGGAGCTGATCGCCCAGATGCGGATCGACGTCGAGGACGCGAGGCGTGTCTGTGCTAGCTTCACCGACGGATGAGCCTCGCCAAGGAGAAGAAGACCGAGCTGATCGGCAAGTACGGCCGCGCCGAGCAGGACACCGGCTCGGCCGAGGTCCAGGTCGCGCTGCTCACCGAGCGGATCAACGAGCTCACCGAGCACCTGCGCTCGCACGCCAAAGACCACCACTCGCGCCGCGGCCTGCTGATGCTCGTCGGCAAGCGCCGCCGCATGCTCCGCTACCTCGAGCGCACCGACCTCGAGCGCTACCGCGCTCTGGTCGCGGACCTGGGCCTGCGCCGCTAGCGCGGACCGCCCTGTAGTCTCCAGCGCGAAAGAGAACGCGAGTTCTGAAAGCAGATGGCCACCATCCGGGTGGCCGGAGGTAGGACAACAGATGAGCATGTTTGACGTAAGCCGGGTTTCGGCGGAGATCGGCGAGGATCAGATCTCATTCGAGACGGGCAAGCTGGCCAGGCAGGCGGGCGGCGCCGTTGTCGTGCAGTCGGGGGACACGATCGTCCTCTGCACCGCGACGATGGGCAGCCTCCGCGACGTAGACTTCCTTCCCCTCACCGTCGATATCGAGGAGCGCATGTACGCCGCGGGCAAAATCCCCGGCTCGTTCTTCCGGCGCGAGGGCAAATCGAGCGACAAGGCGACCCTTACCTGTCGGATGATCGACCGGCCGATCCGGCCGCTCTTCCCGAAGGGCTGGCACTACGAGACCCAGCTCGTCGCGACCCCGCTCTCGGTGGATCACGTCCACCCCTACGACATCCTCGCGATGAACGGCGCCTCGGCGGCGCTGGCGATCTCGCCGATTCCCGTCGCCGCCCACGTCGGCGCGGTGCGGATCGGCAAGCTCGACGGCGACTTCGTCGTCAACCCGCCGGAGGAGCGGATGGAAGAGCTCGAGCTCGACCTGATCGTCGCCGGCACCGACGAGGCGATCCTGATGGTCGAGGCGGGCGCCGACGGCGTCACCGAGCAGGAGATCCTCGACGCGCTCGACATCGCCCACGGCGAGATCAAGAAGCTCGTCGCGGCGATGGACGAGCTGCAGCAGAAGGCCGGCAAGGAGAAGGTCGAGGTCGAGGCGCCCAAGATCGACGAGGGCCTGATCGACGAGATCCGCGCCTCGCACGGCCAGGCTCTGGTCGACGCGATCGCGACCGAGGGCAAGCTCGAGCGCTACGAGGCGATCGACGGCGTCAAGGACGAGGTGGTCGCCAAGTACGCGGCCGAGTCCGACGACGAGAAGCGCGTGGCCGAGGTCAAGGCCGCTTTCGGCTCGATCGAGAAGGACACGATCCGCAAGGCGATCGCGGTCGACAAGAAGCGCCCCGACGGGCGCGCCCAGGACGAGATCCGGCCGATCGAGTGCGAGGTCGACATCTCCCCGCGCGTGCACGGCTCGGCCCTCTTCACCCGCGGTGAGACGCAGATCCTCTCCAACGTCGCGCTTGGCACGACGCGGATGGACATGCGGCTCGACACGCTCGGGTTGCAGACGACCAAGCGCTTCTGGCACCACTACAACTTCCCGCCCTTCTCGGTCGGGGAGGCCGGCTTCATGCGCGGCCCGAAGCGGCGCGACATCGGCCACGGGGCGCTCGCCGAGCGGGCGCTGGAGGCGACGATCCCCGACGAAGAGAGCTTCCCCTACGTGCTGCGGGTCGTCTCGGAGACGCTCGAGTCCAACGGCTCCTCGTCGATGGGCTCGGTCTGCGCCTCCTCGATGGCCCTGCAGGCGGCCGGGGTACCGGTCAGCGCGCCGGTAGCCGGCGTCGCGATGGGCCTGATCAAGGAGGGCGACGACTACATCGTGCTCACCGACATCGCCGGCGTCGAGGACCACCTCGGCGACATGGACTTCAAGATCGCCGGCACCGCGGAGGGGATCACCGCCCTGCAGATGGACATCAAGATCAGCGGCGTCACCTTCGAGATCCTCACCGACGCCCTCGAGCAGGCAAACAAGGGCCGCCAGTTCATCCTCGGCAAGATGGCCGAGGCGATCGACGGCCCGCGCGAGATCCTCTCTCAGCACGCGCCGCGGATCGAGTCGATCAAGATCGACCAGGAGAAGATCGGCGCCGTGATCGGCAAAGGCGGGGAAACCATCCGCGCCCTCTGCGAGGAGTTCGAAGCGGAGATCGACGTCGAGGACGACGGCACGATCCGCATCTACGCTCCGACCGGCCAGCTGGTCGAAGCCTGCGTGGCCCGGATCGAGTCGATGACCAAGGAGGCCGAGGTCGGCGACAAGTACCCCGCCGCCAAAGTCGTCAAGACGACCGCCTTCGGCGCCTTCGTCGAGCTGGTCAAAGGCACCGACGGGCTGCTGCACATCTCCAACGTCAAGCCCGGCGAGCGGGTCGACTCGGTCGACGACGTGCTCAGCTCCGGCGACGTGATCGACGTCACCGTGGTCGAGGTCGACCGCGAGCGCGGCCGCGTCGGCCTGCGCCTCTCCGACGACCCGTCGGTCGCCGGCAAGTCGGCGGAGGAGCTGGCCTCGGTCGGCTCCGGCGACGGCGGCCCGCCCCGGCGCAACGGCGGCGATCGCGAGCGCGGCGGCCGCCGGCGCGAGCGCGAGCGGCGCAACTAGAGGTTTGCCCGCCGCGAAGCTGAGCGAGCTGGGCTCGGGCGTCCGGGTCGTGACCGAGGAGGTTCCCTCGGTCCGATCCGTGGCGCTGGGGCTCTGGGTCCGCACCGGGTCGAGGAACGAGACGCCGGCCCAGGCGGGCGTCTCGCACTTCCTCGAGCACCTGCTCTTCAAGGGCACGGCGCGGCACTCGGCGATCGAGATCTCCGAGCTCTTCGACGGGCTTGGCGCCTCGGTCAACGCGGCGACCGGCAAGGAGACGACGCACCTGCACGCGCGCTTCCTCGACGAGCACACCGAGGAGGTCTTCGACCTGCTGGCGGAGATGCTGCTGGCGCCGACCTACCCCGAAATCGACTCCGAGCGCGACGTCGTGCTCGAGGAGATCGCGATGTACGAGGACGAGCCGCAGGATCGCGTCCACGACATCCTCGCCGAGGCCGTCTTCGGCGCCCACCCGCTGGGCCGGCGCGTGCTCGGCGAGGCCGAGGTGATCTCCTCGATCCCGGTGCCCGACATCGAGGCCTACCGCGAGCACCGCTACACCGGCGCCCACGTCGTCGTCGGCGCCGCCGGCCACCTCGCGCACGAGCGCATCGTCGCCCTGGCCGAGCGCCTCGTCGCACCGCCCGCCGGCTCGAACGGCGTCGCCTCGGCCGAACATCCCGCCGCCGAGGGGCGCCTGCGCTTCTACCCGAAGGACACCGAGCAATACCACATCTGCTTCGGCGCGCCGGGGATCGTGCGCGACGACGAGCGCCGCTACGGGCTCGCCGTGCTCGACTCGATCTTCGGCGGCTCGACCTCCTCGCGGCTCTTCCGCGAGGTGCGCGAGAAGCGCGGCCTCGCCTACTCGGTCGGCTCCTACAGCGAGCAGTACACCGACTCCGGCCTGGTCGCGACCTACGTCGGCACCCGCGAGGACAACGTCGAGGAGGCCTGCGCGGTGATCGGCGCCGAGCTGGAGCGCCTGCGCAGCGAGCCGGTCTCGGCCGCCGAGCTGGCGCGGGCGAAGGAGAACGTCAAGGGCCGCCTCGTGCTCTCCTCGGAGTCGACCGCGGCGCGGATGACGCGGATCTCGCGCGCGACCCTGTTCGGGTTGCCGATCGAAAGCCTCGACGCGATGCTGGCCAAGGTCGACGCGGTCGAGGTCGACGAGCTGAGCGAGCTGGCGGCGGCCCTCTACGGCCCCGAGCGGCTCTCGGCCGCCTGCGTCGGCCGCGACGAGGAATGCTTCCGCAAGGCGCTGGCGCCGGTCAGCGAGGCGCTGGTCGGATGATCCGCGTTGCCGTCTCCGGCGCCGCGGGCCGCATGGGGCAGACGGTCTGCACCGCGGTCGAGGGCGCTGAGGGCATGCAGCTCGCCGCCAAGGCCGACCCGGCGCTCGGCGTCGAGCTCACCGACACGCTGGGCGACGCCGACGTCGTCGTCGACTTCAGCACCCCCGAAACCGCGCTCGCCAACGCGAGCGCCTGCCTCGAGGCAGGCGTCCACGTCGTGCTCGGCACGACCGGCTTCGACCTCGAGGCTTTGCGCGAGGCGGCCGAGGCCGGCGCGGCCAACTGCTTCGTCGCCCCCAACTTCGCGATCGGCGCCGTGCTGCTGATCGAGGCCGCGCAGACGATCGCCCGCCACATGCCGGAGTGCGAGATCGTCGAGCTGCACCACGACCGCAAGCTCGACGCCCCGTCGGGCACCGCGAGACGGACCGCCGAGCTGATCGGGGCCGCCGGCGGCAACGTCCACGAGCCGATCCACTCGGTGCGGCTGCCGGGCCTGGTCGCCCACCAGGAAGTGATCTTCGGCGGCGAGGGGCAGACGCTCTCGCTGCGCCACGACTCGATCGACCGGATCTCCTTCATGCCCGGCGTGCTGCTCGCCGTGCGCCGGGTCGCGGGCCTGTCCGACCGCTTCACCGTCGGCCTCGAGAAGCTGCTGTGAGTACGCTGACGCCGATGACCGAGTTGCGCGGAGTTCTGACGGCGATGGCGACGCCCTTCGAGCCGGGCGGGGCCGTCGACGAGGCGGCGGCGCGCCGGCTCGCCGCCTACCTGGTCGAGCACGGCTCGCACGGCGTGGTGGTAGCCGGCTCGACCGGCGAGGCGGCGACCCTAGACGACACCGAGCACATCGCGCTGCTGGCGGCGATCGTCGATGAGATCGGCGCCGCGGCGACGGTGATCTGCGGCACCGGCACCAACGACACCCGCCACTCGGTCGAGCTGACCAAGGCGGCTGCCGATGCGGGTGCAGACGGCGCCCTGATCGTCACGCCCTACTACAACAAGCCCACCTTCGCGGGGATCCGCGCCCACTTCGAAGCGATCGCCGCCGCCGTCCCCGGCCTGCCGCTGATCGCCTACAACATCCCCTCGCGGGTCGTGATCAACGTCGGCCCCGCCGAACTGGCCGAGCTGGCCGAGATCGACGGCGTGGTCGCGGTCAAGCAGGCCAACAACGACGAGCTGCAGCAGGTCGAGGGGCTCGCCCTGCTGGCCGGCAACGACGACGGCTTCCTGCGCACGCTGGAGCTGGGCGGCGCCGGCGGCATCCTCGTCGCCTCCCACCTCGCGGGACCGCAGATGCGCGAGATGTGGGACGCCGCGCAAAGCGGCAACCTCGAGCTTGCGGCGAGCATCGACGCCGGGCTCAGGGACTTCTACGACGCGGTCGGGGTCGTAACCAACCCGATCCCGATCAAGGCGGCCCTGGCCATGGCGGGGTTGATCGAGACCGACGCGTTGCGCCTGCCGCTGGTTCCGGCCGGTTCCGAGGAACGCAAGGCGATCGCCGCCGCGCTCGAGCGCGGCGGGCTGTTGGCGGCGAGCTGACGATGGCCGGCAAGCTGCGCGTGCTGCCGCTCGGCGGCCTCGGTGAGATCGGCAAGAACATGACCGTCGTCGAGTACGACGGCAAGATCGTCGTCGTCGACACCGGCCTGATGTTCCCGACCCCGGAGATGCTCGGCATCGACCTTGTCCTGCCCGACTTCGGCTACCTGCGCGAGCGGGCGAGCGACATCGAGGCGATCGTGCTCACCCACGGGCACGAGGACCACGTCGGCGCGCTGCCCTATGTGCTGCGTGAGATCGGCATGCCGCCGGTGATCTACGGCGGCCAGCTGACGATCGGGATGGTCCGCTCGAAGCTCTACGAGCACAAGCTCAAGCAGGCGCCGCTGGAGGAGCTGCCGGCCGGCGAGAAGGTCCAGGCGGGCCCCTTCCAGCTCGAGCTCGTCCACCTCTCGCACTCGATCCCCGACGCCCGCGGGGTGATCATTTGCACCGGGCTGGGCAAGATGCTGATGACCGGCGACTACAAATTCGACCAGACCCCGGTCGACGGCCGGCCCAGCGACGTCTCGCGGCTGGCCGAGCTGGGGCGGGAAGGGCTGCTGCTGCTCTGCGGCGACTCGACCAACGCCGACCGGCCCGGGATCGCGCCCTCGGAGTCGAGCGTCGGCCCGGCCCTGCTGGAGACCTTCGGCGCCTGCAAAGGGCGGATCATCGTCACCTCCTTCGCCTCCAACATCCACCGCGTGCAGCAGGTGATCGACGCCGCGGTCGCTCTCGACCGACGCGTCGCCCTCGTCGGACGCTCGATGCGCAAGAACTTCAACATCGCCTCCAGCCTCGGCATCGCCAAGGCTCCCGCCGGCCTGCTGATTCAGCCGCGCGAGATCGAGAGCTTTCCCGACGAGAAGGTCGTCGTGATCTCGACCGGCAGCCAGGGCGAGCCGCTCTCGGCGCTGCGGCGGATGGCCAACAACGATCACCGCGACCTCGAGCTGCACTCCGGCGACACGGTCGTCTTCTCGGCGACGCCGGTGCCCGGCAACGAGCGCGCGGTGAACGAGACGATCGACCGCATCTACGAGATCGGCGCCTCGGTCGTGACCGCCAAGGACGCCCCGATCCACGCCTCCGGCCACGGCTGGCAGGAGGAGCTGAAGCTGATGATCAACCTGACCAAGCCGCGCTACGTGATGCCGGTCCACGGCGACTACCAGCGCCTGCGGCTGCACGCCCAGCTCGCCCACTCGGTCGGTATCGACCCCGAGGACGTCTTCCAGGGCCGCAACGGCCTGCCGCTCGAGATCGACGCCGACGGCGCCCGCTTCGGCAAGGAGGTCCACGCCGGCGTCGTCTACGTCGACGGGGTCAACGTCGGCGAGCCCGACGACGTGGCGCTGCGCGACCGCCGCGAGATCTCCGCCGACGGCATCTTCATCGTCGTCGCGACGATCTCCGCCGAGGACGGCAGCGTCGTCGCCGACCCGGAGGCGATCGTCCGCGGCGTCGCCCTGCCCGACGGCGGCGAGTCGCTGGTCGAAGAGCTCAAGGACGTGGTCGAGGACTCGCTCGAAGACGCGGCCCAGGCCGGCGCCCGCGAGGTCCACCTGATCCAGGAAGACGTCCACGAGGCGATCGCCAAGCTGGTCTACGGAAAACTGGGCAGCCGACCGATGATCCTGCCGGTGGTCGTCGAGGTCTGAAAAAAGGCCCGCCGGTCGCGTTGGGGAGGACCGGCGGGCCTGTTGTGTCTCGTCCAGGAGGAAAACTAAGCAGGGGCGCTAAAGCCGGTCTAAAGCCCCGCTAATCCCTTTCTCAGACTTCTTCAGCGGCAAGCGGATGCGGAAGAGGGCGCCGCCCAGCTCCGCTTCGCCGACCTCGGCGCTGCCGCCGTGCGACCTGGCGACGGCGCTGACGATCGCCAGGCCGAGGCCGCTGCCGCCGCCGACCGCGGTGTCGGCCGGCCCGTCGCCGCGGACGAAGCGTTCGAAGATCTGCTCGCGCAGCTCGGCCGGCACGCCGGGCCCGTCGTCGGCTACCTCGACCACCGCATCGCCGCCCCGGGCGCGCAGGCGCAGCTCGATCGTCGAGCCCGGCGGCGTGTGGCGGACGGCGTTGTCGAGCAGGTTGAGCACCATCCGGTGCAGCTCGTCGGGATTGCCGTCAACCGGTAGCGGCCGGTCGTTCTCGATCCGCAGCCGCCGTTCGCCGATCGTCGGCGCGAGCTCGGCCGCGGCGTTGCCCGCCGCCTCGGCGAGGTCACAGCGGGTGCGGGCGCCGATCCGCCCGGCGTCGGCGCGGGCGAGCAGCAGCAGGTCGCCGACCAGGCGCCCCATGCGGGCCGAGGAGCGCAGCGCCGAGTCGACCATCGCGCGCTCGTCCTCGCGCTCCGGCGCCTCCAGCTGCGCCTCGAGCAACTCGAGGTTGGCGAGGATGCTGGTCAGCGGCGTGCGCAGCTCGTGCGAGGCGTCGGCGACGAACTCGCGCTGCTTGCGCAGCGCCGCTTCGCGCTCTCCGCGGGCTGCGTCGAGCGAGCGCAGCATCTGCTCCAGGGTTCGCGCCAGCTCGCCGACCTCGTCGTCGGCGCGCAACCGCGGCATGTGGCTCGAGGGGTCGCCGGTCTCGGCGATTGTGCGCGCGCTCGCGGTCAGCGAGGAGATCGGCCGCATCGCCCGGCGGGCGATCGCGACGCCGGCGAAGCTGGCCAGCAGGGTCGCCCCGAGCACCCCCGCGACGATGAATAGCCAGAGCCGGCCGATCGTCGAGTCGATGTGCTGTTCGTCGCGGCCGTACTGGACGTAACCGGCGATGCGGCCGCTCTGGCGGCTGCTGAGCACGACGGTGACCACGCGCATCGGGCCAAACTCGTGGACGCCCGGGACCGGCGGGCCGAGGTCGGCCGCGTCGGGGCTGGCGTCGAGCTGCTGGCCGCGCGCGTCGTAGATCCGCGCCGTCGCGTTGTTGGGGCTGACGAAGTCGGCCAGGTCGGGCTCGCGCACGATCAGCGTGTTGGTGATCGTGTCGACGATCTGCACCTGCGAGGCCAGGGTCGAGACGGCGGCTTTGATCTCGCGGTTGAAATCGTCGCGGACCCGCTGTGCGGCCAGGTTGCCGACGATCGCCCCGAAGAGCAGCAGGATCGCCGCGGTCAGGCCGGCTGAGACCGCCGCCAACCTCCAACGCACCGGCCAGTTACGCGGCCGCCACATCGCTAGTCCTTTAGGACGTAGCCGGCGCCGCGTTTGGTGTGCAGCAGCCGGGTCTCGGCGCCGGCCTCGAGCTTGCGGCGCAGGTTGGAGATGAAGACGTCGATCGTGTTGGTCGCCGCCGTCGGGTCGTAGCCCCAGACCTCGTCGAGCAGGCGCTCGCGGGAGATCACCAGGCGCTCGTTATGCATCAGGTACTCGAGCAACTCGAACTCGCGGTTGGTCAGCTCGATCTCACGCGCGCCCCGCCTGACCTCGCGCGTCGCCGGGTTGAGGGTGAGGTCGCCGACCTGCAGGGAGGCCGAGCCGCGCGGCGGCCGGCGGCGCAGCAACGCCCGGATCCGGGCGAGCAGCTCCTTGCGCTCGAAGGGCTTGACCAGGTAGTCGTCGGCGCCGCTGTCGAGCCCGCCCACCCGATCCTCGGTCTGCGCCCGCGCGGTCAGGATCAGGATCGGCACGTCGCTCTCGGCGCGCAGGCGGCGGCAGACCTCGACCCCGTCCATGCCGGGCAGGCCGAGGTCGAGCACGACCAGGTCCGGGACGAACCCGCTGGCCAGGTCGAGCGCCGCGACCCCGTCGCCGGTCGTGCGCACGTCGTAGCCCTCGTTGCGCAGCGAACGCCGCAGCACATCGGCGATCTCCTCGTCGTCCTCGACGACGAGCACACGCCCTTCCCCGCGGCCATCCCCGTTCGCGTTGGCAAGCATCGCAACGATGTTAGCCCGGCGGAGATTCGATGCTGTGCGCTTTAGTGCGAATTTAGGCACGGAGATAGCGGGGAAGAGGTGAGTTTCGAGGGGCTTGCCATCTGCCTCGCTTGCCATGATCGAAGCCAGCCCGTGAGTTCGCCCGCAGCCGTCCACCTCCATGCCCACAGCGAGTACTCGCTGCTCGACGGCGCCTGCAAGATCGACGCGATGGCGGCGCGGGTGGCGGAGATGGGGCAGCCGGCGCTGGGGCTGACCGACCACGGGGTGATGAACGGGGCGGTCGAGCTCTACAAGGCCTGCCAGAAGCACGGGATCAAGCCGATCGCCGGGCTCGAGGCCTACTTCGTCGAGGACGTCAAGACGATCAAGGAGAAGCCCAAGTACGAGCGCAACCACATCACCCTGCTGGCCGAGAGCGACGCCGGTTTCGCCAACCTGGTCAAGCTCACCTCGGCCGGCTTCCTGGAGGGCTTCTCGCGTGGCAAGGCGAACGTCGACATGGAGATGCTCGCCGCCCACGCCGACGGCGTGATCGTCCTCACCGGCTGCCTGCAGTCGCGTTTCTGCCGCCGCCTGGTCGAAGAGCGCGCCGACGACGCCCGCGCCCACCTCGACGACCTGGTCCAGGCCTTCGGGCCCGACCAGCTCTACTTCGAGGTGCAGAAAAACGGCATCGAGGAGCAGGAGAAGGCCAACCAGGGGATCGTCCGCTTCGCCCGCGAGCTGGGCCGCCCGCTGGTCGGCACCGCCGACGTCCACTACCTGCGCCGCGAGGACTTCGACAACCACGCGGCGCTGCTCTGCGTGCAGACCAAGTCGACCCTCGAGGCGCCGAAGATGAGCTTCGACACCAACGAGTTCTACCTCAAGGACAACGCCGAAATGGCCGCCTCCTTCGCTGAGTGGCCGGAGGCGATCCCGACCACGCTGGAGATCGCCGAACGCTGCTCGATCGAGATCGAGCTGGGCAAGCTGCTGCTGCCGCGCTACCCGACGCCGGACGGCTCCGAGCCGGAGGCGATGCTACGCCGGATCGCGGCCGAGGGGCTGCGCGCCCGCTACGGCGACCCGGTCCCGGCCGAGGCGGTCGAGCGACTCGAGTTCGAGCTCGGCGTGATCGAGGAGATGGGCTTCTCCTCCTACTTCCTGATCGTCTGGGACTTCGTCCTCTACGCCAAGCAGAACGGCGTCGCGGTCGGCCCCGGGCGCGGCTCGGCTGCGGGCTCGATCGTCTCCTACAGCCTCGCGATCACCGACCTCGACCCACTCGAGCACGACCTGCTGTTCGAGCGCTTCCTCAACCCCGGGCGCAAATCGATGCCGGACATCGACATCGATTTCTCGGTCCGCGGCCGTGAGCGGATGATCCGCTACGTGGGCGAGAAATATGGCCGCGAATCGGTCGCCCAGATCATCACCTTCGGCAAGATGGCGCCGCGCGCCGCGACCCGCGACGCCGCCCGCGTGCTCGGCTTCGACTACGGCAGCGGCGACCGCCTCGCCAAGCAGATCCCGGAGCCGATCATGGGCCGCAGCCCATCTTTCGCGGAGTGCCTCAAGCCGGGGCAGGAGCTGCGCAACACCTACGACGCCGAGCCGGACGCGAAACGGATCGTCGACGTCGCCCGGGGCCTCGAGGGGATCATCCGCAACAACTCGATCCACGCCGCCGCGGTGGTGATCGCCGACCGGCCGCTGCAGGAGATCGTGCCGTTGCAGCTCGCCGAGGACCGCAGCGCCCCGGCCGGCGCGAACGGCGCCGGCGGCGGCAAGCCGGAGCGCCAGTACAAGATCGTCACCCAGTACTCGATGGGCCCGATCGAGGAGATCGGCCTGCTCAAGATGGACTTCCTCGGCCTCCGCAACCTCGACGTGATCGAGGACGCGATCGAGATCATCGAGCGCTCGCGCGGCACCCGCCTCGATATCGGCGAGATCCCGATGGACGACGCGAAGACCTTCGAGATGCTCGCCCGCGGCGACGGCACCGGCGTCTTCCAGCTCGAGTCCGAGGGCATGCGCGAGGCGATGAAGAAGGTCGTGCCGACCGAGTTCGACGACATCGTCGCGCTCGTCTCGCTCTACCGGCCGGGGGCGATGAGCTACATCCCCGCCTACGCCAAGGGCAAGCGCAACCCGCAATCGGTCACCTACCCCGACGAGCGCTTGCGGCCGATCACCGAGTCGACCTACGGCTGCGTCCTCTACCAGGAGCAGTTAATGGAGATCGCCAAGCAGATGGCCGGTTTCAAACCGGCCGAGGCGGACGATCTGCGCAAGGCGATCGGCAAGAAGAAGCGCGACCTGATGGCGACGATGAAATCGAAATTCATGCAGGGGATGGAGGCCTCGGGGACCACCGCCAAGGTCGCCGGCGACATGTGGTCGCTGATGGAGGCGGCCGCCGACTACTCGTTCAACAAGTCCCACGCCGCCTGCTACGCGCTGATCGCCTACCGCACCGCCTACCTGAAGGCGAACTACCCGGCCGAGTACATGGCGGCGGTGATCTCCTCGGTGATGAACACCAAAGACAAGGTGCCCTTCTTCGTCAACCGCTGCGCGGAGATGGGGATCGACGTGCTGCCCCCCGACGTCAACTCCTCCGACCACGACTTCGTCGTCTCCGAGAAGGCGATCCGGTTCGGCCTCGACGCGGTCAAGAACGTCGGGCACAGCGCCGTCGAGGCGATCCTGCGCGCCCGCGAGGAGGCCCCGATCGCCTCGATCTGGGACTTCTGCGAGCGGGTCGACTCGCGCGCGGTCAACAAACGGGCGATCGAATGCCTGATCAAGTGCGGGGCGCTCGACTCGACCGGGTCGACCCGGCGCGGCATGCTCGAGGCGCTGCCGGCGGCGCAGTCGGCCGGCCAGAAAGCCCAGGAGGACGCGCAGCTCGGCCAGGGCTCGATCTTCGACTTCGGCGACGGGGGGTCGAACGAAGCGGGGGAGAGCGGCTCGAGCTCGCAGCACCGGCCGCCGATCTCGCCGACCGAGTTCGAGCGCCGCGAGCTGCTCGCGATGGAGAAGGAGACGCTCGGCACCTACCTCTCCTCGCACCCGCTCACCGAAGTGCGCGAGGCGCTGCGCGCCCGGGTCGACTGCGGCCTCGGCGAGCTGGCGAACAAGCCCGACGGCTCCTGGGTGACGGTCGGCGGGATCGTCACGGAGAGCAAGAAGATCCGCACCAAGAGCGGCAGCCAGATGATGTTCGCGACGCTCGACGACGTCGAGGGCCAGGTCGAGATGCTGGTCTTCAAGGCCGACCAGGCGGAGAGCGCGGGGACGATCGAGCCCGACGCGATAGTCATCGTCCGCGGCCGCATCGACCACAAGGACCGCGGTGAGACGAAGCTCGTCGTGCAGGAGGCGGAGCGCTTCGAACCCGACGGCGAGGAGATCGCCCGGGCGAGCGCCGCGGCAAGCGCCCCGGCCGAGCCGCTGAAGCTGACGCTCGCCGCCGCGAGCCTCGGCAACCCGCACCTGATCGAGGAACTGAAGACGGTCTTCGAGGGCCACAGAGGCGAGGCCGAGGTGTACCTGGCGATTCTCGGCGAGGACGGCAGGCCGCGCGAGTGGAAGCTCGGCGAGGAGTTCAGGGTGCGCCACTCGAGCAAGCTGCTGGCGGAGCTGGACCATGTGCTCGGCGCCGAAGCGCTGGCTGCCTAGACTTCTGGTGTGCCCGCTACGCGAGAGAAGACCGGTGAGTGCCGTCGGTGCCGTTCCTTCTGCGACAGGATGGTCGAGCCGCGCGGTTGCGTCGAGATCGGCTGCCGCTTCCTCTACAGCGTCGTCGACGGGCTGACCGGCACCCAGTACGTCGGCTGCATGCAGGAGGTCTTCGCCGCCACGGTCGAGCTCGACGCGGTCCGCCAGCCGGGCGGCTTCGGCGGCGTCAAGATGACCGGCGCCGCCCTGCCGCACTGCCCGTTCTCGGTCGAGCGCGCCTACGCCGGCCCGGGCGAGGAGTACGACTGCGTCAACCGCCGCTTCTTCGACTGCGACGACGGCGGCCCCGAGGGGCTGCGGGCCTTCGATCTGCGCGACCTCGCCCAGGAGTCGCCCGGCGTCTGAGTCGACACCGTGCCGTGTAGGCTTGCGCCGATGAGCGATGCGGCGGTGGCAGAGGCGCCCGGGTTCACTCTTGAGCTGAACCAGGACCAGCAGGACATCCGCGACTGGGTGCACGGCTTCGCCGAGGGCGTCGTCCGGCCCGCCGCGGAGGAATGGGACGAGCGCGAGGAGACGCCGTGGCTGGTGATCCAGGAGGCCGCCAAGATCGGCCTCTACGGCTTCGAAGCGCTCGGCCAGTTCTGGGCCGACGACACCGGCCTGACGCTGCCGATCGCCAACGAGGAGCTGTTCTGGGGCGATGCCGGTATCGGCATGGCGATCATGGGCACCTCGCTCGCCGTCGCCGCGATCTTCGGACAGGGAACCGCGGAGCAGATGGGCGAGTGGATCCCGCAGTGCTTCGGCGACGCCGACGACCCCAAGGTGGCGGCCTTCTGCGCCTCCGAGCCCGACGCCGGCTCCGACGTCTCGGCGATCCGCACCACCGCCAAGTACGACGAGGCGAAGGACGAATGGGTGCTCAACGGCCAGAAGGCCTGGGCGACCAACGGCGGCATCGCCGACGTCCACGTCGTCATCGCCACGGTCGACCGCGAGCTGCGCTCGCGCGGCCACGCCGCCTTCGTCATCCCGCCGGGGACGAAGGGATGCGAGCAGGGCGCCAAGGTCAAGAAGCACGGCCTGCGTGCCTCGCACACCGCCGACGTCCACCTCGACGACTGCCGGGTCCCCGGCTCCTGCCTGCTCGGCGGCAAAGAGAAGCTCGACGCCCGCCTGGCCCGTGTCCGCGAGGGCAAGCGCTCCAAATCACAGGCGGCGATGCAGACCTTCGAGGCGAGCCGGCCGACGGTCGGCGCGCAGGCACTCGGGATCGCCCGCGCCGCCTACGAGTACTCGCTCGAGTACGCCAAAGAGCGTCGGCAGTTCGGCAAGGCGATCATCGAGAACCAGTCGATCGCCTTCGCCCTGGCCGACATGAAGATGGAGATCGACGCCGCCCGGCTGCTCGTCTGGCGCGCCGCCTGGATGGGGCGCAACGGCCAGAAGTTCGAGAACGCCGAGGGCTCGATGTCGAAGCTGAAGGCCGGCGAGGTCGCCGTCTGGGCGACCGAGCGGGCGATCCAGATTCTCGGCGGCAACGGCTACACGCGCGAGTACCCGGTCGAGCGGATGCACCGCGACGCGAAGATCTACACGATCTTCGAGGGCACCTCGGAGATCCAGCGCCTGGTGATCAGCCGCGCGATCTCCGGCGTCCACGTCAAATAGCGCCGCGCCGCGGCGCATCGGACATTGACCCACCTACAGGGGGATCAACCTCGGCTGCGCCTAGCACCCGAGCGTTCCGGTGTTCGTTTCCGCCCTATAGGGCACGAAAAGCACACCGGAAGCCATGCGGCGGGAAGCCCGGTCGTCCTCCGGACGAATTGATGTCGCACGCGCTTCGCGCTTAGCGACGAAGATGCTGCGCGGCTCCGCCGCGCCCGACCCCAGATTGCATATCGCCGCTCCGCGACATTCGCCCGGAGGACGACCGGGCTTCCATCTCTCGACCGGTTGCGCTTCGCGTTGGAGCCCCCGTCATCGTAAGATCGACCGTTGTCGACTTTGTTGTTGCTATAGCCCACAAAGTTCGAGGCGTGGTGAAGAGAAGTCCCGCCGGTGTGCCTTCGCGGGAATGTCGCGAAGCGGCGATATGCAATCTGGTGATTGCGCGGCGTCAGCCGCGCTCTTCCTCCGTCGCTAAGCGCGTAGCGCGTGCGACATCAATTCCCGCGAGGGTACACCGGCGGGGCTACCCCTTGCGGCGTTTGAGCCCTTCGCGCCTGAGGCGCTTGGCGGCGGTGACTTCCTTCTTGTCCGCGCCTTTCTTGTTCGGGCCGGGGGTCTCGAGGGTCGCGGGAAGGCCCTCGAAGCGGGGCTCTGAGAGGAAGGCGCGCAGGCCGGATTTGCCCATCTCGCCCTTGCCGATGTTGGCGTGGCGGTCGCGGTGGGAGCCGAACGGGACAGCGGCGTCGTTGACGTGCAGGCAGCGCAGGCGGTCGAGGCCGACCTTCGCGTCGGCTTCGTCGACGACCGCGGCGAGCGAGTCGGGGTCGGTGACGTCGTAGCCCTGGACGAAGAGGTGACAGGAGTCGAGGCAGAGGCCGAGGCGCTTGCCGGAGCCGGCCAGCTCGATCAGCTCGGCGGTCTCGTCGAAATCGCGGCCGAGCAGGCCTTTGTGGCCGGCGGTCTGCTCGAGCAGCAGCGGGCAGCTCTCGCTGTCCTGCAGCGCCGCTGCGATCACTTTCGCGGCCCGCTTCATCGAGGGGCCGTGGGGCTCGCCTTTCTGGGCGCCGGGGTGGAGGACGACGCCGGCGGCGCCGATCGCGTCGCCGATCCGCAGCGCGTGGGTCAGCGAGGCGAGCGACTTCGCCCGCAGCTCACGATCTTTGGTCGCGCAGTTGATCAGGTAGACGGCGTGGATCGCGACCGCTTCGACCGATGAAGCGGCGATCGCCTCGCGAAAAGCGGCGAAGTCCTCGGGGCCGTATTTGGTCGGCCGCCACATCCGCGGGCTCTGGTTGAAGATCTGGATCGATTCGCAGCCGAGCGCCTCGCCCCGCTCGATCGCCTTCGCCAGTCCGCCCGACGTGGAAACATGCGCGCCGATCAACATGTCCGCAGAAACTCCCAGATTGAGATTTGCCCCCTCGCCGACCGGTGCGCTCCACATCGGCGGCGCGAGGACGGCACTCTATAACTGGCTGGCGGCGCGCCACGAAGGCGGCTCGCTGGTGCTGCGGATAGAGGACACCGACCGCGAGCGCTCGACCGAGGAGAACGTCGAGCAGATCCTCGACGCGCTGCGCTGGCTGGAGCTCGAGTGGGACGAGGGGCCGGTTTCCCAGGCTTCGCGCGCCGAGCGCCACCGCGAGGCGCTGGAGAGGCTGCTGGCGAGCGGCGCCGCCTACCGCGACCCGGCGACCGGCAAGGACGTCGAGGCCTGGAAGGCCGAGCACGGCGCCGAGCGGGGCTACCGGGGCGAGCCCAGCGAGGCGGCCGGCTCCGCGGTGCGGCTGCGCGTGCCCGACGAGGGCGAGACCGTGGTCGAGGATCTGATCCGCGGCCCGGTCAGCTTTCCCAACCGCAGCTACGACGACTTCGTGATCGCCCGCGGCGACGGCTCGGTGCTCTACAACTTCGCGGTCGCCGTCGACGACGCCGAGATGGGCATCACCGATGTCGTGCGGGGCGACGATCACCTCTCCAACACGCCGAAGCAGCTGCTCGTGCTGGCGGCGCTCGGCCACGAGCCGCCGCGCTACGCCCACCTGCCGCTGCTGCACGGGCCCGACGGCAAGAAGCTCTCGAAGCGCCACGGCGCCGCCTCGGTGCAGGAGCTCCGCGCGGCGGGCTATCTGCCGGCGGCGGTGCGCAACTACCTGGCCCTGCTCGGCTGGGGCGCCGGCGACGACGCGACGCTGATCCCGACCGCGGAGTTGATCGAGCGCTTCCGGGTCGCCGACGTCGGCAGGGCGGCGGCGATCTTCGACGAGAAGAAGCTGCGCTGGGTCAACGGCCGCTATATGCGCGAGCTGGCACTCGACGATTACCTGCAGGCGGTCGCGCGCCACCTCGATCGCGAGCCGGACGAGCGGCTGCGCGCGGCCTGCGCGATCGTGCAGGAGAAAGCGCAGACGTTAGCCGAGGTCTGGCCGCTGATCCGTTTCCTCTTCGAACCGCCGGTGGAGGACGGGAAGGCCTGGCGCAAGACGATGAAGGACGGGGCTCCAGCGGCGCTGGCGGCGGCGCGCGAGGCGTTGGCCGAGGCGCACGGATTCGACCTGGGCGCGGTCGAGGCGGCGCTGACGCCGCTGCCCCAGCAGCTCGACCTCAAGCCCGGCAAGGTCTACCAGCCGATCAGGGTGGCGATCAGCGGCGGCACCGTCTCACCCGGGATCTTCGAGTCGCTCTCCGTGCTGGGTCGCGATGAGTCGTTACGGCGCATTGACGCTGCCCTCTTGCGCCTTAGCGCATAACAACACCTAATTTTGGGGAGGCTGGAGCTAAACCGTGCGTCCTCTGCTGCCGATGAGGGGGGCGGAGCGACACGGTCATGGCCTCGAGCAAGACACACAGCAACGGCAAGGTGCGCAAGGGCGATGCCCCGCGCGGCGCCGCCCCCGCCGCGCCTGGCGCCCGCCTGGCGGCCGCCTTCGAGGCGGTGGAGAAATTCCCCGCCCTGATCGAGTCCCGGGCCCGCGTGATGCAGGCGGCGACGGCAGAGACCTCCCGCGTCGGCGAGCTGGTCGCCGCGGTTGAGGCCGATGTCGCCCTGACGATCGCCGTGCTGCGCTTCGCCAACCGCACGAGCAGCTCTGGAGGCATCGGCGGGGTGCCGGCCGCGGTCGACGTGCTGAAGCCCTCCGGGGTGCTGGCGATCGCCGGCACCGCGCCCGTCTTCGACTTCTTCGAGCCAAACGGCGGCTGGGAGCTGCGCCCCGAGCAGTTCCGGGTTCACGCCCTGGCTACCCAGCAGGCGGCCGCCCGGATCGGGCGCGAGGTCGGCTGGGAGGATCGCGACGAGCTGATCGTCGCCGCGCTGCTGCACGACATCGGCCGGCTCGTCATCTCCAAGCTCCACCCGGGCCGCAGGACCTACTTCGACGCGACCTCGCGCACCCCGGAGCAGCGGCTGCGCGAAGAACGCGACCAGCTCGGCATCGACCACGCCCTGGTCGGCGGCGTGCTGGCGCGGCGCTGGAACGTCCCGCAGCGGATCGCGGTGGCGATCGAGCGACACCATTCCGAGGACGCCGAGGGCCTCGCCGCGATCGTCGCCACCGCCGACATGGTCGCGCACTACTCGCAGGGCGAAGCGGTTACGCCGGAGCGTCTGCGCGATACGGCGAAGCGCTGCGGCCTCGGCCCCGAGGGCCTGCGCGAGCTGCTCTACGAGCTTCCCTACCCGCGCGAGGCCGGCTCCAGGGTCAGCGAGCCATGCCCGCTGTCCAACCGCGAGCTGGACGTGCTCCGCCACCTCTCAGAGGGCATGGTCTACAAGCAGATCGCCGGCGAAATGCAGCTCTCGGTCTCGACGATCCGCACCCACCTGCACAACGTCTACGGCAAGATCGGCGCCGTCGACCGGGCGCAGGCCGTGCTGACGGCCCGCGACTGCGGCTGGATCTAGTCGATCAGGCACTCGCGGAGCGCTATCGCCACCGCGTGAGTGCGGTTTCTTGCGCCGAGGCGGGCGAGGATGTTCTTGGTGTGGGTCTTGACCGTTTCCTCGCTGACGCCGAGCTCGCGGGCGGCGACGACGGTCGAGCCGCCGTCGGCGAGCAGTTGCAGGATCTCGCGCTGGCGCCGGGTCAGCCTGCCGCGGCTGCCGCTCGGCGGCACGGCCGGATCGACAAACCGTTCCTGCTCGAGCGCCGCTTGGGCCGCCCTCGCCATCAGCTCGGCGGCGGCCGTGCGGGCGACGTAGGCGCTCGCGCCCGCCTGCAGCGACGCCGACGCCAGGTGGCGCTCGGGCCGCTCGCCGTGGGCGACGATCCCCATGCCGGGGGCCGTCCTGCGCAACGTCCGGATCGCCTCCTCGCCGTGCAGCGCCCCGTCGGCGCCGGCCGGGTCGCGGCGAATGTCGACGATCGCCACGTCGATGCTGCCGACGTCGCGGACCAGACCGACCGCCTCGCCGCGGGTCGCGCTCTCGTGGACCTCGAAGTCTCCGACCAGCGCCTCACGCACGCCGAGCCGGACCAGCGGGTGAGGGTCGATCACAAGGCAATGTGGGCGCTCGCTCGGGACAGGCCGATCCTATACCCAGTTAAATCCGCTCCGTGCGGTAAAAAGGGCTGGTGATTTCCATCACCTCGAAGTCGCGCTACGCCGTCGTCGCGATGGCGGAGCTGGCTCGTTCGGGCGAGCGGCCGGTGCCGATCAAGGAGCTGGCCGAGCGCCGCCGCATTCCCGAGCAGTTTCTCGAGCAGCTCTTCTCGACCCTGCGCCGCGCCGGCCTGTTGACCAGCCACCGCGGCATGAAGGGCGGTTACACGCTCTCCCGTCCGGCCGACGAGATCACCGTCCTGGAGGTCGTCCAAACCCTCGACGGCAAGGTCGGCCAGGAGGCCGACGAGGCCGGCGGCATCTGGGCCGAGGGCGTAACCGCCCTGCGCAAGGTCTTCGCCCAGACCACGATCGCCGAAGTGGCGAGACGCGAGGCCGAGGAGGCCGGCTCGGGGATGTACTTCATCTAGATCTCGCCCGGCTGCCTGTCGCCCGGCTACCATTTGAGGCGTGACGACCCGGGAGAAAGCCCGCGCTGTTCTGGACGATCTTCCTGATGAGCGGGTGGATGCGGCACTGGCGGCGCTTGAGGCCGTTGAAGGCCGCGATACCTCGGTGGAGGCAATCCTCGCCCGACACGGCGAGGAACGGCTGAGCCCCGAGGAATTCGACCGGCACTTTGGGTCGCTGCCAACCGACGCCGAGGGCTGAACGTGACGCAGGAGGCCAGGCCGGAGCCGGTCTTTCCGGTCGGCTTCGATGAGGATGCCCTCGCCGAGGATCTTGCGCGTTTGTCAGAAGGTGCAGAAGAGGCGCTGAAGGCATTCCGCGACGAGCTACGCCGCGAGGGCGGCATCCCGCAGTCTCGGCTCAAGGGCTGCCACGATGAGGGGCAAGACGGCACCTGCGTCAAGACCTACGTACCGTGGCCGGACGGCCGCTTCGGCGCGGTGTTTGTGGCGGTCAGGCATCCGAATCGCCCGATGGCTCTCCGCGCCTTCGCCTTCGGGGTCCGACATCATCCCCGAGAGTCGCACGCCGAGACGGTCTACGAGGTCGCGGATCGGCGGCTCCGCAAGAAGGATGCGTAAGCCGAGCATGGAGCTGACCGCCCGCGTCTTTTACGTCCGCTCGCCGAGGCGTGCCGTCCATTGCGCGTGGCGTCGACGAAGCTCGCCTTCGTCGAGGTCGGCGCGGCCCAGCGGCCGGTAGTTCGGGGCCCAGGACCCGACCGCGTCGGCGGACCGGGCGACGGCCCAGGCGTCCCAGAGGCGCATCTCGCCGACCGCCTGACCGGTCGCCGCTTCGTAGGCGGCAAGAAAGTCGTCGGCGATCTGCTCGTCGAAGAGGAGGACGAGATCCAGCCGGCACCAGCCCAGGTCGAAGCCGCGGGGACCGCGTGACCCGTCCGACCAGTCGACGATGCCGGTGAGCTTTCCGTCCCGCCAGACGACGTTGCCCGACCAGTAATCGCAGTGGGTGAGCACCTCCGGCGACTTAACAACCTGTGACCAGCGAGACCGAACCTCCGTCGCCAGCGGGCCCGCCAATATCTCCTCAGAGCCTCCGCTGTGGTCGAACACGCTCGGCAATTCCGCCAGTCGCGCGGTCGGGACCGTGTGCACCGCGGCGAGCGCGCGACCTAGCTCGCGCGCCCACCCCTTGGGGTCGGTCGGAGTGATGTCCGGCTGACCGTCAAGCCAGCTGGTCAAAGAGGTCGGATACCGCGACCGGCGGCCGCTCAGGTCGCCGCCGAGCGGCACCGGGGCGATACCGCCGAGTCCGTCGAAGGCTCGCAGAACACGCTGCTCACGCAAGGGTGCGGGGTCGTCCACCGGAAACTGGCGGACGACGACGCTGGTCGGGGGATTCTCGGTATCGACCCGCCAGGTGTTCGCGTGCTGGCCGCCTTCGAGGCGCGCGGCGCCGAGGACCACGGCTGACGGACCCGCCAGGCGGCGGACTTCCTCCAGCGCTCCAGATGAAGGCCGGGCCTCGGATCGAGTCATCGCCGAGACTCTAAGCCGACGGCGTCAAATTACCGCTTTCCATGCAGCTAGGCTCAACTCGTGAGCGATCCGATTCCAGCATCCATGGCCGGCGTGATCTCGGGACCCGGGATGTACTTCATCTGATGAGGGTCGGGGCGGAGGCTTCGGCGGTTGTCGGTGGGACGCCGATGGTCGCCCTGCGGCGGCTTGGCGAGGGGTTGCCCGGCGAGGTCTGCGCGAAGCTCGAGTACTTCAACCCGGGCGGCTCGGTGAAGGACCGGATCGGGGTGGCGATGATCGACGCCGCGGAGCAGGAGGGGCTGATCGAGCGGGGGCGCTCGGTGATCGTCGAGCCGACCAGCGGCAACACCGGGATCGCCCTGGCGATGGTCTGCGCGGCGCGCGGCTACGAGTTGATCCTAACCCTGCCGGAGGGGATGAGCCGCGAGCGGGCGAAGCTGCTGCGCGCCTACGGCGCCGAGGTGCGCGAGACGCCCTCGCTGGGCGGGATGACCGAGGCGGTCGCGCTGGCGGAGGAGATCCGCGAGCAGCGCAAAGGGTTCATGCCGCAGCAGTTCTCCAACCCGGCCAACCCGGAGGTGCACCGCCGCACCACCGCGGAGGAGATCTGGCGCGACAGCGACGGCGAGGTCGGGGCCTTCGTCGCCGGGGTCGGCACCGGCGGCACGATCAGCGGCGTCGGCGGCTTCCTGCGCGAGCGCAGCCCCGAGACGCTGGTCCTCGCGGTCGAGCCGTCCGCCTCGCCGGTCCTGTCCGGCGGCGCGCCGGGCCCGCACAAGATCCAGGGGATCGGCGCCGGCTTCGTCCCTGCGGTGCTCGACCGCTCGGTGATCGACGAGACGATCGGGGTCAGCGACGAGGACGCGCTGGACACGGCGCGCCTGGCCGCGAAGCGGGAGGGGGTGCTGGCGGGCATCTCCGCCGGGGCCAACATCAAGGCGGCGCTGGAGGTCGCGGCGCGACCGGAGATGCAGGGGAAGCGGGTGGTGACGGTGGTCTGCGACTCGGGCGAGCGCTACATGTCCCTACCCTTCTTCGCACTGTGATCAAGCGAGTCCTCACCGAGATACGCGCCGACATCGCCGCGGCGCGCGACCGCGACCCGGCCGCGCAGGGCGTCTCCGGCTTCGAGATCCTGACCAGCTGGGCCGGCGTGCAGGCGCTGCTCGCCCACCGCGTCGCCCACGCGCTGCGCGAGGCGGGAGTGCCGCTGGCCCCGCGGGCGATCGCCTACCTGAGCCGGGCGGTGACCGGGGTGGAGATCCATCCCGCCGCACGGATCGGCCCCGAATTCTTCATCGACCACGGCTCCGGCGTGGTGATCGGCGAGACCGCCGAGATCGGCCGCCGCGTGACGCTTTACCAGGGGGTGACGCTGGGCGGGACCGGCTTCCAGCCCGGCAAGCGGCATCCGACCGTCGGCGACGACGTCACCGTCGGCTCCGGCGCCAAGCTGCTCGGCGCGATCGCGGTCGGCGACGGCGCCAAGGTCGGCGCCAACACCGTCGTCGTCGAGGACGTGCCGCCCTGCTCGACCGTGGTCGGCAACCCCGGCCACCCGGTCAAGGTGGAAGGCAGGCGCCCGCAGGGCCCCGACGCCGACTGGATTCACCTCCCGGACCCGATCGCCGAGGCGATCAAGGCCCTCTCAGAGCGGATCGCGAGGCTCGAGGAGCGGCTGGCGGAGCTCGACGGGGGGGAGCCGCCGTCCGGCAACGGCGAGCAGCTGCGACCGCGCACAGGGCGCTCCTCGGCCGGCGGCTGAAGCGGCCGCGCCCGCCTCTATTCTCGGAGGCGATGCTTCAGATCGAGCCCGACAGCGCCGCCGCCCCGACCGAACCGGGCGCCGATCGCGCCGAGCGCCTGCTGGCGGACCTGAACGAGCCGCAGCGCCAGGCCGTCCGCCACGGCGAGGGCCCCTTGCTGGTCCTGGCCGGCGCCGGGTCGGGCAAGACCCGTGTGCTCACCCACCGGATCGCCTATCTGCTCGCCACCGGCCAGGCGCGGCCGGGCGAGATCCTCGCGATCACCTTCACCAACAAGGCGGCGAACGAGATGCGCGAGCGGGTCGAGGCGCTGGTCGGCCGCTCGGCGAAGGCGATGTGGGTGACGACCTTCCACTCGGCCTGCGCGCGGATGCTGCGCGCCGACGCCGAGCGGCTCGGCTACTCGCGCAGTTTCACGATCTACGACGAGTCGGACTCGCTGCGGATGCTCAAACGCTGCATGGGGGAGCTGCACATCGACCCGAAACGCTACCCGCCGCGGGCGATCCGCGCGCAGATCTCCGGCGCCAAGAACCAGCTGGTCGACGCCGGCGCCTACGCGCAGGCCCAGGGCAGCGTCTTCGAGGAGACCGCGGCCGGCGTCTACACGCTCTACGAGAAGCGGATGCTGGCCGCCAATGCGATGGACTTCGACGACCTCCTGGTCCGCACGGTGAACGTGCTCGAGCTCTCCGAGGAGGCGCGCGAGCGCTGGCGCCGCACCTTCCGCCACGTCCTCGTCGACGAGTACCAGGACACCAACCACGCCCAGTACCGGCTGCTGCAGCTGCTCACCTCCGCCCACGGCAACCTGATGGTCGTCGGCGACGAGGATCAGTCGATCTACGGCTTCAGGCACGCCGACATCCGCAACATCCTCGACTTCGAGCAGGACTTCCCCGAGGCGGACGTGGTCAAGCTCGAGCAGAACTACCGCTCGACGCAGACGATCCTCTCGGCCGCCAACGCGGTCGTCGAGCGCAACCGCGAACGCCGCCCGAAGCAGCTCTGGACCGAGATCGTCGGCGGCGAGCCGCTGCAGCTGCGCGAGCTCTCCGACGAGCACGAGGAGGCGCGCTGGGTCGCGGGGGAGATCGAGCGGCTCGGCGAGGAGGAGGGAGTGCGGCGCGAGGACGTCGCGGTCTTCTACCGGACCAACGCTATGAGTCGGGTCCTCGAGGACACGCTGGTCCGCTTCGAGCTGCCCTACCAGGTGATCGGCGGGACCAAGTTCTACGAACGGGCGGAGGTCAAGGACGCGGTCGCCTACCTCAGCCTGCTGGCCAATCCCGCCGACCAGGTCTCCTTCGCGCGGATCGTCAACTCGCCCCGCCGCGGAATCGGCGAGACCAGCCAGGGCAGGCTCGCCGCGCACGCCAACAGCACCGGCCTGCCGATCTGGGAGGTCGCCGAACGGGTCGAGGAGGTCCCCGGCCTGGGCGCCGCCGCGATCAAGGCGATCTCACGCTTCCACGAGACGGTCGAGGGCCTGCGTGCCCGGGCCGAGGAAGCGCCGGTCGCCGAGCTGCTCGAGGCGACCCTGCGCGAGAGCGGCTACCTCGAAGCGCTCGCCGCCGAGCGCACGATCGAGGCCGAGGGGAGGGCGGAGAACCTCGAGGAGCTGATCGGGGTCGCGGCCGAGTTCGACGCCAACCACGAGCTCGAGGGCGAGGGCGAGGCCACCGCGCTGGAGGAGTTCCTGCAGCAGATCTCGCTCTACACGCAGCAGGACGACCTGCGCGACGAGTCGGCGATCACGCTAATGACCCTGCACAACGCCAAGGGACTCGAGTACGAGACGGTCTTCGTGGTCGGCTGCGAGGACGGCGCCTTCCCGCACATGAAATCGCTCGAAGAGGGGGGCGAGGAGGAGGAGCGGCGCCTCTGCTACGTCGCAATCACCCGCGCCCGCAGCCGCCTCTACATGACCTGGACCCGCGAACGGCGACTCTTCGGGCGGGCCGAGCGCAACCTGCCCTCGCGCTTCGTCGACGAGCTGCCCGAGGAGCTGACCGAGCGCGGCTCGAGCGCCGTCGGCGCGGCGGGCTGGGGAGCGGCGTCGCAGCCGCAGGGCGTGAGCCCGGTCGATCCCGGCCCGGCGCTGGAGCTGCGCACCGGCGACGACGTCGTCCACGCCGGTTTCGGCGACGGCGTCGTCACCGCGGTCGAGCCCGGCGGCGTGGTCGTCGTCCGCTTCGCCGGCGACGGCAGCGAGCGCAAGCTGATGGCCGACTACGCGCCGGTCCGGAAGCGGTAGGCGATGGCGGCGCGCACGATCGACGGCAAGGCGGTGGCCGCGGGGGTGCGCGAGCGGGTGCGAGCCGAGGTCGCCGAGCTGGTCGCCGGGGGCGCGCCGCCGCCCGCCCTGGCGACTGTGCTGGTCGGCGAGGACCCGGCCTCGCAGATCTACGTCCGCAACAAGCACCGGGCCTGCGAGGAGGCCGGGATCCGCTCGCTTCACCACGAGCTGCCGGCCACCGCGAGCGAGGACGAGCTGCTCGATCTCGTCGTCGGGCTCGGCTTCGACGAGGGGGTCGACGGCATCCTCGTGCAGCTGCCGGTGCCGGAGCAGATCGACCCCGACCGGATCGTCGCCGCGATCGACCCGGCCAAGGACGTCGACGGCCTGACCCCGACCAACGCCGGGCTGCTCGCCCACGGGATGCCCGGCCTGGTGCCCTGCACGCCCGCCGGGGTGATCGAGCTGCTGCGCCACGAGGGGGTCGAGCTGGAGGGGGCCGAAGCCGTCGTCGTCGGCCGCTCGAAGCTGGTCGGCGTGCCGGTGGCGCGGCTGCTGCTCGGCGCCGACGCGACCGTCACCGTCTGCCACTCGCGCAGCCGCGACCTCGACGCCGTCTGCCGTCGCGCCGACGTGCTCGTCGCCGCGGTCGGCGTGCCGCGGCTGCTCGGCGAGGCGGCGGTCAAGCCGGGCGCCGTGGTGATCGACGTCGGCATGAACCGTGCCGAGGAGGGCCTCTGCGGCGACGTCGATTTCGAGGCGGTTGCCCCGGTCGCCGCGGCGATCACGCCGGTGCCCGGCGGGGTCGGCCCGATGACGATCGCGATGCTGCTCGTCAATACTCTGGCTGCCGCCCGAGCCCGGGTGTAGGGTCGGCGCAGACCCCCAAACCCCTCGGAGGGATGCAGATGCAAGCAGACAACCTGAGCACCGGCGAGAAGGTCTCCGCGGCCTCCGCGATCCTGCTCTTCGTTTTCATGTTCTTCGACTGGTTCGGAGTCGAGATCTCCGGCGTCCCCGGCTTCTCCGGCGACGTCTCCGGCAGCGGCGGCAGCGCCTGGGACGCCCTCGACGTGATCCCGCTCATCCTCATGCTGGCGATCGTCGTCGCGCTCGCCGTCGCCGTGATCCGCCTCACCGACGCCGACATCGAGCTGCCGGTCTCGATGAACTCGATCGTCGCCGCGCTCGGCGGCCTGGCCGTGCTGCTGATTCTCTACCGGATCGCCTTCCCGCCGGATTTCGGCTCCTTCGGCGGCGTCACGGTCGACGCGACCCGAGAGTTGGGCATCTTCCTCGGCCTGCTCGCCGCGGCCGGGATCGCCTACGGCGGCTACAGCGCGATGCGCGAGGAAGGGGCCAGCTTCGGCGACTCCGCCGACCGCCTCGGTGGCGGCGGCGGACGGGGCCCGCAGCCCCCGGCAGGCGGCGCACCGCCGCCACCGCCTCCGGCCCCGCCAGCCTCGCAGCAGCCACCTCCGCCTCCGCCGCCACCACCGTCAAGCTGATCGGCCCCGACGGTTCCAGACCAAGTAGGGCTAGGACGCAGCGAGGCCGTCAAGGGGAGCGCACTTCTAGTGCGTGACCCGCAGGCGGCCGACTGAGGACAACGCCCTACGCCGGTCTGGGGCCGTCGGCCACTTCGGCGGCGACTCTCTTTGCAAAGGCGATGATCGTCATCATCGGGTTGACGCCGACGGCGCTCGGGAAGAGCGAGGCGTCGGCGACGTGGAGCCCGCGGACGCCGTGGACCGAGCCGTCGCCGGCGCAGACGCCCTCGCCGGACGGCGCGATCCGCGCCGTCCCCTGCGGGTGAAAGGCCTCCAGCCGTAGCTCGGACGGCTTGAAGCGGGTCGCCTCGAAGGCCGCGACCTCGCCGGGTCGCAGCACCTGGGCGCGGCCGATATTGGGGTAGACCTCGCTGGCTCCGGCGGCGAAGTGGACCTCGGCGGCGCGGGCGATGCCGAAGACGATCCGCTGCGCGTCCTCGTCGCTGAGCTTGTAGCGGGCGCGGATCGAGCCGTCCCCGGCGATCCCGACGCGTCCGCTGGACTCGTCGCAGAGCTGCACGCCGATCGAGCTGACGTGGTCGAAGTCGAGGATCGCCTGCTGGTGCTCACGCCCCGAGCCGCGCAGCCAGGCGCCGCCGAAGGGCAGCGGCGTGAAGGTCGCCTCGAGCAGCAGTCGCTCGGGCTCCCACTCGTCGACGTAGTAGCTCTGCATCACGCCCTCCCAACCGCGCACCTCCTCCTCGTAGCGGGCGCCGACCCAGCAGGCCGGGTGGACGTGGAGGTTGCGTCCCACCTGATCGCCGCCGAGGCCGGAGCGAAGCAACAGCTCCGGCGTGCCCAGCGCGCCGCCGGCGACGATCGTCGCGCGGCGGGCGCGCACCGTGTAGGGGCGGCGATCGCCGTTACCCGCCGCGGGCGCCGCCGCTGCGCACTCGACCCCAACGGCGCGGCCGTCCTCGACGAGGATGCGGCGCGCCTCGACGCCGGTCCGCAGGCGGGCGCCGGCGGCAACCGCGCGGGGCACGTAGCTGACGTGCATGCCCCGCTTGGCGTCGATCCGGCAGCCGTAGGGGCAGGAGCTGCACTGGACGCAGTCGCCGGCGTTGCGCGCGATCGGCCCGCCGCTGGCGCCGATCGCCGCTGCGCCCTCCAACGCCAGCTGGCCGTTGCGGCCCATCCGCTCCGGGTCGAGCGGCGTCACCCGCAGGAACTCCTCCGCCTCGGCGAAGTCGGGATCGAGCCGCCCGGTCCACTCGACCCCGTAGCGCTCGCGCCAGTGCTCCAGCACGTCGGCCGGGGCGCGGAAGCAGGTCCCCGAGTTGATCACGGTCGTGCCGCCGACCGCCTTCGCGACCGGCACCGGGATCGGCGGCCGGCCCTCGGCGATCGTCAGCCCGCCGTCGCGGTACAGCGAGGCGATCGCCTCGAGCGGGTCCTCGGGATAGCTGTCGCGGTCGTAGCTCTGCCCCGCCTCGAGCACGATCACGTCGAGCCCGGCCTCGGCGAGGGTCGCCGCGGCAACGGCGCCGCCGGCGCCCGAGCCGACGATTACGACGTCGCATTCCTCACCCTCGCCGGCCGGCTCGAGGTCGCCCAGCGGCCCGGCCGGCTCGGGCGCCGGACCGCCGGCGACCCGGCAACTGACCTCGAGGCCCAGCCGCCCTTCGACCCGGGGGTCGATCGCGTAGCCGAGCGTGGTGAAGGTCTTGGCCATCAGCAGCAGCTCGTGGTGGAGCCCGAACCGGGAGCCCTCCATGCGCTGCAGGAAGTCCTCGCGCGCCGCCGCGTCGAGGCGGCTGAAGCGCCAGGGGAAGGGCAGCCACTCGAACGCCCGCAGGCCGAGCCGGACCCGGGTCAGGACGCGCGGAGAAAGGGAGGTGAGGAACCTGCCGACCGGGCCGGCGACGTCGACCTCACGCTCGGCCGCCGGCAGACCGTCGAGGGCGGGCGCCATCGCCTCGCAGATCGCGCTGAGCGTGCGTTGCTCGGTGGCCGACAACCCCGGCGGGCGCTTTCAGCCGGGGGCTGCGTGTCGTTCGACCCGGCCGCTGAGAGACCAGAGCCAGAGCGCCGCCAGGGAGAGGAAGCCGTCGACCAGGAAGTTGAGCAGGTAGATGAAGACGTCCTGGTCGAAGAGGAAGAAGCCGAGCGAGGCCAGCGACGAGGCCGTCTTGCCCGCGGCGAGGACGAGCAGCAGCGGCCGGTAGCGGACCACGTCGGCCTGGGCAACCAGGCAGATGCCGGTGATCGCGACCATGTAGGCGAAGGCGAGGGCGAGCCAGAGCTGCGCTTCGCCGTGCGCGGCCGGCGTGAAGTCGCCGAACCACTCGCCGAAGTCGGTGATCGTGTCCAGCACGCCGTTGGGGACGGCGATGAAGAGGATGCCGACGACGGCGAAGCTTGCCGCGAGCAGGCGCAGGTTGAGGACGACGAATCGCTCGGCTTTCTCTCCCCGCATCTGCGCGCGAACAATACTGGCTGGGCAGCCAGGGCGAAGCCTCTTAGAATCCGCGACGTGATCGAGCGAGAGCAAGTCCTCCATGTCGCCAAACTTGCGCGTCTGCGCTTGAGTGAGATCGAAATCGAGAAGATGGCGGGCGAGCTGTCCGGCATTCTCGAGCACGTCGATCGGATTGGTGAGTTGGACCTCGAGGGTGTCGCGCCGACTTCGCATGTGGTCGAGCTGGAAAACGTATTGCGGCCGGACGAGCCACGCGAGAGCTGGCCACGGGATGCGGTGCTCGCCCAAGCCCCTGACCCGGCTGACGGCGCATTTCGCGTCCCCTCTCCTCAGGCTGAGGGCTGATGGCGGAGTTGCTCGAGCTGAGCGTCGCCGAGGCGGCGCGCCGGATCGCGGCCGGCGACGTCTCGCGCAGCGAGTACTTCGAGGCATGGCGCGAGGCCGCCGCGGGCGACGAGCTCAACGCCTACCTGTGGCGGGCCGAGCAGGGGACGGGGGAGGGCGACGGGGCGCTCGGCGGGATCCCCGTCGCGATCAAGGACCTGTTCTGCACCGAGGGGATCGAGACCACGGCCGGGTCGCGGATCCTCGCGGGGCACCGGCCGCTCTACACGGCCACCGCGGTGCGCCGGCTCGGCGAGGCCGGCGCCGGCATCCTCGGCAAGACCAACATGGACGAGTTCGCGATGGGCTCCTCGAACGAGAACTCGGCTTACGGGCCGGTGCGCAACCCGCGCGATCGCGAGCGGGTTCCGGGCGGCTCGTCGGGCGGCTCGGCGGCGGTCGTCGCGGGCGGCCTCGCCCCCTGCGCGATCGGCACCGATACCGGCGGCTCGATCCGCCAGCCCGCCTCGCTCTGCGGGATCGTCGGCCTCAAGCCGACCTACGGCGCGATCTCCCGCTACGGGATGATCGCCTTCGCCTCCTCGCTCGACCAGTGCGGCCCGCTCACCCGCGACGTCACCGACGCGGCCCTGCTGCTCGGCGCGATGCAGGGGCGGGACCCCTGCGACTCGACCTCGGTCGGGATCGAGGGCGGGGTGGAGGCGCCCTCCCGCGAGGACCTCAAGGGCCTGCGCTTCGCGGTCCCCGCCGAGCTCGCCCACGATGCGATCGAGCCCGGCGTCCGGGCGGTCTTCGAGGCGACCTTGAAGCGGATCGAGGATCTCGGCGGCGAGGTCGCCGAGGCCTCGCTGCCCCACGCCGAGCACGGCATCTCCGCCTACTACGTGATCGCGCCGGCGGAGGCGTCCTCGAACCTCGCCCGCTACGACGGCGTCCGCTACGGGATCCGCGCCGAGGGCGCCGCTGACGTGGTCGAGATGTACGAATCGACCCGCGCGGCCGGCTTCGGCGACGAGGTCAAGCGGCGGATCATGCTCGGCACCTACGCCCTCTCCTCGGGCTACTACGACGCCTACTACGGGCGCGCCCAGAAGGTGCGCACGAAGATCGCCGAGGACTTCGCCGCGGCCTTCGGTCGCTTCGACTTCGTCGTCACCCCGACCTCGCCCTCGGTCGCCTTCGGCCTCGGGGAGAAGACGGACGACCCGCTGGCGATGTACATGAACGACTTCTTCACCGTGCCGATGAGCCTCGCCGGCATCCCGGCGATCTCGATCCCGGCCGGGCTCGCCGAGCCGGAGGGCGGCGGCCCGCAGCTGCCGGTCGGCTTCCAGATCGCCGCCCCGGCCTTCGCCGAGCAGCGGCTGCTCGACGCCGCCTACGCGCTGGAGCGGGCGATCGATGGCTGATCTCGAAGCCGTCATCGGGCTGGAGATCCACGTCCAGCTGGCGACCAGGACGAAGATGTTCTGCGCCTGCGAGCTCTCCTTCGGCGACGAGCCGAACGTCCACACCTGCCCGGTCTGCCTCGCCCACCCCGGGGTGCTGCCGGCGCCCAACGAAGAGGCGATCCGCTACGCCTTGAAGATCGCCGCGGCGCTGGAGTGCGGGGTGGCCGCTCGCTCGATCTTCCACCGCAAGAACTACTTCTATCCCGACAATTCCAAGGCCTACCAGATCAGCCAGTACGACGAGCCGCTTGCGGTCAACGGGGGGCTCGGCGGGATCCGCATCCACCGCGCCCACCTCGAGGAGGACGCGGCGAAGACGATCCACCTCGGCGAGTCCGGCCGCATCCACGGCTCCGGCGCCTCGCTGGTCGACTTCAACCGCGGCGGCACCCCGCTGGTCGAGATCGTCACCGAGCCCGACCTGCGCAGCGCCGCCGAGGCCGGCGCCTGGGCGCGGCTGCTGCGCACCACGGTCCGCCAGCTCGGGGTCTCCGACGTCAACATGGAGGAGGGCAGCCTGCGGGTCGACGCGAACGTCTCGGTGCGGCCGGCGGGCAGCGAGGCGCTGGGCACGAAGACCGAGCTGAAGAACATGAACAGCTTCCGCTTCCTCGAACGCGGCGTCGAAGCCGAGCTGGCCCGGCAGCGCGAGCTGATCGAGGCGGGGGGGAGGGTCGAGCAGGAGACGCTTCACTTCCACCCCGAGGACGGCACCCTGCATCCGCTGCGCTCCAAGGAGGAGGCGCACGACTACCGCTACCTGCCCGAGCCCGACCTGGTGCCGCTGGCGCCGACCGAGGCGATGCTGCGCGAGGCGCGCGAGTCGCTGCCGGAGCTGCCCGAGGCGCGGATGCGGCGCTACGAGGTCGAGCTCGGGCTCTCGGCCGAGAACGCGACCCAGCTCGCCGCGGATCCCGACGAGGCCGCCTACTTCGAAGCGGTCTGCGAGCTGGCGCCCGCGGCCGAGGCCCAGGTGGTCGCCAACTGGGTCACCGGCGAGCTGGCCGCGGCGCTGCGCCAGGCCGAGGCGGGGGAGGCGGTCGAGCCCGCGGCGCTGGCCGCGCTGGTCGGCCTGGTCGGCGAGAGGAAGATCTCGCACAGCAGCGGTAAGCAGGTGCTGGCGACCCTGGTCGCCGAAGGCGGCGACCCGGAGGCGATCGTCGAGCGCGACGGCCTCGCCCAGATCTCCGACAGCGGCGAGCTCGACTCGATCGTCGCCGCCGCGGTCGAGGCCAACCCCGAGGCCGCCGAGCAGATCCGCGGCGGCAACGGCAAGGCGATCGGCGCGATCGTCGGCGCCGTGATGAAGCAGACCAAGGGCCGCGCCGACGGCGGCGAGGTAACCCGCCTGATCCACAAAAAGCTTGGCGTCTGATGGCCTGGAACGTCGTCATTGCCGGGGGTGGATTCGGGGGGGCGATGGCGGCTCGGGAGCTGGAGCGGATCCTGCCGAAGCAGTCGACGCGGCTAATCCTCGTCAACGACGTCAACTTCATGCTCTACACGCCGTTCCTGCCCGAGGCGGCGGCGGGGACGCTGGAGCCGCGCCACGTGGTCACGCCGTTGCGCGAGATCCTCGACCGCACCTACCTGCGGCTGGGCACCGTCAGCGGCCACGATCCCGAGGCGCGCACGGTCGAGCTGCGCACCCGGCAGGGCGAGACCGAGCAGCTCCCCTACGACCAGCTGCTGCTAGCGCTCGGCTCGGTCTCGCGGGTGCTGCCGGTGCCGGGCCTGGCTGAGCACGCGGTCGGCTTCAAGACGCTGGCCGACGCGATCTGGCTGCGCAACCACGTCGTCGAGACGCTCGAGGCGGCCAATGCGAGCGAGGATCCGGCGCGCCGCGACGAGCTGCTCACCTACGTCTTCGTCGGCGGCGGCTACGCGGGCCTCGAGGCGCTCGCCGAGCTGCAGGACTTCGCCGCCGACGCGATGGAGAGCTACCCGCGCGCCCGCCTGCACGGGATGCGCTGGGTCCTCATCGAGGCGCGCGACCGCGTCCTGCCCGAGATCGACGCCGGGCTCGCCGACTACGCCCTGCGGGAGCTGCGCGGGCGCGGCATCGACATCCGCCTGGAGACGACGCTGGAGGAGGTCGGCCCCGACCGGGTGCGCCTCTCCAGCGGCGAGACGCTGCCGACCCGCACGGCGGTCTGGACGGCGGGTGTGGCGCCGCACCCGAGCCTGCGCCGGCTCAACCTGGCGCTCGACGAGCGGGGCCGCGCGCCGGTCGACGAGCACCTGCGGGTTCGCGGCTCGGAGGCGGTCTGGGCGATCGGCGACTGCGCCGCGGCCCCCGACCCGCGCGGCGGGATCTGCCCGCCGACCGCCCAGCATGCCGTCCGGCAGGGGCCCGTCGCCGCCCGCAACATCGCCGCCGAGCTCGGCGTCGGGGCCCCGCAGCGCTTCGAGTACCGCAGCAACGCCTCCTTCGTCAACCTCGGCCGTTACAAGGCCGTCGGCCGGGTCGGAGGGCGCACGTTCCGCGGCTTCCCCGCCTGGTGGATGGCGCGGACCTACCACATGAGCCAGATCCCGGGCGCCGCCCGCAAGGCCCGCGCGGTGATCGACTGGACCGCCAGCCTGCCCTTCCGCCGCGACCTCGCCGAGGTCGGCTCGATCGGCCACCCGCAGCCGCTGGGCGCAGAGGCGACAATGCAGCCGTGGGATTCGAGTACCTCCTCATAGCCTTCTTCTTCGGCCTGGCGACGGCGATCATCGGCCGCGCCAAGGGCAGCTCGTTCTGGCTCTGGGGACTGATCGGCACGATGCTGCCACCGCTGGCCCTGATCGCCGTAGTCCTCTACCGCTCGGAGAAGGACGAACCCGAACGCCAGTGCCCCACCTGCGGCAAGGCGATCAAGCTCTACGTCCAAGTATGTCCCCGCTGCGGCACGGATCTGTATCTGCCTGACCCCGCAAGCGTGCGGCACCCGGGCGTGAAGGCGGAGGGGGACCCTCCCCTGGAAGCTCCTGGACAGACGCGATGAAGTCCGGAAGGCGACCCAGCTGCGCGACGGCTTTCAGGGGAGGGTCACCCTCCGCCTATCTCAGCCACGTCCTGACGATCGCGTTGGCGAAGCCGAGGCCGTAGCGGACCACCGCCGGCTTCTTCGAGTGGCCGTGCAGGCGCTTGGCGACGGTCACCGGAACCTCCCTCGCGGGGATCCCCCGCTTGATCGCCTCGATCATGAACTCGGAGGTGTGGAACTGCTCCTGGCGCAGGACGAGCTGGGGGAGGGCGGTGGTGCGCACGGCGCGGTAGCCGTTGGAGCAGTCGCTGACCCTGGTCCGGGTGATCAAGGAGACGAGGCGGTTGAAGAAGACGATGCCGAGCTCGCGGGCGAAGTGGTTGTCGTCGGCCTCGCCGAGCACGCGCGAGCCGTGGGCGACATCGACCTCGCGGTCGAGCACCGGCTTGACCAGGCGCTCCATCTCCGACGGCAGGTGCTGGCCGTCGGCGTCGAGGGTGACGACGATCTCGGCGCCGGAGTCGACCATCAGCCGGTAGCCGGTGCGCAGCGCCGCGCCGCCGCCGCGGTTGATCACGTGGCGGGCGACGATCGCTCCGTGCTCCGCGGCGACGTCGCCGGTGCCGTCGCGGGAGCCGTCGTCGACGACCAGCACCGCGGTCTCGACCCCGCAGACCTCGCGCGGCATCAGGTCGAGCACCTGGCCGACGTTCTCGGCCTCGTTGTAGGCGGGGACGAGGATCGCGATCCTGCCGCGGAAGCGCTCCGGCAGCTTCGCCTGGCGGAACTCCTCCCAGGCCAGCCCCTCGAGCACGGCGGAGAGCTGCGTGGCGTTGCGGGCGCCCTGCGAGAGCGCTCGCAGGGTGAGCAGGAAGAGGAGGAAGATCGAGAAGACCGCGAGGCCGAGGATGCGACCGCCGTTGCCCTGCTCGAAGGAGAAGGCGGAGAGCAGGGCGTCGGTCAGCTCGGTGCCGGCGACGATCGCCAGGCCGAGCCCGATCGCGAGCAGGATCAGCACGTCTACATTGCGCAGGGTGCGGCGGCGCAGCACCGCGAAGCCGACGATCGCGATCGCGGCGACGAGCCCGGCGGCGCGGAGCGCCGTCAGCTCGGAGGGGAAGATGCCTGCCTCGACGACCATCGACGGCTGGAGGATATGGCCGCGCCCGCCCGCGCCAGGGCCACGCCGGCCAGCGGAAAGATCAGCGTCATCAAGATCTCGTTGCGGCGCGGCGCGGCCAGCGAGGCGGCGCCGACCGCGGTGACGATGACGATCGGCGTGGCGATCGCGACGAGCTGCCACCAGCGATCGCGCAGGGCGAGCAGTACGAGGCCGGCGAGGCCGAGCAGCACTAGCAGCACCTGGACGACCCGGCCCGGGCCCGATTCCATCGCTTCGCCGATCCCGGCGCTCCACATCCGCCAAACCTTGCGCACGGTCATCCCGGCGTAGCCCAGCGGGTCCTCGCCGAGGTACTTGGAGAGGTTGTCCCTGCCGACCCTGCCCAGCGCCTCGTCGCGCGGCAGCTCCGGGTGGCTGGTCCGCCAGACGCGGTCAAAGAGCGGCCTCGGGTCGATCCGGTCGAGCCCCGCGGAGCCCGGCTCGAGCTCGCGGCCCAGATAGCGCTCGGCGAGCTCCGCCTTGACCCGCTGGTACTCGCCGTCGGCCGGCAGGTAGGTGCCGACGTAGAGCGCCTTGCCACCGCCGGTCGAGATCGGCACGGTGCGGTCGAGGACGATCTGGTTGTGAATCGTCCAGGGGACGATCGGCAGCAGCAGCGCCGCCAAGCAGATGCCGGAGGCGGCCAGGCCAGGTCTCCAGCCGCGCCTTCGACCGACGTAGATCGCGGCGAGCAGGACAAAAGCGAGGCCGACCGGCAGGTAGTCGGGGCGGATCAGGGCGGTCAGGCCGAAGAGCAGGCCGGGCAGCAGCCAGGCGCGCAGCCGCCGCTGTTCGCTCGCCCAGAGGAAGGCGAGGACCGCGGCCGGCAGCGTGAAGATCGCCGGCGGCTCGCTGAACAGGGCGCCGGTGGAGTGGATGAACGGGGGGTAGACGGCGACGCCGAAGGCGGCGATCAGGCCGGCGGGGCGGCAGTTGAGCCGGCGGCCGAGCAGGTAGACGACGAGGATCGCGGCGAGGCCGAAGAGCAGCTCGACGATCCGCGCCGTGCCTTCGCGGGCGCCGCCCGTCGCGTAGAAGGCCGCGGCGTAGATCAGCGGCGCACCCGGCGACCAGTCGCTGGCGTCGCGGAAGCCCGGGCCGCCGTAGCTGCCCTCCTCGTAGAGCGAGCTGGCCAGCGCGTAGTAGGCGCGGGCGTCGTCGCCAGGCGTCGCCAGCGGCTCGACCACGCGGTAGGCGCGCAGGCCGAAGCCGAGCGCCAGGATCAGCGCCAGCAGGATCAGGGTCTTGCGCCCGTGGCGTCCGGGTAGGGAGCGGACCCAGCGCGTCAGCCGTTCCATCGTCGCGCCAGGCTATCCCTGCAAGCAGTCGCGGCGACTCCGGCGAGCGCCGCGATAAGAGGGAGGGTGACGAGGACACGGCGGGGAGAGGCGACTAGCAGCGCCCCGCTCGCGGTCACCGCAAGCAGGATCGCGCCGATCAGCAGCGCCTCCCAGCGGCGCTGCCGGGCGAGCAGGGCCAGTCCGAGCGCCCCGAGCAGGACCAGCGCCCAGTGCAGCGCCTTCCAGGCCGGCTCGCCCATCACGTCCCGCGGGCCGAACGCCCAGATCCGCCAGAGCTTGGCGGCGACGAACCCTGCGTACGCGAGCGGCTGCCCGGTCACGTCGTCCCAGAGCCGTTCCCGTCCCATGCGGGCCAGCGCCGCATCGCTTTCCATCCCGGGATAACGCTGCACGGCAAGCGCCGCAAGGATCTCCTCCAACCGCGCATCCGCCGGCAGCTGCCGCGCCAGCCCGGGATGCCTCTCCAGCACCTCCTCGCCAACCCGCTCCGGATCCCCACCGGACGGCAGATACGACCCGGCAAACAGCACCTGCCCGCCGCCGGTGGAGATAGGAACGAATCGATCCAGGGCAACCGCATTCCGCACAGTCCAAGGCGCAACGACAACAGCCACCCCGACGAGCATCACCACCGCTTGGACCAACCCGACCCGCCACCCATCCCGCCCACCACGCACGACCACAACAACAGCTACCAACAAGGCAATCGCCAGATACTCCGGCCGGACCAACGCCAACGCTCCGAACAGCACCCCTGGTAGTAGCCATCCTCGCGCGGGTGGCGTGGGGAGGGGGTGCCGGGAGGACGCGGCGTCCTGTTTCTCGCCCCACAGGCGCAATCGGACGGCCGTCAACAGTCCAGGCGAGAAACCCAGCGCCCTCCCGGCACCCCCTCCCCGCGACAGGACCCGCGCGCCACGGCCATCGGCCCAAAGAGTGCCGAGCACAGCGCCGGATAACAGCGTCGCCGCCAAGGGCTCGCCCATCAACATCCCCTGGTACTCGAGCAGCGCCGGGTACAGCGCGACGACCCCGCCTCCGATCAGCCCGGCGAGCGGGCCGGCGAGCCGCCTGCCGATCAGGTAGGCGAACAGCACCGCGAGGCTGCCGATCAGCGCCAGCACGAGCCGCGCGAGCCGCTCGTCGACGCCGCCGCCAAGCGCGTAGATGGCGGCAGCCAGCAGCGGCAAGCCAGGCGAGTAGTTGCTCGCCGGCTGGGTCGCATCGGCGCCGAGCGTGAACCCCTCGCCGCGCTCGAGGTTGGCGGCGATCGCCGCGTAGCCCTGCGCGTCGTAGACGGGCGCCCGGCCGTCCCAGGCCTCACCGAGCCGCAGGCCGACGCCGAGCAGCAGGATCGCCAGCAGCGCTGCCAGACCCAGCCGCCCACCGTTTCGCGCCGCAAGTCCGCTCATCGGGAGGATGCTATGTCGCCTCCTTCAGCTACTCTGCCGCGACCATGCGCGTCCTCATTCTCGGCGGCGATGGTTACCTGGGCTGGCCGACCGCGCTCAAGTTCTCGGCCAAAGGCCACGAGGTCGCCGTCGTCGACAACTTCTCCCGCCGCCGCTGGCATCGCGAACACGGCACCGACTCGCTGACCCCGATCGCCGAGCTCGACGACCGGATCGAGGCCTGGCGCGAGGTCTCCGGCGAGACGATCCGCCGTTATGTCGGCGCCGTCGAGGACGGCGACTTCCTCGACGAGGTCGTCGCCGAGACCCGCCCCGAGGCGGTCATCCACTACGGCCAGCAGCCCTCGGCGCCCTACTCGATGCTCTCCCGCGAGCGCGCCGTCGAGACCCAACACACCAACGTGATCGGCAACCTCAACCTGCTCTTCTCGATCCGCGACCACTGCCCCGATTGCCATTTGATCAAGCTCGGCACGATGGGCGAGTACGGCCAGCCCAATATCGACATCGAGGAGGGCTACATCGAGATCGAGCACAGGGGGCGCAAGGACACCCTGCCCTTCCCGAAGCTGCCCGGCTCGCTGTACCACTGCTCGAAGGTCCACGACTCGACCAACATCCACTTCGCCTGCCGCACCTGGGGCCTGCGCGCCACCGACCTCAACCAGGGCGTCGTCTACGGGATCGAGACGACCGAGACCGCGCGCGACGAGCGCCTGATCACCCGCTTCGACTACGACGAGATCTTCGGCACCGTGCTCAACCGCTTCTGCCTGCAGACGGTGATCGGCCACCCACTGACCGTCTACGGCAGCGGCCACCAGACGCGCGGCTTCCTCAACATCCGCGACACCCTCGCCTGCGTCGAGCTGGCCGCCGCCAACCCGGCCGATGCGGGCGAGTTCAGGGTCTTCAACCAGTTCACCGAGCAGTTCTCGGTGCTGGAGCTGGCCGAGCTGGTCAAAGCGGCCGGCGAGCACCTCGGCTATTCGGTCGCGATCGACCACGTCGAGAACCCCCGCGTGGAGAAGGAAGAGCACTACTACAACGCGATCCACACCAAGCTGCTCGACCTCGGATTGCAGCCGACCCTGCTCGGCGAGGAGCTGGTCGAGTCGATGATCCACGCGATCGAGCGCCACAAGGGCAACGTGATCGAGAGCTCGATCGATCCGCACACCCGCTGGAACCCCGCCAAATCCCCTGCTGGCCAGGCATAGGCCCGCTGGTACCATCGCCAGTCCGATGAGAGCCGCGGACGCGCTGATGGAAAGCCTCAAGGCCGAGGGTGTGGAGAACATCTTCGGCATCCCCGGCGGGGCCAACCTGCCGACCTACGACGCGCTCGTCGACGCCGGCTTCCGCCACATCCAGGTGCGCCACGAGCAGGGCGGAGGCCACGCGGCGGAGGGCTACGCCAAGGCCTCGGGCCGCGTCGGCGTCGCCTTCGCGACCTCGGGGCCCGGCGCGACCAACCTCGTCACCGCGATCGCCGACGCGATGATGGACTCGGTGCCGACCGTCTTCGTCACCGGCCAGGTGCGCACCGAGCTGATCGGCACCGACGGCTTCCAGGAGGCCGACATCCTCGGCGCGACCCTGCCCTTCGTCAAGCACTCCTTCCAGGTCACCGATCCGCGCCAGATCCCCGAGTACGTGCACGAGGCCTTCCACGTCGCCGCGACGGGCCGGCCGGGGCCGGTCCTGCTCGATATCCCGCAGGACCTCTCGCGGGCCGAGATCGAGTACGCCACACGGACCGAGCCGGTCGAGCTGCCCGGCTACAGGCCGATGAGCAAGGGCAACATCAAACAGGTGCGGATCGCCGCCAAGGCGCTCGCCAACGCCAAGCGGCCGATCCTCTACACGGGGGGCGGCGTGGTCAACGCCAACGCCGCCGAGGAGCTGCGCGAGCTCGCCGCCGCCGACCGCTTGCCGGTCACCTCGACCCTGATGGGCCTCGGCGCCTACCCGGCCTCGGGCGAGCACTGGCTGGGGATGCTCGGCATGCACGGCACCGTGACCGCCAACTGGGCGATGGACTGCGCCGACCTGATCGTCGCCATCGGCGCCCGCTTCGACGACCGGATCACCGGCAAACTCGCCGAGTTCGCGCCGCAGGCGAAAGTCGTCCACATCGACATCGACCCGGCGGAGATATCGAAGAACGTCGGTGCCCACATCCCGATCGTCGGCGACGTCAAGCTGGTCCTGCCCGAGCTGACCCGCGAGTACCGCGCGCTGCAAACCGACACTTCGCGCCTAGACCCCTGGTGGAACCAGCTGCGCGAGTGGCAGGAGAAGCACCCCTTGCGCTACGAGCCGGGATCCGACGGTGAGATCAAGCCGCAGTTCATGGTCGAGGCGATGCACCGGGCGACGCGGGGGAACGCGGTCGTCACCTCCGACGTCGGCCAGCACCAGATGTGGGCGGCGCAGTACTACGGCTTCGAGCAGCCGCGCCGCTGGATCAACTCCGGCGGCCTGGGCACGATGGGCTTCGGCCTGCCGGCGGCGATCGGCGCCAAGGTCGCACGCCCGGACGACGACGTCGTCTGCCTCGCCGGCGACGGCAGCCTGATCATGAACTGCCAGGAGCTCGCCACCTGCGTGACCGAAGAAATCCCGGTCAAGGTCTTCCTGATGAACAACGGCTACATGGGCATGGTCCGCCAGTGGCAGGAGCTCTTCTGGGACCGCCGCTACAGCTCGGTCGAGATGGGCGCCAGCCCCGACTGGGTGAAGCTGGCTGAGGCCTTCGGCGGGACCGGGATGCGCTGCGAGAACGCCGACGAGCTCGAGGGGACGATGGTCGAGGCGCTCGCGACGGACGGCCCGGTGCTGCTCGACGTGCGCGTCGCCCAGGAGGAGAACTGCTACCCGATGATCCCGCCGGGGCAGGCCGCAAGAGACATGGTCGAGGCGCCGGAGAAGGTGAGCTGATGGAGGCGGGGACCCCGCAGGCGGTCCGGCTCGAGGATCTCCATGTGCCTGGTCAATTGAGCGGGCGCAAGCACATCCTCTCGATCCTGGTCGAGAACAAGCCGGGGGTTTTGGCGCGGATCGCGGGGCTGTTCTCGCGTCGCGGCTTCAACATCGACACGCTCGCGGTCGGGCCCACCGACGACCCCAGCGTCTCGCGGATCACGCTGACGCTCGACGGCGCCGTCCACCCGATCGACCAGGTCACCAAGCAGCTGCACAAGCTCGTCAACGTGCTGAAAATCCGCGACATGGCGCCGGAGGAGACGGTCGCCCGCGAGATGGCGATGTTCAAAGTCTCCGCCGCGGTCGAGAGCCGTGCCGAGATCATCCAGTTCGCGGAGATCTTCCGCGCCAAGATCGTCGACGTCTCGCGCCGCGCGCTGACGATCGAGGTCACCGGCTCGGCCGACAAGATCGAGGCCTTCGAGCGGATGATCCGCCCGCACGGACTGATCGAGATGGTCAGGACCGGCGAGATCGCGATAGCTCGCGGCTCCGATTGACGATGGCGGCCCCAGATGCCGCCATCTTCGATTTCCGACGCGGAGTCGAGCAGGCACTTTCTCGCGGCAGCAGAACCCTGGTCAGCGCGACCGTGCCGATCTCCGGAGTGGACCCCTCCGCGATCGTCTTCGCCTCACGCCTGGCCTCGGATCGTTGGTTCTGCTGGGAGCAGCCGGATCGGGAATTTTCCCTCGCGGCGGTCGGCGTGGCGCACGAGGCGACCTCGCGTGGAGAGGAGCGGTTCAAGGACGTCGCGCGGGAATGCCTGCGCCTCAACGACGGCGCCGTGCTCGACGAGCCGGCTGGGTTGCCGTCGGGCGCCGGGACGATCTGGACGGGCGGCTTCGCCTTTGACGCCGATGGCGCCGGCTCATCGATCTGGTCTTCGTTTTCCCCCGCATCGCTGATCCTGCCCGAGTTGTCGATCTGTCGGGTCGCCGGCGATGCATTCGTAACCGTCAACGCGGTCGTCTCGCCCGGCCAGGACGCCGGTGCGGTGGTCGAGCGCCTCAACGCGCGCCTCAGTGGTCTGCGCTCCGATCCGCTGCCGCTGCTCGACCCGCACCTGACCGAGCGGCCGGAGATCCGCAGCGTCCGCCCGCCGGGGGAGTTCGAAGCCGCGGTCAAGGCGGCTACCGAGCGGATCGGGGCCGGCCGGATGAGCAAGGTCGTGCTCGCCCGTGAGGTCACGGTCGAGACCTCGGCCGCCCACGATCCCGCGGCGATCTTCGGCGCCCTGCGCGAGCAGTTCCCGTCCTGTTTCTGTTTCTGCGCCGGCACCCCCGAAGCGGCCTTCCTCGGCGCCAGCCCGGAGCTGCTGATCCGCCGCTCCGGCGCCAACGCCTCGACCGTGGCCCTCGCCGGCTCGACCCGGCGCAGCTCGGACCCAGCCGTCGACGACCACCTCGGCGAGCAGCTGCTGCGCAGCGACAAGAACCGCCGCGAGCAGCGGATCGTCGCCGAGCACATCGTCCGCAAGCTGCGCCCGCACGCGGTCTGGGTCCAGGCCGCGCCCGAGCCCGAGGTGATCAAGGTCGCCAACGTCCAGCACCTGGCGACCCCGGTCATCGCCCAAATTGCCGAAGCCCACTCGGCCGTGAAGCTGGCCGGGATGCTGCACCCGACCCCGGCCGTCGGCGGCGAGCCCCACGCGGCGGCCCGGGCGACGATCGCCGCGCTGGAGCGGTTGGACCGTGGCTGGTACGCCGGTCCGGTCGGCTGGATGGACGCCACCGAGGACGGCGAATTCTGCGTCGCTCTGCGCAGCGCCCTGCTCCGCGACCGCAAGGCGCACCTCTTCGCCGGCGTCGGCGTGGTGGCCGGCTCCGAGCCGGCGGCGGAGTTGGAGGAGACCGAGGTGAAGTTGGGCGCGTTGTTGCCGCTCGTCGCTGAGTAGGCGGGAGGGGGCGGGGTGGCCCTCTCCCTGAGGCCGTCGCGCAGCTGATCGCTGGCCTGGGCTCGAGGTGTCTGTACATGAGCCTCATGGAGAGGGCCACCCCGCCCCCTCGTTGGCGGCTACGAGGGTTCTGCGAGAGCGGTGTGGACGCGCTTGTAGAGCTGGTGGTGGAGGAGCGTGTTTTGTCTGCGGTCGGTTTTTACCTCGATCAGGCCCGTGCCCGCGGACATTGCGGCGGGGAGGTCGTCGAAGGACTTTAGGCGGTGGTGGGGGAGGTCGAAGAGGGCTGCTGCCTTGGCTACGTTCACGCCGCGGGGGGTGCCTAGCAGGGACTCGAACTCGGTCTCCTCGAGCGCTTCGCGTTGGGGTAGGAAGCTGAAGATGCCGCCGCCGTTGTTGTCGATGACGACGATCCGGACCGGGGTGGAGGCGTCGCGCAGGGCGGCTAGGCCGCCGAGGTCGTGGAGCAGGCCGAGGTCGCCGGTGACGATCGTGGTCGGCCTGCCGGTCGCCTTTGCGGCGCCGATGCCGGATGAGATCAGGCCGTCGATGCCGTTGGTCCCGCGGTTGCAGAGGAAGGCGACGTCGGCCTCGGCGGTGGGCAGGAACGCCTCCTGGTCGCGGATCGGCATGCTCGAGGCGGTGTAGACGATCTCGCCGTCGGCGTATGCGGCGCCGAGGGCGAGCTGCAGGCCTGGCTCGCTGAGCCCGTCGAGCTCGCCCAACTCGGCCTCGATCGCCTCGCGGGCCGCGCGCTCGGCCTCGATCCACATCGCCGGCGGCGGGCGGTCCTCGCCCAGTCGCGCAGCCCAGCCCGACGCCAGCTCGGTCGGGTCGGCGCGCAGCAGCGCCGCCGCGCGGCGGGTCGGCTCGTTCCAGTCGCCCAGCGGGTCGACGACGATCGTCTCGGCGCCCGACTCGGCCAGCCACGAGCGCAGCGGCCTGCTGGTCGGCATCTCGCCGAAGCGCAGCACCAGGTCCGGCGAGGCGGTTGCGCGGAACCGCTCGTCGCGCAACAGCAGGTCATAGGCGGTGACGACGTGCGAGCGGTCGTGGCGGCCGCAGCGCAGCTGCGAGGTCGGCTCGGCGAGGATCGGGTAGCCGGCGGCGCCCGCCAGGTGGGCAAGCGGCTCGCGCAGCTCGGGGTCGAGCTGGCGGCCGGCGACGATCACGCCGACCTCGGCCTCGGCGATGTGGCCGGCGACCTCGTCGAGCAGAAACTGCGAGGGCTCCATGTCGATCGGCGTTACCGCCGTCAGCGGCCGCTCGCCGCGGCCCGCCAGGGCAAGCGGGTCGGTCGCCGTTACAGCCCCCGCGACCTCCAGTGGCGCGAGCGGCTCGCGAAAGGGGACGTTGAGCTGAACCGGCCCGGGGCGTGGCTCGCCGCGCGCCGCGGCGAAGGCGCGGCAGGCGGTCGAGCGGAAGTGGAGCAGGCCATCATCGTCGGCCAGGTGCGTGCCGACTTCGCAGAACCAGCGCAGCGAGTCCCCGTAGAGCTTCAGCTGGTCGATCGCCTGGCCGGCGCCGATCCCGCGCAGCTCCGGCGGGCGGTCCGCGGTCAACACCAGCAGCGGCACGGCCGAGTGGTCGGCCTCGCAGACGGCGGGGTGGTAATTGGCCGCCGCCGTGCCCGACGTGCAGAGGATCGCCACCGGCGCGCCGCTCGCCTGGGCGGCGCCGAGTGCGAAGAATGCGGCCGAACGCTCGTCGACGATCACCGTCGTCTCGACCTGCGGCTGACGCCAGAGCGCCAGCGCCAGCGGGGTCGAGCGTGAGCCGGGGGAGAGCACCGCGTGGCGCAGCCCGCAGCGCGCCAGCTCCCCGGCGAAGGCCGAGGCGAGCGCGGTGTTGGCGTTGGTCGGGTCCATCGGGAGCAACCTAGTCGAGGTCGAGACGGTGCGCGTTGAGCGCCTCCTCGTCGATATCGACGCCGAGCCCGGGCCCATCCGGGAGATGGAGCAGGTCGCCGCGCAGCTCGCACTCCGTCGCGGCGATCGTCGTGGCGAAGAGGCGCTGCGTGGCGAGGCCGTGGGCGAGGCCCTCGCCGGCCTCGCGGCCGAGCGGGCCGAGAGACTGCGCGAGCTGCGCCGCAGCGGCGATCCCGACCGGGCCGTCGAGCGCGCTGGTCACGTAGGCGGGCAGAACGTCGGCGATCGCGATCGCCTCCTCCGCGCCGCCGACCTTGGCGAGCTTGATCCCGGTGATCGCGAAGCCGCCCGCCGCAGCGACGCGCGCGGCGTCGGCGCGGCTCGCGACGCTCTCGTCGGCGGCGAGCGGGATCGCGGTCGAGCCCGCCAGCTCGGTCGCCTCCCCGATCGTCGCCACCGGCTGCTCGGCCAGCTCGATCTCATACGGCTCCAGTTCGGCCAGCACCCGCTTCGCGGTCTCCAGGTCCCAGGCGCCATTGGCGTCGACGCGGATCCGCGCCCGCGGCCCGAGCGCCTCGCGCACCGCCCGCACCTGCGCGACGTCGTCCCCGACGCCAAGCTTGAGCTTGAAGGTCGAGAACCCATCCGCCGCCCAGCGTTCAGCGGCGGAGACAACGGCAGCCGGCGCACCCGCAGCAAGGGTCGCGTTGCAGCGGACCGGAGGCGAAGACCCCGCCGTCGCGGATCCGTCCGCAGCCGCCCGCCTGCCACGCAGGTCGAGCAGCGCGGTCAGAGCAGCGCACCTGGCCGGGGCGGAAAGCTCAATCTCACTCACGGTGGACTCGTCGAACGCCTCGAGCTCGCCGAGCCTTTCCAGCTCTTCGACCACCCGAGCCAGACCGGTACCACCCCGCAGCGAAAGGGGTACCGCTTCGCCGAGCCCGATCAGGCCGTCGTCGGAGCTCAGCCTCAGCAGGGCCATCTCACGCCGCTCAAGCCGTCCGGCAGCCGTCACGTATGGCTCCCGGAAAGGCAGTGCAAAGGGGATGGCTTCGACCGAAGCGATGCGCATCGAGATGGAGCCTACGCCGCGAGCACGAGACCGAGCGCGACCAGCAGGCTGAACGCGCCGAGCACGGCGCCGGTGCCGGCCAGCGCCGCGTTCAGCGCCGGGCCGTCGGTGCGGTTGCTCATCGTCCGCAACGGCTTGATCGCCAGCGGCAACGCAAACAAGCCGATCAGCGGCAACAGGCTGGCCTCGGCGCCGATCAGCGAGACCGGCAGGACGAGGAAGGCGCCAAGCACCAGCAGCCGGTAGAGCACGACGGCGTTGTGGCGCCCCACCTGCACCGCCATCGTCCGCTTGCCGGCCCGGCGGTCGGTCTCCAGGTCGCGCACGTTGTTGACGACCAGGATCGCGGTGGCGAGGAACCCGACCGAGATCGAGAGCCCGAGCGGCAGCGCGTCGAGCTGCTCGACCTGGACGTAGTAGGAGCCGTTGACGGCGACCAGGCCGAAGAAGAGGAAGACGAAGACCTCGCCGAGCCCGGCGTAGCCGTAGGGCCGGGGGCCACCCGTGTAGAGGACGCCGGCGGCGATCGAGACGATCCCGATCAGCAGGATGACGAAGCCGGCGACGACGGTCAGGTAGATGCCGCAGGCGACCGCGACGGCGAACGCCACCCAGGTCGCGACCAGCACCCGCTGCGGCGTCACCAGGCCGGACGAGGTGACCCGCACCGGCCCGAGCCGGTCGACCGAGTCGGCGCCGCGCTTGGCGTCGGAGTAGTCGTTGGCCAGGTTGGTGCCGATCTGGATGAAGATCGAGCCGATCAGGGCGGCGACGAAGGCGCCCGCCCTGGGGAGGCTGCCGACCCATTCGACCGCCGCCGCCGTGCCGACCAGGACCGGGGCGATCGCCGCCGGCAGGGTGCGCGGCCGCGCCGCCATCAGCCAGATCCTCATGGCCGCCTCGGGAACTTGGAGAAGTCGGGCTGGCGCTTTTCCTTGAACGCCTCGCGGCCCTCGCGCGCCTCCTCGCTGCCGTAGAAGAGCAGGTTGGCGTCGTGCGCCAGCTGCTGGATCCCGGCGTAGCCGTCCTCGTGCGCGTTGAAGCTGCCCTTGACGAGGCGCAGCGCGAAGGGGGAGAGGGCGAGCATCTCGCGGCACCAGGCGACCGTCTCGCGCTCCAGCTCGGCGAGCGGCACGACCGCGTTGACGAGGCCCATCTCCAGCGCCTCCTCGGCGTCGTACTGGCGGCAGAGCAGCCAGAACTCCTTCGCCTTCTTGGTCCCGACCAGGTCGCGCAGCAGCGAGGCGCCGAAGCCGCCGTCCCAGGAGCCGACCCGCGGCCCGGTCTGCCCGAAGCAGGCGTTGTCGGCGGCGATCGTCAGGTCGCAGCAGACGTGCAGGACGTGGCCGCCGCCGACCGCGTAGCCGGCCACCATCGCCACCACCGGCTTCGGCAGGCGGCGCATCTGCACCTGCAGGTCGGTGACGTGGAAGCGACCGATCGAGGCGCCCTCGGCGACGTAGCCGCTGTCGCCGCGGACGCTCTGGTCGCCGCCCGAGCAGAACGCCTTCTCACCCTCGCCGGTGAGCACGATCGCGCCGACCTCGCTGTCCTCGCGAGCGAGCTCCAGCGCCGCGGCGACCTCGACCAGGGTCTGCGGCCGGAAGGCGTTGAGCACCTGCGGTCGGTCGATCGTGATCTTGGCGATCCCCTCGGCCTTCTCGTAGCGGATGTCGGCGTACTCGGCCGCGGCCCGCCACTCGTACGGCGCGTAGAGATCTGCCTCGGGCGGGGCTCCCTTGTGACGTTGGGGCATGATGGGCACGATAACCGGCCGATGAAGCTCGACGACTGGCTCGCCCAGAGATCCCAGAGTTGCCCCGACCGCACGGCGCTGATCGCCGACGGCGCCGCGGTCACCTACGCCGAGCTCGAGGCGGAGGCGACCTGGGTCGCCCGGCGGCTCGAGGCGCACGGCGTGCGGCGCGGCTCGATCGCCGCCTTGACCATGGAGCCGCGGCGCGAGCAGGTCGTCCTCGTCCACGCCCTGATGAAGGTCGGCGGCGTCCTGCTGCCGCTCAGCCCGCGCCTGACCGCGGCCGAGCGCGCCGCCGTGATCGCCGCGGAGGAGCCGACGGTCGACCTCAGCGACCCGGGCCAGTTGACCCAGACCGAGGCCGACCTGCCGCTGCTCGGCGAGCACGACATGGACGCTCCCTGCTGCCGGGTGCTGACCAGCGGCAGCAGCGGCGCCCCGGAGGCGGTCGAGCTGACCTACGGCAACTTCCTCTGGAGCGCGGTCGGCTCCGCCTTCAACATCGGCGTCGAGCCGACCGATCGCTGGCTCTGCTGCCTGCCGCTCAGCCACATCTCCGGACTCAGCATCGCGATGCGCTCGGTGATCTACGGCACCACCGCCGTCCTGCACGACGGCTTCGACGTTGACCGTGTGGGCGCCGCGCTGGAGGACGGGGCGGTCTCGCTGGTCTCGCTGGTCTCCACCCAACTGAGCCGGCTGCTCGAGGCCGGCGCCGACCTCTCCGGCCCGCGGGCGATCCTGATCGGCGGCGGACCGGTCCCGGAGGAGCCGCTGGAAGAGGCGATCGGGCGCGGCGCCACCGTCGTCCAGACCTACGGCCTGACCGAGGCCTGCTCGCAGGTGACCACGCTGTCGCCGGCCGATGCGCAGCGCAAGCTCGGCTCCGCCGGGCGGCCCCTGCTGACCACCCACCTGCGCATCCGCGACGGCGAGATCCTCGTCCAGGGGCCGACCGTCGCCCCCACCCGGGTCGACTCGGACGGCTGGCTGCACACCGGCGACCTCGGGCGGATCGACGAGCAGGGCTTCCTCTACGTCGAGGACAGGATCGACGACATGATCGTCAGCGGCGGCGAGAACGTCGTCCCGGCCGAAGTCGAGCAGGTGCTGCTGCGCCACCCGGAGGTCGCCGACGCGGCTGTGGTCGGCCGCGACGACCCCGAGTGGCAGCAGGCGGTGACGGCGGTGGTCGTGCTCGAGGACGGCTCCGCCGCCACCCCGGACGAGCTGCGCCGCCACTGTGCCGAAACGCTGGCGGGGTTCAAGGTGCCGAAGCGGGTCGAGCTGGCGGCGGCGCTGCCGCGCACGCCCTCGGGCAAGCTCCTGCGGCGCGCCCTCCGCTAGCCTCACCGCTCATGAAAACCGACGACATCTTCTACGACAAGGACGCCGACCTCTCGAAGCTCGAGGGCAAGACCGTCGCAATCCTCGGCTACGGCTCGCAGGGCCACGCGCACGCGCTCAACCTGAAGGACTCCGGGGTCGACGTCGTCGTCGGCCTGCGACCCGACTCCTCCAGCCGCGCCAAGGCGGAAGCCGCCGGACTCGAGGTGCTCGGCATCGCCGACGCCGCCAGCCGCGGCGACGCGATCATGGTCCTGCTGCCCGACGAGAAACAGGCCGAGGTCTGGGAGGCGGAGATCGCAGACGGGATCGCCCCCGGCAACCTGCTGCTCTTCGCACACGGCTTCGCGATCCACTTCGAGCAGATCGCCCCCCCGCCCGGGGTCGACGTCGGCATGGTCGCCCCCAAGGGCCCCGGCCACCTGGTCCGCCGCCAGTACGAGGAAGGGACCGGCGTGCCCTGCCTGATGGCGGTCCACCAGGACGCGACCGGCAACGCCCACGACCTGGTCCTCGCCTACGCATCCGGGATCGGCGGCGGCCGCGCGGCGATCATCGAGACGAGCTTCAAGGACGAGTGCGAGACCGACCTGTTCGGCGAGCAGGCGGTGCTCTGCGGCGGCGCCTCGGAGCTGGTCCGGGCCGGCTTCGAGACCCTGGTCGAGGCCGGCTACGACCCGCGCCTCGCCTACTTCGAGTGCCTGCACGAGCTCAAGCTGATCGCCGACCTGATGTACGAGAAGGGGATCCAGGGAATGCGCTACTCGATCTCCAACACGGCCGAGTACGGCGACATGACCCGCGGCAAGCGCGTGATCGGCGAGGAGTCGCGCGCGGCGATGAAGCAGATCCTCGCCGAGATCCAGTCGGGCGAGTTCGCCAAGGAGTGGATCGCCGAGAACCGCGCCGGCGGCGAGCACCTCTCACGCATGCGCGAGGAGGGCGCCGCCCACGAAGTGGAGGAGGTAGGCGGCGACCTGCGCGAGATGATGCCCTGGATAGAGACGAAGTTCTGAGCCGACGCAAGCCCGGGAGGCGGTGTGCCTCTCCGTGAACTGATGTCGCACGCGCTGCGCGCTTAGCGACGAAGATGCTGCGCGGCTATCGCCGCGCCCAGCCTCAGATTGCATATCGCCGCTCCGCGACATTCACGGAGAGGCACACCGCCTCCCGGCTCACAACACACCCCCGCTCTGCAGCGCGCGGAGCGCGCGTGCGACATCAATTCACCCGCGGGCCGGCCGGGCTTACTGGCTGCTTGGCACTCAGGTGCCGAGCGGTTCGGACTCGTCGTCCGGAGTCTTGCCGTCTCGGCCTACGTAGCCGTCCTTGCCGCCGACGACTACGTAGACGGCCTCCTCGGTCTCGCTGGTGTTGCGGACCTTGCGGACGGTGGGGGCGTCGACCCAGGCGAGGCCGCCGGGCTCGAGCTTGTGGGTCGAGCCGTCGCCGAACTCGATCTCGATCTCGCCGCTGTGCAGGAAGTAGAGCTCCTCCTGCTCCTCGTGCAGGTGGCTGCCGGTCTCGTAGGCAGGGGGGAGGACGATGCCGTTGACGCCGAAGGCGGTAACGCCGAGCGGCGTGCGGATCTTGCGGAAGCCGGGACCCTCGCCGAGGTCGGCGAGGTTGGCGACCGCGTAACCGTCGCCCTTCGTCACCTCGGCTGCGCTCGCATCGGCCATCGGCGCGATCTTATACCTTGGCCGCCGCATGGCCACCTCGACTTCAGTCCTGATTCCCGCCGAGCTCAAGCCCGCCGATGGGCGCTTTGGCTGCGGCCCGTCCAAGGTTCGCCGCGAGGCGCTGGCCGCCCTGGCCGAGCGTGCCGACCTGATCGGCACCTCGCACCGACAGGCGCCCGTGCGCGATCTCGTCGGCCGCGTCCGCGCCGGCCTCGGCGAGCTGTTCTCGCTCCCCGACGGCTACGAGGTGGCGCTTGGCAACGGCGGCGCGACCGCCTTCTGGGACGCCGCCGCGGCCTGGCTGGTCCGCGAGCGCGCCCTGCACCTCAGCTACGGCGAGTTCTCCTCGAAGTTCGCCAAGGCGACGGCGGGCGCCCCCTTCCTCGCCGACCCGATCGTGGTCGAGGCCGAGCCCGGCGACGCCCCGGCGCCGGTCGCCGACCCGGATGCCGACGCGATCGCCTGGGCGCACAACGAGACCTCGACCGGGGTGATGGTCGACGTGCTGCGCCCCGAGGGCGCCGGCGAAGCCCTGGTGCTCGTCGACGGGACCTCGGGCGCCGGCGGGCTGCCGCTCGACGCCGCCCAGGCCGACGCCTATTACTTCGCGCCGCAAAAGGCCTTCGGCGCCGACGGCGGCCTCTGGCTGGCCCTACTGAGCCCAGCCGCAATCGAGCGGATTGGGCAGCTCGACGGCGCCGCCGACCGCTGGCAGCCCGCCTTCCTCTCGCTGCAGACCGCGATCGAGAACTCGCGCAAGGACCAGACCTACAACACGCCGGCCTTGGCGACCCTGCTGCTGCTCGCCGACCAGGTTGAGTGGATGCTGGCCGGCGGCGGGCTCGACTGGTGCGTGCAGCGCACCGGGACTTCCTCCGGGCACCTCTACGGCTGGGCCGAGGCGGCCGAGTTCGCCAGCCCCTTCGTCGCCGATCCGGCGAAGCGCTCGCTGGTCGTCGGCACGATCGATTTCGCCGACGCGATCGACGCCGCCGCCCTCGCCGCGATCCTGCGCGCCAACGGCATCGTCGACATCGAGCCCTACCGCAAGCTCGGCCGCAACCAGCTGCGGGTTGGCATGTTCCCCGCGGTCGACCCGGCCGACATCGAAGCGCTCACCGCCTGCATCGACTGGACGATCGAGAACGCACCGGAGGTGACGCGATGAAGGTCCTGGTCAAGGAGAAGATCGCCGACTCGGGGGTGGATCTGCTGCGCGAGAGCTTCGAGGTCGACCTCGGGCTGGAGATGTCCGACGAGGAGCTGCGCGAGGCGATCGGTTCCTACGACGCGATCCTCGTCCGCTCGGCGACCCAGGTGACGGCGGAGCTGATTGAGCGGGCCGAGCGGCTCAAGGTGATCGGCCGCGCCGGCACCGGCGTCGACAACGTCGACATCGCGGCCGCCACCCGGCGCGGGATCGTCGTCGCCAACGCTCCCGAATCGAATTCGGTTGCCGCGGCCGAGCACACCCTGGCGCTGATGCTCACCCTCTGCCGCAACGTCGCGCGGGCCCACTCCTCGCTAACCGGCGGCGCCTGGGAGCGACCGAAGTTCAAGGGCGCCGAGCTCTACGGCAAGACGCTCGGCGTGATCGGCTTCGGCCGGATCGGGCAGCTCGTCGCCAGGCGGGCGCAGGGCTTCGAGATGGACGTGCTCGCCTTTGACAAGTTCGTCTCCGCGGAGCGCTTCCGTGAGCTCGGCGTCGAGGGCGTCGAGCAGCTCGACGAGCTGCTCGGCCGCTCCGACATCGTCACCCTGCACGTGCCGAAGACTCCGGAGACGATCGACCTGATCGACGCCGACGCGGTCGCGGCGATGAAGCAGGGGGCCCGGGTGATCAACTGCGCCCGCGGCGAGCTGGTCGACCTCGAGGCCGTGCTGGCCGGGCTGGAGTCGGGCAAGCTGGGCGGCGCGGCACTCGACGTCTTCCCGGCCGAGCCCTTCACCGAGCATCCGCTGTTCGGCCGCGACGACGTCGTCGTCACCCCGCACCTGGGCGCCTCGACCGCCGAGGCCCAGGACCGCGCCGGAGTCGTGACGGCGGAACAGGTGATCGCGGCGCTGAGCGGCGGCGTCGTCACCAACGCGGTCAACATCGCCGCGGTCCGCCCGGAGGAGATGGAGGCGCTGGCGCCGTTCGTGCCGCTCTGCGAAAAGCTCGGGCGGCTCGCGCAGGGCCTCGGCGACGGCTCGGTCGACGGCGTCGCCGTCGAGTTCCGCGGCCGCATCGCCTCCTATGACACCCGCCTACTGGGGATCGCCGTCCTGGTCGGGATCCTCTCCGGCCACACCGAGGAGCCGGTCAACCTGGTCAACGCGCCGCAGATGGCCGAGGAGCGGGGGATCGAGCTGGTCGAGACCAAGGACGGCGGCTCCGAGGACTTCACCGAGCTGATCACCGTGCGCCTCGGCTCTGGCGAGAACGCGGTCGGGGTCGCCGGCACCGGCGTCGGGCCGCGCAACGAGCCCTACCTGGTCTCGGTCCTGGGCGAGAGATTCTACCTGCCCTTCGCCGATCACCTGGCCGTCTTCTCCTACGCCGACCGGCCGGGGATGATCGGCCGGGTGGGGACGATGTTCGGCGAGCAGGGGGTAAACATCATCTCCGCCGCGGTCGGCGCCGAGCCCGGTGGCGATCGCGCGGTGATGGCGCTGACCACCGACGCGCCGGTGCGGGCGGAGACGATCGCCAAGATCCTCGAGCTCGACGGCTTCTCGGTCGGTCGCTCGGTCGATCTGTGAAGAAGATCGAAAGGCGCCGCAACGTAGGCGGATCCGTGCTGTTCTTCTTGTAGACGCTCCGACCCGATCGGTGGCGGGGACGACTTACCGATGAAGAGGCTTCTGCTCATCTCGCTCGCTCTGCTGGCTCTGCTGGCCCCCCTCGGCGCGCACGGGGCGCCGAAGACCTACACGGTGCTGCTCGCCGGCGGCGACGAAGCGAACACGATCAAGGTCTGGCTGACCCCGGACGGGCGCCAGTACGTGATCGACTCGGTCGTACAGCTCGAAGTCGGCGGGACCATCTGCGCGAACCCGGTGGAGAACCCGAACGAGCTGATCTGCGACGCCCCCTCGATCGCCGGCTTCGAAGTCAACGCCGGCGGCGGCGGCGACCGCGTCGCGGTCGCCAAGAACGTCGTCGTGCCGGTGACGATGCGCGGCGGCGCCGGCGACGACCTGCTGATCGGCGGGGCGGGCAGCGACAAGCTGATCGGCGGCAGCGGCGAGGACCGCCTGATCGGCTGGCGCGGCGACGATCAGCTTTACGGCGGGCCGGGCGACGACCTGCTGATCGGCGGGCCCGGCGACGACCTGCTGCGCGGCGGCCCGGGCGTCGACAGGCTCAAGGGCGGCCCCGGAACCGACGGCCTGCGCCAGAACAACCGGCGCGGCGGCGCAACTCCCTAAGCCGCGGTCCGCTCGGGCTTGCCGCGGTGGATCAAGCGGCCGCCGACGAAGAAGAGCGCAACCAGGAAGCCGAGCAGCGAGAGGCCGGCGTCGAGGCGGAAGGCCGCTTGGATGCCCTCGACGAAGGAGTCCTGGGCGGCGAAGACCGTCGTGGTCAGGCCGAGGCCAATCGCCCCGCCGGCGATCTGGCACATGTAGAGGATGCCGCCGGCGAGGCTGCTCTGCGAGTCCTCGACCGAGGTGACGCCGGCCGTCGTCGCGGTCGGGTAGAAGCTGCCGATGCCGATCCCGAGCACGAACATCCCGGGGACCAGGGCGGTGTAGCCGGAGCCCTCGCCCACCTGCGAGAAGAGGAAGGGGGCCACGGCGATGCAGGCTGCGCCGAGCACCGCCAGCGGCTTCGCCCCGAGGCGGTTGTAGAGCGGGCCGGCGACGAAGGAGACGACGGCGAAGGTGGCCAGGAAGGGCAACACGCCGACGCCGGCCTCGAGCGGCGAGTAGCCGAGGTGCTTCTGCATGAACTGCGGCAGGTAGAGCAGAGCGGCGAAGAAGGTCGCCGACATCAGCGTGATCGCCACGCAGGAGGCGCGGAAGCTCTCGTTTTTCATCACCGTCCGCGGCACCAGGGCGCTCAGGCCCGCCCGCCGCTCGATCGGCACGAAGGCGGCGATCAGCACCGCCGCGAGGGCGAACATCCCGATCACGCGCGGGTCGCCCCAGCCCCAGTCGTCGACCTGGTCGAGGCCGACCAGCAGCGAGACGAGGCCGACCGAGAGCGCCGCGATCCCCGCGTAGTCGATCCGTCGATCGCCGCCCTGCGGCTCCTCGACGTGGACCAGGTAGTAGGTCACGACGACGGCGAAGAGCGCGATCGGCACGTTGAGGAAGAAGATCCAGCGCCAACTCAGCGCGTCGGTGAGGACGCCGCCGAGCAGCGGCCCGATCGCGTTGCCCAGCCCGGCCGCGCCGAGGATGATCCCGCCCGCCAGCCCGGCCTTCTCCTTGGGCAGCAGCTCGAAGGTCATGCCGAGGATCGCCGGCCACATCAGGGCGCCGCCGATCCCCATCGCGACTCTGGTCGCGATCAGCCAGCTCTCCGTCTGCGCGGCGCCGCCGAGCGCCGACATCGAGGCGAAGATCGCGCTGCCGAGGAAGAAGGCGCGGCGGCGGCCGAACATGTCGGCGAGGCGGCCGCCGGTGACGATCATCACGCCGAAGGTGAGCGCGTAGGCGTTGACGACCCACTGGATCGTGGTGACGTTGGTGGAGAAGTCCTTCTCCATCGTCGGGATCGCGACGTTGATCGCCGAGAAGTCGTTGGCGATCACGAGCACGCTCATGCCCATCGCCAAAAGCGCCAGGATCGTGGTGCGGTCGAGCCTTGCGATCGGGGCAGCCTACGCTAAGCTGGGACGGCGAATGACCCACCGGCCCGACAGCCTGTCGCTACTCCTTCTCCTCCCCCTTCGGGGGGAATAGCGCTGGGCGGCGCGAGGGCCGCGAGGGACAAGGTCATTCGGAAGAGTTGGAGAAGGAGGTAGCAAGTCCATGAGTCCCGCAGCCGGCGCAAACCGCGTCCACATCTTCGACACCACCCTGCGCGATGGCGAGCAGTCGCCCGGCATCTCGCTGAACACGGCCGAAAAGGTCGAGATCGCCCAGCAACTGGCGCGGCTCGGCGTCGACGTGATCGAGGCCGGCTTCCCGATCACCTCGCCCGGCGACTTCGAGGCGGTCGAGGCGATCTCACGCCGGGTCGAGGGGCCGACGATCTGCGGCCTCGCCCGCACCCACAAGGCCGACATCGACGCCGCCTGGGGGGCGATCCGCGACGCCGCCAGGCCGCGCATCCACACCTTCATCTCGACCTCCGACATCCACATCGAGCACCAGCTGCAGACCGACCGCGAGGACGTCAAGGGACAGGCCCGCGCCGCGGTCGCCCTGGCCCGCTCCTACTGCGACGACGTCGAGTTCTCGCCGATGGACGCGACCCGGGCCGACGTCGAGTTCACCGCCGAGGTCTGCGCGATCGCGGTCGAGCAGGGGGCGACCGTCATCAACATCCCCGACACGGTCGGCTACACCACCCCGGAGGAGTACGCGGACTACTTCCGCCGCCTCTACGAGCTGGTCCCGGCGCTGCGCGGGGTCGAGACCTCGGTCCACTGCCACGACGACCTGGGGATGGCGGTCGCCAACTCCTACGCGGGCGTGCTGGCGGGCGCCCGCCAGGTCGAGTGCGCGGTCAACGGGATCGGCGAGCGTGCCGGCAACTGCTCGCTGGAGGAGATCGTGATGCTGATCAAGACGAGGGAGGACGTGCACGGACTGCACAGCGGGCTCGACAGCCGCGAGCTGGCCCGCACCAGCCGCATGGTCTCGCGGCTGACCGGCTACGCGATCCAGCCCAACAAGGCGATCGTCGGGCGCAACGCCTTCGCCCACGAGTCCGGCATCCACCAGGACGGCGTGCTGAAGGAGCGCTCGACCTACGAGATCATGGACGCGACCGAAGTCGGGCTCGAGTCGAACTCGATCGTGCTCGGCAAGCACTCCGGCCGCCACGCCCTGCGCGACGCGCTCGAACAGCTCGGCTTCAAGATCGAGGGCAACGCCCTCAACGCGGCGTTCAAGCGCTTCAAGGAGATCGCCGACCGCAAGAAGCAGGTCACCGCGCTGGACCTGGAGGCGATCGTCTCCGACGAGATGCGCGAGAAGGAGGACTCCCACGAGCTGGCCTGGTTCGAGGTCGAGGCCGGCTCACGGCGCGAGCCGCTGGCCCGGGTTGCGGTAACCCTGCCCTCCGGCGCCGAGGTGGTCGGCGAGTCGGGCGGCGACGGCCCGGTCGACGCGATCTTCCACGCGATCCAGAAGGCCACCGAGACCGAGTGCGAGCTGCGCCAGTACACGGTCGAGGCGGTGACCGGCGGCGAGGACGCGCTCGGCCAGGTGACGGTGATGCTGCGCGCGGCGGGACGGCTGGCGACCGGCCAGGGGGTCGCGACCGACATCCTCGAGGCATCGGCGAGGGCCTACGTGCGAGCGCTCTCCAACGCGCTCGAGGGCGCCGCGATTCGCGAGGCCGAGGCGGCCACCGCCGAGGCCGCAACCGAGCGCACCCCGGGCCCGTGAGCAGCCGGGTGCGGTCAGCGACGCTCGAGGTCCTCGTCGATCCGGTGCGCGACGACGATCTCCACGCTGGCTATCGAGAGGTAGAGCGCCGTTGCGGCGAACGAGCCCAGCGCCCAGGCGATCGCCCCCGGGATCGTCGCGATCAGAGCCGCGGCGCCGAAGGCGACGCCGATCGCGACAACATGAATCGCCCCGGCACGGATCAGGTCGACACCCTCGGCCTGAAGCGGCTGCGGCGCCATTCGCTCGGCAACGACCCCGAGCAGCGCGAAGGCGGCAACGGCACCGAGGATAAAGAGAGTCAACTCGGGAACGTCCGGATTGCCGTGCCGGTTGGTCAGCGCTCCATGGGTTGCCCAGACGGTCAGCGCATAGCCATAGGGCATCGCGCTTCCGCGTAGGACCGTGGTCAGCGCCTGGATCGGCTGCCGCCGATCTTGGTCGATCATCGCCCGGACCATACGTCGCCCTCCGGTTGCCACGTCCGATCCAGATTCCTGTCACACAATTTCTTATTTCCGCGCACCACCCGCGCGCCCGGAGCCAGCAGGCTCGGACCCATGTCCACGTTTCCGCCGGTCGAGCCTGCACTTACCCGCGGTATGCGCGGGAAAGGACCGGCTCGACCGACCGACCGGCAGGTCGGGCTGCTCGCCAAGCGACAGCATGGGATCGTCTCGCGCACGCAGTTGATCGCTCTCGGCCTTGGGGAAGATGCAATCGACCGCCGCCTGAGTGCGGGCCGCCTGTTCCCAATACATCGCGGGGTCTACGCAGTCGGCCACCCGAACGTGCCGAGGGACGGGCGGTGGCTTGCCGCCGTCCTCAGCGCCGGGGAAGGGGCCGTCCTGAGCCATGGCTCGGCGGCAGGGCTCTGGGGCATACAGGGCAGCGAAAATCGATCCAAGATCGACGTCTCGCTGCCTAGCTCGACCCGTTCATCGCCAACGGTGCGCCGCCACGAAGTCCGGTTGCCTGAGGACGAGGTGACCACCCGGCGTCGGATTCCAGTCACGACGCTCGTCCGGACCCTCTCCGACATCGCGGCTGGGTGCTCGCAGGAAAGCCTGGAAGGCGCGATCCGGGAGGCGGAATATCTGCACAGATTTCGCATCGAGAGCCTCGAGGCCTTCCAGAAACGACATCCGAGGCGTCGGGGTGCGATGAATGTGCGGGCCTGCCTGGAACGGCTTGGCCGCGGTCCACGTGGTCGGACGCGCAAAGAGCTCGAGGTGAGGTTTGCGAGCCTGCTCGCTCGCACCGACCTGCCGATGCCGACCCTCAACACACTCCTCGACCTCGACGGATTCAAAGTAGAGGCGGACTGCCTGTGGCGAGAGCGCCGATTGATCGTCGAACTGGACGGCGGCGAGGCTCACCGGACTCGGTCGGCGTTCGAGACGGACCGTGAACGGGACCGACGCCTTCAGGTCGCCGGCTGGCGCGTCATCCGGATCACCTGGTCGCAGCTCGACAGCCCGGCCCCCGTCCTCGCAGACCTCCGCCACATCTTGTTGGATGAGCCTGTCCTTTCCCGCGATATAGGCGGGAAACAACCGGGTCGAACGTTCCCGGGCGTACGTGATAACGTACGAGCGTAATGAGCGTTGTGATTACCGATCCCAAGGTCGAGCCCGCGGCCGGCGCCGCCGTCGCCTCGCGGGTACGGGCGCTGCGCGAAGCGATGGGGTTCTCGCTGCGCGACCTGGCCGAGCGCAGCGGCGTGAGCGCGCCGATGCTCTCCCAGGTCGAGCGCGGCGAGACCAGCCCGACGCTGGCCGTCGCGGAGAAGATCGCCGCCGGGCTGGAGTTGACGCTCTCACAGCTGCTGCGGCTCGACGAGGGAGAGCACGTCGCGGTCAGCCGCGCCGGCGAGCGCCGCCGCTTCGAGCGCGGCGGGCACCGCTTCGAGGAGCTGACCCCGCCGCTGCCGGGGCAGCGTGCCGACGTCTCTCTGCACACGCTGCGCGCCGGGTCCACGACGGGCGGCCCCGGCGATCCGCCGATTCACGAGCCCGGTAGCCGCGAGACCGCTGTCGTGCTGACCGGCGTCCTTGCGTTGACCGTCGACGGCACCCGCTACGAGCTGCACGCCGGCGACAGCGTCACCTTCGACGCCGACCTGCCGCACCACTTCGAGAACGACGGCGGGGAGCAGGCACGCTTCCTCGCCGTAATCGCCGCCGGGTTGAGGAGGAGCTGAGTGATGCCGCAGACGATGTTCGACAAGATCTGGGGCGCCCACGAGGTCTCCGACGGCCTGCTCTACATCGACCTGCACCTCGTCCACGAGGTCACCTCGCCACAGGCATTCGACGGCTTGCGACTGGCTGGCCGGCCGCTGCGGCGCCCCGACAGGACGCTGGCCACCGCCGACCACAACGTGCCCACCGACGGCACGATGGCGGCGCGGCTGATCGCCGACCAGCTCTCCCGAATCCAGGTCGAGACGCTGGAGCGGAACTGCGCGGAGTTCGGCATCCCGATCTACTCGCTGGGCTCCGAGCGGCAGGGGATCGTCCACGTGATCGGGCCGGAGCTGGGCGTCACCCAGCCGGGGATGACGATCGTCTGCGGCGACAGCCACACCTCGACCCACGGCGCCTTTGGCGCGCTCGCCTTCGGCATCGGCACCTCCGAGGTCGAGCACGTGCTCGCGACCCAGTGCCTGGTGCAGAAGCGGCCGAAGACGATGCGCATCCACTACTCGGGCGAGCTGGGAGCGGGGGTGACGCCGAAGGACCTGATCCTGGCGACGATCGGCCGGCTCGGCACCGGCGGCATGGTCGGCCACGCGGTCGAGTACGCCGGCCCGGCGATCGAGGCGCTCTCGATGCCGGGGCGGATGACGATCTGCAACATGACGATCGAGGGCGGCGGCCGCGCCGGCATGATCGCCCCCGACGAGACCACCTTCGAGTGGGTGCGCGGCAAACCCGCCGCACCGGGGGACTTCGATGCCGCGGTCGAGCGCTGGCGTTCGCTGCCGACCGACGCCGCCGCCGAGTTCGACACCGAGATCGAGGTCGACGCGGCGGGAATCTCGCCGATGGTCACCTGGGGCACGACCCCGGGGATGGTCGTCGAGGTGACCGACGCGGTGCCCGACCCGGGGGCGATCGACTCGCCCGCCGACCGCGAGTCGGCCGAACGGGCACTCACCTACATGGCGCTGGAGCCGGGCACGCCGATGACCGAGGTCGCCCCGGAACGGGTCTTCATCGGCTCCTGCACCAACTCGCGGATCGAGGATCTGCGCGAGGCCGCGGCGATCGTCGACGGCCGCAAGGTCGCCGGCTCGGTCCGGGCGATGGTCGTCCCCGGATCCCAGCAGGTCAAGGCCGCGGCCGAGGAGGAGGGCCTGCACGACGTCTTCCGCGCCGCCGGCTTCGAGTGGCGCGAGGCGGGCTGCTCGATGTGCCTGGGGATGAACCCCGACACGCTGATCGAGGGCGAGCGCTGCGCCTCGACCTCGAACCGCAACTTCGAGGGCCGCCAGGGCAAGGGCGGGCGCACCCACCTGGTCAGCCCGAAGATGGCCGCCGCCGCCGCGATCGAGGGCCATTTCGTCGACATCAGGGAGTGGAGCTGACGATGAGGCCGATCGACGTGATCAAGGGCAAGGTGTCCGTGCTCGACCGGGCGGACGTCGACACCGACCAGATCATCCCCAAGCAGTTCCTCAAGCGGGTCGAGCGGACCGGCTTCGGCGAGTTCCTCTTCTACGACTGGCTGCGCTCGGGCGAGATCTCGCTGCAGCCGAACCCGATTCTCGTCGCCGGCCGCAACTTCGGCTGCGGCTCCTCGCGCGAGCACGCTCCCTGGGCGCTGGAGGACTTCGGCTTCGAAGCGATCGTCGCGCCCTCCTTCGCCGACATCTTCTACTCCAACTGCACGAAGATCGGCCTATTGCCGGTCGTCCTCGACGAGGCGCACTGCCGGGCCGTGGCGGAGGCCGGGGAGGCGCGGATCGACGTCGACGACCAGACGGTCACCTGCGCCGGCGGCGTCTTCGAGTTCGAGATCGAGCCCGACGTGCAGCACCGCCTGCTCAACGGCCTCGACGACATCGGCATCACGCTCGAGAACGGCGCCGCGATCGAGGCGTTCGAGGCGGGGCGCGACGCAGACGCCGCGCCCACGACGACGGCGCTCTAGCCGTTCCACCGTGATTTATCGCCCTTATAGAGTGCCGCCCGCGTGAGCTCGACGCCCCGCATAGTGCTCCTGCCCGGCGACGGGATCGGCCCGGAGATCGTCGCCGCGGCGCGGCGGCTGCTCGAGGCGCTCGGGGAGTTCGAGTTCGACGAGCGCCTGGTCGGCGGCTGCTCGATCGACGCCCACGGCGTTGCGCTCACCGACGAGGTGCTCGCCGCCTGCCGCGAGTCCGACGCGGTGCTGCTCGGCGCCGTCGGCGGGCCGAAGTGGGACACCACCGACCCCGACGCGCCGCGCCCCGAGCAGGGTCTGCTCGGCCTGCGCAAGGGCATGGGGCTCTACGCCAACCTGCGCCCGGTGCGGCCCAGCCCGGCCCTGGTCGGGGCCAGCCCGCTGCGCGAGGAGCGCATCGCCGGCACCGACCTGCTGGTCGTGCGCGAGCTGACCGGCGGCATCTACTTCGGCGACAGCGGCCGCGACGGCGACTCGGCCCACGACACCTGCGAGTACTCGGTCGCCGAGATCGAGCGCATCGCCCGGGCCGGCTTCGCGGCGGCCCAGCGGCGGGCGGCGGCCGGCGGGCGCAGCGCCCGCGTCACCTCGGTCGACAAGGCCAACGTGCTCGAGACGTCGCGCCTCTGGCGCGAAGTGGTCGGCCGCGTCGCCGGCGAGTACCCGGAGGTCGAGCTCGACCACCTATTGGTCGACAACGCGGCGATGCAGCTCGTCTCGCGCCCGGCCGAGTTCGACGTGATCCTCACCGAGAACCTCTTCGGCGACATCCTCAGCGACGAGTCGGCGATGCTCACCGGCTCGCTCGGCATGCTGCCCTCGGCCAGCCTCGGCGAGGCCGGCGCGCCGGGCCTCTTCGAGCCGGTTCACGGCTCCGCGCCCGACATCGCCGGGCGGGGAATCGCCAACCCGCTCGCCACCTTCCTCAGCACGGCGATGCTGCTGCGCCACGGCCTCGGCCGCGCCGACGAGGCGGAGCGGATCGAGACCGCCGTCGACGCGGTGCTCGAGCGCGGCCTGCGCACTCCCGACCTGCTCGGCGGCACGGTGGCGCCGGCGCCGACCCCGGAGAACCCCTCGCCCGAGAGCGAGGTCGGCACCGCGGCGATGACCGACGCCGTGCTGGCCGAGGTCCAGCCCGACCTTCCCTGACTCATCGGGCATACTTTCCGGGCATGGAGACGGCTGAGCTGATCTGGCAGAACGGCGAGTTCGTGCCCTGGGAGGAGGCCAGGACGCACGTGCTCAGCCACGGCCTGCACTACGGCACCGGCGTATTCGAGGGAATCCGCTGCTATGAGACCGAGCGCGGACCGGCTGTCTTCCGCCACCGCGAGCACTTGCAGCGGCTCGAGAAGTCGGCCGAGCTCTACTACTTCCAGCTGCCCTACTCGGCCGAGCAGCTGCGTGAGGCGACCAACGAGCTGGTCCGCCGCAACGGCCTCGGCTCCTGCTACATCCGGCCGCTCGCCTACCGCGGCTACGGCAACCTCGGGCTCTACGCGACCGACGCCCCGATCGACGTGATCGTCGCCGCCTTCCCCTGGGGGGTCTACCTCGGCGAGGAGGGCGCCCGGCACGGCATCCGCACCAAGGTCTCGTCCTGGCGGACGATCTCCGGCGACAGCCTGATCCCGCACGCGAAGGCCTCCGGCCAGTACCTCAACTCGGTCCTCGCCAAGACCGAGGCGACCAACTCCGGCTACGACGAGGCGATCCTGCTCGACCAGCACGGCTGCGTCTCCGAGGGGTCGGGCGAGAACGTCTTCGTCGTCCGCGACGGCACGATCTGCACGCCGCCGCACACCGCGGCGATCCTCGACGGCATCACCCGCAACTCGGTGGTGCAGATCGCCCGCGACCTCGGCTACACGGTCGAGGAGCGGGGAATCGCCCGCGCCGAGCTCTACCTGGCCGACGAGGTCTTCCTGACCGGCACCGCGGCCGAGCTGGTCCCGGTGCGCGAGGTTGACGACCACCCGTTGGGCGAGCCCGGCGAGATCACCCGCGTGATCCAGGCCAAGTTCCAGGACGCCCTGCACGGGCGCGCCGAGGAGTACCTCGAGTGGCTCGACTTCGTCGAAGCCCCCGCCGGGCGAATTACGCCTGCCGCCTAGAAAGGCATCGAATGGAACAGGTGAAGCTCTACGACACCACCTTGCGCGACGGTATGGGCGGGCCCGGCATGTCGCTCTCGGTCGGCGAGAAGCTGAAGGTCGTGCGCGCGCTCGACGAGCTCGGCGTACAGACGATCGAGGCCGGGTTCCCCGCCTCCAACCCGAAGGAAGCCGAGCTCTTCGAGCTGCTCGCCGGGCTCGAGCTGGAGCAGGCGACGATCGCCGCTTTCGGGATGACCCGCCGCCGCGACCGCAGCGCCGCCGACGACGAGGCGCTGGCCGTGGTCGTCGGCAGCTTCGCCCCGGTCGTCTGCCTGGTCGGCAAGAGCTGGGGGCTGCACCTGGAGAAGGTGATCAAGGTCTCCGCCGATGAGAACCTGGCGATGATCGCCGACTCGATCGCCTTCTGCCGCGAGCGCGGCAAACGGCCGGTCTTCGACGCCGAGCACTTCTTCGACGGCTACCGCGACGACCCCGGCTACGCGCTGGAATGCGTCCGCGCCGCCGCCGAGGCGGGCGCCGAGAACGTCACCCTCTGCGATACCAACGGCGGCAGCCTGCCCGCCTTCGTCGCCGCGGCGACCGCCGCGGTGGTCGACTCGCTCGGCGGCAGCGTCGAGGTCGGCATCCACACCCACGACGACGCCGGCTGCGCGGTCGCCAACTCGCTCGCCGCCGTCGATGCCGGCGCGCGCCTCGTGCAGGGGACCGTCAACGGCTACGGCGAGCGCTGCGGCAACGCCAACCTGGCGACGATCCTGCCCGCCCTGCAGCTAAAGATGGGCTACGAGGTCGTCGCGCCCGAGCGGCTCGCGCTGCTCACGCAGACGAGCCACTACCTGGACGAGCTCTGCAACATGGCGCCGAACCCCGACCAGCCCTACGTCGGTCGCAACGCCTTCGCCCACAAGGCGGGCATGCACGCCGCCGGGGTCGAGGCCGACGCCCGCACCTTCGAGCACCTCGACCCGGCGCAGGTCGGCAACCAGCGCCAGATCCTCGCCTCCGAGCTGGCGGGCAAGGCGACGATCCGGACGCAGGCGGCGCGGGCTGGCCTCGAGCTCGGCGAGGCGGAAGCGGCGGGGGCGGTCGAGCGGCTCAAGGAACGCGAGCACGCCGGCTACCACTACGAGGCGGCGCCGGCCTCCTTCGAGCTGCTGCTGCGCCGCGAGGCGGGCAGCTACGAGCCGCTCTTCGAGCTAGAGAGCTTCAAGGTCTTGGTCGAGAAGCGCGCCGACGGCGCGGTCGAGACCGAGGCGACGATCAAGGTCAAGGTCGACGGCGAGCGCTACGTGCGGGTCGCCGAGGGCAACGGCCCGGTCAACGCGCTCGACAGCGCCCTGCGCGGCGCGATCGCCGACCGCTACCCGCACCTGGCCGAGATCGAGCTGACCAACTACAAGGTGCGGATCCTCGACGAGAGCCACGGCACCGGCGCGGTCACGCGGGTCCTGCTCGACTCGGCCGACGGCGAGCGCGAGTGGGGCACGATCGGCGTCTCGGAGAACATCATCGAGGCCTCCTGGGAGGCGCTGGTCGACTCGCTCGAGTACGCCTTCCAGTGAGCGCCATCGAGCAGATTCCGCTGGCCCAACCGGAGATTGGCGCGCGCGAGGAGGAGCTGGCGCTCGCGGTGCTGCGCTCCGGCCGTCTCTCGCTGGGGCCGATGGGGGAGCGCTTCGAGCGCGAGCTCGCCGCCTGGCTCGGGGTCGAGGACGCAGTCGCCGTCTCGAGCGGCACGACCGCGCTGCACCTCGGCGTGCGGGCGCTCGGCTGGGGGCCGGGCGACGAGGTCCTGACCAGCCCGTTCAGCTTCGTCGCCTCGGCCAACTGCCTGCTCTACGAGGGCGTCAGGCCGGTCTTCTGCGACGTCGACCCGGTCACCCTCAACGTCGACCCGGGAGCGGTCGAGGTGGCCCTGGGCGAGCGCAGCGCCGGCATCCTGCCCGTCCACATCTTCGGCTATCCGGCGGCGATGGCGGAGCTGGAGGCGCTTGCGGCGCGGCACGGGCTCGGCATCCTCGAGGACGCCTGCGAGGCGCTCGGCGCGGTCGACTCCGAGGGCCGCGGGGTCGGGGCGCGCGGCAACCTCGCCAGCTTCGCCTTCTACGCCAACAAGCAGATGACCACCGGCGAGGGGGGGATGATCGTGCCGTCGGACCCCGGCGTCGCCGCCCGCCTGCGCTCCGAGCGCAACCAGGGCCGCGGCCCCGACATGGGCTGGCTCGACCACGGCGGGCTCGGCTTCAACTACCGCCTCTCCGACCTCGCGGCGGCGCTCGGCGTCGCCCAGGTCGAGCGGCTCGACGACCTGCTCGGCCGCCGCGCCGCGGTCGCGTCGCTCTACGAACAGGGCCTCAGCGAGATCGACGCCGTGACGGTGCCGCTGGCCGCGCGCGGCGCCGAGCGGCGCAGCTGGTTCGTCTACGTCGTCCGCCTCGCCGACGAGATCGACCGCGACGCGACGATCGCCGCCCTCGCCGCGCGCGGTATCGCCGCCAAGGCCTACCTGCCCTGCATCCACCTCTTCCCGCACCTGCGCGAGCTCGGCTACCGCGAGGGCCAGTTCCCGGTCGCCGAAGCCGCCGCGACGCACTCGCTGGCGCTGCCCTTCTTCCCGGCGATGACGGAGTCGCAGGTCGCCCGCGTGTGCGAGTCTCTGGCCCGATCGCTGACCTGATGTCCCGCTTCCGCAAAGAACCCGACCTGCGCTTCTGGCGGCTCAACCGCTCGATCGAGTTCGACGCGCGCCTGGCGCCCTACGACATCGACCAGTCGCAGGCCCACGCCCGCGGGCTGCAGCGGATTGGCGTGCTCGACGGCGCCGAGCTCGAGCGGATCGAGGCCGGGCTCGAGGAGGTCCGCGAACGGATCGGCAAACCCGGCTTCTCCTTCGCAGCCTCCGACGAGGACATCCACATGGCGATCGAGCGCCTGCTCGGCGAGGAGATCGGTCCGCTCGCCGGCAAGCTGCACACCGGTCGCTCGCGCAACGACCAGGTCGCCACCGACGTTGCGATGGTCGTGCAGGCGCACTCGCTGCGGGCGATGGAGCTGGCCAGGGCCGCGATGGAGCGCCTGCTCGAGGGGGCTGAACGGCACCGCGACTGGCCGATGCCCGGCTACACCCACCTGCAGCGGGCCCAGCCCGTCTACCTCGGCCACCACCTGCTCGCCTACTTCTGGATGCTCGCGCGCGACGTCCTGCGCTTCAACTTCGCGCTCGAGAGCGCCAGCGTGATGCCGCTCGGCTCCGGTGCCCTCGCCGGGGTCAACTGGGAGATCGACCGCCGCGCCGTCGCCGACGACCTCGGCTTCGAGCACGTCACCGCCAACTCGATCGACGGCGCCTCCAACCGCGACTTCGTCCTCGACTACCTCTCCGCCGCCTCGACCTGCGCGATGCACCTCTCGCGGCTCGGCTCGGAGATCGTCATCTGGAGCTCGGCGGAGTTCGGCTTCTGCCAGCTCGACGAGTCGTTCTCCTCGGGCTCGTCGATCATGCCGCAGAAGGTCAACCCGGACTCGGCCGAGCTGCTGCGCGCCAAGAGCCCCCGCGTCGCCGCCGACCACCTCTCGCTGCTGGGCACGATGCATGCCCTGCCGCTGACCTACGGCAAGGACATGCAGGAGGACAAGGAGCCGCTCTTCGACGCGATCGAGACGGTCGAGTCCTGCCTCGACATGGTCGAGGGGATGCTCGCCGGGATCGCCTTCGACCGCGATCGCCTCGCCGAGGCTTCCGGCGACGAGATGCTCGCCGCCACCGAGGTCGCCGACCTGCTGGTCGGCAAGGGGGTGCCGTTCCGCGAGGCCCACGGGATCGTCGGCGCCCTGGTCCGCGACGCGGTCGAGCGCGGCATCGCCCTCTCCGAGCTGAGCGAGGACGATCTGCGGCAGCGCAGCGAGCATCTCGACAGCTCGTTCTACGAGGTGCTGCGGCGCGAGAGCTGGCTCGAGTCGAAGCGGATCGAGGGCGGCACGGCCTCGACCGCGCTGACGCGGCAGATCGAGCTCGCCCGGGAGACGCTCGACGCGGTCCGGGAGCGGGTGGGCGAGGAACAGCTGTGAGCGAGGCGGCAACCGCGGGCGAGAGCCGCCTCGAAGCCGCCTTCTTCGCTCGCAGCGTCCACCTCGTCGCCCGCGAGCTGATCGGCTGCCGCCTCTACCACGCGGGCTGCGGGGGCACTATCGTCGAGACCGAGAGCTACGAGCGCGACGACCCCGCCTGCCACGCCTATGCGGGACTGACCAAGCGCACCGAGACGCTCTTCGGGCCGCCGGGACGGGCCTACGTCTACCTTTCCTACGGCATCCACAGTCTGCTCAACGCGGTCGCCGAGCCCGAGGGCGAGGCGGCGGCGGTGCTGATCCGGGCGCTAGCGCCAAGCGCCGGCCTGGAGCAGATGCGGACGCGGCGCGGCGACCGCCCCGACGAGGACCTCTGCTCGGGGCCGGGCAAGCTGACCGATGCGCTGGGGATCGGCCTCGACGCCAACGGCGCCGATCTCGGCTCAGACCCATTCCTGTTGCTGGCGCCCGAAACGGGCTGGAGCGGCGAGGTGGTCACGGGTCCGCGGGTGGGGATCAGCAAGGCGGTGGAGCGGCCGTGGCGCTTCTCGCTGGCCGGTAGTGCGTATGTCTCGAGGCCGAGGCCATCCCGGTAGGGGTTCCACTTAACTTTTTCCGAAGACAGACTGACGGCCGTCCGAGGTTGTCTGCGCGGAAACAGTACAAGACGTTCCACCCCTACCGGGATGGCCTCTATCCGGCAGTAATGCCGCCCCCGCCGCCCGATTCGGGCGCTGCGGAGGGGGGAGCTTCCGGTGCAGCATTCGATTCCGGTGCAGCTTCGGGAGCGTTTGATTCCGGGGCAGTTTCTGGCGCGGGAGCGGATTCCGGTTCGGTCGTCGTGGGCGGCACGTAGGTCTCTTCATCCCCTGAGGAGGATGCCGGACCGTCGTCCTGCTCGTCCCGCTCGCTCTGGCGTTCCGCGGCTCGGTCGGCGGTTATCTCCTGCCAGGCTGAGATCACGCCGGCCCAGATCAGCGCCGGGAAGGTGCCGCCGTCGACCGGGGCGCCGGAGAACTCGGTTTCCATCGGCGTCGCGCTTTCGGCGTAGCCGACCCAGACGCAGGCGGTGACCTCGTCGGTCGCGCCGCAGAACCAGGCGTCGATGTTTTCGTCGGTGGTGCCGGTCTTGCCCCACTGGCTTTCGTCGCCGATGTCGGCGTTCGTCCCGGTGCCGCTGGTCACCACCGAGCGCAGGATGCTCTTCGTTTCTTCGGCGACGCCGGCTGGGAGCACCCGGGTGTGGATCGAGTCGTTGTCGCCGCCCTTGATCAGGTCGCCGTCGTCGTCGGTGACTTCGCTGTAGGCGACGGGGCTGGCGCCCGGCCTGGGGGCGAGCGTGCCGCTGACCCGGTCGCCGTCGTTGGCCAGGGTCGAGAAGGCATAGGTCCACTCCAGCGGGGTCACCCCTTCCTCGAGGCCGCCGAGCACCATCGCGGGGTTGGTCGAGAGGTGGGTGCGGACACCGAGCCGGTGCGCCGTGCGGGCGATCGCCCGGGTGCCGCCCGCGATGCTCTCCAGCCCGACCTGGGCGTAGACGGCGTTGTCCGAGTAGGTCGTCGCGGTCGCCAGCGAGGCCGAGCCGAGGTAGCTGTCCTCGTAGTTGTTGACCTCGAAGGTTTCCCGTTCCCGCTTGCCGAAGGGGAAGAGCTGGGGCGCCGATTCGTAGACCGCTTCCGGCGAGATCCCCTGCTGAAGCGCGGTGGCGAGGATGAACGGCTTGATCGAGGAGCCCGGCTGGCGGTGCCCGAGGGTCGCCAGGTTGAACGGCTTTTCCTCGAAGTCGGGGCCGGCGACCATCGCCTTGATGCCGGCGTTGCGGTTGTCGATCACGACGACCGCCGCGGTCGGCGGCAGGCCGCTCAGGTAGGAGCCGACGACTTCCTCGGCGGCGGCCTGCAGGCGCAGGTCGAGCGTCGACCTGACTTTGAGCCCGCCGAAGAAGGTCTGCGCGGCGCCGAAGCGTTCGACCAGTTGCTGGCGCAGCCAGGAGGTGAAGTAGGGGGCCTCGGAGTCGAGCGTCGGCGGCTCGATGTCGGCCGGCGCAGGCAATGCCTGCTTGATCCCTTCCTGATACTGCTCGGTCGTGATGTAGCCCTGTTCGTGCATCCGTTCGAGCACCAGGTTGCGCCGCGCCAGCGCGTTCTCGGGAAAGATCTTCGGGTCGTAGAGCGAGGGAGAGGAGATGACCCCGGCCAACATCGCCGCCTCCCACGGCTCGAGCACCGCGGCGCAGGGGTCGGATTCGCTGCCGCAGCCGGGGTGGGCCGCTCCGAAGAACGTCCGCGCCGCGGCCTCGATCCCGTAGGCGCCCTCGCCGAAGTAGATCGTGTTGAGGTACTCGGTGAGGATCTTGTCCTTGCTCCAGTGCTGCTCGAGCCGGTAGGCGAGCGCCGCCTCGCGGAACTTCTGGAAGACGGTTCGTTCGCCCTGCGCCTCGAGCGCTTCTTTGACGAACTGCTCGGTGATCGTCGAGGCGCCCTGCGCGGCGCTGCGGCTGATGATGTCCACGGCCAGGGCGCGGCCGATGCCCCGGAAGTCGACCCCGTCGTGGTCGTAGTAGCGCAGGTCCTCGATCGCGACCACGGCGTTCTTCATATTGGGCGAGATCTGCCCGGAGGTCAGCAGGATTTTGTTCTCGTTGCTGGTCAGCGTGCCGATCGGCTCGCCCGCCGCATCGCGGACCTCGCTGTTTTCCGACGCCTGGTACTGGGCGTAGTTGTAGATCGCGGGAAGGTCTTTGGAGACGGCGACGACCATGCCAAAGACCATCGAGACGACGCCCAGGGCGGCAAGCCCGAGCAGGACGAAGAGAACGCGCAACTTCTTCAGGCGCGGCTTGGTGCGTGTGCCCGCCAAGAGGAGGCGGCAGTCTAGCATTCGCGAAATGGCGGAACCCGCAGATCTGACCCGCAACGCGGTCGACGTGCTGCCCGAGGGGATGCTCGCCGAGCAGCTGCGGGGCGACCGCCCGCTGCGGGTCAAGCTGGGCATCGACCCGACCACCGCCGACATCCACCTCGGCCACACGGTCGTGCTCGAGAAGCTGCGCGAGTTTCAGCAGGCCGGTCACACGGTCGTGCTGATCGTCGGCGACTTCACCGCCCGGGTCGGCGACCCCAGCGGCCGCTCCGCCCAGCGCCCTGTCCCCAGCGCCGAGCAGATCGAGGCCAACGCGGCCACCTACCAGGCGCAGGCCTTCAAGCTGCTCGACCGCGAGCGCACCGAGGTCCGCTTCAACAGCGAGTGGCTGCGGATGGCGCCCGAGGAGCTGCTCGGCCTGCTCGCCAGGACGACGGTCGCGCGGTTGCTCGAGCGCGACGACTTCCAGAAGCGGATGGCGGCGGGGCAGCCGGTCGCGGCGCTCGAGCTGCTCTACCCGCTGCTGCAGGGCTACGACTCCGTCGCCGTCGAGGCCGATGTCGAGCTGGGCGGGACCGACCAGAAGTTCAACCTGCTCTTCGGCCGCGACATCCAGGCCGCCTACGGCGGCAAGCCGCAATCGATCCTGACGATGCCGATCCTGGTCGGCACCGACGGGGTCCAGAAGATGAGCAAGTCGCTCGGCAACTACGTCGGTGTCGACGAGGCGCCGGAGGAGATCTTCGGCAAGCTGATGGGCATCCCCGACGAGGCGATGCCCGACTACTTCCGCCTGCTGCTCGGCGCCGAGCTCCCCGCCGGCCCGCCGAACGAGGCCAAGCGCGAACTCGGCCGGCGGATCGTCGCCCGTTTCCACGACGAGGCGGCGGCGGGCGAGGCCGAGCAGCATTTCGACCGCCTCTTCGTCCGCCACGAGGCGCCGGTGGAGGTCGAGGAAGTCGGCCTCGGCGCCTACCTCGGCGAGGACGGCTCCTCGGTCCACCTGCCGCTGCTGCTCGCCGGCGCCTTCGAGATCAGTTCCAGCGAGGCGCGGCGGCTGCTCAAGCAGGGCGGCGTCAAGCTCGACGGCGAGCCGCTGGCCGGTGAGGCTCTGGACCTCGATCCGGACGAGCTCGACGGCCGCGTCCTGCAGGTCGGCAAGCGCCGTTTCCGCCGCCTGCGCCGCGGCGCCTGAGCGGCGATTAGGCAAAGCGCCGCCGCAGCGCTATACTCCCGCGTCCTTCGGGATTGGCCCGGTGCCATCCCGTGCGCGAACGACGGCGAATCCCGCCGAAGAGGCGCAGCGGTCTTTGAAAACTGAGCAGCGTGCACCCGCGGACATTCGTGTCCGTGGGATGTTTGAGCCCGATCCACTCGGCGCGCCAGCGCACCGAGTGGTCTGATTTACCCGTCATGCCGGTCGCCATGTATGTGTACCCGGCGACCAGCCAAGCATGACCACTCTCTGTAATGCAGCATTTTCACGGAGAGTTTGATCCTGGCTCAGGACGAACGCTGGCGGCGTGCTTAACAC
>JBBDJH010000003.1:0-39167 GCA_040879985.1 Solirubrobacterales bacterium
GACATGACCTCATCCTCTCAGGGGATTTGGTCTCCATCGAAGCCGGGGCGGTTCATAGTTGGGGTTGTACTGGTCATTACGCGCAATCTATTCCCGACCGCACCAGAGCCTTAGCGCATAGGTGTAGAGCAACTTGACAAATGCCGTTCTGTCAAGTAGCTTTACACCATGCCACCGGCCAACCGCCACGAACCGCGTCGGGCGAAGTCCTCGACCTCCGAGTACACGCTGACGGAGTTTCAGCGGCAGTTCCCCGATGATGCCGCCTGCCTTGAGCATCTGTGGCGGACCCGGCACTCTGCGGACGGAGAACACGCCTACTGCCCCAAGTGCGGCTCTGAGCGCGTCTTCAAGCGCTACGCGACCAAGCAGGGGCGGCAATCGTGGACCTGCACCGGCTGCGGGCACCACGTCCATCCCACCGCCGGGACGATCTTTCACAAGTCCTCGACCTCGCTCCAGCTTTGGTTCTACGCCATGTATTGATGGCTAGCACTCGCTGCGGGATCTCCGCCAAGCAGCTAGAGCGCGAGCTGGGCGTCCACTACAAGACCGCTTGGCGCATGTTCAACAAGATCAGGAACGAGTTGATGAAGGACGACGCCAAGCCGTTGAAGGGCAACGTCGAGATTGACGAGACCGGAGTCCACGGCCGTGCACGCGGGCCGCGAATGACGAAAAAGGAAGCCGCTCATTGGCGCGAGCGCCAGGTCTCCGTGCTGGGCATGGTCGAGCGCGGCGGGCGGGTCAAGCTGCGCGTGATCAAATCGCGCCGGGGCGAGCCGCTAAGTGGAGCCGTGCGAGCCAACGTCAATCCGAACTCGATCATCTTCACCGACGACTGGCGCTCCTACCGGCCGCTCGGCCGCGAGTACGCGGGCCACAGCATCATCAACCACTCGGCTGGCGTCTACGTCCACGGCGACATCCACACGAACACCATCGAGGGCTTCTTCGGCAACCTCAAGACGGGGATGCGCGGCACCTACAAGAAGGTCTCGCAGAAATGGCTCCAGTCCTACCTGGACGAGTACGCGTGGCGCTACAACCACCGCCGCGAACCTCGCGGCATGTTCGTCGCGATGCTCGCCAACGCCGCGAGGACGGGGCGATGAACGCCACCGCCGCGATCAAAGGCATCCGGCGAGCGGCCAAGGCCCGCGACCGCGCCGACGCGGCCAAGTTCAATGCCACGCAGGAGCTACGGGGCTATTGCAGGGAAGCGCAGGAAGCCGGGGTGCCGGTCACTCAGATCGCTTCGGAGGCCGGTCTTTCCCGTCAGGGCGTTTACGATCTGCTGGCGGGGCGACCTTAGACAAAGCGGCGTCGAAGCCGCCTTTGGTGGGGACCGGGATCTCAAGTCCCTTCTCAGTCCTCTGCTTTTTCTTACGACTGGCCACAGCGCCTCTACAGGATAGGCCGTTGCGTCCGCGCGTTTTGGAGCCCATATCGAGGGAAGTTAAGGGGTGATGACTATGCACACCGAGATTCCGGTCAAGGTCAACGCTTGGGTTGATTACGGCATTGCCCCCCTTGTCACGGCTCTCAACGAATTCGAGAACATTTGGACCCTGGGTAGCTGTGAAGACGAGCCCAGCGGCGTTCTAGCGCCTTACCCTGCCTACGTCTTGTTTTCCTATCGGCAGGGAGGCAGGGAAGCAGCCCTGCTTATGGCGGACCTCATGGAGGTGTTGGCCGATGCGGCTACGTTCTGCCTGCAAAGCGACTGGCGGGCAGGAAACCCCGAGCCAGTGCTCACGATTTCCTGCCCGCATGATCAGGTTCCAGCCCTAGCCTCTGCCGTTAGAGCGGCCTCCGCACGCGCTGGTGGCAATCGCGACAAAGAACTTCGCAGTTAAACAGCGCATCACTGCCGCCAGATGCAACTGCCGTCTTGTGGTGGAATTCGAGACTGCTCCGGCTGTCGCAGCGTCCGCTGTGCGGATGGAGGATGCGGGTGCACTCGCAGCGCCCACCTGCACGCTTTAGGGCTTCTTTCTTCGTCTGTTCGGAGAAGGCCATAGGCCCCCCTTTCTGCTCGGTTGCGCCCCCAGCCGCGCCACGCCAATGGTCCGACTTTGGAGCTTGTCGAATATCAGGCTAGGTACAGCGGCGGACGACACCATTGACGCCGCTCGTCGCGGTACGTTGCGACAGCTGCTCGGTACAGGGCCGCTTCCCGCCACGCCAAAACTTCGAGGGGAGCGGCCCCCAGAATCTGAGAGACGCATCAGGGTAGGTCTCTAGGCCGGACTGCCCCGGAGTCCGGCCTAGACGCCGCTCTCGATGAGAACAAGGAACCGCACCGCCGCGGCCGTTGGCTTGACCAGCCCGGCGTCGATCTGGAGCAACCCGACGCCGACCAGATCGCGCACGGCCCGCTCGACCGCATCGCTGCGCTGGAAGCGCCTCCGGTCCTCGTTGAGCGAGCGGGCCAACTGCGGGATCGTCAGGTGCCGTGGATTGAGCGTGAGGACGAACGTCAGGACAACCGCCTGGTCGCGGATGTCCTGAGCGTGATTGGAGCGCTTGGGATGCGCCCCGTTAGCCTTGCCGTGCATGGGAAAGACCTCTTTCCTTTGCCGGGCCGGGGGCTGTTTGCGCAGCGCCCCGGCCGCTTTTCTGTTGTCGGCGAAGAAGCTAGGGCGGGTCAGCGACGGATTCCGCTTCTACACTGATGGGATATACGTGACGAAAGTCACAGCCGTGATATACGTCCACATTCGAGGGTAGGCGATTACCTGTGAGCGCTGAAGCCGCGACCCAAAAGCCCCTCGAGCTGATCCTCGCCCGCAACCTGATGTCGGCGCTCTCGACGCCTGCCTTCCTGGTCGACGAGGGCGGCATCCTCGTCTTCTACAACGAGGCCGCCGGGATCCTGCTCGGCAAGTCCTGGGAGGAGCTGGGCACGGTCGGCCCCGAGGAGTGGGGCGCCCTCTTCGGGCCCTTCGACGAGAGCGGCGAGCCGATTCCCTACGACGAGCTGCCGCTTGTCGTCGCGGTGCGCGACGACCGCCCCGCCCACGCCGAATTCGTGATCCGCTCGACCGACGGGACCGGCCACCGGGTCGAGGCCTCGGCCTTCCCGATCCAGACCGCGCACGGCTCGCGCGGCGCGATCGCGGTCTTCTGGCCCGCCGCGGCCGACGGGGCGGCCGGCTGAGATGAAGGCCAAGCTCTGGGGCACGCGCGGCTCGGTCCCCTCCCCAGGGCCGGAGACAATCCGCTACGGCGGCAACACCTCCTGCGTCGGCGTCACCCTCTCCGACGGCTCGCTGCTGGCGCTCGACGCCGGCACCGGCATCCGCAACCTCGGCCTCTCGCTGCCGGAGGAGCCCTCGCGCCTGCACATCCTGCTCACCCACCTGCACCTCGACCACATCCAGGGCCTGGTCTTCTTCGCCCCCTGCTTCCGCCCCCAGACCGAGATCGTGATCTGGGGGCCGGCCTCGCCCGAGGCCTCGCTGCGCGACCGCATCGCCCGCTACATCTCGGCGCCGCTGAGTCCGGTCGAAATCCGCGAGCTGCCCTGCGACGTCTCCTTCCGCAGCACGCCGGAGACCGAGTGGGAGATCGGCCCGGCACGGATCCGGGCCGCCTCCGTCTCCCATCGCGGCCCGACGCTCGGCTACCGGATCGACGACGGCGACGACTCGCTCGCCTACATCCCCGACCACGAGCCCGCCCTCGGCGCCGACCTCGACACGCTCGAACAGGAGTGGATATCCGGCTTCGGCCTCGCCCGCGACGCCTCGCTGCTGATCCACGACGGCCAGTACGCCGACGCCGAGTACCCCGACCACCTCGGCTGGGGACACTCCTCGCTCTCCCACGCGCTCTGCTTCGCCCGCCGCACCGCCGCCCGCCGCACCGTGCTCTTCCATCACGACCCGATGCACACCGACGAGCAGCTCGACCGGATCGGCGAGGAAGCGCGCGAGCGCTGGCGGGCCGGCGGCGGCGACCCGGACGCCGTCGGGCTCGCGGTTGAGGGAGCGGAGCTGGACCTGCGGGCGGCCGCGCCGGGCCGGCTGACCGCCGCCTAGGTTCCGACACCTGTCCCTGTATAGGTACGTTTGAGGTGTTTTTCTCGTTTGGTTCGTTACGCTCCTCCGTGAGATGTCCCTCGCCCCGAGCCGGATCGACGCCAAGACCGAGCGCTCGGCGCTGGTCCGCGGCGCCCTCGCGGTCGCCCGCCAGGAGCACGCGGGCCAGTTCCGCCAGACCGGTTGCGAGGAGATCCCGTTCGTCGAGCACGTGCTGGCGGTGGGTGAGTTGCTGGCCGAGCAGAACTGCGCCGACGAGGTCATCGCCGCCGGACTGCTGCATGACACGCTCGAGCACGCCGAGGTCGGGCCGGACTCGCTGCGCGACCGTTTCGGCGCCGAGGTCGTCGGCCTGGTCGAGGCGCTGACCGAAGACGCCTCGATTGCCGATTACGAGGAGCGCAAGGGGGAGCACCGCGAGCGGGTCGCCGCCGCCGGCCCGGACGCGCGGGCGATCTTCGCCGCCGACAAGTGCGCCAACGTCGCCGTGCTTCGCGATGCCTACGAGGTTCTCGGCGAGAGCGTCGACGAGGATCTGCCGGTCTCGCTCGACGTCAAGATCCTCGTCTGGGAGTACGACCTGGAAATGCTCTTCAGGCACTCTCCCGGCGTCCCGCTGGTTGAGCGCTTCGCCGACGAAATGGTCGGCCTCTGGGGCCAGCGCGCCGAGGGAGAGCGCGCGCCCCTCTGCTGAGTCGAGCCGCACGGCCCGATGTGGAAGACCCGGCGCAGTCGGGTAGAGGCTCGCCGTGAGTCGAGCTCGAAAAAGAGCCGGCGGCGAAGTCGCGGCCGAATACCTCGAATCGGCCGGCTACACCGGGTAGGCGGTTGCCTGGGTCGGCCGGCCGAGCGAGGCGCGGGCGGCCCAGGCGGCCAGCAGGCCGGCGACAGCTGCCATGAGAAGAGCTATTCGGGGGTCGTAGGTTTCGGCGAGCCAGCCGGCGAGGGGGCGCCGATCGGGGTGGTGCCGAACTCGACCCGCTCCGGCGGGTCTTGTCGCTTCTGTGAGGTAGGCACAGCGCGGCGTGTAAGCGCGTCAGCCTTCGGCGTCGGCGCGGGCGGCAATCTTCGTCTCGAGCTCCTTCATCACCTCGGGGTCGCGCAGCGTCGTCACGTCGCCGAGCTCGCGGCCCTCGGCGATGTCGCGCAGCAGGCGGCGCATGATCTTGCCGGAGCGGGTCTTGGGCAGGTCGCCGGACCAGATCACCCGTTTCGGCCGGGCCAGCTTGCCGATCCGCGCGGCGACGTGCTCGGCGATCTCGGCGACCATCGCCTCGTCGCCCTCGTGCTCGCCCTCGAGCGTGACGAAGGCGCAGATCGCCTGGCCGGTGTCGGCGTCGCTCTGGCCGATCACCGCCGCCTCGGCGACTTTCGGGTGGGAGACGATCGCCGACTCGACCTCGGCGGTCGAGAGCCGGTGGCCGGAGACGTTGACCACGTCGTCGATCCGCCCCAGCACCCAGATGTAGCCGTCCTCGTCACGGCGGGCGGCGTCGCCGACGAGGTAGGTCTCGGGGCCGAAGCGGGAGAAGTAGGTCTCGACGAAGCGCTCCGTCTCGCGGTAGAGGGTGCGCAGCATGCCGGGCCAGGGCCGGCGCAGGACGAGCAGCCCCTCGCCTCCCTCGAGCGGCTCGCCCGCCTCGTCGAGAACCGCCGCGTCGATCCCCGGCAGCGGCCGCGTCGCCGAGCCCGGCTTGGTCGCGGTGATCCCCGGCAGCGGCGAGATCATGATCTGGCCGGTCTCCGTCTGCCACCAGGTGTCGACGATCGGGCAGCGCTCGCCGCCGATCGCCTTGTGGTACCAGAGCCAGGCCTTGGGGTTGATCGGCTCGCCGACCGAGCCGAGCAGCCGCAGCGAGCTCAGATCGTGGCCGGCCGGATGCTCGACGCCCCACTTCATGCAGGCGCGGATCGCCGTCGGCGCGGTGTAGAGGATGGTCACGCCGTAGCGCTCGACCAGCTCCCACCAGATGTCCCTCGCCGGGTAGTCGGGGGCGCCCTCGTAGATCACGCTGGTCGCCCCGTTGGCGAGTGGGCCGTAGACGATGTAGGAGTGGCCGGTGACCCAGCCGACGTCGGCCGCGCACCAGTAGACGTCCTGCTCCGGCACCAGGTCGAAGACGTGGCGATGGGTCCAGGCGGCGCCGGTCAGGTAGCCGCCGCCGGTATGCAGGATGCCCTTCGGCTTCGCGGTCGAACCGGAGGTGTAGAGGATGAAGAGCGGGTCCTCGGCGCCGACCGGCTCCGGCGGACACTCGGGCGCGGCGGCCTCGATCGCCGCCTCGAACCAGACGTCGCGCCCGGCGCGCATCTCGCAGGGCTCGCCGGTGTGGCGGACGACGAAGATCGTCTCGATCGAGCCGGCCTCGGCGATGACCTCGTCGACACGCGGCTTGACCGCCGCGGTCCTGCCCTTGCGGCGGGCGCCGTCGACGGTGACCAGCGCCTTCGCGGCGGAGAACTCCATCCGCTCGCGCACCGCCTCCGCCGAAAAGCCGCCGAAGACGACGTTGTGGACGGCGCCGATCCGCGCGCAGGCGAGCATCGCGACGACCACCTGAGGAATCATCGGCAGGTAGATCCCGACCACGTCGCCCTTGCCGATCCCGTGGTCGCGCAGGGCGTTGGCGAAGCGCTGCGTGTCGGCGAGCAGCTCGGCGTAGGTGATCTCGCGCCGCTCGCCCTCCTCGCCACACCAGTGGTAGGCGACGCGCTCGCCGAGCCCGGCGGCGACGTGGCGGTCGAGGCAGTTCGCGGAGACGTTCAGTTGCCCGTCGGCGAACCACCTGTAGAAGGGCGGGTTGGACTCGTCGAGGGATTCGCTCGGCTCGCGCTGCCAATCGAGCAGCTCGGTCGCCTGCCGCAGCCACCAGGCCTCGGGGTCGGCGGCGGCCTCGGCGTAGATCCCGGGATCGCCGACCAGCGCCCTGGCGGCGAACTCGGCCGGCGGCTCGAAGCGCTCGACCTCGAGCAGCTCGGTCAGCTGCCGCTCCAGCCCCATCCCGTCTTGCGCACCCATGGCTCTCCTTCCGTGGCCGGTACCCTGAGTGCGAACGCTACCCGTTCGCTCAAATGCTTTTCAGGCAGATCATTCACGAGGACCTCGGCTGCGCCTCCTACCTGGTCGGCGACCCCGGCTCGGGCGTCGCCGCGGTGGTCGACCCGCAGTGGGACATCGACCCCTACGTCAACCTCGCCCGCCTGCACGGCGTGCGGATCGAGCACGTGCTGGAGACGCACAACCACGCCGACCACGTCAGCGGCCACGGCCGCCTCGCGCGGGCGACCGGGGCGACGATCCACGTCAACGCCCTGGCCGAGCCCGAGTACGAGCACGAGCCGTTCGGCGACGGCTGGAGGCTCGAGCTCGGCGAATGCGTCTCGATCGAGGCGATCCACACGCCCGGCCACCGGCCCGAGCACTCCTCCTTCCTGCTGCGCGACGCCGAGCGCGGCGGCGACCCGGTCGCGGTGCTGAGCGGCGACTCGCTGTTCGTCGGCGACGTCGCCCGGCCCGACCTTGCGATCGAGCCGCGCGCGGGGGCCGCGGACATCTTCCGCTCCCTGCACGAGCGTCTCCTCGTCCTGCCCGACGAGGTCGAGGTCTGGCCCGGGCACCTCGGCGGCTCGCTCTGCGGCAGCTCCGGCATCGACCTGAAGACCTCCTCGACGATCGGCTTCGAGCGCCGCCACAACCGCGCGCTCGGCTTCGCCGACGAGGCCGAGTTCGTCGCCGACGCGGTCTCCAGCCTCGGCGAGCGGCCACCCAACGTCGCGCACATCGTCGCCCTCAATTGCGGTCCGCTGATCGAGTCGATCGGCTCGCCCGCCCGGCTGACGCCGCGCCGCTTCGAGGCCGCGGTCGCCGCCGGCGCCTGGGCGGTCGACTCGCGCACCAACGAGCAGTTCGACGAGGCCCACATCGCCGGCGCGATCAGCGCCTCCGCCTACGACACCGGTTTCGCGACCAAGGTGGCGCAGGTCGTGCCGCCCGACGGCGAGGTGGTCGTCGTCGCCGCCTCCGACGGCAACGAGCTCGAGGCGGCCGAGCTGCTCGCCGCGGTCGGGCTGCGGGTGCGCGGCTTCCTCGGCGGCGGGATGAGCGCCTGGCGGGCGGAGGAGCGCGCGGTGGCGCGGATCGAGCCGATCGGGCCCGAGCGGCTGGCGCAGCTGCTCGAGGGCGGCGAGCCGCCGCTGGTGCTCGACGTGCGCGGCGCCGGCGAGTACGCCGGCGGCCACATCGCCGGCTCGCTCCACATCCCCTACGGCGAGCTGGCACGGCGGCTCGACGAGCTGCCCCGTGACCGCGCCCTGGCGGCGATCTGCAAGGGCGGCAAACGCAGCGGCCTCGCCGCCTCGATCCTGCAGCGGGAGGGGTTCGAGACGATTCATGTGGCGCGAGGCGGGGTCGGGACCTGGGCTGACGAAGGGCGACCGGTGGAGGCCGGCGCAGTGCCTGCGTGAGGCCCGGTCGGGTAGGGCCTCCACTTAACTTTTTTTGAAGACAGCCTCAGGCCTTCCGAGATAGCCGCCGCAAAAAAAGTACAAGACGTTCCGGCCCTACCCGACCGGGCCTATGCGGAGCGGGTTTGGCGGGACGGTTCTACGGCTCGGGCGATTGCGGTGGCTACGGACCCCGCCTCGCTTGGGTCTAGGGAGCTGGTGGTTACTCGGATCGCGGGGCCAGATTTCAAGCGGAAGGGGGCTCCTGGCATTACTGCCCAGCCGTCGGCCTGGAGCGCCTGGACGGTGGCGGTCTCGTCTTGGACTGGGATCCAGACGTTTAAGCCTGCTGGGGACTCGATTTCTATGCCTTGCTTGCTGAGCTCGGCCAGGAAGGACTCGCGGCGCTTGGCGTAGGTCGTGGCTGCGCGATCCAGTTGGCGGGCGACGGATCTGGCGGCGATCAACTCGGCGGCGGTGCGTTGGAGCAGGTGGCTTACCCAGCCGGGGCCGACAACCTGGCGGCCGCGGACGCGGGAGATCGTGTGCGGGTCGCCGGCGAGGACGGCGAGTCGGAGGTCGGGGCCGAGCGACTTGGCGAGCGAGCGCGCCGCCGCCCAGCAGCTGCGGCCGGAGGTGAGGGTGAAGCGGGGTTTTCCGGCGATCGGGCCGAGATGATCGTCCTCGATCACCATCGCGTCCGGGCGGCGGTCGAGGACGGCGCGCAGCGCCGTGGCGCGCTCGGGGTCGAGCGAGGCGCCGGTCGGGTTCTGCCCGCGCGGGTTGAGCACGACGGCCTCGACCCCGGCCTCCAGCGCCTCCTGCAGCGCCGCCGGGACCATGCCGCGACTGTCGACCGCGACCGGCTGCAGGGCGAGCCCGAGCGCCCGCAGCAGGTAGAACAGCCCGGCGAAGCCGGGGTCTTCCACTGCAACCGCGTCGCCCGGGCGCAGCCGCGCCGCGAGCGACCGCTCGATCCCGTCGAGCGCGCCGCTGACGACGGCGAGCTCGGCGGCGTCGATCCCGTCCCGCTCGAGCTCGGCGCCGACCGACGCGAGCAGCCGGGGATCGGCGGGATCGCCGCCGTAGAGCTGTCGCGGCGGCTCGATTCCGCGCAGCGCCGCGGCCAGATCGGGAAGCAGCTCGGGGTCGGGGTTGCCGCTCGCCAGATCGCGCACGCCCGGCGGCACCGAGATGCCGGACCAGGGCGCGGCGACCGGCGGCTGCCAGCTGACGACCGTGCGACTGCGCGAGCGGCCGACGACGAGCCCGCGCGAGCGCAGATCGCGGAAGGCGGCGGCGACCGTCGTCGGGCTGACCCCGAGCTCGGCCGCGAGCGAGCGCACAGGCGGCAGCGGCGCCCCCGGCCGCAGCTCCCCCGCTTCGATCCCGCGCTCGATGCTCGCGGCGATCGCCGCCGCCCCGTCGCCGGATATCCGATACTGTTCCATGTCAGATGACCTTTTTGTACTGTAACAGTTTAAACGACAACGAGGCGGGGCTCGGCCGAGGCGGCGCGCGTCGATGAGGCCAAGGCCGCGCCCCGGGACGTTCCCGTGCCGCCCTACCTCAGCACCGGTTGGTCACTTGGCCGCACTGGAGCGCCGTCAAGTGACCAACCGGCATAGCGGCGGCGCTCAGTAGCCCGGCGGGTGCCTGGCGATGAAGCCGGAGGTCGAGTTCGGCGGGGTCGCGTGCCAGCGCGGCCCGGAGCCGCCGGAGCCGGAGGTGTCGAAGGCGAGGCCGGCGATGCTGACCCAGACGTGGCCGGCGTTGGCGTAGACCGTGATCCACTGGCCCGGGCCGGCTTCGCCCCAGGTCGAGAGGCCGGTCGAGTCGAGAGGGCTGCTGAGGAAGCCGCCGCCGTTGAGGGCGAAGCTGACGGCGCCCGAGCAGTCGTAGCCGGGCGAATCGAACGAGCCGTGCCCGCCGCCCCATATGTAGGGCTTGCTGGCGATCGAGTTGGCGGCTTCGATCGCGGCGGCGACCGCTGGCGGAGCGCCGCTCGGCACGCTGGCCTGGTTTTCGGAGATGTACTCGGCGCGCTGGCCGGGGGTGAGCGGGGCCGGCGCACCCGCGGGGGCCGGCGAGCCCGCGGCGGAGAGCTGTTCGGAGATCGCCGCCAGGTTGTTGTTCAGCGCGGCTTCGCGCGATTCGAGCGCTTCGAGGTCGCGGCGGCGTTCGTCCTGCGCGGCCTTCAGCTCGGCGAAGCGCGAGGCGGCCTCGGCGCGGGCGTCGTCGGCTTCGCGCTCCTTGGCCGCAATCGTGTCGCGGGCCTCCTTCAGTTGGGCGCGGATCGCCGCCATCCGCTCGACCGCGCTTCGCGCCTCGTCGCGCAGCCCCTTGACCCGGTCGGCTACGGAGTCGTCGTAGTCCTGGATCCGGCTCAGGTATTCGGCCCGGACGCCGGCCTGCGACCAACTCTCCGACTCGAGCACGAGGTTGAGCACGTCGGGGCTGCCCGCCTCGTAGATCGCGACCAGCCGCTCGCGCAGCACCCCGAGCGCGCGCTGCAGCCTGGCGCGGATCCGGGCCAGGCGCTCCTCTTCGGCTTCCAGCTCAGCGGTCGCGCCGTCGAGCTCGGCCTGCTTGCCCGCCAGCTCGGCCTCGAGCGCAAGCTGCTGCTGACGCAGCCGCGAGACTTCCCCGAGCATCGTGTCGATCGCCTGGTTCTGCTCGGCCAGCGTCGCCGCGACCGAGCGCTGGCTGTCGCGCACATCGTCCAGCTTGCCCTGCGCGGCGTCGTATTTTTCGCGCAGAGTCTCGGCCGGCGCGCTCGCCGCGAGGCAGAGCGCGAGCAGCAGCAGGGTGGCCGGCAACAACAGCCACCGGGAGGTTCCGGCGGAGGGGCGCATCGCGCCGCACGCTAACGAACTCGCGGCCCGATTGTTAGGAGTTGCTAATAACCTGCAACTTCCTTTGCAGAATCTGCCCGCTTGCAGGAAAAACCGCCACCGCGACGAGGGAGAGGATCGTAATTGACTCGTAAGGCGCCCGCGCGATACTCGGTCGCACAGAACCCCCGGACAGGAGGAGGACGATGGCTCGGCTCTCGATACTGGCGATCTGCGCACTGGCGATCTTCGCGATCGGCTGCGGCGACTCGGACGACAATGGCAGCGCGAACGCGAGCGGCGGCGCGGCCGGCAGCGACGCGATGAAGAGCGACGACGCGATGCAGGCCGATGGCGACGCGATGGAGAGCGATGCCTCCACCGGCACGACGGCGACGACCGCCAACCGCAGGTCCAAGCGCGGCAAGACGATCAAGGCGGTCGGCTCGGAGTTCGGCAGGGTCGTCGCCGACGGGCGCGGCGAGGCCTTCTACCTCTTCGACAAGGAGAAGGGCAAGCGGAGCCAGTGCTACGGCGCCTGCGCCCGCGCCTGGCCACCGGTCCTCACCAAGGGCAAGCCGCGCGCCGGCAAGGGCGTCAAGGCCGGCCTGCTCGGCACGACGAAGCGCAAGAACGGCAAGCTCCAGGTGACCTATAAGGGCCAGCCGCTCTACTACTACGTCGACGACGAACCGGGCCTGATCCTCTGCCAGGACGTCGCCGAGTTCGGCGGTCTCTGGTTGGTGGTCAAGCCGAACGGCAACCCGGTCACCTGACCGGATAGGCCCCGGGGATCAGAGTCGCTGGGCGAAGAGGACGGCGGCGACCGCGGTCGCCAGGTTGAGGCTGGAGACGCCGGCCCGCATCGGGATGCCGAGGCGGAGATCGGCGCGCTCGAGCAGCGGGTCGCTGAGGCCGTAGCGCTCGGTGCCGAAGGCGAGGATCGCGCCGGGCGGCAGCTCGGCCGGGCGCAGATCCTCGCCGCCAGGGTCGATCGCGACCAGCGGCCGGTCGCTCGCCGGCAGCTCGGCGACCCCGGCGACCGGCAGGGCGAAGTGCAGGCCGGCGGCGGCGCGCACCGCGTCCGGGTGCCAGGGGTCGTTGGGCCCGACGGTGAGCACAGCGGCCGCGCCGGCGGCGGCGGCGACCCGCACGCAGGCGCCCATGTTGCCCATCGTGCGCGGATCCTCGAGCAGGACCAACGGCTGGGCGGCCGGGCCGGCCAGCAGCGCGCCCGGGTCGACCGCCGGGCGGTTGGCGATCGCGACGACGCCGGTGCGCGGCGCCTGCGGCACCAGCTCGGCGATGACCGCCGCCGAGACGGGAGCGGTCCGCTCGACCAGTCCGTCGCCGAGGTCCGGTGCAAGCTCCTCCGCCAACTCGCGCAGCCGCTCGCGGTCGGCGGCGACCGCCTCGAGCAGCTCGGCGCCGAAGCGCAGCGCGTGCTTGAGGGCGTGGAATCCCTCCAGCACGGCGAGGCGCGGGTCGCGCCGCGCCGTGCGGAAGCGGCGGATCAGCGCCTGCTCGTCGGCCTCGCTCACCGTCTCATCATTACGAACCCGGCGAAACGGGTCAGCCGCTCGAGACACCGCCGGAGACGCCGCCGGACGGGGCGGGAGCGGGCGCCGGGGCCGGTGATGGCGCTGGCGCCGGCGCCGAATCCGCTTCCCCTCCGCGGTCGCCGCGGTCGCCGCCGCCTTTCGCCGACCCGTCTTCGTCGCCTTCTTCGCCTTCTTCGAACTCTTCTTCTTCGCCGCCGTAGGAGTCGGTCGTCTGGTCGCTGTCGAGGCCGGAGAGCTCGGGCAGGCTCGCCGGCTGCTCGAATTCGGCGCATTCGCCGCTGTTGGCCGCTTCCATGTAGGAGCGCCAGATCGGCCCCGCGGTGGTGCCGCCGTAGCCGGTCGACGCGCGCGACTGCGGGTGGCCGACCCAGACCGCGGTCGAGAAGCGCGGCGTGTAGCCCGCGAACCAGGCGTCGGAGAGTTCCTCCGAGGTGCCGGTCTTGCCCGCCGCCCGGCAGCCGATCGAGGTGTAGCCGGCGCCGGTCCCCTGCGTGATCACACCCTCCAGCAGCCTGGTCACTTCGAAGGCCTCGCCCTCGCTGAGCACGCGCTCGCCGGCCTCCGGGTCGGGTTCGTCGACTTCGCCGCTGGGGAACTCGACCCGGGCGATCGCGGTCGCCTCGCGGTGGATGCCGCCGCTCGCCAGCGTCGCGTAGGCGGAGGCCATTTCGAGCGGGGTGACGCCGACGGAGAGCCCGCCCAGCGCCTCCGCGGGCACCGATTCGAGCGGCGCCTCGATGCCCATCTGGCGGGCGGTCTGGGTCACGTTCTCGGGCCCGACGTCGAGGTCGAGCTGGGCGAAGACGACGTTGGTCGAGTGCCAGGTGGCCGAGGCGAGCGACATCGTGCCGCCGCCGGGCTCGGCGTTGTTGACGGTCCAGGGCGGGCCGGCTCCGGGTGGGTCCAGCGTCTTCGGCGAGGTGCCGTCATAGTAGGTGCTGTCGGGGTCGATCCCCTGCTTGATAGCCGCGGCGAGGACGAAGGTCTTGAACGCGGAGCCCGGCTGGCGGTGCGCCTGCCAGGCGTAGTTGAATTCGTTTTCGTCTTCGGAGCCCTCGGTCGAGGCGAGGGCGACGATCTCGCCGCTCGACGGATCGACCGAGGCGAGGCCGGCCGCCGGCCCGCCGCCCGCATAACAGACCCCGCAGGAGTCGACCGCTTCCTGCGCCCGTTCCTGCAGCTCCGGGTCGATCGTCGTGTAGGCCTTGAGGCCGCCGTAGCGCACCGTGTTGAGGCCGTATTTGTCGATCAGCTCCTGCTGGACCAGGTCGAAGAGCAGGCGATCGCGGATCACCCGGTACTTCTGCCCCGGGCTGAGGCCGAGGCCCTTGCCGATCGCCTTCTCGTATTCCTCCTCGCTGATGTAGCCCTGCCCCTCCATCGCCTCGAGCACCTGGTTGCGGCGCTCCAGGGCGGCGCGCGGGTCGAGCAGCGGGTTGTATTCGGACGGCGCCTGCGGCAGCCCGGCGATCATCGCCGCCTCGGTCAGCTCGAGCTCGCGGGCGGGCTTGCCGAAGTAGGTCTGCGCCGCCGCCTCGGCGCCGACGGCCGTCTCGCCTTCGACCGTGCCATAGGGGGCGCTGTTGAGGTAGGCGGTGAGGATCCACTGCTTCGAGTGCTTTTCCTCCTGCTCGTAGGCGAGGTGGGCTTCGATCAGCTTGCGCTCGATCGTCGGCGCGGGATCGCGGATGTAGAGGTTGCGGACGAGCTGCTGGGTGATCGTCGATGCGCCCTGCACCGGCTTGCCGCCAGCCTGCAGGTTCTTCCAGGCGGCGCGGACGATCCCGGCCGGGTCGATCGCGCCGTGCTCGAAGAAGTTGCGATCCTCGATCGCGACGGTGGCGTACTTGAGGTTCTGCGGCAGGGCCCGCGAGCGCACCGGCTGGCGGATGTTGCTGGCGCTGATGAAGCCGATCAGGCTGCCGTCGGCGGCGTAGATCGCCGAGGAGCGCCCTTTCTGCACCGGCTTCAGGCTGGAGAGCGGCGGCGCCGAGTTGTAGACGTCGATCGCCCAGCTCGCCCCCACCCCGCCGGCGACGGCGAGCGCGATCGCGATCGCGCTGACCAGGATCGTCAGCTTGCGCTTCCAGCTCGCGCCATGCGACCTGCGTCGCTGGCGTCGCTCCCGGCTCGTCATCGCAAAAATTCTATTCAGCCGCGGTTGTCGGCCCTTTTCGCTCTGGCAAGCGCAATAACGCGCCCGCCGTGCGCGGGACGGCTGGGCTCAGGCGGCGGCCCTGATCCGCGCCCGCCACTCGTCGGCGTCGAAGCGGGCGGGCTCGGTCTCGCGCAGGAAGCGTTCGAGCGCGGCGATGAAGCGGCCGGGCGCCTCCAGCTGCGGCAGGTGGCCGACGTCCTCGAAGACCTCGAGCCGGCTGGCCGGGATCGCCCGCGCGGCGTCTTCGCCGTGGCGGACCGGGATGATCGAGTCGCGGGCGCCCCAGACGATCAGCACCGGCACCGCCTCGGCGAGGTAGAGGCGGTCGCCGGCGGCGACGCGCTGGCCGCCGGTCCCGACCACGGCGCGCAGGGTGTCGAGGAAGGCGGCGCGGCGGACCGGGTCGTCGAGCGAGGCGTAGCCGCGGGCAACCTCGGCGACGTCGAAGCTCGGCCGCAGGCCGACCGCGGAGAGCCCGCGGCCGACGACCGAGCCGAGCCGCTGCCCGGCGCCGGCGGTGACCGCGATGAAGAGGTCGGCGCCGGGCAGCGCGGCGGCGCGCAGGACCGGGCTCACCTCGGGGCCGAGGCCGCCGCTGGAGACCAGCACCAGGCGCTCGACCATCTCGGGGAACTGGTAGGAGAGCTGCATCGCGACGCCGCCGCCGAGCGAGTGACCGACCAGGGTCGCGCGCTCGTGGCCGAGCGCCAGCAGCAGATCGCGCAGGCCGGCGGCGAGCGCCCCGATCGAGTAGTCGCCGCCGCCGGGCTCGGAAGCCCCGTGGCCGGGGAAGTCGGGGGCGATCACCGTGTGGTGGCGGGCCAGCGGCTCGATCGACTCGCGCCAGTTGTCGCAGCTGCCGGCGATGCCGTGGATCAGCAGCAGGACCGGGCCCTCGCCCGCCTCGAGGTAGGAGACCGAGCGGCCGTGGACGACCGCCGTCTTGACCTGGGTCGCAGACATGCCGACACAATATGCCCCGGCCGAGACAGGGTTACCGGCGAGGCCGGTAGCCTTTTTGCAGTGCCCAGCTTCCTGCACACCTGCTACCGGATCGGCGAGATCGATCGCTCGGTCGCCTTCTACGAGAAGCTCGGCTTCGAGGAGGCGCGGCGGATGCCGATCGGCGACGAGGCGATCAACGTCTTCATGGCCATGCCGGGGGAAGATCCGCGCCTCGAGCTGACCTACAACCACGGTGTGACCGACTACGACCACGGCACCGGCTACAACCACATCACCCTGCTCGTCGAGGACCTCGACGGCACCCTGGACGGCCTCGCCGCACAGGGAATCGAGCCCGAGAAGCCCCCCTACCGCCCCGGCGGCCGCAGCGAGGGCCACCGGATCGCGTTCGTCCGCGACCCGGACGGGTACCGCATAGAGCTGATCGGCGAGTAGCGGGCGTCAACCCCCGTACAGCTTGAGGCCCTCGAGGGCCGGGGCGATGCGCTCGAAGTCGGAGTCGAGGCTCCAGAGGACGTGACCGCCGCGCGCCGCGGCGACCGCGATCGCGAGGTCGGTGAGCGGCAGGGTCTGGCCAGCCTGGCGCAGGCGGCGGCCGACCTGGCCGACCTCACGCCAATCCGATGCGGGGAGCTGCACCCAGGACAGGGACGACAGCGTTGCCCACATCCGCTCGGCGACGTCCCCATCCGCACCGGCGAGAAGCTCGGCGACGACAGGACCGCAGGTGGCCACCTCTCCGCGATCCAGCAGGACCCGCATCGCCGCCGCAGATCCTTTCGAACCACGGCGCGAGTAATCGATCCACACCGACGTATCCGGCAGCACCATCAGATGTGCCGATCGATAGCCCGCATCTCCTTGGAGACGTCTTCGATCTCGATCTTGCCGGCGTTGGCGAGCAGCCAATCGACAGCGCCGCGGCGCACGTGATCCTCGATCGCAGCCTCCACCGCCTTGGTCTTGCTGAGTTCCGGATGGCGGGCCATCAGCGCCTCCATGAGATCGTCGTCCAGGTCGAGCGTGGTTCGCATGGCATAAATATGGCATACACCGTAGATGTCTCCATTCTCAGTCAAGGCCTGGCCCGCAAGATCTCTCCCCCCTCACGGGCTGATACGCGCGTTGAAGTAACGCAAATTGCGGCATCACTCGGCATCAAGCGGGTCGGCGAGGCGACGGCACCTCCGGCCTGCACGACCTGCCGCCAGCGGCGGCGATAGGCTCCCAACCGCTCTAGTTTGGGAAGCGACAAGGAGAGGCGCCTTGAAACTGGTGATAGGGATCGTGCGGCCCGAGAAGGCCAATGACGTGTTGGAAGCGCTCTACCGGGCGGAAGTCCGCGGTGTCTCGCTGAGCCGGGTCGAGGGGCACGGCGGCGAGCTGGAGCGGGTCGAGACCTACCGTGGGACGACGGTCAAGATGGGCCTCTCCGACAAGGTCCGCTTCGAGGTCGCCGTCTCCGACGAGTTCACCCAGCCGACTGTCGAGGCGCTCTGCGAGGGCGCCCGCACCGGCGAGGTCGGCGACGGCAAGATCTTCGTCGTCCCGCTCGAGCAGGCGGTCCGCATCCGCACCGGCGAGTCCGACACCGCCGCCGTGACCCCGGTGGCGAAGTGATGAGCGTCCTCGGCGCGGTTCTCCCGCTGGCGCAGATCGACACCGGCGACACCGCCTGGATGATGGCCGCGACCGCGCTCGTCCTGCTGATGTCGATCGGCCTCGGCATCTTCTACGCGGGCCTGGTCCGCGCCAAGAGCACCCTCAACACCTTCATGATGTGCGTCTCGGGAATGGCGATCGGCGCCGTCACCTGGGCGCTGCTCGGCTACTCGCTCGCCTTCGACGGCGAAGCGGCGATCGTCGGCGGCCTCGGCCACGTCGCGCTCAGCGGGGTCGGCTTCGAGCCGCGCGGCGAAGGCACCATCCCCCACCTCGTCTTCATGGCCTTCCAGGGGACCTTCTGCATGATCACCCTGGCGCTGATCTCCGGCGCCGTGGTCGAGCGGATGCGCTTCGGCGCCTGGATGGTCTTCGCCACGCTCTGGTCGGTGCTGGTCTACGCCGTGCTCGCCCACTGGGCCTTCGGCGGCGGCTGGCTGGCGGCGCAGGGCGCTCTCGACTTCGCCGGCGGCATCCCGGTCGAGATGGGCTCCGGCTTCGCCGCGCTCGCCGCCGCCCTGGTCGTCGGCGCGCGCAAAGATTACGGCCGGCAGGCGCTGCTGCCCCACAACGCGGTCTACGTCCTGCTCGGCGCCGGCCTGCTCTGGTTCGGCTGGTTCGGCTTCAACGGGGGCAGCGGCCTCGGCGCCAACGACGCCAGCGTGCTCGCCTTCGTCAACACCCTGCTCACCCCGGCCTGCGCGCTGATCACCTGGTTCGTGCTCGACCTGATTCGCGGCCGGCGCGTGACCGCGGTCGGCGCCGCCACGGCGATCATCGTCGGCTGCGTCCTGATCACCCCGGCGGGCGGCTTCATCAGCCCCGGCTGGGCGATGGTGCTCGGCTTCCTCGGCGCGCTGCCCTGCTACGCGATGATCGTCTGGCGGCCGCGCACCAGGGTCGACGAGACGCTCGACGTGCTCGCCGCCCACGGTATCGCCGGCTTCACCGGCATCCTCTTCCTCGGCCTGGTCGCCCAGATCGGCTGGAACGGCGTCGCCGACGGCCTCTTCTACGGTGACGCGGGCCAGTTCTGGTCGCAGGCGGTGGCGGCGGCGGTGACCCCCGCCTACGCCTTCATCGCCACCTTCATCCTGCTCAAGCTGGTCGGCGCGGCGATGCCGCTGCGGGCAAGCGAGCACGACGAGGCGGTCGGCATGGACATCGTCTACCACGGCGAGGAGGCCTACGCCAGCGGCGAGGGCGCGATCCTGGTCACGCCCGAGTCCGACGGCGAGCTCCTCGTCGCCGATCCGCGGTAGCCCGGTCGCCTCGCCGGGCCTATCCTGGCGGAGATGCCCGACTACATCCAGGTGCAGACCAGTGCAGGCTCCGAGCGGGAGGCGGAACGAATCTCGACCGCGCTGGTCGAGCGCCGACTCGCCGCCTGCGTACAGGTGAGCGGCCCGGTCTCCAGCCGCTACCGCTGGCAGGGCGAAGTCGAGCACGAGCACGAGTGGCTCTGCCTGGCGAAGACCGCGGCCGGCCGCTACGACGAGATCGAGGCGGCGATCCACGAGCTGCACTCCTACGAGGAGCCGGAGATCGTCGCCACCCCGATCGTCGCCGGCTCCACGGCCTATCTGGCCTGGCTCAATCAGAGCTTATGTGATTAATTGGCGGCATGAGTCAGAGTGATCCCGATGTTGTAGTCGAGTTTGAGGGGCAGCCCGCAGGCCTCGTCGAGCTGGCCGCTGCTCGCCCCGGCGACGTCACGGTGCTGACGACCAAGGGCTTCGCCGCTTTCGAGTACACCACTCAGGCCCTTGTCATCCTTGCCCCTGCCGTAGTCATCCAACTCGGCGCGATTATCCGAACGCACATGGAAACCAGCAGGAGTGTTCGGATCAAGGTTGACGGCGTTGAGATCGAGGGAATGGAAGCCGATAACGCAGTGGAAACTCTAGAACAGTTGAGAAATGACCGCCGCGACCAACCCGACTCCCACTGAGCTGGCAACAAGATACCTCGCCCAAACTCGGATCGTTGATAACCCGGAGGCGATCAATTCTCTGTTAACGCAGCAGTACCAACGGAGCTTCGTGGACATTCTGACCCGCTTAGATGTTGCTCCAGCCGGTCAGCCGAGCTTGTTTGTCGCCTATACCCCCGAGGCACAGGTAGAGACCGTGACTTTCGGTGACGCCGAGGTGGTTATCTACGACCAACATCTCGGCCAGGCCTTCAATCGATTAAACGACTTCTCCCTGGCCTCTTGGCCCCATGACCACGTGATCAAATGGGGCTTTCGACACCTTGGCCATTCCCTAGCCTCGCTTAGTTCGACTGTGGCTGCCTCTCTTTGCTTGGCACTCGCCGAATACCTGCCGACGCCGGATCGTCCGAAGGTCGCACCGAAGCAACGGCAGCGGCGGTTACTAACCACTGCGATACAGGAGTACTTCGTCCTCGCTCACGAGTGCGGTCATTCAGCCCTACGTCGAAGCACTACGTCCATTGGAGGCGATCACCTAGAAGACGTAATAGATGCAGCCGTCAAGCGACGGGAAGCTAGAGGGTTCGACCTGAATCGGCTACACGAGGCAATGCTTGAGGACGAGCTCCGTGCAATTGAAGCCCACGGAATCGAGGCAGACGATGCGCTCGTTGAAAAGATGCGCGCGCGAATTCGGAGGGTGCCGATCTTCAAGCCCACGAGCGCCCTGACCGATCATGCTCATCTACGAGAAGAGCTGCAGTGCGACCTGATCGCTACCCAGCTTACCGTCACCTATATGGAGGAAAATGGCATTTCGAAAATGATAACCCTGCCAGCAATCCTTCATGCGCTGCATAACCTCAATTCCATAGAAGTCATTCGTGATCTCGGGCGGGTTCACGCAAAGCCCGAGCGAAAATCTGACTATGCCGACGGTCTTGCGCTTCGCAAGACGCTTTGGCGTGAGTTGGTTCCATCGGTATATGCATCTGGTGCCGAGGTGGAACTCCTAGGCGGCAAGCTGACCGAAATCACCGTTCAATATGCCCACGCGGTTGGTGACCATTTTCTCTACATGTTGCCGTACAAGTTTGAGGTGGCTCTAGCCAAGCATGGGAACAAAAGTGCTGACACCAAGGCGAGGCAAGTCACTGACATCATTAGGAAGAACAACGAGACTCAACGCACCGCCCTGGCAGCCTAGACGCCCCGAATTCGGCGCTTTAAGAAGCGGCGCTCAACCTCGTTGCCGCTCGGCTCCAGGGCGCGTTTGTAAGCGGCGGTCGCCTCGGCCCCGCGGCCCAGGCGGCGCAGCAGGTCCGCCCGGGCCGAGTGAAAGGGCAGGTAGGCGTCGAGCTCATCGATCGCGTTGATCAGCTCGAGGCCCCGTTTGGGGCCCTCCGCCATCGCCACGGCCGCCGGCCGGTTGAGCTCGACCACCGGGCTCGGCCTCCCACTTCGTGCGGTCCTGCTCCTCCAGCGGCGCCAGCTCGCCGGACGCGTCGACGCGCGTCGCGCGCCGCGCGTCGGTCAGCAGCATCAGCGCCAGCAGACCCTTCGCCTCCGGCTCGTCCTGGACCGCCTCTTCGGCGGCGTCGAAGTCGCCGAGGACGCAGATCAGCGTCGCGACCGCCCGCCCCGACTCGTGCCGGAACGTGCGGTCGACGACGCTGTCGCGCCCGTCCGCTACGAGCCCTCCGTGCCGCCCTCGGCGCGCGAGATCAGGTCGCTCTCCTCGATGATCAGCGGCCGCACCTCGACCTTGCCCTCCCGCATCGGCACCCTCTTCGCCCAGGCGAGCGCCTCGTCGAGGTCGGTGCACTCGATCACCCAGAAGCCCGCCAGCCACTCCTTGGTCTCGGCGAACGGGCCGTCGGTGACCTCCCGGCGCTCGCCGTCGAAGCGCACGGTGGTCGCTGTGTCGCTGCGGTCCAGCCCGGCGCCGTAGACCATTGCGCCCGCCTCCTCGAGCTCCTTGTTGTAGGCGTTCATCTCCTCGTACATCGCTTTCATCTCGTCCGGCGAGATCTCCTCCCAGTTGTGGGTCTCGCTCTCGTCGCCGATCAGTCCCATCAAGTAGTGCATCTCGATCTCCTTCGCTCGTGGCGGCGCGGTTCGCCGCCTTCAAACCTACGACGAACGGGCCCGGCGCAGATCGACAGCCCGCCAAATCTCTTTCCGGTGTGCCTTTCGTACCTCTGCGGTCCGAAAAGCACACCGGAAGCACGGCGGTCAGGCGCGCAGGCGGTAGCCGCGGCTGAACAGGCGCAGGTTGGCGAAGAAGATCGCCGCCGTGGCGGCAAACAGCGCCAGCATCGAGAGGGCGACGCTGACTTCGCTGTAGCCGACGAAGCCGTAGCGGACCAGGTTGATCATGTAGAAGACCGGGTTGAAGTGGGTCAGGGTCTGGAACGGCTCGGGCAGCAGGGTGGCCGAGTAGAAGACGCCGCCGAGGAAGATCAGCGGCGTCAGCACGAAGGTCTGGGCGAAGGCGACGTCGTCGAACTGCTCGGCGCGGACGCCGACCAGGACGCCGAGCTGGGCGAAGAAGAAGCCGACCAGGGCGAGCGACGGGATCAGCACGAGAAGGTGCTCGACCGGCAGGTCGACCAGCAGCGAGGCGGCGACGAAGGTCAGGCCGGCGACGATCAGACCGCGCATGAAGCCGCCGAGCGAGAAGGCGAGCAGCAGCTCCAGCGGCGACGCGGGCGAGGAGAGCTGGTCCTGGATCGCCCCCTGGAACTTCTGCTGCAGGATCGAGGACGAGTTGTTGGCGAAGGCGTTGATCGAGAAGGCCATCATGATCAGACCCGGGATGACGAAGACGACGTAGTCGATCCCGTGCAGCTCGCCGACCCGCGAGCCGAGCGCGGCGCCGAAGACGCTGATGTAGAGGAAGGTTTCCAGCAGCGGCGCGCCGATCGTCTGTTTCTTGATCTTCATGAAGCGGTTGACCTCGCGCCGCCAGAGCGTCGCGAAGCGGATCTGGGCGGCGCTCATGCCGGGCTGACCTCGACGTGGGAGCGCGACAGCTCCTTGCGGCCGACCAGGGCGAGGTAGGCGTCCTCGAGGTTGGCGACGCCGTACTTGGCGGCCAGCTCGGCGCTGGTCCCCTCGCCGACGATCCGCCCCTCGTTGATGAAGGCGATCCGGTCGCAGAGCTGCTCGGCCTCCTCCAGGTAGTGCGTGGTGAGCAGGATCGTCGTCCCCTCCTGGTTGATCCGCTGCACGTAGTGCCACAGCTCCAAGCGCAGCTCGATGTCGACCCCCGCGGTCGGCTCGTCGAGGATCAGCAGCCGCGGCCGGTGCATCAGCGCCCGAGCGAGGATCAGGCGCCGTTTCATCCCGCCGGAGAGGGTGCGGGTGCGTTCGTCGCGCTTCTCGGTCAACGAGAAGGTCTCGAGCAGTTCCTCGGTGCGCTCGCGCCGCTCGCGCTTCGGCATGCCGAAGTAGCCGGCGTGGTAGTCGAGCGTCTCCTCGACCGTGAGGAACCAGTCGATGTTGGCCTCCTGGGGCGCCAGGCCGACCGCCTGCCGCGCCGGGCCGTAGTCGTCGATCGCGTCGTGGCCGAAGACCGCGATCGTGCCCCCGGTCGGCTGTGCCAGGCCGGTGCTGCAGTGGATCAGGGTCGACTTGCCGGCCCCGTTCGGGCCCAGCAGGCCGAACAGCTCGCCCGGCGCGATCTCGAGCGAGACGCCGCGCAGCGCCTCGACCCCGGTCGGGTAGCGCTTCTCCAAGCCGTTTATCTCGAGCGCGTTCACCCCGGGGAATCTAGAGATGCCGCAGCGCCGACAGCGCCGCGTTGTAGCCGTTCATGCCGTGGGCGCCGGCGGCCGGCGGGGTCGCCGCCGAGCAGATGTAGACGCCGGGGATGCCGGTCGCGTAGGGATCGACCGCGAGGCGGGGGCGGAAGACCGACTGCAGCGGCGTCGCGGCGCCGCCGATGATGTCGCCGCCGACGAGGTTGGGGTTGTGGGTGGCGAGGTCGGCGGTCGTGCGCACGTGGCGGGCGACGATGCGCTCGCGCAGGCCGGGCGCGAAGCGCTCGATCTGGTCGATCACCGCCTCGGTCGCGTCGCCGTCATAGCCACTGGGCACGTGCGCGTAGCTCCAGACCGGGTGCAGGTCGCCATGCGAACGCGACGGGTCGGCGAGGTACTGCTGGCCGACGAGCACGAAGGGGCGCTCGGGCATGCGGCCGCGGTTGACCTGGCGTTCGCTCTCGGCCAACTCCGCGTAGGAGCCGATCGCGTGCACCGTGCCGGCCCGGCGCGCCGCCTCCGCCGTCCAGGGCACGCCGCCCTCGACCGCGAGGTCGACCTTGTAGGCGCCGGGGCCGTGCCGGTAGCGGCGGTAGGCGCGGGCGACGCGCGGCGGCAGGCGGTCGCCGGCCAGATCCGCGACCGCGCCGGGGGCGAGGTCGAGCAGGACGGCCTCGGCGGCGGGCAGCTCGGCGAGCGAACGCACCGGGCGGCCGGTCTCGATCCGGCCGCCGCGCTCGCGGACCACGGCGGCGAGCGCATCGACGATCGCCTGCGATCCCCCCCGCGCCACCGGCCAGCCGTGCGCGTGGCAGGCGCAGGTCATCGCCATCCCGACCGCCGAGCCGAGCGGCGTCGTGAACGGCGTGAAGGCGTGCGCCGCCGAGCCCGCGAAGAGCGCCCGTGCCTGCGGCGTCGGCAGGGCGCGGACCAGCGCCGCCACCGGGGGCAGCGTGCGCAGGCCGAAGCGCGCCAGCAGGATCGGGTGGCGGGGCGGATGGAGGAGCGGGCGCAGGATGTCCTGCTCGAGCGCCTCGAAGCTCCGCGCCGAGGGCCCGAAGAGCCGCTTCCAGGCCGCTCCGGCGGCGCCCAGCCCGGCCGCGGTCCGCTCGATCGAGCGCAGCATCGTCGCGGCGCTGCCGTCGTCGAAGGGATGGGCGAGATCGACCTCGGGCCAGGCCCACTCGAGCCCGTGCCGCTCGAGCCCGAGCGGCGCCAGCGCCGCCGAGCCCGGCCCGAAGGGGTGCGTCGCCGAGCAATCGTCGTGGACCAGCCCCGGCACGGTCAGCTCGCCGCTGGAGGCGCCGCCGCCGATCTTCGTCGCCGCCTCGATCACGGTCACCCCCACCCCGCGCACGGCAAGCGTCGCCGCGGCGGCGAGGCCGTTCGGCCCGGCGCCGACGACGATCGCCTCGCTCATGCGGGCGTCACCGGGAACGGGCGGCCGTCGAGCCAGGGCTGGCGCTCGGCCATGTCGGCGACGTTCACGAAGCCTTCCTCGACCAGCCCGGAGGCGGCGTCGAAGATGCGGTAGCGCTGGCGCTGCACGTGGGCGGGCTGCGACTCGAGCACGACCACCCGCACCTCGCCCGGCGCGAAGCGGCAGCGCTCCTGGATCGCCGCCAGCAGCCGCTGGTCGTGGAAATGGCCGTCGCCGAAGTTGTAGCCGAGCACGACCCCCGCGACCAGCTCTCCCTCGCGCACGTCGTACTCCTCGACGTCGTCGACGGCGCGCTGCACGAGCCCGTTGAGCGCCCGCCCGTGCGAGTGCATCGAGCGGAAGGCGAGGCCTTTGTGGACCAGCACGTCGATCAGCTCGGCGTCGTAGGACTTGGCCAGCTGCTCGGTGACGATCGCCGCCGGCTTGACCAGGTGCTCGTCGAGCTTCGCCTCGCTGCCCTTGCGGAAGAGCCACTGGCTGGTCGCCCAGTTGCCGGCGTAGTAGCGCATCGAGGGCAGGAAGGAGACGAGGTCGGGGCGAAAGTTGCCCAGCACCGGCAGGCCGACGCAGACCAGCGCGAGGATCGCCAGCAGCAGCGGGTCCTCGAGCGTCGAGAACGGCGTCGCGCCGTAGTGGCCGAAGAGAAAGAGGACGCCGAAGATCATGAAGATGTTCCACTCCAGCGGTACCGCCAGCGGGAAGGTCGAGAGGATGTGGAGGTGGAAGATCACCATCCCGGCGACGGCGATCGTGCCGATCGTGCCGCCTTGGGAGACGAGCAGGATCAGCGGCAGGGTGAACTCGATCACGGTGCCCATGTGGGCGGTGAGCGCGCCGAGCCGCGAGGGCCGCAGGTCCTCCGGGTGGTCGCGGTAGAGCCGCTTCTTCGCCGCCCGCCAGCGGTTCCACGGCGTGTTGCTGATCATCACCGTGACCACGAACGGGAAGTGGCGGTTGAGCTTCGAGGAGGCGGCGCCCCACCAGATGCAGACGAAGACCAGCTGCGCGGCGACGATCATGTTGGTCAGCGGGAAGAGGAAGATCAGCGCCAGGCTGCCGTAGATCTCCGCCCGGGCGGCAAGGAAGGGGACCTTGTCGCGCAGGCCGAGGAGGACGAGCAAGGCGAGCAGCACACCGACGGCGACTGGGTCGAGCCGCCCGGCGCCCCCGGTGGCAGCGTCGATGCCGCCGGAGAGCAACAGGTTGAGCGCGGAGGCGACCAGCCCGGCGTAGAGGGCGACGTCGAGCAGCGTCCGCCGCGTGCCCGCGGTCAGCGGCACCCGCTCGGGCCAGGGCGGCAGCCGCGTCGTACCCGGCCGCAGCCAGTAGAGGACGCCGCCGATCAGCGGAGAGAAGCGCAGGGTCAGCGGCAGCGAGCCGGCGCCGAGGCCGAGCACCTCCCAGAGCATCGTCCAGATCACCGCCTTCTGGAAGACGATCGGTTCGGTCCACCAGGAGCCGAGCTCGCCGAGCCCGCCGAGCCCGGGCGTCGTCGCCGAGATCAGCAGCAAACCGCCGCCGGCGTAGACGATCAGCTTGGCGATGTAGAGCAGGTAGACGAAGTAGGGGGTGCCGAACCCGTTCAGCGCCCAGTCCTGGGCGCAGGCCTTGATCCGCTCGAGGTGCGGGCGGCGGCGCCACTCGTCGTACTCGAAGGGGGGTGGCGAGGGTTGGATGAAGCCCATGGCGGGAGAGCCTATCCGGGTGGGACCTCCACTTAACTTTTTCCGAAGGCAGGCTGCGCCCGTCCGAGATTGTCGCCGCGGAAAAAGTACAAGACGTTCCGGCCCCACCCGGATAGGCTCTGACGATGGCCGTCAACCCACGCCCGCTACTCGTGGTGGATACGCCGTCAATGCTGTTTCGAGCGTTCTATGCGTTGCCGGACTCGATCAAGGGGCCAGACGGGCGCCCGGTCAACGCGCTGTTGGGGACGGCGAATCTTGTGCTGCGAGAGGTGGAAGTGCATGGGCCGCGGGCTGTGGTGCTCTGCTTCGGACCGGACGCGGCGTCTTATCGGACGGAGCTTTACCCGGCCTACCACGCCGAGCGGGAGGCGGCTATGCCGGAGGAGCTGGCGCCGCAGTTCGCCGCTTGCCGGCCCTTCTTCGAGGCGTTCGGTTGGACCGTCGCCACGAGCGATGAGCTGGAGGCCGACGATCTGCTTGGCACCTACGCCCAGCGCGAGGCCGAGGCCGGTGGGCGGGCGCTGCTGCTTACCGGCGACCGCGATATGTACCAGTGCGCGGACGAGCGGGTGACGGTGCTCTACGTAAGAACCGGCGGCGGCAAAGGGGCTGAAGAGGTCGGGCCGGCGGAGGTGCGCGAGCGCTACGGCGTCGACCCCGGGCAGGTGCCCGACTTCATCGCCCTGCGCGGCGACCCGTCCGACGGCCTGCCCGGCGCCAAGGGCGTCGGGCCGAAGACGGCGGCCGAGCTGCTGCGCCGCCACGGCGACCTGGAGACGATCCTCGCCAGCGCGATCCGCGAGCGGCGGCCGGCGCTGCGCGGCGCCCTGCTCGACGCCCGCGAGGAACTGCTCGCCTTCAAGGAGATCGCCACCCTGCGCGACGCCGGCGTCGCCCGCCCGCCGGACCGGGAGACCGAGTGGGCCGGCGCCGCCACGGCGGCGCGACAGCACGGCATGAACCGCCTGGCCGAACGGCTGAACTAACCCGCCTCGACCACCTCGACCGTGCCCTGCATGTCCGGGTGAATCGTGCAGATGTACTCGTAGGTGCCCGCCTTTTTGAAGCTCGCCGAGCCGAGCTTGCCTTCCTCGAGCGTGCCGGTGTCGAAGCTGCCGTCGTCGGCGGTCGCCGTGTGTGGCGCCGAGTCGCGGTTGATCCAGGTCACCTTGCCGCCTTCCTCGATCGTCACCGGGTCGGGGTCGTAGGCGAAGTCGACGATCTCGACTTTTTCGGAGCGCGCCGCGTCGCCGCTGGGGGCGGGAGCGCTGCCGCCGTCGGCGGAGTCGTCGCCGGGCTCGGTGACCTCGGCCGGCGCCTCGGTCTCGGTGACCGTGGCCGAGCCGTTGTCATCGTCATCGCCGCAACCGCTGACGACGACGCCGATCGCGAGGCAGAGGACGAGGACTGGAAGCAGCAGTTTGGCTTTCATCCCGCCTCGCTACCCGCCCGACCCGGATCCGAACCAGCTCAGGCGGCGGCCTTTTCCGCGGGCTCGTCGCGGGGAACGCCGCCGGCGAAGCGGAGCGATCCGTCCTCGATCGCGCCGCGGCGGATCGTGCCGATGTCAAAGACGTAGTTCTGGCGCAGCTTCCACGGCTCCACCGAGCCCTGTTTGGGGAATTCGTGCAGCGAGCGCTGCACGTAGCCGGAGGTGAAGTCGAGCAGCGGCTGCTCGCTCACCGACGGGTCGACCTCGGGGACGCAGCGCCCGTAGCCGTGCGCGTCCATGTGATTGAGCAGGCGGCAGACGTACTCGGAGGTGAGGTCCGCCTTGAGCGTCCACGAAGCGTTGGTGTAGCCGACCGTGAAGGCGAAGTTGGGGACGCCGCTCAGCATCATCCCCTTGTAGGCCATCCTGCTCGGCATGTCGACCGGCTCGCCGTCGACCGAGAGCCGCATGCCGCCGAGGAAGAGCAGGTTGAGCCCGGTCGCGGTGACGATCACGTCGGCCTCCAGCTCCGCGCCCGACTCGAGCTGGATGCCGCGCTCGGTGAAGCTCGCGATCCGGTCGGTGACGACCGAGGCGTCGCCGTCGGAGATCGCCCGGAAGAGGTCGCCGTCGGGGACCAGGCACATGCGCTGGTCCCAGGGGTCGTAGCGCGGCTTGAAGTGCTTGTCGACGTCGTAACCCGGCGGCAGCGAGCGCTGCACCCCCCTGCGGATGAAGCGCTTGACCAGCTCCGGTCGGCGCCGGCTGAGCTGGAAGAAGAGCGTCTGGATCAAGACGTTTTTCCAGCGCACGAGCGCGTAGGCGGCGCGGTCCGGCAGCAAGCGCCGCAGCGTCGTGGCGACCCGGTCCTCGGCCGGCAGCGAGGCGATGTAGGTCGGCGAGCGCTGCAGCATCGTCACCTGCGCCGCCCGCTCCGCCATCGCCGGGACCAGCGTCACCGCGGTGGCGCCGCTGCCGATCACGACCACCCGCTTGCCGCTGTAGTCGAGGTCCTCGGGCCAGTGCTGCGGGTGGACGACCGGGCCCGGGAAGCGCTCGACGCCCTCGAACCGAGGCGTGAAGCCCTCGTCGTAGCGGTAGTAGCCGCTGCAGGTCCAGAGGAAGTCGCAGGTCAGCCGCACCGTCTCGCCGCTGTCGACGCGCTCGGCCTCGACCGTCCAGCGCGCCCCCTCGCTCGACCACTCGGCGGCGACGACGCGGTGCTGGAAGCGGATCCGCCGCTCGATCCCCTCCTCGCGCGCCGTCTGCCGCACGTACTCGAGGATCGAGGCGCCGTCGGTGATCGACTTCGACGCGGTCCACGGCTTGAACCGGTAGCCGAGCGTGTGCATGTCGGAGTCGGAGCGGATGCCGGGGTAGCGGAAGAGGTCCCAGGTGCCGCCGAGGTCGCCGCGCGCCTCGAGGATCGCGTAGCTCTTGCCGGGGCTGCGGTCCTGCAGATGCCAGGCGGCGCCGATCCCGGAGAGGCCGGCGCCGACGATCAGCACATCGAGATGTTCGGGCGCCCGCTCGACCACAGAGCGCGATTCTCCCACACTGGCTGGTCAGCCAGTGTGAGGAACGCCATATGTCGAGCCCCGCTCCTGCCGCCTACTCGTACGGGGCGTTCCGATCATGATTCCTCCAGTTTGAGAATGTGGGCCTGGTTAGGATCGACGTTACCCCCGAGGACGTCGAGGTAGGCGTCGCGGATGGCGTCGAAGCCCTCGCCCCGGATCGTCTCCAGCCAACCTCCCGTCCACTCGCTGAAGGGGTGCCAGGCGTCGGCCACCTTCGTCTCCAGGCCGGCGCGGCCCCAGTCCCCGGCGCGCTTGCCGACCCGGTCGGGGGCGAAGAAGAACTTCGGCGGCGGGCCGGGCAGGTCGCCGACGCCGGCGCCGAGCTCCTCCCAGTGGGTCACGCCGACGGCCATGCTGTGGACGAGATCGTCGCCGTAGTGCGCGTGGACCGCCTGGCGCACCGCGCCGTCGCCGGCCATGTCGACGAAGGTCGCCGGCCGGCGCTCGAGCGAGTCGATCGCGTCGTAGGCGACGGTGTTGTCGTAGACCCCGAGGCCCGCGACGAACTCGACGTTGCGCGGCGAGGTCAGGCCGATCGTCTCGACTCCCTGGCGCTGGGCGAGCAGGAAGGCGGCGGCGATCGCGGTCTTGCTCGAGGCGCTGGCGATCACGATCGGGCCCCGGTCGACGAGGCCCTCGTCGGCGAGCTGGTCGTCGATCAGGAACGAGGTGAAGAAGAGCGGCCGCAGCAGCATCTGGATCTCCTCGCTGTCGGCCCGGTAGAAGGGGTCGCTCCCGGTGGCGAGGTAGCGGTGGTAGGCCGAGGGCAGCGCCGACCGGTGCGGCGAGGCGTCGACGAAGCCGGCCGGGCCGGCGTCGGCCGAGGTGACGACAAGGTGCGAGGAAGGCGGCAGGTAACCGAACAGGCGCGTCCCCGGCTCGACCCCGTCCGCCTCGCTGCGCTCGACCTCGGCGAAGCCCCACATCGGCACCCGCCCCCAGCCGTCCTCGGCGGGGAAGAAGTCCCAGTAGGACATCGCCTCGCCCATCACCGCGTAGGTGACGTTGTTGGCGGTGAGGCCGAAGCTGTCGACCCGCAGCAGCGCCTGGCCGGGCTCGATCGGCGACGGCGGCGACTCGACGACACGGCACTCGCGCAGATCGTCCCGCTTGACGAGGAAGTCGGTCATCGGCACCCGCATCCTCGCACGTCATACTCGGTCTCAGATGGAGGGTTCCCAGGCAGACACGACGACGGTCCTGGTCAGCGGCGGCTCGGGCTTCCTCGGCGGCTGGTGCCTGGTCGAGCTGCTCAGGCGCGGCTACCGGGTGCGCACCACGGTGCGCGACCTCGCCCGCGAGGCCGAGGTCCGCGCCGCGGTCGGGTCGCAGCTCGACCCCGGCGACCGCCTCACCGTGCTCGCCGCCGACCTGCTCGACGACGACGGCTGGACGCAGGCCGTCGAGGGCTGCGACCACGTCCTCCACGTCGCCTCGCCCTTCCCGCCGGTGCAGCCGGAGGACCCCGACGAGCTGATCGTGCCGGCGCGCGAGGGGACGCTGCGGGTGCTCGCGGCGAGCCTCGACGCCGGCGTCGAGCGGATCGTCGTCACCTCCTCCGTCGCCGCCGTCACCGGCAGCGGCAAGGCGGTCTCCGGGCGTCCGCTGGACGAGCGCGACTGGAGCGATCCCGACAACCTGAAGATGACCCCCTACGCACGCTCGAAGACGATCGCCGAGCTGGCCGCCTGGAACTTCATGGCCGGGCGCGGCGCGACCGGGAAGCTGGCGACGGTCAACCCGGGCGCGATCATCGGACCGGTGCTGCACGACGACCACTCCTACTCGCTGCAGGCGATCGAGCGGCTGCTCAAGGGCATGCCCGGGGTGCCGCGGATCGGCTTCAACTTCGTCGACGTGCGCGACGTCGCCGAGCTGCACGTCAGCGCGATGACCGCCCCCGAGGCCGGCGGTGAGCGCTTCATCGCGGTCGAGTCGTTCATGTGGATGGCCGAGGTCGCCGCGGTCCTGCGCGACCGCCTCGGCGCCGACGCGGCGAAGGTGCCGACCCGGTCAGTGCCGAACCTGCTCGTGCGGGCGATGGCGATCCTCGATCCGAGCATCCGCTCGGTCGTCGGCCAGCTCGGCAAGAAGACGGAACTGTCGAGCGCGAAGGCGCAGGAGCGGCTCGGCTGGACCCCCCGTCCCAGCGACGACACGATCGCCGAGTGCGGGCGCAGCCTGCTGTAAGCGCTGAACGCAAACTAGATTCATTCTCATTAGTCTCCAAGGCGGATGCTCGAGCCATTTCAGCTCCCCTTCGTCCAGCGTGGCTTGATCGAGGTGCTGCTGCTCGCCGTCCCGGCCGGCCTGCTCGGCACCTGGATCGTGCTGCGCGGCCTCGCCTTCTTCTCCCACGCGGTCGGCACCGCCACCTTCCCGGGGCTGGTGCTCGCCGACGGGCTCGGCTTCGCGGCTCCCCTCGGCGCCTTCGGCGCTGCCGTCGCCTTCTCGGCGGGCGCGACGGCGCTGCGCGGGCGGCGCACGGGCCAGGACGCGGTGGTCGCGCTGGTCCTCGTCGCCTGCCTCGCCGCGGGGGTGATCCTCGCCAGCGACGTGTTCGGCTCCGGCGCGAACGTCGAGACGCTGCTCTTCGGCAGCCTGCTGCTGGTCGACAGGGCCGATCTGCTGCTCGCCGCGGCAGCGGCCGCCGCGACGCTGCTGGCCAGCCTGCTGATCGGCCAGCACTGGCTGCGCGCCGGCTTCGATCCGACCCTCGCCGGCTCGACCGGCCCGAGCCGGCGGGTCTACGACGCGGTGCTGCTCGGCCTCGTCGCGCTGGCGACGGTCGCGGCCCTGACCGTGGTCGGGGCGCTGCTCGTCGCCGCGCTCTTCGTCGTCCCGGCGATCACCGCGCGGCTGCTCACCGAGCGGCTGCTGAGCTGGCAGCTGCTCAGCGTCGGCCTGGTCGCGCTCGAGGGCACGGTCGGGCTCTGGCTCTCGGTCAAGACCAACGCGCCGCCGGGGGCGACGATCGCCTGCGTCGCCGGCGCCACCTTCGCGCTCGTCGCCGGGGTCCGCGGGCTCACCGGCAGGGTCGCCGTTGCCTAGCGAGGCCCTGATCGAGGCGAGCGGGCTCGCGGTCGGCTACGACGGCGAGGCGGCGATCTCCGCCGTCGATTTCTCGCTGGCGCCGGGCGAGCGGATGGCGCTGCTCGGCCCCAACGGCGGCGGCAAGACGACCCTGCTGCGCGCCCTGCTCGGCGAGCTGCGCCCGCTGGCCGGGCAGCTTCGCGTCGGGGCGCGCTGCGCCACCGTCCCGCAGACCGAGCGCTCGCAGCTCGACTATCCCGTCTCGGCGCTCGACGTGGCGGCGATGGGGGCGCTCTCCAGACTTCCCTGGTGGCGGCGGCCGGGGCGACGCGAGCGCGCGGTCGCGAGCGAGGCCCTGCACAAGGTCGGCCTCGGCGATCTCGCGGGGGAGACCTTCGGCAAGCTCTCCGGCGGGCAGCGCCAGCGCGTGCTGATCGCGCGCAGCCTCGTCCAGGACGCCCAGATCCTGCTCCTCGACGAGCCCTTCTCCGGCCTCGACCGGCCCAGCTCCGAAGGGCTGGAAGCGCTGGTCGACTCGCTTGCCGCCGAGCGACGCGGGGTGATGATCGCCACCCACGATCTCGAGCAGGCGCGGCGCTGGGACAGCGTGCTCTGCCTCAACCGGACGCAGGTCGCGGCCGGAGCGCCGGAGCAGGTGCTCGACCTGGCCGTGCTCGAAGCCACCTACGGCGGCGCGATCGTCGAGCTGCCCGGCAGCGACTCCCGCGCGATCCTCCCCCCCCACCACCACTGAGCATGTTCGAGCCCCTCCAGGACGAGTTCATGCGCCGCGCGCTCGCCGAGGTGACGATGATCGGCGTCGCCGCGGGAATGCTCGGTTGCTGGGTCATCCTCTACCGCCTCTCCTACGCCGCCGAGTCCCTCGCCCACTCGATCTTCCCCGGCCTTGTCCTGGCCGCCCTGGCCGGCCTGCCGCTGATCGTCGGCGGGATCCCCGGCATCCTCGTCGCCGCGCTGGCGATCGCCACCGCCTCGCGCATCCCCGGCGTCAGCCGCGAAGTGGCGATCGGCGTCGTCGTCACGACCCTGTTCGGCCTCGGCGTGCTGCTGGCGCTCTCGCCCGATTCCCCGCCGGGGATCCAGGAGATCCTCTTCGGCGACATCCTCGGCCCCAGCGACGCCGACCTGATCGCGGCGGTTGCGATGGCGGTCGCGGTCGGCGGCGTCCTGCTGGTGCTGCACGGCCGCCTGCTGGCGGGCGGCTTCGACCCCGGCGCGGCGCGCTCGCTCGGGGTCTCGCCGGCGATCGTCGAGGCGGCCCTGCTGACCCTGCTCGGCGCCGCGATCGTCGTCGCCGTGCAGGGGCTCGGCAACCTGCTCGTCGTCGCCGCCTTCGTCGGCCCGGCCGCGGCCGCCCGCCGGCTCACCGAGCGGATCGCGCCGATGATCTGCCTGGCGGTCGCGATCGCCGTGCTCGCCGGCGTCGCCGGCCTCTATCTCTCCTATTACGCGGGCACGGCCGGGGGAGCCTCGGTGGCGCTGGCGATCGTCGCCCTCTACCTGCTCTCCCTGCCGCTCGGCCGGCTGGCCTCGGCCCAGCAGGGGAGGCGAGCCCCGGCCGGGGCTACGATCGGCTGATGGCAAGCGCACGGGACACCGCCTGGGAAGAGCACGCCCTGGAGATCCTGGGCGAGGCGGGCTATCGACGCGGCGGCGCCCGCACAGCCGTGGTCGAAGCGCTTGCCCAGCACGATTGCGCGGTCACCGCCCTTGAGCTTGAGGAGGATCTGCGCCGCCACGAGGCCGCGGTCGGCAGGGCAAGCATCTACCGGGCGCTCGAGCGGCTCGAGGAGCTCGGCCTCCTGCAACGCTTCGAGGCGGCGCGCGGCATCGCCAGCTACGAGCGGGTCAAGCCCAGCGGGCACCATCATCATCACGCGATCTGCCGCCGCTGCGGGCGGATCGAGCCCTTCGAGGATCGCGGCCTGGAGCGAGCGATCGAGCGGGTCTCGGCCGCGGTCCCCTTCGAGATCGGCGAGCACGACGTGACCCTGCGCGGCCTCTGCAAGAGCTGCGCGGACTAGCGCCGGGCCAGCCGCTCGCCGAGCGCGTCGTGCTGGACGACCGCGACGCGGTCGCGGTCGAGGAAGCGCTGCAGCTCGAAATCGTCGCGGAAGACGGCCAGCATCGCGCCGTCGGACCTGAACAGCGCATCGGCGCCCTGCCTGGCCCGGAGCGGCTCGGCCAGCTCGCGGTCGGCGCGGCGGGCGACCTTGAAGGGCAGCGGCTCGAGCCGGAGCTGGACGCCGAACTCGGCCTTGAGGCGCTCGCCGACCGCCTCGAACTGCAGCTCGCCGAGGCCGGCGAGGATCGAGGCGGGGTGGTCGGGGTCGCTGCGCAGGACCTGGATCAGGCCCTCGCCGTCGAGCTGGCGCAGGCCGCGCTCGAACTGCTTGTGGCGCTCGCCCAGGGCGTTGCGGGCGAGGGCGAAACGGCTCGGGTCGAGGCGCGGCGGCGGCGGGAAGACGACCGGGTCCTCGGCGTAGACGCTGTCGCCGACGCGCAGGTCGGCGGCGTTGACGACGCCGATCACGTCGCCGGGCCAGGCCTCGTCCAGGGTCGAGCGCTCGCGCCCGAAGATCTGCTGCGGGTAGTTGAGCGCCAGCCCCTTGCCGCTGCGCGCGTTGGTCACCCGCATGCCGCGCTCGAAGCGCCCCGAGCAGATCCGCAGGTAGGCGAGGTTGTCGCGGTGGCGCGGGTCCATGTTGGCCTGGACCTTGAAGACGAAGCCGGAGAGCGGCGCCGCCAGGGGGCGCTCGACGCCCTCGGCGTCGGCGAGCGGCCGCGGCGGCGGGGTCAGCTCGGCGATCGACTCGAGCAGCATCCGCACGCCGAAGTTCCAGGAGGCCGAGCCGAACAGCACCGCCGCCTGCTCGCCGGCCTGGAACAGCTCGAGGTCGAACTCGATCGCCGCCGCCTCGACCAGATCGAGCTCCTCGCGGGCGCGTCGCCAGGCCGCCCCCTCCTCGCGCTCCCCCTCGGCGCCCGGGATGCGTTCCTCCACGCCCGCGGTGGCGCCGTGGGCGGTGCGCTCGAAGCGCAGGAAGCTTCCCTCGCGACGCTCGATCAGGCCGCGCAGATCGCCCGGTTCGCCGACCGGCCAGTTGAGCGGCGCGGCGGGCAACCCGACGCCGGCCTCGATCGAGTCGAGCAGGCCGAGCGGCTCGAGGCCCGGCCGGTCGCACTTGTTGATGAAGACGAGCAGCGGCATGCGGCGCTCGCGCGCGACCTCGAGCAGGCGGGCAGTCTGGCGCTCAATCCCGCGCGAGGCGTCGAGCAGGACGACGGCGCACTCGGCGGCGCTCATCACCCGCAGCGTGTCCTCGGAGAAGTCGTGGTGGCCGGGGGTGTCGAGCAGCGTCATCTCGAGGCCGTCGTGCGGGAACTGCAGGGCGGTCGCGGTTATCGAGATACCGCGGCGGCGCTCGAACTCCATCCAGTCGGAGGTCGTCTGGCTCTGGCCGGAGCGAGCCTTGACGGTGCCGGCGCGGTCGAGCGCGCCCGCGTAGAGCAGCAGCTTCTCGGTCGTCGTGGTCTTGCCGGCGTCGGGGTGGGAGACGATCGCGAAGGTGCGCCTGCGCGCGGCCTGCTCGGCGATACCCCCCACACCCGCCGTGCCGGCGGGCGTCGGGGCCACCGATCAATCGCCGCCTTTTGCCTCGCTGCGAATCTGGCGCGTAAAGCGCTCGGCGTTGATGGTCGGCGTCATCCGCCGCTTACCTTAGCCTGAACCCACCGAGATCGTCCTGCCCGGCGTGCACCTCACCAAGTTCGTCTACAAGCGCCTCAAGCGGCGGCCGATGATCCTGCCGGCGATCGTCGAGGCCTGAGCAGCTGCGTCCCCGGCGTCGCATCGCGTCGCGCGGCGCGCGACGCCCACAGCCACCCGCCGAGGAGCCCGGCCCCGGCCAGGGCCGCGAGCAGCGCCAGGCCCGGCGCGTAGCTGCCGCCGAGCGAAAGCGAGAGGGCCAGCGGCAGCGGCCCGAGCGCCGCGCCGAGGATCTGGCCCGAGGAGGCGAGGCTCTGCAGGCGGCCGAGGCCCTCGGTGCCGTAGGTCTGCGCCCACAGCGAGCCGTTGGCGGTCGTGTAGAGGCCACCCGCGAGACCGAGCGCGACGAAACCCGCGTAGGCGGCGACCGGCAGCTTGGCGAGCATCAGAACGGTGCTCGCGACCAGGGTCGCGCCCATCGCCGCGAGCACGACCCGGGGCGCGAAGCGGTCGACGAGCAGGCCGCCGATCAGCGCGCCGCCGACGGCGCTCAGCGCCATCACGCCGATCGCGCCCGCGGCCTCGCCGGAGCCGAGACCGATCTCGCCCAGCACCGAGACGGCGTTGACGACGATCGCCGTGGTGACCAGCGGCGGCACGGCGAAGATCAGCAGCAGCGAGCGAACGCCGGGGCGGCGCAGCGTCTCGCGCAGGGCGGCGGGCCGGGGCTGCGCCAGAGCGGGACGGCGCCGGCCCGAGCGCGCCAAGAGGCTGAGCGGCACCACGACCAGGGCAAGGGTCGCGGCGACGATCTGCAGCGTCGGGCGCCAGCCGACGGCTGCGATCAGCACCACGCAGAGAGCCGGCAGCGTCGCCGTGGCGACAGCGATGCCCTGCGAGGAGAGGCTCAGCGCCCGCCCCCGCGCGGCCTCGAAGGAGGAGGCGACGAGCACGGTGCCGAGCAGCGGGAAGGAACCCTGGCCGAAGCCGCGCATCAGGCAGAGCGCGAGAAAGACGAGCGCCGGGCCGGTGGCGAGGCTGAGGACGAGACAGCCGGCGCTGAGTCCGAGTGCGACCGACGCCCAGACCGGGGCGACGCCGCGGCGGTCGACGGCGCGGCCGACACCCAAAACGGTCGCCGCCGAGAAGACCGTCGCCAGCCCGTACATCACCGCGAAGCCCGTTCTGGTCACGCTCGTGCCTGCGATCAGGTGGTCGACGAAGACCGCGATGAAGAACGATTGCCCGGGGGCCGAGCAGAACTTGGCGCAAGCCGCGAGGGCGACGATGCCCGCCGCCCGGGAGATCGGCATGGACGACTTCAAGAAGCGCTCGCCACGCTCACAGCTGCTCGGACGTCCAGCCACAGGAGGCGCACTCCTTGGCGATCCGGAAGCCGATGATCGACTGCTGCGTCCCGCGCGCCTTCTCGAACAGCGGTTTGCGAACGGGGGTAAGAGCGCGCTTGCCGCACTGCGGGCAGTCGTCCGGGTGGCGCTGCCAACTGTGCCCGCAGGACAGGCAGGAGATGAAGATCTCAGCGCCGCGTCGGTCGGCCTTCAACTGCTCACGCGCGGACTCCCCGCACTCGGGGCAGACGATCCGGATCACGCGTGCCCCGAACGACTCAGCATCGCCGATACCCTACGGAAACGTAAGGGTTGCACCGGAACGACTCGCCGATCAATCGCCGCGACAATCCTCGCCACGGCAACTGTCCTCGACGAAACCGGCGCCGTCGAGCGGCGAGCTGACGCAACAGCCCTCGCCGCGCCAGGCCTCGCGGCCCTCCTTCACCGCGACAGCAACGATCAACAGGCCGACCAGGGGGTCGAGCCACCAGGCGCCGAGGAGCGCATTGCCGAGCAACCCGACCAGCAGCGCTCCGGCGAGGTAGGCGCAGAGCATGTTCTGGCGGCCCTCGCCCTTGGTCGCTGCCGAGCCGAGCTGGTCGGCGAGCCGTTCCTTGGCGATGCCGAGCATCGGCATGAAAACCACCGAGCCGGCCGCGAGCCCGATCCCGACCCAGCTCACCTCCGGGTGCTCGGCGCCGAGTAGAACCCTCGTCGACTCGAAGGCAACGTAGGGGGCGAGGAGGAAGAACTGTACGGCGACGAGCTTCTGCGCCCGCTGCTCGGCGGCGTGGGAGAACATCCGATGGCCGCTGAAGCGCCAGACGATGATCAGGCTGGCGAAACCCTCGATCCCCGAGTCGAGGCCGAAGCCGACCAGGGCGATCGAAGAGGCGAGGATGCCGGCGGTGATCGCGACCGCGCCCTCGACCGTCATCCAGCCGACGGAGAGCCAGGAGAGCAGGCGGACCCGTTGGGCCAGCTCCTCGTAGCGGTCGCGAGAGATCGACGCGACCGGGCGCGCCGCGGTCGAGGCGGCGGCGCCGGGCGCGACGGTCGGCAGTTCGACCGGGCTCACGTCGCGATTCCCTGCGCGGCGACCGCCGTCAGCAGGGCTCGACCGCGCTCGGTCAACTCGTACATGACCATCTTGCCGTCGCGCTCCGAGCGGGCAAGGCCCGCGTTCTTCAGCAGGCGAACGTGGTGGGAAACAAGGCGCTCGTCGCGGCCGACGATCCAGGCGAGGTCGCAAACGCAGGCGGTCTCCCCGGCATCGAGGGCGAGTGCGATGGCAAGCCGGGTCGGATCGGCGAGCGCCTTCGCGCCGGCCGCCCACAGCTCCAGCTCCTCAGTGCAAGGCAGGCTCTTGCGCACTCGCTCGGCCTTCGGCAGGTCGAGACAGAGCAGATCGCATGCATCGGGATCTCGCGCCATGACGACATCCTACAAACATTCGTATAGATATACGAATGACTTAGGGGCGCGCATCATTCATTACAGTTACGTAAGGGTTGAGATGAGCGAGCGACGAAAGCAGATG
>JBBDJH010000004.1:0-296 GCA_040879985.1 Solirubrobacterales bacterium
GACCTACACGTTTCGGTGATCACGGAGCGACAGTTTTGCGTGACCACGGACACCGCCGGGCGGGGGGAGAACTCGAGGCGCTGTGCCCTTAAACACTCATGCCACCCGCCGCCGCAACCTTTAAGGTGCAATCATGGCAGTGATGCTGGAGCGCTGGAACGACGACAGGATGGACGACCTGGCCGGCAAGGTCGATGAGATCGGCGTGCAGTTGCGCGAACAAGGGGCCGAACTGCGTCAGGAGATGCAGGCGCAGGGCAGCGAATTGCGTCAGGAGATGCAGGCGCAGACGGTCG
>JBBDJH010000004.1:396-85564 GCA_040879985.1 Solirubrobacterales bacterium
GGCTGCGTCAGGAAATGCAAGCGCAGGGCAGCGAATTGCGTCAGGAGATGCAGGCGCAGACGGTCGGGCTGCGTCAGGAAATGCAAGCGCAGGGCAGCGAATTGCGTCAGGAGATGCAGGCACAGGGCCGCGAGATGCGCCAGGAGATACTCGAGCTGAGGCGGGCGATTAAATTTGCCGCGATCTCGGTGTCCAGTTCGGCCCTCGCCGGGTTCGCCGCGCTGCTGGCTACGCAGCTGTAGGTCGGGGCCCGACCGTCGCATGCTCGAACTGCGCTGCGGGCGCGCCACGCCCGGTCACCCCGCCGGGGAAAGAGCAAGACCCCCACGCGGTGACCGGGCAACAACGATCAGTGCAGTGGATGCCTCGAGAACCGTCCTGTTGGCACCCAGGGATACTTGTATCACATTTTTGGTCTAATCGTGAACTTTCTCTAATTGATAGCGATCACTTCGGGGCCAGCCTGGCTGGCGACCTCGTCCGGGCAGATCTGTTTGAGCGGAACTGCGGCAGGAGTCCAGGCGCAGGGCAGTGAGATGCGCCCCTCCTGAGACTTTTCAGTCTTTTGCGACAATAAGTTACAATTTGCGCACCACGCGTCACACTCGCATCCCTACAGTCGGCGCATGGAGGCAATGGCACAGCAGAATTGGACAGACGATCGCCTGGACGAAGCAATCAACGGCCTGCGCGCCGACGTAGGCGAACTGCGCGCCGAGGTAAATGGCGGAAACGCCGAACTGCGGCGGGAGATCAAGGAGGGCGTTGCCGAACTGCGGGGAGAACTGCAGGCGACCGACTTGGCGCTGCGCAAGGAGATCAAGGCGGGCAACGCCGAACTTCGCTCGGAGATGGCTGAGAGCAGCGCGGCGCTGCGCAAGGAGATCAAAGCTGGCAACGCCGAACTTCGCTCGGAGATGGCTGAGAGCAGCGCGGCGCTGCGGGCGGAGATCAAGGCGGGCAACGCCGAACTTCGCTCGGAGATCTCAACCTTGAGGGCGGAGTTCACCGCGCTCAATCACACCTTGATCCAGGTCGGATTTGGCATTGCCGGAGCGATCCTCGCCGCCGCACTGCTTGGGCTGCTCTAACCGACGCGCAATGCTCAGCGCGCGAAGGAGGGCTCGTCGAACAGGGCCTTGCCGAACGCCGCGACGAGGTCGCGGGCGAACTGGCGGTCGCCCTCGAACCTGAGTCGCTTGGGCCGCTGGTCGATCAGGGCGCTGAACCAGGCACCGAGCTCGCCGACCGCCTCGGTGGCGGTCTCGGAGGCGGACTCGGGATCGGGCTCGCAGGAGACGATCCTCCCCTCCACCACCTCGACGGTTACGCCTACCGGGTGTCGCCGCCCGGCCGGGCCGAGGCGCAAGACGAGGCGGCAGGCGCCGCCGGCCTCCTCGCCGAGGCGGACGAGCGGCGCGGCGAGTTGCACCGTCGCGACGAAGTCGAGCGCGTCGACCGGCCTTGCGCCCGCCGGCCGGTCGTCGCTCTCCACCCGCGCCCCGAGCGTCAGCGCGCCGACGGCGCGGCGCAGCCACTCGGTCGGTGCGCAGAGCTCGACCTTGCCGGCCCCCGCGAGGACCTCTACCAACCCGGTCCGACACAGCTTCGACAGCAGGCGCTTGGCCGCCCGGGGCCGCAGCTCGCAGCCGGCAATCGCAGCGGCCGGCTCGACCGGCCCGGCGGCGAGGGTGTGCGCGAGGCCGTGTCCCCAGGCCTCGGAGAGAAGCTCGATCGCCCGCTTGGATCGCCTGTCGTCGTAGGGGAGCGGCCCTCCGGGGGCCTTGAGCAGCCAGAGCTCGATGCCGTCGGCGGTCGGCAGGCGCGCCCGGCCGGTCGGGGTCAGGGCGTATTTCTGCTGATGGGCCGGGTCGACCGGTCCGCCCTCAGGCTGACGCCGACGCCGATCGGCAGGGCGGTGCGGCTGCGCCTCCCCTTCGTAGTCCTCGGGAACGCTCAGCGCGTTGAAGCCGCCGGCCATCGCGCGCATGATCTGCACCTGGATCCCCTCCGAGAGCATCCCGACGGTCAGCGCCCCCGCGCGCAGACCCGCCTCCCCCGTAGACCCCGAGGCCCTGCCTCCCCGATTCCCCGTACCGATAGAAGGAATAGGTGATTCTAATCACAACCGCCGGTGGATCGCGGTGCCCGGCCGGTCACGGCCGGGCACCGTCCCTTACGCGGAGACCGCCGGACGCATTGCCGGGCGCATCCAGTTGCGGGCGGCATAGGCCTCCGCGAAGCCCGCCTCGAGTAGGTCGCTGCGCGCCTCGGCGTGCTCCTCTCCCGCGCTGACCTCGGCGACGACGGTGCGGCAGCCCGCCGCGGCGGCGTCGCGCAGACGGCGGCGGAGCAGCGCCCTTGCGCAGCCCCTCCCCCGCTCGGCGTCGACGGTCGCGTCGAGGCCGAGCACGGCGACCCCGTCCTCGACCAGCATCGCGCCGGTGGCGATCACCTGCACGTCGGGCGCCGGCGCCGCCGTGTAGCAGCGCCAGCCGTCTCTGCCGGGCAGCCCGAAGTAGAGGGCCTCGGCCATGATCGGCAGGCCCAGGCCTTCGCGGGCGAGGATGCTGAACCCTTCGCCGTCGATCTCGTGCTCTCCCAGCTCGAAGACCTCGACCTCGCGGTCCTCGGGCCCATCGGGCGACACCGCGTCGCGCACAAACGCGACCTCCGCCTCGCCGCGCTCGTACTCATGGCCCTCCAGCCACTCCTCGGCCGCCGCCGAGCCCGGCCGCCCCTCGGCCACCGGCACGCGGTATTCAACCTCCCGCGAGCGCATCCATTCGACCGCGTCGGCGACGTGGCCGTCGGCGATCGCGCCGGGCTCGGCGGCGCCCTGGATCAGGCTCAACTCGGGCTCCCGCGGCTCGCTGCCAAAGGCAGTCGCCAGGACAGGGCCGAAGCGCTGCGCCTCGATCCCCTCGCCGGTTACGGCGTCCGGCACGACCGCCCTCCACATCTCGCGCCGGAACGACTGCTTGGCCCTCTCCCATACAGCGTGGTCGTGGTGCATTGACTGCCTCCCCACTTGCTGTTTATCCGGAATGTCTCTAGGAGTCCGAGCCTATTGGTACGTTGCCGGATTTGTCAAGAATTTTTTGGGATTTCAGGCCTGTGGCAGCACAAGGAGAGAGAAGTCGGCAGCCGCACGGGGCTGGCCCTCGAGACACGACCGGCCGCTGCGGACCCTGCCCAAGGGCCCGCGACGGCCGACCGTACAACGATCTGGAGCAGGTGCCTCGGAGTCAAAATGGCACCCACGTGAGTTCTATCACATTTTTCTGCTGAATGTGTAAAGACTTTTGTTCCGTTCAGTTCACGTAGGCCTGCTCGTCGACAATGCGACCACGGGCGGGTTTCGGCACAGGTCCGGATCGAAACTTTTTGAATCTGCGCGCCACACGCGCGTTGGCGCCTCATAGCGTCGGCGGCCGAAACAGCGTGAAGGAGGCGTATGATGCTGCGTATGAAAGAGCGAATCACGATCTCGGTCGAGCCGGAAGCGCTCGAGGGCCCTCGAGCGGACGTGGAGTCCGGCAGGGCGCCCAACCTCTCCGCGGCGGTGGAACGGTCGCTTACGGCCGCCAGGAGGCGGCAGGCGATACGGGAGTACGTCGAGATGTGGGAAGAGGAGTTCGGGCCGATTGGAGAGGAGGCGAGGGAGTGGGCGCGCAGGGAACTCAAACGGGCATGGGGCCAAAGCTTGTCCTCGACGCAGGGGCGTTGATCGCCGCGGAGCGCGATGACGGAAAGGTGGCCGCGATGATCGAGGAGGCGCACGATCTCGGCGGGCACACCGTGGTCCCGGCAAGCGTGCTGGCCCAGGTCTGGCGCGGTGGCCCGAAGTCCGCCCGCGTGGCAAGGCTGATCGACGGGTCCGTCGTCGATGTCCTCGACGAGGACCGTGCAAAGGAGGTGGGCCGGCGCCTTGGCAAGCGCGAACGCGCAGATATCGCCGATGCGCATGTCGTCTGCTGTGCGGTCGAGCGGCTGGCGGCGATCCTCACGTCGGATCTGGGCGACGCCGAAGCATTGATGGAACCGGGTGAGTCAGTCGGGCTCGTCGGTGTCTGACGAGCCTCGGGCCCTATTCGAACTCGAAGCGCTGCGCGTGCTCTTTCCAGGCCATGTTGCCGCAGAGGACGCTGGGGGCGACCTCGAGGGCGCCGGCCAGCCTGATGATCGTGCCGAGGCGGGGCTCGCGGCCGCCCCGCTCGAGCAGGGAGACTTCGGTCCGGTGCATGCCGCACCGCTCGGCCAGCTGCAGCTGCGAGAGGCCGGCGGCGAACCTCGCCTCGTACAGGTTCACTGCAAAGCGGTCGCGCACCCCGCCGCTCGCATCTCCCGGATATCGCTCGCTCATTGCGCCGTAGCTTCTAACATGCGAGCCGTTCAGGCAAGAGCCAGGCCGCATCCATCCTCCTGTCTACAGCTGTAGAGCCCGCGCCTCGACGAAGAGCTCGCGCTGCTCATCGTCGGGGACGCAGGGCCAGCCCTCTTCGTCGAAGACGTTGGCGAGGCTGAGGCCGACCGACTCGAAGATCTCGGCCAGCTCCTCGACCGCGTAGAGGCGGCGCTGGAAGGGGACCGCCTCCGATTCGCCCGTGTGCTCGCAGGCGAGCAGCGATCGCCGCGTGCCATCGAGGCGGTGGGTCGGCTCGTTCCAGTGCTGTTCGATCAGCTCGATCGTCTCGCTTTCCTCGATCCAGGTCCGCTCGGGCAGGTGCGCCGCGACGTGCAGCACGTTGGGCAGCTGCATCAGCAGCCGGCCGCCAGGGCGCAGCGCCCGCGCGGCGGCCTCGAAGGCGAGCAGGTTTTCCTCGTCGTAGTCGAAGTGCTCGAGCGCGCCGCCGCCCAGGCTCAGCACGATGTCGAACTCGTCCTCGAACTCGAGCCGGCGCGGATCCTCCTCGACGAAGGAGGGCAGGAGGTTCTGCATCTCCGCCTCGCCCGCGGCCGAGGAGAGCAGATCGGCGTGCGTGTCGACGCCGACCACGTCGAAGCCGAGCCGCGACAGCGCCAGCGTGCGCTGCCCGGTGGCGCAGGCGAGGTCGAGGATGCGTTCCTGCTCGTCGGGGTCCAGCATCCTCACCACCAGCACGGCCTTCGCCTCGCCGCCCCGTTCGAAGTAGAGGGCGTCGACGTTCGCGGACAGGCTGGTCCGGTACCAGTCGGCTGGGATTCCCGCGCCGGGGGCCATGATCGAGGTCAACCTAGTACTTCGCCGCCTCCAATGCAAACCTTGAACGTTCCCAAAGCCCAAGGGCCTCAGTCGGAGGGCGCGCCGGAGGCCGTGTACGGCAGTTCGCCGGTGTCGTGCAGCTCGTGGCGCAACGAGTTGATCACCGCGCCGGCCAGCAGCGCCAGGCTGAGCAGGTAGAACCAGAGCAGGGCGATCAGGATGAAGCCCATCGTCGAGCCGAAGCGCGAGAGGCTGGTGACGTTGGCGAGGTAGAAGGGGAAGGCCCAGTTGGCGACGCCGGCGGCGACCGTGACGAAGGCCGCCCCGGGCCAGACGTCGCGCCACGGCATGTGGCCTTTCGGCACCGCCCAGTAGATCACCGAGCAGATCGCGAAGACGACCCCCACCGCCAGGCCGAGCAGCAGCGCCGTGTCGATCAGCTTGATGTCGGAGAGGCCAAGCGGCAGTTTGTCGGTGCTGGAGACGATCGTCGCCTCGATCGTCGGCAGCACGATGCTGGCCGCGATCAGCAGCAGCACCACCCCGAGCATCGTGAAGGAGAAGCGCTTCTGCTCGACCCAGCCGCGATTGGGCACGTGGTAGATGCGCCCGAAGGCGGTGTCCATCGCCCCCCAGAAGGAGGCGCCGATCCAGAGCGAGCCGAGGAAGGCGGCGATCCCGATCGTGGTCGAGTTTTCCTCGATCCGGTCGAGCGCGTTGCTCAGCGTCCCCTCCTCGGCGTTGGGGAAGAGCCGCTGCAGGTCGTCGAGCACGCCCGCCTCGACCCCCTGGATTTTCAGCACCTGGCCGAAGACGAAGAGGACCAACAGGGCGAAGGGGAAAACCGCGAGCAGCAGGTTGTAGGCGACCATCGCGGAGAGCCCGGTGACGTTCTCTTTATAGGCGCGCTGCCAGAAGGCGCGCAGCCAGGGACGTGGATTTCTCATTGCTTTGGGCACAGTTTGGGCACGATCGGGGCTTGACTTCAAAAACTGAAGCGCCTATCATGCGAACAGACGTTTGAGCCTCGCAGGGACTTCGAGGCCATATCCCTACCTTCGCGGACCGCTTCTCCGGTCCGCTTTTTTGACGCAGAAAGACGGGTGCAGAATAGATGCTGGTTGCTGAGCTTCAGGAGCTCGAGGAGGTAAAAGGGCTGGTCCACAGGGGCCAGCAACTCGGTGTGCTGACCTTCGGCGACATCGCCTCGGCGGTGTCCGAGGTCGATCTCGACGAGTCCGACGTCGAGGATCTCTACGGCCACATCGAGAAGCAGGGCATCGAGCTCGTCGAGGACATGGACCCGGCCCAGAAAGCGGCCGCCGACGCGATGCCCGCCGACACCGGCCGCAAAGGCCGTCGCCGCGCCAAAGCCTCGATCGACCTCAAACCGGACATGACGACGGACAGCCTGCAGCTGTTCCTCAAGGACATCGGCAAAGTCCGCCTGCTGACCGCCGCCGAGGAGGTCGAACTCGCCAAGCGGATCGAGCGCGGCGACCTCGACGCTAAGCAGAAAATGGTCGAGTCCAACCTGCGCCTGGTCGTCTCGATCGCGAAGAACTACCGCAACCAGGGCCTGCCCTTCCTCGACCTGATCCAGGAGGGCACGCTGGGCCTGGTCCGCGCCGCCGAGAAGTTCGACTACCGCAAGGGCTTCAAGTTCTCGACCTACGCGACCTGGTGGATCCGCCAGGCGATCGCCCGCGCCCTGGCCGACAAGGCGCGCACGATCCGCATCCCGGTCCACGTGGTCGAGAAGCTCAACAAGATCGGCCGCGCCGAGCGCAAGCTGGTCACCGAGCTGGGCCGTGAGCCGACCCCCGAGGAGATTGCCGACGTGACCGGGATCGACCCCGAGGAGGTCGACTCGATCAAGCGCTCCGCCCAGGCCCCCGTCAGCCTGGAGAAGCCGGTCGGCGACGAGGAGGAGTCGGAGTTCGGCCAGTTCATCGCCGACGAGAAGGCCGAGTCGCCGTTCGACCGCGCCGCCGACCTGCTGACCAAAGAGGCGCTGAAGGAAGCGCTCGAGAACCTCTCCTACCGCGAGCGCCGCGTGCTCGAACTGCGCTACGGGCTCGGCGGCGAGCACCCGCGCACGCTCGACGAGGTCGGCCGCACCTTCAACGTCACCCGCGAGCGGATCCGCCAGATCGAGAACCAGAGCCTCAAAAAGCTCCAGCAGCTGGGCGAAGCGCAGAAACTGCGCGAAGTCACCTGAGGCGGGTTTGCTCTAAGCTTCCTGATTGATGGGAAGCGCGCTGGAAGTCCCACCCGACTGGTACCGCTCGGGCTTTCCGCCGATCACGGCGGCGATGCCGTGGGCGGACCGCACCGAGGCCGAAGTCGACCGGGCGATCATGATGCTGCGCCCCGAGGGCGGCGAGCGGGTGCTCGACCTCGCCTGCGGGATCGGCCGCCACTCGCTGGAGCTGCGCCGGCGCGGCTTCGAGGTCGTCGGCGTCGACATCTCCGCCGAGCTGCTCGAGATGGCCGAGCGCGAGGCAGCCGCGCACTCGCTCGAGGTCGCCTTCATGCAGGCCGACCTGCGTGAGCTCGAGCTCGCCGACGAGTTCGACCTGGTGCTCAGCCTCAACGACGGCGCCGTCGGCTACTTCGAGACCGACGAGGAGAACCGCCGCACCTTCGAGGTGATCGCGCGGGCGCTGCGCGCCGGCGGCGGCCACCTGATGCAGCTGCCCAACGTCCTGCACGCGGAACGCAACCTGCCGAAGAAATCGTGGCTGGTCGGCGAGTCGACGCTGGAACTCAGCGACCACCACTGGAACACCGAGCAGCGCTACATCGAAGGTTCGACCGTGCCGATCCGGTTCGGCGAGGTCTTCGAGCGCTACGAGGAGATCCCCTTCCGCCAGCGCCTCTACACCGTCGAGGAGCTGATCGAGATCTACGACTCGGTCGGCATGCGGCTCGCCAACACCTTCGCCGGCAGCGGCAAGGCCCGCAAGCCGAAGCCCAACCAGTTCGAGATCTTCGTCGAGGGCCGCGCTACTTCTTGAACTTGAAGCGCTGCGCCTTTTCGTCCCAGCGCATCCCCTCGCAAAGGCTTTGCGGGGTGACGGTCAGGGCGTCGGCCAGCTTGATGATCGTGCCCAGGCGGGGCTCGCGGCCGCCGCGCTCCAACAGCGAGATCTCGGTGCGGTGCAGGTCACAGCGATCGCCCAGCTCCTGCTGGGTGACTTGCTTCAGCTTTCTTGCTTTGACCAGGTTGACGGCGAAGCGCTCGCGCGGGGTCAAGGTTCTCTTCCTCCCATCGTGGGGCGTTGTCTCACAGACGCGAATCTAAGGCACAGAGGCAGTTTGCACAAGGAACTCCCGCCGGATTTGCGTTTCGATGCGCCCTGTCTCGGCTAAGGATTCCGGCGCCGGCGGCCGATAAAGGCCGCGATGTTCGAGATCGACTCAGCCCTGCGCACGCTCGTCGAGCGGGGCGGCTCCGACCTCCACGTCAAGGTGGCGGCGCCGCCGACGATCCGCCTCAACGGCGAGCTGACGCCGCTCGAGGGGCACGGGCCGCTGAGCAGCGAGGACACCGAAAAGGCCTTTCACGACATCGCCGAGGTCCGCTCGCTGACCGAGTTCGAGGAGGAGGGCGAGGCCGACTTCTCCTACGCCGTCCCCGGCCTCTCGCGCTTCCGCGTCAACACCTTCAAGCAGCGCGGCTCGACCTCGATCGTCTGCCGCGCGATCCCCTTCGAGATCCGCTCGGTCGAGCAGCTCGGCCTGCCCGAGGTCGTCACCAATCTGGCCGAGGAGCAGCGCGGGATCGTCCTCGTCACCGGCACCACCGGCTCGGGCAAGTCGACGACCCTGGCGGCGATGATCGACCACATCAACCGCACCCGCACGCACCACATCGTCACCCTCGAGGACCCGATCGAGTACCTGCACGAAGACAAAGGCTCGATCGTCAACCAGCGCGAGGTCGGCTCCGACACGAAGAGCTTCGCGCGCGCGATGCGCCGCGTCCTGCGCCAGGACCCCGACGTGATCCTGATCGGTGAGATGCGCGACGAGGAGACCGTCCGCACCGCCCTCTCGGCGGCCGAGACCGGCCACCTCGTGCTCTCCACCGTGCACACGCTCGACGCGACCGAGACGATCAACCGGATCATCGACTTCTTCCCGCCCCACCTCCAGCACCAGGCCCGCGTGATGCTCTCCTCGACCCTGCGCGGCGCGATCGCCCAGCGGCTCGTCCCCGACCTCAGCGGCGAAGGCCGCGTGCCGGCCTCCGAGGTGATGGTGGTGACCGGCCGCGTCCAGGACCTGATCCTCAACCCCGAGGAGACCGGCAAAATCTCCGAGGTGATCGCGGAAGGCGAGTACTACGGGATGCGCACCTTCGACCAGTCGCTGCTCGGCTACGTGATGGAGGGCAAGGTCGCAGAGCAGGTCGCGCTCGACTACGCCTCCAGCCCGCACGACTTCAAGCTGATGCTCGCCGCCGGCGGCCAGCGGGCCAGCGGCCTCGAGCAGCTCGAGAGCGCCTGAATCAGTCCTCGCGGCCGGGGTCCTGGCCGCTCTCGCCCTCGTCGAGCTCCTCGTCGCCCTGTTCGAGCGCGGTCGCGGAGACCGAGCCGGTCAAGCCGGGGTGGTAGTGGGTCTGGAACTTCTCCAGCGCCCGGTCGCGGCGATCCTCGTCGACCGGCACCTCGTCGGAGATCCGCACCCAGTCGGCGCCCTCGTAGTCCTCGAGGTTGAAGACCTCCTGGTCGAGCGAGGTCGAATCGTCGACCACCCACGAGCACCTCGGTCTGCGGGTTGAAGTAGGTCCCGGGCTGGTTGAGCAGCTCCTCCACCTCATAGAGGTTGTCCTTGTCGGCAGCCATCTCCTTCGATCCTACAAATCGGCGGGCCGCGGCTCCGGCCCGACCCTCATCCGCTACGCTTTGCGCTGGTTGACTGACCAGTCAATCGGCCCACTCCCACCCGAAAAAAGGAGCTTCGAGCAGTGGTTGACTTCACCCTGACCGACGAGCAGAAGGATCTGCAAGAGCTGGCGCACAACTTCGCGGAGAAAGAGATCCGCAAGGTCGCCTGGGAGCACGACAAAGAGGGCACCTGGCCGCAGGAGATCATCGACAAGGCCTGGGAGGTCGGGTTGATGAACACCCACATCCCCGAGGAGTACGGCGGGCCCGGCCTCGACTACCTCTCCGGCTGCCTGATCGAGGAGGAGATGGGCTGGGGCTGCAGCGGCATCGGCACCTCGCTGATGGCCAACGGCCTGGCCTCGGCGCCGATCGCGCTGGGCGGCTCCGAGGAGACCAAGAAGAAGTACCTCGGCATGCTCTGCGAGGGGCCGAAGCTCGCCTCCTTCTGCCTGACCGAGCCGGACGCCGGCTCCGACGTCTCCGGGATGAAGACCCGCGCTGTCAAGAAGGGCGACAAGTACGTGATCAGCGGCTCCAAGTGCTTCATCACCAACGGCAGCTACGCCGACTACTTCACGGTCTACGCGAAGACCGATCCCGAGGCGGGCCACCGCGGGATCAGCGCCTTCGTCGTCGACGCCGACCTGCCCGGGGTCAGCGTCGACAAGAAGGAGGACAAGATGGGCCAGCGGGCCTCGAACACCGCGACCATCTCCTTCGACGAAGTCGAGATCCCGGCCGAGAACCTGCTCGGCGAGGAGAACAAGGGCTTCAAGCTGGCGATGATGACGCTCGACCGCACCCGCCCGGGCGTCTCGGCGATGGCCGTCGGCATCGGCCGCGCCGCGTTCGAGTTCGCGGCCGAGTACTCGAAGGAAAGGGTTCAGTTCGGCGTGCCGATCGCGATGCACCAGGCGATCCAGTTCATGATCGCCGACATGGCGACCAAGGTCGACGCCGGCCGCCTGCTGGTCTGGAACTCCGCCGTCCTGCTCGACCAGGGCAAACGCAACACGCTGGTCTCCTCCGAGGCGAAGCGCTTCGCCGCCGACTCGGCGATGGAGATCACCGTCGATGCCGTGCAGGTCTACGGCGGCTACGGCTTCATCAAGGAGTACCCGGTCGAGAAACTGATGCGCGACGCGAAGATCATGCAGCTCTACGAGGGGACCAGCCAGATCCAGCGCCTCGTGATCGCCAAAGAGGTGCTGCTGCCGCGCAACATCGACGAGACCACCCCCGAGGCGGCGGCGAAAGCCAAAGCCGCCGAGGGCAGCCAGTCCGAGCAGGCCGCGGCGACCGTCTAGGGTGTCGGCGATGGAGGCTGCTCAACCAACCGGTCGCCAACCCGCGAAGCGGATCGGCGTCGGCGATGTCATCAGCGAGACCTTCTCGATCTACGGCCAGCACTTTCTCGCCCTGATCGGCAGCGCGCTCGCCGTCTTCGTCGTCGTCGGCCTCGTCGCCGGCATCCTGCAGGGCGTTGGCGGGCTGCTGCTCGGCCTGCTCGCCGCGGCGCTGCGCCTGGCCGGCCACGCCCTCTACACCGGCTTCGTCGTCAAGCTCGTCCAGGACGTCCGCGACGGGCGCCGCGACCAGAGCGTCGGCGACCTCTTCTCGGCGGCGACGCCGTTCATCCTCGCCCTGATCGGCTTCGGCATCCTCTTCGGCCTCGCCGTCACCATTGGCTTCGTCTTCCTGATCGTCCCCGGCCTGATCCTGCTCACCTTCTGGTCGGTCGGCGCACCGGCGATCGTGGTCGAGGGCATCGGGCCGATCGACGCCTTCGGGCGCAGCTGGCGGCTCGTCCGCGGCAATGCCTGGGCGGTCTTCGGCACGCTCGTCGTCGTGCTGCTGATCGTGATCGGAATCGGGATCGTGCTGGCGGCGATCGCGACCCCGATCGGCGACGGCGAAGCCGCGACCTGGATCGCGGCGATCGTCTCGACCACGCTCACCGCGCCGATCTTCTCGATCGCGGTCACCGTCCTCTACTACGAGCTGGCCGGCGACGTCTCGATCCCAGGGCCGCCGGCGGCGAGCGAACCGCCTCTCCCACCGGCCTAGTCAGGCGCGGGCGGCCTGGCGGGCCGCCTTCTGGCGCTTGTTCTTGTCGAGCTCGACCTTGCGCAGGCGGACCGACTCGGGCGTCACTTCGACGCACTCGTCATCGCGCAGAAACTCCAGCGCCGCTTCCAGGGAGAGGCGCCTTGGGGGCTCGAGGCGGACGAGGATGTCGGCGCTGGCGGCGCGCACGTTGGTCTGGTGCTTCTCCTTGATCGCGTTGACGTCGAGGTCGTCCGAGCGGGCGTTCTCGCCGACGATCATCCCTTCGTAGACCTCCTCGCCGGGGCCGACGAAGAGGGTGCCGCGGTCCTGCAGGTTCATCAGCGCGTGGCTGGCGCTGGAGCCGCGCCGGTCGGCGACCAGGGAACCGGTCGGGCGGGTGCGCAGCTCGCCGGCCCAGGGCTCCCAGCGGTCGAAGACGTGGTGCATGATCCCCGAGCCGCGGGTCTCGGTGAGGAACTCGGTGCGCAGGCCGATCAGTCCGCGGGCGGGGACGAGGTAGTCCATCCGCACCCAGCCGGTCGAGTGGTTGACCATCTGGTCGAGCCGGCCCTTGCGCCCGGCGAGCAGCTGGGTGATCGCGCCGACGTGGCCCTCGGGCGCGTCGATCGCCAGCCGTTCGACCGGCTCGTGGAGCTTGCCGTCGATCTCGCGGGTGATCACGCGCGGCTGCCCGGCGGTCAGCTCGAAGCCCTCGCGGCGCATCATCTCGAGCAGCACGACGAGCTGCAGCTCGCCGCGTCCCTGCACCTCCCAGGCGTCCGGCCGCTCGGTGTCGGTGACGCGGATCGAGACGTTGCCGACCAGCTCGGCGTCGAGCCGGTCGCGGACCTGGCGCGCGGTCAGCTTCTTGCCCTCGGTCCCGGCCAGCGGCGAGGTGTTGATCCCGAGCACGATCGAGAGCGAGGGCTCGTCGACGGCGAGCACCGGCAGCGGCCGCGGGTCGTCGGGGTCGGCGAGGGTCTCGCCGATCGTCACCTCGGGCAGCCCGGCGACGGCGATGATCTCCCCCGGCCCGGCCTCGGCGGCGTCGACGCGCTGCAGGCCCTCGGTCACGTAGAGCTCGCTGAGCGTCGCCCGGGCGACGCTGCCGTCGGCCCTGCACCAGGCGATCTGCTGGCCGTTGCGGACCGTGCCGTTGCGGACCCGGCAGAGCGCCAGGCGGCCGACGTAGGGGTCCGCGTCGAGGTTGGTGACGAGCGCTTGGAAGGGGTGCTCGGGGTCGTGCTCGGGTGCCGGGATGCGCGCCAGCATCAGGTCCATCAGCGGCGCCAGGTCGGTCCCTTCGGCGCCTTCTTCGAGCGCCGCCCAGCCGGCTTTGGCGTTGGTGAAGACGATCGGGAAGTCGATCTGCTCGGAATCGGCGTCGAGCTCGATGAAGAGTTCGTAGACCTCGTCGACGACTTCGGCGATGCGGGCGTCGGGGCGGTCGACCTTGTTGACGACGAGGATCACCGGCAGCTTCGCCTCCAGCGCCTTGCGCAGGACGAAGCGGGTCTGCGGCAGCGGCCCCTCGGATGCGTCGACGAGGAGCAGCACGCCGTCGACCATCGTCAGGCCACGCTCGACCTCGCCGCCGAAGTCGGCGTGGCCGGGGGTGTCGATGATGTTGAGCTTGACGCCCTGGTAGTCGACGGTCGTGTTCTTGGCGAGGATCGTGATCCCCTTCTCGCGCTCCAGGTCCATCGAGTCCATCACCCGCTCGGCGACATCCTGGCCCTTGCGGAAGGTACCGCTCTGCCAGAGCATCGCGTCGACCAGCGTCGTCTTGCCATGGTCGACATGGGCAATGATCGCGATGTTCCGGATGTCGTCTCGGGTAGTGGTCATTTGGCGGGGCGAAGCATAAAAAGAGGCCCGCCGCGAGGCGGGCCTCTTTGCAGCTGAGAGCGGTTCGCGACTAAGCGGTCGGCTGAACGCTCGCGGCGGCCGGGCCCTTGGGGCCTTCTTCGGACTCGTAGCTCACTTTGGAACCCTCGGTCAGGGACTTGAAGCCCTCACCCAGGATCGCGCTGTGATGAACGAAGACGTCCTTCGAGCCGTCATCGGGCGTGATGAACCCGTAGCCCTTGTCGTCGCTGAACCACTTGACAGTTCCAGTTGGCATTCAATTGCCTCCACTTCATGTGCTGCGAACGCGGCACATGCGGTGAAGCAACGACACGCGAGCGCTAGACACGACTTTTGCCGGATCTACCGGCCTATCGCGGGCCACCGTAGCAGGATCGACGCCCCCGGTGCCTTAACCCGGGTCCACCGATCTCGTCGGTTTGCGCCACCGCCCTCGAGCGCCTGCGCCCGTTGCCGCACCGACCCGGCCAGGCCCGCCAGCCCCGATCGCGGCCCTTCCGGTGTGCTTTATGTGCCCCAGAGACACATAAAGCACACCGGAAGCCGCAATTGGGGGTTGAAGAACCGCGATGAGCGGTCGATACCTTAGGAAGTGATGCAGCCAGGGAACCCGCCCCGCCGCAGGGGAGCAAGCGCAATCGCGCTCGCCGCCCTCGCGCTGGCCTGCGCCCTCGCCCCCGCATCGGCCGGAGCCGCCGCGGCGCGTCCAGGCGACGGCGCCCTCTCGGCCCGGCTGGCGCCAAAGGTAGTCGAGGACGATGGCGCGTTCGCTCCAGGCGAGGCGATCGTGCGGTTCGAACCGGGAGCACCACCGGCGATCCGCCGCGATGCTCGCGACGACGCCAACGTCGAGTTCGCAGACACGGTCGGGCTGCCCCACGCCCAGCTAGTCAGCCTCGACGGATCGGTCGAGGCAGCGGTCAGGCGCTTGGAGCGCCAGCCGGGAGTGGCCTACGCCCAGCCGAACTACCGCTACCAGGCGTCGGCTCCCGCCCCGATCCCGGACGACACCTTCTTCGACGAACTCTGGGGCCTCTCCGACCCCGCGATGCCAGATCCGGGGGTCGGCGCCCTGGAGGCGTGGGAAGTGGGCGAAGAAGGCGACGGCCAGGTGATCGCGGTCCTCGATACCGGAGTCGACCTGACCCACCCGGACCTAGTGGGAAACCTCTGGACGAACCCGAGCCCGGGCATCGATGGAGATGTTCATGGATATGACTTTGTCGATGGGGACGGGGATCCTGACGACTACAACTTCCATGGAACCCATGTTGCCGGCACGGCTGCGGCAAGCGCCGGCAACAACCTGGGGGTCGCTGGGGTCGCTCCGCAGGCCGAGATCATGGCCGTGCGAGTGCTCGACGGCGACGGCAGCGGCACGACCGCCGACATCGCCGCCGGAATCGACTACGCCGCCGACAACGCCGCGGGCGTGATCAACATGAGTCTTGGGGGGCCCGCCAGCTCTGGCGGCGACAAAGCGATGTCCGAAGCGATCGCGAGGGCAGGCGAAGCCGACACGGTCGTGGTAGTCGCGGCGGGCAACGAAGGTGCCGACAACGACACCGACCCGCACACGCCCTGTGCGCTCTCGAATCCGAACATCATCTGCGTTGCCGCTCTCAACCAGTCCGGCAGCCTCGCCGGCTTCTCCAACTACGGCCTCAAGACGGTCGACATAGCCGCGCCCGGTACGAGCACCCTCAGCGCCAAGACCGACTACGGCCCTTCCTTGTTCACGGATGATTTCGAGTCCGGGCTAGGGCTCTGGACCACCGAAGCATTCGATGGCGGCAAGCTGTGGGGCGAAAGCTCGAACGCTGCGGGTGGCGTGCTGTCGGCAACCGACAGCCCTGGAGAGGATTACGGCCAGCAGGAGGCCGGCGCCGAATTCCTCGCCGAATCGGTTCTCTACACCAGCTCACCGGTGGACCTCAGTGGAGAGCGCGGCTGCCGTGAGCACTTCAGGGCGGCCTACGAGATCGAGCCGTCCGACGGTTTCTTCGCCGGTGCGTTTGCGAGCGGCCTGGCATCAAGCTTCGACGGGGAACTCTTCGACGGCACCTCCCCCGGGTTCCCGAAATCGTTCTCCCGGGAGCAGGCGTCGGTCTCGGAGTTGGACAACCGCAGCGACGTACACGCGATCCTCGCCATCCTGTCTGACGAGGAAATCGAGCTGGACGGCGCCTATGTCGACGACCTCCGTCTCTTTTGTCGAGACGAGAGCTATGTGAACGAAATTGCGAACAGCAGCAACTACGACCAACCAGGCTCAGGCAACTACGTCCGTTTCGCGGGCACCTCGATGGCGACGCCGCACGTAGCCGGAGTAGTGGCACTGGTCCGCTCGGCGGCGCCTGGACTGAGCCTGCAGCAGGTCATCAGCGCGGTACTCGACGGAGCTTCCGCGATACCGGACCCCGATCCGGAAAGGCCGACGGCGACGTTCGGTATCGCCGACGCCTGTAAGGCGATCGCCGTTGCGACCGGAAGCAACATTGAAGTGGATTGTCCGGCCAGCACGACTCCGGTGATTCCGCCACCGCCGGAGGAAGAGGAGGAGGCGGAGGAGGAGACGCCACCCGCGAGCCCGCTACCGCCGGCCGATATCGCCCCACCCCCACTCAGCCAGCCGCGAGACAACACGGACCGCGTTCGCCCCCATACCTTCTTCCGCCACCGGCCGCCGAGGCTGATCCGGACCCGGCACCGCACGGCCAGGGTTGTGTTTCGCTTCCGCTCGAACGAGGCCGGCGTCACGTTCCTCTGCCAGTGGGACCGCAGGCGCTACCGGGTTTGTCGGGAGCGATTCGTGCGGCGGTTCGGGCGTGGCCGGCATGTGCTGCGGGTCAAGGCTCGCGACGCGGCGGGCAACGTCGACCGCACGCCAGCCGTGCATCGCTTCCGGGTGAAGCGGGTCCCGAAGCGCCGTTAGCGGCGGAGTTCGCGCTGGAAGACGTCCTCGCCGATCGCGAGACGCCAGGGGCCATCGGCCGATTCCGTCGCGCGGAAGTCGCGGAAGTCGAAGGTGAGAATGGGAAGGCTGTGGCGCTCTGCGATCGCCATCACGCTGGCATCGACCAAACCGATCCCAAGCGAGGCGTACTTTCTGTCGACCTCCACGGCCCGCCGCATCAGACCCGACGTCATGTAGGCAATCTCGTGCGAACCCCCCACTACCGTCTTCAGAAATCGGCGAGCCGCGTCGCCGCCGAGCCTATTGCGGGCCAGGTGGTCGACCTCGATCATCACGGGCGACGGTACGACGCCCATCCGACGCAGTCGGCGCAACGCCGTGGACGCCATCTGGTGGGCTGGATCTGACTTGTCAAGAGCCGAAACAAGCGGGCCGGTGTCAATCACGATCTGCATCGCCGGGCCCCTCCCCAGGGCCCCAGGGCTTGAGGCCGAGGTATTTCTCATTGTTGATGCCGAGGTCGGGGAGGCCACTCTCGCCGGCGCCGATGTAGTCGAGCGAAATCTCCTGCTCGTCCCCGCGTGCGCCCAACTCGATCAGGCGCACGATCGTGGCCGAGAACGACTCGCCCTCGCGGGCTCGCTCACGCACGAGCTCCTCGGCGTCATGGGGGATGTAGATCGTCCGTCGGGGCACAGCCTGAGCCTGAGTCATGTCAAGAGTATGAACGGGCCGATCATACCAATGGCACGCAGATCCAAAATCTTCCGCAACTTCAATCGCGCGGCTTTGCAACAACTGCCCAGCGCCCCCGGCTCAGCCCCGCAGGCGTTCGGCCAGTCCGGAGTAGCGGCTGCCGCTGTCGTCGCGGCGGATCGCCATCTCGAGCGCGGCGGGGTCGCCGATCAGGACGCAGTTGGTGCGGGCGCGGGTGATCGCCGTGTAGAGCAGCGGCCGGCTCAGCATGCGGGCGTGGGAGCGGTGGCAGACGGCGACGACGACGGGGACCTCGCACCCCTGCGCCTTGTGGACCGAGATCGCGTAGGCGAGGCGCAGGGTCGCCGTCTCGCCGTAGGGGATGCTCAGCGCGGCGCCCTCGTCCGTGTCGACGAGGATCGCCTCCTCCCCCGGGTCGTCCTCGCGCAGGAAGACAATCGAGCCGTTCATCAGCCCCAGCTCGTGCGAGTTGCGGGTCTGGATCAGCCGGTCGCCGATGCGGAAGCGCTCGCTCACCGCCGCCCGCCCGTCCGGGTTGAGCCGCGCCTGCAGGCGCTCGTTGAGCGCGTCGATCCCGACCGCCCCCTTGTACATCGGCGCCAGCACCTGCACCTCGCGGATCGGGTCGACGCCGAAGCTCGCCGGCGCCCGCTCGGCGACCACCTCGACCACGGTCTCCAGGGCGCGCTCCGGGCTCGGCCGGTCGATGAAGAAGAAGTCGTGGTCCTGGTCGCCCTGCGGCTGCAGGTGCGGCGGCCGGCCCTGGTTGATCTCGTGGGCGGCGGTGGTGATCATCGATCGCGCCGCCTGGCGGAAGATCTGGGTCAGCCGCACCACCGGGGCGACGCCGGCGGCGATCAGGTCCTCGAAGGGCTTGCCGGCGCCGATCGGCGGCAGCTGGTCGGCGTCGCCGACGAAGACGACGTGGGTCGTCTCGGCCAGGCCGCCGAGCAGGACCTCGATCAGGCGCAGGTTCAGCATCGAGGCCTCGTCGACGATCGCCAGCTCGGCGGGCAGCGGGTGGCCGGGCCGGTAGGCGGGCTCGCGCCCCGGCATCCACTCGAGCATCCGGTGGATCGTCTGCGCCTCGTGCCCGGTCGCCTCCTCGAGCCGGCGGGCGGCGCGGCCGGTCGGCGCGCAGAGCGCGATCGGGACGCCGGCCCGCTGGGCCTCGGCGACGATCGCCTTCGTGCAGGCGGTCTTGCCGACGCCGGGGCCGCCGGTGAGGACCGAGATCCGCGCCGCGAAGGCGCCGCGCACCGCCGCCCACTGCTCCTCGGTCAGCTCCGCCTCGTCCTCCACCCCGAGCGGCGGCGTCTCCCCCGGGTCGTGGTCGAGGTGGGGCTCGGCGGCGGCCCGGGCGGCCAGCGTCGCCGCGACGGCGACCTCGCCGGCGTGGGTCGGCTCGCGGTAGGCGCGCCCCTGGTCGAGCAGCAGGCCGCGCGCCTGGCCCGGCACGTCGGGGTCGGGCCGCAACCCGATCAGCTTCGCGGTGCGCTCGTTGAGCTCGTCCAGCGGCAGGTAGGCGTTGCCCTGCTGCTCGGCCTCGGAGAGGGCGAAGACCGCGGCCGCCTGGGCGCGCCGGTCGGACTCCGGCGGCACGTCGGCGGCGAGGGCGATCTTGTCGGCGCGGGCGAAGCCGACGCCGGCGACCTCGGTCAGCCGGTAGGGGTCCTCGTGCAGGACGGTCAGCGCCCGCTCGGCGAAGCGGGCGTGGATCGGCGCCGCCAGGTGGGCCAGCCCGTGCGGGGCCAGCTGCACGTGCAGGTCGCGGATCGCCCGCGAGGCGTGCCAGGACTCGGCCGCGGCGGCGGCCTGCGCGGCGCTGACCCCGCGCAGGTCGGCGAAGACGCCGGCCGGGTCGGCGGCGATCGCCCCCAGCACCCCCTCGCCGTGCTCGTCGACGAGCCGCTCGGCGCGGGCCGGCCCGATGTGGCGCAGCGTCGTCAGGTAGGCGACCTGGCCGGCCCGGTCGGCCGGATCGAGCGGCAGCGCGCCGCGCGCCTTGAGCTGGCGCCCGTAGCGCGAGTGGGTCTGCCAGTCGCCGCTGACTTCGGCCCGGTCGCCGGCGCTCAGGTGGGCGACCGGGCCGACCAGGGCAAAGCCCTCGCCGCTCTCGGCCTCCTGCACCTCGAGCACCGCGTAGCCGTCGTCCTCGGCGCTGAAGATGACGCCGAGCACCTCGACCGTGCCGGTGAACGCGGCCGCATCGGCGTCGAAGAGCGTCGCGGCATCCATGCCGTCGAGGCTAGTCAACCGACCCCGCAGCCACAATGCGGGCGTGGGCGAAGCGGTCCTCTTTGCGGTTGTTGCCTCGAGCGCGCTGCCGCTCGGCGCGCTGATCGCGGTCTGGCGCCCGCCGCCGCGCCAGGTCACCGCGGCGCTGCTCGGCTTCGCCTCCGGCGCCCTGATCACCGCGGTCGCCTTCGAGCTCTTCGAGAAAGCCTTCGTGCACGGCGGCGCCTGGCGCGCCGGGCTCGCCTTCTTCGCCGGGGCGACCGCCTTCATCCTCGTCGACGGCTGGCTCGAGCGGCGCCAGGCGCGCCAGCGGGCGCGCGGCGGCGTCGTCGGCCTCGCCCTGCTGGCCGGCGTGACGCTGGACGGGGTCCCGGAGAACCTCGCGATGGGAGTCGCCCTGCTCGAGGGCGGCGCCGTCACCCTGCTGGTGGCGATCTTCGCCTCCAACCTGCCGGAGGCGATCGTCGGCGCCGAGAAGATGCGCGAGGAACGCGGCGATCGCGAGATCGTCGCGATCTGGACCGCGACCGCGGGGCTGCTGGCGGTCGCGGTCGTCGTCGGCTACGTGGCGCTGCAGGGCGTCGGCGCGAGCGGCCTCGCCTGGCCGCTCGGCTTCGCCGCGGGCGCCGTGCTCGCCTCGTTAGCCGACACGCTGATGCCCGAGGCCTACGGCGAGGGAGGCCCGCCGGTCGCCTACGCAACCGCGCTCGGCTTCCTCACCTCGTTCCTGATCTCAGCAGCCTGAGCCGGGGGTGGTCGAGGTTTGGGTCGCATAGCGGTTCAAACCTCGACCACGGTCATCGGCCGGGCGCCGGGCCGCCGGGCGGGGCGGGCGGCTCGTGGCCGCGGCACGCGAGTACCGGCAGCCGTGGGTAGCGCGGGTAGGCCGGGTCCTTGCGCGAGCGCATGCAGAGGCTGAAGACCGATCCCCGCGTGTTGGGGACGAGCTGCTGGTGGATGCAGTTGTCGCAGAGGCCGCGGCTCGCAGATCGCACGGGCCGACGCTACCGCGACGGGCGCCCGCGCCGATTTGTTGGCGGCGATAGTTGCGCTCCGCGGCGATCCGGTTTAGGTTGTTTGCAACAAACCGGACCAGTACACGACTCAGGGGGGACCCGGATGAGTCTCGATGTCTAGTCTCGACGTCTACCTGCATGGGAAGCCGATCGGCGCGCTCTCGCCGACCGGGGAAGACAGCTACAGCTTCGCCTACCGGCCGGAGACGGTCGCCGAGGCGGGCCCGGGCAAGGCGCCGCTCAGCCTCTCGCTGCCGCTGCGCGCCGAGCCGTTCGGCGCCGACGCCAGCCGCGCCTACGTCGAGGGGCTGCTGCCGCAGGGGCCGCGGCGGCAGGCGATCGCGGAGGAGCTGGGCCTCGACCCGGCCGACGGCTACGGACTGATCGCCGAGCTGGGGGCGGACTGCCTCGGCGCGGTCAGCTTCCTGGCCGAGGGCGAGGAGCCCGAGGAGGCGGCCCCGCTCGCCTGGCTCAGTGACGACGAACTGGCGGAGGCCGTGCACTGGTCGCCGCAGCGCTACTTCGACCCGGCCTGCCCGCAGCGGATGCGCTTCGCCCTGCCCGGCGAGCGCCACAAGCTCGCCCTCGTCCGCGACGAGGCCAACGACCGCTGGGCGTGGCCGCAGCCGGGATCGCCCAGCACCCACATCGTCAAGCCGGAAACGCCGGAACGCCCGGGCCTGGCGGCGACCGAGCACGCCTGCACGCTCGCCTACCGCGAACTCGGCTTCCCGGTCGTCCACACCGCCCTGGAGACGATCGCCGGGCAGGCCTGCCTCGTCTCCAAGCGCTTCGACCGCTGGGGAGAAGGCCCGCGGGCGGAGCGCCTGCACCAGGAGAGCTTCGCGCAGGCGCTCGGCATCGCCCCCGACAGCGCCGAGCGCAGGCTCGCCACCGGAACGCCGAGCCTCGGCGAGGCCAGCGGCCTGCTGCGGGCGATCGGCGAAGGCGACGCCGTGCAGACGCTGATGCGGGTGACCTTCTGCGACCTCTTCATCGGCTGCACCGAGCTGCGCGGCGCCAACGCTGCCCTGCTCTTCACCGACGGCGGGCCGATCCTGGCGCCGTTCTACGACATCGCCTCGACCGAGATCTACGGCGAGGTCCGCCCCCGTCCGATCGTGATCGGCTACGACGTGCCGCCGGCCCCGCTGCTGATCGACCTGCGCCACACGATCGAACTGTGCGACCTCGAGTTCCAGCCCTCGCTGATCGAATCGGTCGCGCTGATGGGACAGATCAGCATCGCCCTCGGCGCCGTCGCCGCCGACGCCTGGGAGGAGGGCTGGCACCGCCGCGCGATCGACGAGGGGCTGCAGATCGCCACCTCGCGCGCGCTCGGCTTCCGCGAGGAATCGGAGTACCTGCGCCCGCCGGGCGCGGAGCCGATCAACTAGCCAGCGGGACTCGGCCAGACCTCAGGCGCCGACCGCGACGATCACGATGAACGACGTGTAGAGGGCGACCCAGCCGAGCACCGCGGGCAGGGCGAAGCGGTCGCGCCGGTGGAGGATCTCGTAGGCGAGCAGGCCGCCGGCGAGGCCGAGGCAGATCGAGATCGTCGCGTTGGTGGAGAGCTCCCAGTCGGTGAAGATCAGGCCGATCCCGATCGGGATCGTCGACTGGAAGACCATCGCCCCGGTGATGTTGCCGAGCGCCAGCGAGTCCTTGCCTTCGCGGACCCAGAAGAAGCTGTTGACCTTCTCCGGCAGCTCGGTCGCCAGCGGGGCGAGGATCAGGGCGAGGACGAGCGCCTCGACGCCGATCGACTCGGCGATGTGGAGCAGTTCCTCGACGAAGAGGTGGGCGCCGCCGACCATCGTCCCCAGCCCGACGAGCAGCTGGATCGCGCAGAGCAGCAGGCTCGGGTCGGTGCGGCGCTCAGCGCGGCGCTCGAAGATCAGCGGGTCGAGCGTCGCGTGGTCCTGGACCAGGCCTCCGGCGAGCAGGGTGCGGCGGACGTAGAAGAAGTAGGCGCAGATGACGACAATCCCGACCGGGATCCGCAGCGCGTCGGGCGCCCCCCAGGCCAGCGCCAGCGCGACCGCGAAGAAGAAGAGGAAGAAGAGCAGGTCGCGCTCCAGGGTCGGCTTGTGGGCTTTCAGCTCGAGCCCCTGCGCGCGCCGCTCGCGGTAGAGGTAGGCGAAGAGGCCGACCAGGCCCATCGCCAGGGTCGCGAGCAGGAAGGGGGCGCCGACGATCGCCCCGATCGCGACGTCTTCGGAGCCCTCGGCGGCGCTGAACAGCGCGACGACCGCGATCAGCGTCTCCGGCATCGCCGTGCCGACCGCGGCGAGCAGGCTGCCGACGGCGCCTTCGCCGAGCTGCAGCCGGTGGCCCATCCACTCGACCGCGTTGGTGAAGAGCAGCGCCCCGGCGAGGATCACCGCGAAGCTGAGGAACAGCAGGACGACGGTCATCGCGCTGGGCCTACCGGGTCAGCCGGCCGACGAGCCGCCGGGCACGCCCGGCACGCCCAGACCTTCGAACAGTTCGCCGAGGCCTTCGCCGCCGCCTTCGCCCTGCAGCAGGCCGAGCAGTTCGATCGGGTTGACGCCCAGTTTGAGGAACAGTTTGCTCAGCGGCCTGGCGTTTTCAGGCGCCGAGATCTGCTGCTCCTCGTTGACCCCGGTCAGTTTCAGGTCGATGTCGAGGTCGACTTTGCTCGGGCCGCTGCCGCCCTTCTGCGGCTCGATCGTGAGCTGCATCGAGATCTGCCGGACGATGTCGTCGTCGCCGACGTAGACGTCGACCCGGGCGGATTTGACCGAGTTGCCGACTTCCTCCTTGGCGCTTTCGATTTCCGCTGCGGAGGGCAGCGGGCCGGCGGCGGCGAGCTGCGTACGGCAGGCCTGGCTTTCGACCACTTCCAGCACCGCGTCGATCGCCGCGGAGACCTCGAGCTCGCCGCTGACCTTGGTCGTGCTCTCGCCGCCGACCTCGGCGGCGCCTTCGTTGGCGCCGTCGGCGAGGAAGTCGCCGACCTTCAACTTGCCGAATTCTTCCTGGCAGGCGGCGGCGCCGGCCGAGCCGCTTTCGGCGCCGCCTTCGCGCTGCGCCTGTTTGAGCGTCTGTTCGACGAAGCTGAAGGTCGTCGGGTCGACTTCGTACTCGATCCCTTCGTAGTTGACGTAGGCGCTGTTGGGGAGCAGCACGATGCCGCCCTCGAAGTCGACTTTCTCACCTTCGTAGGTCCCGTCCGCTTTCGCCGTCATGTCGGCCTGCGGCAGGCTGCCCTGCCCTTCGCCCTGGAAGGGGCCGGAGAGGCTGACTTCGACGTTGCCGCCTTCGTTGCCCGGCGCGGCGAGCGCCAGCGTCAGGTCGATCGCGCCGCTCTCGATCCCCTGCAGGGTCGCTTCGTCGAGGACCGTCTGCGGGCTCTCGCCGCTCTTGTCGCTGCTGTCCCCGCCGCAGGCGGCCAGCAAGAGGCTGGTCGCGACCAGGGCGGCGACGGCGGCGATCACGTAGGGGAAACGAAGTCGGCTCAAGGCGGGGGCCTCCTGGAAGGTCGAGGATGCGGTTGCGGGATGGTAAGGCTAGTACGGCGCGCGCGCCGGTCTCTCGGCGGTTGCTTATCTCGACATGCGCTCCAGCTGCGGCGGCGTGCCCTCGGTGATGTTGAGCGCCAGCGGGAAGAGGAAGGCGCCGAGGAAGATCAGCACGATGCCGGCAGCGACCAGCCAGCGCAGCGCGGTGAGGTGGCCGAGGATGCCGACGACGAAGCCGATCAGGACCAGGGCGACGTAGGCGCCGGGGCCGCGCGGCAGCAGGGCGGCGAGGGAGAGGGCGAGGTCGGGGTCGAGGTCGAGCACCGGGGCGGATTATCATCGCCCGATGGCCGAGGCGCAGACTCCCGCTTCCGTGAGCGAGACCAAGCAGGCGCTCGCGGCCGCCTCCTACCTCGCCGACGAGCCGGCGGCGCTGGTCTCCTACCTCGCCCAGCGGCTCGGCAAGCCGATCCTGGTCGAGGGCCCGGCGGGGGTCGGCAAGACCGAGCTGGCCAAGGCGCTCGCGCGGGCCAGCGGCCGCGAGCTGATCCGCCTGCAGTGCTACGAGGGCCTCGACGAGGCCAAGGCGCTCTACGAGTGGAACTACCGCAAGCAGCTGCTGCGCATCCAGGCCGGCGGCGAGGACGGCTGGGAGGACGTCCACGGCGACATCTTCAGCGACGAGTTCCTGCTCGAGCGGCCGCTGATGCAGGCGATCGCCAGCCCCGAGCCGGTCGTGCTGCTGATTGACGAGATCGACAAGACCGACCAGGAGTTCGAGGCGATGCTGCTCGAGCTGCTCTCCGACTTCCAGATCACGATCCCCGAGCTGGGCCAGGTCGCGGCGAGCTCGATGCCTATCGTCGTGCTGACCTCGAACAACTCGCGCGAGCTGACCGAGGCGCTGAAGCGCCGCTGCCTCTACCTCTGGCTCGACTACCCGGACCTCGAGCGCGAGCTGGAGATCGTCCACCTGCACGCGCCGGAGCTGCCGGAGACGCTGGCGCGGCGGATGGTCGAGGTGGTGCGGATGGTGCGCGACCTGGACCTCAAGAAGCCGCCCTCGATCGCCGAGACGATCGACTGGGCGCGGACGCTGCTGCTGATCGGCGCCGAGGACATCGACCGCGAGACCTTCGAGCAGTCGATGTCGATCATCGTCAAGCACCGCACCGACATCGACCTCGTCGCCGAGCGGGTCGGGATGAAGCTCGCGGCGCCGACCCAGGCGGGGTGAGCCCGACGGCGGCCTCGCCCTACGGGCCGCGAGCCGAGGCCGGCCCGCCCGGGCTGGCCGCGCAGCTGCTCGGCTTCTGCGAGGAGCTGCGCGGCGAGGGGGTGGCGGTCGGCACCTCGGAGATCCTCGACGCCTTCGCCGCGCTCGAGCAGGTGCCCTGGGAGTCGCGCGACGACTTCCGCGAGGCGCTGGCGGCGACGATCGCCAAGTCGCAGGAGGACCGCCGGGTGTTCGAGCTGCTCTTCGAGCGCTGGTTCTTCCGCGCCGCCGAGGCGGAGGCGATCGGGCGCGAGGCCGGCGAGGTCGAGCGGCGCCACGAGGGCGCCGAGCGGCTCGACATCGACGAGCTGCGCGAGCAGATCCGCGCGGCGATCGTCGCCGGCGACGATGACCGGATGCGCGACCTGGCGCGGCTGGCGATCGCCGCCTTCGGCCGCCGCGGCGAGGGCTCGGGCGTGGTCGGGGTCGACGTGCAGCGGATCCGCCGCACGCTCGAGCTCTCCGCCGGGACGCAGCCGCAGGGGCAGGCGAGCGACGGCGCCGCCGAGCTGCCGCCGATCGAGCGCGAGCAGCTCAACCGCTTCGAGCGCCACCTGCGCCGCGAGCTCGAGCGCGACCTGATCGAGCGCACCGAGACGCTGCCCCCCGCGCGGCCGCTGGCCGAGCTCGACCGGGCGCTGCCGACCAGCCCGACGCAGGACCTCGCCGCGGTCCACTGCGCCGTCGCGCAGATGAAGCGCCGCCTGGCGACGCTCGGCCACGAGCAGCGCGGCCGGCGCAAGGCGCGCAGCGTCGACGTGCGGCGCACGATGCGGGCCTCGCTGGAGACCGGCGGCGTGCCGATGCACCTGCGCTACCGGCCGAAGCGGCCGCGGCGGCCGGAGATCTACGTGCTCTGCGACGTCTCGACCAGCGTCACCTCGGCCAGCGTCTTCTTCCTCTCCGTGCTGCACGCCCTGCACGACTCCTTCCGCAAACTGCGCAGCTTCGTCTTCATCGAGCGGATCAGCGAGGTGACCGAGGTCTTCGAGCACGAGCGCGACTTCCGCGAGATCGCCCGGCGGATCTCCAGCGAGGGCGGCGTCGCCGACGTCTCCGGCTACACCGACTACGGCCGCGTCTGGCTCGAGTTCCTGACCGAGATCTCCGACGAGCTCGACCCGCGCTCGACCGTGATCGTGCTCGGCGACGCCCGCACCAACGGCCGCGAGCCGCACGCCGAGGTCTTCGCCCAGGTGGCGGAGCGGGCCGGCCGGCTCTTCTGGCTCAATCCCGAGCCGCGCCTGTACTGGAACTACGGCGACTCGGTGATGGCCGCCTACGAGCGCCACTGCGACGGCGCCTTCGAGTGCTGGACCACCCGCCACCTGGAGAACTTCGTCAACGTCGTCGCCGGCGGCGTCCCGGCGGCGGACTAGCCTGCGGGCGTGCTCGAAGGATCGGGGACGAGGCTCGTTCGGCGGATTCCCGCAACGGCGGATCGCTCGCGGTTGCTCGGAGCGGCCCTCTCGTTCGGATTGGCGGCCGTTCTGCTCGGCGCCCCGGCCGCGTCGGCCAAATTCAGCGTCTTCCCGACCACCCTGGAGGCGCGGGCGAAGCCGGGCACGGTCGCCTCCGGCGTCTTCAACGTGCGCATGGAAGGGGAATCCGCGCGCAGGTTCGTGGTCGGCGCGCAGGACCTCGTCCCCCAGCCCGACGGGTCGCTCGCCGTGGCGAGGCAAAGCGGCTCCCCGTTCTCGGCCTCCCGTTGGGTGTCGCTGACGCCGTCGCGGTTCCCCGGCCTGCCCAGCCGGGTGCAGCCGGTCGAGTACGCGGTCAGGGTCCCGCCCAGGGCCGAGCCGGGCGACCACCTGGCCTCACTCACGGTCACCCGCCTGCCCCGCGGCGGCGCCTCGACCACCGTGCCGGCGCAGGCCGTCTCCGTTCGCCTGCGGCTGCGGGTCGCGGGGCGGATCGAGCGCTCGGCTCGGGTCGCCGCGCTGGATGCGCCGAGGATCGCCGCCGGCAACCCTGTGAGCGTCGTGGCCGAGGTGGTCAATACGGGAAACGTGAGACTGGACTTCGACCGTGCGGCAAGCGGCTTGCTGACCATCCTCGACGGCTCCGAGCGCGAGGCGAGGCTGAGCTTCGCCGGGACGGTGTATCCGGGCCAGCGTCGTCCGTTCGAGCTCTCCTGGGACCAGGCCCCGCTCTTCGGCGACTTCCACGCGGTGGCGACGGTCGACGCCGGAAACGGCAAGCGGGTGCGGGACTCGGCTTCGATCCTCGTGCTTCCCTGGCGGCAGATCGGCGCCCTGCTCCTGATCGCGCTGGCGGCGATCGTCCTCCTCGTCGGTCGCTCGCGGCGCCTCTACCCCTGAGGCGGCGGCAAAGCGACCGGCAACGGGTCAGGGCAGGCTGACGCTGACCTTCGACGGCCCGCCGACCCGGGGCTCGAACTCGAGCGCAAGCTCCTCGGTTTTGGCCGGCACCAGGAAGCCGAGGCGCACCTCGGCGCTCGCGCCGGCAGGCAGCGACCCGCTGCGGGCAAGCGAGGCGGGGCCGACGGTTCCCTGCTGGTCCGGGTAGTAGAGCGCGCCGCGGCCGTCGGCGAGCCGGAAGGACAGCTCGGCCGGGTCGAAGCCCTTCGTCGTCGCCGTCGCCTCGACTACCACGGGGTACCACTCTCTTACCGTATCCGGTGGAGCCGGGAAGGCGGCGGCCCATGCGGCGCCGGCGGCGGGTGCGACGTCGAAGCTCGCGCCGCCGGCCTCGAAGGCCACCCCTGAGGGCTGCCTGCGGATCGCCAGGTCGGGGACCGGCCCCGCGCGCACGCCGGCGTCGGCGGCGGGTGAGATTTCGGCCTGCCGATCTTCATGCCCCGTGATCGAGAGGCTGATGACCAAGATCGCCGCGACGATCAGGACGGCGGCGGCGAGCGCCGGCCCGATGCCGATCTCGTCGCGAAGCTTCCACCACCAGGCGCTCGGGGTCTCGGCCAGGCTTGGCGGCAGCGGCAGGTGTTCCTGCCGGTAGCGCTCGAATCCGGCGCCGGCGAGGAAGCCGACGACCACCGCGGCCGCCCCCCATCCTGGCGGCAGCAACAGCACGACGCCCACAACCGCGGCGCAGAGCGCGACGAAGGTCCGCAGAGGTCGAAGCGGCCCCCCGCCGAGAAGGGCCGCTTCATCCCCATCCGCCGACTCAGTCGGCGTTGGAGGCCACGAAGGTGACGACGCCACCGTCATAGGTACCACCGCGCGCCGAGCTGGGCACGTCGAGCGTGTATCTGTAGCTGAACGAGTTGGTTTCGGCCGGGGCCGCGCTGACCAGGCTTCGCGACTGATCGAGGCTGCAGACGGGTTCGGCTTCCGCTCCGCAGCTGGTCGTCGAGCCGGCCGGGGATTCGGTCACCGTCGCCGCGAAGTTGCTGGCGGCGAGATCCACTTCCTCGGCTGAGTTGTTGGGCGCCGTGGTCATGCTCGAGGCGACGTTCCAGGCCGCGTTCGAGGTGACACAGCCGGTGAACGTGGTGCTTTCGCTGGAGCCGCCGGCGCTGAGCGTGCCGAAGTCGAAGGCACTCATGTCCTGGGTGCATTCGCCGGCCGAGCCCCACGAGATCGTGCTCGCCACGGTGGCCGAGACGCCCTGGGTCTGTTCGGCGGTCGCGGCTCGCGTCGACTGGCTCGCGGAGAGCCAGAGGGCGAGAGCCGTGACGATAAACGCAGCGGCCACGGCCGTGCGCAAGAGTTGCATTCGCGCTTCCATATCTTTTTCTCCCAGCTCCAGCCGCCATCGCGGCTGGATGGTTGAGTTGGGCCCTACCCCACCCCTATCGACGCTGTGGGCTTCTGGTTAGAACGGCCGGACGGACGTTCGATCCCGCTTCGTACGGCTACGCGGCAAGCGCCGGGGCGAGATCCTTGGCAGATGGCTGCAGCGCGGCATGCCGCTGGTTCTTGGCTCGCAGGCCTAGCGCGGGGCCCAGGCGTCGGCGGAGCCGGATAGCTCGGCGACGATCGGCGGCAGGTCGCCGCTGACCAGTTCGGCCAGGGTGACGTGCTCGAGCACGGCGCGGAGGTTGGCGCGGACGGCGATCCAGACCTCCTGCAGGTGCTCGGCGTGGCCGCGGTACTCGATCGACTCCGGCGGGGCCGACTGGACGTGGGCGATCGGCCCCTCGACCGCGCGGACGATGTCGGCGATCGTGATCGCGTCGGCCGGCTTGGCCAGCCAGTAACCGCCCTTGGCCCCCCGCCGAGCCCGCACGATCCCATGATGCTTCAACTCCAAGAGAATGTGCTCGAGAAACTGCAGAGGAATGTCCTGCGCCTCCGCCAGCCGCTCGCCCTTGATCGGACCATCCTTCTCAGCCGCCAACTCAGCGGCCGCCCGCACTGCGTAGTCGGCCTTGGCGGAAACCCTCACGAGAGAAGGATATCTGCCGCTGACAGTGGGTGGCGGGGCGTGTCCGGGCGGACGCGGCGTCCTGTTTTTCGCCCCGCCGACAACCTCGGACGGGTAATTGCCCCCAGGCGAAAAACCCAGCGCCCGCCCGGACACCCCCCGCCGCCCACCACGCCTACCCGATCTCCTCGAGCGCCAGCTCGTCGGAGCGGTCGTGCGGCGGCCCCTCGCCCTGCTTCGCTTCGCGCTCGGCCCGCCGCCTGCCCCACCAGCGCGGGAACCAGATCAGCAGCCCGAGGCCGACTCCGGCGACCGCTGCGGCGATCGGCCAGACCATCGGGTCGCCCTCCTGCACGGTGACGATCCCGGCGGCGACGAGGACGACGCCGAGCGCGGTGCGCAGGAAGCCGGTCGGCGCCCGGGCGGCGAAATGGGCGCCGACGATCACCCCCGGGATCGAGCCGAGCAGGATATTGCCGGCGAGGACGAAGTCGACGTTGCCGCTGACCCAGTGGGCGATCCCCGCCGCCCAGAGCAGGATCGCCGCGTGGAAGACGTCGGTGCCGACGACTTTCTTCGGCGCCAGGCGGAAGACGGCGATCAGCAGGATCGCGATCACCGTTCCCGAGCCGGCCGAGGTGATGCCGATGACGAAGCCGGTGACGATGCCGATCGCCACCGCGGCGATCTTGTGGCGGCGCTTGATCTCGAAGTCCTCGCGCTCCTCGACCAGGTCGCTGAGGATCAGCGCCCGCGCCAGGGTGATCAGGCCGACCATCAGCAGGGCGCCGCCGAGCAGCGCGTAGACGAGCGAGTCAAGCCGCTCTTCGCCGATCCGGCTCTGCAGGATCGCGATCGCCCAGACGCCGGCGACCGAGGCCGGCACGCTGCCGGCGGCCAACCACATCGAGAGGCCGATGTTGACCGTGCCCATGCGCAGGTGGCGCCAGCCGCCGACGGTCTTGGTTACCGCCGCGTAGAAGATGTCGGTGCCGATCGCGGTCACCGGCTTGACCCCGAAGAGGAGGATCAGCAGCGGCGTCATCAGGGTGCCGCCGCCCATGCCGGTCATACCGACCATCGCGCCGATTCCGAAGCCGAAGATGATGATTGCCGGGTCCATGGTGGGCTGCGCGAACTGGTTATCGACTTTCTTGACCTTCTAAGTCAGAAGCGCGCAGTGCGGCAGGATACCAATGGTGCTCTCGGTCCGCGCCATTTCCCATGCCTACGGCGAGCTGGAGGCAATCGAGCGCCTCGACCTCGAGCTTCCCGCGCACGGCGTGCTCGGCCTGGTGGGTCCTTCGGGGTGCGGCAAGTCGACCCTGCTTGAGCTGATCGCCGGCCTGCGCCAACCGAGCGCCGGCGAGATCGAGGTCGGCGGCGCCGGCGCGCCCGCCGAGCGGCTCGCCCGCTGCGCCTTCATGCCGCAGCGCGACATGCTGCTGCCCTGGCTCGCCGCGATCGACAACGCGGCGCTGGCCCTGCGCAACCGCGGCGTCCGCCGCGCCGCCGCGCGCGCCGAGGCGGGCCGGCTGTTCGAGCAGTTCGGCCTCGCCGGCTTCGAGCGCGCCCGGCCGGCCGAGCTCTCCGGCGGGATGCGCCAGCGGGTCGCCTTCCTGCGCACGCTCGTCGCCGGCAAGCCGGTGCTGGCCCTCGACGAGCCGTTCGCCGCGCTCGACGCGATTACCCGAGCCGAGATGCAGGCCTGGCTCGCCGCCGCGCTGGCGACCGACCCGCGCACCGTCGTCCTGGTCAGCCACGACGTCGAGGAGGCGCTCTACCTCTCCGACCGCGTCGTCGTCCTCTCGGGGCGCCCGGCGCGCGTCGTCACCGAGCTGAGCGCGCCGGCGCCGCGCACGCCCGACCGCGACGCCGCGGTCACCGACCCGGCCTTCGTCGCCACCCGCGAGCGCGCCCTCGCCGCCCTGCACAGGGGCTCGCGATGAGCCGCTGGCTGCCTCCGGCGCTGACCCTCGCGGCGCTGATCGGCGTCTGGCAGGTCGCCGCGTCGACCGGCGCGCTCGCCGACGTGCTCGGGCTCGAATCCTTCCTCGTCCCCTCCCCGGCGGAAATCGGCGCGGCGCTGTGGGAAAGCCGCTCGCTGCTTGCCGAGAACGCCTGGGTGACGCTGCAGGAGATCCTCCTCGGCTTCCTCTGCGGGCTCGTCGCCGGGCTCGGCTTCGCCGTCCTGCTGCGCCTCTCGGCGACGCTGCGGCGGGCCTTCTACCCGCTGATGGTCGCCTCGCAGGCGGTCCCGATCATCGTCATCGCGCCGATTCTGGTCGTCTGGTTCGGCTTCGGCATCGGCCCCAAGCTGGTCGTCGTGGCGCTGCTCTGCTTCTTCCCGATCGCGGTCGCAACCGCCGACGGGCTGCGCTCGGTCGACCCCGAGGCGATCAAGATGATGCGCACCCTCGACGCCTCGCGGCGCCAGGTCCTGCTGCGGGTCGAAGCGCCGGCGGCGCTTCCCTTCGTCTTCAGCGGCGCCAGGATCGCCGCCGCCTTCGCCCCGATCGGCGCCGTCTTCGGCGAGTGGGTCGGCGCCGACTCCGGCCTCGGCCACATGATCCTGCAGGACAACGCGCAGCTGGAGACGGCGCGGCTGTTCGCCGCCGCCCTCGTGCTCGCCGCGATCGCCCTCTCGCTTTTCGGCCTGCTGGCACTCGCAGAGCGCCGCATCGTCACTTGGCGATAGAAGTCAACCCCGCAACACGACCGAAGGAAGAGATGAAGAACAAGCGTTCAGGCAGAAATCGTCACGGTTGGCAGATCGCCGCAATCGCGATCGTCGCCGCCGCGGCGGCCCTCGGACTCGCCGCCTGCGGTGAGAAGAGCGAGGACGGCGGCGGCACGGCGAGCGAGCCGTTCAGCCTGACGCTCGACTTCTACGCCAACCCCGACCACGCCGGGATCTACATGGCGCAGAAGCTCGGCTACTTCGAGGACGCCGGGCTCGACGTCTCGATCCAGACCCCCTCCGACCCGGCGGCGCCGACCAAGCAGGTCGCCGCGGGCCGCACCGACCTGGCGATCTCCTACGAGCCCGAGGTCCTGCTGGCGCACGAGCAGGGGCTCGACGTGATCGCCGTCGGCGCCCTCGTCGACCGCCCGCTGACCTCGATGATCTGGCTGGAGAAATCCGGGATCGGCGGCATCGCCGGCCTGCGCGGCAAGACGATCGCGACCGCCGGGATCCCCTACCAGGACGCCTACCTGGAGGCGATCCTCGCCCGCGTCGGGATGACGCCGGCGGACGTGAAGACCGTCAACGTCGGCTACGGGCTGCTGCCGGCGCTGGTCGGCGGCAAAGCGCAGGCGATGCTGGGCGGCTTCCGCAACATCGAGGGCGTCGACCTGCGCCTGCGCGGCAGGGACCCGGTCGTCACCCCGGTCGACCAGCTCGGCATCCCCACCTACGACGAGCTCGTCCTGCTCGCCAACCGCGGCCGCCTCGACGAAAACGCGGAGAAGATCCGCCTTTTCCTCGGCGCGCTGGCGCGCGGCACCGCGGCGGCCGCCGAGAACCGCACCGCGACCACCGAGGCGCTGCTCGAGGCGAACCCCGACCTCAACCCGCGACTGACCGCGGCCGAGGTCGTCGCGACCCTGCCGCTGCTCTCCAGGACCGGCCGCATGGACCCGGCGAAGTGGGAGGCCTTCATCGCCTGGATGCGCGAGAACGGGCAGCTCTCGAGCCGCCCGGACACCGCCGAGGTGCTGACCAACGAGTACCTAGCGGGCGAGATCCCCGAGTAGGTCGAAGGCGTTCTCGCGCAGCAGCCCGGTCACCTTCTCGGCGGTGAGCGGGCGCGAGAAGAGGTGGCCCTGGGCGTAGTCGCAGCGGAGCCGGCGCAGCTCCGAGAGCTGCGCCTCGTTCTCGACCCCCTCGGCGATCGCGTCGAGTGAGAGGGCGCGGGCCATCCCGATCACCGCCTCGACGATCGCCGTGCGCTCCTGCTCGATGCCGAGGCCCTCGACGAAGGAGCGATCGATCTTCAGCGCGTCGAAGGGGAAGCGGTTGAGGTAGGCGAGCGAGGAGTAGCCGGTGCCGAAGTCGTCGAGGACGAGGCGGACGCCGATATCGCTGAGCTCCTCGAGGGTCGCTGTGGCGCCGGCCGACTCGCCGACGAGCGCGCTCTCGGTCACCTCGAGCCGCAGGTTGACCGGCTCGAGCCCGGTGCGGGCGAGGATCTCGCGCACGGTCGTGGCCAGGTCGCGGTGCGCCACCTGGCGCGCCGAGAGGTTGACGGCGACGTCGAGCGGGCGCTGGTCGGGGCGCAGCTCGTGCCAGCCGAGCGCCTGGCGACAGGCGGTCTCCTGCACCCAGCGGCCGATCGACTCGATCAGGCCGCTGTCCTCGGCGACCGAGACGAACTCGCCGGGGTCGAGCAGGCCGCGCTCGGGGTGCCGCCAGCGCACCAGCGCCTCGAGGCCGACGATCTCGCCGCTGCCCAGGCAGACCAGCGGCTGGTAGTGCAGCTCGAGCTCGTCGCGGTCGAGCGCGTGGCGCAGCTCGCGCTCGGTCTCGAGCCGGCGCAGCGCGTGGGCGCGCATCTCGGCGTCGAAGAGTTCGCAGCGGCCGCGGCCGCGCTCCTTCGCCCGGTACATGGCGGCGTCGGCGTCGCGGATCAACAGCTCGGCGTCGACCGGCTCGCTGCCGATCGGCCGGGCGATCGCGATGCCGACGCTGGCGGTGACGAAGTGGTCGGCGCCGCCCATCGAGTAGGGCTCCGAGAAGGCGCCCGCGACCCGGTCGGCGATCGCCAGCGCCTCGTTTTCGTCGCTGAGCCGGTCGACGAGGATGCCGAACTCATCGCCGCCGAAGCGGGCGACGAGGTCGCCGGGCCGCAGGTGGGCGCGCAGGCGCGGCGCGACCGCCTGCAGCAGTTCGTCGCCGGCGTGGTGGCCGATGCTGTCGTTGATCAGCTTGAAGTGGTCGAGGTCGAGGAAGAGGATGCCGACCGGCGAGCCCGAGGCGGTGCTGCGGTGCAGCGCGTCGCGCAGCGAGTCGACGAAGCTGAGTCGGTTGGGGAGGCCGGTGAGGGAGTCGTGCAGGACCCGATGGCGCAGCGCCTCGTCGGCGCTGTGGCGCTCCAGCGCGTCGGCCAGCACGTTGGCCGAGGCCTGGACGAAGTGGACGTCCTGGGGGGTGAAGCGGCTCGGCTCGGTGGAGTGGATGTCGAGCACACCGAAGGGGCGCTCCTTGCCGGCGATCGGCACGGCGAGGCTGCTGCGCACGTCGAGCACGCGCAGCGCCGGCGGCATCGAGTAGCGCCGCTCGCTGGACCAGTCGTCGACGATCACGTGCAGGCCCGACTCCAGCGCCGCGCCGGCATGCGAGTCGCGCGCCGCCGAGGCGCGGCGCTCGGCGCCGCCGCCGCGCTCCTCGAGCCCGGCGCGCAGGTGCAGGCGGCGGCCCTCGCGGCCCGCCTCCCAGACGCAGGCCGCCTCGACGCCCTCGATCTCTGCCATCAGCGGCACCGCCTGCTTGGCGAGGCGCTGCGGGTCGCCGTCCTGCAGCGCGTGCCGGCCGAGTCGCGCCACCGCGGCCTGCTGGGCCGCCGCCCGGTGCAGCTCCTGCTCGGCGAGCTTGCGCTCGGTGATGTCGTAGAGGACGCCGTGCCAGACCTGGATGCCGGCGTCGTCGGGCTCCAGCACCGCCTCGTCGAGGATCCAGACGACGGTGCCCTCGCGGCTGATCATCCGGTAGTCGATCGGCGGCGCGTTGCAGCCGTCCCCGGCCGCCTTGCGCGTCTCCTGCTCGAGCGCGCTCGCGCGGTCCTCGGGATGGACTCGCGCGGCCCAGAGCCCCGCGTCGGCCATCCACTCCTCTGGGCTGTAACCGAGGATCTGCTCGATCTGGGGGCTGACGTAGCGCCAGCGACCGCGCTCGCCGAGCTCGCAGGAGTAGACGATCGCGGGCAGGCGCTCGATCAGGCGGCGGTAGCCTCCGGCCGCCGAGGAGATCTCACCGAGGAACTCGGCGACGCGCTCTTCGGGCCAGCCCTCGCCCGTGGAGCCGATCTCGCCCGCGCGTTCCATGCGGGCCTATCGGCAGCGGGCGGGGTTCCTTTATCTGTACAAGCCGATCGTCCAGATGCCCGCCAGGCCGCGGAAGGGCTCGTAGGGCGCGTAGAACTCCTCGACCTCCTCGACGGTGGCGCGGCGGCCGAGCCGGGCCAGGCGGCCGACCAGCTTGAGGAAGACCAGGTCGCCGGCCGGCAGCGAGTCGGGGTCGCCGCGCCCGAACAGGCCGAGGCACTGCACGGTCCAGGGGCCGATTTCGGGGATCGCCAGCAGCCGCCGGTCGGCGCCGGGCTCGCCGGGCGAGACCCGGCCGGCGGCGATCTCGCGGGCGACGGCGCGCAGGGCGACCGAGCGGCCGGGCGAGAGCTCCATCGCGGCCAGTTCGGCCGGCGCCCGGCCGGCGATCGTCGCCGCGGCCGGGACATCGCGCAGGGGGTGGTCGAGGTTTGAACCGCTATGCGACTCAAACCTCGACCACCCCCCGTTGCGATCGGGCTCGAGCCGCGCGCCCCAGCGGCCGACGATGCGGCGCTGGATGCGGGCGGCGCGCTCGCTCTCGATCAGCTGTTTGACGACGGCCCAGGCGAGCGCCTCCCAGGCCCAGGGCCGGCGCGCCGGCCGCAGCCAGGGCCGGCGACGCAGCAACGGGCCGAGCAGCGGGTCGCGGCTGAAGCGGCGGTAGAACTGCGTCAGGTCGTCATCGACCCCGAGCGCGAAGCGCATCCGCTCGATCGCCAGCCGCAGCTCGGCCTGGCCGGCGGGACGGCTGGCCGGCGAGGGGATCGAGTGCGGCGCGGCGACCGCCTCCGGGTCGAGCGGCTCGGCGCGCAGCGCGACCCGCCCGCCGCCCGGTTCCCAGGCCCGCACCAGGACGGGGCTCTCCCCCACCCGCAGCAGCCGCGCGACAACCCCGCCGCCGGCCCGCATCACCCGGTCTTCGCTGCTGTAGCGGGGCAGCCGAAAGGGCGAAGCCGGCTTCGCCTCGACCGCGAGGCTCGTCACTTGCCGAGCAGGTGCACGTCCACGAGAAACGAACGGCTGGCGACGACCTTGGGCTGCCGCTTGCGCCGGGGCAGCAACCGGCCCGGCGAGTTCTTCGCGGCGGCCCCCACAGCCCGCACAACCGCCACGGTAGCCGCGCCCAGGACGAGGCCACCGACCGCTGCTACCGCTGCCGTTCGCGCCTCGCCCTGCAAGGCAGGCAGGTTGGAGGGCTCACGCTCCAGAACACGGACTCGGACCGGCTCAAGCTCAAATTCACTCATCGACCGACTGTAGCGGCAAGGCCAGCGCGACCCGCCATGAAAGCCGGAAACTGCGAGCAAGACAGGGTGATCCCGGTAGGGGTGGAACGTCTTGTACTTTTTCCGCGAAGACGACCTCGGACAGCCGCAATTTGTCTTCGGAAAAAGTTAAGTGGAACCCCTACCGGGATCGCCCCCACCAAGTGCCTTTTCATAGATCCGGTACCGCTTGACGACGGTCCCCCCCATCCCCTCCATCGCCCGGTTCATCGCCTCGTTGGTCTCGAGGATCCAGCCGGTCTCGCCACCGGGCACGCCCTCGGGGCTGGCCGCCTCGAGGTGCTTGAGGTAGAGGCCGGCGGCGACGCCGCTGTGGCGGTAGGCGTCCTTGACCCCGAGCGCGAAGACCCGCACACGATCGATCCGGCGTTTGGCGAGCAGGAACCTGGCCCAGCCGAAGGGCAGCAGGCGCCCGTTCGTCTTCGCCAGCGCCTGGTTGATATCGGGCAGGGTGAAGGCGACGCCGACCGTCTCGCCGTCCTTTTCGGCGATGAACCCCCAGTCCTCGTCGAGCACCTGCCTGAGCAGCTTGGCGTGGAACTCGATCTCGGCGTCGGTGGCGGGGACGAAGCCCCAGTTCTTCGACCAGGCCTCGTTGTAAACCTCGCTGAAGCGACGCATCTCCGCCGGCAGGTCGCGCTTGCGGAAGTTGCGGATCGTCACACCTTCGTCGCTCAGCGCCTTGGTCGCCGCGGCGTGGATCTCGGGCGCGAACTGGTCGCCTTCCTTGAGCTCGCCGAGCTCGAGGTACCACATCAGCAGGTCCATCGCCTTGCCGTAGCCGAGCCGCTCGAGCAGCTCCCTGTAGAAGGGCGGGTGCCAGTTCTGCAGGATCATCGGCCGCAGCTCATGGCCCTCGATCAGGATCCCGACCTCGTCGTTGGTGGTGAAGTCCATCGGGCCGAGCAGGCGGCCGCGGCCGCGCTCGGCCAGCCAGGCCTCGGCGGCGCCGAGCAGGGCCGCCGCCACCGCCGGGTCGTCGACCGTCTCGAAGAAGCCGAACATGCCGTCGCTGCCGCCCTGGGTGCGGTCCCATTCGCGGTCGATCTGGGCGCTGACCCGGCCGACCGGCTGGCCGTCGCGTTCGGCGACGAAGAGCTCGGCCTCGGCGTGCTCGAAGTAGGGGTTCTTGCCGCGGTCGAGGAACTGCATGCGGTCGAAGATCAGCGGCGGCACCCACTGCGGGTGGTCGCGGTGCAGGTGGAACGGCACCTTGACGAAGCGCTTCAGCTCACGCCGGGAGCGGACGGGGCGGATTTCGACGCTGGACACGGCAGCCGGGAACCTACACTCCCGGGATGGACGAAACCGCCAGGACCCCCGTCGACGTGTTCGAGAAGGCGCGCAGCCACGAGCGGCTCGAGCAGCTCGAAGCGGCGAAGCAGCACGACCTGCTGCCCTACTTCCGCCTACTCACCTCGGAGGCCGGGCCGGTGGTCGAGATGGAGGGCCGCGAGACGATCATGCTCGGCTCCAACAACTACCTTGGCCTGACCGGCGACGGGCGGGTCAAGGCGGCGGCGCGCGAGGCGCTGGAGACCTACGGGACCGGCGTCACCGGCTCGCGCCTGCTCAACGGGACGACGCCGCTGCACGTCGAGCTCGAGCGCGAGCTGGCCGAGTGGATGGGGACCGAGGAGGCGATCGTCTACACGACCGGCTACCAGGCCAACGTCGGCTGCATCGGCACGATCCTCGCGCCCGGCGACACGGTGATCTGCGACGCCGGCGACCACGCCTCGATCCTCGACGGCTGCAAGCTCTCCGGGGCGAAGCTGCGGCCCTTCCGCCACAACCGCATGGACAAGCTGGAGAAGATGCTGCAGCGGGCGGGCGAGGACGGCGGCGGCGTGCTGGTCGTCGTCGACGGGGTCTTCTCGATGGAGGGCGACGTCTGCGACCTGCCGCGGATCGTCGAGCTCTGCCGCGCCCACGGCGCCCGACTGATGGTCGACGAGGCGCACGGCGCCGGCGTGCTCGGCGCCCGCGGCGCCGGCGCCGCCGAGCTGTTCGGCCTCGAGGACCAGGTCGACCTGCGGATGGGCACCTTCTCGAAGAGCCTCGCCTCCTGCGGCGGCTTCATCGCCGGCCCGGCCGACGTGATCGAGTACCTGCGGATCGCCTCGCGCTCCTTCGTCTTCAGCGCCTCTGCGGTGCCGGCGGCGGTCGGCGCCGCGCTCGGCGCGCTGCGGGCGATCCGCGCCGACGGGCCGGCGCTGTTCGCGGCCCTGCTCGGCAACGCCGAGTACCTGCGCGAGGGGCTGCGCGGGCTCGGCCTGAAGGTGATCGAGCCCGGCCTGCTGCCCGACGGCACGGTGGCGACGACGCCGGTGGTGCCGGTGATCGCCGGCGACGACTGGCAGGCGGTACTGCTCTGGAAGGCGCTCTTCGAGGCCGGCGTCTACACCAACGTGGCGATCCACCCGGCCGTGCCGCCCGGCGGAGCGCTGCTGCGGACCAGCGTGATGGCGACCCACGAGCGGGCCCACCTCGACCGGGCGCTGGAGACGATCGCCCGCACCATTGAAGACTTTCCTGAGCTTCCAAGTACGTGAGCGGCTATGCATACCCCAGCGGGGGTAGTTTCCGGCCCGGCCGATTCCGAGCGAGGCCGGCTCCGCACGAAAAAGATGCTCTTAGCGGGCGGGGCGGGGGCGATTCGCTCGGCGCGGGGTTGACGGTCGAGGCCCCCAGCACGTAGCTTGACCCCTCGCCGCGGATCCGGGTGAGGAGGACGCGGCGGCGACAGTTCAAGCGACCGAGCCGGGGCAGGCCCGGCCGGTGCATGGCACCAGTCAAGAAAACCCTAGAGGGAGGACTCCCAGTGGAAGCTGTATCGATCGCCCCTGCTTCGACGACCGCAATTGCGCCGCAGGCGCCGCAGCACATGCAGGCCCTGGCCCGCGCCAACCGGGTGCGGCTCGCCAGAGCGGAGCTGAAGCGATCGGTCGGGCGCGGCGAGGTGGACGTCGCCGAGGTGATCGAGGGCTGCCCCTGGGAGGCCGAGAGCATGACCCTGGCCGAGCTGCTGACCAGCCAGCGCCGCTGGGGACGCACGCGGGTGCGCAAGCTTCTGCAAACGTTGGCGCTGAGCGAGAACAAGCGGATCGGCACGCTGACGCCGCGCCAGCGAACCCTGCTGACCAGCGCCCTAAGCCCACGATCCCGCGACACGGTGCTCGTCTGAGCGTCGCCGCCACGCTTGGCTGCGGGCGGGACTATCCCGGCAAGAGCCGATTCCGCTAGGCCTCCACTTAACTTTTTCCGAAGACAGTTAGCGGCCGTCCGAGAACGGCTGTTCGGAAAAAGTACAAGACGTTCCGACCTAGCGGAATCGGCTCTTAACGCAGCGATTGCGATTCTCGCCACTCCCGTGATCTAAACTCGTAGCTGGGTATGCCCGATCTGCTCGAAAGAGGGATGCGCAGCGAGCTTCGCCTCGATGGGGACGAGAAGCTGGCGCGAGTCGAGTTGCGGCGACAGATCGGGCGGCTGGAAGCTGAGTTGGGCTCGCTTGTCTCCGATGCTTTTTCGCGTTTGCGATTGGACACCGGCGTCGCCGCCATCTCCGGCAGCCCCAGGGTGCTGGGGCTAGGCGAGCTGGAGGAAGTTCGGGATTCGCTGGCGACGCGGATCGGCGAGGCGCGCACCGCGCTGCGGGAGCAGGACGAGTTGGAGACCCGCAATCGTCAGCTGCTCGAGCGCATGATCGAGTCGCCCGCCGATTTCAAGTGGCTGCAGATCTCGCGCGACGACATCGGCGCGCCCGGCTGCGGCCACTGGCACTCCCGACCCCGCCTCGGCTTGATCGGCATGCTGATGGGCTGGTGGCGGGTCAGGGTCTCCTCCGGATGCCCGTTATCCGGGCGGCTTGCGGCCGTTGAGCGATAGCGCCAAAAGGGCCCCCCGCGCCGACGAACGCCCGCCCGCTCCCTGGGGATCGTTCCCGCTGGCCGAGCTGACCGTGCTCGCCGGAATCGTCATGCTCGCGATCGGGATCTTCAGCACGAGCCCGACCGCAATCGGCGTCGGCGTCGTGCTCGCCGGCCTCGGCGGCCTCGAGGTCTCCGCCCGTGAGCACTTCGCCGGCTACCGCTCGCACACCACCCTGCTCGCCGGCGTAGTCTTCGTCCTCGTCACCGGCGGCCTCTTCTACCTCGCCGGCTTGATCCTCGCGATCTGCCTCGCGGTCGGCGCCGTAGCCTTTGCAGCTACTTTCTACGCTCTGCGCCGCGCCTTCCAGAAGGCCTCGGGCGGACTCTCGTTCAGGGCCGGCGGCCTGAGGGGGTAGATGGCTGACACGTGGTCGAGGTTTGAACCGCTATGCGACTCAAACCTCGACCACGTCGGACGAGGACATCCCGGTAGGGGTGGAACGTCTTGTACTTTTTCCGCGACGGCGACCTCGGACGGCCGCAATTTGTCTTCGGAAAAAGTTAAGTGGAACCCCTGCCGGGATGTCCTCTCCTACGCCGCCAGGGTTCCCGCCACCAGCCACAGCGCCTCGTCGACTGCCAGCTGGGGGACGCCCTCCACCTGGATCGCGGCGATCGCGATTCGGCGGCTCTCGCGGCTCACCTCGCGGTCCTCGGCGGTGGCGCCGAAGAGCAGGCCGGCCGGGCCGCGTTCGTCGGCGATTACCAGGGTGCCGTGGGCGAGCTTTCCCGGCCGGCCGGCCAGCGACTCCCCCGGCGCCGAGTCGCGGATGCAGAGCGCCCCCACGATCCGGTCGGCGTCGAAGGCGCGCAGCGCGATCCCGGTCTCCACCGTGGCGATCGTCAGCGCATCGTCGGGCAGGCCGCGGGCCTTGAAGGCGCCGCGCTGGAGGCGTTCGAGGGCGAACTGCTCGATTGGCGTGCGGGTCCGGTCGGGGTCGAGGCCGATCTGGCGGAAGAAGACGCGGTAGGCACAGGGAACCGGCCGTTCGCGCAGGTGGATCGCGTGTGAGCCGTAGAAGCGGTTTGAGAGCTCGCCGAGGCGGCGCGCGACCGGCCTCGGGCTGCGCCGGGGGCGGGCCTCGACCGCTATCGAGGAGAGCCCCAGGCCGGGGAACTCGGCGGCGACGTGCGGGGCGACCCAGCCGAGTGAGGAGGTCGGCTCCAGGTCGAGCCGCGGATCGCTCGCGCCCGACCCCACCTCAACGGCCTTCCGCGGCGCGGCTGGCGCGCAGCAGGCGCTCGATCCGGGCGCGCAGCTCGGTCTCGCCGAGTTTGCCGATCGAGGCGCTCTGCAGCGTGCCGCCGGGGTAGGCGTAGGCGAACGTCGGGCAGCCGCCGACGCGGTAGAGGCCGGCGACGGCGCCGTCGCGGTCGTAGCCGACCGGCATCGTCCAGCCGCGGTCGCGCACCAGGTGGCGAACCGTCTCGCGATCGTCGCGGATGTTCAGCGCGAGGAAGTTCACGCGTCCACGGTAGCGCGCGTGGACGCGGCTGACGACGTCCTGCTGCGCGGCACAGTCGCCGAACCAGAAAGAGATCGCCGCGGGGCGGTCGAAGAGGTCGCAGACGCGGATCGCGCCGCGCGTGCGCAGCCGGCAGGCCGGGGCGCGGCGGGCGTCCGCCGGGCAGGGCAGGGCCGCCGCCGAGCAGTCGTCCTGGGCGACGTTGGCGTCCCCTTCGAGCGGCCCGGTTGCGTCGGGAACGGCGAACTCGGGCAACGGCCAGCGCGGCGGCTGCTCGTCGAGGCCGAGCGTGCCGCCGCCACCGCCGGGAACGCCGTTGATCAGCGCGACGGCGAGGATCGCGGCGAAGAAGAGCCCGACCAGGATCGAGTAGCGGTCCCTCACTCCGCCGGCCGCTTCCTGCGCAGGCCGAGGCCCTCGCCGCGGCCGAGGCGCTCGGCCAGGACCAGGGTGGCGGGCAGCGCCACCATCACACCGAGCAGCGCCACGGCGAGGTCGATCACGGTGACGAAACCGAAGTCGCGCAGCATCCGCACGTCGCTGGCGATCAGCACCGCAAAGCCGGCGATCGCGGTCACCCCGGAGGCGAGCACGGCCGCGCCGGTGCGCGCATAGGCCTGCCTCAACGCCGCACCGAGCTCCCGCCCGGCATGCCGCTCCTGGCGGAAGCGGGCGGCGAGGATGACGCTGAACTCGGTCGCGATCGCGATCGTCAACGCCCCCAGCGCCGCCGACATCGGGTTGAGCGGGATGCGGGTCAGGAACAGCACCAGCGCCGCCCAGCCGGTCGCCATCACGATCGGAACCAGCGGCACCAGCGCCCGCGACCAGGAGCGGTAGACCGCCAGCAGGACCAGCGCCACCGCCAGCAACCCGGCCAGGGTCAGCAGGTAGCGGCTGTCGGACAGGTCCGAAGCCGCCGCAGCCGCGATCACCGGCAACCCGGCGAGCTCAACCTCCACCCCAGGCGGCGGGCCGCCCCGGGTCCCGGGCTCCCCCACCGCAGCCCGGATCCGCTCGATCAGGTCCTGCTGGTCCTCGAGCGACTGCGCCCTGATCCCGAACCCCAGCAAGGCCGTTCCGGCCGGCAGCTTGGTCTGCGGATCGACGGTCGCCAGCTGGCGCAGGTTGTAGGCGGGGATCTGGCGGAACGCCGCGCGGATGCCGCGCCCGGTCAGCGGGCCGCTGCTGAGCGGACCCGTCAAGCCGCCGCCGGTGACGAAATCCGACAGCGCCGGCCCGGGGCAGACTTCAGCTTCCTCACAACTCGGATTCGCCCCCTCAAACCCGCCGGCTTTCAGCGCCCGCCGCTTGAACCCGGCCATCCAGCGGATCGTCGCCGGGTCGGTCAGATCTGGAGCCTCCACCCGGACAGCAAGCTGCCCCGACACACCCGTCGCATCCTGCAGCTGATTCAGTTCCTTGACCGCATCGATGCTCTGCGGGGCCAACTTGCGAATATCGGTCTGCGTCTCGATCTGGGTACCGACTCCCCAGCCGATCACCGCCAGGGCCAACCCGACCGCCAGAACCCCCTGCGGCCGCGCCTGGGCCAAGCCCAGAACCCACTGCAACCAGGGCGGGAGTGACGGGTGCCCCGCAGCGGCGCGGCGTCCTGTTTTTCGCCGCGCAACCTCGGCGAGAGACCCAAACCTCCCGGCGAAAAACCCAGCGCCCGGAGGGGCACCCGTCGGTCCCGCCCGGCCCGAGCGCAGGCTGAGAGCCGCAAAGCCCGCGACGAAGGCCAGCGCGAAGGCGATCGCTATGCCGACGACCAGGAGTAGGCCGAAGCTGCGGACCATCGGCGTCGGTGAGAGCTGCAGGGCTACGAAGCCGGCGCCGGTGGCGAGGCAGGCGGTGGCGATTGCTGGGCCGCCGCCAGACGCTGCAAGCCGGGCAGCCTCAGCTCCCGGGGATGCGCCGAGATTCACGGCCTCGTCGTAGCGCGCTTGCAGCTGGATCGCGTAGTCCACCGCCAGGCCGATCAGGATCGGCAGGACGGCGATCGAGGCCATCGTCAGCGAGCCGCCGAGCAGCCCGAAGAGGCCGAAGGTCAGCGCCGCCGAGCAGAGCGCCAGCGCCAGCGGCAGCAGGCGCCAGCGCGAGCGGAAGACGAGCAGCAGGGCAGCTGCCATGACGACGAGGGCTACCCCGAGCAGGACGAGCAGGGCGTCCTTGAGCGCATCGGTGACCGCCTCGACGACGACCGGGACGCCGGAGATCACGTAGCTGCCGCCGTGCAGCTCGAAGCAGCGCTCCGGCTCGCCTTTGAACTTGCAGGCTTTGCGGGCGACCGGGTCGCGCACGACCGTCTCGATCGTCGCCAGGGCGCGGCGACGCTCGGCCTCGCTGAGGCCGGGACGCAGGCGGAGGATGATCTGGGCCGAGTTGGAGTTCGGGAAGAGGTAGGCGAGGCGGGCCTTGGGGGTCCCGCGTGCGCGCTCGATGTCGAAGACGAGGGCGGCGAGGAAGTCCGGGTTGGAGAGGCTCGGCGCGCTGGTGATCCCGTACTGCGCGGCGATCTGGAGCAGCAGCTCGCGCAGTTTGTCGGGCGGGACGCTGGCGGCGAGCCGGCGCAGCTGGCGGTCGATCTGGATCACCGCCTCGTTGAGGAAGGTGGCCGGGCCGATCAGCGAGCGCACCGGGTCCTGTTCGGCCAGTTCGGTGCAGGGCCCCGGCAGCGCCCTCCCCCCCTCCGGCACCTTGCCCGAGAGGCACCCCTCGAGCCGCAGGAAGCGGCCCAGGTTTGCGGTCAGGATCAGCCGCTGCAGGTCGCCCCGGGCGAGGATGACGACGGGTTCTTCGCCGAATTCGCGCTTGACCTCTTCGGTCGCCCGGTAGCCGGGCGTATCGGAATCGACCAGCGTCTCGGTCGCGGCATCGGTCGGCAGCTGCGTGGCAACCGCCGCCGCCGCCACGGAGACGAGGGCCACGAGCGCGAGCAGCGCCCGCGCATGGCGCACCGACCATGCGGCTAGCGACGCCATTCAGACGCTCCCCGGGCGTGAGCCGCCCGCCGGGCCCTCAATCCATCGACAGCGGACCGGTCACGTCCGCGTTGAGGAACTGGTTGACGAACTGGTTTTCGGAGTCGAACAGTTCCTCTTTGGGGCCGGACTCGACGATTTTGCCGTTCCAGAGGACGGCGATGAAATCGGCGATGCGGCGCGCCGTGTTGAGGTCGTGGCTGATCACCAGGTAGCAGCCGCCGTTCTCGGCGTGGACCTCGCGGATCAGCTCGCAGAGCAGCGCCGTGCGGACCGGGTCGAGGCCGGAGTCGGGCTCGTCGAACATCACGATCGCCGGTTCCAGCACCAGCGCCCGGGCGAAGCCGGCGCGCTTGCGCATCCCGCCCGAGAGCTCGTTCGGCATCTTGTAGATCGCCTCGATCAGGCCGACCTCGCGGAGGCGGCGGCTGACGATCTCGCCGATCTCATCCTCGCTTTTGTCGGTGTGCTGACGCAGCGGGAAGGCGGTGTTGTCGTAGATGTTCATCGAGCCGAAGAGCGCCCCGTCCTGGAACAGCAGGCCGAACTTTTTGCGCACGTCGAAGAGTTCGTCGTCGGTCATCGCCGGGATCGACTCGCCGTGCACGAGGACATCGCCGGAGTCCGGGTAGAGCAGCCCGACGATGTGCTTGATCAGCACGCTCTTGCCGGTGCCAGACGGGCCCAGCACCATCGAGACCTGGTCTTCGGGAAGGCCGAGGTTGAGCCCGTTGAGGATCCGCGCTCGGCCGAACTGCTTGACCAGGTCGATGATCTCGATCGCGTCGGTGCTGCCGTGGTCGCGCTTGCGCCCGGTGTGGAAGCGGTAGGGATCCGGCTCGCCCGGGTCGACGCCGGGGATGACGAAGTCGCGGCCCATCGTGGCGCCGTCCTCGCTGATGTAGGGGCCGCCGGCCTGGCTCTGCTCGTCGGTTGACTCGTCGATGGACATAAGGGTACTCAGCCTCCTATCGGCGCTCTCGGGTTGGCACCCCAGAAGACCAGCGTGCCGAGCATCCCGATGATGTGGACTAGAACGATGTTGAGAACCATCGATTTGGCGGTCGCGGTGCCGACTCCGACCGGCCCGCCGGAAGCGGTGTAGCCGTAGTAGCAGCCGACCATCACGATCGCGGTCGCCATGAACATGCCCTTGGTCAGACTGAAGATCAGGTCGGGCGGGTTCTGGAACAGCCAGAAGATCAGCAGGTAGCCGCCCGAGGAGACGTCGCCGATCTGTTCGACCACGGCGATGTAGCTGGCGAAGTACATGATCCCGATCCCGACCAGGTACATGAAGGGAAAGGCGATCCAGGCGGCGAGCAGGCGGGTTGCGCAGAGGAAGGTGACCGGCGGCACTCCCATCACCTCGAGCGCGTCGATCTCGTCGGAGATCCGCATCGCGCCGAGCTCGGCGACGATCCCGGTCCCGACCTTGGCCGAGAGCATGTAGCCGAAGGCGTAGGGCATGATCTCGCGCAGGTCGCACCAGGCCGCGAAGACGCCGGCGTAGGCGGGGGCGCCGTTGGCGCGCAGCAGGTAGGCGCCCTCGATCCCGCACTGCAGGCCGAGGATGAAGACCAGCCCCCAGATGATCACGGCGGAGCCGAGGATCAGGATCCCCGCCTGGCGCAGGCTCTCGCCGAAGAAGCGCAGGACGCGGCCCGAGTAGACGAGGCCGGCGACGCGCGAGCCGAAGCGGGCGATCTCGCCGAAGGAGTCGAGCCAGCCGCGCGGGACGTCGAGCCAGGCGCCCATCAGCGAATCGTCTGCAGATCGGGGTTCGTCGCCAGCAGGGTCTGGGTGAAGGCGTAGTTGAAGGCGAAGACCCCCATGAAGGAGATCACCACCGCCTGGTTGACGGCGCGGCCGACCCCGGCGGCGCCTCCGGACGCAGTCATCCCCTTGTAGCAGCAGACGACGGCGATGATCGCGCCGAACAGGGTGCACTTGATCACCGATCCCCAGAGGTCGGTGATCGAGGAGTTGGTGAAGAGCGTCGCGAAGAAGCCGCCGAGCGGCTGGTTGTAGAGCAGCTCGGTGAGGACGCCGCCGCTGATCCCGAAGATCAGCGCGTAGATGTCGAGCAGGCCGGTGATCACCATCAGCGCCAGGAAGCGCGGCACGACGAGGTTCTTGATCGGGTCGACGCCGAGCACCTGCAGGGCGTCGAGCTCCTCGCGGATCTTGCGGGCACCGAGGTCGGCGGTGATCGCGGTGCCGGCGACGCCGGCGACGACGACGGCGGTGACGAAGGGGGCGAACTCGCGGATCGAGGCAAGCACGAAGAAGCCGCCGAGCCGGTCGAGCGAGCCGAACAGGGTGAGGAAGTTGGCCGCCTGCAGCCCCGGCGCGCCGAAGCCGAAGGCGACGGTCGAGACGAGCAGCGGGAACCAGCAGAGCTGCAGGGCAAACAGGAACTGGCCGATGAACTCCTCGCCGTAGGGGTAGGGCGGCTTGATCGCAGAGACGATCGTCCGCGCGGTGAGGATCATCATGTCCCCGACCTGCTCGAAGAACGACTTGGCGGGAGCGAACCTCCTGCCTATCGATGCGGCTGCTTCCATCTCCTCCTCCGGCACGGCGGGACCACATCGGGCGGTCCCTGCTCCGTGCGATCAGTCTATGGGATGCGCCAGCGGCCTCGGTTAGCCCAGTGTTGAGATCCGGCTAACCCCGCAGCAGCGAGGTTCGGGCCCCGCGGAGAGGCGGAAACCCCGTGGTATGTTCCGGCGGATTTGGGGGGGAACCGCAGACAGCCCGGGCGTTCCCGCAGCGGCGCCGCCGTGGCGAGCGTGCTCGCCCTGGCGCTGGCCATCCTGCTGTCCGCCTGCGGCGGGGACGACTCGCCCCCCGCGGCGACCGAAGCGGCGGGCGCCTACCCGGTCGAGGTCGTCACCGCGGAGCTGCCGGCCCGCCAGCGGCTCGGTGAAACGACGCTGCTGCGCGTCGGCGTGCGCAACAGCGGCGAGGAGACGCTGCCGGCCCTGACGATGACCTTCTCGACCGGCGGCGAGCAGGGCGACAACTCGAGGTTGCCGTTCGGCTACCGCAGCCCCGAACCGGGCCTTGCCCAGCCGGACCGGCCGATCTGGGTGCTGGCCGCGGACTACCCGAAAGTCGACGGCTCGTCGCGGCGGGCCGGCGCCGAAACCGCCAGCTACAAGACCTTCAACTTCGGCCCGCTGAAGGCGGGGGCGACGACCGAGGCGGTCTGGAAGCTGATCGCGGTCCGCACCGGCAACCACAGGTTGCGCTTCGAGATCGCCGCCGGGCCCAGCGGCAAGGCGAAGGCGAAGACGGCCGGGGGCGCCACCCCCGGCGGCACCTTCACGGTGCGGATCACCGAGGTTCCGCCGGAAACGGTGGTCAGGGACAACGGCGAAGTGGTGCCGGCGCCGCGGGACCCGACTGAAGCAAACCGGTAAGAGGGTATCCGGGCAGGCCCTCCACTTAACTTCGATCTCCGAACAAAATTATCGCGGCCCGGATGAGAGCGATGACGCTGCGCGATTCGGCCCCTCCCCGACGTTCCGCGTAGCGCCGCTACGCGGAAGTCGTGTCGTGACCGCCTCGCTTGGTCCTCGCCCTCCCCGGTCTCGCGCTAATTTTGTTCGGAGATCGTGAGAGGTAAATCAATCATCGTCGTCTGCGTCGCCCTTATGCTCGCCATCCCGGCCTGCGGCGAAGCCAACCCTCCTGAAACGACTTCGAAGCGCACTCCGCTCACCGGCGTGGGACTCAAGCAGGTCGGGAAGTTCGAGTCGCCGGTGTATGTCGCCGGGGCGCCTGGGTTTCCCAGGCTGCTGTTTGTGGTTGAGCAGGAAGGGCGGGTGCGGGTTTTGCGCGGTGGGCGGCGGGTGCGGGGGGCGTTTCTCGACATCCGCGGCCTGGTTTCCTTCGGCGGCGAGCGCGGGTTGCTCTCGATCGCCTTCCCTCCCGACTACCGGAGCAGCGGCCGCTTCTACGTCTACTACACCGATCCGCAGGGGGATATCAGGATCGACGAGTTCAGGCGCAGGAGCGCGACGCGTGCCGCGCGGGGCACTCGCCGCGCCGTGGTCGAGATCCCGCACAGGGAGAACTCGAATCACAACGGCGGCCAGCTGCAGTTCCTCGGCGAGCAGCTCTACTTCGCGACGGGCGACGGCGGCTCCGGCGGCGACCCGCCGAACAACGCCCAGAACCCGCGCAGCCGGCTCGGCAAGCTGCTGCGCATCGACCCGCGGCGGGCCGGGGCGCAGACGCAGATCTACAGCTCCGGGCTGCGCAACCCGTACCGCTTCTCCTTCGACACGGTGACCCGGCCCGGACAGCCGCGAATCGCGATCGGCGACGTCGGCCAGGACCGCTTCGAGGAGCTCAACTACCTGCCGGTGGCCGCGGCGCGCGGCGCCAACTTCGGCTGGGACGCCTTCGAGGGGTTCGGCCCCTACCGCGGCGCCAACAGCGGCACGCCGGACCCCGGCGGCACCGTCAAGCCGATCTTCGCCTACCCGCACAGCCGCGGCGGCAGCTGCACGATCATCGGCGGCTACGTCGTCCGCGACCGGCGCCTGCGCTCCCTCTACAAGCGCTACGTCTACGCCGATCTCTGCGAGGGCGAGTTGCGCAGCCTCGTCCCCCACCTGCGGCGGGCGAGCAACGACCGCAAGCTCGGCCTCAGCGTCTCCACCCCGAGCTCGTTCGGCGAGGACACCCGCGGCCGCATCTACGTGACCTCGCTGGAGGGCCCGGTATACCGCCTGGTCCCGCGCTAGATGCCCTAGCGGCTACCCTTGGCTGACCAGCCAAATTCTTGAAGGGAGCGGTCAGGTGGAGAGCGGAACGGCACCGAAGGTGGACCAGGCGGCGAACGGCGCCGCCTCCGAGGGCGGCGCCCCGGAGCGGATCGAGGTCCTCAACCCGGCGACCGGCGCGGCGATCGGCAGCGTCGAGGTCGCCTCGGCGGAGCGCGTCGCGGCGACCGTGGCGCGGGTGCGCGGCAACCAGGCCGAGTGGGAGGCGCTCGGCAACGAGGGCCGCTACCGCTGGCTCGGCAGGCTGCGCGACTGGCTGCTCGACAACCACGAGCGGGTGCTCGACACGATGCAGGCGGAGACCGGCAAGGTCCGCGGCGACACCTCGGCCGAGACGATCTACCTCACCGACCTGATCAACTTCTACGGCAGCAAGGCGGAGAAGTTCATCGGCGACGAAACGGTCCGCCCGCACTCGCCGCTGGCGGCCACGAAGAAGTTGATGGTCCAGTACCGGCCCTACCCGGTGGTCGGCGTGATCAGCCCCTGGAACTTCCCGCTGGCGCTGGCGCTGGGCGACGCGATCCCCGCCTTGCAGGCGGGCGCCGCGGTCGTCGTCAAGCCGTCCGAGTTCACGCCGCTCGGCCTGGCCGAGATCGTCGACGCCTGGAAGCGCGAGATCGGCGGCCCCGACGTGTTCGACTGCGCGCACGGGACCGGCGAGACCGGCGGCGCCCTGGTCGACAACGTCGACTTCGTCCAGTTCACCGGCTCCGACCGCACCGGCCGCAAGGTGATGGCGCGAGCCGCCGAGACGTTGACCCCGGTCAGCCTCGAGCTCGGCGGCAAGGACCCGATGATCGTGCTCGACGACGCAGACATCGACCGCGCCGCCAACGCCGCCACCTGGGGCGGCATGTTCAACTCGGGCCAGGTCTGCCTCTCGGTCGAGCGGATCTACGTCGAGGAGCCTGTCTACGACGAGTTCGTCGCCAAGCTGACCAAGGCGGTCGGGGCGCTGCGCCAGGGCGCCGACGGCAAGGCGCCGGCCAAGGACGTCGGCGCGATGACCTCGCCCAACCAGCGGGCGATCGTCGAAGCGCAGGTCGAGGACGCGATCGCGAAAGGCGCGCGGGCGGCGACCGGCGGCAAGGCGGTCGAGGGCCCGGGCGACTACTTCGAACCGACCGTGCTGGTCGACGTCGACCACTCGATGACGGTGATGCGCGACGAGACCTTCGGCCCGGTGGTCTGCGTGATGAAGGTGCGCGACTCCGAGCAGGCGCTGCACTTCGCCAACGACACCCGTTACGGCCTCGCCGCCTCGGTCTTCGGCGAGAAGCAGCGGGCCGAGCAGGTCGGGCGGCGAATCGAGGCGGGCGCAGTCAACGTCAACGACGTGATCGTCAACTACGTGCTGATGGACGTGCCGATGGGCGGCTGGAAGGAGTCGGGGATCGGCTTCCGCCACGGCGAGTACGGGATCAAGAAGTACTGCCGGCCCGGCTCGGTGATCGTCGCCCGCTTCGGCGGCAAGCGCGAGCCGACCTGGTACCCGTACACCAAGACCCGCCACGGCCTAGTCGGCCGCATAGCCCGCGCCGCCAACGCCCGCGACTGGCGCCGGCGGCTCGGCCTGAGGGCGTTGCGGTAGGCGTTCCGCTGTTACTTATGCCTCCTATAGATGCATAACTAACAGCGGAAGCTCAGGCCGGCGTCTCGATCTTGGGGAAGAGCGGCGGGACTCGCTCGACCTTCTGGCCGCCGGGGTGGGAGCCGAGGTCGCTGAGCTCGCGTGAGTCCTCGCCGAGCGCCGTGAGCAGCTGCTCGCTGGTCCGCGGCAGGTAGGGAACCAGCAGGAGGGTGACCACGCGCAGGCCCTCGCTGAGGTTGTAGAGGACTTCGTCGAGGCGCTCGGGGTCGGCCTCGTCCTTGGCCAGCTCCCAGGGGCGGGTCTCCTCGACGTAGCGGTTGAGCCTGCGGACCAGGGTCCAGACGACCTCCAGGGCCTGGGTCAGCTCGGCCCGGTCGAGCAGCTCGCTGAAGCGCCCGAGCGCGCCTTCGAAGTCCTCTTCCAGCACGGCGTCGACCTGGGCGGGCGGGACGACGCCGTCGCGGTAGCGCTCGACCATCGCCAGCACGCGGCTGGCGAGGTTGCCGAAGTCGTTGGCCAGCTCGGTCTCGTAGCGGGCCTCGAAGCCCGCCGTCGAGATCGAGCCGTCCCCCCCGAAGCTGACCTCGCGGAAGCAGTAGAAGCGCAGCGCATCGGCGCCGAAGCGCTCGATCGCAACAAAGGGGTCGAGCACGTTGCCGAGCGACTTCGACATCTTCTTCTCGCCCATCATCAAATAGCCGTGGATCGCCATCCGCTTCGGCGGCTCGAGGTCCGCAGCCCAGAGCAGCGCCGGCCAGATCACCGCGTGGAACTTGAGGATGTCCTTGGCCATCACGTGCAGGTCGGCCGGCCAGTAGCGCGCGGTCAGGTCCTCGCCCTCGCGGGCGAAGCCGAGCGCGGTGACGTAGTTGAGCAGGGCGTCGAACCAGACGTACATGCGCTGCTCGGGGTCCCACGGCAGCCGCATCCCCCACTTCAGCTTTGGACGCGAGAGCGAGACGTCCTCGAGCCCCCCTTTGATGAAGGCGACCGCCTCGTTGCGGCGGAAGTCCGGCACGACGAAGTCAGGCCGTTCCTCGTAGAGGCCTTCGAGCTGGGCCTGGAAGGCGGAGAGGCGGAAGAACCAGTTCTCCTCGCGCAGCTTCTCCAGCGCGATCTCGTGGATCGGGCAGGTCTGGCCGGGGCCGAGCTCGCGTTCGGTCTTGAAGTCGGCGCAGCGCGGGCAGTACCAGCCTTCCCAGGTGCCCTTGTCGACCCAGCCGTTGTCGTAGACGCGCTGCATGATCGCGGCGACCCGCTCGGCGTGGCGCGGGTCGGAGGTGCGGATGAAGAAGTCGTTGGTCGCGTCAATGATCGGCATCAGCGCTTCGAACTTGGCGGCGTTGCGGTCGGCCAGCTCCTGCGGCGTCACACCCTCGCGCTCGGCGGCGTTCTCGATCGGCTCGCCGTGCTCGTCGGTGCCGGTGAGAAAGAAAACGTCCTCGCCGCGCTGACGCATGTGGCGGGCGAGCACGTCGGCGGCCATCGTCGAGTAGGCGTGCCCCAGGTGGGGCTCGGCGTTGACGTAGTAGATCGGCGTCGTGACGTAGTAAGCCATCGAGCGCGAGGCTAATCGATCACTTGCGCGGCTCGCGGCCCGTCAACGCACGGTAGAGGTCGTTGGCGCGGGTGCCGGTGAGGGCGGCGACGACGCCGGCGGCGGCACGCGGCCGGGCGCCCGACTGGACCAGGTGGCGCAGCGCGTCGACCGCGAAGCCGACGTCCTTGTCGTGGTCGTCGGCGGAGGCCGGCGCGATGACCAGCACGATCTCCCCCTTGACGTCGCCGCGGAAGCGGCGGGCGAGCTCGCCGAGGCTGCCGCGCGAGACCTCCTCGTGGACCTTGGTCAGCTCGCGGCAGACGGCGGCCGGACGGTCGGCGGCGATCGCCGCCAGGGCGGCCAGCGAGTCGCCGATGCGGCGCGGCGACTCGAAGGCGACGACGGTCTCGGTCGAGCGCAGCACGCGCTCCATCTCACCGGCGCGCTTCGGCAGGAAGCCCTCGAAGCGCCAGCGGTCGGTCGGCAGGCCGGAGGCGACCAGCGCCACCGGGACCACCGAGGGACCGGGCAGGACGGTGACGTCGAGGTTGCGCTCGATGCAGCGGCGGATCAGGCGGAAGCCGGGGTCGGAGATCGCCGGCATGCCGGCATCGGAGACAAGCGCGACGGTCTGGCCGCGTTCGATCCGCTGCGCCAGCTCGATCGCCCGCGGCGCTTCGTTGCCCTCGTGGATCGAGATCAGCTGCGGCGCCGGGCGGATGCCGAGCTTGTCGAGCAGGCCGCCGCTGCGGCGGGTGTCCTCGCAGGCGATGTAGTCGGCGGCGACGAGGGCGTCGCGGACGCGGATCGTGATGTCGTCGAGGTTGCCGATCGGGGTCGGGCAGACGACCAGCAGGCCCGGCATCAGCCGGCCTTGCCCAGTTCGGCCCGGGCCATCTCCGCGGCGCCGATCATGCCGGCATCCTCGCCCAGCTCGGCGGCGACGACCGGGGTCCGGTTCATCGGCCGCAGCGCCCGCGCTTCCAGCTCGCGCCGGGCCGGGCCGAGCAGCAGCTCGCCGGCGGCGACCACACCGCCGCCGATCACGATCGTCTCCGGCTCGAAGATGTTGGCGTAGCTGGCCAGGGCGACGCCGAGCCGGCCGCCGACCAGGTCGAAGACCTCGATCGCGGTCCCGTCGCCGTCCTGCGCCGCGACCGTGACCGCCTTGCCGTCGACCGTCCCCCCCGCGGCGAGCAGCTCGCCGAGGGCGGAGTCGGGATGGCCTTCCGCCGCCGCCAGGCCTTCGCGGCCGAGCGCGGTGCCGGAGGCGAGCGCCTCGACGCAGCCGCGGTTGGGGCAGTTGCCCTGACAGCCGGGGCCGTCCATCTGGATCGCCATGTGGCCCAGCTCGGCGCCGGCGCCGGTCGAGCCGCGGTAGATCTCGCCGCCGAGGATCAGACCGCCGCCGATCCCGGTGCCGATCGTCAGCATCACCGCGTTCGCGGTCCCGCGGGCGGCGCCGGAGCGGTGCTCGGCGAGCGCGGCGACGTTGGCGTCGTTGTCGACGAAGGTCGGCAGGCCGGTCCGCTCGGCGACCAGGTCGCGGATCGGCAGGTTCTCGATCGGCAGGTTGACGGCGGCCACCGCGAGGCCCCTGGCGTGGTCGATCGTCGCCGGGATCCCCATCCCGATCGCCTCGACCCCGGGGTGCTCGGCGCGCGCCTCTTCGACCTCGCGGACAAGCAGCTCGACCAGCGCCTCCTCGCCCTCGCCGGCGGAGCGCTCGCGGCTCTCCCAGACGGTCCTCGAGTCGCCGTCGAGGACGCCGAGCAGCATCTTCGTCCCACCCAGATCGACGCCGATAGCTTGCGGCCGGCTCATCTCCACTCGGGGCTGGTTTCGCGGGCGACCGCGGACATCGGCATGATTCCTGGAGTCTCTCTGAAAATCGGCGTGTGCGTCTGACGTGCGCCGGACCGAGCGGGGCAAGGACGCAGGGAGGCCGAATAGCAGAGCTATTTGGCCGACCGAGGACGCCGCACCGCGAAGTGTCCGCCGCCGTCAGACGTGCGCGAGGATTTTCGGAGAGACTCCGGTCTTTCATGGGCAACGATGACGAGCAGCGGCCGCAAGGACCGCCCGACTACAAGGTCTACCGAGCCCGCCGGGGGCTCTTCTCGCGCTTCCGCAAGCCCGACCTCTCCAGCCTGCGCGAGCGCGAGTGGCGGGCGCCGAAGCTGCCCGGGCGCCCCGGCCGCCCGCGCCGCGAGCGCGGCCCGCGCCGGCCGCGGCCGGGCCTGCGCCGGGCGCTGAAATGGGTCGGGATCGCCGCCGCGGGCTGGATCCTGCTCAGCTTCCTCGCCTTCGCCGTCTCCGCCCAGCTGCAGTCCTTCAAGCTCTCCGGCGAGGCGAAATCCGCCCTGCACGGCAACCCGCTGCTGCTCTTCGACTCGCAGACGATCCTGGCGATCGGCACCGACGCCCGCCCGCCCGACAGCAACGAGCCGGTCGGCGTGCCCTCGGAGGAGTGCTACGAGCAGCAGGCGCACGGCGATGCCCCGCACGGCGAATGCACCGCCGGCCAGTTCCGCGCCGACACGCTGATGCTGATCCACGCCGGCGGCGGCGCCTTCCGCAAACTCTCGATCCCGCGCGACGCCTACGCCGAGATCCCCGGCCAGAGCCCGCAGGAGATCAACGGCGCCTACTCCTTCGGCGGCGCCGGGGCGCAGATCGAAGCGGTCGAGGATTTCCTCGGGACCGAGATCGACCACGTCGCGATCGTCGACTTCACCGGCTTCGAAGACCTGATCGACGCCGTCGGCGGGGTCGTCGTCGACGTGCCGCGGAAGCTCTGCGCCGACATCTCGGGCGGCGCCGGGGGCGGCCAGGGCGGCGGCACCCTGCGGCTCGGCAAGGGCGAGAACACGCTCGACGGCGAAAAGGCGCTGATCTACTCGCGCATCCGCAAGCCGAGCGAATGCCCCGGGCCCGGCGCCAGCGCCTTCACGCTGGGCTACGACGACTTCGACCGGGCGGCGGCCCAGCAGGCGGTGATCAGCGGCATCAAGGGCCGCCTCACCGACCCCCTGCGCCTCCCCTACAACTTCGTCCGCGGGCCGATCATCGGCTGGAACGCCCCGAAGGCCTTCGTCAGCGACATGGGGCTGCTGACGATGCCGCAGCTGGTCCTCGCCGCCGCGATCGGCGGCGACAGCAAAGCCGACGTGCTCTGCGAGGGCGCCAACTCGGGCTGCTCGGAAGGCCCGGGCGCGTCGATCGAAGTGCCGGACTCCGAGCGGCGGCGCGCCGTCAAGAAGCTGCTGGGGTAGGGGACGGCGGGGTCGTCTCGCCGCCGTCCCTCCCATCGCCTACTCCGCTTTGGCGGGAGCTTTCGAGTCGCTTGGCTTCGAATCCGAGCTCTTTGAGTCAGAGCTCTTCGAGTCAGAGGAGTCCTTTGAGCCCTCTGAAGAGCTTCCGTTGCTCCCGGTCTTCTTCTTCGCGTAGTCGGTGTTGTGGAAGCCGCTGCCCTTGAAGTGGATCGCCACCGGGTGGAGGACACGCTCGGCCGGGGCGCCGCACTCCTGGCACTCGGTGAGCGGCTCGTCGGCCATCCGCTGGATCACGTCGAAGACGTGCCCCTTGGCGCACTTGTACTCGTAGATCGGCATGCGGCCGGGGATTATCGCAGTCGCCAAGCCAGGCGCCCGGCGACAGAGCGGCGGCGCTCCGGCTCCGCCCTATACGTTTCCTCCGATGACCGCCCAGCCCGACCTGGCGACGATGGACGAGATCGTCGCCCTGTGCAAGCGGCGCGGCTTCGTCTTCCCCTCCTCGGAGATCTACGGCGGGCTCGGCTCGACCTACGACTACGGCCACTACGGGGTGCTGCTGAAGAACAACGTCAAGGCCGAGTGGTGGCGGGCGATGCTGCAGGAGCGTGACGACATCGTCGCGCTCGACTCGGCGATCCTGCAACACCCGCGGGTCTGGGAGGCCTCGGGCCACCTCGAGGGCTTCACCGACCCGCTGGTCCAGTGCCTCGGCGAGTGCAAGCGGCGCTGGCGCGAGGACCATCTGCGCGAGGCGGTCGAGGCCGCGGGCGGCGACCCCGAGGCCGAGCTGCACTGCCCGGAGTGCGGCGGCGAGCTCTCGGAGCCGCGCCAGTTCAACCTGATGTTCGAGACCCACGTCGGCCCGGTCGCGGGCGAGGGCTCGGAGGTCTACCTGCGGCCGGAGACCGCGCAGGGCATCTTCATCAACTTCAAGAACGTGCTCGGCTTCGCCCGCAAGAAGCCGCCCTTCGGGATCGCCCAGATCGGCAAGTCGTTCCGCAACGAGATCACGCCGGGCAACTTCATCTTCCGCACGCGCGAGTTCGAGCAGATGGAGATGGAGTTCTTCGTCCCCCCCGCCGAGGCGGAAAAGTGGCACCAAGCCTGGATGGACGAGCGCGAGCGCTGGTACACGGAGCTCGGCATCCGCCCCGAGCTGCTGCGGGTCCGCGCCCACGGCGAGGACGAGCTCTCGCACTACTCCTCGGCGACGAGCGACATCGAGTACCTCTTCCCGATCGGCTGGTCGGAGCTGGAGGGGATCGCCAACCGCGGCGACTTCGACCTCAAACAGCACGCCGAGTTCAGCGGCGAGAAGCTCGAGTACTTCGACCAGCAGACGAAGGAGCGCTACACGCCGCACGTGATCGAGCCGGCCGCCGGCGCCGACCGCGCCACGCTCGCCTTCCTGGTCGACGCCTACGACGTCGAGGAGGTCGAGGGTCGCCCGCGCACGGTGCTGCGCCTGCACCCCCGCCTCGCCCCGGTCAAGGTCGCCGTCCTGCCCCTGCTCTCCAAGCAGGGCATGCCGGAGAAGGCGCGGGCGATCTTCGAGGAGGTCCGCCGCCGCGTCCCCGCCGAGTACGACGAAGGCGGCAACATCGGCAAGCGCTACCGCCGCCAGGACGAGATCGGCACCCCCTGGGGGATCACCGTCGACCACCAGACGATGGAGGACGACACCGTCACCCTGCGCGACCGCGACTCCCTCGAGCAGACCCGAGTCCCGATCGAGGGCCTCGCCGACGAGCTGGCCAACCGCCTGGCACAGCCCTGGCAGAGCCCGAAGCTGGGCTGACAGACAGGCTTCAGCGAACCGGCGGTTCCGCGGAACCGCCTTGGGGAGGGCGCCTGGTTGCAAATCACTCAGTACATTGAGTAAAATCACTCAGTGTCGTGAGTGATTCGCAGACATACAGGCGACCGATCCTCGCCGTGCTCACCGCCCGGCTGGCGGAGGACGCCACGCGGATCCAGGTGGTGAGCGGGCCGCGGCAGGTCGGCAAGACGACCGTCGTGCGGCAGGCCCTGCGAATCGTGGACCAGCCGAGCCACTACGCCAGCGCTGACGATCCGGCCCTGCGCGACGCAGCCTGGCTCGAGGCGCAATGGGAAGAGGGGCGGCGGCTGGCGAGGGATCGACGCGGCGGCGCGATCCTTGCCGTCGACGAGATCCAGAAGGTCACCGGCTGGGCCGAGACGGTCAAGCGCCTCTGGGACGAGGATCGCCGCGGCGAGCTTCCCCTCCGGGTCGTCCTGCTCGGCTCGGCGGCGCTGCTCGTCCAGCGCGGCCTCGGCGAGAGCCTGACCGGGCGCTTCGAGCTGATCCGGGCGCCGCACTGGTCCTTTGGCGAGATGCGCGACGCCTTCGGGCTGACTTTCGACGAGTTCATCTACTTCGGTGGCTATCCGGGCTCGGCGGGATTGATCGAGGACGAGCCGCGCTGGGCTGCCTACGTGCTCGACTCGATCGTCGAGACGACGATCTCCCGCGATCTGCTGCTGCTCACGCGGGTGGACAAGCCGGCGCTGCTGCGCAGCCTCTTCCGCCTCGTCTGCGACTACTCCGGTCAGATCGTCTCCTACCAGAAGCTGACCGGCCAACTCCAGGACGCCGGAAACACCACCACCCTCGCCCACTATCTCGACCTCCTCGCGGCAGCCGGACTCGCCCTCGGGCTCGAGAAGTTCGCGTCCGGGAAGGTGCGGCAGCGGCGTTCGACGCCGAAGCTGATCGCGCTCGACACGGCGCTCGTCTCGGCTACCTCGGGCAGGACGTACGCCGAGGCCCGCGCCGATCGCGAGCACTGGGGACGTTTGGTCGAGACCGCCGTCGGCGCCCATCTCGTCGCGACTCGCGATCCCCGGGCCGAGATCCTCTACTGGCGCAACCGGGGCAAGGAGGTCGATTTCGTCGTCGAACGCGGCAAGCAGCTGACCACGATCGAGGTGAAGAGCGGCCGACACGGCGGCGGGCTGCCGGGCATGGCAGCCTTCGAGGAGTCGTTCGGCCCCGCCCGCAAGCTCCTGGTCGGCGGCGACGGGACTCCGCTCGTGGAGTTCCTCACGTGAAAGCCAGCCCGTTTCGGGATCGGGGACTTCCGTCTGGTCGCCAAGTCGGTGGAGGACCCTTTGCCGCTTACACGGAATCCGCAGCACCGCCGAGGAGGCGTCTTCGGCCCTGGCCGGGCTGGTCGGCGTGCTGGTGCTGCTGCGCATGTACCGCGGCTGGACCTGCCGAGCGGCTCGATCAGCGCGCCGATCAAACTCGATGGTGGTGCAGAGGAACCCGGGGCTGGTTCGGCCGAGAGTTGACTCAGGTTAGCTCTGGCAGACGCGCCGAACGCCTGTCGTTGTCACCGGTCTTCGGGAGGGTCTTTATCCTCCGCGCAATCTCCCGATCAGACCAAGGCTCGCCAAAGTAGTACGCCACGGTCAAGGCCGCCCGAGCTCGATCAGCCCTCCGCTCGAGTTTTCGATCGAAGATGTCGCTCTGATTTTCGAGAAACGAGCAGAGTTCGACGTCGGGCGCACCAAAGGGCGCCAGCGACCGTTCAACGGGGGAAAGACACGTGATTGCCCACGCAGCCTGCAACTGAGCCTGAGGGCACCAACTATGCCGCCAGAGCGCGAGGAGCGCCGGGAAGACCCTGAGTCGATCCTCGATATCGATCAAATCCAAGCGCCCGACCCAGGCCAAAGCCGACACCGCCGCGAATGCGACGTAAGGTCGGCCGATCTCGCATAGCTTCGTGAGCTGGCCAGCCCACATTCGCATCGGTTCGAGCATAGTCGGGACACCGACCCACCCCTCCTCCCAGAGCTGGCGCCCCCACACTGCTGCTTCCATCGCCGCCGCCGCCGCGGCGCCCTCATCGTCCGATTGGATCGCCTTGCCAATCAGTTGTGCCCGTGCGGCCTCCGGGAATGCGCTCGGCAGGCGGCTTTCGAGACAGCTCGCATAAACGTGCGCGAATTCCGCGAAGTGCGGTCTGGAATCGTCTCGGTAGCCAGCCTCCACCGTTGCCCTGAACGCATCGCCGTACCGACCCTCGAGAATCTCGACGACGAGCTCCTCGATTTCGGGATCGGGCTCGCCGGAAAGGCGACCGAAGGCAAAGGCGGCATCACTCACGTGCCCAGGAGGCATTTGGACCTCGTCCGCCAAGGCCCTGCCAAGAAGGCGCTTGGCGTGCGTAGGTGAGGACGGATCGAGCGCCTCCCTCCCTGAGCAGAGGATTGCGGCAATCACATCTCCGGCAGAGCGCCCAGCCAATACGTTCACCAGGGTTAGGACTTCAAACCACTGCGGATCTGAAACGTGAGACGCTAGTCGACCCGCCAAGCGATCCCCGTCACGGTGACCACTGTAAAACCCCTCCACGAGGGCCAAGGCGGCTAGATACTCCTGAAACGTAAGGTGACGGAACTCGTAGACTGGGACCAGCCTGCCTCGTTCCTCGACATGCCCCGTCATGATCAGCAAGCTGCTCCTACCCTCGATTCGCTCTACAAACTTCACCACCGACGTCCGTGCGAATCCGAGCACCTCGGGCATCTGGCTGCGGGCCTCATTCAACAAGTCAGTTAGTTCGACCGCGCTGACGCTCTGGACGCCTCGCTCGGTGAGCGAATGAGCGACAAATGCCAGCTGTGGAATCGCCTCGTCTTGGGCTATTGGCTCATAAGCTGCAACATTCCACGTCATCAGCAGCACCTCGATGGCCTTCTCGTACAGGACCGTACGCTTACGGGGAAGATCGCCAACCCATCTCTTCACTAGCAACAGGGTGGTCAGCAATAGGGGGTTCCTTGCCAGACGCCTGACCCTGTCCGTGGCCACAATCGTCTGGGCCAGCTCCTCCGCTTCTCCGGCAACTTTCGGCGAACGCCCAACAACCGTCGCATGCCATGCCTTCGTAAGCTGGTGAATGTCTGTGTCTACAAACTCGGCCAACCTATACCACGTGCAGATCGACGACAAGGCACCGGCCACGCTACGGAATCCTGGCTCCCTAGAAGTGACTAGCAACCCGACGTTTGGATACACCGACAGAAACGTCCTCATCTTCCGAACGAACGCCAGCCGATTTCCGGCATCGGAGACCTCGTCCAACCCATCTATCAACAACAGGATCTGTCCGCTCTGGAGAGCGTTGGCGATTAGTTCCGCGAAGCTTTCCGCCAACTCTGGGAACTCCCCCCTTCGTGGCGTGTCGTCAAGGATTTCGCGAAAAGACATCTCACGCTGATCGGTACCCAGATCGCGGCAGCGAATCAACAGTGGTAGCCAGCCTCGATCAGGCAACTCATCGTTGACACGATCTCGATGCGACTCGTCGACGTATGCAACTGCCAGTCGCTTGATCAAGGTCGACTTTCCTGAGCCCGGCGCACCGAGCACCGCCAAGCGGCGCGAGTGAGTCAGCACCCACCCGATCGACTCGGGCTCCCCCGCTCCCTCCTCCCGGCCGTCCCACCCGGCGGTCTCCCGCCGACCCCCGAAGGTTGCACCGCTCCCCTCCTCCAGCCGTTCCACCCTAAGGGGCACATATAGATCTTCCAGGGCTATTCGCTTCACACCGGCATCCTCGTCAGCCGGCAAGCCCTCCAGCGTGATGTCTCCAAGCTCAGCCATGAGATAGTCGCGATATCGCCTCTCAGCCACCCTGGTCGAATCGCGATGTTTCGTCTCCTTGGGCGCTAGATAGCCCAGATCGCCCAGCGTCGCCCCAGTCACACCGTCCGAATATGCAGAGAACCGCTCCGCTATGCCCGGTGAGAGTGGTTGCCCGTCTGCATGAACAAGCGAAAAATAGGTTGGAGCGTGATCACGCTCCAGGACGGACAGCCAAATCCATCCCAGCGCATGGCCAACAAGCTCAGGCGGCCTGACAACAAGCGTGTCCAACTTCGATTCGGCCATCAGGCCGCCCACGATCTCGCCCACCCTTTGCGGTGACACCACAGTCAATCCAGCAACGAGTTGATGCTGGGCGTCGAGGCCGTCGAGGCAGACAAAGCGAGGGCTGCTGAACCCTGCCTCCTGCTCCATGGCGGCTTCGGTAAAGCCACTCAGCGAGATGAAGTAGCCCTGGACGGCATCCTCGCCTTTCGCACTTTCCTCTGCCTGAAGCACCCCCGCAAACTTGTTCAGATCCGCACCACCAATCGGATTCTTCGTCGCCTTACACTCGGCGATTGCATATTTTGGCTCGACTCGATGCCGAGCAACAACATCTACCTCTCTTCCCGCTTTCTGGATGTTGAGTCGTGGGTCCTCGTACCCCAAGGCCAAGAACACGTCGGCCACGAGCCGGGAGAACAGGCTGCCTTTGATGTTGCTCTCACGGGCCAGAAGTCGCATAGACGGAACAATATTGCGATTAGTTAGGGAGCGGTCAGGAAGCGGGCGATGTCGGCGGCGTCGACCTCCAGTGCGGCCGCGACCGCGGCGGGCAGGCGCTCGAGCGGCTGCAGGTTCACCTTGCCGGCTGGGAAGCCCCACCTGGCGACGGCGCGTCCGCCCGCCATCGCGAACGGGTGGAAGATTCCGTTGCGGGTGACCAGGCTCGTGTGGCGCCCGATCACGTCTTCGCGCGAGGTCCAGCCGAGTAGGACCGGGTCAAAGGCGCCGAGCAGCCGCGGGGGTGGGATATCCCCGTCTGCGGGACGCTTCTTCAGCCGCACCAGCCCGCCCTCCCCCTCCTCCAGCTCGGCGGCAATCGCCGCCAGCCCGGCGCGCGCGTCGCGCAACGGCAGGCCGGCCCACCTGGCGAGATCGCGGTCGGTCGCCGGTTGGTGACCGACCAGGTAGCGACGCGCCAGCTCGGCCAGCGCGACATCCCGCTCGATCGCCGCTGCCTCGCCGAGCCACTCGCGCGTCAACACGTAGGCGTGCTGCTTGCCGATCATCGGGCCGCGCACGACGAGCCCGCGCACCGCGGCGAGAAAGAGCAGGTGGATCAGCGCCTGGCCCTCGGTCGGCACGCCGGCGGAGTCGAGTCGCTCGCGCAGCTGCTGCCGCGGCAGCGGCCCGTCGTCGGCGAGGGCCCGCTCGATCGTCTTCAGGGCCAGCTCCGCCACCGCCTCGCCTACCCCCTCCTGGCGTAGGCGCCGCTTGCAGGAGGTGAACAACGGCGGCGCGGTCAGCGCCTGCAGCAGCGGGTAGTCCTCGCTGCGCACAAGGTGCAGCGTGCCCCGGTTGAGCCAGGTGACGACCAACTCCCGTCCTGCCAGCGCCCGCTCGACATCAGCCGCGCTCAAGCCCTCGGTCCGAGCGCGGACCGCGAGCCGGAACCCGCGCGGGTCCTGCCCCTGCACAGCGAGCAGGCGCTCGGCGACAGCGACGGCGTCAGGCAGCGGCGGGCCAGAGAGACCCTGCGCCGTGAGGCGCTCGGCGAGGATGGAGTCTGGCATCGACCGGAATCATCCCGATCGGTGACCGACAGGGTGCTATGGGTAACTGACATGCAACGTCGGTGACATCGGATGTCGGTTATGTGGGATGTCGGTAAGCTCTTGGGCATGTTCGTCAACCGCCGTGAAGAGCTGGGGGCGTTGAACGCCTGGTGGGACCGGGCGGGCGCCGCGCTGGGGCTGGTCTGGGGACGGCGCCGGGTTGGCAAGACCTCGCTGCTAGAGGAGTTTGCCCGCGACAAGCGCGCGATCTTCCACACCGGCGCCGGCCGGCCGGCCGGCGACGAGCTGCGGATGCTCAGCGAGAGCGCCGGGCAGGTTGCCAAGTTCGGGGCGCGCGATCTCGGCGAGCGACCCTTCGCCGATTGGGACGACGCCCTCGACGCGCTCGCGGCGGCGGCCACCCGCGAGCGGCTGTTGCTCGTGATCGACGAGTTCCCCGACTTGGCCGCCGGCAGCCCCGAGCTGCCGGGCGTGCTGCGCGCCTTCTGGGATCGCGCTCAGGGCAAGACCAAGCTGCGCATCCTCGTCTGCGGCTCCGCCGTGCGCACAATGGAGGCCCTGCAGGAGGAGCGGGCGCCCCTCTATGGGCGCTTCGACCTCAGCCTGCTCCTGCACCCGTTCCGACCGCACGAGGCGAGCGCGATGCTGAAGGGCCTCGATCCCGCCGACAAAGCGCTCGTCTGGGGCCTCGTCGGCGGCGTGCCGCTCTACCTGAACTGGTGGGACAGCGAGCGCAGCGTGAAGCAAAACCTGCTGCGGCTGGCCTGCACCCCGGGTGGCCGACTGCTCGACGAGGGCAGGCTCGTGCTCGCGACCGAAGGCGACCTCGGCGGCCTCGGTGGGCTGGCCCTGCGGGCGATCGCCTCCGGCCGCACCCGGCACAACGAGATCGAGCAGGCGATCGGGTCGGATCCCAGCCGCGTGCTCGAGCGCCTGGTCGAGCTGCGCCTGGTCGAGCGGCTTGTCCCGGTCACCGAGAACCCGGCCAGAACGCGTCGTCGCATCTACCGGATCGCGGACAATTTCCTCGCCTTCTGGCTCGGGGTCCTCGATCGCCATCGTTCCGCGATCAGCCGAGGCCTGGGTGGACAGATTCTCTCGGTCCTGACCGAGCAGCTGGACGACCACATGGGCGACCGCTGGGAGGCAGCCTTCCGGCAGCACCTGCTGCGGCTGGCGGCGGGCGGTGAGCTCGGCGAGCGGATCGTCGACATCGGCCGCTGGTGGCAGGACGCCCCGCCGGTCGAGATCGATGCGGTGGCGCTTGCCGGGCGCAGCAGGGAGGCCGTGCTTCTCGGCGAGGCGAAGTGGGCACGCAGGGCGGATGGCACGGCGCTCAGAGCCGGGCTGGAAGCCAAGGCGACGGCGTTGCCGGCCCTGGCCGACGATGTCTCCTACGCGATCGCGGCTCGCGACCAGGTCAAGGGTGGCGACGGCGTGCTGCCGATCACCGCCGCCGACATCTTCGGCTGAGCGCTAGCCGACTTTGACCAGGTCGACGACGAAGATCAGCGTTTCGTTCGGGCCGATCGCCGGTGGGGCGCCCGCTTCGCCGTAGGCGAGTTCGGGCGGGATGATCAGCTCGCGCTGGCCGCCGACCTTCATCCCGGCCACGCCCTGGTCCCAGCCGGGAATCACTTCGCCGGCGCCGAGCGTGAAGCTGAACGGTTCGTTGCGGCTCCAGGACGAGTCGAACTCTTCGCCGCTTTCGTAGCCGACCCCGACGTACTGGACGCTGACTTTGTCGCCGGATTTGGCTTCCGCCCCGGTGCCTTCGATCAGCTCTTTCTCTTCGAGCTGCTGCGGCGGTTCGCCGTCCGGCACCTCGACCGCCGGTTTGCCGCGGTTCGAGGCGTCGCCGCTCGTTTCCGCCGCGGCCGAGCCGGACGGCTGGTTCGAATCGGCCGCCTCGGTCGTGGTGTCGTCGTCGCCACCGCAGCCGGCGATGGCGAGGGCGGCGCAGGCAAGGATCGTCAATATCGCGGTCTTCATCGTGCGCGCAGCTTAAGCAATCGTTCGCTCAACCTGCGTGCCGCCGGGATAGGGTCAGCCGATGGACAGCCCGCTGCTGACCTCCCTCGTCCTGCCCGCGGCGATCGCGGTGATCATGTGCAGCCTCGGAATGACGCTGACGACGGCCGACTTCCGGCGCATCTTCGTCGCCCCGCGCGGCATCGCGATCGGGATGCTGAACCTGGCGCTGATCTCGCCGCTGCTCGCCCTGGCGATGGCCGAGCTGTTCAACCTGCCGCCGGAGCTGGCCGTCGGGCTCGTCCTGCTCGGCGCCTCGCCCGGCGGAATGATGGCCAACATGCTGACCCACCTCTCGCGTGGGGACACCGCCCTCTCGGTCTCGATGACGGCGATCAGCAGCGTCGGCGCGATCGTCACCGTGCCCCTCTTCCTCGCCCTCGCCTCAGCTCACTTCGGCGCCGAGGACCTCGGCGAGGCGAGCATGCTCGGCGTCGTCGCCCGCGTCTTCGCGATCACGATCGTCCCGGTCGCGATCGGGATGAGCCTGCGCCGGCGCTATCCGGAGACGATCGAAGCGATCTACCCGCGCGTGCGTGACGTCTCCCTAATTCTGTTCGGCCTGGTCATCCTCGGCGCGATCGCCAGCGAGCACGACACGGTCGCCGAGAACGCGCTCGCCGTCGGCGGCGCCGCGCTTGCCCTCAACGTCGCCGCGATGACGGTCAGCTTCACGATCGCGAGACTGGCCCGCCTCAACGACCGTCAGGCGACCGCGATCTCGCTCGAGCTGGGCATCCACAACGCCGCCCTGGCGATCGCCGTCGGCGCCACGCTGTCGCCGGACCTGACGATCCCGGCCGCGGTCTACGCCTCCTTCATGCTGGTCACCGGCGGCAGCTTCGCCTGGGTGATGAGCAAGCGCAACACGGCGCCCGCGGGCGCCCCGGCGGCGACACCCGCGTTCGAGGCGGAGTGAAGCGCTTAGACTTGGCCGCGGGATGGGGATGAACCTGGCATCGATCGTCACCGCCGGCGCCGAGCGCTGGCCCGATGCGGCGGCGATCCGGCTCGGTGAGAGCGAGCTGACCTACGCCGAGCTCGACGAGCGCAGCGCCCGCCTCGCCACGCTGCTGGCCGAGCAGGGCGTCGCAGCCGGCGACCGGGTCGGCGTGATGCTGCCCAACGTCCCCGATTTCCCGATCGCCTACTACGGCGTGCTGCGCGCCGGCGCCGTCGTCGTGCCGATGAACGTGCTGCTCAAGCGGCGCGAGATCGCCTTCTACCTGGAGGACTCGGGCGCCGGGCTGCTGCTCGCCTGGCACGGCTTCGCCGAGGAGGCGCGGGCGGGCGCGGACGAGGCCGGCGCCGAGCTGGTCGAGGTCGAGCCCGCTGCCTTCGCCGCGACGCTGAGCGAACGCGAGCCGACCGCCGGCCTGGCCGAGACCGGCGAGGACGACACCGCGGTCATCCTCTACACCTCGGGCACGACCGGCAAGCCGAAGGGCGCCGAGCTGACCCACGCCAACCTCTGGCGCAACGCCGACGTCACCCGCCGCACGACCTGCGAGATCGAGGCCGGCGACGTCGTGCTCGGCTCCCTGCCGCTCTTCCACTCATTCGGCCAGACGGTCGCGATGAACGCCTCGCTCGCGGCCGGCGCCTGCCTCACCCTGGTGCCCAAATTCGAGCCCGGCGAGGCGCTGGCGACGATGCAGCGCGACCGCGTCAGCCACTTCTACGGCGTGCCGACGATGTTCGGCGCGCTGCTCCACCACCCCGAGCGCGAGAGCTTCGATACCTCGGCGCTGCGCACCTGCATCACCGGCGGCGCCTCGATGCCGGTCGAAGTCCTGCGCGGCTTCGAAGACGCCTTCGGCGCCGTCGTGCTCGAGGGCTACGGGCTCTCGGAGACCTCCCCGGTCGCCTGCTCCAACCACCCGGAGAAGGGAGCCAAGCCGGGCTCGATCGGCGCCCCGATCGAAGGCGTCGAGATGAAGGTCGTCGACGAGGACGACGCGGAGGTCGCGCAGGGCGAGGTCGGCGAGATCGTGATCCGCGGCCACAACATCATGAAGGGCTACTGGCGGCGCCCGGACGCGACCGCGGAGGCGATGCGCGGCGGCTGGTTCCACAGCGGCGACATGGCGCGCGTCGACGAGGACGGCGACTTCTTCATCGTCGACCGCAAGAAGGACCTGATCATCCGCGGCGGCTACAACGTCTACCCGCGCGAGGTCGAGGAAGTCCTCTACGAGCACCCGAAGATCCGCGAAGCGGCCGTGGTCGGCGTCCCCCACGACGAGTGGGGCGAGGAGATCGGCGCCGCCGTCGTCCTCATCGAGGGCGAGCAGCTGAGCCCGGAGGAGGTCAGCGCCTACGTCAAGGACCGCATCGCCGCCTACAAGTACCCGCGCCTCGTCTGGTTCCTCGACGACCTCCCCAAGGGCCCGACCGGCAAGATCCTCAAGCGGGAGATCGAGACTCCCGCCGCTGTCAACGACTAAACCCCGGCCGCATGCAAGCAGAGGCGAACCGGGGCCTTCCTGGCCAACTGTAGCAACCCTGTCCGGCCGATTTGCGATGAAATGAGTCGTATGCGCCCCGAGCAGGCAAGGAAATGGATCAGCGAACCCCGCTTCAACGGATATCGCAAGGCGGTCGCCGATCAGAGTCACGAGTCGGCGGTGGCCCTGTATCTATGGAACGCGGAAGTTTCGCGGCCTACCTCGGAGTCCTTCACCACGTCGAGGTATTGCTCCGCAACGCCATCGACCAGCAGTTTCCCGCCACAGACGCCGATCACGTCGCTTCGATCTGCGACACGGACGTCTGGCTGACGGATCCGGCATTCCTCGAGGATCAAGGCCGAGAAAAGGTCAACGACGCGATCAGGCGACTGGTCGGCGAAAACCGAAGGCCGACGCGGGGTCGTCTGGTTGCCTCGCTGACACTGGGCTTTTGGACGGCTCTCTTCTCGGGGCGCTACGAGGACCTCTGGCGGTCGCATCTCGTCCAGGCATTCCCGAACGGCGGCGGACGGCGCAGTGAGGTCAGGGGAGCCCTAGCCCGCATTCTCCAGCTGAGAAACCAGATCGCCCACCACGAAGCGATTTTCGCCCGTGACCTCGCCAAGGATCATGCGCATTTACTGAGCGTCGCCGGTTTGATCGACCCCGAGGCGCAGCGGTATATCGCGAAGCATTCAAGGGTGGTGGCACTGTTTCCCCGTAGACCTGACCTTTTGCTTGACCGGTAACGGCTCCCAGTCGTCCCCAAAATGGCGAAAAACCCTCCAGTCCTCGAAGGGCGGCGGCGGAATAGTGCAAAGAAAATCATGCGTGTGAGGCACATCACATAGCGGATAGCTGGCTGGCTGGCCAGGATCGCGGTAACCTCTGCATCGAAAGCCGTCGTGAAGCGCCCCGCGGGCGCGCAGCCAAAGGAGAGAGATGAGCGTCGCATCCCAGAGCCTGATGGACAACGTCACCTACGTCGACCTCTACAAGCGCTGGGAGCAGGGCAACTGGAGCGCCTACGACATCGACTTCTCCGAGGACCGCAAGGGCTGGGAGGCGCTGAGCGACATGCAGCGCCGCTCGGCGATGTGGATCTACTCGATGTTCTACTACGGCGAGGACCGGGTCGCCGACACCCTCGCCCCCTACATCAACGCCGCGCCGACCGAGGAGCAGTCCTACTTCCTCGCCACCCAGCAGGTCGACGAGGTCCGCCACTCGGTCTTCTTCCACCGCTTCTTCAAGGAGGTGATCGGAGTCGGCGGCGACTCGATCCAGCAGACCCTCTCCTCGACCATGCCGCAGCTCAACTGGGGCTACCGCGGCGTCTTCGACCGGCTCGACCGGATGGCGGAGGAACTGCGCAAGGACCGCTCGCTGCCCAAGTACGCGCAGGCGATCACCCTCTACCACCTGATCGTCGAGGGCAGCCTCGCCCAGCCCGGCCAGCACTTCATCGAGGACTTCTTCGCCTCGAAAGAAACGATGCCCGGCTTCAGCGACGGGATGGGCAACGTCTCCCGCGACGAGCAGCGCCACATCGGCTTCGGCGTCAAGGTCCTCGCCGAACTGCTCGGCGAAGGCCACCCGGGGTGGGAGGAGAACCGCGCCGCCGTGATCGAGCTGCTGCGCGAAACGCTGCCCTACGGGCCGGCCGTGTTCTACCCGCCCAACATGGACCGCGAGTACACCGAGTGCTACGGCTTCTCACTCGAGGACATCTTCGCCTTCGGGCTGAAGCTGATCCGCCAGCGCTGGCGCACGATCGGCTACCCGACCGAGGAGATGCCGCCCGGCGTCTTCCCCTTCGACCCCGAGGCCTCGGCCGAGGAAGTCGCCAAGCGCCAGGTGACGCTGATGGAGGCCGGCGTCCTCGGCCCGCCGAACGAGCGTGTCCCCGACGCCTCGGCGGAGACGCAGCGCCTCTACTTCGACGTGGTCAAGCGGGTCGCCGACCCGGCGGCCGCGAACGGCTCGCCGCTGGTCTACCAGTACCGCTTCAGCGACGCCGACCCGTGGCACCTGACGCTCGACAACGGCTCGACCCGGGCCGAGCCGGGCGAGGCGCCCGACCCGACGCTGACCCTGGAGGCGAGCTGGGCCGACTTCGTCGCGATGGGCAAGCCGGAAGCCAACCCGCTGAAGATGATGCTGCAGCGCCGCATCCGCCCGCGCGGCCCGATCCGCGAGATCGCCCGGCTGCGCAAGGTTTTTCGTTAGGAGATCGGCGGGCGGCGATCCGCCCAGGGGCGCTCGGACTCCAGCTGAGCGGCCAGGGAGAGCAGCGTTGCCTCGTCGCCGGGGCGACCGACTAGCTGGACCGATAGCGGCATGCCGTCGGCGGCGAAGCCGGCGGGCAGCGCCATCGCCGGGTTGCCGAGGTGGTTCCAGGGCACGCAGTAGGGATAGAAGCGGCTCATTCCGAGCACCGTGCTGAGCGCGCCGCGTCCCTCCCAGCGGCGTACCGGCAGGGCGGTGCCGCCCATCACCGGCATCACCAGAACGTCATGGGAGTCGAAGATCGCGTTGACGCGGGCGGCGTCGGTGGCCTCGGCCGCGCGGGCCATCGCGAACAGCCGATCCGGGATCAGCCTGCCCAGCCGGGCGAAGCCGCGGGTGCGCCGTTCGAGCCGCTCCGGGTGCGGGACCCGGGCGAAGTCTTCGGCCGCGCCGCGCAGGTAGCGCGGCGTGATGCTGTTGCCGATCCCGCCCCATTCCGGGTCGCGCTCACCGACCTCGTGGCCGAGCGAGCGCAGCAGCTCCGCGGTGTCGGTGACGGCACCCTTGGCGACCGCGTCGACCGTCGGCGGCGCGGCGGCGCGCGGCGGCGCGGTCGACCAGGCGATCCGCAGCTTCCCGGGTGGCGTCCGCGCCGACTCGACGAAGGGCGTCTGCGGCGCGGCGGGAGCGCCCGGCTCGGCCGAGCTGCCGCTGACGATGTCGAGCCATAGCGCCGTGTCGGCGACGCTGCGGCTGACGCAGTTGTAGGCGGATAAGCCGTTCCAGTGCTGCAGGTCGGGCGCCAACGAGACCCGGCCGCGCTGCGGCTTGAGCCCGACCAGGCCGCAGCAGGCAGCGGGGATGCGGATCGAGCCGGCCCCGTCGGTGGCGAGCGCGATCGGCACCAGGCCGGCCGCGACCGCCGCGCCGCTGCCGCCGCTCGAGCCGCCCGGGGTGCGCTGCGGGTCCCAGGGGTTGCGCGTCACCCCCCAGGTCGCCGACTCGGTGAAGCCGCAGATCGCCAGCTCCGGCAAAAGGGTCTTGCCGACGACGATCGCGCCCGCCTCGCGCAGCCGCCGGACGATCTCGCTGTCGGCCCTGGCGGGATCGGTGAAGCCGTCGGTCCCGTAGGTCGTGACGTCGCCGGCGACATCGACGCAGTCCTTGATCGCGACCGGGACGCCGAGCAGCGGGCGCCGGTCACCGGCGCTGAGCCGCGCCTCGGCCTGCTCGGCCTCGAGCAGCGCCTTCTCGGCGAAGACCTTGCGGAACGAGTTGAGCTGCGGGTCGAGGCGGGCGATCCGGTCGAGGGAAAGCTGCACCAACTCGCGCGGCGAGACCTCGCCCGCCCGCACCATCTCCGCCTGCCTGACAGCTCCCTCAAAAGCTAGGTCGTCTCCCGTCACGCCGTCATCCTAAGCGCCCGGGCGCTTTACACCTTCGCAGGAGACGGCTCGCGCCTACCGCCCTCGAAGCTGAACGTCCAGCGCGTTACTCGCCGGCGAGCAGGAAGCGCGCCGAGGCGGCGCCGGCGGCGAGCGCGGCGCTGATGTCGCGGCCGGGCTCGGAGAGGGCCTGCAGGGCGAAGCCGTCGGCGGCCGCGAAGAGGTAGGCGACGATCGCCTCGGCGTCGAAGCGCAGCTTGAGCACGCCCTCGCGCTGCTTCTGCTCGAGGATCTCGGCGACGTGGCTGCGCGTGCGGTCGAAGAGCTGGCCGACCTCGTGCTGGATCTCGGGGTTGCGGCGGCCGGCGCTGAACAGCTCGTAGAGCAGCAGGAAGAAGGCCGGTTCGTTGTCGATCAGATCGGTCAGGCTCGAGACGAGCACGTCGAGCACGTCGTCGACGCTCGCGGCCTTGGCGAGCGGCTCGTCGAGCCGGGCGACGCGGATCTCGGAGTCGCGGCGGACTACCTCGACAAGCAGCCGCTCCTTGGTGCCGAAGTAGTAGTGCAGCAGGCCGCGGCTGACCCCCGCCTCGCGGGCGACGTGCTCGAAGGTGGAGCCGGCGGCGCCGCGCTTGGCGACGCTCTCGCGCATCGCGTCGATGATGCGCTGCGCCTTTTCCCCGCTCAGCTCGCGCTCTTTGGTCGCTGCCTCCATCGACTCAGTCTACGCCGCGGGCCGGGCGAACCGGGCCCGCGGGGCTACGAGCCGTTGATGCTGGTGGTTGACGTGTACTCGAACTCCTCCTCGGCGCCGAAGAGGGCGTCGAGAACCTTCTTGCGGGCGTCCTCGCTGAGCACCAGCGCGATCCCGGCGGCGACGATGCCGAGCAGCAGGATGCGCCCGAGGCGGCTCTTCTTGCGCTTGCGCTTGCCCTGCAGCTGCTCGGAGGCGTCGCGCAGGCTCTCGGCCGCGGTGCGCAGGTCCTTCTGCACCTTCTTGTCGCTGGTCACGGCCTTGACCGCGCCCTTGCCGTTGCCGGTCGCCCGCCCGTAGGCGCCACGCGCGGCTTCGAAGGCGTCGCGAAGGTTGTCGCGCAGCTCTTCGTCCTCGATCAGCCGCTGCACGTAGGGGTTCTCGCGCGCGGTCGAGTAGAGGTCCGCGGCCTGGTTCGCCTTCGTCTTGCTCATGCCATCTCCTCGCTGGGGTGAAGTCTTATGCCCCACTGAGGATAGCCCCAAACCTCCCTTGGCGCATGTGGCCGACCGAGGACGCAGAGATGCGCCGGCCACACGAGTCACGGCGGGCCGATCCCGTCCAGCAAGACCCCGTTGCTGCGAAAGCCCAGCTCGGCCCGGCGCACCTTGCGCAGGCGCAGGTGGGCCAGGTCGGGGCCGGGCAGCGCGTAGCGCCTCAGGTGCAGGCGGCCGATCCGCTCGTAGCCGACCTGGCGGAAGCGCGGCCCGAGCAGGTGGGCGGGAACCGGCGGCGCCGGGCCGTCGGAGACGAAGTTGACCTCGTGCACGTTCCATGCGTAGCCGTCCGAGGGCTGCACCTGGAAGGAGCCGGTCGAGAGGTAGTAGCGCAGCGATGCCGCCCCCAGGGTCCAGAGCACGGTCGCCCGCGGCGTTTCGGACTCCCCCATGCGCACCGCGACCGCCTCCCAGTCGGGCCGGTGCAGGCTCGGCGAGAAGCTCGCCCAGAGGCTGAAGCCGAGCGAGTAGACGACCAGGACCGAGGCGAGGACCGCGCCGACGCGACGCGCCCGGCGCAGGGTCAGGCCGATCGCCACCGCGACGAGCAGCGGCGCCAGCGCCGCGATCAGGTTGCGGCCGAGCACGTAGTCCTTGCCCGGCGCGAGCAGCGCCAGGGCCAGCGGCACGACGATGGTGGCGGCCGCGACGGCCAGGATCAACCCGCCGGCCCGCCGCTCGCGAGGCTCGCCGCGCACGGCGAGCAGCGCCAGCGCGGCGAGCGCCGCGAGCAGCGGGACGACCGCCGGCAGCACCGCCTCGGGGCGGGCGACGATGTGGCCGGTCTCGCCGACCGCGAAGGCGACGCCGGTCTCCCAGAGGCGCTGGGCGAGGCCGTGGTCGCCGATCCACTCGGCGTGGCCGAGCGACATCTGGTGGATCGCCAGCGGCGCCAGGGCGAGGCCGGCGAGGACGACGATCCAGATCCCCGCCAGGGCCCGGCGCCGGCGGCGCCAGAGCAGCCAGAGCGCCTCGAGCGCGATCGGGAAGATCGCGAAGTAGTGGGTCGCCAGGGCGAGGGTGGAGAAGACGCCCCACAACCTCAAATCCCCCCTCCCACCCGCGGACGCGCCGTCCCCGGCGGGACGCAGGGCGCGGACGAAGTAGAGCGCGGCGGCCGCGGTGAAGAGGACGAGCAGGGAGTAGCCGCGAGCCTCCTGCGAGTACCAGAGCAACATCGGGTTGACCGCGACCAGGGCCGCGGCGACCAGGCCCGTCCAACTCGCTGCGCTGTTCCTTTCCCCCGTATCACCGGGATAAGGAACAGCGGAGCGGGGTTTTGACAGCTCGGCGCCGAGCAGGTAGGCGACCGGCACCGTCGCCACGCCGGCCAGGGCGGAGAGCGAGCGCAGGCCGGCCTCGCCCGTCCCGGCCAGCTGTGTCCAGGCCCAGGCCAGCGCGTAGTAGAGCGGCGGGGCCGACTCGCTGAAGCCGACCGCTTCCATCGCGTGGATGAAATCGCCGCGCAGGATGCGACTGGCGGTGACGATCTCGTCGTGGTGGTATCCCTGCGTGCCGAGCGTGACGAAGCGCAGCACGGCCGCGCCGGCGGTCAGGCCGGCGACGATCCAGAAAGCCCGCGACCTCCTAGGCAAGCGCCGCGTCGATCGCCGCCGCGACCTCGTCGACGTAGACGAACTCGAGCCCGCTGCGCTCGTGCTCGGGGATCTCGGCGACGTCCCCTTCGTTGCGCTCGGGCACGATCACCCGTTTGATCCCCGCCCGCAGCGCCGCCAGCGACTTCTCCTTGAGGCCGCCGATCGGCAGCACCTGGCCGGTCAGGGTCACCTCGCCGGTCATCGCGACGTCGTTGCGCACCGGCCGGCCCGAGATCAGCGAGGCCAGCGCCACCGTCATCGCCACGCCCGCCGAGGGGCCGTCCTTGGGCACCGCCCCGGCCGGCACGTGGATGTGGATGTCCTGCTTCGCGAACCAGTCCTCGTCCAGCTCGGCGGCCAGCTCGCGCCAGTGGCCGCGCACGTAGGAGAGCGCCGCCTGCGCCGACTCCTTCATCACGTCGCCGAGCTGGCCGGTGATCGTCAGCTTGCCGGAGCCCGGCATCGCCGTCGCCTCGATGAAGAGCACGTCGCCGCCGGTCGGCGTCCAGGCCAGCCCGGTGGCGACGCCGGGGTCCTTGGTGCGCCGGCGCTGCTCGGCGAAGACGCGGCGGCGGCCGAGCAACTCGCGCGCCCGCTTGGCCGAGATCCTCGCCTTGCCGCCCTTGCGACCCTCGGCGACGTCGCGGGCGACCTTGCGGCAGATCGTGCCGATCTGCCGCTCGAGGTTGCGCACGCCCGCCTCGCGGGTGTACTCCTCGACGATCGCGGTCAGGGCGGGGTCGGCGAACTCGATCTGGGAGGGCTTCAGGCCGTTGGCGTCGATCTGGCGGGGGACCAGGTAGCGGCGGGCGATATGGCGCTTCTCGTCGAGCGTGTAGCCGGCCAGCTCGATCGTCTCCATGCGGTCCTGCAGCGGCCCGGGGATCGTGTCGAGGACGTTTGCGGTGGCGATGAAGAGGACCTCGGAGAGGTCGAAGTCGAGGTCGAGGTAGTGGTCGCGGAAGCTGTCGTTCTGGGCCGGGTCGAGCACCTCGAGCATCGCCGAGGAGGGGTCGCCACGGAAGTCGGCGCCCATCTTGTCGATCTCGTCGATCATGAAGACGGGGTTGCGCGAACCGGCGTCGCGCAGGGCGCGGACGATCGTGCCGGGCATCGCGCCGATGTAGGTGCGGCGGTGGCCGCGGATCTCGGCCTCGTCGCGCACGCCGCCGACCGAGATGCGCTCGAACTCGCGGCCCAGCGCCTTCGCGATCGAGCGGCCGAGGCTGGTCTTGCCGACCCCGGGCGGGCCGGCGAAGCAGAGGATCGGGCCGGGCGAGTCCGGCTTCAGCTTGCGCACCGCGAGGTACTCGAGGATGCGGTCCTTGACCTTCTCCAGGTCGTAGTGGTCGGCGTCGAGCACCTCGCGGGCGTGGGCGATGTCGAGGTTGTCGTCGGTCCGCTGCGACCAGGGCAGCTCGACCAGCCACTCGAGGTAGGTGCGGATGACGCCGTGCTCGGCCGCCGCGGGCGGCAGTTTCTCCAGCCGCGAGAGCTCCCGCTCGGCGGCTTTGAGCGCCTGCTCGGGCAGCTCCGCCGCCTCGATCCGCTGGCGCAGCTCGTTGACCTCGGCCTGCTGCTCGTCGCCCTCGCCGAGCTCGTCCTGGATCGCTTTCATCTGCTGGCGCAGGAAGAACTCGCGCTGGCCCTTGTCGATCTCGGACTCGACCTGGGACTGGATCTGGCTGCCGAGCTGGACCACCTCGAGCTCGCGGGCGAGGATCTCCGAGAGCCGGCGCAGGCGCGCGGCGACGTCGAGCTGCTCGAGCAGCGCCTGCTTCTCCGCGGTCGGGATGCGCAGCGCGCCGGCGATCAGGTGGCCGAGGGCGGCCGGGTCCTCGATGTTGGCGACCGCCATCTGCAGCTCCTCGGGCAGGTAGGGGATGTGCGCGACGATCTCCGAGAACGTGCGCTGCACGTTGCGGGTCAGGGCCTCCAGCTCCGGGCCCTCGACGACCGCGTCGGGCAGCTCGGCGATCCGCGCCACCATGTAGGGCTGCTCGGCCACGTAGGGGCCGATGCGCACCCGCTGGGTTCCCTGGACGAGGATGCGCAGCGTCCCGTCGGGCACTTTCAGCATCCGCGCGACGATGCCGACGACGCCGACGTCGTAGAGCCCGTCGGGGGCCGGCTCCTCGTCCTCGGGGTCGCGGGCGGCGACCATCGCCAGCATCCGGTTGGCGCCGAGCACGTCGTCGATCAGCTTGATCGAGCGCTCCTGGCCGACGGCGAGCGGGGTCAGGGTCTCGGGGAAGGTGACCGTCTCACGCAGCGGCAGGACCGGCAGCGCGTCGGGCAGCGGCTGGTTGGCGCGGATCGCGTCCTCGGTGTCGAGGTCGGACTCGACCACTTCGAGCACCGGCGCGCCCTCGCCCTCCATCAGTCCCGCCCGATCGGCACGCGGCGGGTCGTCTGCGAGGGGTCGCGCAGCGGCAGGTCGATGCGCAGCACGCCGTCCTCGTAGGTCGCCTTGGCCTGGTCGGCGTCGACGTCGACCTGCAGCTCGACGACGCGGCGGAACGGCCCCGAGGGAATCTCGACCTGCTGGTAGACCCGGCCCTCGGTCTCCTGCAGCGGCCGTTCGCCGACGATCGCCAGCTGCCGCCCACTGACCTCGATCCCGACCTGGTCCAGGTCCACCCCGGCGAGGTCGACCTTGACCACGGCCCTTTGCGGATCGCCGCAGTAGTAGACGTCCACGTTCGGCGAGAACCCGCTGCTCCGCCGGCTCACATACGTCGTCCTGCCCCAGGCCCCACCAAGCATCTGATCCATCTCCCGGCGCATCCGGGCAAAGTTCGCAAACACGTCTCGTTCAGGCATAGACGCAAAACATAGCCGCCCACAGGACCGGGCGGGGTCGCCTCGGCAGTGCCTCGCGAAGCGGCCCCTGGCCAAGGTAGTTCCTGCCGCGAAGCGGCAGCATGTTCCACCGCCGCAGGCGGTGGTAGGCAGCTGACGAGGCGACCCCGCCCGGTCCTACGCCGGCTGCGTCTGATTCGCCCAACGAGGTGGGCGCATCAGCAGGACCGGCTGGCGCGGGGGGACGAGACCCTCGGGGCGGTCCTGGCGGAAGGTGGTGCAGGGCTCCTCCAACTCGAGCGCGCAGAGCATGTTCCTGCGGAAGTAGCAGTCGTCGCAGGTCGGGGGCTTGGGCTTGCGCGGCACGGCGGGGATCTTGGCAATCTCGTGACGCTTTCGTGACGCCTGATTCCGCAAAGCGCAACCTTCTTGACACAGGCTCGTTACATCTTCCCCGCTTCTTGCGGGAGTCGGCGCCGGGCGCCGCTACCATTGGGCACGAATGGAGGCTCACAAAGTGCGCACCGAGAAGCTCGCAGCCTCGCCGCAGCTGTTCGAGAGCGACTTCCTCAACTTCTTCTCGCGAGTCCACCCGGCGATCCCGGCGCTCGTCTTCGTGCCCGTGATCGTGGCGATGGAGTGGCTCGCGGCCGGCCAGGGGCAGGCCGCCTGGCAGCTGCTCCTGCTCAGCCTCGGCGGGGTCGCGATCTGGACCCTGACCGAGTACTGGCTGCACCGCCTGATCTTCCACTGGGAGCCCGACAACGCCTTTGGGCGGCGCATGCACTTCATCATCCACGGCATCCACCACGACCACCCCAACGACAAGATGCGGTTGGTGATGCCACCCGCGGTCTCGGTCCCGCTGGCGCTGCTCTTCTTTCTCGCCTTCACGCTGATCTTCGGCACGCCGGCGGCCCACCCGCTGTTCGGCGGCTTCATCGCCGGCTACCTCTTCTACGACTACACGCACTACTACGTTCACCACTTCGTACCAAAATCGGACCTGGGCAAGAGGTTGCGCGAGCAGCACATGCGCCACCACTTCCAGGACCACCGCTTCGGCTACGGGGTCTCCTCGCCGCTATGGGACGTGGTCTTTCGCACGCTGCCCAGGCGGCGGCAGTGATCGTCGCAACACTGCGCGTCTAAGTAGTCAGGTTGTGAACGGCCATTGTGTCCAACACCCTGCCTGCGCGTCACTGTGACTGTGCAACACTGCGGTACGTAACTCCCCCTTAGTGAACCGGCCGGCGCAGTTCGGGCCGGATGAAAGGAACCAGATGCCAAGCACCACTCATGTACTCGACGAGGCCCGTGACCTGGTCAAGAAGCGCCTCGCCGAGCTGGACGACGAGCGCAAGCGCCTCGAGCGCGCCCTCGCCGAGCTCGGTGGGAAAGTCACCGGCCGCGGTGGCCGTTCCCCCGGACGCCCCGCGGGCTCGGGCAAAAAAGCCCCCGGCCGGAAAAAACGCCGGCGGCGCAGCGGCACCCGCGCCGATCAGGCCGTCGCCCTGGTCGAGGGCAGCCCCGGGATCAGCGCTTCGGATATCGCCAAGCAGATGAAAATCAAGCCGAACTACCTGTACAGGGTGCTTGGTGACCTTGAGAAGGAGGGTCGGGTTAAGAAGAAAGGGCGCGAGTACTACCCCGGTAAATAAGGCTTGCTGGAGAGGGGTTCCGGTAGGGCCTTCACTTACCGGGGCCCCTCTAAACGAGGTTCAGCTGGGCTACGGACTGGCGCTCTTGCTTCAGCTCGTTGATGCTGGTGTCGATTCGGGGTCGCGAGAACTCGGGGACGTCTAGGCCCTCGACGATCTGCCACTCGCCGTTCTTGCAGCTGCAGGGGTGACCGGCTACTACCCCCTCGTCTATTCCGTAGGAGCCGTTGGCGGGGACGCCCATCGAGACCCAGTCGCCCTCGGGCGTGCCGAGGACCCAGTCGCGCACGTGGTCGATCGCCGCGTTGGCGGCCGAGGCGGCGCTGGAGGCGCCGCGGGCGTCGATGATCTCGGCGCCGCGCTTGGCGACCCTGGGGATGAACTCCTCGCCGATCCAGGCCTCGTCGTCGATCGCCTCCCAGGCACTCGCGCCGTCGACCCTGGCGTTGACCAGATCCGGGTACTGGGTGGTCGAGTGGTTGCCCCAGACGGTTATGTTGGTGACGCTGGAAACGGGCTTGCCGAGCTTGTTGGCGAGCTGCGCGATCGCCCGGTTGTGATCGAGGCGCATCATCGCGGTGAAGCGCTCGCGCGGGACGCCGTCGGCGTTCGACATCGCGATCAGGCAGTTGGTGTTGGCCGGGTTGCCGACGACCAGCACACGGACGTCGGCGGCGGCGCCGGCGGCGATCGCCTCGCCCTGGGGCTTGAAGATCCCGCCGTTGGCCTCGAGCAGGTCGGCGCGCTCCATCCCCGGACCGCGCGGCCGGGCGCCGACGAGCAGACCGACGTTGCAACCCTCGAAGGCGGCCCCCGGCTGGTCGAAGATGTCGATCTTGCGCAGCAGCGGGAAGGCGCAGTCCTCGAGCTCCATCGCGGTGCCCTCGGCCGCCTTGACCGCGTCGGGGATCTCGAGCAGGCTGAGCTCGACCGGCGTCTCGGGGCCGAGCATCTGGCCGCTGGCGATGCGGAACAGCAGCGCGTAGCCGATCTGGCCGGCGGCGCCGGTAACGGTGACTTTGACGGGGGTGCTCACGTGGATTCGTCTCCTGAAGTCGTGGTTTGAAAGTGGTCGTTCCTACGCGGCCATCGCGCCCTGGAGGCGCTCGTCGATCGCGGCGAGGAACTCCTGCGTGGTGAGGTACTGCTGATCCGGACCGACGAGAAGCGCCAGGTCCTTGGTCATCTTGCCGCTCTCGACCGTCTCGATGCATACCTGCTCCAGGGTCGCGGCAAACCGCGAGACGTCGGCGGTCCCGTCGAGCCGGCCGCGGGCGGCGAGCGCGCGGGTCCAGGCGAAAATCGAGGCGATCGGGTTGGTCGACGTCGGCTCGCCCTCCTGGTGGCGGCGGAAGTGGCGGGTCACCGTGCCATGCGCCGCCTCGGCCTCGACCGTCCTGCCGTCGGGGCTCATCAGCACGCTCGTCATCAGGCCGAGCGAGCCGAAGCCCTGGGCGACGGTGTCGGACTGGACGTCGCCGTCGTAGTTCTTGCAGGCCCACACGTAGCCGCCTTCCCACTTCATCGCGGCGGCGACCATGTCGTCGATCAGGCGGTGTTCGTAGGCGATTCCCTTCGCCTCGAACTCGGCCTTGAACTCGCTCTCGTACACCTCTGCGAAAAGGTCCTTGAAACGACCGTCGTAGCGCTTGAGGATCGTGTTCTTGGTCGAGAGGTAGACCGGGTAACCGCGCTCGAGCCCGTAGCGCATCGAGGCGCGGGCGAAGTCGCGGATCGAATCGTCGAGGTTGTACATCGCCATCGCAATGCCGCCGCCGGGAAAGTCGTAGACGTCGAGCTCAAGCGGCTCGCCGCCGTCCTTCGGTGTGTAGGTCAGCGTCAGCGTGCCCTCGCCGGGGACGACCATGTCGGTGGCGCGGTACTGGTCGCCGAAGGCGTGGCGGCCGATCACGATCGGCTTGGTCCAGCCCGGCACCAGGCGCGGCACGTTGGAGATCACGATCGGCTCGCGAAAGATGACGCCGCCGAGGATGTTGCGGATCGTGCCGTTCGGCGAGCGGTACATCTGCTTCAGCCCGAACTCCTCGACCCGCGCCTCGTCGGGGGTGATCGTCGCGCACTTGACACCGACGCCGTACCGCTTGATCGCCTCCGCCGCCTCGACCGTGATCCGGTCTTCGCTGGCGTCGCGGCTCTCGATCCCGAGGTCGTAGTAGACCAGCTCGAGATCGAGGTAGGGAAGGATCAGCTGCTCTTTGATGAACGACCAGATGATCCGGGTCATCTCGTCGCCGTCGAGCTCGACGACGGGATTCTTGACTTGCACCTTCGCCACGACGCGCCACCCTAGCGAGACACTCGCTCCGCTGTTCCTTTCCGCTGCTATATCGGGATAAGGAACAGCGGAGCGGTGTCTACGTGCGAGAATCAGGCTATGGCCACCGCCGAGCAGCGCAGCGCTGAGACGCACGAGGTCTTCAACCAGGCGACCCCGCTGGAGGACTACAACTCCTTCGACGCCGACCGCGTCCTCGGCGAGGCGTTGGAGCGCGAGGGTGGCGGCTGGGCCAAGGAGAGGGCGCGCGAGCTGGGGGCGATCTGCGGCTCCGCGCAGACGATCCGCTGGGGCTTCGAGGCGAACGAGAAAAAGCCCGAGCTGCGCACCCACGACCGCTACGGCCACCGCATCGACGAGGTCGAGTTCGACAGCTCCTGGCACGAGCTGATGCGGATCGGCGTCGGCCAGGGGCTGCACGCCGCGCCCTGGCGCGAGCCGGGCCCCGGCGCCCACGTCGCCCGTGCGGCGATGTTCAACCTGCTGATGCAGGCCGAGAGCGGCGTCGGCTGCCCGATCTCGATGACCTACTCGGCGATCCCGGCGCTGCGCAGACAGCCCGAGCTGGCCGCGGAGTGGGAGTCGCGCTTCCTCTCGCTCGACTACGACGAGCGCTCGCTGCCGGCCGAGCGCAAGCGCGGCGCCCTCTGCGGGATGGCGATGACCGAGAAGCAGGGCGGCTCCGACGTGCGCGCGAACACCACGGCTGCCACGCCGCTGAACGGCGGCGGCCCCGGCGCCGAGTACGAGCTGGCCGGCCACAAGTGGTTCTGCTCGGCGCCGATGTGCGACGCCTTCCTCGTCCTCGCCCAGACCGACTCGGGCATCTCCTGTTTCCTGATGCCGCGCTGGACCCCCGACGGCGAGCGCAACGGCTTCCAGATCCAGCGGCTCAAGGACAAGCTCGGCAACCGCTCCAACGCCTCCAGCGAGATCGAGTTCCGCGGCGCCTGGGCGCGCATGGTCGGCGAGGAGGGCCGCGGCGTGCCGACGATCATCGAGATGGTCAACCACACCCGGCTCGACTGCGCGATCGGCGCCGCGACCGGGATGCGGGCCGGCGTCGCGCAGGCGCTCAACCACGTCGCGCAGCGCGCCGCCTTCGGCAAGGAGCTGATCGAGCAGCCGCTGATGCGCAACGTGCTCGCCGACCTCTGCGTCGAGTCCGAGGCGGCGACGATCGCCGCGATGCGCCTGGCCCGCTCCTACGACGAGGTCGCCGCCGGCGACGAGGGCGCCGTCGAGTTCCGCCGCCTCGCCAACCCGGTGCTCAAGTACTGGCTGTGCAAGCGCGCCCCCTGGCACGCGGTCGAGTGCCTCGAGTGCCTCGGCGGCAACGGCTACGTCGAGGAGTCCGGCCTGCCCCGGCTCTACCGCGAGGCGCCGCTGGCCTCGATCTGGGAGGGCTCGGGCAACGTGCAGTGCCTCGACGTGCTGCGGGCGATGGTCAAGAGCCCGACCTCGGTCGAGGCATTCTTCGCCGAGGTGCTCGAGGGCGCCGGGGCCGAACCGCGGCTCGACGCCTACGTCGCCGCCCTGCGGGCCGAGATTCCGGGCGACATCGAGACGATCGAGTCGCGCGCACGGCGCATCGTCGAGCGGATGGCGCTGGCCCTGCAGGCCTCGCTGCTGGTCCGCTACGGCGACCCGGCCGTCGCCGACGCCTTCTGCGCCTCGCGACTGGGGGGCGACTGGGGCAATGCCTTCGGAACGCTGCCGGCTGGGACCGACTTCGCGGCGATCATCGAGCGACACAGACCGGTTTCCTAGAGGGGTTGGGCAGGGGGCTCCACTTAACTTTTTCCGAAGGCACTAGACCGGCCGTCCGAGAAGGGCCGCCCGGAAAAAGTACAAGACGTTCCGCCCCCTGCCCAACCCCTCTATCCGGTTGCGTCGCGTAGGGCCCGACCTAGCTAACCCGTAGCGTCGCGTAGGGCGCGGCCGACCTGCTCGGCGGTGATGACGCCGCTGAGCTTTCCTTCTTCGTCCACCGCCATCACGGCGCCGAAGCGGCGCATGGTGCGGTTGGCGAGCAGCGAGTCGAGCGGGGCGTCGTCGCGGACCTGGAAGGTGCCGTCGTCGCTGTCGCTCTCGATCAGTTCGGAGATCAGCGAGGTGGTGCGGGAGGTCTCGGGGACCTCGTCGGCCTTGTCGCGGATCACCAGGCCGAGGAAGCGGTGGGCCGCGTCGACGACCGGGAACCAGGACCAGCGGTAGCGCAGGAAGTACTCGTCGAGGGCCTGCTCGACGCTGAGCTTGCCGGGGATCGCCACGGGTTCGCGGTCCATGATGTCGGAGACCGTGAGCTCGCTGATCCGGCTGGTGATCGCGGTCTGGGCGGTGGCGGCCCGTGCCGAGCCGTTGATGACGAAGCCGATCAGGGCCAGCCAGACGCCGCTGAAGAGGTAGCCGTCGAAGATAAGCAGCAGGCCGCCGGCGACGAAGAGCCAGGCGAAGACGCGGCCGAGGCCGGCCGCGAAGCGGGTCGCCGAGGTGCGGTTGCCGGTCCGCCACCAGGCGATCGCGCGGACGATCCGGCCACCGTCCATCGGGAAGGCGGGCAGCAGGTTGAAGATCAGGACCAGCAGGTTGATCGTCGCCAGCCAGCCGACCATCGCCAGCACCCCCGAGACGCCCGAGTTGCTCTCGATCAGGACCGCCTTGCCGAACCCCTCGCCGCCCGCGGCGAGCAGCCCGATCGCGGCGAGGACGACGACGATCGCCAGGGTGACGAGCGGGCCGGCGACGGCGACCTTGAACTCGGTCGCCGGGCTGTCCGATTCGCGGTCCATGCGCGCCATCCCGCCGAAGATCCAGAGCTGAATGCTGGTGATGCCAATCCCCCTGCGCAGGGCGACGAAGGCGTGGCCGAGCTCGTGCAGGACGATCGAGGTGAAGAAGCCGAGCGCGCTGAGCACCGCCAGCACGAACGGGGTCGTGGAGGAGCTGCTCTGGCCGAGCACGTCCCCGTAGAACTGCGAGAGCCAGAAGATGACGAGGAAGAGGACGAGGAACCAGGACCAGTCGACCGCGATGCGGATCCCCCGCACGTGGAAGAGGGTTATCGATTTGCCGCCGGGCATTGCCTCAATAGTACGGGGACGTCGGGG
>JBBDJH010000004.1:85664-148478 GCA_040879985.1 Solirubrobacterales bacterium
ACGTCGGGGCCATGGCGATTGACGAGGCACGACTGCGAAGTTTGTTGGAGGAGCTTGAGGTGATTGAGCGGCCGTCTGCTTCAAAGGGGGAGCGACGGGCCGCAGAGTGGCTGGTGCGCAAGTTTGGCGAGCTGGGGGCGGAAGCCCGCATTGAGGCGGAGCAAGCGCACGGGACCTATTGGTGGCCGCTCGGCGTCGGCGCCGCGCTCGGGGCGCTGGGTGGGGTCGTGGCGCTGCGTGGGCGGCGGCTGCGCGGCGGCGCCCTGGCCGGCGCCGCGGCGGCGGGGATGGCATCGGACTTCCCGCCCGGCAAGCGATGGCTGCGCCGCCTGCTGCCCCGCCGCACCACCTACAACGTCGTCTGCGAGCTCGGCGACCGCGAGGCGGAGCGCACGGTCGTCGTCATCGCCCACCACGACGCCGCCCATTCCGGCCTCGTCTTCCATCCCAAGCTGCCCGAGATCGCCGACCGGCTGGGGATGATCGAGCGCAGCGACACCAGCCCGCCGCTGATGGCGCCGGTGCTCGGCGGGCCGGCGCTGGCGGCGCTCGGCGCGCTCAGCGGCAGGCGCGGCCTGACGAAGCTGGGCGTCTTCCTCGGCCTCGGCTCGGCCGCGGCGATGGCCGAGATCGGCGCCCGCGGGGTCGTGCCCGGCGCCAACGACAACGGCACCGCGGTCGTCTCGCTGCTGGCCCTGGCCGAGCATCTGCGCGAGCAGCCGCCGCAGAACCTGCGGGTGATCCTGCTCTCGGCCGGCTCGGAGGAGTCGTTCAGCGAGGGGATGAAGGCCTTCGGCGAGCGCCACTTCCCGCGGCTGCCGCGCGAGAGCACCTTCTTCCTCTGCCTCGAGTCGATCGGCTCGCCGCACCTGCTGGTCCTGCGCGGCGAGGGCTTCCTGAAGATGCGCGAGTACCCGCAGCGGGCGCTGGCGCTGCTCGACGGCCTCGCCGAGGAGCTCGGCATCTGGCTCTACCCCAACCTGCGCCTGCGCAACGGCACCGACGGCCTCGAGTCAATGGCGGCCGGCTACGAGACCGCGGTGATCGCCGGCTGCACCGATCTCAAGCAGCCCGCCAACTACCACTGGTGGCACGACCTCGCCGAGAACGTCGACTTCGGCAGCGTCGCCGACGGCATCCGCCTCTCCGAGGCGACGATCCGCCGCCTCGACGACCAGTGGCTGTGAGCCGAACTCCGACCGCGTGGTCGGATTTCGCATCTATAGGATCGCCGCCGTGCCCACTCATGACGTACTGGTGATCGGCGCCGGGCTGGCCGGACAGAGGGCCGCCCTGGCCGCGGCCGAGCAAGGGGTCTCGGTCGGGATCCTCAGCAAGGTCCACCCGGTGCGCTCGCACTCCAACGCGGCGCAGGGCGGGATCAACGCCGCGCTCAACCCCGGCGACTCCTGGGAGTCGCACGCCTTCGACACGGTCAAGGGCTCCGACTACCTCGGCGACCAGGACGCGATCGAAGTGATGTGCCGCGAGGCCCCCGAGGAGATCCTCCACCTCGAGCACCTCGGCGTCACCTTCCACCGCAACGAGGAGGGCAAGCTCGGCACCCGCGCCTTCGGCGGCGCCTCCGCCGCGCGCACCTACTACGTCGCCGACATCACCGGCCAGGCGATCATGCACGTCCTCTACGAGCAGCTGATGAAGCACTCCGACTCGGTCGCCCGCTACGAGGAGTGGTTCTGCACCGCCCTGGCCATGGACGAGCAGGGCGAGTGCTGCGGCGTCGTCACCCGCAACATCGCCGACGGCTCGACGCAGCTGTTCACCGCGAAGGCGGTGATCCTCGCCTGCGGCGGTAACGGCCAGGTCTGGAAGCCGACCACCAACGCGCTGATCTGCACCGGCGACGGGATCGCGATGGCCTACCGGGCGGGCGCCAAGCTGATGGACATGGAGATGATCCAGTACCACCCGACGACGCTGGCCGGCAAGGGCTTCCTGATCACCGAGGGTGCCCGCGGCGAGGGCGCCCACCTGCTCAACGCCAAGGGCGAACGCTTCATGGAGCGCTACGCGCCGAACAAGATGGAACTGGCCTCGCGCGACGTCGTCTCCCGCGCCGAGCAGACCGAGATCGACGAGGGCCGCGGCTTCCCCGACGGCACCGTCGCGCTCGACATCACCGTCGTGCCGAAGAAGCGGATCCACGAGGCGCTGCGCGAGATCGTCCTCGTCGGCCAGGACTTCGCCGGCGTCGACATCACCAAGGAACCGATCCGGATCAAGCCCGGCAACCACTACACGATGGGCGGCGTCAAGACCGACGTCGACGGCCGCACCGACGTTCCCGGCCTCTACGCCGCCGGCGAGACCGCCTGCGTCTCGGTCCACGGCGGCAACCGGCTCGGCGCCAACTCACTGCTCGACACGCTGATCTTCGGCCGCCGCTCCGGCGCCGACGCCGCCGCCCGCGCCAAGCGGATCGAGGGCTCGCGGCCCTCACGCGGGGCGCTCGAGGCCGAGCAGGCCGAGATCGACGCGATCTCCTCGCGTGAGAAGGGCTCCGGCCGGCGCGTCTCGGAGATCAAGTCCGAGCTGGGCACGACGATGGACGCCAAGGTCGCCGTCTTCCGCAACGAGGCCGGCATCCAGGAAGCGCTGGAGATCGTGCGCAGGCTGAAGGAGGAGGCGAAGTCCGCCTACATCGACGATAAGGGCAGCGTCTTCAACCAGGACATCCTCGGCGCGATCGAGCTCGGCTACATGCTCGACAACGCCGAGTGCACCTGCATCGGCGCGCTGGAGCGAAAGGAGAGCCGCGGCGCCCAGTACAGGACCGACTTCCCCGAGCGCAACGACGCGGAGTGGCTCAAGCACATCGACATGCAGCGCGGCGACGACGGGCCGGAGATCTCATACTCAGAGGTGACGATGACCCAGTGGGAGCCCCAGGAGAGGACTTACTGATGGCCGAGTACACGCTGAAAGTCCGCCGCTACCTGCCGGAGAGCGGTGCCGCGGCCTACTGGGAGGAGTTCAAGGTCGAGCTCGACCCCTCGCTCTCGGTGCTCGACGGGATCCTCCAAGCGAAGGACCGCGAAGACGGCTCGCTGGCGGTGCGCTGCTCCTGCCGCGCCGCGATCTGCGGCTCCTGCGGGATGAAGATCAACGGCCAGTCGGGGCTCGGCTGCAAGACCCAGATCGGCCACGCCCACGAAGACGCGAATCGCCGCAACGGCGGCGGCGAGCCGATCGTCGTCGAGCCGATGGGCAACATGCCCGTCGTCAAGGATCTGATCACCGACATGGAGTCGACCCACTGGAAGAAGATCCGCCGCGTCACCCCCTGGCTGCTGCCGCACGGCGAGGCACCCGAACGCGAGTACGTGGTCGAGCCCGAATCGATGATCGACATCACCCAGTCGATGGCCTGCATCCAGTGCGGCGCCTGCGTCTCCTCCTGCCTCTCGATGGAGGCCGACCCCGACTTCATCGGCCCCGCGGCGCTGGCCAAGGCCTACCGCTTCGTCGGCGACCCGCGCGACGGCGAGGCCAGGGAGCGCCTCCACGACCTAGCCCACGACCCGCACGGGATCTACGACTGCACCCACTGCTTCAGCTGCATCGACGCCTGCCCGAAGGGGGTCGCGCCGATGGACCAGATCATGCGCCTGCGCCGCAAGGCCGGCGAGGAAGGGATCGAAGACCCCAACAGCGGCCACGACCACGAGCTGGCCTTCGTCAAGATCATCGAGAAGAAGGGCACGCTCGACGAGTCGCTGCTGCTGCAGGAGTCCTTCGCTCCCGGCCTGAAGGGCAAGCTGAAACCGAGCAAACGGGCAATCAGGGAAATGCTCGCCTCGATCCCGACGGCGATCCGCGGCCTGCGCAGCGGCAAGATGCGCTCACTGCCGAAGCTGATCCCCGGCGTCCACCCGAAGCTCCCCGACGGCGCCCAGGACGACGTCAAGGCGATCTACGCGCACGCCGAGCAGCACCGCGAGGAGTTCAACATCTACATCAAGGGCGAGGAGGACGTCGAGCCCGAGCCCGACGAGACCGCGACCGAGGAGACGACCGCATGAAGCTCGCCTACTGGCCCGGCTGCGTCTCGCGCGGCTTCACCCCGGAGCTGCACGGCTCGATGGCCTTCACCGCCGAGAAGCTCGGCATCGAGCTGGTCGAACTCGACCGCGCCAACTGCTGCGGCGCCGGCGTGATCGCCGAGCACAACCAGGAGCTCGCCGACACGCTCAACGCGAGCACCTTCGCGCTCGCCCAGCAGACCGGGCTGGCGATGATGAACATCTGCTCGACCTGCCAGGGCGCCCAGTCGGAGTGCCAGCAGCGGCTCGACGCCGACTCCGCCTACCGGGCCCACATCAACGAGGTGCTGAGCGGCCAGGGGCTCGCCTACGAGAAGGGCAAGGACGGCTTCACGAACAAAAACTTCCTCTGGCTGCTGGTCGAGGACTACGGCCTCGACCGGCTCGCCGAGAAGGTCGTGCGACCGCTGACCGGCCTGCGGACCGGCCCCTTCTACGGTTGCTACGTCGTCCGCCCCAAGGAGCGGCTCGGCTACGACGAGTACCCCGAACGCGACCTCTACCTGGAGAAGGTGATCGAGGCGCTCGGCGGAGAGGTGGTCGAGTACGACGGCGCCCGCAAGTGCTGCGGCTTCCCGGTGATCACGATGAACCGCGAGACCTCGCTGCGCCAGGCCGGCACCCACGTCGGCGACGCGCTCGACGCCGGCGCCGACTGCCTGGTCACGCCCTGCCCGCTCTGCCACCTCAACCTCGACATGCAGCAGCCCGAGGCGGCGAAGGTCGTCAACCGTGACCTCGGCCTCGCCGTCCTGCATCTCCCCCAGCTGGTCGGCCTGGCGCTCGGCGCCGAGCCGAAGCAGCTCGGGATGAGCAAGCACATCGCCTCGACCGGCTGGGTCGAGGAGCGGCTGGCGGGCGCCGGGGCGCCCGTCTAGCCGATCGTGAGGGGCGCCACCGCGGCCCGGGTCGCGCCACCGCTCTCAATACTCCTCGCCGTCTCGGCCTTCGTCGCGACGCTCGCCGTCTGGCTGGCGGGGGGCGGCGCAATCGACGTCGCCTGGGCGCCCTCGCTCGACCTGCGGCTGAGCTTCGAGCTGGACGGGATCGGCGCCCTCTACGCCCTGCTCGCGACCGGCATCGGCGCCGTCGTCTTCGTCTACTCGTGGCCCTACCTGCCCCTCCACCTGGCTCACCAGGGGCGGCACCGGGCCGAGTCGGCGCGCTTCTACGCGCTGCTCGCCCTGTTCATGGTCTCGATGGTCGGCCTGGCGACCGCGCAGGACCTGATCGTGCTGTTCGTCTTCTGGGACCTGACCGCGATCGCCTCCTACTTCCTGATCGGCTACGACCGCCACGAGGCCGATTCGCGCTCGGCCGCGCTGATGGCCCTGCTGGTGACCGGGATCAGCGCCGTGCTGCTGCTGATCGGGGCGCTGATACTGCACGGCCAGTACGGCACCTTCCAGCTCGGCGAGCTGGTCGCCAGGGCCGAGCCGGGGACGCCGCTGACGCTGGCCGCGCTGCTGATCGCGATCGCCGGCCTGGCCAAGAGCGCCCAGGTGCCGCTGCACTTCTGGCTGCCGCGGGCGATGGCCGCGCCGACGCCGGTCTCCGCCTACCTGCACTCGGCGGCGATGGTGGCGGCCGGCGTGCTGCTGATCGGCCGCACCTACCCGCTGCTCGAGCAGAGCCGGCTCGTGCTCGACCTGCTGCTGGCATCGGGGGCCGCCTCGATCCTGGTCGGCGGCCTGCTCGCCCTGACCCGCGACAACCTGAAGCAGATCCTCGCCTACTCGACCTTCTCCCAGTACGGGTACGTGGTCGCGATGTACGGGCTCGGCGGTCCGATCGGCGCCTCCGCGGCGGCCTTCTACGTGATCTCCCACGCGATCGCCAAGAGTGCCCTCTTCCTCACCGCGGGGGCGGTTTCGGAGGCGACCGGGGGCCGCACCCAGCTCTCGCGGGTCGGCGGGCTCGGCCGCCCGCTGCCGCTGCTCGCCGTGGCCGCCGCCGTCGCCGCGGCGACGGTCGCGGCGCTGCCGCTGACGATCGGCTTCTTCGCCGACGAGCTGTTCTTCAAGGCGGCGATCGAGCGCGGCACCGGCTACGCGCTGGCCGCGGTCGCCGCCGCCGCGCTGACCTTCTCCTACCTGGCCCGCTTCTGGCTAGGGGTCTTCACGGGCGCCCCGCAGGGCAGCGTCCAGCGGGTGCCGCTGCCGATGGTCGGCGCCGTGGCCGCGCTCGCCGCCGCCGCGCTGGCGGGCGGCGTCGCCTACGGCCCGATCGCCTCGCTGGCCGCCGAGGCCGGCGCCGCCAGCGTCGGCGGGCCGGCGCCGCTCAGCGTCGCCTACCACCTCGACCTGCGCGCCGAAAACCTGATGGCGGTCGCGGCCTGGGGCCTGGGCCTGCTGCTGCTCGCCTCGCTGAGCTTCAGCGGCGCCGCCCTGCGCGGCTTCGCCCGGCTCGGCGAGATCGCCGGCCCGGAGCGCCTCTACAGGGTCTCGCTGCGGACGCTGAACAGGGCGTCGGACGCGGTCCACGCGCTCGAGGTCCGCGACCTGCGGACGCGGGTCGCCGCCGTCCTCCTCCCGGCCGGCCTGCTGGTCGTGCTGGGCCTGATCGCGACGCCGATCGAGGGCGCCTACGTGGTCGGCGGCATCGGGATCGGCGAGCTCGGCCTCGTCCTCGCGCTGGCGCTGGCCGCGGCGACGGCGCTGGGAACCACCCTGCCGCGCAACCACCTCACCCTGGCGCTGGTCCTCTCCACCGTCGGCTTCTCGCTGGCGGGGGTCTACGCCTTCCTCGGCGCGCCCGACGTCGCCCTGGTCGCGATCCTGGTCGAGACGACGCTGGCGCTGCTCTTCATCGGCGTCTTCGGGATGCTGCCGGCGCGGGTGCTGAAACGCGAGGCCGAGCTGCCGACGACGCCGAACCGGCGCTGGCGGGACCCGCTCGTCGGGATCGTCTCCGGCGGCGTCGCCTTCGTCGTCGCCTGGGGCACCCTCTCGCGGCCGGCGGCCGGCGGCAGCGTCGCGCAGGAACAGCTCGAACGGGCGCCGGAAGCGCACGGCAAGGACATCGTCACGGTGATCCTCGCCGACTTCCGGGCGCTCGACACGCTGGGCGAGATCACGGTGGTGGCGATCGCCTTCGCCGGGGTGGCGACGCTGCTGCGCAGGGGGAAGCTCTGGTGAACACGACCGAGCTGACGAAACTGACGGCGCGGCTGCTGTTTGCGCCGATCCTGGTGATCGCCGTCGCGGTGCTGGTCAAGGGCTACGAGTCGGTCGGCGACGGGTTCTCGGCCGGCGTGATCGCGGCGCTCGCCCTGCTCCTCCAGTACCTCGCCCTGGGCCGCGAGGAGACCGAGCGCAGGCTGCCGATGCGCCTGGTGCCGGCGCTGGCCTTCATCGGCCTGCTCGCCGCGCTCGCCGTCGCCGCGATCCCGCTGCTGCGCGGCGACCCGCTGCTCACCCACGTGCCGGCCCCCGGCGCCGACGTGACCGTGCTGGGCACGCTCGAGGTGATCACGGCGGTCGCCTTCGACGCCGCGATCTTCCTGCTCGTGCTGGGCGCTGCGGTCGGCATCATCCACACGATCGCCAGGGCGGCCAACGAGGAGGCCTCGTGAACCTGCTGCTCGCGGCGACGATCGGGATCCTCTTCGGCTCGGGCGCCTTCCTGCTGATGAAGCCCGACCTGTTCCGCGCCGTGGTCGGCGTCGTGCTGGTCTCCAACGCGGCCAACCTGACCCTGATGGCGAGCGGCCTCGGGCGCGGCGACAGCCCGATCTACCCCCTCGCCGAGGGCACCGTCTCCGATCCCCTGGTCCAGGCGATGACGATCACCGCAGTGGTGATCGGGTTCGGCGTCACCGCGCTGCTGCTCAGCCTCGCCTACCGCGTCTACGCGACCTCGCGCACCGTCGACCTCGACGAGCTCTCGCACGCCGAGGCCAGCCACGAGGAAGAGCTGGAACGCGAGGAGATCTCGATATGAGCGTCGTCGTGCCGCTGCTGATCCCCTGGTTCGCCGGAGCCGCCTTCGCGCTGCTCGACGGCCGCCGCCGCTGGGTCGGCTGGGCGGCGGTGGGCGCCCTCGCGGCGACCTTCGCCGCGACCTGCGCGCTGATCGCGCTGGTCGGCAACGAGGACGGCTCGACCGTCGCCGGCGACTGGCCGGCCGGGATCGGGATCGAGCTGAGGGCGGACGCGCTCGGCGTCCTCTTCGCCGTGATCTCCAACGGGGTGCTGCTCTCGGCGCTGGTCTTCGAGGTCGCGAGAGGGGTTCGCTCGCGCCTCTTCCCGTCCCTCGTCCTCTTCCTCTCCGCCGGGATGACCGGCCTCTTCCTGACCGCCGACATCTTCAACTTCTACGTCTTCTTCGAGCTCGCGATGATCGCCGCCTACGCGCTCGCGGTCTACGGCGACGAGGCCCGCCAGCTGCGCGCCGGCTTCATCTTCGCGATCGTCAACCTGCTCGGCTCGTTCCTCTTCCTGATCGGGATCGCGGCGATCTACCACGTCACCGGCACGCTCGAGATGACGACCGCCGCGGAGCGGATCGCGGCGGTCGAGCCGAGCGCCGTGATCCTGATCGCGATCGCGATCTTCGTCGCCTTCGGAGTCAAGCTGGGCCTCTTCCCCTTCCACTTCTGGCTGCCGACCGTGTACGCGAGCGCCACCCCGGGCGTGGCGGCGATGCTGAGCGGCGCGGTCGCCAACATCGGCAGCTACGGGATCCTCCGCTTCGGCCCGGGGATCCTGCCGGCCGCGGTGGAGCTCGGCGCGACGGTGCTGATCGCGATCGGAACGCTCAGCATCATCTACGGGGCGCTGCAGGCGATCTCGCGGCGCAGCTCGCAGGAGGTGCTGGCCTACTCGGCGATCGGCCAGGCCGGATACGTGCTGATCGCGATCGGGCTCGGCGGCCCCGCCGGCCTCACGGCGGCGATCGTCTACGCGGTCGTCAACTCGCTCAACAAGGCGCTGCTCTTTCTCGCAACGGGGGTGCGCGGGTTCCTGATCGGGGCGGCGTTCGCGGTCGGGGCGTTCAGCGTCGCCGGGGTCCCCCCCTCGGCCGGGTTCTTCGGCAAGGTCGAGCTGTTCAGGGCCGGCGTCGTCGAGGACAGCGTCGCGCTCGTGGCGCTGATCTTCCTCGGCGGGGCGCTCTCCTTCGTCTACATGTTCCAGATCTACCAGCACGAGTTCTGGGGGCCGAGCCGCCGCAGCGGCGCGGAGAGTCCCGCCGCCGTCCGCGCCGTCGCCGTCGCGCTGGCGGCGATCGTGATCGCCGTCGGCCTCTGGCCGGAGCCGCTGCTCGCCGCCAGCCGCGAGGCGGCCGCGGTGCTCGGGGGTGGCGGATGACCAGCCGCCTGCTCGCCGTCGCGCTGCTCGCCGCGATCTACCTGCTCACCCTGGGCAGCCTCGATCTTTGGGACCTCGGGGCGGGGCTGCTGGTCGGCGCGGCGATCGCGATCGGGCTGCGGCGCTTCCTCTTCGCGGGCGAGCCGCTGCCCGCCCGCGTGCTCGCCGCGCGAACCATCCACCTGCCGCTCTACGTGCTGGCGGTCGGCTGGGAGGTGGTGCGCGGCACCTGGCAGGTGGCGCTGATCGTTGCCGGCCTGCGGCCGCTGCGCCGGCCGGGCATCGTCGCGGTGCCGATCGGCGAACGCAGCCCGACCGGCGTGGCCGTCTCGGTGCTGGCGATCACGCTCTCGCCGGGCGAGCTCTACGTCGACACCGACGAGGCGCGGGGGACGATGCTGATCCACGTCCTCGACGCCGACGACCCCGACGCGGTGCGCGACCGCTTCCAGCGCTTCTACGACCGCTTCCAGAGGAAGGTGTTCCCCTAGTGCACGAGACGGTCTTCTATGTGGCGGTGCTGTGGTTGGCGGTGCTCGGGATCGGCGCCGGGGCGAAGGTGCTGCTGGCGCCCACGGCCGGGGGCCGCATCCTCGCCCTCGACACCCTGATCGTGGTGCTGATCGGCCTGCTGGTGCTCTGGTCGAACGCCGAGGGGGTCGCCTACTTCATGGACGCGGCGCTGATGCTCGCCGTGCTGGCCTTCATCGGGACGCTCGCCGCGGCCCACTTCAACAGCGACGGGAAGCTGTTCTGAACGCCATGGCCGTGCTCGCCGACATGCTGATCGCGCTGGGGCTGCTGCTCACCACCCTCGGGGTCGTCGGCATCTACCGGATGCCCGACGTCTACACGCAGCTGCACGCGTCCGGCAAGGCCGCGTTCCTCGGCACCCTGGCCTTCCTCGCCGCCGCGGCCGTCGCCGGGCAGGGCGCGGTCGACGCCAGGGCGATCCTGATCGCGCTCTTCCTCGTCCTGACCACGCCGGTCTCCGCCCACGTGATCGCCCGCGCGTCCCACGCCCGCGGCGAGCCGCTGGCCTCGCCCGGCGCGACCGACGAGTCGAGCCGGGACCCGGCCTAGCCCCGACTGATCCCGAGTCAACCGTCGCGCAGCAGGCCGCGCTCGATCAGCAGCTCGGCGACCTGGACGGCGTTGGTGGCGGCGCCCTTGCGCAGGTTGTCGCCGGCGACCCAGAGGTTGAGGCAGCGCTCGTGGCCGGGGTCGCGGCGGATCCGGCCGACGAGGACCTCGTCGCGGCCGGCGGCGTCGATCGCAAGCGGGTAGCGGCCGGCGCCGGGGTCGTCGACGACGACCACACCGGGCGCCTCGGCGAGCAGCGCCCGGCACTCCTCGGGCGAGAGGTCCTCGCCGGTCTGCACGTTGACCGACTCGGAGTGGCCGGTAAAGACCGGCACGCGGGCGCAGGTGGCGGAGATCCCGACCTCGTCGCCGAGGTCGAGGATCTTGCGCGTCTCGGCCATCACCTTGCGCTCCTCGGTGGTGTAGTCATCGCCGTCGGCGAAGACCTCGACCTGGGGAAGGACGTTGAAGGCGATCCGGTGCGGGTAGACCGAGGCGGGCGGGCACTCGTCGCCCTCGAGGACCAGCTTCGACTGCCGGCGCAGCTCCTCAATCGCCTTCTGGCCGGTGCCGGAGACCGCCTGGTAACTGGAGACGACGATGCGCTCGAGGCCGGCGGCGCGGTGGATCGGCGCCAGCGCCATCATCGCGACCATCGTCGTGCAGTTCGGGTTGGCGACGATCCCCTTGTGGCCGTCGGCGGCCTCGGGGTTGATCCCGGCGACGACCAGCGGCACGTCCTCGTGCATCCGCCAGAAGCTCGTGTTGTCGACCACCACGGCGCCCGCCTCGACCAGCTTCGGCGCCCACTCGGCGCTGACCGCGCCCCCGGCCGAGGAGAGCACCAGGTCGAGGCCCTCGATCGCCGCCTCGCTCAGGGCGCGGACCTCGAGCGCCTCGTCGCCCCACTCGATATCGCGCCCGGCGGAGCGCTCGGAGGCGAACGGGACCACCTCCGAGGCAGGGAAATCGCGCTCGGCGAGGATGCCGAGGATGGTCGAGCCGACCGCCCCGGTCGCGCCCAGCACACCGACTCTGTACCCGTCGCCCGCCATCGCTCGAGTATGACGCGGCTCAGCCGCTGACCGTGGGGCGGTGGCCGGCGCCCATCGGGTCCTCGGGTCGCACGGCATCGGCTCCCAGGTCGAAGGCCTTGTGGAGGGCCTTGACCGCGTCGGCGACGCGGTCGGCGTCGATGACGCAGGAGATCTTGATCGGCGAGGTGGAGATCATCTCGATGTTGATCCGCTCGGCGCCGAGCACCTCGAAGACCTTGGCGGCGACGCCGGGGTGCGAGCGCATGCCGGCGCCGACGATCGAGACCTTGCCGATCCGCTCGTCGCTGCGCACGCCCTGGCTGACCGCGAGGGCGCTGACGGTGTCGATCGCCGCGGGCAGGTCGCCGCGGTCGACGGTGAAGGAGAGGTCGGCGAGCGCGTCGTCGCCGACCGGCTCGTTCTGGATGATCACGTCGACGTTGATCTCCGCCTCGGCCAGCGCCGAGAAGATCCTGCCGGCCACGCCGGGCTCGTCGCCGACGCCGGTCAGCGTCACCCGGGCCTCGCCGTCGGAGTGGGTCACTGCGGTTACGAAAGGCTGCTCCATGGTCTGCTGCTCGCTCTCCTCTTCGCTGACCACGAGGGTACCGGGGCCGTCCTCGAAGCTGCTGCGGCAGTGGATGCGCACGCCGTTGTTGCGCGCGTACTCGACCGAGCGCAGCTGCAGCACCTTGGCCCCCGAGGCCGACATCTCCAACATCTCCTCGTAGGAGGCGACGGGCAGCTTGCGCGCGTCGGCGACGATCCGCGGGTCGGCGCTGAAGACGCCGGCGACGTCGGTGTAGATCTCGCAGACGCTCGCCTCGAGCGCCGCGGCGAGGGCGACGGCGGTGGTGTCGGAGCCGCCCCGCCCCAGCGTGGTCACGTCGTGGCTCTCGGTCGAGACGCCCTGGAAGCCGGCGACGAGGACGATCCGGTCCTGCCCGAGCTTCTCGCGAATGCGATCGGCGCGCACGTCGACGATCTTCGCCTTGGTGTGGAAGGAGTCGGTGACGATGCCGGCCTGGGAGCCGGTCAGCGAGATCGCCTCGTGGCCCATGTCGTGGATCGCCATCGCGCAGAGCGCGCAGGAGATCCGCTCGCCGGTCGAGAGCAGCATGTCCATCTCGCGGGCGACCGGCCGCGCGGAGATCTCCAGCGCCTGGGCGACCAGCTCGTCGGTCGTCTTGCCGCGGGCCGAGAGCACCGCGACGACGCGGTTGCCGGCATCGCGAGCGGCAACGATCCGCCGCGCAGCACGCTTGATCTCCCCGGCGCCGGCCACCGAGGTCCCACCGAACTTCATCACGACTATGTCGGAGCTCTGCGCGCGCATCACGAACGACTGAGAATAGACCCGCTAAAGCCCAGGCGAGCCAAGAATCCCCCGAGCGGCTCACCGTGACCCCGTTCACGGTCAAGATGGCAACCCTCTGATAGACCCACTCGCTGATGTTCGACGCACTTGCCCGCTTCGCCGATCGCCGCGCCCGCAGGGTCGGCCTCTTCGCGATCTTCTTCTTCCTGCTCGCCGCGGCGTTCGGCGGCTCGGTCGCCGAGCGGCTCGACCCCTACGGCGCCGACGACCCCGAGACCGAGGCGGTCGAAGCGCGCGAGGCGCTGCGCGACGCCGGCTACCGCCACCCCGGCGCGGTCGTCGTCGTCCGCGACGCGCCCGTCGCGACCCCCGCTGGGCGGGCGAAGGTCGCCGAGCTGAGTCGCGAGCTGTGGGCGATGCCCGACGTCGATCTCGTCGCCGGCTACCTCGACACCGGCTCGCGCGACTTCGTCTCCGACGACGGCCGCTCCACCTATCTCTCGATCACCCTGGCCCCGCTCGACGACAAGGAATGGCAGGAGGCCGGAGCGCAGATCGTCGAGCACTACGCCGCCAACCCGGACGTGATCGTCGGCGGGCCGGCGGTCGCCCAGGAGCAGGTCAACAAGCAGGTCGAGAGCGACCTGCAGAGGGCCGAGATGCTCGCCTTCCCGCTGCTCTTCCTGCTCTCGCTGCTTTTCTTCCGCAGCCTCGTCGCCGCCCTGCTGCCACTGATGATCGGCGCCCTGGCGATCGTCGGCACCTTCCTGATCCTCCGCCTGGCCAGCGAACTCGGCTCGGTCTCGATCTTCGCGCTCAACCTGACCACGGCGCTCGGCCTCGGCCTCTCGATCGACTACTCGCTGTTCATCGTCTCCCGCTACCGCGAGGAGATCGCCAAGGACGGCCCGGGACTGGCGGCGATGCGGCGTGTGCTCGCGACGGCGGGGCGGACCGTCTTCTTCTCCGCGCTGACGGTCTCCGCCGCGCTCGCCTCGCTGCTCGTCTTCCCGCAGCGCTTCCTCTACTCGATGGGGCTCGGCGGCGCCCTGGTGGCGCTGTTCGCGGCGCTGATCTCGCTGACCGTGCTGCCCGCCGTGCTCACCCTGCTCGGCGACCGGGTCAACTCGCTGGCGCCGCGCTTTCTGCGCCGCCGCGCCGAGGCCGAGGCGCGGCCCGACGAGCAGGGCTTCTGGTACCGGCTCTCGCGCTTCGTCATGCGCCGCCCGATCGGCGTCGCCACCGCCAGCGCCGCGGTGCTGATCGTGATGGGAATCCCCTTCCTCTCGATCAAGTTCGACACCGTCGACCCGAAAGTGCTGCCCGAGCAGGCGAGCGCGCGCCAGGCCTACGAGATCGCCAGCGCGGAGTTCCCGCCCAACCGCGAGGTGCCGATCCTGATCGCCGTGCGCGGCGGCGGCCCGCGGGCGCCGGCGGCACTGGCGCGCGAGGTGCGCGGCGTCGACGGCATCGCCGCCGTGCAACCGCCGCAGCGCCTCGGCCGCGACTACGCCCTGATCGCGGCGGTCTCCGAGAACCCGTTCCCATCTGAGCAGAGCCGCGCCAGCGTCGAGCAGGTGCGCGACCTGGGTGTGCCCGGGGCGACGGTCCAGGTCAGCGGCGCGACCGCCGAATTCCTCGACTTCCAGGACAGCCTCGCCCGTCACGGACCGGTCGCGCTGGCGATCGTGATCGGCTCGACCCTGGTCATCCTCTTCCTGATGACCGGCTCGGTTGTGCTGCCGATCAAGTCGCTGATCATGAGCTTCCTCAACCTGATTGCCGTCTTCGGCCTGCTCGTGCTGATCTTCCAGGAAGGCCGCCTCGAAGGGCTGCTCGACTACACCAGCAGCGGGGCGTTGGAGCAGACGATGCCGATCCTGCTCTTCGCCGTCGCCTTCGGCCTCTCCACCGACTACGCGGTCTTCCTGCTCTCGCGGATCAAGGAGGCGCGCGACGACGGCGCCTCGGAGTCGGAGTGCGTCGCGATCGGACTCGAGCGGACGGGGCGGATCGTGACCGCCGCGGCGCTGCTCTTCGCGGTCGCGCTCGGCGCCTTCGCCACCTCGCAGATCCTCTTCGTCAAGCAGAACGGGGTCGGCACGGCGCTCGCCGTGCTGATCGACGCCAGCATCGTCCGCGCCCTGCTCGTGCCCTCGCTGATGGAGCTGCTCGGCAAGTGGAACTGGTGGGCACCGGGCCCGCTGCGGCGGCTGCACAACCGCTTCGGAATCAGCGAGACGCTGCCCAAAGCGAGTCCAGGACCTGAGGCGGTCTGACCAAGCAGATCAAGGAACTCGCGCTTCGCGCTCACACCCCGCCTTCGGCGGGGGTCGCGAAGCGTGCTCTGCACGTGAGCGACCGAGGACGCCGATATGCGCCGGTCAGACCGCCTCAGGCGAAGGCCTGAGAGGCGCGGCGGCGTAGGTCTGCGTTGAGCATCCCCGTCACCTCGCTGGGGCGCTTGCCGGCGGCGGGAATCGCGTCGCCGATCAGGCCGCTGGCGCGGAAGCCGTAGAGCGGCGCGTCGAAGCCCGCCTCGCGAATCTTGCGGACCAGCCGCACGGCGGAGGGGGTGTCGGCGCCCGGGCCGCAGAGGACGATCGCGGTCGGGTCGAGGGCGCCTAGGGCGCGCTCCATGCGCTCCTCGGCGAGCTCGTCGGAGAGCATCAGCACGCGGAAGCCGGCCCGGCGCAGGGCCAGGTCGAGGGCCTGGGCGTGGACTGCCTCGGCGTCGGAGCCGCGGCTGGAATCGAGCAGGAGGATGCCGGCGGGACGCGACGCGGTCGAGGCGAGGCGGCGGGCGCCGTGCAGCCAACCGCTCGCCCAGCGGGCGGCGAATTCGAGCTCGGCCTCGCGCTCGGGGTCGGCGGCGAGCTCGTCGATCGCGGGCAGCAGCAGCTCCTCGACCGTGCGCTCCAGCGGCCGGATCGCCAGGCTCTGCTCGACCGCGCGGTTGGCGGCGTCCTCGTCGAAGCCCTCGAGGGCGGCGAACAGGCTGCCGCCGCTGGCGGGGGCTTCCTGACGCTGGCGCGACAGCTCGATCGCCGAGCTGATGTTGCCGGTCTCGCCGAGCGCGTCGCGCAGCGTCTGCAGCTCGATCAGCTCGTAGTTACGGTGGTTGCCCGGGGTGCGCTTCGGAACCGGGTAGCCGTAGCGGCGCTCCCAGCTGCGCAAAGTGTTGGGGCTGACACCCAGAACTTCCGCGGCGGCGTTGGTTCGAATTCCCGGCATGGGCAGCATTCTGGCAGCGAATTTCCAGGTTTACACCGGTTATGGACAGATTTGCGAAATCTGTCAGCGATCTTGCAAGGGCTCTAGGGCGCCGACACCGACCGGCTGGCCGACCGAGCGGGCTCGCCACATCGCCTCGTCGGCCTTGTGCAGGAGGCCGTCGGCGTTATCGCCGTGCTCCGGGCAGGCGACGACGCCGGCCGAGATCCCGATCCGCAGGCCACCCGCCCGCTCGAGATCGTCCAGCTGGCCCAGCAGGCGCTCCGCCATCTGCACGCCGCCGACGGTGTCCTGGCCCGGGGAGAGCACGCAGAGGGCGTCCTCCTCGAGCCGGAAGGTCTCGTCGACCAGCCGGATGCTCTCGCCGAGGGCGGCGCCCACAACCGCCAGGGCCGTCTGCCGGCCACCGTCGTCACCGCGGGCCCCCGGGCCCTCGACATCGAAGAGGACCAGCGCGAAGCGCTGCTCGTAGCGGCGGTGGCACTCGAGCAGCTGGTCGAGCCGGCGGCGCATCTGGCCCGGCCGGTAGAGGCTCGGGTGCTCGCCCTCGGCCGCGACGGAAGCGGCGCCCGCAGCCGCTTCACCCTGCAGCGAGCCGACGGCGGCGGCGGCAACCGAGCCGAATTCGTCCGCCAGCCGCCGGGCCGCATCGGCGAACAGCTCGCGGGCGAGGCTGCCGGCGACCGGCTCCGCGCCGTTTCGGGTCGGGGTCTCCGTCGCCACGCCGAGACCTTGGCGAAGCGGGCGGACGCCAGAACGGCGGATTCCCGCTATTTGCGGAGTGACACCCGTCTAGGCAAAATGGCCATCTGCTCCTGCCATCTGCTCCTACTCGAGCGTGCGGCGACCGGCGAAGGCGTTGCCGAGCGTGACCTCGTCGGCGTGCTCGAGGTCGGCGCCGATCGGCAGGCCGCTGGCGAGGCGGGTGATCGTGGCCTGGCCGCGCAGCTGCTCGGCGATGTGCAGGGCGGTCGCCTCGCCGGTCGTCGTCGGGTTGGTGGCGAGGACGACCTCGCGCACCTCGCCCGCGGCGACGCGGCGCAGCAGCTCGGCGATCTTCAGGTCGCCCGCGTCGACCCCGTCGATCGGCGAGAGGGCGCCGCCGAGCACGTGGTAGAGGCCGCGGTACTCGTGGGTGCGCTCGATCGGGATCACGTCGGCGGGTTCCTCGACGACGCAGATCGTCGCCTGGTCGCGGCCGGAGTCCGAGCAGATCCGGCAGAGCGGGCCCTCGGAGAGGTTGAAGCAGCGCTCGCAGAGGCCGACCTTCTCCTTGACCTCGCGGATCGCGGCGGCAAGGGCCGCCGCCTCATCGTCGGGCGCCCGGAGGATGTGGAAAGCGAGCCGCTGGGCGGTGCGCTGGCCGATCCCCGGCAGCCGCGAGAGCTCGGCGACGAGGCGGGAAAGCGGCGCCGGTCCCTCGGCGCTCACATGCCTGGGAGGCCCATGCCGCCCATGCCGCCGGTGATCCCGCCCATCTTCGAGCCGGCCAGGTCCTGGGCGGCGCGCAACGCCTCGTTGACCGCGGCCTGGACCATGTCGGCGAGGATCTCGGCCTCCTCGGGGTCGATCGCCTCGGGGTCGATCGAGATCTCGCGCAGGGTCATGTCGCCGCCCATCTTGACCTTGACCATGCCGCCGCCGGCGCTGGCCTCGACCACCTCGTCCTTGAGCTGCTCCTGCGCCTGCTCCATCTGCTGCTGCATCTGCTGCGCCTGTTTCATCAGCGCGTTCACGTCCAAGCCTCCCGGACCGCCCCGTGCCATCAACCGACCTCCTCAGCGTCGAATTCGCTCTTGATCTTCTCCACCAGCGCCGCGTGGTCGACGCCGTCTTTCTCAGCCTCGCCCTCGGGCGCGGGCTGCTCTCCGTCCAGCACGACATAGAGCGGACGCAGCGGCCCGCCCAGCACCGTCTCCAGCGCCGCGGCCAGCTGCTCCCGCTTGTCCGGGGCCTCGGCCTTGCGCTTGTTGAAGGTGTGGTCCGCCGGGAAGCCGATCGTCACGCTGCGCTCGTCGGCGTCGACGGCGACCGGTCGGGCGCCCTCGAAGGTCGCCGCCAAGGCCGGGGCCGTCTGCAGGAGCTGGTCTAGGACCGCCGGCCAGACGCGGACTACTTGATCCAGGTCGAGGTCACTCCGGCCCGCGGGTCCTGACGCCGCCGAGGGGGGGTCCGGACTGGCGCTGGGTTTTTCGCCTGAGGAGCCTTCACCGTCCTCGGAGTCATCGGGGCGAAAAACAGGACGCCGCGCCTGTCCGGACCCCCCCTCACCGTCGCCACCCGCGGGAGGGTCGTCGGCGTCTGACTCAGAGGACTCAGCGGGCGAAGCCTCTTCCGCGTTGACCCGTGGCGGTGAAGCTTCCGTCCCTCCCTGCTCCAGTCGCTCGATGCGTCGCAGCAGGCCCTCCGTGGACGGGTCGAGGTCGGGTCGAGCCGCTTTCAGGAGGGCGATCTCCACGGCCATGCGGGCGTCGTCGCCCTCGCGGACCGCCGTGAGAGCTTGCGCCAGTTCGTCGATGGTTCGAACCAACGTGGCGGCGCCGATCGCTTGGGCTTGAGCTTGGAGTCGAGCCTGGTCGGTGGCGGTGACGACGAAGGTATTGGGCACCTCGCCGACCGTCTGGGTGACCAGCAGGTGGCGCAGGTGGCCGAGCAGGTCGCGGGCGAACTGGGAGGGGTCGCGGCCGGAGCGGGCCATCTCCTCGACCCCGAGCAGGACGGCCTTGGGATCCTCGCCGATCACCGCGTCGACGGCGCCGAAGAGCAGCTCGGCGTCGGCGGCGCCGAGCAGTTGCAGGACGTCGTCGAGTCCGACCTCGTTGCCGCCGTAGGCGACCAGCTGGTCGAGCGTGCCGAGCGCGTCGCGGAAGCTGCCCGAGGCGGAGCGGGCGATCGTCGCCACGGCGCCCTCGTCGACCTCGATCCGCTCGGCGGCCGCGACCCGCTGCACGACCTCGGAGATCTGCTCCAGCGACGGGCGCTGGAAGTCGAAGCGCTGGCAGCGGTCGGCGATCGTCGCCATCACCTTGTGCGACTCGGTCGTCGCCAGGACGAAGACCGTGTTCGGCGGCGGCTCCTCGAGGGTCTTGAGGAAGGCGTTCCAGGCCTCCTTGGTCAGCATGTGCGCCTCGTCGAGGATGTAGACCTTCCAGCGCCCGCCGGCCGGCGCGTAGGCGACCCGCTCGCGCAGGTCGCGGACGTCGTCGACCGAGCGGTTGGAGGCGGCGTCCATCTCGATCACGTCGACCGAGCTGCCGGCGGCGATCGTCAGGCAGGACTCGCACTCCCCACACGGGGTGACGGTCGGCCCGCCCCGCTCGCAGTTGAGCGAGCGGGCGAGGATCTTCGCCATCGAGGTCTTGCCGGTGCCGCGCGAGCCGACGAACAGGTAGGCGTGGTGGACCTTGCCGCCCTCGACCGCGTTGCGGAGCGTGCGGACGACGTGCTGCTGGCCGACCACCTCGTCGAAGGAGCCGGGGCGGTGACGCCGGTAGAGCGAGGTCGAGTGGCTGGCGGAGGGCACTGCGGCCAGTGTATCCACGCCCGCGGGGCGCCTTTCTGCCCCGATGGGGAAGTGACTCGCCCCGGGCACCGGTAGGTTGCGCGCGTGCCGATGCGGGCCCGCAACTGGCTGACGCCTGCCGCCTGGGTCGCCGCCGTCGCGGCGCTGCTGCTGCTGCTCTTCCCGCTCGGCTTCCCCAACTACGACACGATCTACTCGCTGCTCTGGGGGCGGGAACTCGCCGACGGCCTCAGCCCCGACCGCGGCGCCGCCCTGCCCCCCACCCCGCACCCGCTGGCGGAACTGTTCGGCCTCGTCGCCTCGCCGCTCGGCAACGGCGCGGTCAGCCTGACGATGGTCGTCGCCTACCTCTCGCTCGGCCTGGTCGGCTACCTCGTCTACCGGCTCGGCGCGCTCTGGTTCGACCGCCCGATCGGCGCCGTCGCGGCGCTGATCGTGCTCACCCGCGCCCCCTTCCTCTCCAACGGCCTGCGCGCCTACATCGACCTCCCCTACATCGTCCTGGTCCTGGCCGCGCTCGCAATAGAGACCAAACGCCCAAGGGCCGGCTGGCCCGTCCTGCTCCTCCTCGCCCTCGCCGGCCTACTCCGCCCCGAGGCCTGGCTCTTCAGCTTCGCCTACCTGGGCTATCTGGCGCTGGACTTCCGGCAGCTCCGCCTCCAATGGCTCCGCCGGCGTCACGGACCCGAAAAGGCGCCGGAAGCGCCCCTCCATTCAGCCGGGGAAACGGACCGCCCCAATGAGAGGGAGGCGGGGGTGCCTCTCGAACGGGCGGATACTCAAAAACGCGGCCTAATTAGGCCGCGTTTTGTCCGGACGAGAGGCACCCCCGCCTCCCCCACCCTCCTCGTAATGCTTGCCGTTGCAGCCCCAGTCTTGTGGGCCATCTTCGACTGGATCACCGCCGGCAGCCCCCTTTACTCCTTCACCGGCACCCGCGAGACGGTCGAGACGCTGGCCCGCGACACCGGCCCGGTCGACCTCGTCCTCTACGGCCCGCGCCGGCTCGGCGAGGTCCTGCAGTGGCCGGGCATGGTCGCCGCCCTCGGCGGCGTCGCGGCGGCCGTTGCGATTGTCCGCTCCCGTCGATCGCAGCTTTTCCCGGGCTATGACCCCGACAAAGCTGCGATCGGCCTCGTCGCCGCCGCGCTCGCGCTCGGCGCCTTCGCGATCCTCGCCTGCGCCGGGCTGGCGATCATCCCCCGCTACACGATGCTCGCCGCGGCGATCCTCGCCGTCTTCGCCGCGCTCGGCCTGCTCGGCTGGCGGCTGCTCGCGCCCGGCGATCTTTGGCGGCGCCCCTGGCAGGGCTTCGCCGCGGTCGTCGCGCTGATGTTCGTCATCTGGGCGCCCAACCAGTACGACTTGCTGCACCGCGTCGACACCGACCTGACCAACCAGAGCGGGATCGAGTCCGACCTCGGCGACCTCGCCGACTCGGGCGCCTTCGAGCCGCCGTGTCTGCCGGTCTCTGTCCCCAACCACCGCGCCGTCCCCCGGCTCGCCTTCGACCTCGATCTGCGCCCCTCGCGCATCCTCAGCTCCGCCGGGCAACGCCAGCCCCGCCGCGGCTACTTCCTCGACCCGGCCGGCCCCTTCGTCGTCCGCAACTTCATCCTCGACCCCAACGACCCAGCCCGCCTCGCTACCCCGGTCCCGCCCGGCTTCCACCAGGTCGCCCGCAACGAGTCCTGGCTCCTCTACCGCCGCTGTCGGTAACCGCCTCGAGAACGTCGGCGTGGCGATGGCGCCGCTGGGGCTGACAGTGACCGAGCGGCCCACGGTCGGCATCGAGATGCGCGAGCCGGTCACGACACGCGTCGGGCCGACTCGCCGAGCGCGAGCGGCTTGCCGAGGCTTAAAAGTGGACCGTGCACCCGCCTTCGAAGCGAGGCCCCCAGGCGTGTCCGCCGCGTTTGGCTCGGGTCGGGCTCACCTGCGGCACCCGCGGCTTCCGCTTAAGGCTGCTTCCTTCCGGACCTGACCTGATTCGCGTGCCTACGTCGCGCAGGACCCGGCCGTCAACGCCGCCCCCGGCGGACCGGTCCCGAAGGCCAGCCCCTAAGAACGGTTTTCGGCCCCGCTAGAGCGGATTGCGGGTTACAGGGCACCGCTGATTCCCCGCCTAGCACGGTCCACGCACGATCCTACCGCCTCGTGGCCGTAGGATCGTCCCCGCCTTGATCAGCGTCGATTCCGAGTCCTTCTTCGTCATCGTCACGATCGCCGCCCTGGCCGCGGTCACGGTCGCCGTCGTTCCGCGCGCCCTCGCGCCGCCGGTCGTCGTGGTCGAGCTGCTGCTCGGGATCGTCGTCGGCCCCGAGGTCCTTGGCCTCGCCAAAACCGACGAATTCATCGACTTCTTCGCCAACCTCGGCCTCGGCATGCTCTTCTTCTTCGCCGGCTACGAGATCGACTTCGAGCGCGTCCGCGGCAAGCCGCTGAAGCTGGGCCTGCTCGGCTGGCTGCTCTCGATCGCGCTCGCCTACGGGATCGGCGGGGCGCTCGCCGCGGCCGGGGTGGTCCTCTCCTTCCTCTACGTCGGCTCGGCGATGGCGACGACGGCGATCGGCACGCTGATCCCGATCCTGCGCGACAACGGCGAGCTGAAGACCCGCTTCGGGACCTACCTGCTGGCCGCCGGCGGGGCCGGGGAGTTCGGCCCGATCCTGCTCGTCACGCTCGTCCTCTCGACCCACAACCCGCTGCACGAGGCGGCGATCCTGATCGCCTTCGTCGTCCTCGCGATCGCCGTCGCGCTGGTCTCGGTGCGGCTCGCCCCGCGCGGCTGGTCGGCGTTCGAGCGGACCTTCGAGGCGAGCAGCCAGCTCGCCGTGCGGATCACCGTCGTCCTTGTCTTCGGCCTGGTCCTGCTCGCCGGCAAGCTCGGCCTCGACGTGCTGCTCGGCGGCTTCGTCGCCGGGATGATCGTGCGGCTGGCGCTGAAGGGGCGCGAGCTGCAGATCTTCGAGTCGAAGCTGACCGCGGTCGGCTTCGGCTTCTTCGTCCCCTTCTTCTTCATCGCCAGCGGGATCGAGTTCGACATCGCCGCGCTCAGCTCGGTCGGCGCACTGGCGAAGGTGGCACTCTTCCTCGCCCTCTTCCTGGTCATCCGCGGCGCTCCGGCGCTGCTGCTCTACCGGGGCGTGCTGCGGGCGCGGCAGCGGGCGGCGCTCGCCTTCTTCTCGGCGACCGAGCTGCCCCTCGTCGTCGCGATCACGACGATCGCGGTCGACGTCGGGAGGATGGAGAGCTCGACCGCGGCCGGGCTGGTCGGCGCGGCGATGCTCTCGACGCTGATCTTCCCCTTCGTCGGCCTCGCCCTGCAGCGACGGGCCGTCGCCGAGGACGAGACCGGCCCGCCCGGACAGGGCGAGCTCAGCGCCGCCTATGATTGAGCCCTCCCGGGCGCGTAGCTCAGCGGGAGAGCGCTCGCCTCACACGCGAGAGGTCGCTGGTTCGAACCCAGCCGCGCCCATCATCTGAATCCCCTGCAACTGAGCGGGATTCGGACGCCTCCAGGGTCAACTGCTCGCCCGGCTCGGGCGGCTGGAAATCGTCGCCAGTGCCCAGTCCGAAAGGCGTAAGCCAGGAAGCCCCCGCCTACTAGGCGGGCGTGAGCTATCCGTCAGCTGGCTGAGCCTCCGTTCGCACCCGTGAAATCGCGTACTTGCTAGACAAGGGTTTCATCTTGCCGTTCGTGTCCTTGTAGCGAAGGTTTGGCAATTCCTTCATGAGCCAATAGACATCGTGCCCAAGGTCGGGCATCCCAGACCCGCTGTCCGGGACTTTGGTCGTCAGCTCAAACACGAGCTTTGCTTTCAAGAGCGCGCCTTTTGATCTCCGGGGCGCCCAACTGGGTGGAGCATTCGTCCATCGCCTTTCACAATCGGCTTTCGTAGCCGCTCATAAATCGCTTGTCGGCATCACCGTCAGCAACGCCCATAACTTGCTCGACGTCAGCATCGGGGTCGCTCACCATTTGCTCGACGGTAGCGCCAGAGCCGCGCGGAAACTGCCCTCCGGCCTCGCCCGCTGCCCGCATCAACAGCTCCACTCTCTGAGATGCAGCTGAGGTTCTTGCGCGGCCGAGTTCCAAACCAAGCTCGTGCTCCTGCCTCAAGCGCCGCTCCTGATCTGCAACCAAGAGGCGTTCTCTGACAATGAGCACAGCGACCCCAAGGACGATCAGGACAATGCCACCAAAGAAGATGGCGCCAAATTCAAAGCCAGCAAACTCGCGCCCCGAAATTTCGACTCCGCCGATTCGGATTCCAGTGGCTGCACATGCCAGCAGCGTACCCACCGCCATGATCGTCGGGCCGGGCCATTTGTTGAATAGCGCCGCAATATCGCCCAAATTGATGCCTTCACGCGGATCTACATCTGTGTTACCGCTAGGACCATCCATTGACTGGTTCACGCGTAGTCCTCCATGTGTTTGAAACTCAAGTCAACCCAGATTGATAGATCACTATCACATTGAATATTGACAGCGACTCCTGGCATCACCCGCGACTCGATGGAGACCACTTCGGCGGCAAGAATCCAAACAGTCCATCGAGTTCACCACCAAGTTTCACCAGAGGTCGCCTGCCTTCCTCGCTGACGCATACCTCGTGGGCCTCGCTCGCCCAGTCGATCCCCGCGGTCCTTGCTGCCATGCTTCCTCCTCGGTCGATTCATCTCGGCTGATAGCCGGCCACGAGGAGCCGTTGCGCATGCTCATAGGGCGGTGCTCTCGGGCACCACGTCCTGTTGGCGCTTCTGGCGCCTCGCACCGCCGGGAGGCGCTGGTCTCATGAGGGCCGTCAAAGCGGCAAGCGAGCGTGGCGCTCTCCCGGCGGGGGTCGGCTTCTCTCTGTGTTCCCCGGGATCTTCGACGGCCTCCCTTCGGTCGGCCTCTCAATCTCAGGAGAACAAGGGGGAGGTTCTCCTATGAGCGAGTGCGACCAGGTAGTCATCGTCCGGGTCACACAGAATCGCTTCGATCTTGGCCGGGCACAGTGCCCGGCGTCTATTCGAGCAATCCGCTCACCTTGCAGGCTGCGCGAGCATCGAGCGCCGGCGGCGCAAGGCCGTCGTGATCGAGCAAGTCGCGGTCGCCTGTGACGATTGCCTCTGCATTAGCTTCTAGAGCGAGAGCGACAAGGTAGTCGTCGTCGGGATCGCGTAGGACTGCCGGGGGACTAACCGGGTCGTCCAGCACGGTTGCCGCCTCAGCTATCCCGGCCACCAGATCGTCTATCCCCTCCTCCCCAATCTGGTCTAGGAAGTAGGGCTTGCGAAGAGCGTCCGCGACCTCGCCAAGAAGCTCGGGGCAGACAATCGCCTCGAAGCGCGATCCGTCCAAGTCGCGGTAAATCAGGCTTGGCGGACTTTCGCCGTGTGGATCGACGCTCCCTGACGCCAAGATGTTGGCGTCGATGACAAGCCGCCTCAACCGGCGGCTCGCCGCTCAGCGGCGCGTTCGTGGCGAACTTCGCGCACCGCCTTGACCGCCTCGCGTTCGATCTCCTCCGACGGCACGCCGGCGAAGCGCTCTCTTGCGCGGTCGCTCGCCTCCCGCCCCAACTGAATGCGGGCGGCGCTTTCTAGCAACTCGCGGTCGCTTTTCTCGGGGCGGCGCTTGCGCAGCCGCTCCAGCAGCCCTGCGTCGAACTCGAATGCGATCCTCGTGGTTGGCGATGCGGCCATGTCGAAATGGTAGCGCCGAGGCGGGAAGCTCCCATGACGCGCAAGAGCCGCCCGAAGGCGGCTCCGTATCTCAGCCGCCGAAGCGAACTGAGGGGGTGGCAGCAGTGTAGCTGGGCACCAGTGCCCAGAGCAGGCATTATCGACCGCAAACTGCGGTAATCCAGCGGCTCAGAGGATCGGCGGCGGGAGGTACGTCATTCCGCTTGAGAATACGGTTTTCTCGCCGCATTTCGGCTCCTCCGAAACGCGCCTCATACGCGAGAGGTCGCTGGTTCGAACCCAGCCGCGCCCATGCTGTCTGCACATGTATACGTACAAAAATATGTACGTCTTTTGCTACCCTTGGGCCATGGCGGCTCGCCCCCAAAGCGTCGTTCCCAGTGCCGAGGCTAGGGATCATCTCTCCAGCTACCTGAAGCTCTTTCGCGAAAAGGGCGGACAGGCAGATCCGGTCGTCTTCGGCTCTCATCGGAAGCCGGAGGGCGTCATTTTGTCCTACGAGCGATACGAGTGGCAGACGGAAATCCTGGACGAGCTGGTGGCGTCGGAGGAGGTTCGCGAGGCCATTGCCCAAGACACCGGCAAGCGGGTCAAGCTGGCCGATGTCGCTCGTGAAGCGGGCTTCGACCCGGCGGAGTCCGGCCTGTAGCGCTCGACCGACTACATGGGCGCGACTGAGATACCCCGACAGATTCGTTCGTAGTTCTCTCAGGGCTGTTGGAGCACTGAGAGGGTGTTGCCGGCCGGGTCCTTGAACCAGGCGATCATCGGGCCGGGGCCTCGGGCTATGCCTTTCTCGTCCTGGTCGAAGCCGCCGTAGCGCTCGAACTCGACGCCGCGCGCGGCGAGGCCGTCGACGGTGGCATCGATGTCGCCGACCTCGAAGTTGAGCAGGGTGAAGTTGGCCGGGGCGTGGTCGGGTTTCGCGTAGACGAAGATCTCGTCGCCGCCCGTGACCTTGATCGTGATCAGGCCGTGCTTCTCGTCCAGCACGCTGACCTCGAGGCCGAGCGTCTCTGCGTAGAACCGCTTCGCGGCGTCGATGTCGTTGACGGCGAAGCCGCTGAAGGCTTTGGTGTCGGCCAGCATTTGCGGGCTCCTTTCGTTGTGTCCTGCCTCGGCTCGACCCTACCCGGACAGCTCGGGGATGAAGCGCTCGATGTGCTCGGCGATCGTGCGACGCACCCAGTCCTGGGTCGCCGCGTCGGCCATGCGGTAGCGGCCGAGCAGCATCTTCTGGTCGTCGAGCGGCAGGCCGGCGATCTCCCAGCGCACCGCGAGGCGCTCGAAGAGCAGCTCCGAGCGGCGGCGCCAGGCGTCGTCCTGGCTGGTCGCCGCCGTCGCCGGACCTTCGCCGAGCTTGGCGATCGTGCCCGCGCTGAGCGACCGGCGCAGGGTCAGGACGTTGCCCTCGACGTCGCTGTAGTCGACCGTCGGCGCCTTCTCCCTCGGCCGCCGCTTCTTGCGCTTCGCCATCTCCCCGAGTCTGCCACTCATCAGGCTCAGTCGTTGTCGCCTGCCGGGCGCCGCCGGTCCCGCTTGCGCTCGCCCTGGCGGCGCTTCTGCTCCAAGCGGCGCCGGCGCGCGGCGCGGCTCGGCTTGGTCGGACGGCGGCTGCGCGGCACCGTGAGCCCGGTTGCGATCTTCTCGGCCAGCCGTTGCAGGGCCAGCTCGCGGTTGCGCGCCTGGCCGCGCGCCTCCTGCGCCACGGCCACAACCGTCGGCCCGATCCGCTCCAGCAACCGCGCCCGCTGCGCCTCGTCGAGGCTCGCCGACGCCCGCACGTCGAAGACGGCTTCCACCCGCGACGCGGTCACGTTCGCATGCTGCCCGCCGGGCCCCGACGAGCGGCTCGCGCGCAACTCGATCTCCCCGATCGGAATCGAGAGCGCAACGTCGATTCTCAGCTCCTCGGCCACGGCATCAACGTATCCTCTGCGCACCTTGAACGAGGGCGTTGCGAAACCCGTCGACGGCATTGCCCCCTCCCGGCGGTCGCGGTGGTCGCTCTGGCTGAAGCCGTCGTATTGGCACACCACCGCCGACCCTGGGACGAACACCTCGACCGGATCCACCGGCTGGATTCAGGCCTTCGACACCGGCGACCGGAGCGCGCTCGCCCCATGGGCGGGCACGGGACACGGCCGCGGCGCGATAGCCGTCGCGCACGGCGCCGTCTGGGTCGCGAACCGCACCAGCCGAACGGTCGCGCGGCTGGACCCCGGCTCCCTGGAGATGAGCGCGATCCAGAGGTTCCGCAAGCGGCCCGTCGCGATTACCGCCGGCCCCGACGCGGTCTGGGCGGTGGGCGCGAATGGATGGCTCTGGCGCATCTTTCCCGATGGCCAGCAGGCCGAAGGGGTTGCGCGACTCGGTCGAGGGGCCGCTGACATCGCCGTCGTCTCGGACATCGTCTGGGTGCTGCGCAGGAACGGGCGGCTCGTGGGCGTCGAGCGCGCAAGCGGCGAAATCGCGGCGGAAGGCAGGGTTCCTCGCGGAGCCGCCCACATGATTGCCCACGACGACAAGCTCTGGATCTCGTGCCGTCGCGGCCGGACCCTGGCGCTCTTCGATCCGCAGGCCGGCGGCACGACGGCGGAAGTACCGCTCCCCAGACGAATCAGGTGTCTGGCCATCGCCGGCGACACACTGTACGCGGGCTGCGCCCGCCACCTCTCGCCGAGCCACGGCTGGCTGTACGCGATCGACTGCCGGCTCCGCCAGGTGGTCGCGCCCGCCGAGCTTCCCGGCCAGCCAAGAGCGATCGTCGCCGGCGGCGGCGAGGTCTGGGTCGCCTGTGGCAAGGGACTGGAACGCAAAGGGAAGATCCTCCGCGTCGAGCCGGGCAGCGGCCAGGCGAGCGAGTGGTCGACAACCGACTGGACGGTCGGCAGCCTCGCACTCAGCGAAGGTGCCCTGCTGGCATCGATGTGCCTCGAGGTTCCCGTCCCCGTCGTCGGCCCTCACTTCGGTGGCGCCGTCGGCGGTGGCGGCTGCGGGGATGGCGGTGGTGGAGGCGGGGGCGGGAACTGATTGACCCGTCGGCCGCTCAGGCCAGCGAGTCGATCTTCGTGGCCAGCTCGAAGTCGGCGGCGGTGACGCCGCCGTCGGAGTGGGTGCAGAGGGAGACGGTGACCGTGTCCCAGGAGATCTCCAGGTCGGGGTGGTGGTTCATCTCCTCGGCCGGCCCGGTCAGGCTGCGGACGAAGTTGACCGAACCGACGAAGTCGCCGCGCTTGAAGCTCTTGCGGATCGCGTCGCCGTCCCGCTCCCAACCGGGGTGCTCGGCCAGCCTCGCCTCGATCTCGGAATCCGCCAGCGGCGCCATGACTCCATGCTGCCACAAATCGGACTGTTCAAACTATAAGTGACGACATTTCTTCCCCCGAGGCGTTCAGCCGCCGATCGGCGCCCGCGGGTTGGCCCCGTAGAAGATCAGCGTGCCGAGCATGCCGACGATGTGGACGAAGATGATGTTGACCACCATCGATTTGGCGGTCGCCGTCCCCACTCCGACCGGGCCCCCGGAGGCGGTGTAGCCGTAGTAGCAGCCGACGATCACGATCCCCGTCGCCATCACCATCCCCTTGGTGAGGCTGAAGACCACGTCTAAGGGGTCCTGGAATAACCAGAAGATCAGCAGGTAGCCGCCCGAGGAGACGTCGCCGATCTGCTCGACGACGGCGATGTAGCTGGCGAAGTAGACGACCCCTACCCCGACCAGGAAGAGGAACGGCAGCGCGATCCAGGCGCCGAGCAGGCGCGTCGCGGCGAGAAAGGTGACCGGCGGGATGCCCATCACCTCGAGCGCGTCGATCTCGTCGGAGATCCGCATCGCGCCCAGCTCGGCGACGATCCCGGTGCCGACCTTGGCGGAGAGGATGTAGCCGAAGGCGTAGGGCAGGCCCTCGCGCAGGTCGCAGTAGGCGGAGAAGAGGCCGGCCAGGGATGGGGCGCCGATCGAGCGGTTGAAGTAGGCGCCGATGATCCCGCAGTTGAGACCGAGGATGAAGACGAAGGCCCAGATGATGACCGCCGAGCCAAGGATCAGGATCCCCGCCTGGCGCATACTCTCGCCGAAGAACTGGAAGACGCGGCCGGAGTAGACGAGGCCGGCGACGCGTACGCCGAAGCGGGCGATCTCGCCGAAGGAATCGAGCCAGCCGCGCGGGACGTCGAGCCAGCCGTTCACCGCTTCCTCCGCCTCACCGGATCGACTGCAGTTCCGGGTTGGAGGCGAGCAGGATCGCGGTGAACACGTAGAGGAAGAAAAAGACCCCCATGAACGCGATCACGACCGCCTGGTTGACGGCGCGGCCAACGCCCGCCGGCCCGCCCGAGGCGGTCATCCCCTTGTAGCAGCAGACGACGGCGATGATCCCGCCGAACAGCGTGCACATCAGCACCGAGCCCCAGAGGTCGGTTATCAGCGCGTTGGTGAACAGCGTCGCGAAGAAGCCGCCGAGCGGCTGGCCGTAGAGCAGCGAGGTGGTGATCCCGGCGGTGAGGCCGAAGACGATCGCGAAGATGTCGAGCAGGCCGGTGATCACCATCAGCGCCAGGAAGCGGGGCACGACCAGGTTCTTGATCGGGTCGACGCCGAGCACCTGCAGGGCGTCGAGCTCCTCGCGGATTTTGCGGGCGCCGAGGTCGGCGGTGATCGCGGTGCCGGCGACGCCGGCGACGACCGCCGCGGTGACGATCGGCCCGATGAAGCGCACCGCGGTGACGACGAAGAAGCCGCCGAGCCGGTCGAGGGCGCCGAAGAGGTCGAGGATGCCGGCGGCCTGCAGCCCCGGGGCGCCCAGGCAGAGGGCAAAGGTCGAGACCGTCATCGGGAACCAGGAGAGCTTGAGCACGAAGACGAACTGGCTGACCAGCTCCTCGCCGTAGGGGTAGGGCGGGCGCACGATCGAGACGAGCGTCTTCGCGGTGAGGATCATCATCTCGCCGATCTCGACGAGGAACGACTTGGCGGGCAGGAACGCCCGCGTTACAGCTTGTGCCGCCACCAGCTCATCGCCCGCTCGAGGGGACTGGCCTCCTGCGCTCTCTCGCGCCCGGCCCGGCGCGCCCGCTGCTCGGCCGCCCGCTGGGCGGCCGAGAGCTGCGCGATCAGCGTGTCGCGGGTCCGCTCCAGCTCCTCGACCCCGGCGACGTGGGCGCTGGCGCGGCGCGGCGCCGTCGGCAGGTCGCGCGGCAGGTCGCGCGGGTAAGCGCCCAGCTCCGCCTCCAGACGGGCGATCTGGCGGCGCAGCTCGCGGCGCACCTCGATCGCCTCGCTCTCCCCGGCCAGGTCGGGCAGATCGGCGGCGGGCTCAGCCGGGGCCTCGCCGAGGCCGCCGGGCATGCTGGCGCAGGCCGAGGCGACGATCGCCAGCTCGCGCGGGCTGAGGCCCGCGTCGTGGGCGCGGCGCAGCGCGTCGGTCGCGATCTCCTCGAGCTGCTCGGCCGGCTCGATCCCGTCGGCGACGAAGGTTCCCTGGCCCTGGCGACTGACGACCAGCCCCTCGCGCTCGAGCCCGGCGTAGACGGCGCGTACCGTGTTGACGTTGACGCCGGCCCACCCGGAGAGGCGGCGAAAGCTCGGCAGGCGTTCGCCCGAGGCGAGGCGGCCGGTGGCGATCAGCGCCCGCAGGCGCCAGGTCAGCTGCAGGCCGACCGGAAGCTCGTCGCCGGGGTCGATCGAGAAGGGGTTGGGCTCGGCCGTTTGCTGTGCCACTGAAGGGGCACAGTAGACGAGACAGGTGTGTCAGTCAACTAGCGCACTTCTGCCGCCGCAGCAGCGCGCAGAGGCCGCTGGTCCAGGCACCCCGCTGCCACGAGAGCAGCAGCCCGTAGCGCCGCCCCGTCTGCCGGGGCAGGCCGCAGGCGGCGGCGGAGCGCGCGCCGCGGACCGAGACGATCTGGCCGCGACGGATGCCGTTGCCGCTCTTGTAGACACGGCGGACCCGGTACCGGTATACCGCCAGCAGGCGGTTCTGCGGAACCACCTCGAGCAGCCAGCCGGAGATCGCCGCGTCGGCCCGCTGCATCGCTTCGCCGGAGCGCAGGGGCACGCAGGAACATGCCTGGGCGCTCCCGGTGAAGACCAGGGCGCCCAGGCCGACGATTGCCGTCGCGTACTGAAGGCGCCTCAAACCCACTCCTCCACTGTAGAGAGAAACGCCGAATTTCACAAATCGCGGCGGCGGCTAAGGACCTATCCCGGTAGGGGGCGTGCCACTGGGACGGTTCAGGACCAAGCGGGGCGGTCACGGCGTGGATTCCGCATGGCAGCGCCATGTGGGATTCGCGACGGGGCCGAATCCGCGCAGTGTCCTGGGCCGTATCCAGGGGTGCGATCACCTATCGGGATAGGTCCCTAAGGGGTCAGGACGATCTTCAGCGCTTCGCGGTTGTCGTAGAGCTCGTAGGCCTCGCTCGCCTGGTCGAGCTTCATCCGGTGGGTGACGAGCGGCGCCGGATCGAGCCGGCCCGCCTCGAGCAGGCCGAGCACCCTGTCGACGTGGGCGATCACGTTGGCGAGCCCGAGGCGCAGGGTCAAACCCTTGAGCCAGGCGAGGCCGAGCGGCACCTCGCCCTTGCCGGCATAGGCGCCGATCCCGGAGACGGTGCCGGCGTCGCGGGCGAGGCTGACCGCCATCGCCAGCGGGCCCGGGTCGCCGACCGCGTCGACGACGACGTCGACGCCGCGGCCCTCGGTCGCCGCGCGCACGGCGCGCTTCGGCTCCGCCTCGCTGAGGTGCAGCGGCACGGCGCCGAAGCGCTCTGCCATCGCCAGGCGGTCGGCGACGCTGTCGATCGCGAAGACCCTGCTCGCCCCGGCGGCGACCGCCGCCTGCACGGCGCAGAGGCCGACCGGGCCGAGGCCGAGCACGGCGACGCTGTCGCCGGCCCGCGTGCCGGCGTGGGCGATCGCGTGGTAGCCGGTGCCCATCACGTCGCCGGCGAACAGCGCCACCTCATCGGCCATCCCCTCGGGAACGCGCCGCAGGGTCAGGTTCGCGCGCGGCACCAACAGCTGCTCGGCCTGGGCGCCCTGCAAGTCGCCCAGATGCGCGCCGTGGCCGAAGGTCCGGCCGCGCTCGCAGCGGTGGTAGTCGCTGCGCAGGCAGGCCGGGCAGGTCGCGCAGGCGGTATGGAAGCAACCGAGCACGCGGTCGCCGGTGGCGACCCGCTCGACGCCCGCGCCGGCGTCGAGCACGGTGCCGACGAACTCGTGCCCGATCGTGAAGCCCGGCTCGACCGGCACCCGACCGTGGTAGATGTGCAGGTCGGAGCCGCAGATCCCGCTCGCCTCGACCCGGACCAGCGCGTCGTCGGCGGCGACGACCTCAGGATCGTCCTTCTGCTCGATCCGGACCTCGCCCGGGGCTTGAAAGGTGACGGCGCGCATCGAGGCGAACCGTATCGCCCGCCGCCGGGCTCAGCCGCCGACGGAAACGCCGGCGACCTGAAAGCGCCCGGCGTCCGCCGCGGGGCTGGCCGTCTCGGCGATCCGCGCTTCGAGCGCCAGCTCGCGCTCGAAGTCGGCCTCCTCGCCGTGGCGGAAGGAGACGTCCTCGCCCTCGAGCAGCTCGATGAAGACCTCGACGAAGCGGGCGTCGAGCTGCTTGCCGGCGACCCGCCGCAGCTCCTCGATCGCCTCGTAGCTCGAGGTCGGCGTACGGTAGGAGTCGCGCGCGGTCATCACGTCGTAGGTGTCGGCGACGGAGATGATCCGGGCCAGCTCGGGAATGGCGTCGCCGACCAGGCCGCGCGGGTAGCCCTTGCCGTCGATCCGCTCGTGGTGGGCGAGGATGATCTCGGCGACCGGGCCGTAGCCGTCGAGCGAGGAGACGACGCGGGCGCCCTGCTGGGGATGGCGGCGGATCAGCATCCAGTCTTCGTCGGTCAGCGGCACGTTGGCCTTGAGGATGCGGTCGGGAAGGATGAACTTGCCGACGTCGTGGAGCAGCGCGGCGATGTGAACCAGCTCCTCCTCACGGCGCGAGAAGCCGGCGCGCTGGGCGATCGCGCGCGAGTAGCGGGCGACCGCGGCGCTGTGCCGGGCGGTCATCTGGTCGCGCAGGTCGAGCGTGCGCAGCAGGGCGCTCAGCATGCCGACCTGGAAGCTGGCCAGCTGGTTGGTCCGCTCCTCGAGCTCGCGGGCGCGGTCCTGCGACTTGAGCAGGGCGCCGAGCAGGTACTGGAAGGTGACCAGGACGATGCCGAAGAGGGCGACTCCGGCGAGCCCGATCTGGTTGAAGATGAAGGCGACGCCGACGGCCATCAGCGCCGCCGCGAGCTCCGAGGGCAGCAGCGGGAACATCACCGCGCGGACCTTCTCGACGAAGGAGCTGCGCTCCAGGTAGCAGGTGTAGGCGCCGATCATCGAGAAGTTCATCGCCAGGGCGACCAGGAAGGCGCTGAAGACGAGGACGTAGTAGGCCGGGTCGGCGGCGCCGACCGCGGTCGCGGCGACCATCTCGTGGAAGCCGATCCCGACCGCCAGCGGGAAGGTCAGGTAGGTGACCAGGTTGACGAGCAGATCGCTGGCGCCTTCGCGGAAGCGCAGCCAGCCGGCGAGGATCGAGACCAGGCCGATGATCGCCGCCGGGGTTCCGCCGAGCAGGACCATGGCGAGGACCAGGGCGAGGAAGTTGCCGGAGATCTTCAAGCGCGATTCCGTCTCGATCGACATCACGTCGCTGAGGATCGAGAAACCGAGCAGGATCCCGAACAGGGCGAGGTCCCAGTTGGCGAACGGCGCCCGCCAGATCGCCACGCCGACGTCGGCGACGACGACCGACGCCAGCAGAGCGTGGCTTAGCCTTGTGGGGCGCTGGGTTTCCATGGGTTCGAGCCTGCGCCGTCGCCATCCTCCGGCTCAGTCAGTGGGGATTTCGCACGCGGACGGCGAATCCTGCGACTGAAACCGAGTTCGTGGCGACCGCAACCTGCGCTATCAAGGTAAACGCTGGCGATCCCCGCGGCAACCGACCTGGACCACCTGGCCAATCCCTTGCAACCCGCGCAAATTCCGCCCTTACCGGCCTCAAAACGCACGAAGGGCGCCCGAGGGCGCCCTTCGAAACTGCTTGGCGGAGACCGGGGCCCCCGCCTTGTGTCTTCTAAGTCTTACCTTTTCCAGCCCATGGTTCCTTTTCCCTTCGTCGAAGCCCGTGCGGGGTATCTCGCGCAAGATTCGGCGAGAAACTGTTTAGCTGCTGGCAAGTTTGTAGCACAACCTGGCGGAAACCTGTGCATCTGCAACGAAACTTGTGCAACAAACACGCGGGGGTTTGGGTCGAATAATGGGTAGCCCACGCCTGCGCGACCCGTTGCGACGTCCCGCGTTCCGCCGCCTCGCGCTCTCCTACGCGGTCAACGAGATGGGCGACTGGCTCGGCATCGTCGCCCTCTCGGTGCTCGTCTTCGACCTGACCGACAGCGCTTTGGCCACGGCGCTGCTCTTCATCGGGACCGGCTTCCTGCCGGCGCTGCTGACCCCGTGGATGGTCGCCCGCCTCGAGCGGCCCCCGCCCCGCTTCGTGTTGCCGACGATCTACGCCGGCGAGGCGGCCGCGTTCGCCGCCCTGGCGCTGCTCGCCGACAACTTCTCGCTGCCCGCCGTGGTCGCGGTCGCCACGATCGACGGCGCCCTGGCGCTGACCGCGCGCACCCTGACCCGCTCCGTCTCGGCGGCGATGCTCGAGCCCGAGGGCGAGCTGCGGGCCGGCAACGCCGTGCTCAACCTCGCCTTCACCGGCGGCGCCGCGCTCGGCCCGGCCCTGGCCGGGCTCGTCGTCGCCGCCTTCGGCGTGCAGACCGCCCTGCTGCTCGACGCGGTCTCCTTCTACCTGATCGCCTGCATCCTGCTGACCGCGAGGCCGCTGCCGCACGTCGAGCCGGAACCGGGGCAGCTGCGCGAACAGGTGCGGGCCGGGCTCGGCTACATCCGCCGCCAGGCGACCCTGCGCCGCCTGCTCGGCGCCCAGGCCGCGGCGCTCGTCTTCTTCTCGGCGGTGGTCCCGATCGAGGTGATCTACGCGAAGCAGTCGCTCGACGCCGGCGACACCGGTTACGGCCTGCTGCTGGGCAGCTGGGGGGCCGGGATGGTGCTCGGCAGCATCGTCTTCGCGAGCCTGAGGCGGGCGCCGCTGCCGCTGCTGCTCTTCTTCAGCACGGTCGCGATCGGCGCCGGCTACCTGGGCATGGCCGCGGCCCAGACCCTGACCCTCGCCTGCCTGGCCTCGGCCGTGGGCGGCGCCGGCAACGGCGTCCAGTGGGTGGCCCTGGTCAGCGCCGTGCAGGAGCTGACCGTGGCGCGGATGCAGGCGCGGGTGATCGGCACGCTCGAATCGGTCGCCTCGGCGGCGCCCGGCCTCGGCTACGTGCTCGGCGGCGTGATCGCCTCGGCCTGGAGCCCGCGGGCGACGTTCCTCTTCGCCGGGGTCGGGGTGATGGCGATTGTCGTCGCCTCGGCGCTGCTGCTGGGCAGGAATTGGCCCCCGGAGCGGGGAAAGGAACGTCCAGTCGGTATTGACGCCGACGGCGAGATTATGGTGGAGTTAATTCCTGCAGAGGCTCTGTCCAGTTCGAGAGGGAGGTCGTGACGTGAGGAAGCTGCACGCAGCGCTGGCGGTTGTCGCATTGGCGGTGGTCGCCCTGGGCATTTCGTCGTGTGGCGGCGACTCCGAGGGCCAGGAAGGCGGCACGCTGACCGGCACCTACGCCTCGTTCCCCGACTTCCTCGACCCGGCCCTCTCCTACACGGCCGAAGGCTGGACGGCGATGTACAACACGTACCTGCCGCTGCTGACCTACAAACACGCCGACGGCGAGGAAGGCAGCGAGGTCGTTCCGGCGCTCGCCGAGAGCCTGCCCGAGATCAGCGCGGACGGCAAGACCTACTCGCTGAAACTGCGCGAGGGCCTCAAATACTCCGACGGGACCCCGGTCAAAGCTTCCGACTTCCCGGCCACTATCGAACGGCTCTTCAAGCTCAACTCTCCCGGCTCGCCCTTCTACACCGGCATCGTCGGCGCCGAAGAGTTCGCCGAGACCAAAAAAGGCGGCATCCCGGGCATCGAGGCCGACGACAAAACGGGCGAGATCACGATCGAGCTGACCGCGCCCAGCGGCACCTTCACGAACGAGCTGGCGCTGCTCTTCGCCGCCCTCGTCCCCGCCGACACGGCGGCCAAAAACACCACGGCCGACCCGCTCCCGGCGACCGGGCCGTACGAGATCACCGCGACCGAGCCGGGCCGCAGCTGGTCCTACGCGCGCAACCCGCAGTGGACGAAAACCAACGGCGACCTGATCCCCGACCTGCCCGACGGCCACGTCGACAAAATCGAGATGAAGGTCGTCCGCAACAGCTCGACCCAGGTCAATGAAATCGAACGCGACCAGACCGACTGGATGCAGAGCCTCGTCCCCGCCGACCTCTACAGCCAGGTCAAGGACAAATACGAGGGCAGCCAGTTCCGGGTCGAGCACCCGATCAACATCTACTACTTCTGGATGAACACGACGGAGCCGCCCTTCGACGACGTCAAAGTCCGTCAGGCGGTCAACTACGCGATCGACAGCGCGGCGCTGGAACGGATCTACGCCGGGTCGCTCAGCGCGGCGCACCAGATCCTCCCCGAGGGCATGCCCGGCCACGAGCCGTTCGACCTCTACCCGCATGACATGGCCAAAGCCAAAGCCCTGTTCAAAGAAGCCAACCCCTCCGATCGCGAGATCACCGTCTGGACCGACAACGAAAGCCCGAACAACGAAGCGGGCGCCTACTACAACGACGTGCTCAGCCAGCTCGGCTTCGAGACGACGCTGAAAACGCTCAACGCCGACGTCTACTTCACGACGATCGGCAACCTCTCGACGCCGGACCTCGACACCGGCTGGACCAACTGGTTCCAGGACTACCCGCACCCCAACGGCTTCTTCGCGCCGCTGCTCTCCGGCGAAGGGATCGCGCCGACCTTCAACACGAACAACTCGCAGACGGACGTCCCGAAACTGAACGAGAAAATCACCAAACTCGGCGAAGAACAGCTCGGCCCAGACCAGGAAGCCGAATACGCCGAACTCGATCGCGAATTCATGGAACTGGCGCCGTGGGCCCCCTACGGGACGATCACGGTCTCCACCTTCGTCTCCACCGCGGTCGACCTCGACGAGGTTGTCTTCAACCCGACGATGGGCCAGGACCTGACCAGCTTCCAGCTCGAGTAAGTGGCGGGCCGCAGCCCCTGGTATCTGGCTTACCGGCGGCTGCGGCGCAACCGGGTGGCGCTCGGCTTCGGCGGGCTCTTCCTGGCGATCGTCCTCTTCGTCCTCGCGGCGCCGCTCTGGGCGAACCACGTCGCCCACACCGGCCCGAACGCGACGCACACGCTGGAGAAGGTCGAGGTCGGCGGCGAGCTGCGCGAAGTCGTCGACCCCGAAGGACGGCCGGTCGGGCCGCTCTGGCTCGGCGGCGGCGGCAAGTTCTTCCTCGGCGCCGACGGGCGGCTGGGCCGCGACCAGATGGTGCGGCTGATGTACGGGGGACGGGCCTCGCTGTTCATCGGCCTCGCCGCCGCCCTGATCACGACCCTGCTGGCGACGATCCTCGGCCTGATCGCGGGCTACTACCGCGGCTGGACCGACACGGCGATCTCGCGCGCGCTCGACGTCGTCTGGGCCTTCCCGGTGGCGCTGCTGGCGATCGCCCTGGGGCTCTCGCTGGCGATCGGCGGGCTGCAGCTCGGCCCGCTGCAGCTCTCGGGCAGCTCGATCTGGATCCCGATCCTGATCATCGGCTTCGTCTTCACCCCCTATATGGCGCGACCGATCCGCGGCGAGGTGCTGGCGCTGCGTGAGAAGGAGTTCGTCGAGGCGGCGGTCGCCCAGGGGGCCGGCCCGCTGCGGGTGATGTTCGGCGAGCTGCTGCCCAACCTGCTCTCGACGATCGTCGTCTTCTTCGCCCTCAACGTCGCCAACAGCATGCTGCTCGAGTCGGCCCTCTCCTTCCTCGGCGTCGGCGTGCAGCCACCCAACACCTCGTGGGGGACGATGATCGGCAGCGGCTTCGAGCTGCTCACCAGCGCGCCCCTGCTGACGATCGTCCCGGGGGGGATGATCCTGCTCACCGTGCTCGCGGTCAACGTCTTCGCCGACGGCCTGCGCGACGCGCTCGACCCCAAATCGAAGATCCGGCTCGAGGCGCACGCCGGGCTCGCCGAGCGCGAGGGGACCGCGGTCTGATGGGCCGCTTCGCGATCAGGCGGCTGGCCGGCATGGTCGCGGTGCTGTTCGCCGTCTCCGTGCTGACCTTCCTGGTCTTCAACGTGATCCCCAGCTCGGATCCGGCCCAGCGGATGGCCGGCAAGAACTCCACCCCGCAGCTGGTCGCCGGGATCACCGAGGAATGGGGCTTCGACGAGTCGCTGCCGCAGCAGTACCTGACGATGATGGGCAACATCTTCGGCGGCGAGGTGATCTCCTACGAGGGGCGGGAAAACGTCAACGAACGGATCGTCGAAGGGATCCCGGCGACCTTCTCGCTCTGCATCGGCGCCGCCGTGATCTGGATGTTCTTCGGCGTCCTCTTCGGCTACCTCTCGGCGGTCAGGGCGGGTGGCCTGCTCGACCGGGTGCTGACCGTCGTCGCGATCGCCGGCATCTCGATGCCCGCGTTCTGGCTGGCGGCGATCTTCCTCAACTACCTGACCTACCAGTTCGAGCTCTTCCCCTCGGGCGGCTACGTCGAGCTCAGCGCCGACCCGCTCGGCTGGGCGAACCACCTGATCCTGCCCTGGGTCACGCTGGCGATCCTCTACGTCGGCTTCTACAGCCGCGTGCTGCGCTCCAACATGCTTGACGCGATGGGCGAGGACTACGTGCGCACGGCGCGCGCCAAGGGGCTGGCCGAGCGCCGGGTGATGACCCGCCACGTGCTGCGCAACTCGCTGATCCCGATCGTCACCCTCTTCGGCCTCGACTTCGGCGCCCTGCTCGGCGGGGCGATCCTGGTCGAAGCGATCTTCAACCTCAACGGGATCGGCCAGTACGCCTACGAATCGCTGCGCAACCTCGACCTGCCGCCGATCATGGCGATCGTCCTCTTCGGCGCCTTCTTCGTCGTCCTCTTCAACACCCTGGTCGACATCGCCTACGCCTGGCTCGACCCGCGGATCAGGCTGGGGAGCGCGGCGCGGTGAGCGAGCCGCTGCTCGCGATCGAGGGCCTGCGGGTCGGTTTCCGCACCGAAGGCGGCCTCGTGCAGGCCGTCGACGGCGTCGGCTTCGACCTCGCCGCGGGCGAGGTGCTTGCGATCGTCGGCGAGTCGGGCTCCGGCAAGAGCGTCACCGCGCAGACGATCCTCGGCCTGACCCGCTCGCCGAACGCACGCATCGAGGGCTCGGTGCGAATCGCCGGGCGCGAGCTGCTCGGGGCGAGCGACGCCGAGCTGCAAGCGGTCCGCGGCAACCGGATCGCGATGGTCTTCCAGGACCCGATGACCTCCTTCAACCCGGTCTACCGGATCGGCGACCAGCTGGTCGAGGCGATCCGCGCGCACCGGCGCGGGCTGGGCAGGGACGCGGCCCGCGACCTGGCGGTGGAGTCGCTCGACGCGGTCGGGCTGCCGGAAGCGCACCGCCGGGCCGAGCGCTACCCGCACGAGTTCTCCGGCGGGATGCGGCAGCGGGCGATGATCGCGATGGCGCTGGCGCTGGAGCCCGAGGTGCTGATCGCCGACGAGCCGACGACGGCGCTCGACGTGACCGTGCAGGCGCAGATCCTCGAGCTGCTGCGGCGCCTGCACCGCGAGCGCGGCCTGGCGACGATCCTGATCACCCACGACCTCGGCGTCGTCGCCGAAGTCGCCGACCGGGCGCTGGTCATGCACGAGGGCAGGATCGTCGAGCGCGGCAGCCTCGACGAGGTCTTCTACGCGCCTAAGGACCCCTACACGCGCAAGCTGCTCGGCGCCGTGCTGCGGCTCGACCGGGCAGCGCCGCTGCGGCCGGCCCGCCAGGCGGAGCCGCTGCTCGAGGTCGCCGGGCTGGTCAAGCACTTCCCGCTCAAGCGCGGCGGCCTGGCGATCGGGCGCGGCGCCGACCGGGTGCGCGCCGTCGACGGGGTCAGCTTCAGCGTCGCCCGCGGCGAGACGCTGGGCCTGGTCGGCGAGTCGGGCAGCGGCAAGTCGACCCTCTCGCGCACGCTGCTGCAACTGCTCGCGCCGACCTCGGGCTCGGTGCGCTTCGAGAGCCGCGAGATCGCCGGCCTCTCGCGCCGCCAGATGCGGCCGCTGCGGGCCGAGATGCAGATGGTCTTCCAGGACCCCTACGCCTCGCTCAACCCGCGCAAGCGAATCGGCCAGATCGTCGCCGAGCCGCTGCGCCTGCACGGCCGCGCCACGGGAGCCGAGCTGCGCCGCCAGGCGGAAGAGCTGCTCGAGCGGGTCGGGCTCGCGCCGGAGCACTACGACCGCTTCCCGCACGAATTCTCCGGCGGGCAGCGGCAACGGGTCGGCATCGCCCGCGCCCTCTCGCTGCGGCCGAAGCTGATCGTCGCCGACGAGCCGGTCTCCGCCCTCGACGTCTCGATCCGCGCCCAGATCCTGGCCCTGCTCGCCGACCTGCAGGAGGAGTTCGGCCTCACCTACGTCTTCGTCGCCCACGACATCGGCGTGGTCCGCCATGTAGCGGACCGGATCGCGGTCATGCACGAGGGCAGGATCGTCGAGCAGGGCCCCGCCGACCGGGTCTGCGAGCGACCCGCGGACCCGTACACGAAGTCCCTGCTCGCGGCGGTGCCGATCCCCGACCCGCGCGAGAGCCGCGCCCGTCGGGCATCATCGGCCCCGTGACCCTCCCCCTCTCGCCGCCGATCAAGCCGCAGCTGGCGCTGACCCGCAAAGCGCTGCCGGAGGGCGAGGAGTGGGCCTACGAGCAGAAGCTCGACGGCTTCCGGGCGATCGTCTTCGTCGACGGCGCCGACGCCTACATCCAGTCGCGCGGCGGCAAAGCCCTGGCCCGCTACTTCCCCGAGCTGAGCTTCGCCGCCGGGCGCTACGTGCTCGACGGCGAGCTGGTCATCCGCGACGCCGCGGGCAACCTGGAATTCGACGCGCTGCAGCAGCGCATCCACCCGGCCGAGTCGCGCATAACCCTGCTCGCGAGGGAGATCCCGGCCGGCTACGTCGCCTTCGACCTGCTCGCCGAGGGCGACGAGGCGCTGCTGGAGACGCCGTTCGGCGAACGCCGCGCGCGGCTCGAGGCGCTGGCGGAGCCGATCGGGGTCGAGCTGAGCGAGTTGAGCCGCGACCCGGCGCGGGCCGAGCGGTGGCTGCGCAGAACCGAGGGGGCGATGGCCAAACAGCTCGACGCCCCCTACCTGCCCGGCAAGCGCAAGGGGATGGCGAAGGTGAAGCGCGAGCGCGAGATCGACTGCGTCGTGCTCGGCTGGCGCCCGGGCAAGGAGGAGGGCACGGTCGGCTCGCTGATCCTCGGCCTCTACGACGGCGACGTGCTGCGCCCGGTCGGCCACATCTCCGGCTTCAGCGCCGCGGCCAAACGGGCGATGCCGAAGATGCTGGCGCCCCTCGAGACGGGTGAGGCCGGCACGGCCGAGCCGAGCCGCTGGACCGGCGGGCGCGACCTCGACTGGGTGGCGCTGCGGCCCGAGCTGGTGATCGAAGTGGGCTACGACCACGCCAGCGCCGGCCGGATCCGCCACGGAACCCGCTTCCGCAGGTTCCGGGACGACAAAGACCCCAAGGAGTGCACGTTCGAGCTGCTCGACGAAGGGTGAGCTACGAGGGGCGCCGGGGCACCTCCTCGAAGTGTTTGCTCAGCATCGTCACCTGGCCCTGGTAGTTGGAGCCGAGCTGCTCGCCGTAGAGGCGCTCAGCCGGGGCGCTGGTCCGCTCCAGGGCCAGCTTGCAGACCGGCTGGCGGTGCTCGACCATGAACGAGACGTCGCGCGCCCGCACCTCGAGCGCGGCGCGGCTGCCGTGCCGGCCGCCGGCCGGGTCGTAGCCGAAACCGGGGTCGAAGAAGCCGGCGTAGTGGGTGCGCAACTCGCCGGCGGTCGGGTCGTAGGCCATCATCTCGGCGGCGATCTGCGGCGGGATGCAGACCCCCTCGGCCGAGAGCAGCAGGTAGAAGATCTCCGGCTCGAGCACGATCCGCCCGCCCGGCTCGGGATAGACCGGGTCCCAGTAGTCGGTCCAGCGGTAGGCGCGGATCCGCGAGAGGTCGATCGGCAGGCTGTTCTTCTTCGCCCGGTAGCCGACGATGCGGTCGCTGGGGCCGGAGAGGTCGACGCTGAGGAAGAGCCCCTCGGCGAGGGCCAGCTCGGACTCGCCCAGAGCCTGCGAGTCGAGGTAGAGCAGCGGGCACTCGGTCTGCAGGGCGCGGATCTCCTCGTCGCCGAGGCGCACGTCGCCGCGGGCGAGCCGCAGCTGGTTGAGCGAGAGGCCGCTCTGCACCTGGATCGCGAAGGAACGCGGCACCACCTCGAGGTAGAGCCGGCCGCGATAGCCGGGGCGGATCTCGTCGAAGCGGTGGTGGCGGTCGGTGAGCACCCGGGTGAAGACGTCGAGGCGCCCGGTCGAGCTCTTCGGGTTGGCCTTGGCCCGCACGTCCTCGGGCAGCGCCAGCTCCTCGATCAGCGGCACCAGATAGGGCCGGTCGCGCTCCAGCACCGCGCCGTCGCGCAGATCGACTTTCTGGAAGGCGAGGCCCTCGATCTTCTCCTCTACGGTCGACTCGACATCGGGCAGGAAGCTGCAGCGCAGCGCCCAGGCGAAGTCGCCGAGCCGCAGGTCGATGCTGGCCGGCTGGATCGCCTCCGGGCGGATCCGGTAGTCGCCGGAGCCGATCCACTCCGCGGCGATCGCCGCGCTGAGGGACTGCGAGGGCAGCACGCCCGCCGCTGCGCCGCCGCGCGGCTCGGTCGCCGCCCCCCCGGCGGCTGCACTCGGATCGCTCATCTGGCGGAGATTATGCGGCGTGCCTCGGCGACGCCGAGGTGGGAAGTGGGCGCAAATTCGGCAAGTTCCGGAAAGAACCCGAATCAGGCGGACGCAAGGTACGGAGCCATCATGAACTCCGTCAGTTCGGGCAGCAGATCTTCCGCCCGCTCGGCCTCGCCGCGGCGAATCTGCTGGTAGACGATCCAGGCGACGCCGCCGACCAGTGTCTCGGCGATCGTCTCCGGCAGCCGCTCGTCCTCGGGCAGCGCCCGCCGGGTGAGGGCGACGAACGCCTCAAGCGCATCCTCGTAGCGCTTGGTTGTCTCAGGTGTAGCCGAGAGCGCCTCGATCATGCACATCCGCGCCACCGTCGGCTGCTCGGCGACGTAGCCGAGGAAGGCGGCAAGCCCACCTTCCACCCGCTGCTGCCAATCGCCGTCGCCATCGGCGTCGGCGCTGCCTTCCTCGACGCGGCGCATGACCTCGTCCCGAGCGGCGTCGAAGGCGGCGAGGAAGACCTCCTCCTTGCCCTCGAAGTTGTCGTACAGCGTTTTGCGGGCGACGCCGGCCCGCTTGACGATGTCGGAGATCTTGGTCGCCTCGTAGCCCTGTTCGGCGGTCAGCTCGGCCACGGCGTCCATGATGCGGCGCTGCTTGTGGAGGGCGATGAACTCGCGCGGGAGCGATGGGCGCACCGACGGGACGGACCGTTTAGGCGCCCGCCTCTCCTGCGTTCCCGCTTTTCCCCGTGGCGGCATAGCAAGAGGATACTCGTGCCCGCCAAAATTACGATGCACGCCAGCGACTTATCTGGTACCCTTGGGATGCCTGCACAATTTCCAAAAGAAACGCGTAGGTTCCTTATGCCACAGGAGAGGATAATGCTGAGCAGGGAGAAGCTGGCGAACGCGGTCGGGGACCGCTGGTCAGACGCGGAACTCAACGAGGCCGTAACTCTGCTCACACGGGCCGAAGGGCGCTTTCCGGCCGGCGTGAGGACCCTCTCGGCGGATCTGGTCAAGGCGATCCAGCGCGAGCGCCTGCTCGCCGCGATGATCGCGGCGGTCACCGCGACCGGCTACAGCTCCCTCACCGTCCAGGGCGTGCTCGCCCGGGCGGGAATCTCACGGCCGACCTTCTACGAGCAGTTCGACGACAAGGAGGACTGCTTCCTCGCCGCCTTCGACGCATCGGTGGCGCAGCTGCGGTTGCGAGTCGAAGCGGCTGTGGCGGAGGCCGGCCCGGACTGGCGCGACCGGCTGCGCAGCGGCATCGCCGGGCTGCTGCGCTTCATCGCCGAGGAGCCGGAAGCCGCCCGCGTCGTGATCGTCGAGGCACGCGCATCCAGCCCGGCAGGGCTGCGGCGGCGCGACGAGCTGCTCGACCATTTCGCCGCCTGCATAGACACCTTGGTCAGGGAGGATCTGGACGAGCCCCCATCGGCGATCGCCGCCGCGGGGGTTGTCGGGGGAATCGAATCGGTGCTCTACGCGCGCTTGCAGAAAGGCGAAACGGACGACCTCGAGGCACTTCTCCCCTCGTTGATGTATTTCGCCGTCCTCGCCTACGCCGGCCGCGAGGCCGCCGGCGAGGAGCTCGACGACGCGGCGCTCGCCTAGCCCGACCGCTTGCGCCGCTTGCCGGAGCGCTTTTCCGGCCGGGCGGCGAGCCGCAGGGTCCGCTCGCTCTCCTTCTCGACCGCCTCCCCCATCGCGATCTGGAACGTCGCCAACAGGGCGCCGGCGGCGAGTGGCCGCATCCGTTCCAGCGCCTCGCTCATCCGCGGCCAGTCACGCTCGGGCCGGCCGGCGCGGTCGAACGGCTGCCAGACCTCCTTGACGAAGAGGTCGACGAAGGCCCGGGCGACGCCGTCGGCGTGGCGGCGCAGCTTCTCGGCAGTGACCAGGGCGCCCTCGGGCCCGATCCCGAGCTCGGCCAGCTCGGCGGCGGCGCGCAGCAGCTGCGGGCTGATCACCTCGATCCGCCCGTCGGGCAGCGCCCGGAAGACGCCCAGCTTTTCGGCCCGGCGGCGCAGCTTCGCGTCGGCCGCCTCGCCCCAGACGCGGGCCAGCTCGTCGGCATCGACGATCTCCGGCGCCTCGTCTTCGAAGGGGGTGCGCAGGGCGCGGGTGAAATCGAAGATCGCCGAGGCCGAGCCGTCGCCGCTGTCGAGCACACGCCGGATCGCCTCGAGGTTGAGGCCGTCGGCCTGCATCTCGCGGGTCAGCTCGATCCGCGCGATGTGCTCCTCGCCGTAGTAACCGGTGCGGCCCCTGACCGTCGGCGGCGGCAACAGCCCGCGCGTCTGGTGGGCGCGGATGTTGCGAACCGTCATCCCGGTTCGCTCCGCCAGCTGGCGGATCGTCATCTCGCCGTCGGCGGGCTTACTCATATGGGGGAGACAGGATTCGAACCTGTGTAGGCATAGCCAACTGGTTTACAGCCAGTCTCCTTTAACCACTCGGACACTCCCCCAGGAGGGCAACCGAGTTTATCCGGCATCGACGCCGAGGCGGGCGGCCATCTGCTCGTTGAAGGCGGTCAGCGCCGACATCGGGCGCATGAAGACGGTCAGCTCGGCGACCAAGCCGGCCTCGTCGAGCTCGAGAAAGTCGATCCCCTCGAGCTCGCGATCGCCGACACGGGCTTTGAAACGCAACATTACGGTGCCGTCGCCGGCCAGCTCGTCGGTGTAACGGAAGTCCTCGAGCGTGGCGGCGACGTGGGTCAGCACCTGCATCGCGATCTCACGGCCCTCGAAGCCGCGGAAGAGGATCGGGCTGTGCAGGACTACGTCCTCGCGCAGCGTCGCGGTCGCCGCCTCCAGGTCCTTGGCCTCGACGGCGAGGCGGAATGGGTGCGGCGCGGTCATCGTCAGCGAGGCTCCAACACGAACAGGGCGATCTCGCGGTCGGTGCGGCCCTCGTATTCGTCGAAGCCCGAGTACTGCTCGTTGTGGCGGCGCCAGAGGTCGGCGCGCTCTTCGCCAGACGCGATCCGAGCGCGGACCGGATGCCGCTCGCGCCCGACCTCGACCTCGGCCTCCGGGTTCGCCTGCAGGTTGAGCGACCAGGCAGGGGTGCGGCTGTGGCCGGCGTTGGAGCCGATCACGACCACGTCCTCCCCATCCGCCAGATAGACGACCGGCGCCGTGCGCTTCTGCCCGGTCTTGCGCCCCGTCGTGGTCAGCAGCAGGACGGGGGCCTTGTTCACCCTGCCGCCGATCCGCCCACCGCTGATCCGGTAGAGCGGGATGTTGAGCTTGCCGGTCCAGCGCAGCCCCCTGGCCCCGATCCGCTGCGACATGCGCGAATAGAACTTGTCTCCGGAAGGCATTCAGCCTGCTTCTCGGAGCATCTGTGCCTCCGGCAGATGCTGGAGTTTTTTCAGCGTGTTGTTCTCGATCTGGCGGATTCGCTCACGGGTGACGCCGAACGTGTTGCCGACCTCCTCCAGCGTCATCGGATCCAGCCCGGTGAGGCCGTAGCGCAGCTCGATCACATGACGGTCGCGTTCGGGCAGGGCCGAGAGCGCCCGCTGCACGCCCTCCTTCTGCAGGTGGTCACTGGCTTCTTCGAAGGGCTCGGCGACGGTGTCGTCGGCGACGAAGTCGCCCAGCTCGGAGTCGTCCTCGTCGCCGACCGGTTTCTCCAACGAGACCGGCAGCTGGGCGATGCGAAGGATCTCCCGCACTTCGACCAGCGGCCAGCGCAACTCCTCGGCGATCTCCTCCGGCTCCGGCTCGCGGCCCAACCGCTGGACCAGCTGGCGCTCGACGTGGGCGACCCGGTTGAGCTTCTCGACCATGTGCACGGGAATGCGGATCGTCCGCGCCTTGTCGGCGATCGCCCGCGTCACCGCCTGGCGGATCCACCAGGTCGCGTAGGTGGAGAACTTGTAGCCGCGCCGGTAGTCGAACTTCTCGACCGCCCGGATCAAGCCCAGCGAGCCCTCCTGGATCAGGTCGAGGAAGCTGAGACCGCGGCCCAGGTAGCCTTTCGCGATCGAGACGACGAGGCGCAGGTTGGCCTCGACCATCTGCCGCTTGGCGATCATGTCGCCGCGCTCGATCCGTTTCGCCAGTTCGACCTCCTGGCTGGCGACGAGCAGATCGACCCTGCCGATCGAGCGCAGGTAGAGCCGCAGCGAGTCGAGGCTGGGTTCGACCGTGAGGTCGAGCTCCTGCTTCTTCGGCCCGCTGCCGTTGCGCGCCTCGGCACGCTGCTCCTTGTAAGCGCTGACGCCGTCCTCGGCGATCACTTCGACGCCGTGCTCGACCAGGTGGGCGTGCAGGCCGGCGACCTGCTCCTTGGTCACCTCGACCTCCTCGAGTGTGGCGGCGATCTGCTCGAAGGTGAGGTAGCCGCGCTCGCGACCGAGCGCGACCAGCGCCTGGAGCTCCTGCGGCCCCATCGGCTGCTCGTCCGAATCCTGATTCAGCCCCTGCGGGACTGTCTCCAACGGCTCGATATCAGTGCCTCCACTGCAACCCTGTTCCCCTCCCCGGGGGCCGGCCCCAACGCTCCGGCCATGGGAAGTATAGGGACGATCGCCTACGCTTCATCTGCCCATGGCGACCCACCCCAGCACCCCGCTCCCGCCGACGACGCCCGACGTCCAGTCGGGGACGCCGGCCACCCAGGTGAGCCTCTCGCGGGTCGGCGTCAGCGGCGTCGAGAAGGTGATCCGGGTCAAGGCCGACGGCGACGAGAACCTCTTCCACGCCGAGTTCGAGTGCTTCGTCGACCTCAACCCGCGCCAGGCCGGCGTCCACATGTCGCGCTTCGAGGAAGACGTCGGCGAGGCGATCGACGCGGTCGTGCTCGGCGAGGCCTTCCGTGCCGAGGTGCTCGCCGCCCACATCGCCCAGCGCGTGCGCGAGCGCCAGGGCGGGCTGCGGGCCGAGGTCTCGGTCAAGGCGCGCTACCCGGAGACGGTCACCACGCCGGCCAGCGGGATCCGCACGCAGGAGATCTACGTCCTCTTCGGCACCGCGGTCGACTCGCTGCGGGGGACGCGGACTCTGACCGGGGTCCAGGCCCAGGGCATGACCGCCTGCCCCTGCGCGCAGGAGATGGTCGGCGGCCTCGCCCGCGAGCGACTCGCCGAGCGCGGCTTCGACGCCGAGCAGATCGAGGCCGCGATCGAGGCCGTCCCGCTCGCCACCCACAACCAGCGCGGCATCGGCACGCTCCACATCGGCTGCCCCGAGGGCGGCCCGGCCTGGATCGACGCGCCCGAGCTGCTGCGCATCGTCGAGCAGTCGATGAGCTCGGAGATCTACGAGCTGATGAAGCGGCCCGACGAGCTCGCCGTCGTCGCCAAGGCGCACGCGCAGCCGCGCTTCGTCGAGGACTGCGTGCGCGAGATGGTCCGCCGGGTCACCGCCGACTATCCGGACCTGCCCGGCGACGCCTTCGTCCTCGCCCGCCAGGAGAACCTCGAGACGATCCACCGCCACAACGTCGTCGCCGAGCGCTACGGCAAGCTCGACGACCTGCGCACCGAGCTGGGAAGCGGCGAGCACGAGCGCCGCCACCTGACCATGCGCGAGTGGCTAGAGGCTCCCGCGACCTAGGCCGCCGCTGCGCGCTTCGCGCTCCTGCTCGAGCCGCCTGCGCAGACCGAGGAAGTAGTCGGCGCCGCTGATCACCGTCGCGGCGACGGCCAGGTAGACGAGCAGGTCGACCCAGAGCGGCGCCGGGTTGGCGGCGATCAGGGCGATCACGGCGGCGATCTGCAGCACGGTCTTGAGCTTGCCCATCCAGCTGGCGGAGATCACGACGCCGCGCTCGGCGGCGATCGCGCGCAGACCGGTGACGGCGATCTCGCGGGCGATGATCACCATCGCGACCCAGGCCTGCAGGCGGTTGAGCGAGACCAGCGAGACCAGCGCCGCGGTGATCAGCAGCTTGTCGGCGAACGGGTCCATCAACTTGCCGAAGGTCGTGACAGCGTCGCGCGAGCGGGCGAAGTAGCCGTCGAGCCCGTCGGTCAGCGCCGCCAGGGCGAAGACGCCGGCCGCCAGCGCGTCCCCGTTCGGCGTCTCGCCGAGCAGGGCGACGACGACCACCGGCACGGCGAGGATGCGCAGCAGGGTCAGCGTGTTGGCGAGGTTGAGCGGGAACATCAGCCGGCGGCCCCGGCCTTCGCCTCGGCGGCGTCGCGCTTGGCGAAGTAGTCCTCGCCCTCGATGCTGATGTGGGGCAGGAGCCGGTCCAGCCAGGCGGGCAGCCACCACATCCGCTTGCCGGCCAGGACCATCACGGCCGGCACCAGCAGGCAGCGCACAAGGGTGGCATCGATCGCGATCGCGATCGCCAGTCCGACGCCGAACTCCTTCACGACCGGGTTGCCGCTGAGCACGAAGCTGGTGAACACGCAGACCATGATCGCCGCCGCCGAGGTGATCACCCGGCCGGTGTTGGCGAGCCCTTCGATCACCGCCCGCCGGGCGTCGCCGTGGGACTTGTAGTGCTCGCGTATCTGGGTCAGCAGGAAGACCTCGTAGTCCATCGAGAGCCCGAAGAGGATCGCGAACATCAGCAGCGGCACGAAGCTGACGATCGGGATCGCGTGGTCGAGGCCGATCAACGAGGCCCCCCAGCCCCACTGGAAGACCGCGGTGACGACGCCGTAGGAGGCGGCGACCGAGAGCAGGTTCATCGCCGCCGCCTTGACCGGGATCAGCAGCGAGCGGAAGGCGATCAGCAGGACGACGAAGCTGAGCCCGACGACGATCGCGATCATCAACGGCAGCTTGTCGCCGATCTGGGTGGCGAGGTCGATGTAGCCGGCGGTCTGACCGCCGACGTAGGCCTGCGCTTCGCTGCCCTTCAGCGCCGCCGGGATCGTCGTCTCGCGCAGCCCTTCGACCAAGTTGACGGTTTCGTCCGCCCAGGGCGCCCATTCGGAGATCGCCGAGAAGACGACCACGGTGCCCCCCTTGTCGCTGCTGATCGGGCCCAGGGCGGCCACGTTCGGCGCTGCGGAGACGGCGCGCTGCAGCTTCGGCTCGACCCGCTCGGCTTCGCCGCGCGAGCGGAATTCCGAGGCGATCAGCAGCGGGCCGTTGAAGCCCGGGCCGAAGCCTTCGCGCAGCCCTTCGGCGGCCTCGCGCGCGGTCGTGTCCTTGGGCAGCGCGGTGATGTCGTTCTGGCCGAGCTCGAGGTCGAGCAGGGGAATCGCGAGCACGATCAGGACCGCCAGCGCGGCAAGCGTCGAGCGCCAGGGGCGCGCCGCGACGCCGCCGGCCCAGCGCAGCCAGCCATGCGGCTTTCTGTCGTCGGGATGGGTCTTGCCGAGCTGCACCCGCAGCGAGTCGATCCGCGGGCCGAGCAGGCCGAGCACGGCCGGCAGCAGCGTCGTCGCCGCGAAGACCGCGGTGAGCACGGCGATCGCCGCGGTGAAGCCGAGCGTGCCGACCAGCGGGATGCCGGCGAAGGCGAGCGAGCAGAGCGCGATCACGACCGTCGAGCCGGCGAAGGCGACGGCGCCGCCGGCGGTCGCAGCGGCGCGGGCAATCGACTCGTGCATCTCCATCCCGTCGCGCAGCTGCAGTTTGTGGCGGGTGACGATGAAGAGCGCGTAGTCGATGCCGACGCCGAGCCCGATCATCGTCGCCAGCGTCGCGGCGACGCTCGGCACCTGGACGACGCCCTCGAGCAGGCGGATGATCGAAAGCGCGCAGGCGAGGCCGAGGACGGCGGAGAGGATCGGCAGCAGCATCGCCGTGACCGTGCCGAAGGCGAAGAGCAGGATGATCACGGCCGCGGTCAGGCCGATCAGCTCGCTGAACTCGGTCGAGGGATTGGAGAGCTGCTGGCCGACGTAGCCGCCGACCGAGGCTTCCAGTCCCGCCGCTTCGACCGGCGCCGCCGCGTCGAGCACCCGCTGCGCCTCCGCTTCGGTCAGCTCGCCGGGGGCGATCTTCAGGTAGACGGGGATGTAGCCGATGCGCCGGTCCGGGCTGAGCAGGTCTTTGCCCGTCGGGCCGAGCGGGTCGGTGACCGAGTTGACCTCGTTCAGCGCTTCGAGCCGCTTGACCGTGCGTTCGATCGCTTCGCTCTGGGGCGGCGCGGTCAGCTGCCCCTGCTCGGAGACGATCACCAGCGGGTTGTTGCCGTAGGCCTGTTCCGGCAGGCTCTCTTCGAGCAGCTCGGTCGCTTCGGTCGAGCCGGTGCCGGGCAGGGTGAGGTTGTCGTTGGTCTTGCTGTTCGAGGCTTGGCCGGCGAGGACGAGCGCAGCGGCGAGGACAAACCAGACGGCGATCGTCGCGTGGTGGTGACGCGAGCAGAAGCGGCCGATCGCGTAGAGGGGGCCGGTCACCCCGGAATCATCCCCCACCGCCCGGCAGCATCGCGAGGTGGCGTCCGTGGCCCGCGGCGAGCCAGGCGTCGAGGGTGCGCGGCGCGGGCGTGTAGAGCTGGGCCGCCTGGTCGACGTAGAAGTCGACCGCCTCGCTCTCCAGCTCGTCGACGAGGTCGAGGAAGGCGGCGCGGTCCGCGAACCGTGCGGCGTCGAGCTCTTCGGCCGCGGCTTCGGTGTCGCCGCCGAGGCCGCGGATCGCCTTGGTCACGGCGTCGACGTATTCCCCCTGGTCGGCGCGCAGGCGCCGCAGGACCGCGCGCCGGCGGCCGCGCAGCAGCGGCTGCCCACGCGTGTAGGCATCGAGGATCGTCAGCTCGCGGGCGAGCGCTTCGTTGAGGATCGCCGCGTCCGAGCCCTTTTCGGGGTCGGTCTCGGCGCCTTCGCCGCTCTTGCCGCAACCGCTTGCCGCGAGGGCAAGCGCCGCTACCGCGAGGGCGACGATGGCGGCGGCGCGGCCGAAGCCGCGCCGCCTGCAGCCACCTGCTGAGAGATCGAGGCCCACAGGCCGTGAAGCCTATGGGCTCTGGATCGCCGTCAGCCCAGCCGGGGCCTGCCTACCGCTTGGCTTTCGCTTTCGCTTTGCCTTTGGCTTTCGCTTTGGTCTTGCCTTTGGCCCTTTTTGCCGATGCTTTTTTGGCTTTCCGCTTCGGCAGCTTCTTGGCTGCGCTGTCCGGCACCTCGTAGCCGAGCATCGCGACCGATGCGGAAATTGGCTCTTGCTTCGATTTGGCCAGCCGTTTGGTGGCTTCCGAGTTGATCTTCAGGACCTGCTTGAGCGTGTCGTCGAGCAGCTTCTGAACGGCCGTCCAGGCCTGCTCGTCGAGCATCAGGGGGCTCCAGCTGAGGTGACGGTCCTCACGATCGTCGAACGTCGCACCCTCCATCGCCGCGACAGCGTCGTCGACCACGGCCTGGAACAGATCCGCACTCATCCCTACCCGAACAGACTCGGGCAGCTCGTGCCAGTCCCGATCGGTCAGGTAGGCGCGTGACGTGGCCCGGTAGTAGTGCTCCACCGCTCCGCGCCGCGGCTCGGTCTTGACCAGCGTGATGACTTTGTAGTCCTTGAGGACCTTGACGTGGTAGCTGACCTGGCTGAGGCCTTCGTCGAGCTCCTTCGCCAGTTCGTTCGGGCTGGCCATCCGTTCATTCAGGATTGCCAGGATCTCAGCGCGAAGCTCATGGGCCAGCGACTTGACCAGATCCTGGTTCACGCCTCGTTTGCTTTTCGTCCTTCCTTTTCCTTTTTTACGGCCTTTGGTGGTCTTTGCCTTTGCGGGCATAGCGAGTCCTCCGATCGTTGTTTGGCTGCTTAACCACTCCATCGTATTGATCACAAAGGCGTTTTTCTACCCCAAAGGCAAATCTATCGCTTCCTCCCGGCGAAATAGTGGAACTTTCTCCAGTAATGGCGAGGTCAGTCGAGGGCGCTCAGAAGCGCGGGGGAAAGTGCAAGGGACGTGATCTGCAGAGGGGGTGAAGTAGATGAAGATCGCCGCGTCAGGTGCCGTTGTCCCGATGCTCTCGGTTCACAAGTTCGGCTAAGCGCTCAGGCAGAGCCACTGGCTTCACGGGGCTTCGTTCGACTTCACGGACGGAGCCCCGCATGATTCAGTTCGGCCGGTGACCGAGCGGCCGCAACGCAGACCCGCCACCGAGATGGACTCCCTGGGGCGACTCGCCGGCGAGATCCATTCCTGCCGGCGCTGCCCACGCTTGGTCGAGTGGCGCGAGGCGAGCGCCGCGGCGCCCCCACGTCGCTTCCAGGACGAGGAGTACTGGGCACGGCCGGTGTCCGGATTCGGCGACCCCCGGGCCGATCTCGCGATCGTCGGCCTCGCCCCGGCGGCGCACGGGGCCAACCGCACCGGTCGCATGTTCACCGGCGATCGCTCCGGCGACTGGCTCTACGCCGCCCTGCACCGCGCCGGCTACGCCAACCGGCCTGCGTCGGTCCGCAGCGACGACGGCCTGCGCCTGCGCGGCGCCTACGTCACCGCCGCCGTGCGCTGCGCACCCCCGGCCAACCGACCGGCCCCGAGCGAGCGCGACAACTGCCTTCCCTTTCTGGCACGCGAGCTCGAGCTGCTCGGGTCCTGCCGGACGATCGTCGCACTGGGGGCGTTTGGCTGGGACGGAGTGCTGCGGGCGCTGCGCCAGCTCGGCGCCGAAGCCCCCCGGCCAAAGCCGCGATTCGGCCACGCCGCCGAGGCGGAGGTCGCCGGATGGAAGCTGCTCGGCTGTTACCACCCGAGCCAGCAGAACACCTTCACCGGTCGCCTGACCGAGGCGATGCTGGACGGCGTCTTCGCCCGTGCCCGCGAGCTGGCAGCCGGCCGCCGTTAGAGCGAGTCGGTCTCGCCGGCCTGTTTTCGGGCGAGGCCCGCGGCGGTCTCGAAGGCCGCCATCACGACCGCGACGGGGATCCCCGGCTCCGCCGAGCTCTTGCGGCGCTCGGCAGAGCGCTCCTGGATCGTCTGAAATCGCTCGAGCAGACGCTGCACGGAACGCATCAGTTCCTTCCAGCCCCGCTCGTCGACCATCATCCAGCTCTGGCTGAGGTGCCTGTCGCGCGCGTCGAAGGACCCGGCCTCGAGCGCGCCGGTCATCTGCTCGATGACACTGCGCACCGTTTCGCCACTGAAGCCGGCGCGGATTCCCGCCGGCAGCTCCATCCATTCGGCATCGTCGAAGTTCAGCGCCGGTGCGATCGGCTCGTAGAAATGCTCGTCGAAGCCGCGGCGCTGAACCGTGTAAACCAGCCTGATCAGGTTGCGGCCCTTGAGGCCGCGGAAGTGATAGCTGACGTCCGAGACGTCGATCTCGAGTTCGTTGGCGATCTCGGTCGGGCTGACCAGGCCCCGTTCGAACAGTGTGACCCAGATGTGGTTGCGCAGCGGATGGGTGAAGGCTTTGGCGAGCGTCGGGTCGATGACCTGTTTGAGTTTCTTCCCATTCAAGCTGGCCATGACGAGCCTCCGTTCAGGTTGGTGTGACTTTCGGTGATCGCAGCAGCCTAGTACCGATGTCGGACTCCACCGCGCGCAGCCGCGTTTTTGCTGAAACCGATTAAAGCAACAGGCGGTCCAACCTGGACATCGACGGAAGGCGGACAGCGATGCAGAGACCGAGGATCAAGCGCACGACCGAGCGGATGGAAGCGCCGAACGGAGACCTCTACCTGCTGCGGCCCAGCGCCGGGGCGGACGTCCAAATCGAGAACCCCGATGCCGATGGGCGGCGCCTGCTGGCGGCGCTGGACGGCACCCTCGAGCGCGGCGAGCTCGAGGAGCGCTTCGGCGAGGACGCTGTCAGCGACCTGCTCGCGCAACTTGAGGAGCTCGGGCTGGTCGAGGACGCCGCCGACGACGACCTGATCGGGGCGGCGACGATGGAGCGGTTCGATCGCCAGATCCGCTACTTCGCCGACATCACCGCCGGGCCGACGCCGTCGCAATGCCAGGCGCGACTCGAAAGCGCCCGCATCGTCGTCCTCGGCGTGGGCGGCCTCGGCGGCTGGTCCGCCCTCTCGCTGGCCTGTTGCGGGGTCGGCGAGATGTTGCTGGTCGACGGCGACCTGGTCGAGGAGAGCAACCTCAACCGCCAGGTTCTCTATACGGAGGCCGACATCGGCCGGCTCAAGGTCGAGGTGGCGGCGGAGCGGCTCGGCGCGTTCAACTCGCGAATGCGCCTTACGACGAAGCCCGAGCGCGTCGACAGCGAGGACTCGGTGGCGGCGGCGATCGAGGGCTACGACCTGGTGATCGACGCCGCCGACTGGCCCGCCCACGAAATCGAGCAGTGGTGCAACAGCGCCTGCTTCGCGGCGGAGATCCCCTACATCACGATGAGCCACTTCCCGCCGATCGCCCGGGTCGGGCCGCTCTACGTGCCCGGTGTCACCGGCTGCTTCGCCTGCCAGGTCGCCGCCTACCGCCGCAGCTACCCGATGTTCGACATCGCGATCGAGCAGCGCCGGGCGAAAGTCTCGCCGGCGGCGACGCTGGGGCCGGCCTGCGGCCTGATCGGCGGCCAGGTCGGGCTCGACGTCATGCACCACCTGACCGGCCTGGCCGCACCGTCGACCCAGGGCGTCGGTCATATCTACGACCTGCGCACGATGGAGGTCGAACGCGAGCCGGTGGTGCCCGAGCCCGACTGCCCGGTCTGCGGTCACCTGCCGACCGCGACACCGCGCGGCAAAGGCGAGACGAAGGCGGCTCGCAAGTAGCTTGACGCCGGAGTCGGGATCCCCGGCACCACCCCGTTGCCGAGACTCCGCGCGACGGAACCGCGATACCTAGAATGAGTCCCAGGCGCCGGCGTAGCTCAGTTGGTAGAGCACTTCATTCGTAATGAAGGGGTCCCCGGTTCAAGTCCGGGCGTCGGCTTTTGAGGGCGTCGAAACGGTGAGCCGTGACGAATAACCGGTTTGCCCGGCCAATCGATGATCTCGACCCGCAGGAGCAGGAGCTGATCCGGCCGATCATGGCCGCCGCGCGGACGTCGTTTGGCGAATTCGACGAGCGACCGGACCACTCCGACTACTACTGCGCTCCGGGACTCACGCCCGGCGAGACCTGGATCAGAGTCGCGGAAGAGCTGGGCCGCGTCGGCGCGCTGGCCGCCCTTGAGGGAAGTCGCGATGTGCCCCTCGCCGTCGACGACATCGAGTTGATCCACCGGGGGATCTTCGAACCCGTTTTCGGCGCCAAGACCCTGGGGTTACGAGCGGGGCGTGCGGACAAGGTCGAGTTCCCGATCATCGTTGGCAAGCCTGAGAACCCGACTACCCGAAGGCGCCGCGGGTCGGGCGTCAAGCAACTCAATCAGAATCTCGGCAGGGCGCTCACGGGGTTTGAGCAAGAAGTCAGCGAGCTGAAAGCCAAAGATGCGCCCGCCCTGGCCGACGCCGTTCGCGTTGCCGTCAAGCTCTACGCCAAGTTGATCGGCTTCCACCCCTTCATCGACGGCAACGGGCGAACGGCATGGGCAATCGCCAGCTATGCGCTCCAACGTTGCGGGCTCGTCGAGATCGCCATCCCGCCATCGGACGAGACCCGCTGGGTCCTCGGACAAGCATTGAGACAGGATGGATCTCAAAGCTACGAGCCGTTGACCGAGCTAGTCGTCAACGCAATCAGAAACTCGGCCTAACGTTGTCATTACGGCTCACGTTGGCGTTCTCATTACCGAATGTCTTAAGCTTTGTCTTCCTGCGTGTCGATTAAGTTCTCAGTAGCTAGCACGTTGAGATCACGATGAAACTTCATTTCTCCGATTACAACGGCCCAACGGGGCTCCTTGTTGCTAACGGAAAGAAGATGCTTCCGCTAGGCGATCCTGCCGGCGCCACCGCGTTTGTAGGCGCTGCAATGCAAGCTGGCACGATCGACCCCAAGCAATCGGCACAGATTCAGAACGCTGTCGATTCTGCATCCCACGCTGGCTCGTAGGCCAAGTCAGCGAGCACTGCCCCCCGCGGCATGTGGCAGGCCGCCCGATTGGCCGGCAAGCTGCATCACAGCCGCGCCCATGACTTCTTCGCCCGCTCGACCTGGTGCCCCGCCGACCGGGCGCCGCGGGCGGCCGCGGGTCAAGGGCCGGCGGCTCGGCACCCCGGCCGAGATCGCCGCGCGGGCCAAGCCGAGCGAGTGGCGGCACCTCTCGGTCTCCGGCCGGGGCGAGGTCATGGCGCTCGTGGTGGAGGGCCTTTGGTACTCGGTGCTCGGCCCGCGGGCGGTCCGGGCCGTGATCGTCCGCGAGTCCTGCGACACCGAGGGTTACCGGATCGCGCTGATCACGACCGACCTCAAGGCCCCGGTGGGCGAGATCGTCGCCCGCTACGCCGATCGCTGGTCGATCGAGGTCGCCTTCCAGGACGCCAAGCAGACGGTCGGGGTGGGCGAGGCGGGCAACCGGGTAGGGCCGGCCGTCGAGCGCACAGTGCCCTTCGGCCTGCTCTGCCAGAGCCTGGTGGTTGCCTGGTACGCGCTTCACGCGGACCCCGCGGCCGATGTCGATCGCCGCCGGCGGCTGGCGCCCTGGTACTTCCAAAAGCGCGATCCCTCGATGCTCGACGTGCTCGCCACGGTGCGCCGCGAGCTGATCCGGGCGGAATTTCGTCAAGCAGCGGGGCGGGCGCCCTCACTGCGACAAATCACGGCCTGCCCACCGTCACGCCTGCAAGCGGCGGCGTAGGTTACGAAAGTCGAGGAACCTACGGGGCGCCGTTTAACAGATCCGCGCACCCGGCGTGAGGGTCGTCGCGAACGAGGTATGGGAGGCCTCCACGGGCCCAAGGTCGCTGAGCACTCGCAATCAGGACGACACGACGCACAAGAGCGAGACCCACCGGCAGAAACGTGTCCCGAAGTATGTCCCCAACTCGGGCAGCTCTGTACCCCCGGGACTGAACTGGCTGGACGAGATCGCACCTGATCGAACCAGATCGGGCTCAAATATCACGTTCGTAACGGGGTCCCCGGTTCAAGTCCGGGCGTCGGCTCTGCGGTGGATCACAACAGCGGGATCCGTTGCCTCGGCCTCCGGGACCAAGTGATATTGCACCCTGTATCCGAGCGCGTGCGCGTAGCGATCGACCGTAGAGATCCGTGCGTCGGTCGCCGAGGACTCCAGGCGCGCAATGCTGGACTGCGAGCTTTGCATCGCGGCAGCCACCGCCGTCTGCGAACGCTCATCTTCACGCCGCTGCGCGGCCAGCGCGCTCAACAGCTCACGACGCCGGACAGCAGCATCGACAAGGCCTGGAAAGCCAGGGCTCTGCGCGCTTCGCTCCGCAACCACCTCGTCAAGAAAGTCTCTTTTGGTCATTCCATATATCCTTTGAGATATATAAATTAGCATCTCAAGAGAGAGATAACTACATGCTCCGGCTGCGTCGCTCACCGCGACGCTCCCAGTCGCTCAGCCGGCGCTTCGCCAGACGGATCGTTGCCGCGGGCGTCTTCTGGGTCTTCTTCCTGAAGCCCTCCAGCGCGAGAAGCACTTGCTTGTTCTTGCCCTGTGGCGCAAAGAGAACGCGATAAATGACGCTCCTGCCGTCAGCGCGAGCCTCGTAGATTTCTCCCTCCCCTCCAAGTGCCGAGCAGCACGAAGGCCATTCCGGCGAATGTCGACCATCGCCGCGACGACTGACGCAAGATCTGCGTCGTCAAGTCCGTCCAAGAACTCTCTGACCGGCCGACGCCCCGACTCCGTGGTGTAGTCGCGCCACCGGCGCCGAACCACGCGCACAGGACGACCCGTCGTCATCGAGACAGCCGATCGAGGAGCCGCCGGTTGCGCTTGATGAGCTTCTCGAGGCGCGCCTGAAAAGCACTGTCTCGCCGCCGGTCCTCGATACGGCGATCGATCGACTCGCTGGCTGCCTTGTCTGGCTTCCTCATTGCAGACAAACAATAGCGACGCCGATGGCAGCCTGAACGAGACCTATTCCGTGTCCCGAAGCGTGTCCCAACTCGGCAATTTTTAACTCAACCGAACGAAATCGAGCTCAAATATCGCGTTCGTAATGAGGGGTCCCCGGTTCAAGTCCGGGCGTCGGCTCTTCGACAGCGCTCTCCGCTGGCGCTATGAGAGCGGGGTGCCGGCGAGGCTGGCGACCTTCCAGTCGCCGTCTTCGTTGGCCATCGGCATCGCCAGGACGGTGCCGTCGATGCCGGTGTAGATGACGAAGGAGCGATCGCCTTCGACGCGCAGCGAGCCGACGTCCGCCTTGGTGGCTTCCGCCTTCATCGACTGCTTGGCGGCGGGGTTGGTCAGTTTTTCGAGGATCCCGGCGCAGCTCGCGTCGTCGATCTGTTTGGCCTGCGCGGCGAGTTTTTCGAAGGACTCGACGACCCCCTTCGACATGTATTCGCAGGCGGCCGCCCAGTTGCCCTCGGCGCGGGCATCGAGGAAGTTGTGCAGGGCGACGGCCGCGGCCTCGAAGTCGGCCTCGTCGGCCTCTTTGCCGAATTCCTGGACGCTGTTGTCGCCCCCCTTGGTGCGGAACTGCTGCGATCCCCCGCCCGAGTCGTTGTGCTGCTTGGGGGTGAAGTCGCTCGCGTCGGAGCCGGAGCCACCCTCGCCCCCACCCGAGCCGCCGGAGCCTTCCCCATCGCCCGCAGAGCCGGATTTGCCTTTGTCGCCGGCGTCGCCCTGCTCCGATTTCCCGTCGGTCTGGCCCTGTCCGGCGGCCTCGGCGGCGGTCGTGTCGGCGTCGTCATCGCCGCCGCACGCGACCAGGCCCCCGGCGAGCAGCAGCACGGCCAGCGCCATGGCCAGCGTCTTCGAAACTCCCCTCACGAATTCGATTCTAGGGAATCGCTGTTCTCCAGCCCCCGCTTGCGATACGAGATCGTCGGCGGGACGTGCTCGCGTATCTCGGCGACGAGGCGGGCGGCGATCTCGCCCGGCTGTTCGTCGGGCCGCGCCTGTCCGCCCGCCGGCTCGAAGAAGCGGGTGTGGATCCGCGGCCGGCGAGGAAAGCCGGTCAACTCGGAGGTGCCGTCGATCGCCACGCAGACGAGCTTCGCCTCGGGGACTTCGAGCGCCAGGCGGCCGACGCCGCTGCGCGGTCGCAGCACCTTGCCGCGCGAGCGGGTGCCTTCGGGGAAGACGCCGATGCAGGCGCCCGCACGCAGTTCCTCGATCGCCCGCGCGAGCGCGCCGACATCGCCCGCACCGCGCTCGATCGGGATCTGGCCCATGCCGTTGAGCACCGGCCCCAGGCCGCGCACGTCCCACAGCGTCGATTTGGCCAGCGCCTTGATCTGCCGCCGCCGGATCGCCGCCACGCCCACGGCAACCGGATCCCAGTGGCTGTCGTGGTTGCCGACGACCAGCACCGGCCCGTCCGCGGGAAGCACCTCGAGCCCCTCGACCTCGAGCCTGCCCCACGCCGAGACCACCGGCCGGCTGACGGTCATCGCGGCGCGATACATGTTGCTGGGCTCCTTCAAGGAGCCGTGAGTTCTACCCGACCGAGCGCAAACCCGCCGAAGCCGGGCCTGCCCGGGATCGACGGCGATGTCCTGGGCGCCGGTGCTCTGTAGCTACACCTAAGTCGCGATTCCGGTCACGATCACGCCGAGCAGCGTGACGATCACCCCACCGCCGGTGATCATGATCACCCGCATCAGGTCGTCAAAGCGCGACTCGAACTTGTCGAAGCGGCCATCGACCATGTCGAAGCGGCGACTCACCTCGTCGAACCGGCGGTCGACCCCGTCGAAACGCATGTCGGTGCGCCGCTCGGCTTCGTCGAAGCGCCGGTTCACCTCGCCGCGAAAGTCGTCCAGCCGCTCGTCCGTCCAACTATCTCTCATCGTCAATGCCATGGTAGCGCCATCGTAGACAGAACAACTCGCGCGAATGGCGCGCAGAATCAAAATCTTCAGCGACCGCTTTGTGACGAAAGTGAGCGTGCAGACACGGGCGGGCCGCTGTAGATTGCCTAAGTGACGAAAGTCACATATATCCCTTCTCTGTAGAAGCGAAAGGAGCGACACGATGTCGCTTGCTGCGATCTTTCGCCGCCTGCGACGACTCCGGCCGAGCCTCCGCCGAGAGACCTGCAAGCGGTGCTGGCGCGAAAACCCCGTGGGTTTCAGTGTCTCCGACGACGTGTGGCGCACCGTAGTCCCGGCGCGCCACACGAAACACGTCCTATGCCTCGACTGCTTCGACCGCTACGCGACCAAGCGCGGCATCGATTGGGTGGCCCAGGGATGCGAGTTCTATGGCGTCCCGGGCATCTGGCTCTCGCCTACGAGCAATTGTTGTTAGAGCGTTTCGACTTGCACTCGTTGCAGAACTCGCCCGTCGTGGGTTTTGAGGACTGCGAGTCGTAGTTGCTGGTCGGCCAGTTGGAGCAGTTCGAGCAGAAATGCCAGGTGTCGTAGCTACCCTTGCGCCGACGATAAGTGTTCGCCATTGTGTAGCGCCTCCTTTAAATCGGTCCCGCCGCACGCCCGATGCGCGCTGGCATCATGTACGAGCGAGGTTCTTACCATGAACGCACACACAGCGGGCAGAGATCTTGCGCCGTAGCAGAAAACAGGCGTTGACCCTCTCCGCATAAATCCGCTATTTGCGACAATTTTACGTCCGATTGGGCCGGGATGCTCCTTATATATTTCTCTTCCCCCTACGGAAGGGGTCGCGGGTCTAGACGGAAGGCATCGGTTGGGTGGAGCCTTGAAAGTCTCGAAAATGGATCACAGGAACGGAGCCGCCGTAATCTCGCTTGCTAGGCGTGGTCATGGATCACGACGGCCCCGTATTGCTCCAGCCGAGTGGCTGGCTGATATTGCCCGCGGCTCCAGACAGAAAATCTGGGGTCGCGGGCCTGAGGCGAAGATTTAGCTATGCCCCCAAGCCCTGAGATCGCCGCAAAGGAACTGCTCCAAACTGTCTGGGCGCCCGAATGGGGCTACCCGGTTGACCCGGCAAAAATTGCTGAACGCCTAGGTCTGAAGGTGTACGCGGCGGGACTACAGGACAACGTTTCGGGAATGCTCGTCAAACATCCTGCCCGCGATCCAGAGATATACCTCAATGGCTCCGACAGCAAGAATCGGCAGCGGTTCTCCTGCGCCCATGAGCTAGGCCACTACATCAAACGGACCTCGGAAGAGACTGAGACGACCGATGAGGGATGGGAGTACATCGACCTAAGGAGCCCCCTGTCGGCTACGGGAGAAGACGCTGACGAGGTTTGGGCTAACCGATTTGCGGCCGCTCTTTTGATGCCCGGCGATCTTGTGAAGGAAGTGCATGGCGACGTGGGCGAGCCGGCTGCGCTTGCTTTTGAGTTCGGTGTTTCATCCGACGCAATGAATTTCAGGCTCCAGAATCTCGGACTGAAGTGACCGACACTGCCTCGGGCGGTCCCTCGTCTGGGACTACGCGTTCGGAAGCCTTTCTAAAGGGGGCCACGTCGCCGCCGCAGCCAGCAAGCTTTGACGGGCTGAACCGTCAGAAACGAAAGAACGAAGTAGACCTACATCGCCGGGTCGGCAACGGGGCGCTGATTCTCATGGTTATCCAGTTAGGCATTGCCGACGCAGCGTTCTACTTCTATGGCTTTTTTAATAGCTGGCACATTCCAACGGCCGCAATAACCACTTGGTTAGCGGCGACCGTCATCCAGATAGTGAACCGCCCCGGCTTTCTTGGAGACGCTTTTCATTGGGGACTCAACTCCGCCAG
>JBBDJH010000005.1:0-8961 GCA_040879985.1 Solirubrobacterales bacterium
CCCCCCCCCCCCCCCCCCCCCCCCCCCCCCCCCCCCCCCCCCCCCCCCCCGCGGCCGGGCGGCGACCAGCAGCCGGTTGAGGCGCCGGTCCGCCGCCCGCGTCCAGGAGCCGACCCGGGGGGCCGCGACGAGCAGCGCGTTGAGGCGCCTGTCGGCCGCCTTGGTGAAGGCTTCGGCCCGCACCCGTGCGACCATCGCTCGCCGGCGCCGCGCTGCTATCATCGCCCGTCGCTCAGGCTTCTTCTTTGCAGTTCGCTTCGCCGGGCCCGCCAGGGCCTTTTTCATGCGCCGATCCCGGCGGTTCTCGCCACGGCGCCCCGATTTCTTAGATCTCGTTCGTCCCCACTTCATAAAGGCAACGCTTACCTTAAGACCATGGCACGCACCTTCCCCCTAGAGAAAACGCGCAACATCGGAATCATGGCGCACATCGACGCCGGCAAGACGACGACGACCGAGCGCATCCTCTACTACACCGGCCGCACCCACAAAATCGGCGAGGTCCACGATGGCGCCGCGGTGATGGACTGGATGGAGCAGGAGCAGGAGCGCGGCATCACGATCACCTCCGCCGCGACCGCCTGCGAGTGGAACGGTCACCGGATCAACATCATCGACACGCCCGGCCACGTCGACTTCACGGTCGAGGTCGAGCGCAGCCTGCGCGTCCTCGACGGCGCCGTTGCCGTCTTCGACGCGGTCGCCGGGGTCGAGCCGCAGTCGGAGACCGTCTGGCGCCAGGCCGACAAGTACAAGGTCCCGCGCTTCGCCTACATCAACAAGATGGACCGCACCGGCGCCGACTTCTTCAACTCGGTGCAGACGATGGTCGACCGGCTCGGCGCCAACCCGCTGCCGATCCAGCTGCCGATCGGCAGCGAGGGCGACTTCGTCGGCGTCGTCGACCTGATCGCGATGCAGGCGCTGGTCTGGAAAGACGAGCTCGGTACCGAGTTCGAGACGGTCGAGATCCCGGCTGACCTCGCCGACCAGGCCGCCGAATACCGCACCCAGCTGATCGAGGCCTGCGCCGACTACGACGACGAGCTGATGGAGGCCTACCTGGCCGAGGAGGAGATCCCCCACGAGCGGATCGCGAAGTCCCTGCACCGCGCCTGCCTCGACACCAAGGTGACGCCGGTCCTCTGCGGCTCCTCGTTCAAGAACAAGGGCGTGCAGCCGCTGCTCGACGCGATCGTCGAGCTGCTGCCCTCGCCGCTCGAGGTTCCGCCGGTCACCGGCCTCGTCCCGGCCGGCAAGGGCGAGGACGAGCCGAGCGAGGCCGAGCGCCCGGCCGACGACAGCGGGCCCTTCGCCGCACTCGCCTTCAAGATCATGACCGACCCCTACGTCGGCAAGCTGACCTACTTCCGCGTCTACTCGGGCAAGCTCGAAGCCGGTGGCCGGGTGCTCAACGTCAAAACGGGCAAGACCGAGCGGATCGGGCGGCTGCTGATGATGCACGCCAACAGCCGTGCGGAGATCGAGGAGGTCTACTCGGGCGACATCTGCGCCGGCGTCGGCCTCAAGGAAACGGGCACCGGCGACACCCTGGCCGCACCCGACGCCCCGATTGCGTTGGAGAGCATCGAATTCCCCGAGACGGTGATCGCGGTCGCGATCGAGCCGAAGACGAAAGCCGACCAGGAGAAGATGGGGACGGCCCTGCAGCGGCTCGGCGAGGAGGACCCGACCTTCCGGATCGAATCCGACGAGGAGACCGGCCAGACCCTGATCCACGGCATGGGCGAGCTCCACCTCGAGGTGATCGTCGACCGCATGCTGCGCGAGTTCAAAGTCGACGCCAACGTCGGCAAACCGCAGGTCGCCTACCGCGAGACGATCCGCAAGGAGGCCAAGAAGGTCGAGGCCCGCTTCGTCCGCCAGACCGGTGGCCGCGGCCAGTTCGGCCACGTCGTGATCAACGCCGAGCCGGCCCCGGGAGAGGGCTTCGAGTTCGTCAACAAGATCAAGGGCGGCGCGATCCCCGGCGAATACATCGGCCCGGCCGAACAGGGGATGAAAGAGGCGCTGGAGAACGGCGTCAAAGCCGGCTACCCGATGGTCGACGTCAAAATCGAACTGATCGACGGCTCCTTCCACGACGTCGACTCTTCCGAGATGGCCTTCAAAATCGCCGGCTCGATGGCGATCCAGGAGGCCGCCCGCAAGGCCGACCCGGTCCTGCTCGAGCCGGTGATGGCGGTCGAGGTGGTCACCCCCGAGGACTTCCTCGGCGATGTGATCGGCGACCTCTCGCGGCGGCGCGGCAAAGTCCAGGGCCAGGACCAGCGCGGCAACGCGCTCGCCGTGCAGGCCTTCGTGCCGCTCGGCGAGATGTTCGGCTACGCCACCGATCTGCGCTCTTCGACCCAGGGCCGCGCGACCTACACGATGCAGTTCGAGCGCTACGAAGAGGTCCCTGCGAACATCGCCGAAGAGATCGTCGAACACCGCTCCGGCGAGCCGGTAGGAGCCTCCTCGTGAATCTGGCTATATTTCCCAGGTTCGCCCGCAGGCAGCATGTTCCCGGCTGCCCGGCAGTTGCAAGCAGACTCAATCAGCCAAGTCAGACAGAACCCGACTTCGAAAGGTAGAACGGAGAGCGATGTCAAAGGAGAAGTTCGAGCGCGATAAGCCGCATGTGAACGTCGGCACGATCGGCCACATCGATCACGGCAAGACGACCCTGACGGCCGCGATCACCACCACGCTCTCCGGCAAGGGGGACACCGAGGCGAAGAGCTTCGCCGAGATCGACAACGCCCCGGAGGAGAAAGAGCGCGGGATCACGATCGCGACCTCGCACGTCGAGTACGAGACCGAGAACCGCCACTACGCCCACGTCGACTGCCCGGGCCACGCCGACTACGTCAAGAACATGATCACCGGCGCGGCCCAGATGGACGGCGCGATCCTGGTCGTCTCGGCGGCCGACGGTGTGATGCCGCAGACCCGCGAGCACATCCTGCTCGCCCGCCAGGTCAACGTCCCGCACGTGGTCGTCTTCCTCAACAAGGTCGACCAGGTCGACGACGACGAACTGATCGAGCTGGTCGAGGAGGAGGTCAAGGAACTGCTCGACGAGTACGACTTCCCGGGCGACGACACGCCGATCGTGAAAGGCTCGGCGCTGAAGGCGCTGGAGGGCGACGAAGACGCCCAGAAGGCGATCTTCGAACTGGCCGAGGCGCTCGACACCTACATCCCGGAGCCGGTCCGCGAGCTCGACAAGCCGTTCCTGATGCCGATCGAGGACATCTTCTCGATCACCGGCCGCGGCACGGTCGCCACCGGCCGCGTCGAGCAGGGGATCGTCAACACCGGCGAGGAGGTCGAGATCGTCGGCATCACGGACACCACGACCACGGTCGTCACCGGGGTCGAGATGTTCCGCAAGCTGCTCGACCAGGGTCAGGCCGGCGACAACATCGGCGCGCTCCTGCGCGGCACCAAGCGCGAGGAGATCGAGCGCGGCCAGGTGCTCTGCAAGCCGGGCTCGATCACCCCGCACACCAAGTTCAAAGCCGAGGTCTACTGCCTGAAGAAGGAGGAGGGTGGCCGTCACACGCCGTTCTTCTCCGGCTACCGGCCTCAGTTCTACTTCCGCACGACCGACGTGACCGGGATCGCCAACCTCCCCGAGGGGACGGAGATGGTGATGCCGGGCGACAACGTCGAGATGACGATCGAGCTGATTCAGCCGATCGCGATGGATCAGGGCCTGCGTTTCGCCATCCGCGAGGGTGGCCGGACGGTCGGCTCGGGGGTCGTCGCAGACATCATCGAGTAGCACCAGGGAGCGGGCTGCGGCCCGCTCCTTCGCCGCCGGCGGGTGGCGAGACAACAAAAAAAGGACATACGACCGGGGCGGCGCCCCATAACCAAGGGGCGGCGCCCCTTCCGCGCGGTGAGACGCGCGGGGAAGGAACAAGAGAGCAATAACCGTGGCAACCATCGCGGCCCAGAAAATCCGGATTCGACTGAAGGCGTACGACCACGACGCCATAGATCGGGCTGCCCGCGAGATCGTCGAGACCGCCGAGCGCACCGGCGCCTCCGTCTCCGGCCCGGTTCCCCTGCCGACCGAGAAAAACGTCTACTGCGTGATCAAGTCGCCGTTCAAGGACAAGGACTCGCGCGAGCACTTCGAGATCCGCACCCACAAGCGGCTGATCGACATCCTTCAACCGTCGCCGAAAACGGTCGACTCGCTGCAGCGCCTCGACTCGCTGCCGGCCGGCGTCGACATCGAGATTCGCCTCTAAGGGACCGATGGCGGCGATCCTCGGCAAGAAGCTCGGCATGACGCAGGTCTTCCGCGAGGACGGCGAGGTCGTGCCGGTGACCGTGATCGAGGCCGGCCCCTGCAAGGTGACCGCGGTGCGCGAGGCCGAGCGCGACGGCTACGCGGCCGTCCAGCTCGCCTTCGAAGAGGTCGCCGAGCGCAAGCTCAGCAAAGCCGAGCTGGGCCACCTGAAGAAGGCCGGCGCGCCGCCGCTGCGCCACCTGGCCGAGTTCCGCGACGAGGACCTCGGCGCCGAGGACGGCCCCAAGGTCGGCGACGACGTCACCGTCAGCGCCTTCGAGGCGGGTCAGCGGGTCAAGGTCGCCGGGATATCGATCGGCAAGGGCTTCCAGGGTGGGATCAAGCGCCACAACTTCAGCCGCGGCCCGGTCAGCCACGGCTCGCACAACGTCCGCGCGCCCGGCTCGATCGGCGCCAGCACGTTCCCCGGCCGCGTCTTCAAAGGGCAGAAGATGCCCGGCCAGATGGGCAACAAGCGGACGACCCAGCGCGGCCTCGAAGTCGCCGAGGTCGACGCCGAGCGCAACCTGCTGCTGCTCAGGGGCTCGGTGCCCGGCTCGCGCAATGCGCTGATCGAGGTGAGGACCGATGTCTAAAGCGACGGTGCTCGGCAAGACGACCAAGGCCGACCTGCCGAAGGAGCTCTTCGCCGAGCCCTTCCACCAGTCGCTGGTGCACGAGACGGCGCGCGCCGACCTCGCCTCGCGCCGCCGCGGCACCGCCTCGACGCTGACCCGCGGCGAGGTCGCCTTCACCACCGCCAAGGCCTGGCGCCAGAAGGGGACCGGCCGCGCCCGCGCCGGCACGCTCGGCGTCCCCAACCGCTTCGGCGGCGGCGTCGCCTTCGGCCCCAAGCCGCGCCACTACACCGTCAAGGTCAATCGCAAGGCACGCCGCAAGGCGATGCGGGCGGCGCTCTCGGTGCACGCCGAGCGCGGCAGTGTCGCCGTGCTCGATCCCGCCGCCTTCGAGACCCCGTCGACCAAAGCGGCGGCCCAGGCGCTGGCGAAATGGGGCGCGAAGCTGCCGACCCTGCTCGTCCTCGACGCCGAGGAGACCGGCGCCCTGAAGAGCTTCCGCAACATCGCCCGGGTCGAGGTCGCCGAGGTCAGCGCGATCGGCGTCGCCGACGTGATCGGCGCCGCCTCGCTGGTCCTCTCCGAGAAGGCGCTGGAGACCTTGAAGGGGAGGCTGGGCTGATGGACGCGGGCCAGATCATCGTCCGCCCGGTCGTCTCGGAGAAGAGCTACGCCCTGATCGGCGAAGGCAAGTACACCTTCCGGGTCAACGACCGCGCCCACAAGACCCAGATCGCCAGCGCGGTCGAAGAGATCTTCGGCGTCGGCGTGGCCGCGGTACGGACCTCCAAGGTGCGGCCGAAGCCGAAGCGCCGCAACCTCAGCAAAGGCCGCACCCGCGGCTGGAAGAAGGCTGTCGTGCAGCTCTCTCCCGGCGAGCGGATCGAGCTCTTCGAAGGCGCCGAGGGATAGGCAGGCTGATGGCAAACCGCAAAACCAAACCGACCAGCCCAGGGCGCCGCTTCGCGACCTACCCGCTGCGCGAGCAGCTGACCGCGGACAAGCCCGAGGCGAAGCTGACCGAAGGGCTGCGCAAGTCCGGCGGGCGCAACTCCAACGGCCGCGTCACCGCCCGCCATCGCGGCGGCGGCGCCAAGCGGCGCTACCGCAAGATCGACTTCAAGCGGCTCAAGGACGGTGTGCCGGCCAAGGTGGCCAGCATCGAGTACGACCCGAACCGCAGCTGCTACATCGCCCTGCTGCACTACGCCGACGGCGAGAAGAGCTACATCCTCGCCCCCGCCGGGCTCTCCCCGGGCGACACGGTCCAGTCGGGCAAGGGCGCCGACATCAAACCGGGCCACGCGCTGAGCCTGGGCGAGATGCCGACCGGCACGATCGTCCACAACGTCGAGCTGACCGCGGGCCAGGGCGGCAAGATGGGCCGCGCCGCCGGCACCGCGATCCAGCTGATCGCGAAGGAGGGCGAGATGGTGACGCTGCGGCTGCCCTCCTCGGAGATGCGGATGGTGCGCGCCGAGTGCCGCGCCACGGTCGGCCAGCTCTCCAACGCCGAGCACCAGAACATGACCGTCGGCAAGGCCGGGCGCAGCCGCCACAAGGGCAAGCGGCCGCAGACCAGGGGTGTGGCGATGAACCCGGTCGACCACCCGCATGGCGGCGGCGAGGCCCACCACACCCCCGGCGGCCACCCGGTGACCCCGTGGGGCAAGCCGACGCTCGGCTACCGGACCCGCAAGAAGGGCAAGCAGTCCGACCGCTACATCGTGCGAGGCCGTAAGCGCGGCAAGAAGAAGGGCAGGTAGGCAGATGGGACGCTCGACCAAAAAGGGGCCGTGGGTGGAAGCGGCGTTGATGAAGCGGATCGCCGCGATGAACGAGTCCGGCCAGAAGCAGATGGTCAAAACCTGGTCGCGGACCTCGACGGTCTTCCCCGACATGGTCGGCCACACGATCGCCGTCCACGACGGCAAGAAGCACGTCCCGGTCTTCATCTCGGAGTCGATGGTCGGCCACAAGCTGGGCGAGTTCGCGCCGACGCGGACCTTCCGCGCCCACTCCGGCACCGGCAGGGGCGGCGAGTAGCGATGGCGCTCGAGAAGAAGCAGCGTGACCCGACGACCAAGAAAGAGTCGGGCAAGAAAGCTTCCGGCGAGAAAAAACCGCCGAAAAAAGCCGCCGCGAAAGCGGCGCCGAAAAAAGACGCGAAAAAACCGGCGGAGAAAAAAGGCGCCGCGAAACCGGCGGCCAAAACCACTGCGAAAAAAGAGGCGACGAAGGAGAAAGCGCCGAAGCCGGCGCCGCTCGTCGTCCGCGCCAGCTCCCGCTACGTGCGGATCGCGCCCCGCAAGGCCCGCCTGATCGCCGACCAGGTCCGCGGCATGCAGATCGAGAAGGCGCGGGCGCTGCTGCAGTTCTCGCCGCGCGGCGCCGCGCAGGACATCGGCAAGCTGATCGAGTCGGCCGCCGCCAACGCGGAGAACAACCACGATCTCGTCGCCGACGAGATGCGCGTCGCCGAGATCACCGTCGACGAAGGCCCGACGCTGCGCCGTTTCCGTCCGCGCGCGCTGGGCCGGGCCACCCCGATCAACAAGCGAACCAGCCACATCGCCGTGGCGCTCAGCCCCGACGAGGAGAGCATCTAATGGGACAGAAGATCCATCCCGGCGGCTTCCGCGTCGGCTACATCCAGAACTGGAAGTCGAACTGGTTCGACGAGAAGGGCTTCGCCGACGTGCTCGAGGAGGATCTCAAGATCCGCACCCACATCGAGGGCAAACTCGCCCACGCCGGCCTCTCCAGCATCACGATCGAGCGCCGCGGCGAGGTCTCGCTGGACATCCACACCGCCCGCCCCGGCATCGTCATCGGCAAGTCGGGCAGCGAAGTGGACGCGCTGCGCAAGGAGCTGCACAAGCTGACCGGGAAGCCGGTCAAGGTGAACATCCGCGAGGTCAAGCGCCCCGAGCTCGACGCCAAATTGGTCGCCCAGTCGATCGCCGAGCAGCTGCAGAACCGGGTCGCCTTCCGGCGGGCGATGAAACGCGCCCTGACCTCGGCGATGCGCTCCGGCGCCAAAGGGGTAAAGCTGCAGGTCTCCGGCCGCCTCGGCGGCTCCGAGATGGCGCGGACCGAAAGCTACTCGGACGGCCGCGTGCCGCTGCACACGCTGCGCGCCAACATCGACTACGGCTTTTTCGAGGCGCGCACGACGGCGGGCCGGATCGGCGTCAAATGCTGGATCAACAAGGGCGAGGTCATGCCCGAAGGGTTCCGCTCCGACCAGATCCCCGCCGACGGCGAGCCGCAGGGCGGCCAGCGCGGCGGCAACCGCCCGGGCGACCGCTCGCGCGGCGGGCGCGGCGGAGGTGGTCGCTGACCATGCTGATGCCGAAACGGGTCAAGCACCGCAAACAGATGCGCGGCCGGATGCGCGGTTACACCAAGGGCGGCAGCCACGTTGCCTTCGGCGAGTACGGGTTGAAGGCGATCGACCGCGGCTGGATCACCAACCGCCAAATCGAGGCCGCCCGCGTGGCGATGACCCGCAAGATCAAACGCGGTGGCAAGGTCTGGATCAACATCTTCCCCGACAAGCCCTACACCAAGAAGCCGGCCGAGACCCGGATGGGCTCCGGCAAGGGCAACCCCGAGGGCTGGGTCGCCGTGGTCAAGCCCGGCAAGGTGATGTTCGAGCTGGCCGGCGTCCCCGAGGACCTCGCCCGCGAGGCGCTGCGCCTCGCCGGCCACAAGCTGCCGATCAGGACCAAATTCGTGATGCGCGAGGGGGCCGAAGGCTGATGAAGGCTGCCGAGACGCACGACCTGAAAGACGACGAGCTGGTGGCGAAATTGATCGACGCCAAGCGGGAGTCGTTCAACCTGCGCTTCCGGCACGCCACCGGCGAGCTGGAGAACACCGACCGGCTGGGCGCGGCAAAAAGGGATATTGCGCGGCTGCTGACGATTGCCAAGCAGCGCGGGATCGACGTCGAGCGAGAGCTGAGGAAATGATGGCTGAGGACGAGACTAAAAAAGAGACGCAGGACGAGGCGCCCGAGCAGGACGCTCCGCAGGACGAGGCGTCTGAGGCCGCGGGTCCTGTCGCGGA
>JBBDJH010000005.1:9061-33620 GCA_040879985.1 Solirubrobacterales bacterium
CGCGGATGATGGGCCTGGCGATGAGGAGACTCCGGCCGAGGAGGCGGAAGCCCCTGCGCCTGAAGAGAAGAAAGCTGCGAAGACCGAGGCGCCTGCGGCTGAGCCTGCTGCCGCAGAGCAGCCCGACCCCGCCGACGATCTGCCGTGGAAGGAGCGGCGCAGGCTTGAGAGGTCGCGGCGTCCACATGAGGCCACGCCGCAGCAGACGCCGGAGGAGCGTACGGCTGAGCGGTTGGCTGAGCGTAAGCGGCGGGGGGCCGAACGGCGTAAGGAGCGGGCTGCGGCGAAGGCGAAGAAGACCCCGGGGACCGGCACTCCGGTTGCCGAGAAGGACGCCAATGCCGCCAAGATGCGGCAGGGGATCGTCGTCTCCGACAAGGGCCAGAAATCGATCACCGTGCGGGTCGACATCGTCCGCCGCCACCCCACTTACGAGAAGGTCATCCGCCGCTCGCGCACGCTGCACGCGCACGACGAGCGCAACGAGGCCGGCGAGGGCGACACCGTCCGCGTGGTCGAGACCCGGCCGCTCTCGAAGACCAAGCGCTGGCGCCTGGTCGAGGTACTGGAGAAGGCGAAGTGATCCAGCAGGAGTCGAGACTCAAGGTCGCCGACAACTCGGGTGCGCGGGAGATCCTCTGCATCCGCGTCAAGGGCGGCTCGCACCGGCGCTATGCGGGAGTCGGCGACACGATCACGGCGACCGTCAAACAGGCCAGCCCGCAGGGCGGCGTGCGCAAGGGCGAGGTCGTCCAGGCCGTCGTCGTGCGGACGCGCAAGCAGCTGGGCCGCTCCGACGGCACCTACATCGCCTTCGACGAGAACGCCGCGGTGCTGATCGACCCGGCCAGCAACGCCCCGCGCGGCACCCGCATCTTCGGGCCGGTAGCGCGCGAGCTGCGCGATCGCAACTTCATGAAAATCGTCTCGCTCGCTCCGGAGGTCCTCTAGCGATGGCCAAGTCGATGCGAATCAGGACCGATGACATGGTCAAGGTGATCGGCGGCAAGGACGCCGGTAAGACCGGCCGCGTGCTGCGCACCGAACCGAAGCGCAACTTCGTCTACGTCGAGGGGCTGAGCATGGTCAAGCGGCACGAAAAACCGCGCCCGACGCAGGACGTCAAAAAAGCCGGCCAGCAGCTCGGCGGGATCGTCGACAAGGAGGGCCCGATCCACGTCTCCAACGTGATGGCGCTCGACCCCAAAGACGACAAGCCGACGCGGATCGGCATGCGCGAGGGCAAAGACGGCAAGCGCGAGCGGTTCGCGAAGCGCAGCGGGGGGGCGCTCTAGCGATGGAGGCCGCCACGACCCCTCAGTCCCAGGCCGCGCCGCCGCCGCGCCTGCGCGAGCGCTACGAGCAGGAGGTGGCGCCGGCGCTGACGCGGAAATTCGGCTACTCGAGCGCGATGCAGGTTCCGCGCCTGAACAAGATCGTGCTCAATATGGGAGCCGGCGAGGCGAAACAGAACGCGAAGATGCTCGAGGCGGCGCAGGAGCAGCTGGCGCTGATCGCCGGCCAGTACCCCAACGTGCGCCGGGCGCGCAAGTCGATCGCTTCCTTCAAGGTCCGCGAGGGGATGCCGGTCGGCCTCTCGGTCACCCTGCGCCGGGCGCGCATGTGGGAGTTCCTCGACCGCCTGACCTCGATCGCGGTGCCGCGCATCCGCGACTTCCGCGGCCTCAACCCGCGCTCTTTCGACGGCCGCGGCAACTACTCGATGGGCGTCAAGGAGCAGCTGATCTTCCCCGAAATCGACTACGACTCGATCGACGAGGTGCGCGGTCTCGACGTCACGATCGCGACCTCCGCCGAGACCGACGTCGAGGCCTTCGAGCTGCTGCTGCAGCTCGGCATGCCGTTCGCCAAAGAGGGCCGGCCGGGCGGCGCCGCCGAGGCGGAGGCCGAGGCCGAGGAGGAGCGGCGCAAGGAGGAGGCCCGGCAGCGGGCCGAGGCCGAGCAGGCCGCGCTGGAGCAGTTGAAAGAGGAGAACCCGGAGGCCTATGAGAAGCCTGAGGCCGCGGGTCCCGACGCGACTGCGGAGGAATCCGACCTCACCCGGTCGGAAACCTCGCCACCCGCGGGAGACGCCGAAGCAAAGGACTCCGAGAACTCCGAGGAGGAGAGCTGAGATGGCTAAGACTTCGATGAAGGTGAAGCAGGGCCGCAAGGCAAAGTTCAAGTCACGCGAGTACAACCGTTGCCGTCGTTGCGGGCGTCCGCGCGGCTACTACCGCAAGTTCGGCCTCTGCAGGATCTGCCTGCGCGAGGCCGCCCACGAGGGCTACGTGCCCGGTATGACCAAGTCGAGCTGGTAGGCAGAGGGATCGAGAGAAGATGCTGAACGACCCGATATCCGATTACCTGACCCGGATCCGCAACGCGATCGGCTCCGGCCATGACGACGTGGAGATTCCCGCTTCCCGCCTCAAGGAGGAGATGACGCGGATCCTCAAGGAGCAGGGCTACATCAGCGACTTCCGCCGCAAGCCGGCCAAGGTCGGCGAGGCGATCGAGATCCGCCTCAAGTACACCGAGGACCGCCGCCCGGTGATCATCGGCCTGGAGCGGGTCTCGCGGCCGGGGCGGCGGCGCTACGTCGACCACAAGGAAGTGCCGCGCGTGCACGGCGGTTCCGGCACGGCGATCGTCAGCACCTCGGCCGGCGTGATGACCGGCCACGAGGCGAAGCAGAGAGGGGTCGGCGGCGAGGTAGTCGCCTACGTCTGGTAAGTGAGAGCACGATGAGCCGAATCGGAAGAAAGCCAATCGCAGTCCCCCAGTCCGTCACGGTCGAGCTCGGCCCTGGGCGGGTCGCCGTCAAGGGCCCGAAGGGCGAGCTGGCGCAGAGCCTCTCGGCCGAGATGCAGGTCGAGCAGGAGGGCGGCACGGTCACCGTGGCGCGACCGACCGACCGCGGCGAGCACCGTGCCCTGCACGGGTTGACCCGCAGCCTGATCGCCAACATGGTCGAGGGCGTCGTCGACGGCTTCGAGAAGCGGCTGGAGATCCAGGGCGTCGGCTACAGGGCGGCCTTGAAGGGCAAGACCCTGGAGCTCGCGCTCGGCTACTCCCACCCGGTTTCGGTCGAGCCCCCCGAGGGGATCGAGTTCGAGGTGCCGCAGCCGACCGAGGTGATCGTGCGCGGGATCGACAAGCAGCTGGTCGGCCAGGTCGCCGCCGACATCCGCAAGCGCCGTCCGCCCGAGCCCTACAAGGGCAAGGGAATCCGCTACCGCGACGAGCACGTGATGCGCAAGGTCGGGAAGAGGGCTTAACCATGACTGTGATGACCAAGCGCCAGCAGCGCCTGCGCCGCCGCCGCCGGGTTCGCGCCCGGATCGTCGGCAGCGCCGAGCGCCCGCGCCTCTCCGTCTACCGCTCCAACCGCGGCGTCTTCGCCCAGCTGATCGACGACGCGGCCGGCCGCACGCTGGCCGCCGTCAACTGGACCGAGCCGGAGCTGCGCAAGCTCAGCGCCGAAGCGCAGGCGAAGCGGGCCGGCGAGCTGCTCGCCGAGCGCGCCAAGGCGGCCGGGGTCGAGACCTGCGTCTTCGACCGGGGCGGATACAAGTTCCACGGCCGCGTCAAAGCGCTGGCGGAAGGCGCGCGAGAGGGAGGTCTGATTTTCTAATGGCGATGACTCCGAAAACCAAGCAGGTCGGTGGACGCAGGGAGGGCGGCGCAGTGAGCGCACTTCTGTGCGTGAACAAGACGACCGACCGAGGACGCCGAGATGCGCCGGTTTGCAGGGGTCATCGATGAAGGGCATGGACATGACGAATGTGGAGACGGTCGCCCCGAAGGGTCTCGATCTCCAGGAGCGGGTGATCGAGATCAACCGCGTCGCCAAGGTGGTCAAGGGCGGCCGTCGCTTCTCCTTCACCGCGCTGGTCGCCGTCGGCGACGAAGAGGGCGTCGTCGGGATCGGCTACGGCAAGGCCCGCGAGGTCCCGCTGGCGATCCAGAAGGCGGTCGAGAACGCGCGCAAGAGCTTGATCCGCGTGCCCAAATACGGGCAGACGCTGACCCACAAAATCATCGGCCGCTACGGCGCCGGCCACGTCGTCCTGCGCCCGGCCAGCCCCGGTACCGGCGTGATCGCCGGCGGCGGCGTGCGCGCCGTGCTCGAGCTCGGCGGCGTGCGCGACGTGCTGACCAAGAGCATCGGCACGCAGAACCCGATCAACCTCGTCAAGGCGACGATGGACGGGCTCGTCCGGCTTCGTCGGCCCGAGGAGGTTGCCGAGCTGCGCGGGCTGACGGTCGCCCAGGTGCTTGGGGTGGAGAAGACCAATGGGTCAACCGCGGGGCCCGCCTCCACGCCACCCGCGGGTGAGACGTCTGAGGAGAAAGCTGAGGAGCAGTCGTGAGCGCGGTCAAGGTCAAGCAGGTGAAGTCCGCGAACGGCACCAATCCGAGCCAGAAAGCCACGTTGTACGCGCTTGGGCTGGGGACGATCGGGAACTCAGCTGAGCGCAAGGACTCGCCGCAGTTGCAGGGGCAGCTGAAGGTCGTGTCGCACCTTGTGGAGGTCGACGGTGGCTGAGAAAAAAGAGACGCCGCGCTCGGAGGAGATCGGGCTGCACAATCTTTCGCCCAAGCCTGGCTCGAAACGGCCGCGCAAGCGGTTGGGGCGCGGCGAGGGCAGCGGCCTGGGGAAGACCTCCGGCCGCGGCCACAAAGGCTACGGGTCGCGCTCGGGGTCGAAGCGCAAGGTTGGCTACGAGGGCGGGCAGAACCCGATCCACATGCGGATGCGAAAGCTCCGCGGCCCGCACAAAAAGCAGTCGATGCCGTTCGAGAACTTCCGCACCGCGACCCAGCCGGTCAACGTCGGCGACCTCGAGGAGCGCTTCGACGCCGGCGCCGAGGTCAAGCCCGAGACGCTGCGGCAGAAGGGCCTGGCGAAGCGCTCCGATCCGATCAAGATCCTCGCCCGCGGCGAGGTCTCGAAGAAGCTCGACGTTCACGCGCACGCCTTCAGCGCGGCTGCCAAAGAGAAGATCGAGGCAGCCGGCGGTTCCTGTCACACTCTGGAGCCCTAATGGTCAGGACTATTGCGAACGCTTTCAGCGTCGCGGATATCCGCAAGAAGCTTGCCTTCACCGCGGCGATGCTGCTGCTCTACCGGCTCGGCGCCTACATCCCGGCGCCCGGCGTCGACGCCGAGGCCGTCAAAGAACTCTCCTCCAACTTCGCCGGCGGCAACGTGCTCGGCTTCCTCAGCCTCTTCTCCGGCGGCGCGCTGGAGCGGCTCTCGCTCTTCGCCCTGGGGATCATGCCCTACATCACCTCCTCGATCATCCTGCAGCTGCTCACCGTGGTCGTGCCCTCGCTGGAGAAGCTGCAGAAAGAAGGTGAGGTCGGCCAGCAGAAGATCACCCAGTACACGCGCTACCTCACCGTCGGCCTCGCCTTCGGCCAGTCCTTCGGGTTCGTCTTCCTCTTCCGCTCGTTCGGCGCCGAAGCCGGCGGCAACAACGATCTCGCCACGCTCGGCGGGGCCAAAGTCCTGCTGATCGTGATCTGCCTGACCGCGGGCTGCACGCTGCTGATGTGGCTGGGCGAGCTGATCACCCAGCGCGGCATCGGCAACGGCATCTCGCTGATGATCTTCGCCTCGATCGTCTCCGGCCTGCCGAACGGGATCCAGGCCTGGTGGACCAACCCGGACCAGGTCTTCGTCGTGATGATGCCCTTCGTCGCCCTCGCCGTGATCGTCGCGATCGTCTACGTCCAGGAGGGCCAGCGGCGCATCCCGGTCCAGTACGCGAAACGGATGGTGGGGCGCAAAATGACCTCCGGCGGCTCGACCTACCTGCCGCTGCGCGTCAACATGGCCGGCGTCATCCCGGTCATCTTTGCGGCCTCGATCATGGCCTTCCCGCCGACGATCGGCCAGCTGCTCAACACCCCGCTCGCACTCGACTTCGCCGCCTTCTTCAGCCCCGACGGGTGGGCCTACGTCGTCGGCGAGGTCTTCTTCATCATCGTCTTCACCTACTTCTACACGGCGGTCACCTTCAACCCCGTGGATCAGGCCGACAACCTGAAGAAATACGGCGGCTTCATACCCGGCGTGCGTCCAGGCAGGCCGACCGCCGAATTCCTCGACCGGATCCTCTCCCGGCTGACCTTCCCGGGCGCCCTCTATCTGGGCGCGGTGGCGGCGTTGCCGACGATCCTGATCAGCCAGACCTCGGCCAACTTCTTTTTCGGCGGCACGTCGATCCTGATCGTCGTCGGAGTTGCATTGGATACGGTCAAGCAACTAGAGGCTCAGTTGATGATGAGGAACTACGAGGGGTTTTTGAAATAAGGACCTACTCAGGCGCGGCCGCTGCAAACCGGCGCATCTCGGCGTCCTCAGTCGGTCGGATCGGGTCACGCACGAAAAGTGCGCTCCCCTCACCTCCCTCCCTGCGTCCACCGACCTGCTTGGTTTTCACGGCCGTTCGATCCTTCACTAATTTCCACTCATGACTGAACTCAACCTCGTACTTCTTGGCCCGCCCGGCAGTGGCAAGGGCACGCAGGGGGAGCGGTTGCAGGAGGATCTGCGGTTGCCCTACTGGGCGACCGGGGACATTCTGCGGGCTGCTGTGCGGGATGAGACGGAGTTGGGCAGGGCCGCGAAGGAGTACATGGACCGCGGCGACCTGGTCCCGGACGGGGTGATCGTCGGCGCGATCGGCGAGCGGATCGACTCGGCCGAGGCTGCCGACGGCTTCATCCTCGACGGCTTTCCGCGCACGGTGCCGCAGGCCGAGGCGCTGGCCGCCAAGCTGACCGAGCTGGGCCGAGGGCTGACGGCGGTGCTGCTGATCGACGCCGGCGACGACGAGGTGATCCGCCGGCTGGGCGGCCGCCGGACCTGCGCCGAGAACGGCCACGTCTTCCACGTCGAGTTCAACCCGCCCGAGCGCGAGGGCGTCTGCGATATCGACGGCAGCGAGCTGATCGTCCGCGACGACGACAAGCCGGAGGTGATCGGCCACCGGCTCGAGACCTACCATGAGAAGACCGAGCCGCTGATCGAGCTCTACGACCGCCAGAGCCTGCTGCGCCGGATCGACGGCGCCGCGGCCCCGGACGCCGTCGCCGCCGAGTTGCGCCGCGTGCTCGCGACGTTGAAAATCGAGCAAGACCGTTAGCGGCCCGCGGCCGTGTACCGGATGATCGTTCAGAAGAGCCCAGAGCAGGTCGAGCAGATGGCGGCGGCGGGCCGGATCCTGGTCCGCTGCCTGCGCATGGTCGCAGCCAAGGCGCGCCCCGGCGTCACCACCAAGGAGCTCGACCGGGCGGCCGAGAAGTTCATCCGCTCGCAGGGCGCCGAGCCGGCCTTCAAGGGCTACCGGGGTTTCCCCGGCTCGATCTGCGCCTCGCCGAACTCGATGGTCGTCCACGGCATTCCCGGGCCATACGAGCTGAAGCGCGGCGACGTGCTCTCGGTCGACGTCGGCGTGATCAAGGACGGCTGGGTCGCCGACGCGGCGATAACCGTCCCGATCGGCTCGGTCTCGCCCGAGGCCGGCAAGCTGCTCGACGTGACCAAGGCGGCGCTCTTCGCCGCGGTCGCGCAGATGCAGCCGGGCAACCACCTCGGCGACGTCTCGGCGGCGATCCAGCGCACGGTCGAGATCGAGGGCCTCTCGATCATCCGCACCCTGGTCGGGCACGGGATCGGCCGCGACATGCACGAGGAGCCACAGGTTCCCAACTTCGGCGAGCCCGGCAAGGGGCCGCAGCTGGAGCCGGGCACGGTGCTGGCGGTCGAGCCGATGGTCAACGCCGGCGGCCCGCTCGTGCGCATGGGCGACGACGGCTGGGCGGTCTATTCCCAGGACGGCTCGCTGGCCGCCCACTTCGAGTTCACGATCGCGGTCACCGCCGAAGGCCCCCGCATCCTCACCCCCTGGCACGAGGACGAGTAGAAGATCGATCCCCTGCTATCTTTCCCGGTCGGCCCTGAGGGCCGTTTGTTCGTGCTCGCTTGCCCGATTCATGGGGTGGGCGGGAGTCCTGTAGTCGAGATGAGACCGGAGCGATGAAGGTTCGAGCTTCCGTAAAGCCGATGTGCGAAAAGTGCAAGGTGATCCGCCGCAACGGCGCGGTCCTCGTGATCTGCCAGAACCCGCGCCACAAGCAGCGGCAGGGTTAGGTGATCTAGCGAATGGCGCGTATCGCGGGGATCAACATCCCGGTCAACAAGCGGATCGAGATCGGGCTCACCTACATCTTCGGCATCGGCCGCTCCACCGCGGAGGACATCCTCGCGGAGACCAAGATCGACCCGAACACGTCGGTCAAGGACCTGACCGAGGAAGAGGTCGTGAAGCTGCGCGAGGCGGTCGAGCAGCGCGAGGTCGAGGGCGACCTGCGGCGCGAGCGCTCCCAGGACGTCAAACGGCTGATGGAGATCGGCTCCTACCGGGGCCTGCGCCACCGTCGCGGTCTGCCGGTCAGGGGACAGCGGACGAAGACCAACGCGCGCGGCCGCAAGGGCCCGCGCCGGATGAGCGTCGCCGGCAAGCGCAAGGTATAAGGACCGGGAGAGATGGCAGCCGCGAAAAAACCAGCCAAAGGCCGCACCCGCCGCCGGGTGAAAAAGAACATCGCCTACGGGCAGGCCCACATCAAGACTTCGTTCAACAACACGATCGTCACCCTCACCGACCCGCAGGGCAATGTGATCGCCTGGGAGTCGGCCGGCTCGGCGGGCTTCAAAGGCTCGCGCAAGTCGACCCCCTTCGCCGCCCAGGTGACCGCCGACGCGGCGGCCAAGAAAGGCATGGAACACGGCCTCGAAAAGGTCGAGGTGTTCGCCAAGGGCGCCGGATCGGGCCGCGAGACGGCGATCCGCTCGCTGCAGGCGGCCGGGCTCGACGTGACCACCGTCAAGGACGTCTCGCCGCAGGCCCACAACGGCTGCCGGCCGAAGAAGCGGAGGCGCGTCTGATGGCCCGCGACACCTCCGCCCAGTGCAAGCAGTGCCGCCGCGAGGGCCAGAAGCTCTTCCTCAAGGGCGAGCGCTGCTTCACCGACAAGTGCGGCGTCGAGCGCCGCTCCTACCCGCCCGGCGATCACGGCCGCGGCCGGATGCGGCAGTCCGAGTACCGGGTGCAGCTGCGCGAGAAGCAGAAGACGCGTCGCTACTACCAGGTGCTCGAGGGCCAGTTCCGCGCCTACTACGACAAGGCCTCGCGCCAGGAGGGCGTCACCGGCGAGAACCTCCTGCGCCTGCTCGAGTCGCGGCTCGACAACGTCCTCGTCCGCCTCGGCTTCGCCGCCTCGCGCCGCCAGGCGCGGCAGCTCGTCGGTCACGGCCACTGGCTGGTCAATGGTCGCCGCGTCGACGTCCCCTCTTACCAAGTGCGTCCGGAGGACGTGATTTCGATCAAGTCCGGCTCGGCCGCGACGGACACGATTCGCAAAGCGACCGAGCTCGTCTCGACCGTGCCGGCCTGGTTGCAGGCAGACCACGACTCGCTTACCGCCAAGGTCCTGCGCCTTCCGGAGCGTGCCGAGATCTCGGCGCCGGTGCAGGAGCAGCTGATCGTCGAGCTGTACTCCAAGTAGCCCGCACCGATTTCTGAAACACCATCAGCAAGGAACTCATGACCACTGACTTTCAGGTCCCTCGTATAACCGTAGAGAAGGCGGATGACCGCCGCGGCACCTTCACGATCGAGCCCCTCGACAAGGGCTTCGGCTACACCTTCGGCAACGGCCTGCGCCGCGTGCTGCTCTCCTCGCTGGGCGGCGCCGCCGTGACCAGCGTGCGGATCGAGGGCGTCGCGCACGAGTTCTCCAGCGTGCCGGGCGTCAAAGAGGACGTCACCGACATCATCCTCAACCTGAAGGATCTCGTCGTCCGCATGCACACCGACGCCGACGAGGTCGAGGCGCCGCTGGTCGCCACCGGGCCCGGCGAGGTCAAGGCCAAGGACATCGATCTCCCCTCCGGGGTGGAGATCCTCAATCCCGAGGCCCCGATCGCGACGCTGGAGAAGAAAACCAAGCTCGAGGTCTACCTGACGATCGGCCGCGGCCGCGGCTACTCGCCGGCGGAAGAAAACAAGTCCGACGAGCAGCCGATCGGCGTGATCCCGATCGACTCGATCTTCTCGCCGATCCGCCGCGCCTCCTACGACGTCGCGACGGCCCGCGTCGGTCAGCGCACGGACTTCGACAAACTTAGCCTCGACCTCGAGACCGACGGCTCGCTCGAGCCGGCGGCGGCGTTGCGCGAGGCCTCGGAGATCCTGATCAAGACCCTGGCGATCTTCACCGACGCCGACCGGGTCGAGGAGCTGACCGCCCGCGAGGCGGCCGCGCCGGCCCTAGGCGGTGACGGCTTGGCCTCGATCGGCGGCGGCGACAGCGGCAGCGTCGCGGCCAACAACGGCCTCGACGAGATCCTGATCGAGGAGCTGGAGCTCGGCGTGCGCTCCTACAACTGCCTCAAGCGGGCCGGTGTGCAGACCGTCGGCGACCTGGTCCGCAAAACGCGTTCGGAGCTGAACGCGATCCCGAACTTCGGCTCGAAGTCGATCGACGAAGTGGTCGAGACCCTGCACGCCCGCGGCCTCGACCTGAGCCAGGACTGAGCCGGCAGAGAGCGGAACGAGGACCCCGATGCGCCATCGCAAGAAACGCAACAAGCTGAGTCGCGACGCGTCGCATCGGGAGTCGCTGCTCTCCAACCTCTCCAAGCAGCTGATCGAGCACGAGCGGATCAAGACCAGCCAGGCGAAGGCGAAGGCGGTCAAGCCGGAGGTCGAGCAGCTGATCACGCTGGCCAAGCGGGGCGACCTGCACGCCCGCCGCCAGGCGCTCTCGACCCTGCACAACGACAAGTTCATCGTCCACAAGCTGTTCGACGAGGTCGCGCCGCGCTACACCGAGCGGCCCGGCGGCTACACCCGCATCGTCAAGCTCGGCCCGCGCCGGTCGGATTCGACCGAGATGGTCTATCTAGAGCTCGTTTAGCGTCGCGGGGGAGGTACAGGGGGTGTCCGGCCGAGTGCTGGGGTTTTCGCCGGGCGGTCCACCGTCTCTCGCTGAGTCCCCGCTGCGAAAACCAGGACGCCGCGCTCGCCCGGACACCCCCTGCACCTCCTTCTCGGGCGCTCACCGGTCAGCGCATCCGACATTGACCCACCTGGGGTGGGGTCAAAGTCGGCTACGCGTAGCTAACCGACTCCAGGTACAGGTAGCTTGATAATGCTTCCGGTGAGCACGGTTCGGTTGGATATCGAGTACGACGGGTCGGGGTTTCGGGGCTGGGCGACTCAGCCGGGGCTGCGGACCGTTCAGGGGGAGCTCGAGGCGGCGCTGGCGACGGTGCTGCGGGAGCCGGTGCAGCTGACGGTGGCCGGGCGAACCGATGCCGGGGTGCATGCGCTGGGGCAGGTGGCCAGCTTCGTGATCGATGCCGAGGTGCAGGGCGATCTGGCAAGGCGGCTGAACGGCGTTGGGCCCGATGACATCGCGGTGACGGCGGCCGGCGCGGTCGAGGAGAGCTTCGATGCTCGACGCGACGCGAAGTCACGCAGCTATATCTACCGTGTGCTGACCCGCGCCTCTCCGAGCCCGTTCGAGCGAGGTCGCGCACTCTGCTGGCCGCACGGGATCGACCTGAAGCTCCTCGAGCAGTGTGCCGCCGCACTTCTCGGCAGCCACGACTTCACGGCCTTCACTCCCACGCAGACCGATCACGTCCGCTTCGAGCGGGACGTGTTCTCGGCAAGCTGGAAGCAATCTGGGGACATTCTCAGCTTCCGCATTACCGCCGACGCCTTTATGCGCAACATGGTCCGCATCCTCGTCGGCACGATGCTGGAGGTCGGCGGGGGGCGTCGGTCCACCGAAGACTTCACGCAGCTCCTGGCGGGAGCTCCACGCGCCGCGGCGGGCGACACGGCCCCACCCCACGGGCTTTTCCTCGAGTCGGTGCACTACGCCTGAGAGGCCGGTGCAGGGGGTGTCCGGGCGGCAGCGGCGTCCTCTTTTTCGCCCCGCAAACTCCAGGGCGTCAGCTCTAAGAGTCTCCAGGCGAAAAACCCAGCAACGGCCGGACACCCCCTGCGGCGGCCCACCACGCAGCCGTCAGTCCCGCGCCAGCACGTCCGCCGGGCCGTCGATCCAGACTCGGACGCGGTCGCCGGGGTGCCAGGCCGGGAAGCCGAGGCGGCGGGCGCGGACGGTCTGGCCCGACGGGAGCCGCAGCTCAAGCAGCTGGTCGTGGCCGTAGAAGCTGCGCGTCAGGACCGTCGCCTCCTGGCTGGCCGGCTTGTCGGCGGGCTCGACCGTGCCGATCGCGAGCGACTCGGGGCGGATCATCACGTCGACCTCGCCGCGCAGGCCCCCGCGGTTGGGTAGCTCGCCGACCTCGCAGGCGACGGTGCCGTTCTCGGCGGTGCCGGGCAGGATCTCGATCTCGCCGAGGAAACCGGCGACCCAGCGGCTGGCCGGTCGCGAGTAGACCTCCTCCGGCGTGCCGACCTGCTCGATCCGGCCCTCGTTGACGACCGCGACGACGTCGGCGATGCTCAGCGCCTCCTCCTGGTCGTGGGTGACGAAGACCGAGGTGACGCCCTGCGCCTGGAGGATCTCGCGCGCCTCGCCGCGGACCTTCTCGCGCAGGCCGGCGTCGAGGTTCGAGAAGGGCTCGTCGAGCAGGACAGCGCGCGGCTCGGTGATCAGCGCCCGGGCCAGGGCGACGCGCTGCTGCTGGCCGCCGGAGAGCTCGTGCGGGTAGCGGCCGCCGAGGCCGGCGAGGCCGACCGTCGCCAGCATCGCCTCGACCCGCGCCCGGTCGGGACGGCGGCCGAGGCCGTAGCCGACGTTGCCGGCGACGTCGAGATGGGGGAAGAGGGCGTAGTCCTGGAAGACCATGCCGATCTGGCGGCGCTCGGCCGGCAGCGAGCGCTGCGCGGTGGAGACGGTCTCGCCGCCGATCTCGATGCTGCCGGCGTCGGGATCCTCGAGCCCGGCGATCAGCCGCAGCGTCGTCGTCTTGCCGCAGCCGCTCGGGCCGAGCAGGGCGCAGGTCACCCCGGCCTCGATCTCGAGGTCGAGGCCGTCGACGGCGAGGACGTCGCCGAAGCGCTTGCGCAGGCCGCGCAGTCGCAGCGGGGCGCCGCGCGCGGCGCCGCTGGTGTCGGAGGGTGGCTGCACAGTCGGAAAACCTAAGATTAGGCGAACCTAACCCTCAGCCCCGACCGGAAAGCCGATGAATCCCTCCGCTCAGATCAGAACCGCCCTGCTCGTCGTCGTCGCAGCCGCCCTCCTGCTCGTCGCCGCGGGCTGCGGCTTCGATGCCTCCAGCGACTCCGGCGGTGGCGCCGGCGAGCCGGAGACGGAGGGGATCACGCTCTACTCGGGCCGGATCCCGGCCGCGATCGGCGGCGCCGTGGACGGCTACGAGGCGCGGGCCGACCGCGACGTCCAGGTGCGCTACGCCGACACCGCCGACCTCGCCGCGACCCTGGTCGAGGAGGGCGACGCCTCGCCCGCCGACGTCTTCTTCGCCCAGGAGCCGGGGGCGATCGGGGCCGTCGCCGACGCCGGCCTGCTCGCCGCGCTGCCGGCCGACGTGCTCGAGCTCGTGCCGCCGCGCTATCGCGACCCGCAGGGCCGCTGGGTCGGCGTCACCGGACGGGCGCGGGTGATCGCCTACGACCGCGGCGCCGTGCGGCCCGCGCAGCTGCCGCGCTCGCCCTTCGGGTTGACGGCCGCCCGCTGGCGCGACGAGGTCGGCTGGTCGCCGGCCAGCTCGAGCATGCAGGAGTACGTCACCGCGCTGCGCGCCCGCTACGGCGACGAGCGCACTCGCGAGTGGCTGGAAGCGATGGTGGCGAACGGCGCCGAGGCCTTTCCCAACAACGTCACGATCCGCGACGCGATCGCCGCCGGCGAGATCGAGGTCGGCCTGATCAACCATTACTACGTCGCCCAGGCGGTCGCCGAGGCCGGCCCGGACTATCCCGTCGGCGTCTACTTCCCGCCCGGCGGGCTCGGCTCGCTGATGCTGTTGACGACCGCCGGAGTGCTCGAGGCGAGCGACCGCAAGCCCGAAGCGGTGGCCTTCGTGCGCTCGTTGCTGCAGCGGCCCAGCCAGGGATTCTTCACGAGCAGCTCCAAGGAGTACCCGCTGTCCCGCGCCGCCGTGCCCGATCCCTCGCTGAGCGTGCCGCTCGCGCGGGTGCCGAGCCCGGGTGGCGACCTGATCGCCCTCGACGAGCTGCAGGCGACGATCGAGCTGATGCAGGAAGCCGGGGCGCTCTAGGTGGCGGTGCGCCGGCCCGCGCCCGCCTGGCTCGCCCTGGCCGGCCTGCTCGTCGCCGCCGCCGCGGTGCTGCCGGCCGCCTACCTGCTGATCGTCGTCGCCGGCGACCTCGGCGAGGCGCTCTCGACCGCGCTGACCTCGCGCACCGCCGCGATCGTCGCCAGGACCCTCGCCCTGACCGCGGCGGTCACCGCCACCGCGGTCGCGATCGCGCTGCCGATCGGCTGGCTGACCGTGCGCACCGACCTGCCGGGGCGGCGGCTCTGGGCGGTGCTCTGCACGCTCCCCCTGGTCATCCCCAGCTACGTCGGCGCCTACCTGTTCATCGCCGCCCTCGGCCCGAACGGGATGCTCCAGGAGGCGCTCGGGGTCGCTGGCCTGCCCTCGATCTACGGCTTCGGCGGCGCCTGGCTGGTGCTCAGCCTGTTCACCTATCCGCTCGTGCTGATCCCCCTGCGCGGCGCCCTGCGGCGGATCGATCCGCAGCTCGAGGACGCCGCCCGGGCGATGGGGAGGCGCCCGCTCGCGGTCTTCCGCAGCGTCGTCATGCCGCAGCTCTGGCCGGTGCTCGCCTCCGGCGGGCTGCTCGTCTCGCTCTACGTCGTCAGCGACTTCGGCGCCGTCTCGCTGCTGCGCTTCGACTCCTTCACCCGCGAGATCTACATCGCCTACCGCTCCAGCTTCGACCGCACCGCCGCGGCGGCCCTCGGCGCGGTGCTGATCGTGCTGATGCTCGGCCTGCTGCTGCTCAGCTCGCGCCTGCGCACGGCAAAGGTCGTGCATCGCCTCGGGCCCGGCACGCTGCGCCCGCCGCGGCCCTACCGGCTCGGTCGCTGGCGCTGGCCGGCACTCGCCTTCTGCGCCCTCGTCGCCCTCGTCGCCTTCGCACTGCCCGTCGGCGTCCTCCTCTACTGGGCGAGCGAGGGCGTCGCGAGCGGCGCCACCCCGTGGAGCCGGGCGGCGGCGCTGGCCGGCAACTCGTTCGGGGTCTCGGCCGGGGCGGCGCTGCTCGGCGCGAGCGCCGCGCTCGCGATCGCGGCGCTCGCGGTCCGCTACCCGGGCCGGCTCGCCCGGCTGTTTGAGCGCGCCTCGCACGCCGGCTACGCGCTGCCCGGCATCCTCGTCGCCCTGGCGCTCGTCTTCTTCGCGACCAGGGTCGTGCCGCCGCTCTACCAGACGACCGCGCTGCTGGTCTTCGGCCTCACCATCCACTACCTGCCGCTCGCCGTCGGACCGATCGCGGCGGCGCTGGTGCAGGTCTCGCCGCGGATCGAGGAGGCGGCCCGCGGCCTCGGCCGCGGCCGCGCCGAGGTCTTCCGCACCGTCACCGCGCCGCTGGCCCGTGGCGGCCTGCTCGCCGGCGCGGCGCTGATCTTCCTGCACGCGATGAAGGAGCTGCCGGCGACCCTGATCCTCGCCCCGATCGGGTTCGAGACGCTGGCCACCGACATCTGGACCCAGACGACGTTCGGGTTCTACGAGGCCAGCGCGATCCCGGCCCTGCTGCTGCTCGCGGTCGCCGCCGTGCCGGTGTACCTGCTCAGCGAGCGCGGCGCGGCGCGTCCCTAGCATCCTCGCCTGTGAGCCGGCGGACACTCTGGATCGGCATCGCCTCGGTCGCCGCCGCGGCCCTCTCGCTGCTGCTCCCCTACCTGCCGGTCTACGACCCCTGGGGATGGCTGGTCTGGGGCCGCGAACTGTCGGGGCTGGAGCTGGCGACCGGCGAGGGAATGTCGTGGAAGCCGCTGCCGGTGCTGCTGGCGGTGCCGCTTGCGGCGCTCGGCGACGCGGCGCCGCAGGGTTGGTTGCTGCTCGCCCGGAGCGGCTGGCTCGCCGCGCCGCTGCTCGCGGCCGCGCTGGCGGCGCGGCTGGCCGGGCCGTGGGCCGGCCGCTGGCGCTGGCCGGGCGCCCTCCTGGCGGGGGCCTCGGTCGCGCTGACCGGCGACGCCTTCACGCCGCCGCTGCGTCAGTTCAGCGGCGGCCTCTCGGAGCCTTTGCTGGTCGCGCTCGTCCTCGGCGCGATCTGGCTGGCGCTGGAGCGTCGCCCGCGCGGCGCACTCTGGCTGGGCGTCGCCGCAGCGCTGCTGCGGCCCGAGTGCTGGCCCTTCCTCGCGGTGTGGGCCTGGCGAGAGGCGGCGCGAACGCCGGGGCTGCGCCCGCACGCCGTCGCCGGCGCGGTGCTGATCCCGCTGCTCTGGTTCGTGCCGGACCTGCTCGGCGCCGGCGATCCGCTGAGCGGTTCGCAGACCGCCCGCGGCGACGAGATCGAGCCCGCGGAGGCGCTCGAGGTGCTGGGCCGCGCCGCCACCGCGCCGCTCGCCGCCGCCTGGCTGGGGGTGGGGTTGCTGCTCGCCGAACGGCGCTCCGGCGACCGGGCGGCTCGCGTGTTGCTGCTGGGCGCCGCGGCCTGGGTCGGGTTGGTCGCGGCGATGGCGGTCGGCGGCTACGCCGGCCTGCCGCGCTTCCTCGCTCCGGCGACCGCTGTCGTCGCGGTGGTGGGGGGTGCCGGGATCGCCCGGGCTGGGGCGCGGGCATTCGCCTCGCCGGGCGTCGGTACGCGCTCGCTGTTGGGGGCGGCCGCCATCGCGGCGCTGCTCCTCGCCGCCACCGGCGTCGGCCTGCGTGCCGCCGAGGTCCCCGGCGATCTGCGCCATGGCCGTGATCAGGCGCGCCTGATCGACGGCTTCTTCGAGCTGGCGGACGAGGTGCCGACCGGGCACCTGCTCGCCTGCGGCGGACGGGTCCGCCTCGCCAACCTGCTCGCGCCGCCCACCGCGCTCGCCTGGAAGCTGGGCGAGCCGCTCGCCTCGGTCCGCGTCAACCGCCGTCCCCGCTACGGGGTGGCGCTCAGCACCCGTCCGCTTGCCGGCGGCCGGGTCTTCGCTCGCAGCGGCCGCTGGCGGGCGACCGAGCTCCCCTGCTTCAGCTCCCGCCGCTGAGCGGCTCCGCCATCGCCGGTGTCTCGGGAACGACCCGGTAGGGCTGCTCGTCGACCTCATCGCGCTCGTGGTACACGCTGTCGGCGTTGACCGCCCAGATGTCGTGAGTGGAGCCGTCGCAGAGGTTCTCTACCGCGCGCAAAGCCGTCAGCATCGAGTGATCGGAGTTGTTGTACCTGTGCAGCCCGTTGCGGCCGATCTGCTGGAGGTTGGCGACGCCGCCGAGCCAAACCTTGATCGTCGCCAGGCGGGTGGCGTACTCGGCGTCGTAGATCGGATAGGCCTTCGGCACCCGGACCACGTGGCCGCCAACGATCCGCTCCGCCGGGACGAGCCCGAGGGTGGCGATCTCGTCGCTCGCCAGCGCGACCAGCTCGGCATCCTCGGCGCTCCACAGCTCGTCGCCGGCGAAGCAGAAGTACTCGAGGCCGATGCAGGAGCGGCGCGGGTCGGGGGTCATCCAGGGGCTCCAGGCCCGGAAGTTCTGGATGCGACCCACCCGCGCGGCGGGGTCGTGGACGTAGACCCAGTTGTCGGGAAAGGGCGGCTCGCCGTCGATCACCAGCGCCACGGTGAGGAAATCCCTGTAACGCAGGCCTCGCGCCGCCTCGGCGACCGCCGGCGGGGGGCTGGGGCTGGCCATGCCGATCGCCCCGCGCAGCGGTGCCGAGGAGATCGCCGCCGATACCTCCAGGTCCTCTCCGCCGGCGCGGACCGCGACGACGCGGTCATCCTCCAGCACCAACCGCTCGGCCGGGGCGCCGAGCCGGACCTCGCCACCCGCGGCGACGATCCGGCGTGCCATCTCCTCCCACATCTGGCCAGGCCCCAGGCGCGGATAGCGGAACTCCCCGATCAGGCTTTTCGGTCTATTGGCGGGACGGCCGGGCAGGGCGGCGCGCGCCGCCTTCCACAGCGAGAGGTCGTCGATCCGCTGCGCCGCCCACTCGGCACGCAGCTCGTCGGTCGACACGCCCCAGACCTTTTCGGTGTAGGTCTTGAAGAAGAGTTCGAAGAGGCGCCGCCCGAAGCGCGCGCTGACCCATTCCTCGAAGCTCTCCTCCTCGCCGCTGCGGCGCAGCTTGGCGCGGCCGTAGGAGGCGGCGCAGCGGGCCAGCTCGAGCGGCCCGACCTTGGCGACGACGTCGCTGCCGCGCAGCGGGTAATCGATGAAGCGGCCGCGCCAGTAGATCCGTGAGAGGCGCGGGCGCAGCAGCATCTCGGCTCCCAGCACCTCACTCCAGAGCGCCTCCACCTCGGCGCTCTTGGTGAAGAAGCGATGGCCTCCGAGATCGAAGCGGTAGCCGTCCTGCACCACGGTCCTGGCCAGGCCTCCGACCGACTCGGTGGCCTCGAGGACGACGACGGATCGGCCGCGCTTGCCCAGCTCGTAGGCGGCGGTGAGGCCGGCCGGGCCGGCGCCGAGCACGGCAACCGGGGCGCTGTCGTTTCTGGATGGTGACTGCGTCATTGCGGTGCGAGATGGTATTAGGTATCCCTAATGGCCGCCCCCCGACCCGACGATCGCCCCTCCGCGCCCCCCGGCCCGAGCCTGGCGGCGGTCGTCCCGGCCACCGACGCACCGCCCACGCTGGACCGTTGCACGGCCGCCCTGCGCGGCGGTGAGCGGACCGCGGAGGAGCTGTTCGTCCAGCGCGGGCCCGCCGGCGCCGGTCCGGCGGCGGCGCGAAACGCCGGCGCCGCGCGGGCCGGCGGAGACGTGCTCGTCTTCGTCGACTCCGACGTCGAGGTGCACGCCGACGCTCTCGCCCGGGTCGCTCGCCGCTTCGCCGAGGACCCCTCGCTGGCCGCGGTGTTCGGCGCCTACGACGACGCTCCGGCGGCCCCGGGCCTGACCTCGCGCTTCCGCAACCTGTTGCACCACCATGTCCACGCTTCCTCCGCCGGGGAGGCGGAGACCTTCTGGGCCGGCCTCGGCGCCGTTCGCCGCGCCGACTTCGAGGCGGTCGGCGGTTTCGACGCCGAGCGCTTCGCCGCTGCCAGCGTCGAGGACATCGAGCTGGGGATGCGCCTGCGCGAGCGCGGGGCCCGGATCGTCCTCGACCCGGCGATCCGCGGCCGTCACCTGAAGGCATGGACTCCGTGGACGATGGTGCGGACCGACTTCCGCCACCGCGGGGTCCCTTGGACGCTGCTGCTGCTCGAGCGCGGCAGCGGCGCCACCGCGCTAAACCTCGGTTGGCGCCACCGCGCCAGCGCCGCGATGTGCGGGCTGCTTGCTGCGGCGGCGCTTGCCCGCCGCCCTCGGATCGCCCTCGGATCGCTGCTCTCGGTCCTGGCGCTGAACCGCGACCTGTACGCGCTGCTGGCACGTCGCGGCGGCGTCCCGTTGCTGGCCGCCGGCATCGGCCTCCATCTCCTCCACCAGCTCACCGCTACGGCGGCCGCCGCAGTCGCCGTCGCCGCGCATCTGCGCCGGCGGGCCCGCAGCGTCCCAGGTGGGGGTCGGGCATGACGGCGGCCGTGCGACTCGGCCTCGTGGGCTGCGGTCGGATCGCCGAACGGGGCTACCTGCCCGCCGCCCGCGGGCTCCCGCAGCTGGAGATCGTCGCCGTCGCCGACCCGGACCGCGAGCGCACCGCGCGGCTGCTCGCCGGCACCGACATCGCCTCCTTCGGCGGGGTCGAGGAGCTGGTCGCGGCCGGTTCGGTCGAGGCGCTCGTCATTGCCGTTCCGGCCGATCGCCATCTTGCCGTGGCCCGGATCGCCGCCGCGGCCGGCTTGCCGAGCCTGGTCGAGAAGCCCCCCGCATGCGATCTGGCGGAAGCGCTCGAGCTCGCCGCGCTCGAGCCGGCGCCGGCGATCGGCTTCAACCGCCGCTTTCTGCAGGGAATCGAGCTGATGCCGTCGATTCCCGCCGACAGCTGGCTCGAGCTCGAGCTCGAGCTGTGCTTTCAGCGGCGTGCCTGGGGCGCGCATGCCGGCCACGACGAGGCGCTGCTCGACGCCGGCACGCACCTGATCGACCTGGCCGTGTTCCTCACCGGCTCCACTCCGATCGCCGTCCGCGACGCCGTCGTCGAGCCGGGGTGCGCGAGTATGGAGTTGGAGCTGGGGCGCGGCCGGGCACGGATCGAGTGCGCCACCGACCGTGGCTACGCCGAGCGAGTCGAGGTGCGCGACCGCGGCGGCAGGACGCTCGCCGCCACCGCGACCGGACGGTTGCGGGCGCGGACGGCGCGGCTGCGCGGCGCCGGCGACCCGCTGGTCGGTTCGCTGCGCCGTCAGCTCGACGCCTTCGCCGCGGCCAGCCGGGGGCAGTCCGCGCCGGTGCTCGCCGGGGCGGCGGACGGCGTCGCCGCGATGGCGGCGGTCGAGGCGGCGCGGCGCTCGGCCGAGCTGAACGGCGCCGAGGTGACGGTTGAGGGCCCCGCGTGATCGCGGTGATCCAGTTCGACGCCGCAAGCGCCGCGCTGCTGCGGCGGCTCGGCGATGCCGGCAGGCTGCCGAACCTCGAAGCGCTGCGAGCGCGCGGCGAGCAGATCGAGCTCGAGGGCCCGGCCGATCACTTTCCCGCCAGCGCCTACCAGACCCTCTACCGCGGGGTCGAGGTCGGCGACCACGGGCTCTTCTACCCCTTTCAGTGGGCTTCCGAGCGGCAGTCGATCCGGCTTGCCGCCGAGTTCGGCGCGGCGCCGGCGATCTGGGAGCGGCTGGCGGGCGCCGGCCGCAGCACCCTCGCGATCGATCCCTACGAGTGCCACGCCCCGCGGGAGTCCGAGGGCGTGCTGCTCAGCGGTTGGGGGATGCGCGAGCGGGTCGTCCTCGAGCGCTGGTCGCGCCCGGCGGGTCGCGACCGCGCGCTGCGCCGCCGCCACGGCCGGCCCGCCGACGTGACCGAGGTCTTCGGCGCCCAGCGCCCGGCCGAGCTGCAGCGCCTGCGCGAACGCTTCCTCGCCGCTCCCGCGCGGGTCGCGGACGCGGCGATCGAGCTGCTCGGGGAGCGCCGCTTCGATGTCGTCTGGATCACCTTCGCGGCGCCGCACCTGGCCGGCCACCGGCTCTGGGAAGTGCCCCCCTACCTCGACGACGGGCGCCTCGGCGCTGCCGGGCGCGAGGCGATCGACAGCGCGCTCGCCGACGTCTACGCGGAGGTCGATGCGCAGCTCGGCCGGGTGCTCGAGGCGCTGCCGGAAGAGGCCGACGCGATCGCCTGCTCGGTGCTGGGGATGGACGTCAACACGAGCCGCGCCGACATGCTGCCGGCGATGCTCGCCGCCGTGCTCGGCGGCGGCGGTGGCGAGGCCGGCGGTGGCGAGGACTCGGACTCGGGGGCGATGTGGCGCCTGCGCGCGGCGCTCTCGGGCCGCCTGCGCGGCGCCGTCGCGGCGGCGATGCCCGACCGGATGGCGCTCGAGCTGACCGCCAGGCTGGAGCTGCGCGGCGTCGACTGGTCGGCGACCCGCGCCTTCGCCCACCCCGCCGACAACCAGGGCTACATCCGCCTCAACCTGGCCGGGCGCGAGCGCGACGGGATCGTCGCCGCGGAGGAGGTGGAGGAGCTGATCGCGTCGATCCGCGCCGGGCTGGCCGACTTCCGCGATCCCGACGGCCAGCCCGCGGTCGCCTCTGTCGACACCGTCGCCGAGCGCTGGCAGGGCAGCGCGGTCGATCGCCTTCCCGACCTCGTCGTGCGCTGGCGGCCGACCTCGGCGGTCGCGATCGAGGCGCTGCACTCGCCGCGCTTCGGCACCGTGCGCCGCCAGGGCTACGGCAGCGGCCGCACCGGCAACCACACCGACGGCGACGCCTGGGCGATCCTCGCGCCGGGCGCCTCGCGCCTGCGCGACCCGGGGCGTCCGGCGCGGATCGCCGATATCGCGGCGACGGTCGCGGCGCTCAACGGGGTCGATCTGGACGGTCTCTCGGGTACGCCGTTGATGGAGCGGTAGAGGCGAGCGGCGACGGGGTGCCTCTCGCCCCGGGAGGGAGAAGAGGGGGTGCCTCTCGCCCGAACAAACGGCGGTCTAATTGAGGGTCTAGCGATTCGGCTAGCGAAACGCTTGCCCTTCGCCTCTGAGTAGTTCAGGTTCGCCGGGTCCATTGAAAAAGTGGCCCCGGCGCTGACTAAACAGCCCGGGGCCGTGACATAGGAGGTTCTAGCTCCCATGCACGACCAGCCTAAACGGCGAGGCGACCGCGACCTACGCGCTCAGAGCGTGGTTCTCGGCTTCATCCTCGACCAGCACCCCAATGTCCACCCATCCCCCACACCGCGCCGACGCGCACCGTCGATCAAGGCAGCCGCGAACAGGCTTTCGGCTTCCTTTGCCGTCTCGACAGTCCAGGAGACCGGTAGCCCGGTCTTCGAGCATGCCGCCAGGTGCAGCTTGTAGCCGTAGAAAGAGCCGCCTTTACGAGTCGAGATCGCCGAGCGGCGTCCCCAGGTGGCATCCGTGTCCGAGTAGCGCCGTGGCTCCACAACCTCGCCGATGTCGCGCTGGCCGTTGGCATACGCGGGCATGTCGGATGCGTCGATGGCGAGGTCAGTGCCGTAGCTCGGCAGCTTTGCCTTGAGACCTTCGACCACGCTGTCGATGCAGCGTTCCAGCTTGTCGCCGTGGGCGCGCAGCTTTTCAGCGAATCGATAGGCGGCGTAGACGCTCGGGGGCTCCCCTTCGCAGCCAAGCGCCCGTTGCAGCGCCCAATGCTCGCGGACCAGGGCGACGGTCTTCGTCCACGTCGGCAGGGCGTAGAGGCTCTTGCAGAGAGCCAGCCCGACCATCGTGCGGATCGGGTATCCGGGTCGGCCCGTCCAGCGGGTGGCCTCCAAGTCGGCGATCAACTGCCGAATCTCAGGCGAATCGAGAAGTTCTGCGACCTGGCCAGAGGCCGGACGCGGTGCTACTTTGGGAACTGCCATCGAGCTTCTACCTCGTTTGGCCTGGCCCTCGGACGCACCAACGTCGCGGGGGCCGTTTTTATGACTGCGAAGGATGCGATACTACGGCTTAGGTCGGACGGAAAATGCGCTCTAGAATGCGAAAAACGGACAAATGAGCGACACGGTTACTCTCGCCCTGCAAGGGGAGGTGTCGCTGACCGAGTTCTCTGCTGCGGTCACTCGATTTAACGCGTTGATCGCCGCGCTCGCGGCCGACTCTCACGTTGAGGACGTGGAGTGGCAGATCGACGCGCTGGAGTACAGCAGCGCTATCACTACGGCTCGTGGTGTCCCGCTAAATGGCGGCGACCCGCAGCAGATAGAGCGCGTGGTTGCGGCCTACCACGAAGTTGGGGAGGCTCTTGAACAAGGCACCACGATCCCGTTCGCCGAACCCGTTAAGAAAGAAGCTCGGGGCATCGCAGAACTTCTCAAGAGTTCCTCTCACATCGAAGCGGTGCGATTTGAGACTGCTGAGGCTGACGCAACGATCCGCGAGCTGGCTGAAGATTCTGAGATTCCACAGAAAGCTGTTAAGCCCAAGGGGTCCTACGGCTCCGTTACGGGCCGGGTTCAGACGCTCACCAGTCGCAACGCACTCAGGTTCACTCTTTATGACCATATCTACGACCGCGCCGTCTCCTGCTACCTGGTCAAAGGACAGGAGTCGATGATGCGCCAGATGTGGGATCGAGTTGCGACGGTGGAGGGCTTTTTGAGTCGTGACCCCGTCACTAGCCGCCCCCTGAACGTGCGGCGAATCTCGGCGGTAACTCCGTTGACGGAGGTTGCGCCCGCCGACTACCTCAAAGCACGCGGTGCGATCCCATCCAACGAAGGCGACGATTTGCCAGAGGCGCAGATAAGGCGATTGCGCGATGCCTGACGATCCCCGCCGCATCTACTGGGATGCGAACGTGCCCCTCTCGTTTCTCAACGGTTTGCCAGAGCGAGTTCCGACCATCGAAGAGTTGTTCAGGCAGGCTCGGGCGGAAGAGATCGAGTTGCTGACCTCGTCGGTCAGCCGGGTTGAGGTCGCGTTCGCCAAAAGCGAGAAGGAAAGCGGATCATTGGACGAGGGTGCCGAGGAAGCAATCGAGGCGTTCTGGGCTCCGGGTTCCCCGCTCAAAACGGTCGAGTTCTACGACCTGATCGCGGACAACGCGAAGGCCTTAATCAGGCAGGGAATTGAGCAGGGCTGGGGCGGCTTGAAGCCGATGGACGCGATCCACATCGCTACGGCTCAGCGAATGGGCGTTTCCGAGATGCACTCCTACGATGACCGCGTTAAAAAGTGGTCGGACAAGCTGGGGTTCCCGATCACTGATCCCGACACTGCTCAGGGCGTACTCGGATAGCTAATGTCCGTGGTCACGCAAAACTGTCGCTCCGTGATCACCGAAACGTGTAGGTCCA
>JBBDJH010000006.1:0-137961 GCA_040879985.1 Solirubrobacterales bacterium
CCTGGCGTTGTCGAACCGCACATCGGCATAGTTGCGGTGTCGGCGTAGGTCGAGCTATGAGGACGGCCGGGCCGGCCCAGAAGCGCATCGTCGCCGCCCAGCGCCCCTCCGCTGCCGCTTTGGAGGTTCTCGCCACCAACTCGGCGGCGGTCGTGTAGTAGACGCGGTGCCCGGCGTCGACCGCCTCGAGGCCCAAGGCGATCGCCAGCATCGTCTTGCCGACCCCCGGCTGGCCGACGAAGAGGACGTTGGAGCGCTCCTCGACGAAGCGCAGCGTGGCGAGTTCCTCGATCAGGCGACGGTCGAGGTCGGGCTGGGCGGAGAAGTCGAATTCCGCCAGGCGCTTCTTCGACGGGAAGCCGGCGAGCCGCATGCGCCGCTCATGGCTCTTGGCCTCCACCGCGGCGACCTCGGCGCCCAGCAGCGTGTCGAGGAAGTCTGCGTAGGAGGGCTTCTCCTTCTGTGCGGCCTCGAGCTTGCCGGCGAGGCACTCCGCCGCCGCGTCCATCCCCAAGCGGCTCAGGTGACCGCGGACGCGCTGGTAGGGGGCGTCTGCCTTGCCGCTCATCGGGGCGCTCCGGCGATCTCGGCGTAGCGGCCCAGGTCGATCGCCACCTCCTTGCCCTCCTCGCCACGGATCCGCGCGGCGGCAGCGAGGGCCGCCTCTCCGGGAGGGCGGTTCGCCTTGCGCTTGCACGGCGGCGAGGCGCTGAAGGACTCGAGCACGGCTCGCTCCAGCGCCTGGGCATGCTCGGCATCCCTGATCGTCTGCGCGGCGCCGGCGGGCGCTCGGCGGTGGCGTGCGACCTTGCGCCCGGCGGTAGAGACGATCTCGACGTCGAGGCAGCCGAGTCGGGCCCTCACCGTCACCGCCTGGCCGAGCAGCTCGGGCGGGACGCTGTAGCGGTTGCCCTCGAAGTTGACCAGGGCCTTGGCGTCGACCGTGCGCTCGGCCTCCAGCTCGGCCGGGAACGGCGAGGCCGGCAGCGACAGCAGCGGCTCAGCGCCGGCCAGCGAGCCGACCGTGCCGCCGGGGCGCCGCCGACCATCGGCGATCGTCGCGCAGAAGCGGTCGAGGTCGGCCTGGGCCTGCGCGGGCGTCGACACCGGCGCCGAGCGCCACCAGGAGCGGGTCAGGTAGCCGATCCCCGACTCGACCACGCCCTTTCGTTGAGGGCGATAGGCGGGGCAGATGTCGACCTTGGCGCCGTAGTGCTTGGCGACTGCGGCGAACTGCGCCCGCAGCTGCCCGGTGTCGGGGTCGACGACCGTGGCCATCCGATCGGTGCGCCAGGCCTTCGCGGTGCCGCCGAGGCGCCTCAGGACGCCGTCGAGGGCCGCCACCAGGTGAGGGAAGCTCTGGCCCTCGGTGAACACGCCCCGCACCCGACCGGAGTGGGAGAGGGCGCCGACGAGAACATAGGCCTTCTCGCCCCAGGGGGTGTCGCCCTCGCCCAGCTCCCACCAGTCCAGCTGCAGCTCTTCGCCGGGCTCGTGGGGGATCTCCGTGGTCGGCAGACGGCCATTGCGGCAGGCCGAGCAGGTCGGGCGCAGCCCCAAGCGCCGTAGCTCGCGCACCAGCGTCTGGTAGGAGCGATCGAAGCCGAGGCCGGCCAGCTCGCGATAGAGCACGGTGGCGAGTACGTGGTGGTCGTCGGCAAAGCGCGCGACCAGGTAGTCGCGGTAGGGCTCCAGGCAGCTCGGCGGCCGCTTGCGCTTCGGCCTTTTGCCTCGCACGTACGCGCGTACCGTTTTCCTGTCACGCCCGGTGTGGCGAGCGATGGCCGAGATCGACCACCCCCGCTTGAACAGCGCATGGATCTCCACGTCATCCTCCTCTGTGAGCATTCCCCCGGGGTCTCCCTTCGGATCGCAGGCTTCGTCACCCGCGACCGTCGTTGAGGCCCCTGACGGAAAGCGCCGCCCGCCCCCGCCGCTACGCCTCGGACTACGTCCTCGGCTACGCGGCGGGGGCGGTGTCGGTGCTCATACCTGGGGAATTCCTGTGATCGGATCTGGGGAGGTTTGCGTGATCACGCGCACCCGAGGGTTCGGGTCGAATTCACTTGGTGGGCTGGTCACCTCGGCCAGAAAGGTGTGCCATGGGGGGCTCTGGACAACGAAAGGGGCGGCCATGTGGCCGCCCCTTTCGTTGTGAGTCTGTCCGTGGACAGACTTGCCTATGTTTTGTGCTTCGCTGTTAGCGCTTCGGCTTGCAGGGGACGGCGAGGCCGCCCTTCAGCACCGTCGTGGCGCCGGCTGCTGGATCGCGGGTTTCGTTCTTGAAGAGAACTTTCGGGACGTTCACCTTGAAGACGCCGTCGGGGCAGCGCGCTTCGAAGTAGCCGACCTTCTTGCCCTTGTACCTGTAGGTCTTGCCGAGCTTGAACTTGAACTCAAGCGCGGAGCCGCTGCCGCCGGCGATCTGCGGGATCTTGGCGACCGAGTGGATTCCACTGCCCTTGCGCTGGATCTTGACCGTGGTCACGATCGCGGCCGGGACCGGCACCGTGATGAAGGTGTGGATCAGCAGGGTGATCTTGCCGCCCTTTTCGCCGCCGTTGAAGACGAGCAGCGGGCTCGGAACCCTGATCGGGTTCTGTTCTGGGAACGCAATCTGGGCGACCGCGCTGCCCTGCCCGAGGAGCGTCTTGCCGCAGACGCGCTTCGCGGCCTTGGTGTCGCGGGCGGTCAGCTGGCCCGCCTTGCAGACCGGGTAGCCCTTGACGTTGACCTTGACGTCCTTGTCGATGTTGACGATCGCTTCCCGGAAGGCCGAGGGATGGCTGTTTTCGGACGTTTTGATCTTGCCGAAGATGTTCGTCGAGACCGGCGTGTACTTCGTTTTCGACAGGGCCTTCGGCGAGGTGGTGCCGCCGAAGGTGACGATCAGATTGCCCGCCCGAAGGGTCGTGCTCACGGCACTCGCGACTGCCGCGACGCCGAGAGACGCCACCGCAGCGACGGCGAGCGCCAACATTAGGTTTCTACGCATTCTCTTCTCTCTCCTTTTGGTGGCCCTGCCCGTCTGAGCTGCGGCCATTGAAAGTCATTTTGTCCCGCTCCAAAGCTAGCAGCGCGCAGTCTCCACGGACGTGAAGAGAAGAAGAAGGGCGGCCTTGGCCGCCCTTCTTCTTCTCCGTTCTTGATGAGGCGAAGCGCCTGTGCCCTGGACTTAGCCCCGCGGCTTGCAGGGCACGCCCAGGCCACCCTTGAGGACCGTTTGGGCGGCCACTCCGGGGATCCGCGCTTCGTTCTTGAACAGCGTCTTCGGCGTCGTCGCCCTGAACACGCCGTCCGGGCATTTGGCCATCGAGTAGTGCATCCGCCTGCCCTTGAACTTGTAGCTGCGGCCGAGCTTGAAGCGGAAATCGAGCACCGAGCCGCTGCCACCGGCGATCACCGGGATCTTGGCGACCGCGTGGACACCCGTCCCGCGCTTGCGGATCGTCACCTGGGTCACGATCGCGGCCGGAACCGGGACGGTGAGGAAGGTGTGGATCAGCAGCTTCGAGCGCTTCGCGTTGCCACCGCCGTTGAAGACGGTGATCGGGCTCCTGACCTTGATCGGCGCCTGTTCGGGGAAGGCGATCTGGGCGTGGGCGAGGCCCTTGCCGAGTACCGTCTTGCCGCAGACGCGGTTCGCCGCGCTGGTATTGCGCGCCGTCAGCTGCCCCGGCTTGCAGACCGGCAGCCCCTTGACGTTCAGCTTCACGTCCTTGTCGATGCGGACGACGCTTTCCCGCAGCGCCGAGGGGTGGGTGCCGTCGGAGGTCGCGATCTTGCCGAATATCACCGTCTTGACCGGCGCGTACCTGCGCTTCGGCAGCTGCTTCGGCACGGTCGTGCCGCCGAAGGTGAGCACCAGGTTGCCGGCGCGGATCTTGGTGCTGGCCGCGCCGGCGATCGCCGCGACTCCAAGGGCAAGCGTCGCGCTCAGGGCAAGCACTGTCATCAGGGTTCTACGCATGTCGGATCTCTCTCCTTTGTCGGCCTGCCCGTCCGAGCCGTGGCCATCGAGCCGTGGAAAATTCGCTCCGGTAGTGCAACTACCACCCCGGCCCTCACATAAACCCCGGCCGGCCGCGAAAAGAGCGGCTCAGCCTAGGAGGCGGAGCCGTCCTCGAGCATCGAGAGCCGCACCCGCTCGCGCTCCTCGGCGGCTCCGTCGGGGCCGAGGAAGGGCAGCGTGATCCAGAACATCAGGTCGGGGAGCCTGCCGGGCAGGCGCGCCGAGGCGCCGTGGAGGATCTCGCTGTAGAGCAGCTCGTTGATCCCGCCGGCGAGCGAGAGCGAGGTGATCCCGGGCAGCTCGACCGAGGTCTCCGCCCGCCCGGCGTCGAGGAAGCCGGTGAACTGGCGCAGGGCGGCATCGCGCCGGGCCAGCGCCTTCGGGCCTGCGGCCAGCACCTCGACGATCGCGAAGCGCCCCTCGTCGGGATGCTCGGCGAGGTGTTTGAGCAGCTCGCCGAGCCCGGCCGCGACCCGCTCGGCCCAGGGCGCCCCCGGCTTCAGCTCGAACCCCCGCGCGGTATCGCCGAGCAGGTTGCCGAGCAGCACGTCGTAGGCGGCGAGGAAGCAGTCCTCCTTGCTCGCGAACAGCTCGTAGAAGGTCTTCCTGGAGACGCCGGCGACGCCGATCACGTCGACCACGCGCGTCTCTGGATAGCCGCGCTCGGCGACTACCTCGATCATCGCCTGGATGATCCTGCGCTGCTGGGACTCCGTCACCGCCTCCCGCGGTAGCCCGTGACGGCCCCGGGGCAGCCGCTCGCTGGCGGTGCGTCTTCCGGAAGCCACAGCCAGACTTTAGAGCACCCCGGGTTCCTGGGGACCTACTGGGATAGGGCTAATGTGGGGCGTCGCCGATCCAGACGACCTGGTCGCGCCCCGGGCCGACCCCGACCAGGCGCACCGGCACGGCGGCGAAATCGGCGATGAACTCAAGGTAGGCGCGCGCCTCGGCCGGCAGGTCCGCCTCCTTGCGGCAGCCGGTCAGGTCGCCCTCGAAGCCGGGCAGGTCCTCGTACTCCGGCTCGGCCGAGTGCAGGATCGACTGGTGGTAGGGGAAGCTGTCGAAGATCGCCCCCTCGCGTGAGCGGTAGCGGACCGCGACGCGCAGCGTCTCGATGCCGCTGAGCACGTCGAGCTTGGTGATCGTCAGGGCCTGCATCCGGTTGAGGCGAACGGCGTAGCGCAGGGCGACCAGGTCCAGCCAGCCGCAGCGCCGCTCGCGCCCGGTCGTCGTCCCGTACTCGTGGCCGCGCTCCAGCATGTGGCGACCGACCTCGTCGCCGAGCTCGGTCGGGAAGGGCCCGGCGCCGACCCGCGTCGCGTAGGCCTTCGCGACCCCCCAGACCTCGTCGATGTCTGTCGGCCCGACGCCGGCGCCGACGCAGGCCGCGCCGGCGATCGGGTTGGAGGAGGTGACGAACGGATAGGTGCCGTGGTCGAGGTCGAGCAGGGTCGCCTGGGCGCCCTCGAAGAGCACCGTGCGGCCGTTGTCCAAGGCCTCCCAGCAGAGCCGCGCCGTGTCGGCGATGTGGGGCTCGAGGCGGTGGCCGTAGGCGGTGAACTCCTCGCACATCGCGTGCAGGTCGAGGCGGGGGTCGGGCGCATCGGCGACCGACTGGTCGGCGCCCTCGCGGACCCCCTCGCCGGCCTCCTTGCGCAGCTTGCGGCGCTGCACCGAGAGCTCGCGCAGCGCCTGCTGCTTGGGCTCCAGCGCGGCCATGATCTTCTTGCGGAGGATCTTCTCGTCGAGCAGGTCCTGGACGCGGATCCCGAGTCGCAGCGCCTTGTCGGCGTAGCAGGGGCCGATGCCGCGCCGCGTGGTCCCGATCGAGAGCTTGCCGAGTTTGACCTCCCCCGCGGTGTCGAGCAGCACGTGGTAGGGCATGATCAGATGGGCGTTGGCGGAGATGCGCAGGTTGCCGACGTCGACGCCGCGGCGCTTCAGTCCGTCGATCTCGCCGAGCAGGATGCGCGGGTCGAGGACGACGCCGTTGCCGATCGCGCAGATCTTGTCGGCGTAGAGGATGCCGGAGGGGATCAGGTGGAACTTGAACTCCTCGCCGTCGCGGACGATCGTGTGGCCGGCGTTGTTGCCGCCCTGGAAGCGCACGATCGCGTCGGCGCCCTCGGCGAGCAGGTCGACGACCTTGCCCTTCCCCTCGTCGCCCCACTGGGCGCCGACTATGACGATGCCTGGCATAACGCCGAGGATTCTGCCGGGTTGGCCACGCTAGAGACATCCCGGTAGGGGCTCCACTTAACTTTTTCCGAAGACAGTCAGCCGGCCGTCCGCGGTCGCAGGCGCGGAAAAAGTACAAGACGTTCCGCCCCTACCGGGATGTCTCTAGTGCGGCGCCTTCTCCGGCCGGCGGTCGGTTCCGAACAGGGGGACCTGCTCACAGGTCTCCATCAGCCGCGAGACAGTCCGGGTCCCGATCTGATCCTCGAGCTTGTCCATCGTCAGATTGGTGGTCAACATGATCGAGCGTTCGTCTTCATAGCGCTCGTTGACGAGGGCGTAGAGTTGCTCCAGGACCCAGTCCGACCGTTTCTCCGCTCCGAAATCGTCGATGTGGAGAAGATCGACTGAGGTGAGGCGCTCGAAGAAGCGAGTGTAGGAGTCCTCGTTCGGGTCGGTTTCGTAGGTTCGGCGGATGCGCGCCAGCAGTTTTGGCAGGGAGTAGATCGCGACCGAGTTTCCCTGCTCCAGAGCTTCCTTCGAAGCCAGCATCGCGAGCGTCGTCTTGCCGGTGCCGGTGTCGCCGAACAGCCAGAGCCCTTGTCCCTTTGCCAGGTTCGCCTCCAGGTTGTCGATGAACGCCCTCACCTTGCCGACGGCGTCTCTGGTCTCCGCGCTGCGCGCCATGTCGCTGACCGGGGGGCGGTCGAAGGAGACGCCTCGGTAGCGGGGTGGGATCGCCGAGGCTACGCCGCGCACGCGGCCGCGTTTGAGCCGTTGTTCGCGGCACTCGCAGGCGCGGGCGACGTCTTCGGGGCCGAGGATCCAGCCGGAGCCGTCGCAGGCGCCCAGCGGGCAGGCGACCTCGGCGAAGGGTTCGCTGCGCGGCCGGGCGGCCATCAGAACTCAGGCCCCGCGCCGGCGGCGTCCTCGAGCGGCGGCCCTTCCCCGGCGGGCTGCTCGACCGGCCGCTCGTGGCCGGAGAAGTCGGCGAATTTGGGGAAGCGGTCGAGGAAGACCAGCTTCGGCGCGCCGATCGGCCCGTTCCGATGCTTGGCGATGATCACATCCGCCAGCCCGTCCGGCTCGTCTTCCGGATCGCGGTAGTAGTCCTCGCGATAGAGGAAGGCGACCAGATCAGCATCCTGCTCGATCGAGTTGTGGACGACGATGTTGTCGGCGACAAAGTTGTGCAGCCCCTCGACGGTGATGTCGAACACCTCCTCCACCCCATCGGGCTCGATCGAGACGATCGGGTCCCAGTAGGCGTCCCCGAGCGCCAGGTCAGCCAACTCCTCGCAGCGCACCGCGGATGCGACCCGCATAGCGCGCTCTCTGCTCAGCCCGCTCCTGTACAGAGCCGATCCGCAGTACTTGGTGTCGATTGCAGCCTGCAGTCGGCGGCTGGTGACGCCGGCCTGTCGCATGGCGGGCACGACGAGTGCGCGCCATGCCTCCTTCGGGATTACGTCCTTGTTGGGATTTCTCGTCCGCCCCTCGAAGTGCTCCACGATCGCGCTCGCGTGGCGACCCTTGCGGGCGCCGAGTGCGCCGACGGTCTCAAGGAAGCGCACCAGCTCGGTTCCGCCGCTGACGGTGACGTGGAACTGCGCGCGCCCCTTGTGCGGCGCCTCGTGGCGGCTCACCCGAGCGTTGATGTCCAGCCTCAGCAGAAGCGTTTGCACGTCAGCAGCCAGTTGCCGGCTGCTGGTCGCGTAGTAGACGTTGACGGCCTTCCTTTTGGGACCCCCCAGCCAGACACTGCCGTCGGTGGCCCAGAGGTGACGGAGGAAGGTTGCGATCGCCCAGCGTGGTTGCCGGAAGACCACGTCCGGCACGCGCTTTTGGTGGGAACGCAGCCCGAACACGCCGAGCTCGTCCAGCCAGGCGGCGACGGGGTTGCGCCTGCCGTGCGTGAGTCGTTCGGCCGCCGCAATGTAGACCTGGTACCAGCGCCGCTCCCGCTTTACCCGAGGCTTGACCTTGTTGCCGAACACACGCAGGGAGAGATCCGCGACGTGGTTCGCCAGCTTGTGCTCGTTGCTCGTGTACTGGATGGCGTGGCGGGGAAGGGTGCAGCCATCGCCGATCAGATGACCCAAAAGGGCCAGTTCGTCCTCGGTCATCGACGGCGCGCCTGTGTCGGGAAGGGTTCCGGGGAGGGCGATTGCGTCGTCAACGCTGAGCTCGTCGAGGCGACGCCAGCCGGAGATCGTCAGGAATTTGTGGTTGGCGGTGGCCCGGACTGTGCGCCCGAGGCGCGTCGTGAGGCGGAACGCCTGCTTGTGCCCGGTGGAGAACGCGCGGGTGGCGAGGGCGGGGCGGAGGCGCCAGGTCTCGGGGTCCATTGCCAAGACTTCGAAGCCCTCCCGGCCCACCAGCTCCCTGAGCGGCCGCCTCGTCCCCTCGCTGGGGAGGTGGACCAGCGAGTCGCCGGTGAGGCATCCCGACTCACGAAGGTCAGAGAGCATCGGCTTTGCCGGGGTGCGCTGCTCGGGGGCGCGGGAGAGCTGGGAGATCGCCAGCACCGGCACCTCGAGCTCGCGGGCGAGGATCTTCAGGCCGCGGCTCATCTGGCCGACCTGCTCGACCCGGTTGGCGCGCATGTCGTCGGCGCGCATCAGCTGCAGGTAGTCGACGATGACCAGGCCGAGGCCGCCCTGGTCCTGGGTCTGGGCGTGCAGGCGCCGCGCCTTGGCGCGCAGGTCGAGCAGGCCGAGGTCGGAGGAGTCGTCGAACCAGAGCGGCGCCTCCTCGAGCTCGTTGCAGGCGCGCACCACCTTCGGCCAGTCTTTCTGCGCGACCTGCCCCTTGCGCAGCTTGTCGCCCGAGATCCGCGCCCGGCAGGCGATGAAGCGCTGCGCCAGCTCCACCTCCGACATCTCAAGGGAGAAAAAGGCGACCGGCATCTGCCGTTTGACCGCCACGTTCTCGGCGATGTTGGCGACTATGGCGCTGTTGTGGACGATGACGTCGTCAGCGACGAAGTTCCGCAGTCCGGGAACGTCGAGGTCGTAGGTCTCTTCTTCGCCGACATACTCGACCGAGGCGACCTCGTCCCACCAGATGTCCGAGTCGGCCAGCTCCTCGAGAGCGGGCGAGCGGGTGGCCTCGGCCAGCTCGGTGAGCAAACCGCGTGAGGGGCTGCGCTTGCCGACGTGCCAGTTGTGGGTGCGCGGCCGGCCTGTGACCTCGCTGACATCGGCCCAGGGGCGCCCGCCCTTGCCGAGCAGCACGTCCTCCCAGACCTCGGGCGGGACCGTGTCGGTGTTGGTCATGCGCGGCGCGACGTCCAGTCGCTCCAGCACCTGCGCTTGTTTCTCCTCCTTCCCGGGCACCTGGATCAGTTCGCAGAATCTCCGCATCCCCGCCTGCGAGGTGATCCTGATCTCGCGGGCAACCTTGCCGGTGCCGTCGTAGACGGGCCGCTTCAGGGTCCGGATCGTCGCCACGATCCCCAGGCGCAGCAGCAGGTGCTGGACGTCGTGGGCCAACCGCTCGCTGATCGTCGTGTAGCCGATCTGCGCGAGCCTGTCGCTGCAGTAGACGTGTCCGTCACAGGCGTACATCACGCCGAGGAAGCGAGCGAGCTGCTCGTCGTCGAGGCCGAAGATCGCGTCGGGGACGAACTTGTCCCCTGACCGTCGCCCGAACAAGCCGTGTGACCGCAGTAGCTCGGTCACGGGATTTGGGCACGAGCGAGACCCAAGAGTGAGATATGAGCTGCCCTTCGCAGTCTCACGTGGTGGTTGGAATCGAACGCCATAGGCGGTGGCAGCCGCCTCCACAGTGTCAACCACTCCAGATTCGGATCCATAGCAGTAGGCGGGTGTGCCCCAGCCGATGGACCCGTCGGCGATGAGAGCCGCAAGAAGGACGATCTCCTCATCGGGCATCCCAACTCGGTCGCCCATCCGCGGCAATAGTCGTGGCACCGCGATCCGCGCACCCGGCGCAACATTGCCAAGTTGCTCCCATCCCGAACTGGTAAGAACAGGGTGATTGGACGTCGCCTCGGTCCACCGCCCCAGGCGGGTTGTCAGCCTGAAGACCTTCTTCGGCCCGTTCGCCGCGATTGCAGCGACCTTGGCCGGCCTCATCTTGAGATCTGAGGCGAGAGAGGCGACCCAGACCTCCTCGCCGCGTCTGTGTGCTTCATAGAGCTTCTCGACAGTTAGCCGAGCACCTGATCTCGGATCGTAAACCAAACTTTGTGCGGATTGGCACTTGCCCATCGCAGGTCTCGCGGCGACGATGATCAGGTTTCCCGGTTGGAAACCCCCCGTGATCGAGTCGATGTCGCGGAAGCCGGAGGGGGTGCCGGTCATCTCCAGCTCGCCGGTCGAGAGCTTCTCCAGGCGGTCGACCTCGTCGTGGAGGATCTCCGAGAGCAGGCGGAAGTCGCTCGCCTGCTCTTTGTGGGCGACGTCGAAGAGCAGCTTCTCGGCCCGCTCGGAGAGCTCGCGCGGTTCGCCGTCGCGCTCGTGCACCCAGCCCTGGATCTCCTGGCCGGCGCCGAGCAGCCGGCGCAGCAGCGAGTTCTGCTGGACGATCTCGGCGTAGTGCTTGGCGTTGCCGGCGGCGGGGACCTTGGCGGCCAGCTCGGAGACGTAGTGCTTGCCGCCCGCCGCGTCGATCTCGTTGCGCTGTACCAGCGCCTCGCCGACGCTGAGCTCGTCGACCGGCTTCGAGGCGGCGTAGAGGTCGTGGGCGGCGCGGAAGATCGCCGCGTGCTTTTCGAGGTAGAAGTCCTCGCCGTTGAGCTTGACCTCGTCGATCACCCGGCTCAGCGCCGAGTCGGCTACCAGCATCGCGCCCAGCACCGATTCCTCGGCCTCGATGTTCTGCGGCGGGACGTGGGTTGCGGAAGCCACCCGCCTACGTTGCCACACCGGCAGGCGGTGAAGCGGAGGAGACTCCGCTATTTAGTGACTTAGGCTGCCGGGATCTGGCCCGCGGCCTCCTGGCGCTGCTCGCCGCGGCGCAGCATCCGCTGGGTGAGGATCGCGATGCTGAGGATCGCCGTCGCGCCGAGGCTGAGCTGGACGCTGAGCAGGCCCTCGCGGGTCCAGTAGACGTCGCGCAGGTCGAGCAGCAGCGCCGCCTCGTCGAAGGTCAGCCCCATGCCCGCGCCCATCGGGATCGCCAGCCGGTCCTCGAGCGCGTCGTTGTCGGTCAGCAGCGCCGCGGTGCCGGAGGCGAAGCCAAGCAGGATCCCGGGGACGAAGTGGTGGATGTGGCGGCCGCCGACGCTGACGTTCTGGAACGGCCACCACTGATCGCGGATGCCCCAGGTGGACACGCGGACGAGCGTGAAGGCGCCGAGGAAGCCCGCCAGCAGGTTGAAGAGCACCGTCTCGCTGCGCGGGGTCGCTTCGTAGCCGCTGACCGCGACGCCGACCGTGTCGAGCGCCGCCGCCGGCGCCGCTTCGACCAGAGCTTCGCCGTCGCGCTCATGCGCGCGGCGCTGCAGCATCCGCCCGAACTGGCCGGCCAGGACCACTCCGGCGCCGCCCAGCGAGAACACCGCCAGCCCCACCGTCGCCCGCTCCGACTGCGCCCAGCCGAACCGGGTGCGCGCCCTGGCGCGGCGGGTCAGGCGAGTTGGAAGACGCAGCCTCAGCTCTCCTCGGCGACGATCGTCTTCACCGAGGCGACCGTGCCGTCGGCGAGCTCGATCTCGACCATATGGGTGCCGATCTCGCGGATCGGCTGCTCGAGCCGGACCTTGCGCCGGTCGATGCGCAGGTCGCGCGCCTCGCGGATCGCCTCGACGATCTCCTTGGCGCCGACCGAGCCGAAGAGCTTGCCGCCGTCGTCGGCCCGCTGCTGGATCGTCAGCACGGTTTTGGAGAGCAGCGAGGCGGCCTGCTCTTCGCGTTCGGCCCGCAGCGCCGCGGCCCTTTCCGCCGCCGCCTGGCGCTGCTGCGCCTGCTCCAGGGCCCCCGGCGTGGCGGGGGCGGCGAGCTTGCGGGGGATCAGGAAGTTGCGCAGGTAGCCCGGGGCGACGTCGATCGGTTCACCGCGCTGGCCGAGGCTCTCGACGTCCTCGAGCAGGATCGCCTGGGTCATCAGCGCTCTCCGACGTAGGGCAGCAGGGCGATCTCCCGCGCCCGCTTCACCGCCACGGAGAGCTGCCGCTGGTGCTTGCGCGAGAGCCCGGTCACCCGCCGCCCGCGCGTCTTCCCCTTGTCGGAGAGGAAGCGGCGCAGCAGGTTGAGGTCCTTGTAGTCGACCGACTCGGAGGTGATCCGGGTGTATTTGCGCGGCCGCACGCGGTCCGCGCCGCGGCGTCCACGGCGGGGTGCGTCGTCGTTGTCTCGGTCTCGGGCCATAAGCGGCCCGCAATCCTACCGAGAACGGCCAGGCGCCACCATGCGGCGTCGTCGGTCGCTCGCGTGCAGGGCACGCCACGCTCCCTGCCTCCTTGCCTGGTGACGCCTGGCCGTCCTCGGCGATTTAAAACGGGATGTCGTCGCCGCCGCCACTGCCGCCCGTGCCGGAGCCTGCGCCCGCGGGCGCGGCGTCGTAGTCGGAGGTGTCGGCGGGCGTGTCGCTCTGCGGGGTGAAGCCGTTGCCGTTGCCGCCGCCACCACCTCCGCCGCCCCCACCATCGCGCGAGCCGAGGAACTGGACGGAGTTGGCGACGATCTGCACCGCCTGGCGTTTGCCGCTGCCGTCTTTGGCTTCCCACTCGCGCCAGTCGAGGCGCCCTTCGACCGCGACGGGGCGGCCCTTGTTGAGGTAGTTGGCGCAGTTGTCGCCCTGGGCGCCGAAGACGACGACGTTGAAGTAGTTGGGCTTGTCGACCCATTCGCCGGTCGAGCCGTCCTTGCGGCGGCTGTTGACCGCCACGCGCAGCTCGCAGACCGTCGTGCCGCCGCCGGTGCTGCGCAGCTCGGGGTCCTTGGTCAGGTTTCCGGTGATGACCACCACGTTGATGTTCGAAGCCGCCACGGCTCTCACTCCTCAAGATCGTTTATCGAGATACCAGTCTAAGAGCGCAGGCGGCGCAACTCTCCCCCCCAAGGCCGGAAATTAGGACCTATATCCCTACGGCGCGGGGCCTGGGCGAAGAGATGAAGCGGCTAGGCGGCGGAGTCGCCGGGCTTGCCCTCGGCGTCCTCGGCGGGCGCCTCGGGCTCGGCGGCAGGCTCGGCAGTCTCCGGCTCCGCGGGGGGCTCGGGCGTCTCGGCCGCGGGCTCAGGAGTGGCGGCGGCGGGCTCTGCGGTCTCGGCAACGGGCTCTGCGGCTGCGACCTCGGGCTCGCCGGCGTCCGCAGCGGGCTCTGCCTCGGCCGGCGGCTCTGCGACTGCGACGGGCGCCGCTGCCGCGGGCTCTGCCTCGGCTGGAGGAGCGGCAGGGGCGGCCGGGGGTGCCTCCGCGGCGGGCGCCGCCTGCGGCGCCTCGGCGGGCCGCTCGCGCGACGCGCCGGGGCCGGGGGCGCTGGTCGGCGGCGGCGCCAGCACGGGGGTGTCGGCGTCGACTTTGAAAACCCGGAAGCGCAGCACGCCGTCGGCGATCTTGAGGTTGTGGTCGAGCTGCTCAAGCAGCTCGGTTGGCGCCTCGAAGCGGAACCAGCGGTAATCGGCCTCGGTGCGCCGGTCGATCTCGTAGGCCATCTTGCGCAGGCCCCAGACGTTCTCGTGCTTCAGCGTCCCGGTCGCCTCGATCTGCCCCTTGACCTCCTTGGCCACAGCATCGCGCCCCGGGGCATCCTGTCCCGGGTCCAACATCAAGACCAGCTCGTATTCGCGTGGTGCGGCCAAACGGCGTCGCACTATAGCGACGGTGTTGGGGCGCGGGGCTACCGGGTGACCCTCCCGGCTCAACTTTTTCCGAAGGCAGATGGCGGCCGTCCGCGGGTGTCGCCGCGGAAAAAGTACAAGCCGCCGGGAGGGTCACCCGGCATCCCCGCGTCGGGCGGCCTTGGCTTAGTGGGGCGCGAACTCGGCCGAACCGTCGCCGGGGGGTGGGGGAGCTGACGGGACAGTGGGCACCGGTGTCGGTTCGGGGGCCGGAGCCGACTGTGGGTCGACGGGGGCGATGGTTTCGGCGGGCGGGCCCTGTCGTCGGGTGGGGGTGCCCGTCCGGGGCTGGGTTTTTCGCCTCTGAGTTCGCGGCCGTCCGCGATCGCGGTTGGGGCGAAAAACAGGACGCCGCCCCTCCCGGGCACCCCCGCCCGACGCCACCCGCCCGAGACGCCGTTTCGGCTGACGCCTATCCACCTCCGGCGGCGCCGCCACACCCCGCTGTCGCCTTTCCAGCTCAACCGGCGCAGCCACAACCCGCGGCAGCCCCACGTCAGCCGGCAACGGCTCCGGCGCCGGAGGTTTCAACAGCGCCGGAACGAGCTGCAACGCAACAAGCCCGGCAAGCAAGACGGCCACCCCCTTGGCCGCAAGCTGCCAGCGAACGCGCAATCTCATACCCCTCTAAGCCTGTGGCTCGCCGAATTCTCCCCCAGCTACCCCCTCCAAATCGAGGAGCTTGCGCCAACTGCGGCCTATGGAGATGGGCCGGGGGCGGTCCCGATGGAGCCTCGCGAAGCGGCGCCCCGGCGGGTGGTTCAAGCGGCGAAGCCGCTCCAACATAGTGAGCGAAGCGCCAGCGAAGCGAACCTAGGCTCCATCGGGACCGCCCCCGGCCCTCCCCTGCGCCACTGCGCGCAACTCCTCGATGTCCTTCAACTGCTCGTCCACCCAATCCCCCGGATTGCGCGAGTAGATGATCTCCTTGAGGTGCTGCGCCCGCACCCGCCGCTCCTCGGGGTCCATCGTCAGCGCCCGGTAGATCGCGTCGGCTTGGTCCTGGATGTCGAACGGGTTGACCGAGAGCACGCAGTCGGCCAGCTCCTCGTGCGAGCCGGTGTTCTCGGACAGCATCAGCACGCCGTCGCGGGTGTTGACCGCCGGCGCCTCCTTGGCGACCAGGTTCATCCCGTCGAAGATCGAGTTGACCATCAGCAGGTCGAAGTGCTTGTAGCGGGCGACCGCCTCGGGGAAGTTCTCGTAGATGTTGAGGTTGATCGGCATCCAGTCGGTCGTGCCGTGGCGGTGGTTGACGACCGCGACCAGGGCCTCGATCCGTTCCAGGTACTCGGCGTACTCGGGGACGTCCTGCCGCGAGGGCTGCAGGTGGGCGATGAAGGTGACCTTCTCGCGGAACTCCGGGTGCTGGGTGAGGAAGGTGTCGAAGGCGGTGAAGCCGCGCAGCACGTTCTTGGAGAGGTCGGCGCGGTCGACGCGGATGATCAGGTGCTCGCGCCGTCGCTCCAGCACTTCGCGCTCGTATTCGGCCACCTCCGCCGACTCGGCCGCTCGCCGCAGCCGCTCGGCGTCGATCGAGAGCGGGTAGGCGCGCGCCCGCGTCTCGCCGCCGTCGTGGCGCACCAGGCAGCGGTCGTAGTCGACGTCGACCTCGAGCAGTTCGTCGCAGCAGCGGATGAAGTTGATGCAGTAGGAGTGCGTGTGGAAGCCGATGATGTCGTTGGCGAGCATGCCGCGGAAGATCGCCTCGCGGATCCGCCCGGGCAGGATCCGCCAGCTGTCCGGCTGCGACCAGGGGATGTGGACGAAGTGGTGCAGGAAGGCGTCGGGCCGCGCCTCGCGGATCATCCCCGGCGCGGTGTAGAGGTGGTAGTCGTGCAGCATCACCAGCGGCCGCTCGCGGTCCTCGATCTGGCCGAGCACCGCGTCGGCGATGTCGCGGTTGATCGCCTGGTAGCCGTCGTCCCAGGCGTCGAGCTCCTCGCGGCGGATGTCGGGAGCGTTGGAGAGGTCCCAGAGGTAGTGCTGGATGAACCAGAGGATCGGGTTGGCGATCACGTTGTAGAAGCCGTCGTAGGCGTCGGGGTCGCTGCCGACCAGCAGCACCCGGTAATCGATCCCGTCGATCGAGATCTTCGCCGGGCCGCCGCTCTCCGCGGCGACGGCGACGTCCTCGTCGCTCATCGCCGAGGCGATCCAGAGCGCCTCGCGGTGGGAGACCAGGCCCGAAAGCGCCGTCACCAGGCCGCCGCCGCCGCGGCGCACGCTGCGTTCGCCGTCCTCGCCGCGCTCGAACTGCGCCGGCCCGCGGTTGGAGACGATGATCAGGGGATCGGCGGGCATCGCCCTCAGCCTACCCCGACCGCCCAACAACCGCTTCCGCTGTTCCTTTTCCCTAAATGGTGTGGGAAAGGAACAGCGGAACGGGGTTCAGGCGTCTAGTTCGCCCAGCAGCTGCAGCCAGTCGCGCAACAGGCGCGGCGAGAGAAACTCGCGGCGGGCGTGTTCCTTGCCCGCCTTGCCGAGCCGCTTGCCCAGCTCCGGGTCGGCGAGGATCTCGATGCAGCGCCGCGCGCACTCGGCCGGCGTGTCGACCAGGTAACCGCTCACCCCGTTCTCGATCTGCAGCGGGATGCCGCCGACGTTGCCGGCGACGGTCGGCCGCCCCTTCCAGAGCGCCTCGGTCACGGTCAGTCCGAAGCCCTCGCGGATCGACTTCTGCAGGCAGACGTCGGACTGCGACTGGAAGGCGTTGACCTCGATCGCGCCGACGTTGTTGAGGTTGTTGAGGATCTTGATGTCCTCGTCGCCGTCGGCGTATTCGACCGTCTGCTGGAAGAAGTCCCAGCCCTCGGGGTCGTCGGTCGCCATCGAGCCGACCAGCGCCAGCTGCACGTCGGGCAGCTCGGCGGTCACGTCGCGGTAGGCGTCGATCACGCCGATCGGGTCCTTCCAGGGGTCGAAGCGCGAGACCTGGGTGATCAGCGGCCGGTCGACGTCGATCCCGAACTGGTGGCAGACGAAGGCTGCGTCGTCGGGCGAGAAGGCCATGTTCTTCGGCGAGAGCGGGTCGATCGCCGGCGGCACGATGCGGACCCCGTTGTGGCCGTTGATCCCGTCCGGTACGTAGGACGGCATGTGCCAGACGGTCGCGTCGTACTCCTCGATCAGCGGCTGCAGGCGGGCGATCGGCGCCGGGTTCGGCTCGGAGAGGTCGATGTGGCAGCGCCAGACCCAGTTGCGGCTCTTCCCGCCGGCGCCGCGGCGCAGGCCGATCGGCTGCGGGTCGTGGACGATGATCGTGTCCCACTCGCCCTTCAGCCCCTCGGCGTTGATCGCGTTGATCTCGTCGAAGACCGCCCACTGCTCGTCGCTGAGCGATTCCTCGGCGCCCTGCAGCGAGTTGTGCAGGAGCTTGGTCGCGTTGAAGAACTCTTCTTTGCCGAAGATCACGTGCCAGTGCGCGTCGACGCCGACGTCGCGCATCAACGGCACGATCGTGTAGAGGATCTCCGAGACGCCGCCGCCGAACGCGGTGGCGCTGACGTGCAGGACGCGCTGCCCTTTCAGCGGCTCGGCGAGCTCGCGAATCCGCTCGCTGAGCTCCTTGCCGGCGATGTGCGTGTAGTCCGAGAGGGACTTCTGGCCGAGGGCGACTTCCTGAAGCATCGGCGATTTCTACAGGCCACGCCGGTTGGACGCCTTGCGGTGCGATCGAGGGGTCCCCCGTGCCCTGAATCGCTCGTTCGTCAGCCGCCGGATTCGGCGACCGGGCGCTTGCCGAGGGTGACCTCGACCTCTTCGCGATCCCCGTCCGCACGGAGGACGTCGAGCGTCACCGTCTCGCCGGGCGGCGAGGAGGCGATGTAGCGGGAGAGGTCGTCCGGCAGGACCACCTCGCGACCGTCGACGGCGACGATCGTGTCGCCGCCGGTCTGGTACGGGATGCCCTGGAAGCGCAGTTTGTCCTCGCCCCCCTCGAGCCCGGCTTCGTCGGCCGGCCCGCCGGCGACGACTTCGGCGACGAGGCCGCCGTGGTCGACGTCGAGCCCGAGCTTGCGGGCGAGCTGCGGGTAGAGCGCCTGGCTGGAGACGCCGATGTAGGCGTAGTCGACCTCGCCCCGGCGTTTGAGCTGGGCCAGCGAGCGCTTCACGGTGGAGATCGGCACCGCGAAGCCGACCCCGTCGTTGGCGCCGGAGTTGGTCTCGATCTGCTGGTTGACGCCGACGACGCGCGCGTCGGCGTCGAGCAGCGGGCCGCCCGAGTTGCCGGGGTTGATCGAGGCGTCGGTTTGGATCGCCCCCTCGATCTGGAACTGGGTCAGCGAGCCGACCGAGCGGTCGGTCGCCGAGACGATCCCCACCGAGAGCGACTGCTGCTCGCCGAACGGGCTGCCGATCGCCGCGACCGGCTGGCCGACGACCAGTTCGTCGTCGTCGCCGAGCGCCAGCGGCTGCAGCTCGAAGCCGTTCGGGTCGACCTCGAGCAGGGCGATGTCGGCGAACGGGTCGAAGCCGGCGATCCGCGCCGGCACCACGTTGCGGTCCGGGAACTCGACGAAGACCGACTTCGCCTCCTCGCGGTCCTCGCCCTCGCCGTTGGTGACGACATGGGCGTTGGTGACGATCCGGCCCTCGCCGTCGAGCACGAAGCCGGACCCTTCGGCGGCGCCCTGGTCGAAGATCGAGCGGATCGTGACCACGCCGGGCGAGGCCTCGCGGTAGACCTCGGCGGCGTCGAAGCCGCCGCCGGCAGCCTGCACGACCACCTCGGTCGTCGTCTTCGTCGCCGGCGGGGCGCCGGCCCCGGAGTCCCCGCTCTCGCCGCCGCAGCCGGCCAGCAGGGCGAGGGCTAGAACGAGCAGCGTGACCGCCGCCGCCCTCACACGCCGGCCTTCGCCGAGCGGGCCGCCGGTTGCGCCCGCGTCCCGGCTGGGGCGAGCGGCAGGTCGAGCGTGAAGGCGGTGAAGCGGCGGCTGGAGGAGAGCGCGATGCGGCCGTTCATCCGCTGCGCCAGCTCGCGGGCGATCGCCAGGCCGAGGCCCGAGCCGCCGGCCGAGTCAGCCGTGTAGAAGCGCTCGAAGATGCGTTTATGCACCCGCTGGGGGATGCCGGTGCCGTCGTCGGAGACGGTCAGCTCGGCGCGCTGGTCGGTGGAGTAGGTGGTCACGGTGACGCTGGCGCCCTCGGGGGTGTGGGTGAGGGCGTTGTCGAGCAGGATACGGATGATCTGCCGCACCCTCTCCGGGTCGGCGACCGCGATCACCGGCCGCTCCGGAGTGCGCAGCTCGAGCCGCGAGCCGCGCACGTCGGCGCGGGCGCCGAACTCGCGCGCCACGTCGCGCGCCAGCGAGCTCAGGTCAAAGCTGCCGATCGACATCTCGACGCCGCCGGCGTCGAGCTGGGAGAGGTTGAGCAGGTCGGCGGTGAGCTTGGTCAGGCGCTCGATCTGCTGGCGCATCGTGCGCACGAACTCGGCCCGCTCCTCGGGGCTCGGGTCCTCCTCGTCGAGCAGCTCGACGAAGCCGCCGAGGCTGAAGATCGGCGTGCGCAGCTCGTGCGAGGCGTTGGCGATGAACTGCTTGCGAGCGCTGTCGAGCTCGGCCAGGCGGCGCTGCATCTCATTGAAGGTGCGGGCGAGCTGGCCGAGCTGGCCGGAGGAGTCGACCGGGATGCGGGCGGCGAAGTCGCCGTCGGCGACCTTGCGCGCCGCGTCCTCGATCCGTTGCACGCGCTGGGCGACCACCCGGGCCCAGTAGACGCCGAAGGCGAGCGCTCCCAGCAGGGCGATCAGGCCGCCGGCGACGATCGGCCCGCCGGCCTCGCTGTGGCCGCCGATCACCACCACCCAGACGTAGATGAGGATCGACGTCGCCGCTCCGATCGACAGGGCAGCGGTCGTGATCCGGCTGCCGAGCGGAGTGACGCGAAGCCCTTTCATTCCCTGAAGCGGTAGCCGACGCCGCGCACCGTGAACAGGTACTCGGGCTGCTTGGGGTCGGCCTCGAGCTTTTCGCGCAGGTGGCGGATGTGGACGTCGACGGTGCGCGGGTCGCGGTAGTCGGAGTCGCCCCAGACGTGCTCGAGCAGGGTCTCGCGGCTCAGCACCTTGCCCGGCGAGCGGGCGAGCGCGGTGAGGATCTCGAACTCGACGTAGGTCGCGGCGACCTCCGCGCCGTGCAGGGTCACCGAGCGCCGCGACGGGTCGATCCTCAGCGCGGCGTGCTCGATCGGCCCTTCGTCCGGCGGGTCGACCGCCATCCGCGAGCGGCGCAGCGCCGCCTTGACGCGGCTGCGGAACTCGCGCATCGAGAACGGCTTGGTGATGTAGTCGTCGGCGCCGACCTCGAGCCCGGCCACCTTGTCGGTCTCGCTGCCCTTCGCGGTCAGCATGATGATCGGCACCTGGCTGCTGCGGCGCAGCTGCCGGCAGACCTCGACCCCGTCGAGCTTGGGCAGCATCAGATCGAGCACGACGAGGTCGAAGCGGGCCTCCTTGAAGCGCTCCAGCGCTTCGTGCCCGTCGAGCGCCGAGGTGACGTGGTAGCCGTCCTTGCGCAGCGGGTAGCTGAGCAGGGTCTGGACCGACTGCTCGTCGTCGACTAGCAGTATCCGCGTAGACCCGTTCGGCATATGGAAAGAGTATCTGCGCCGGATCGTCTGCAGTTTTCGTTCGCGGCGGAGCCCCGTGGACGTATGTGCGAGTACCAAGTACTAAGGGTCCAGGGCCGGCGGTCGATAGAGGGCACAGAATGCAACGGCAACAGCTGAAAGGCCTGATCGAGAAGGGCAACTACCGGCCCGAGCCGGAGCTGGTTGCGAGCGCGATGCTGCGCCGCCGCGGCGTCCGCGAGCTGCTGGTCGGGCCGGGGATCAGCGCAGCTGGTCGAAGCCACGCGGCGCCAGCAGATCGCCGCCAGGCAGCCTGATCTCCACCCCCTCGCCGGCGACCACCGCGCCGATACGAGTCAGCTGCGCGCCAGCGCTTTCCCGCACCGCCCGCGAGGCCTCTTCGAGCCGTTCGTGCGGTAGCGCGGCGAGCAGCTCGTAGTCTTCGCCGCCGCCGCTGGCCAGCTCGAGCGGTTCGCGGCCGCCCGCGGCGGCGACCTCGGCGACAGCGGCCGCGATCGGCAGGGCGTCGGCGTCGATCCGCAGCCCGACGCCGCTGGCCCTGGCTATGTGACCGGCGTCGCCGCCCAGCCCGTCGCTGAGGTCGATCATCGCCGTGGCGCCGGCCCCGGCGAGGGCCCTGCCGGCGTCGAGGCGGGCCCGGGGTTCGAGCTGCCTGGCAATCGCCGAGCGCAGGTGGTCGAGGTTTGAGTCGCTATGCGGTTCAAACCTCGACCACCTCTCCGGATTGCGCTCGAGCAGCCGCAGGCCGGCCGCCGCGCCGCCGAGCTCGCCGGTGACGACGAGCGCGTCGCCGGGACGCGCCCCGGAGCGCCGGACCAGCTCTTCGGGGTCGTCGGCATAGCCGACGACCGTGACCGCGAGGGTCAGGACCGGGGCGCGGGTCACGTCGCCCCCTGCCAGGCTCGTGCCGGTCGGCGCGGCCACCGCCGCGATCCCCTCGAACAACTCGAGGCAGCCGTCCTCGTCGAGGTCGGCGGGGACGCCGAGGACGACGTAGGCCTCGCCCGCCCGGGCGCCCATCGCCGCCAGGTCGGAGAGCGCCACCGCCAGCGCCTTGCCGCCGATCTGTCCCAGGCTGCTCCACTCGCGCTTGAAGTGAACCCCGTCGATCAGCGCGTCGACGGAGGTCGCCGCGGCGCCGCCCGGGGGGGCGACGATCGCGGCGTCGTCGCCGCTGCCGAGCAGCAGGCGTGGCCCGGGCCGCGGCAGGCGCGCCTGTATGCGAGCCAGCAGGTCGAACTCGCCCATGCGCCCATTCTCCCCCAGCGGCAATCGGCAGCGGCCCCCGATCTGATTAAGGTGCGGCGGACGTGGCAGCGGACCGACCACTCCTGCATCGAATCGGCGAGGCCGGGGCCAAGTTCGGCAGCCGGCCGCCGCGCAGCAAGCGCGTCCGGCTGGCGATCCAGCTCGGCATCGCGCTCCTCGTCTTCGGCTTCCTCGTCCTCACGGTCATCAACCAGTGGGCGGAGATCCAGGACAAGGGCGTCCACTTCCACGGCTTCTGGCTGATCCCGGCCTTCCTCGTCCTGCCGCTCTTCTACGTGCTCAGCGCGCTCGGCTGGGACCTGATCCTGCGCTTCCTCGGCTACCGGATCGGGATCGGGCGGGCGCAGGTGGCGTGGGGCCAGCCGCTGCTGGCCCGCTACGTGCCCGGCAGCGTCCTCTACGTGCTCGGGCGGGTGCTGCTCTCCGAGCGGGCGGGGGTGCCGCGGCGGATCACGATCGCCAGCATCGTCTACGAGCAGGCGATCTCCGCCACCTCCGGGATCGCCTTCGCCGCCTTCTTCCTGATCAGCCACCCCGACCTGGCGGGCCAGCCGCTGCGCTGGGCGGTGCTGCTGGTCATCCCGGCGCTGATCGTGTTGCTCAGCCCGCCGGTCTTCCGGCCGCTGGCCGACCGGGTTCTGCGCGCCTTCGGCCGCGAAGCGTTGCCGGGGGTGATCCCGCTGCGCGGCGTGATCGTCCTGATCGCCTTCTACCTGTGCAACTGGGGGGTCGTCTCGGTCGGCGTCTACTGCGTTGCCCGCTCGGTCAGCACGATCCCACTTGACGAGGTGCTCACGGTCGGCTCGGCGCAGGCGGTCGGCTACGTCGCCGCGCTGGTCACGCTCGTCGCCCCGGCCGGCCTGGGGATCCGCGACGCGGCTTTTGCCTGGGCGGTCAAGGGGGCGCTGCCGGGTAAGAGCTTCGCGCTCGGCTCGTTGATCGCGATCGCGGTGCGCGGGGTGATGACCGTGGTCGAGCTGATCTACGTCGGCCTGGTCACGGCGCTGGGCAGGCGCGAGGGTTGGTCGATCCCGACCGGCATCGTGCACGCCTCGCCGGAGGAGCGGGAGGCGGAGGCGCGGGACGGCAAGGCTGAGGTCAGGGCGCCGGAGATTCTTTAGTCCTTATTCGGACACTGGCGTCGCGGTGGGCGGAGGCCCGGGGCGGTTCCGATAGAGCCTATGTTCGCTCCGCTGGCGCTGCGCTCACCAGGGGAGGCCGGGTGCGGGCCCGGGGAAGCCCAGATTCGCTCGCTGCGCTCGCTCATGATGTTGCTGCCGCTTCGCGGCTGGAATCACCCGCCGGGGCGCCGCTTCGCGAGGCTTCCCCGAACCCGCACCCGGCCTCACTCCATTGCCCCCGCCACTCCACCCGCGATTGCCGAATCCGACTTTGTGGTGGCTATAGCGACCACAAAGTCGGAAGTGCGCCTACAGGGGCATGCGGGCCGGGAGTTGGAACGCCGTCAACGCGAGGGTGAGTAGCTGGAGGGGGCGATCTCTTGAGAGGGCTACTAGGGGGAGGGTCCAGATGAGGTACCAGGGGAGCAGCCAGGCGGTGGCGAGGAGCAGGGCGAAGGAGGCCCAGGCGGCGGCTCGGATCCAGTCTGCGCCGCGCCAGGTTTTGAGCAGGAGGTAGGCGAAGGACGTGGCGAAGAGGGCCAGAGCCACGGCGCGGACCGCGGTTGGGTCGAGGCCGGTGAGGCGGGCCACGGTTATCGGGATGCTCATATGGGACGTGCGGTCCTGATTCTCGCCGGCCAGGCCGAGCGCGTCGAGCCAGTTCCAGCCGAAGGCGGCGTAGGCGGCGAGGCCGATCGCGACGGCCGCGATGGCGCCGCCGAGCAGAAAGCGAACGGTCGCCCCGAAGCCGAGAGCCGGCAGCCGAGCGCCGCGTTGGACTTTTGCCGTGCTGGGACCCGGTAAAGGTCCAATGCGCGCCGCAGCGACCAGCGCGAAGGGCGCCGCGAGGGCCGCCGGGGCCTTGATCGCGAAGGCGGCGACGAAGGCTGCGCCGGCGCTTGCCTCTCTCGCCGAGAGCATCGCGGCGATGCCGAGCGCCGCGGCGAGCATCGCCAGGCCGTCGTTGTGGGCGCCGCCGACGACGTGGATCAGGACCAGCGGGTTGAGCGCGACGAAGGCCGCGGCCGCGACGGGGGAGACCCCGCGGGCCGGGGAGGCGCGGGCGACGACGACGGCGATGCCGAGCACCGCGAGGGCCGCGGCCGCCTTCAGCGCCGCGACCGCGGTGTCGACCGGCAGCCAGGCGAGCGGGTAGGTGGCCAGCGTGAACAGCGGTCCGTAGACGCTGGTCGCGTCGATCCAGGTGACCCGGGCGTAGGCCGGGTCGAAGGGGGCCGCGGCCGGCGGGTAGATATATGGGTCGAGGCCGTGCACGACCCCGAGCCGGGCATAGTCGACGTAGCTGTAGACGTCGTGGGAGAGCAGCACCGGACCCACCGCGAAGGCGCCGATGAGGGCGACGATCGCCGCCCAGACGAGCCGCATATTCGACGAGCCTGCAGTTACCCGCGAATAGCGCGGGTTATCGCCGGCTCGTCGCGGTCCGCGGCTCAACCGGCCGCGGCGCCCGTGCCGTCGCCCACGTCAGCGCCGCCGCCGGTCCCGTAGGCGGGCGGAGGCGGCGGCACCGGCGCCGGTTCCTGGCCGGCGCCCGGGGCGTAGGCGTCGGGGTCGTAGCCCCCGGTCGCTTCTTTGCCCAGCCGTTCCGCTTCGCTTTCGCCTTCGCCCTCCTCGGCCTCGAAGTCGGAGCCCGGCCCGCCGTTGTCGGGCGGCCCGGCGGTGTAGGAGCCGTAGAACGGCGCCCAGCTCACCGCCCGCTCCGGCTTCTCGAATTCCTCGCAGGGCACTTCGCCGTTGGCGTAGAGCGAGTGCCAGATCTGGGCCGGGAAGGTGCCGCCGAACACCGTCGTGCCGTGGACGCTGGTCATTTCGATCTCGTTGGACTCCGGGTAGCCGACCCAGACGGCGGTCGCCAGGTTGGGCTGGATGCCGGCGAACCAGGCGTCGGTGTAGTTGTCGGTCGTGCCGGTCTTGCCGCCCTGGCCGGGGCAGCCGGTGTAGGCGGCGGTACCGGTCCCTTCGGTGATGTTGTCGTGCAGCAGGCGCCAGACCTCGTAGGCGACGGCCTCGGAGAGGACCCGGCGCGGCTGCGGGCGCTCCGGCTTCTCAACCCGACCGCCGGGAAAGACCACGCGCTCGATCGCCACCGGCTTGCGCTGGATGCCGCCGGCGGCGAGCGTCGCGTAGGCGCTCGCCATCTCCAGCGGCGAGACGCCGACCCGCAGGCCGCCGATCCCCTCGGCCGGGATGCCGTCGAGTTCGGATTCGATCCCCATCGACTTCGCCGTTTCCTTCACCTGCCGCGGCCCGACGTCGAGGTCGAGCTGGGCGAAGACGGTGTTGTCCGAAGCGACGGTCGCCTGCTGCAGGTTGATCGTCCCCTGGTAGCCCTCGTCGGCGGTCGCGACCTGCCAGCGCCCCCACTGCTCGAGGTCGAGGTCGAGCGGCTTCGAGGTGTAGTAGGTCGAGTAGGGGTCGATCCCCTGCTTGATCGCCGTGGCCAGGACGAAGGTCTTGAAGGCCGAGCCGGGCTGGCGGTGGCCCTGGGCGGCGAGGTTGAACTTGCTCTGCCCGTAGGCGGAGCTGGAGGCCATCGCCTCGATCCGGCCGTTGCGGGGGTCGATCGCGACCAGCGCCGCGGACGGGTCTTCGGAGTAGGGCAGCGCCGAGCGCATCCCGTCCAGCCCGGCCCGCTGCAGCCGCGGGTCGATCGTCGTGTGGACCTCGAGGCCGCCGTTGCGGACAGTGTCGACCCCGTAGGCCTCGATCAGCTCGTCTTCGACGTAGTCGAAGAAGTAGGGCTCGCGCTTGTCGTAGTAGCCCCGGTCGAGGTCGAGGCCGAGCCCCCGCCGCTGCGCCTGCCGGGCGCGCCGGGGCGCGATGTAGCCGAGCTTGCCCATCCGCGCCAGCACGGCGTTGCGCCGCGCCAGCGCCGCCCGCGGGTGCAGCGCCGGGTTGTATTCCGAGGGCGCCTGGGGGAGGCCGGCCAGCAGCGCCGCCTGCTCGAGGTTCAGCTTCCAGACGGGCTTCGCGAAGTAGAACTTGGCGGCGGCGCCGACGCCGACAGCGGTGCTGCCTTCGATCGTCCCGTAGGTGGCGGTGTTGAGGTAGCGGCCGAGGATCTCGCGCTTGCCGTGGCGCTCGGCGTACTCGATCGCCAGCTTCGCCTCGACGATCTTGCGCTCGAGGTCGCGCGCCGGATTGCGGATGCAGAGGTTGCGGACGAGCTGCTGGGTGATCGTCGAGCCGCCCTCGACCGTCCTGCCGGCTTCGAGGTTCTTCAGCGCGGCGCGGGCGATGCCCTCGGGGTCGATCGCGCCGTGGTCGTAGAAGCGCTCGTCCTCGATCGCGACCGTCGCCTGCTGCAGCCGCTTCGGGACGCGCCTTATAGAGACCGGCTCGCGCGCCTCTTCGGACTCGACGATGCCCAGCTTGCTGCCGTCGGCCGCGTAGATCGTCGAGTTGCCGCCCTTCTCGATCGGCTTGCAGGAGGCGAGCGAAGGCGCCTGGGCGGCGACGTCGAGCACCCAGGAGGCGACGCCGACGGCGGTGGCCGCGAGCAGGGCGACGACGCCGAGGCCGACGAGCAGGAGCTTGGCGCCGGCGCCCCCCCGGTGACGCTGACGTCGACGGCTGCGCTGCGTCATGCAGAGAGGGTATCCGGGGCCGCGCGCCCGCCCGCCGCGCCCGCGCGAGTCAGGCCTGGGTGTCGGCGGTGGAGAGGTTGTGGACGATCCCCTCGACCAGCATCTGGTTGGGGATCACGACCGCGGTTCCGTCGCCGGGGTCGACGTAGGTGTAGGAGAGGGTGATGTCGAGGACGCGGCCCTCGACCCCCTCGAAGGCGATCCGGTCGCCGATCTTGATCGGCTGCGAGATCGCCAGCTGCACCCCGGCGACCATGTTGCCGATCGTGTGCTGGGCGGCGAAGCCGACGATCGCGGCCAGCACCGCGGTCGAGGCGAGGATGCCGGTGGCGATCTGCTGCAGCTCCGTGAACTGGCTCAGCGCGATCGCCGCGACGACGAGGAAGACGACGAGGACGAGCAGCCGGCGCAGGAAGCGCAGACGGGTCTTGGTCGAGCGCGAGACCTGGGAGACTGGCGGCGTCATGGAGGCAAACCTACCCGCCGCGCCCCCCGGCGCAACGCCCGCGGCGCCCGGTGGGCCCGCCTCCTTCCCCTACGCGAACTGGGGGGCGGGGGCGGCGGTGCTGGGCGTGTTCCTCGCCCTCGGCGTCGGCATCCTGCTCGGCGTCCCGGTGGTGATCGTCGACAGCCCCGGGGACGGCGACCTCAGCACGCCCGCCAACGTCGCCGTGCAGCTGGCCACGGCGCTGGCCTTCCTGCTGGTGCCGCTGGCGATCGCGGCGCGCTGGGGCGCCTCGACGCTGGGCGAGATGCTGCGCCGGCTCGGCGTGCGGAGGTTCCGCCCCGGGGCGGCGCTGAAGTGGGGCGCGGCGGCGATCGGCGCCTACCTGGTCTTCGCCGCCGTCTACGCGGGCATCTTCGGCGCGCCCGAACAGGAGGACATCGCCGAGGGCTTCGGCGCCCTGCCGGTGCAGATCCTGCTGATCGTGTTCGCTGCCTCGATCAGTGAGGAGCTCTGCTTCCGCGGCATGCTCTTCGGCGGTCTGCGCAGGCGCTACCCGCGCCTGATCGCGGCCGTGCTCAGCGCCGCGATCTTCGGCAGCCTGCACGCCCTCACCGGGCTCAGCGCCGTGCCGCCGCTGATCGCCTTCGCCGTGATCCTCTGCCTGCTCTACGAGAAGACCGGCTCGATCGTGCCCGGGGTCGTCCTGCACATGCTCAACAACTCAGCCGCCCTGGCCGCGCAGTAGCGGCCAACCGGGCCATCGGTAAGAATGCGCGGGCCGATGAATCGCCGCCTCGTCCTTGCGCTCGTCCCGGTCCTCGCCGCCCTGCTGGCGCTGCCCACCGCCGCTGAGGCGAAGAAGAAGCCGAACGGGGCGGTGGCCTGGCCGGGCCAGATCGAGGCCTTTCACCGCGGCGAGTGCGGGCACAACGTCGCCACCTTCAACGGCCGCCTGCGCAGGATGGGCTACATCGCCAACAAGGGCCGCTGCTTCAAGGCGAGGACCGGCCGCGGTGTACTCGCCTACCGCAAAGTCAACGGGATGAGCCGCAGCATGCGCGCCGGCAAGGGCCTGGTCAAGCGCATCTTCGCCGGCCGCGGCGGCTACCGCGTGCGCCACCCTGGCGCCGGCCGCCACGTCGAGGCGCCGCTCGGCAAGCAGGTGCTCGTCTTCGCCAAGGGCGGCAAGCCCTACGCGATCTACCCGACCTCGTCGGGGACCTCGGCGACCCCCACGGTGACCGGCCACTACCGCTTCCACCGCACCGAACCGGGCTACAACAACCTCGGCATGTACTACTCCTGGTACTTCCACGGCGGCTACGCCATCCACGGCTACGAGTCGGTGCCCAACTACCCGGCCAGCCACGGCTGCCTGCGCACCTTCATCGCCGACCAGCCCGAGATCTTCAAGCGGATAAGGTACGGCGAAGACATTTTTGTCTTCTGAGCGAGTGTGACGTCAGCGATGACTGACTTGGGCGCAGCGAAGCGAACGTTGTTGGCGGAGCTGCGCGAGCACTCGTTGATCCTTGGCGAGGTGACGCTGGCTAGCGGCGCTACGGCGCAGTACTACGTCGACGCGCGGCGGGCGCTGTTGCGGCCGGCGGGCTTTCGCGCGGCGGGTGAGCTGATCGCGGCGGCGGCGGTCGAGGCCGGCGCGAGCGCCGTCGGCGGCCCGGCGACGGCGGCGATCCCGCCGAGCTGCGCCGCCCTCGCCGTACCGGCGGGCGCCGGCCTGGTCGGCTTCTTCGTCCGCGGCGAGCGCAAGCGGCACGGCCTGCAGCGCTGGGTCGAGGGACCGGTCGGGGAGGGAGAGCGCTGCCTCGTGGTCGAGGACACGGTCACCAGCGGCGGCTCGACCGTGAAGGCGATCGAGCGCGTCCGCGAGCAGGGCCTCGAGGTCGCCGCGGTCGTCGCCGTCGTTGACCGCCTGGCGGGCGGCGGCGAGGCGATCGAGGCAGCCGCCGAGGCCCCCTACCGCGCCCTCGTCACGATCGACGAGCTGTACCCGAATCGCCCCGACCGGGGCTGAGCCCGAACGCCGGATACCCCCGCGGTACCGGACGCGAAGCCGCATTCCTGCGGGCGATCCGCCGCTGGGCCATGCGCCGCAAAGACAGCCTTCTTTTCTCCAAAAACGTAGTCCTTGACATTAAAAAGGTCATTGTTTACAGTCTGGAGAGTCCGTCGTCTCAGCTGACGGGCAGGGAACCACAGGGACATAAACGAGCCCCAAACGGGGGTCGCAAGGGAAGCGGCCGGCAGAGGGGCTCACGGGACAAGGAGAAGAGATTTCGATGCTCTCGTCACTACGCAGACACTTCGGCACGGCCGGCCTGCTGGTCGCAGTCGTCGCGCTGGTCGCCGCACTGGGTGGCAGCGCGGTCGCAGCCAACTCGGGCGACGGCGCCACCGCCTCGGCCAAGAAGAAGAACAAGAAGAAGCGCGGCCCCGCCGGCCTCAACGGCAAGCAGAAGCGCCAGGTCATCGCCCTCGCCAAGCGCTTCGCCGGCGCCGGCCCGCAGGGCCCGCAGGGCGTTCCGGGCGTACCGGGGATCCCGGGGCCGCAGGGATTGCCGGGCGCGAACGGCAGTGACGGCTCAAACGGCTCCGATGGCTCCGATGGCGAAGACGGCGCGACCGGCGCCACGGGCCCTGCTGGTGAAGCCGGTGAAGACGGCGAAACCGGCTTCACCCAGACGTTGCCCGCGGGGGAGACCCTGTCAGGAACCTGGTCGGCCGTTACGGGACCGACCGACGAAGGCCAGAATTCCGCCTTCCCGTCGATCTCCTACGGGATACCCCTTGCCACCGAGCCCGAAGTGCATTACATCGCCCTCGAATCCGAAGCGCCGGTGGAGTGTCCGGGAACCGAAACCGAACCGGCTGCCTTGCCTGGACATCTCTGCGTGTACCAGGGCGGTGCCGCGATTGGCATCCCGCCGATCGACTTCTTTCCGGATCCGTTCGTCGAAAACCCGGAAACCGAAGTCCGTCCCTTCAACCTCGGCGGCAACGCCAGGATCGGCGCTGTCCTACTGCTGAAAAACAATAACGGGCCAGACATCGCCTACTTAGGCAGCTGGGCCGTGACCGAAGCTGAAAGCTAGGCACATCGATCCCTGGGATGGAGCGCCACGTCCGCCCCAAATGGCTGTGGCGTTCCATCCAGTCACCCGACCCGAAAGCTCGACCCCTAGCGCCCAGCGGAACCACCGTGACAGACAAAGAGACTGGACTGAGATGAGGAGAGACACCAAAACGATGAAGTCGCGTATCTCAAAGCGCAAGCTCCAGCTCGCGGTCCTAGCCCTCGCGGTGGCCTCCGCAACGACCGTGCTCGGGGTGTCGCTCGCCGGCGCCTCCAAGGGCGGCGACTTCTTCCTCGGCGTGGTCGGCGCTCCCGCCACGGGCAGCGACGCTGATGGCGGGCAGTTCAACGATCCCCGCGACGTCGCCGGCAATCAGGAGACGGGACAGGTGTTCGTGGTCGACCGGAGAAATCACCGGGTTCAGCGTTTCGACGCCGCTGGCAATTTCGAGCTGGCCTGGGGCGGCGATGTCTCGGAGAGTGACGGCAGTGGGGACGGCGGCGCGGTATTCGAGATCTGCGGAGCCGCCCCGGACTGTCGAGCGGGGATCGAAGGCGCAAGGGGAGGTTTGTTCAAGGATCCACATGGCGTCGCCATCCATCCCGACACCGGCGACATCTACGTTACCGACACCGGCAATCGCCGCGTCCAGCATTTCAGCTTCGAAGACAACGGGACTCCAGGCGACCCATCCGACGACCCGCCGGTCTTCGAGGGGGCGTGGGGTTCCAACACCATTCCCCTTGGCGGCAGTGGTGACGACCCGGGGCCGAATGAGCGTCAGGTCTTCGACATCAACTTCTCTCTCTCTGTGACCGATCAAACTGTGACGGGGACATTCACGCTTGCCTTCGATGGGCAAGTGACCGCGCCCATCTCCTGGCCGCCCACTGGCGAAGCGATGCTAGGGGCGCTCGAGGGCCTACCTAACATCGACCCTGGCGACGTCACGGTTACCGAACCCGTCACCATCCCCATAAACCTTCCAACTAGGTACAGGGTGCGCTGGGAAGTCGAGTTTTCTGCCGCCTACGCGGATACAAACGTCGTGTCGCTCGGCATGAACAAGTCTGGCATCGACCTGGACGGCTTCATGGAACCTACCGTTACAGCTAGTCCGGAGGGGAATTCCAACTACGAGGTCTGCACCGTCGCCAGTGAGTGCCAGGCCGGCCTGGCGGGACAAAGCGCGGGAGCGTTCGCCAATGCCGGCCCTGCTGCGATTGACGTGTCAAAGGATGGGTCGGCGGCGACCGGCAAGGTCGTAGTCGCGGACCCGGGGAATCGCCGCATCCAGGAGCTTTCGATCGACGGCGCCTTCAACCGTGCCTTCGCCAGCGGAGTCGAAACCGGCGCCGCCGAGTTCGAGATCTGCACCATCGCCAGCACGTGCCAGGCCGGCGTCAGCTCCTCTTTCACCAGCGGTGGCTTTGGCAACGGCTCTCCCACCATGCTCGCGGTGGATGCCGACGGCATCGTCTACGCGAACGTGACCAACTCGCCCGCGCGCTTGACCCGCTTCGACTCGACGGTGGCGGGCGACGACGGCGCGGCGGCGGCGGCGATGCTGCTCTCGCCGCCGCTCGAAGGGCCGCTACGCGGTGGGCTTCTGGGGGGTCTCGAGGTAGATCCGGTCAGTGACAACCTGCTCGTCCTCAGCGACGACTCGGCGGAGACGGTCGTCCAGGAGATCGACACCGACGCAGGGCCGCCGGCGGAGATAGACGTGCACATGGAGGCCTCGCCGGCCGACCAGCCGGTAAACGGGCTAGGTCTGTTGAACTCGTCCGCCGGTGACGAGCTCTTCGTCTCTTCGAACGGCGGCGTCATCGAGCACCGCGTGCTCGTCCTTACCGACGAGGGCGCCGGCCCCTTCGAGATGGCGATCGGCCCGGTCAGTGACCTCGGCTCGCACGAGGTCACCTTCAACGGCACGGTCGACGCCAAAGGGCCGACCGTATTCGCGGTCTCCCACAATTTCCAGTACTCGGTTGACGGCGGCGAGACCTGGGTAACCGTTCCCCCTACCGAGGGACCCTTCTCCGACGCCGACAGCCATGCCGTCGATGACACGGTCAGCGGCCTGGAAGCGAACACGGCCTATCTGGTGCGCCTGATCGGCAGCCGCGCTTTCAACGGCGGGCTGAACCAGGTTTCCGCGCCGCTCGCCTTCCAGACCCTGGCCGTCCCCCCGACGGTGGAAACCAGGCAGAGCACGCTTCGCACCGACACCACCGCCACCCTGATCGGGCGCCTCAACCCCGAGGGCTCGCCGACCGAGTGGCGCTTCGAGTGGGGCACCGACGAAAAAAGCTATGGGCAGAGCACGCCCATCGTCGTGGCATCGGGCGGCCAATCGCGAGTCGTCAGCGCCGAGATCACCGGGCTGGAGCCGGATACGACCTACCACTATCGGCTGGTTGCCGACAACGGCGAGGAAACGGAGCCCGGCAGCAGCATCGTCCATGGAGACGACAGGACCGTTACCACCCGGGCCACGGTGCTCGACACATCCGACCGCGCCTACGAGATGGTCTCGCCGCCGTTCAAGACCACCCGTAACCTGTCCCCACCCGACGGCCGGCCGCGGACCAACATGAACCCCGGCATGCCGTCGCTGGACGGCGAATCGTTCGCCTGGAAAACCGCCTTCTTCCCCCTCACCGACGATGTCGACGCCAGCCTCACCGGCGACGGCCGTATCAGCGAGCGGACTGCGGGTGGATGGGTCGATCACACGGTCAACACGCTCGGAATCAACACCAAGACCTCGGTGCCGGTCAATCTGCGCTTCTCCAGCCGGGCGAGCTCGGCGGACTTCAGGACCCTGGCGGTTGGCCTCTACGCCGGGGTTGACGTGGAGGCCAGCGAACAGTACAACGGCAATGAGCTCGACGTGCCGCACGAAGGCAGTGGTTACCTGAGCTTTTACACTCGCCGTGATGGCACCGGCTTCGATGGCTACAACGCCTGGCTGGCCAACACCGACACGCAGTACTGCCTGCCGCTTGGCAACGAGGTGGGCTGCAGCGACGCCGGATACTCGACCGACCACGATCACGCCCTGCTGAACGACGAGGGCACCGCGATGGCGCGCTGGGGCGGCTACCGCGGCCTCGGCGAGGATCCCGCCACCCCGGGGGATGACGATCCCAGCGACGAGCAGCAGATTCCAGGTACCGGCGGCTTCGACGGCGGTGAAGGTGGCGAGGCCGCCTATCTGCAGCGCGCGTCCGATCCCGACGATCTGCCTACCGCGCCCAAGCAGCTGATCAACGAGTGCAGCGGCGCCGGCACCGCTGCGACGCAGATCCCCAATCGCCAGTTCGCCGGTCCCTCGACCACGATCGGGACCCGGGCTTGCGCCGAGGGCAACGTCGTCAGCCCCCGCGGCGCCCAGGTCGGCTCGCCCGGCGGCGGCGTGCAGACCGCGCTGGCCAACGACGGCAACCGCGTCTTCTTCGTCGCCCCCGATCCAGGAGCTCGCAACGCGGTAACGACGTGCACGACGGAGACCGGCACGGCGACCAGCTGCCCGCCGCAGCTCTACGTGCGCCAGCACGGCCCCGGCGGCGAGGAGTTCGTCCGCTGGATCTCGCGCTCGCGCTCTGAAGCGGTGGGCGACGGTTCCTATCAGGGCCCCCCGATCGCCGACCAGCGGATGGCTCAGCTCGATCGCGGCGCCGTCTTCCAGCGCGCCTCGCGCGACGGGCGCTACATCTATTTCCGGACTGACATGCCGCTTGTTCCCGACGATCCCAACGGCTTCGATCCAGAAGACCCGGAACCGCAGCCGCAGACTTCGATCACGACCGGGTCCGCGCAGGAGGCATCGACCGACCTCTATCGGTACGAGATGCCCGCCGACCGGGCCGCTGATCCCGGTCAGGGCAAGCTGCTTCGCATCAGCGGCGGGCCGGGCGGCGATGCCGACCCGGACGCCGGGACCGGCGCGGTGCGCTTCATATCCGAGGACGGCAGCCGCGTCTACTTCATCACCCATTCGCCGATCGACGGCGCCGACAACGATCCTCCGCAGGGCGGCGCCACCACCCCGGGCAGCGGCGGCGCGGCGCGCAACCTTTATCTCTTCGACGACAACGAGGATGGCGCCGAGCGCTGGAAGTTTGTCGCTCGTATTCCAACCGGCTCGATCAGCGCCTGCGCGACCGGAGGCATGACGATGGACCGATTGTTCAACAGCGGCTTCGTCGGCCCCGACAACACGGGCAGGGGTAACTGCTTCCGCGGTACCCGAGACGCGAGCCAGATCATCTTCATGACCGAGGCCGCGCTGACCGACGACGACGGTGACGAGGCCGGGGACATCGTCCTCTACGCCGCCGCCGACGACGAGTTGATCCGGGTTTCGGCGGCGGATGGTCCCGCTGCCGAGCCGTATCCATGCGACCTGAATTTCCAGGGCTCAGGGCCTCCCGCCGTGCTTGCAACCTGCAATGCCCACATGGACGAGGAAGGCGGTTTCTGGGGTGGCTGGATCAATGAGCTCGTCGGGGTGGGGGAGGGACAGCGTGGCTGGAACGGCCTCGCCTACATGAACGTCGCCGAGAACCCCGACGGCACCGTCTCGGTCTTCTTCATGAGCCGCTCCCAGTTGGTGCCTGAGGACACCAACGGCGACTACACCGACGCCTACGAGTGGCGCGAGGGCGAGCTGTCGCTGATAACGCCCGGCAACGAGGACAGGGACGCCTGGTTCACCGGCAACAGCACCGACGGCAGGGACGTCTTCTTCTTCACTTCGCAGCGGATCGACCCACGCGAGATCGACGACGACGACCTCGACTACTACGACGCGCGCCGCGGCGGCGGCTTCCCCTACACCCCGCCGCCGGTGCCCTGCGATGTACTGGCCCTTGCCTGCGAGTCGGAGGCGACGCCGGCGCCTCAGGCGCCTGTCGGTGCGACGCTCGCGCCTAGCGGCGGTGGCAACGTCGCCCAGGCCCGCGGGAGGCGGACCTGCTCGAAGGCGAAGCTGCGCCAGGGCAAGCGCTGCGTGCGCAAGGCGGCACTGGCCCGCAAGCGCTGCCGCAAGGTGCGCGGACGGGCGAAGCGGCGCTGCCTGACGAAGCAGATGCGCCGCCTGACCAAGGCCCAGCAGCGACAGCGACGAGCCGGTAATCGAAAGCAAAGGAGCGCCCGATGATCGCCCGCCGGACGATAACCGCGATCGCCGCCGCGGTCTGCCTGGCAGCCGCCGGCGCGTCTGTTGCCAACGCCGACTTCGGCGACGACTTCGGCTTCACCCAGATCAACCAGACGGGCGAGCCCACGGCGCCAGCCTTCCCCGATACCGAAGCGATCTGGTCGGGCACCTGCGACCTGGGCAGCTCCTCCACCGCCAATGGCGGGGTCGGCGCCGCCCCGGCGATTCGCGCGCACTGCATCGACACCGACGAAGCGGTCGGCAGGCAGAACGGCGACGACGGCAGCCCCTGGCCCCTGGGCGAAGAGCCGGAATGGCGCCTCGACCCGGTCACCCAGGCCGGCGCCCACCCCGATGCCTCGGCGTCGTTCTGGTTCGAGTACGAAACGACTTCCGGCGTGGCGCCGGAAGGATCTGTGAAGAACATAATCGTCAACCTGCCACCGGGGGTAGTGGGCAGCCCCGAGGCGGTGCCCAAGTGCCCGGCGGCGGCGGTACAGTCGGTCCCCCCTGGCTGCGTGCCCGAGAATCAGGTCGGCATCAACTCGATCGGCTTCATGAACACGGTGCCGCTGCCGTCGTATCTGCAGACGTTCCCGGTCTACGCGGTCGAGGCGCGCGACACGGTAACGGCCGAGTTCACGATCGCCTATGTCGCTGAGTTCTTCAACGTGCCGATCACCGCCCGCGGGCGGACCAACGGCGACTACGGCGTCGACACCCTGGCCCTGCTGATCCCCGACTTCGTTTTGCTCGGGGGCCAATCGATCACCTTCTGGGGAGTCCCTTGGGCGCAGGAGCACGACAAATTCCGCGCCGGCGGCGCGGAATTGAAGGCCCTCGAAAACGGCGGCTTCGTCGGCAAGCACGCGACCGGCTACCCGGCTGAGGTCCAGCAGAGCTACGACTCCAGCTGGGGACCGATCAAACCCTTCTTCACCAACCCGACCGAGTGCAGCGGGCAGAAACTCGCGACCACGATCAACATGGATTCCTGGCAAAACCCTTCGTCTCTGGGAGGGGAGATGGTGGTGGGCACCACCGAGGCCGACCTGGTCACCGGCTGCGAGAAACTCGAGTTCGACCCGCAGATCACCCTGCGCCCGACCGTCGACGTCTCCGACTCCCCGAGCGGCCTCGTCGTCAAGCTGGAAACCCCCCAGCACAACGACCCGCCGGCCTCGATCCCCGGCAACCCCGACCTCGCCCACGATCCCGATGACTCAAACGGCGCCCCCGCCTACTGGCGCAGCGACGCCGGCCTGGCTTCGGCCCACCTCAAGGACACCACCGTGCAGCTTCCCGCCGGCACCTCCTTCAACCCGGCGGCCGCCAACGGCCTGCAGGGCTGCTCGACCGCCCAGATCGGCCTGACGGCGACGGAGCCGAAAGTCACCTTCAACAACGACAAGGTGCGCTGCCCGGAGTCCGCCAAGCTCGGCACCCTGGAGATCGTCAGCCCGCTGCTGCCCGATCCCCTCTTCGGCGACGTCTACGCCGCACCCCAGCACGACAACCCCTTCCCCGGCTCGCTGACCGCGATCTACATGGTCGCTCAGGACGACGAGCGCGGCCTCTCGATCAAGCTGCCGGGCAAAGTCGACCTCGACCCCGCCACCGGGCAGATCTCGACCACCTTCCTCGACAACCCCCAGCTGCCCTTCGAGACCTTCGAGCTGCACTTCAAGAGCGGCCCCCGGGCGCCGCTGAACACGCCGCCGGTCTGCGGCCAGTTCAAAAACCAGATCGACCTCAGCCCCTGGTCGCACCCCCACAGCGGCCCGATCGCCTCGATCGCCGACCCCTTCGACATCAAGGCGATGGCGAGCGCCCTGCCCTGCGTGACCGAGCCCGAGGACCGCCTGCATACCCCCGGATTCAATGCCGGCTCGACTGTCACCCAGGCCGGCTCCCACACCGGCTTTGCCCTCAACGTCGCCCGCTCTGACGGCTACCAGGAGGTCTCCGCCCTGTCCCTGCAGATGCCCAGGGGCCTGACGGCAAAGCTCGCCGGCGTCCCCTATTGCCCCGACGCCACCCTGGCGGCGATCGAGCGGCGCTCCGGGAGCCAGGAGACCCAGGCCCCCGCCTGCCCGCCGGCATCGCGGATCGGATCGGTCAACTCGCTGGCCGGGGCCGGCCCGCTGCCCCTGCCGACCGCCGGCAGCCTCTACTTCGCCGGCCCCCACGCCGGCGCGCCGCTGTCGATCGCCGCGGTCGTGCCGGCGATCGCCGGAGGCCTCCCCGGCGCCCCCGCCTTTGACCTCGGCAACGTGGTGATCCGCTCGGCCCTGCACGTCGATCCCCAGAGCGCGACGGTCACCGTCGCCTCCACCCGCCTCCCCTACATCCTCGGCGGCGTCCCGCTGCGCATCCGCCACATCTCGGTCGACATCGACAAGCCCGGCTTCATGCTCAACCCGACCAACTGCGAACCGATGGCGATCCACTCGGGCATCGGCGGCGCCGCCGACCCGCTCGATCCCGCCGACGACACCCTCGCCGGCCCCCACAGCCCCTTCCAGGTCGGAAACTGCGCCGCACTCGCCTTCAAGCCCAAGCTGGGCCTGCGCTTCTTCGGCAAGACCCACCGGGGCGCCAACCAGCGCCTCAGAGCGGTGCTCAGGGCAAGGTCCGGCGATGCCAACATCCGCCGCGCCGCGGTGACCCTGCCCGCCTCGGCCTTCCTCGACCAGCAGAACATCCGCACGATCTGTACCCGGGTCCAGTTCGCCGCGGGCGCCTGCCCGAAAGGCTCGGTCTACGGCCACGCCACCGCCTACAGCCCGCTGGTCGACTATCCCCTCAGCGGTCCGGTCTACCTGCGCAGCTCCGATAACACCCTGCCCGACATGGTCGCCGACCTGCACGGTCCCGCCCACCAGCCGCTGCGCATCGAGCTGGTCGGCCGCATCGACTCGGTCAAGCGTGGGATCAGGAGCACCTTCGAGGCGGTCCCCGACGCCCCGGTCTCGCGTTTCGTGCTCAACATGTTCGGCGGCAAGCGCAGCCTGATCGAGAACTCGCGCAACCTCTGCAAGAACCCCGGACGGGCCACGGTGCGCTTCGGGGCCCAGAACGGACGGCGGGAGGGCTTCCGGCCGGTGGTGAGCAACCCGAGATGCAAGAAGCAGCGCAAGGGCGCCGCCAAGAAGGGCAAGCGGGCTGGGCATCGCACCAAGCGCGGCGAGCGCCGACGTGGCCGGGGCTAGGCTCGGCCTTCTGCCGTTTCTGCTCGGCGCCTCGTTCCTCGCCTTGGGCGGTCAGGCCGTCGCCGCCTCGCCCCACATAAAGATCCGCGAGGTCTATCCCGGCTCCACGTCGGCGCCGCTTGCCGAGTACGTCCAGTTGCAGACAATCGCTCCCCAGCAGAACGACGTCGAAGGACAGGTGCTCGAGTTCTACGACGCGGACGGGATGCTCGCCTCGTCCTTCACCCTGCCGGGTGACGTCGTCAACGGGGAGAGCCAGCGCACGATCCTGCTGGCCAACCCGGAGGCGGCGGCGGCGGGCGCCTCGAGTCCGGACTTCACCATGCCGAGCATCGACCGGATGAGCCCGGCGGGCGGCGCGGTGTGCTTTACCGGGGCCGGTCCCGACAGCGCCGACTGCCTTTCATGGGGGTCTGTCCCGCTGCTGAAATCGCCCTTCCCCGATCCGCAGCGGGTCAACGCTCCGGCGATCGCCGACGGCACGGCGCTGCGCCGCACGATCGCCCGCCCCTGCTCGACCTTCCTCGATCCGGCCGACGACAGCGCCAACTCGAACTCCGACTTCTTCGAGGCGGCGCCGCTGCCACAGAACAATGCCGCCCCTGTCTCGGGCTCGCCCTGTATCCCCAACAGCTTCATCACCACCTTTCCGCTGAACCCGACCCGGGAGACCTCGGCCACCTTCACCTACACCGAGTCCCCGCAGGACCCCGTTGCCCGCTTCGAGTGCGCCTTCGACTGGGCCGAGCCGCTCGGCGAGGCCGACTTCGCTTCCTGCCCCGTCGCGGGCAGCATCTCCTTCGCCGACTTGGAAGACGGCCTCCACCACCTCGCCGTGCGCGCGATCGGCCAGGGCGGCACCGACCCGAGCCCCGACCTGCACACCTGGATGGTCGACACGGTTGCCCCGCAGACGACGATCGAGTCGGCGCCGCCAAACCCGAGCTGGGGGCTTGCCGTCTCCTTCTCCTTCCGCTCCTCGGAGCCGGACTCCGGCTTCCACTGCCAGCTCGACAGCGGCGCGATTCAGGTCTGTGCCGAGCCGGACAAGAGCTACTTCCTGTTGCCGGACGGTGTCCACACCGTACGTGTCTGGGCCACCGACAACGCCGGTAACAAAGACGGCACCCCCGCTGAGCACACCTTCCTGGTTGACAACCGGATCGGCGACCTCGTCGCCCCTGACACCCACTTGCTCTCAGGCCCACCGAACCCAAGCTCCAGCTCAACGGCCGCCTTCGCCTATTCCGCCACCGAGCCGGGTTCCACCTTCGAGTGCCGGCTCGGCGCGGGCGCCTTCCAGCCCTGCGCGGCGGGCGGCTCGCGCTACGACCGCTTGCGCAACGGCCTCCACACGTTCCAGGTGCGCTCGATCGACCCCGCCGGAAACGTCGACTCGATTCCCGCCTCCCACCAGTGGCGGGTCGCGGCGCCGGCGCCGAATACCCGCTTCAGGCGCGTACCCCCCGGCCGGCTCTCCGCCGGCAGGGGGAGGACGGCCGCCGCCGTCTTCCACTTTGCCTCCGAGCCCGGCGCCACCTTCCGCTGCCGTCTCAACCTCAAGGGCTCCTTCAAGCCGTGCCGCTCCCCACATCGCTTTCGCGCCCCGGCCGGACGGCACATCTTCCAGGTGACGGCCGTCGATCGGATCGGCAACGTCGAGAGCACGCCGGCCTTTCGCATCTTCCGCGTGCAGGCCCCCGGGCGCCATCGGCCCGCCTTCGTGCAGTCGGGGCGCTTCCTCTCCTCGCTGACGAGTTGGATCTCGCCGGCCGCGTTGCCGCGGCGCAAGCACCGGCCGGTCACCCTTCGCTTCGCCTCCGCCTTCGAGAACCTCGACGGTACGGACATTCCGGCGCCGCGGGTGATGACGATGCGCCTCGCCAAGGGCGGCATTGTCCAGTGGAAGGGGCTGCCTCGCTGTACGAACCAGCGCCTGCGCCAGCGCAGCAGCGCCGAAGCGCTGGCGGTCTGCCGTCGTGCCCTCGTCGGCCGTGGCGTCGTCCATACCGCCCTGCGCTTTCCCGAGGGCGACCGCATCCGCTCGCGGGCGAGGCTGCTTCTCTTCAACGCCGGCAGGAAGGTGTTGATGCACATCCACGTCACCAAGCCGCTGCATGGAGTCTTCGTGGTGCCGATCGAGATCGGGCGCGGGCACGGCGCGTTCGGGACGGTGCTGCGAACCAGGTTTCCACGGGTCGTGGCCGACTACGGACACGTCACCGGATTTCAGATGGAACTGCACCGCACCTACCGCCACAGGGGCAAGCGGCGCAGCTACCTGATGGCACGCTGCCCGGCGCCGCCCGGCTTCAACCGGGTCGCCTTCGAGCTGGCCCGGGTCGAGTACCGGTTCCGGGGCGGTCTGCGGCTCGAGAACTCCACCGTCAACGTCTGTCACGTTCGCGATTGAGTACTGAAATGGTATTCCGATCTAGCGCATCCTTGTACGCTTCCGTAGGTTACGGAGAGGGAATGGGAGTTTCCGGGGACAGTCGGGCCAGGGCATCGGGAGCGCGGGCCTTCGTCTGCGCGCTGGCGGCGACGGCCTCGCTTCTCCTCCTCGCCCCGGCGGCATTCGGCGCCTCGCCGCTGAAGCTCCGCGAGGTCTACCCCGGGTCCACGCTCGCCGCCGGCGCCGAGTACGTCGAGTTGCAGATGACCGCTCCGGGGCAAAACGACGTCGACGGCCAGGTACTGCGCTTCTACGATGCCGGCGGAGCCGAAACGTCCTCCTTCCCGTTGTCCTCCGACGTCGCCGACGGGTCGAGCCAGCGACGCATCCTCTTCGCCACCGCCGAGGCGGCGGGGGTGGGCGCGACCTCGCCCGACTTCACGCTCAGCAGCGCCGACAGGATCAGCGCGGCGGGCGGCGCCGTCTGCTTCACCGGCTCCACGGAAGACGACTGCGTCACCTGGGGCGCGATCCCGGTCCAGAGCGCTCCGTTCCCCGACCCGCAGTCCTCCGACGCGGCGGCGATCGCCGACACGAAAGCCCTCGTCCGCTCGATCGCGCCCGGCTGCTCCACCTTCCTCGACCCCGCCGACGATTCGGGCAACTCCTCCGCCGACTTCGCCCAGATCGACCCGGGCCCGCAGCGCAACTCCTCGATTCCCTCCGAGGCGCCCTGCGCGCCGGACACCTTCATCACCACCTTCCCCGCCAATCCGACCAGCGACACGCAGGCGTCCTTCACCTACGACGAGAGCCCCGCCGACTACGAACCCAGCTTCGAGTGCGCGCTCGACTGGGCGGGGGTGCTTGACTCCGGCGACTTCACGCCCTGCTCGGCCGAAGGCGCCGGCTTCGCCGGGCCGCTCGCCGACGGCACGCACCGTTTCGCCGTCCGGGCGACCACTCAGGGCGGTACCGATCCGAGCCCCGACACGCACAGCTGGACGGTCGACAGCGACCCGCCGCAGACGACGATCGACTCCACCCCGCCCAACCCCAACTCCGGCTTCGCGGTCAACTTCGAGTACTCCTCCGATGAGCCCTTCTCGAGCTTCCGCTGCCAGCTCGACGGCCAGCCGGCGCCCGCCCAGGTCTGCGGCGCCAGCTCGGACTCCGGCTCGAAGAGCTACTTCGGCCTCGCCGAGGGCACCCACACCTTCCGCGTCTGGGCGATCGACAACGCCGGCAACCCCGACCCCACCCCGGCCGAGCACGTCTTCCAGGTGATCACCTCGATCGGCGACACGACCCCCCCCGACACCTCGATCCTCGCCGCCCCCGCCAACCCCAGCCGCTCCTCCGCGGCCTCCTTCGCCTACGTTTCCTCGGAGCCCGGCTCGAGCTTCCAGTGCAGCTTGAACGCCGCCCCGTTCGTCCCCTGCTCACCCGCCGGCGCCAGCTACGCCAACCTGCCCAACGGCCCCTATAGCTTCGCCGTGCGGGCAATCGACCGCGCCGGCAACGTCGACTCGGTCCCGGCCACCCACGGCTGGACGATCGCCGCGACGGCGCCCAGCACCCGCTTCACCAAGGCTCCCTCCGGCGCGGTGCGCGCCAAGGGCAAGGCGGCGAGGGTCAGCTTCGGCTTCGCCGCCTCGGAGCCCGGCTCCAGCTTCCGCTGCCGGCTCGACCTCGAGGGCGCCTTCAAGCCCTGCTCCTCGCCGCTGAGCTTCAAGGCCAAGGCCGGCCGCCACGTCTTCGAGGTCTTCGCGGTCGATCGCCTCGGCAACCAGGGCGCCTCGGCCTTTCGCATCTTCAACGTGCGGGCCAAGGGCGCCCAGCGCGCCTTCTTCACCCAGTCGGGGCGCTTCCTCTCCTCGCTTTCGGCCGAGATCTCCCCGACGAAGCTGCCCCGCGAGGGCCTGCGGCCGGTCTCGCTGCGCTTTGCCTCGACCTTCGAGAACCTCGACGGCTCCGACATCCCGCCGCTGCGCAGGATGACCCTGCGCCTGGCAAGCGGCGGCGTGGTCAACAGCAGGGGCCTGCCGCGCTGCTCCACCGGCCAGCTGGCGCTGCGCAGCAGCGCCCAGGCGCTGCGAGCCTGCAAGGCGGCGCTGGTCGGACAGGGAGCGGTCAGCACCGCGATCCGCTTCCCCGAGGGCGCCCGCATCCGCGCCGAGGCCAAGCTGCTGCTCTTCAACGCCGGCAACCGCCTGCTGATGCACATCCACACCACGGTCCCGGTGCAGGGCACCTTCCTGGTGCCGCTGAAGATACGCAAGACCAAGGGCCGCTTCGGCACCGTGCTGAGCGCCAAGTTCCCCCCCATCGCCGCCGACTTCGGTCAGGTGACCGGCTTCGAGATGAAGCTGGAGCGCCGGTACCGCTTCAAGGGCAAGCGCCGCTCCTACCTGCTCGGCGGCTGCCCGATCCCCAAGGCCGCCGGCTTGAACCGCCTCGCCTTCGAACTGGCCCGGGTCGAGTATCGCTTCGCCGGCGGGCTGCGGATCCGCAACTCGACGATCAACAGCTGCCGGGCGACGGGTTGAGGGATTCGCTCGTGACGGCGCTGCCCGGTCGGGCAATCCGAGTGGCGCTGGTCGCGCTCTGCGCGGCGATCTGCCTGCCTGCCTCGGCGGGTGGGGTGACGATCACCCTCGGCCCCCCGAGCCTCTCGTCGTCGGACCCGTTCGCCAGCTGCGGGGTGGACAACTCCTGCACCACGAAGACCATCGTCCCCACCGCCGTGCCCGGCGCGACCCTGGCGACGCCCGCCGACGGCACGATCACCTCCTGGCGGGTCAAGGGCGTGCTGCCCAAACGCCTCTTCCTGCGGGTCGTGAGCGCGGCCGGCGGCGGCCAGTTCCAGGGCGTGATGAGATCGGGCGCCGCGCAGCAGAGCGACGGCAACGGCTCCACCCAGGCCGCGATCGGGATCAAGGCCGGAGAGCAGCTGGGCGTCGAACTGGAAACCGACTTCCCCAACGCGAGCACCTCCTCGGCCGTCCTCGGCAACGCGACCGTGCCGGGCGCCGCCTGGATCGAATACGCGCCTGGGCTTCCCGATAACACGACGGCCGCGCCGACGAGCGCCGGCGCCGGCTCGGTGCCGATGTTCAACGCCACCGTGGAGCTCTTCGAGCCCGAGGTCTTCTCGATGACCTCCACGCAGGGGCCCTCCAGCGGCGGTGACGTCGTCGCCCTCACCGGCACCCATCTCGCCATCGTCAACGGGGTCACCTTCGGTGGAGTGCCCGCTGCCGTCCAGCGGGCCGACAACAACCAGGTCGTCGCGGTCGCCCCACCCCATCCGCCCGGGGTCGTCGAGGTTGTCGTACACACCGCGGGCGGATCGAGCGTCGACTCTGTCGCCGATCGCTACCAGTACCTTCCCGTCGCGGGTCCGGCCCCTCTCGACAAGGTCAAGCCGGTGCTGCGCGCTTTCCGCGTCGCCCCCAACGCCTTCCGTGCGATCAAGGGCGCGTCCCGGGCCGTGATCTCGAAGCGGAGGGGGAAGCGGCAGCGCAAGCGTCGCGGCGCAAGGATCTCCTATCGCGCCTCCGAGTCCGCGACGGTACGCTTTTCGGTCGAACGGCGGACGAGGCGCCGGGGCGGCAAGCGCTATGTGAAGGTGCGTGGCACGTTCGTCCATGCCGGCGAGGCGGGGAAGAACAGCTTCAGGTTCACCGGCCGGGTCAACGGCAGGCTCCTGCCCCGCGGTATGTACCGCCTCGAGGCGACGGCGATCGACAGGGCCGGCAACCGCTCCCGGAAGGTCGTCCGTCGTGGCTTCCGGATTGTCGGCTGAGGCCCAGTCCGGCCGGGCGAGGCTGGGTACCATTGTGTTTGTGAGGGCATCGCTTGCACTTTTCCTGGCGGCGCTGCTGCTCGGGTTCGTCGGCTGTGGATCTTCAGACGAGGGCGATGCCGGTGCCGGCACGGACGAGGACCGCGAACGGATCGAGACCCTGGCCGAGCGCTTCGAGCGGATCGTCGCCGCCGAAGACGCCGCGGCGTTCTGCGGTGAGCTTGCTCCCAACGACGTGCAGAAGCTGGGCGGCCCGGGCGGCGGCGGCAAGAGATGCCTTGCGGTCTGGGGCAAGGGCCGTAATCCGCTTTTCACCGCCGAAGACCCCGACCTGAGCGTCGAGGAGATCGCCTTCGAAGGTACCTACGCCACCGCGGAGCTGGCCAACGGCGGCGAGCTCGGCTTCGTCCGGGAAGGCGGGCGCTGGTACGTACACCTCGCGCCCGGCCCCGGCAAGGGGGGGAAGCGGTGAGGCGGGGCTTGCTTGCCCTCGTGCTCGTCGCGCTGCTGGCGCTATCCGGCTGCGGCGGCGGCGACGATTCGACGATCGCGCCCGACGCCGACGGCGGAGCGGAATCGGGCTCGGCCCAGGGCGATGGTGGAGGCAACCGCGCGGGCGCAGCTGACGGTTCATCGAAAGCCAACGGCGGCGGTTCGGGTGGCGATGGAAGGGCGGCGGCCGAAGGCGCCGGCGCCCGGGGCGACGACTCGTTCGGCAACGTCGACCTCAGCGTCAGGCCAAAGAGCGTCAAGGACGCCCGTGTGACCCCGACCGGCGCCGTGCAGACCCTGCCGCCCTCCCCGCAGGCTCAGCAGACTGCGCAGAAGAACACCTACGGCTCGATCCGGAGCTTCGGCACCGAGGCCGAAGGCGAGGAGGCGACCAACATCACCTTCGCCCTGGTGCAGTACCTCGACGCCAAGGCGAGCGGCGACTGGACGACCGCCTGCGCGCGCATCTACAGTGTCCTGCGGGTGAACCTCGAAGACCCCGAGCAGGGCAAGAGCTGCCCGGCGACCTTCGGCGAGCTGATGTCGCGCTCCCCGCAGGCCTCGCGCGCCGAGCAGGCCCAGATCGACGTCTCCTCGGTCCGCCGCGGCGAGGGCAACCGCGCCTTCGTGATCTACAAGACCCCCGAGACCCTCTCCGCCGACATGCCGATGTATGTCGAGGATGGGGTATGGAAGGTCGGTGCGCTCGAGGCCTACGCGCTGACCCCCGACCGGGTCGGCTAGCGGCAAGCAGCACCGCAGCTGGGCGCGATGGCGCATAATCGAGACCCCCGGGCGGTTAGCTCAGTTGGGAGAGCACTTCCCTTACAAGGAAGGGGTCACTGGTTCGAGCCCAGTACCGCCCATCACGCGCGCCGATCGCGTAGGTTCTCGGCGTGGCCGATCGGGATCTATCCGTCGTCGTCTTCGGCGCCAGCGGCGTCACCGGCCGCCGCGTGGCCGCCTACCTGGCCGAGCGGGCCGGTGAGCTGGACGCGAAGTGGGCGGTGGCCGGGCGCGACCCGGCCAAGCTCCAGCGGGTCCTCGGCGAGATCGGCGTCAACGCGCCGGAGACGCTCGTCGCCGACGTCGACGACCCGGCCTCGCTGGCGGCGATGGCGGCGCGCGCCCGCGTCGTCCTCGATCTCGTCGGCCCCTATACCCTCTACGGCGAGCCGGTGATCGAGGCCTGTGTCGCCGGCGGCGCCCACTACATGGACCTGACCGGGGAGATGCCGTTCGCGCGGCGCATGGTCGACGCCTACCACGAGCGCGCCGCCGCGGCCGGAGTGAAGGTCGTCGAGGTGAGCGGCTTCGAGGCGCTGCCGCCGGACGTGACCGTGCGGCTCGCTGCGGAGACCGCGCGCGAGCGCTGGGATGAGGAACTCGCCGCGGTCGAGCTCACGATCGCGACCCAGCAGCCCTCGGGCCGGCTTGGGCTCGCCGACTTCGTCTCCGGCGGGACCCTGCAGAGCTCCGCCGAGGCGCTCGGCGGAGAGGACGCGGCGACGATCTCCGACCCGGCGGCGCTGATCCCCGACCCGGCCGCGGCGGCCGAGGTGCGCCGCCGCAGCCCGATCCCGCTCGCGCCCCGGGTCAACGCCGACGGCGACGTGATCGCGCCGATGGCGCCCGCCGCCTTCATCAACCCCGCCGTGATCCACCGCAGCGCCCTGCTCGCCGCGCAGGCCGCCGGCCGCCCCGCCACCCCCTTCCGCTACCGCGAGGGGATGACGATGCCGGGGTCTCCGCTGACCCTACCGCTGCGCTACGCCGCCGCCGCGGCGCTGGCCGGCACCCAGGCCGGCTCGCGGGCGCTCAGCCGCGCCAACCCCAAGGTCCGCGAGCGTGCCGCCGGCTACCTGCGCCGGCTGCTGCCCGGCTCGGGCTTCGGCCCCTCCGGCGAGCGGCTCGAGCAGTGGAGCTGGCAGGTCGAGGTCGACGCCCGCACCAGCGGCGGCCACCACGTCCGCACCAGGCTCGACGCCGACGGCCACCCCGGCTACCTGGCGACGGCGAAGATGCTCGGCGAGGCCGGGCTGATGCTCGCCGAGCCCGGCGTTACGCCCGAGCAAGGCGGCTGCCTGACCCCGGCGATCGCGCTCGGCACCGCCGGCCTCGAGCGCTTCGAGCGCGCCGGCCTGCGCTTTTCCGTCGTCTCCTGACGCGCATCCGACATCGACCCCACCAGAGCGTGGTGAATATCGGATGCGCTACGTGCCGGCGTGGAACCGCGGCGTCACGGTGCCGCCCCGCCGCCGCTCGGCCTTTGCGACGAGATCGAAGAAGAAGTCGTTGCGGCCGCGGCGCAGCGGGCGGGGGAAGGCGCGCCGGCCGCTGCGGTGGGCCGCGGCGATCGCGCGGAAGCTCTCCTCGTGGGCGCGGCTCCAGCCGATCCCGAAGATCGCCCGCACGCGCGCCGGCAGCGTCCCCTTGATGATGTGGTTCTGGACGGCGAGGTTGCCGCGCAGCGGCGCCCGCACCGGCTGGCGGAAGGCGACCAGCGGCGCCATCTCGAGGCCGTGCTCGGTCGCCTGCAGGTCCGGCGCCGCGAGCCTGCCGTCGAACCAGGCCTTGAACTCGGCGTGGCTCGCCGGCACCTCGCTGCGCGGCAGCCCGAAGAGCTCGCCGAAGCGCACGTAGTCCTGCCAGAGCCGCTCGCGCTCGTCGGGATCCAGCGGCGCCACCAGCGTCTCGTACATCTCCCGCCCGGAGTCGGCGATCACCGCCAGCGTCCAGAGCATCAGCTCCGGGTCGAAGGCCGAGTAGGCGCTGCCGGCCGGGTGGGGCCCCGCCGCCTCGGGCAGCTCCCCCTTGATCGTCTCGTGCACGCGGTGGACCTTGGCCAGCGCCTCGTCGGCCTCCTCGCGGCTGCCGAGGAAGATCGTCTCCTGGATCTTCGCCGTGCGGGCGAGGCGCTCGAAGGGCCGGTCGGCGGAGCGGGTCGAGAGGATCGTGCCGGTGTAGGTGAGCGGTTCCAGCGCGCCGATCAACAGCGCCCGCTGCCCGTAGAGCAGCCCGACCGAGCGCTCGCCGTGTACCCGGCGCGCCATCGAGCGACCCGGCGGGAAGTAGTGCTCCTCGGCGTTTCGCTCAGTCTCCACTGAGTGAGGATGCTACTCGGGGGCGCGGCCTCCGAGGCGAGCAGGACCGCGGCCCCCGGCCCGGCCACGGCCGGCTTCTCGCCGTCGAGCTCGTGCGCGGCGAAGATCTCGTCGAGGTCCTCGCGGGTCAGCGTCTCACGCTCGAGTGCGTTGGCGGCGAGGTCGTCGAGGCATTCGCGGTTCGCGGCGAGCAGCGCCCGCGCCCGCCGGTAGGCCTCGCGCGCCAGCGTCATCGCCGCCACGTCGACGTCGCGGCGGGTGCGGTCGGAGAGCGCGTAGTCGCCGGTCGGCAGCGCGATCGGCGGCGCCCCGTCGGCGTCGAGGGCGACGCCCATGCCGAACTCGGCGACCATCTGGCGGCAGACCATGTGTACCCGCGAGAGGTCGTCGACGGCGCCCGAGTAGGAGGCCTGCATGACCTCCTCCTCGGCGGCGCGGCCGCCCAGCAGGGTGACCAGCTCGTCGAGCAGCTCGTCGCGCGACTTCAGGTAGGTGTCCTCCCGCGGCGAGTGGCCGACGAAGCCGAGCGCCGGCCCGCGCGGCACGATGCTGAGGATCTCCGGCGGGTCGAGCCCGAGCAGCCGCCGGCAGAGCGCGTGGCCGGCCTCGTGGTAGGCGACGATCCGGCGCTCCTTCTGGGTCAGCCGCCGCGCCTGCTGCGAGCCGACCGACTGGCGCAGCAGCGCCTCGTCGAGGTCCTCGCGGGCCATCGCCCCGCGGCCCGCCCGCCCGGCGATGATCGCCGCCTCGTTGAGCGCGTTGGCGAGCTGGGCGCCGGTCATCCCGGTCGTCTTGCGGGCGACGTCGGTCAGGTCGAGGTCGGGCCCCAGCGGCTTGCCCTTGGCGTGGGCGCGCAGGATCGCCTCGCGGCCGTCGCGGTCGGGCGGCGAGACCAGCACCTGGCGGTCGAAGCGCCCCGGCCGCAGCAGCGCCTTGTCGAGCTTGTCGACGTAGTTGGAGGCGGCGATCACGATCACCGTCCCGGGGTCCTTCTCGAAGCCGTCGAGCTCGACCAGCAGCTGGTTGAGCGCCTGCTCGCGCTCGCTCGAGCCGCCATCCCCACCGCCGCCGCTGCGCGCCCCCCCGACCGCGTCCAGCTCGTCGATGAAGATGACGGCCCGACCCGACTTGCGCGCCTCCTTGAACAGGCGGCGGATGCGCGCGGCGCCCCTCCCCACGAACATCTCCACGAAGCTCGAGCCCGAGGCCGAGAAGAAGTCGACGCCGGCCTGCGCGGCGACCGCCCGCGCCAGCATCGTCTTGCCGGTTCCCGGCGGGCCGAAGAGCAGCACGCCGCGCGGCGCCGTGGCGCCGAGGGCGGCGAAGCGATCGGGGTCGCGCAGCCATTCGGTGACGTCGATCAACTCGTCCTTGGCCGCGTCGACCCCCTGCACCTCCTCCCACAGCACCGGCTCGGTGCGGCTCGCCTTGACCGTCTCCGGCTTGGTCGCGCCGAGCGTGCCGCGCAGCAGCGTCACGAAGACGATCAGCAGACAGAACATGAAAAGGACCCCGAAGATCGGGTACCAGTCGAAGAAGAAGTCCTGGACTTCGGTGGCGGTTAGCGCTTGAACGAGATGCATGGGGTTCCTCGCAACGCAGTCTCAGGCCAAAACGCCCGCGCTCCAATCGCACATACGTCCGCTGACGCCTGCGCTCAGAGCTCGCGGCGGCTGACCGCGCCGCTCTGCAGCGCCCGCTCGGCCAGGGCGACCCGCTTGCGATTCTGCGGCAGGTCCTCGACGCCGAGCTTCTCGAAGAGGGCGCGCATGTGGGTCTTGACCGCGTCGACGCTGAGGTGCAGCTCGGCGGCGATCGCCTGGTTGGTCGCCGGCGTGGCAAACGGGGCTTCGTCCTTGAACGGGCGGCAGAGGGCGAGCAGGACACGGCGCTGGGCGGGGGAAACGGTCGCCGCGGGGGCGAGCTCGGCGGCGGCGACGGTCGCTTCCGGGGCGCCCTCGCCGGGGCGGCGGAAGAGCACCGCGGTGCGGCCGAAGCGCAGCGTGTCGCCGTCGCGCAGGCGCCGCCGCCCGTCGACCCGCTGCTCACCGACGAAGGAGCCGTTGCGGGAGAGGCCGTCGTCGCGCAGGGTGCACTCGTCGCGCACGACCTCGATCTGGGCGTGCAGGGCGGAGACCTCCTCGTCCCAGTCGAGCCGCAGGTCGGCGGAGTCGCCGCGCCCGATCCAGAGCGACCCGGTCCCCGGCTCGACCGTGACGATCCGCTGCGCGCCGGCCGCGTCGCGGAAGACGAGGAAGGGCCGGCCGCCGCGTTCGGCCTCGATCTGCGCCTTCAGCTCCGGCGCGCTCGTCTGCGGCCGTTCACCCACGCACGACCTGGGAGCCGCCGACTATCGCCTCGAGGCCGTCGTCGCCGAAGACGACCCAGGCCTTGTTGCCGCCGTCGTAGTCGGGCGCCCAGAGCTTCAGCGTCGCCGGGCGGTCCCAGACGGTCACCGGCTCCTCGCCGGTTTCCTCGAGGCCGCGCCAGATCCGCACGAACGGGTTGGACTCCCACTCCGCGCCGATCGTCGTCGGCTCGCGGTGGCCGGGGTGGGCGCGGGTCTCCGCCGGCAACTCCATTAACCGCATCACCGAGGCCTTGAGGTCGGCGAAGCCGGCGGCGCCCGGCGCCATCGTGCCGCCGACGGTGCCCTTGAAGAGGACGTCGGCGGTGAACAGGTCGGACCCGTTGACGAGGAAGGCGAGGTGCCCGGCGGCGTGCCCCGGGGTGAGGATCGCCTCGATCTCGAGCCCGCCGGTGGTCAGCTTCTCGCCGTCGGCGAGGACGATCGCGACATCCTGGTCCAGCGCCGCGGCCGTCTCGGCGTGGCCGACCAGCGGCGGGTTGCCGAGCGCCTCCCTCGCCGCGGCCAGCCCGGCGACGTGGTCGGGGTGGGGGTGGGTGACGAGTACGTGGGTGATCTCGATCGCGTTGCGCTCGGCTCGCTCGAGCAGCGGCCCGAGCCCGTCGTTGCCGTCGATCAGCACACCCTTGCCGCCGGCTTCGTCGGCGACGAGGTAGGCGTTCGACAGCCAAACCGGGTTCTCGGTCCTCTCGACTATCACGTCGCCCCGGAGTATCCCGGTTTCGCGGGCGATGGCTTGGCTCGCGGCTGGGCCGGCCAGACAATCGCGTCTGGGCTCGGTACGGCGGTGGGCGATGGAAAGCTGGCGCGGTGGCGCCTGCCGAGCTACCGTGCATCTGCCCGTGATCGCGCCGACGGCCGACATGCCGAGGATTGCCGCGGGGCCCGCTCCTTGAGCAAGCGCCCGGCGGGGGCGCTTGCGGGTATGGCCATGATCTTGATTCTCGCCGCCCCGGCCGGCGCGGCGGCGCAGCCGCGCGACACAGTGATCGAAACGGCCAGCGTGGGCTCGGCGCGGATCTCCGCCAGCGCCACCGCGAACCGCTACCCGATCGACGCAAGCGGCAGGGAGACGGTCGCGATCGCGGTCACAGCGGCCTGCCAGGCCTCGTGTACGGCGGCCGACCCGCGGCAGATCGCGGCCTTCCTCGGCACTTTGATCCACGGCTTCGAGATGCAGCTGCTCACCGTCCAGCTCGACACACCCTCGCAGCTCGAATTCGACTGCGGCTACGGCGCCCAGGCCTGTTACTACGGCGGCGAGAACAAAATCGTGATCAGCGGCAACGACGCGCCCGCCACCGACGGGGCCAGCCGCGAGTTCGTCCTCGCCCACGAGTACGGGCACCACGTCGCCCGCCATCGCGAAACCCCGCGGCCGTTTCCGGCGGCGCTCGACTGGGGCACGGCGCGCTGGTCGAGCTACCAGAACGTCTGCCGCCGGGCGCGGGCCGGGGTGCTCTCGGTCGGCAGCTTCGGGCTGCGCTACTTCCGCGACCCCGGCGAGGCGTTCGCCGAGAGCTTCGCCCACCTGCGCTTCCCGGAAAGCGGTGTGCCCTGGCGCTGGCTGCGGGCGCTGAAGCCGGACGCCGGGGCGCTGGAGGCGATCCGCAAGGACACCCTCGACCCGTGGCTGGGCCGCACGCCGCTCAGACTGGCGGGCCGCGTCCCGCCGCGAGGGGAGGGGCCGGCGGTGCGGGCTTTCAGGACGCCGCTCGACGGCGCGGTCAGCCTGCGCCCCGCCGGCCGGCCGCGCTACGACCTCAGCCTGCTCAACCGGGCCGGCCGGGTGCTGCGCAGCTCACGCCACGACCACGGCCGCAACGGCGGCCAGCGGCTCAACTTCACCGTCTGCGGCCAGTCCCGCCTACGCCTCGCGATCCACCCCTCCGCCCGCCGCGCCGGAGCCTTCAAGCTGCAAATCCAGCGACCCTGAGATAATCCCCGCCGGGCGGTCCTCCCGCCCACCCCAAGGGGGCGTAGCTCAGTTGGTTAGAGCGCCGGCCTGTCACGCCGGAGGTCGCGGGTTCGAGTCCCGTCGCTCCCGCTAGTTGAAGTGCCTGCATGTTGCCTGGTTTTGGTCGAAGCGTCCCGGGTGCACTACGGCTCTCGACCCCCGGCTTCAATAGGCACCAGTGCTCTTTGATCCAGCGCCTGCCGATCACGCGGTCATGTAGCTGCCAAAAAATCACGGAGAACGAGCCCTAGAATTGATGCGCGATGGCCAACTCATCGACGAGAGAACGAATCAATGCCTTGAGGGAGTCGCTGAAGAACCTACGGCAAGAGGAAATGCCGCCCTGGGACTTGGGCCTTATCTACACCGAAGTTCTCGACACCGTGAAGGAGGAGAACCCCGACTATCGCTTGGCGGAAGAGGCCGAGCGACCAACCCAGAATGCCGACCGTCGGGCAACTGTTCAAGTAGCAGCGATGACGGCCGTACTCGACCAGCTAGCGTTGCTTTATCCGAAGCCGGTTGCGCGCCCGCGTACTTCACGGCCGACTGGGCGCAACTGGATGACTGAGCCGATGTAGGCCTTAGCAAGGCCAGAATTGAGATGTCCAGATCATCAAGCAGGTCAAGCAGGGTGCCGAACTAGGAAGTCACGAACATCGCGGATGAGGGCGGCGGCTTGAGCGTCGTCGTACGCATCGTATTCGCCGTGTGCGGCGCTGTTGCGAAGTCCCAGCCAGGCGGTGACGGACTTTTCGACAAGCTTGTTGTAGGCCCCACCCTTCGTGAGTTCAGCGTTGATTACGCTGGCCTTAAGCGACTCTCCGGAGGGTTTGGCTGTGGGGATTCCGCTGACTGCAGCAAGTTTTCGCGAGTGCTCCTCAAGGACGCTTCCGGCGATGACGGCCGCGGGGTCCTTGAATCCCTTGACCTGTAGCTCTGACGCCATCTCCAGGAAGTCCGCAAAGAGATCGGCATGTATCAGCTCCTCAAGCGTCTTCAGGTAGCCATCTTGAAGGTCGGAGCGGAAGGCGGCCAGTGCGGCCGCAACGGCTATGAAAGTCTCAGATTCGCCCGAGTCCCAGCCCTTCTCAAAGGGCTCTTTAGCGGCCCGCAGGTAGGTACTCGTCGGGGCAAACCGTTCAAGAAGCGCCATCGCACGAGTCGTGCGGCGCGCAATCTCCGAAGTTCGCGACTCGCGAAATGCTTCCCAGCTCGGAATCGCCTCTGGGCCGAAACCCCATTCCGAAAAGAGAGCGTCGATCTGGGCGAGGATCGGGTCAGCGTCCATGGTCGGGGATCCTAGAGGTACGCACTGGATCGCCCCCAGGCGAGACCCAATTACCGCCGCCCAGCAGGCCACCCATCCTCGTCTTCGGGCGTATCCCGGTCACCTCCGTATAGACGCGCAGCGTCATTCGGGGATCGCGGTGGCCCATTTGGGCGGCGGTTATTGCCGGATGCTCGCCCAACTCGGCACGCAGGGCGGCGTAGGTGTGGCGCAGGGAGTGGAACGTGATGCCGTCCGGGAGCGGGGGGCGGTCTTCGGCGGCGAGCTGTTTGTTGGCCTTCTCGATGGCTCTGTAGAGGATGCGGGTGCGGACGGTGTTGCGCTCGCGGGGCTTCTCGCGAATGCGGCCTGCGAATACGAAGTCGTCTGGTTCGGTCCACTCGGCGACGTCCTTGTGCTCGCTGAGGAGCTGCGCCAGCTCTGGCTCAAGGACGACCTGGCGGACGCCGGCGGCGGTCTTGGAGGCGGCTACGTTGAGCAGTCCATCGCGTAGATCGAGGTCGCGCCAGCGTAGGTGCGTCAGCTCGGAGACCCGCAGCCCTCCGGCCAAGATCGCGGTGGCGAGCAGCGTCCGATGCGTTCCGGCGGCGCGTAGCAGCGCCTGGACCTGCTCGCCGGTCAGCCGCGCCCGCTTCGGCTCGACCTCTCATTCAGCTTTTCAACCTTCGTCTTGACCGGGTTGTAGTCGATCAACCCGTAGCGGACGGCGGCGTCGAGAATTTGGCCGAGGCGAGTCAGCGTCTTGTTGATCGTCCGGTTGGAAAGCGGTCTTCCAACCTGCCCTTGCTCTCGCTCGCGGACCTTTACGGCCTTGTAGCGGTCGATCTCCTGCGCCGTTATCTCCGACAGGGCGTGGCCTTTGAAGAACGGCAGCAGATGGTGGGTCAGGGTCAGCTCGTAGTCCTCGACGGTGCGGGCGGCGAACTCATGGCGACGCGTCGCCAGCCACTCGGAGGCGAACTCGTGGAAGCTCGGCGTTGGCGCTTCCTCTGTCGGGGCGGGACGCGTGGACTTCCAGATCCCCCGGCGCACGTCGGCCAGCACATTCGCCAGCTCGTCCTCGGCCTTGCGCTGGGTCCAGCCCTGCGCGGCGGTGCCCAGGCTCAGGTAGCGCCGCTTGCCGTACGCCTGGAAGCGCAAGGCGAAGTTCCGGCCCCCTCGCCGCCGCCGTTCGACTACCTGCCCGGTGGCCTTGCGCGCCATCTACCCCTCAAGCCGCCGGGGGCGGGCCTTTCTCCCCGCGTCCGTGAATCGGTAGTAACCGAACCTCCGATCTCCGGCCCCGCCGCGGCTGACCTGCCCGCTCACCCGAGCGGGCGGGCGGGTCAGCCGCCGATCCCTCGCCGACCGTCCGCAGTACCCGCGCCGCGATCTCGGGGTCGAAACGGAGCCGTGGCTTCGGCCCAGCACCGAGCTTGACCGCGCCCAGCTCGATGGCGTGCGAGTAGACCCAGGAGCGCTCGATCCCGAAGTGCCGCGCAAGCTCGGCAGCGTCGACCAGCTCGCGTTTCTGCACCCCGTGCGCTTCGAGCAACTCGACCGCGTGGCGGGCAATTGCCTCCACGGTTTCCGCGTCGAGCTTGATGCGTTTGGATGCCATCGCATTGACTGTCGAAATCGCGGGGCAAGTGCCTCATAACATTCGTCCAGGTTCGCGCCGGGAATCGAACACCTGTTCGGGTTCATACTGTGTCGGGGGTCGAGGTTGGGGTTGCGGTCACTGCGAGGTGATAGCGCGTGAGGGGTTAGCTGTCGGTGGTTTCAGGTTGGCTGGGAGTCGAGACCGTGAAGCTGCCTTTGCTCGTGGTGGCTGGCTGCCAATGGATTCCTTCCAGCAGTTGGCTGGGAGGAACCGAGGTAGCCGCTGCGAGCTTGATCAGGGTGTCGATCTTGGGGATGCGTTCCCCCCGCTCCAGCAACCCGACCTCGGTGCGGTGCAGGCCCGCCCGGATCGCGGCGGCTTCCTGGCTCATCCCCGCCCGCCTGCGGGCGCGCAGGAGGGGTTTGCCCCGAAGCGGGCCTTGCAGTCCGCTGAGGCCATGCCTCAGCCGCCCAGAAGCGCGTCGAAGCGAATCGCCGCGTGCGTTGGCATCACCAAGCCCGAGGGGCACTGGAGCAGCCCCAGGCCGGTCAGGTCGCGCACGGCGCGCTCCAAGGCATCGCCTTCGGCAAACTCCTCGATCCCGCCGCCGATCTCCTGGACAAGCTGCGGGACGACCAGATAGGTCGGGTGCAGAGTGAGAACGTGGGTCAGGACCACCCGCTGGTCGCGGAGGTCTTGCATCGCGGTTGGCGAGTCGAGTCCGTCGAGGCTCGCCGCATTAGGCTGGTCTTGCATGGGAAGCACTCCTTCCTGTGCCACGCCCCCGGCTGTTTCCGCAGCGCGGGGGCACTTTTCTAGATACGGGTGAAGCCTAACAGGGCAAGTGAAATAAAGCTAGTTTCAATTCAATTGGCTAATTTCGCCTGGCTTTGAGAGCGTGGCGACAATGACCAGGGCAGGCGAACCGCAACCGGCGCTGGGTGCTGCCGTGAAGCAGCTACGCGGGCAGCGCGGGGCGACGCAGGAAGGACTCGCCTACGAGGCCGGGATCACGACCGGCACGCTCTCGCAACTTGAGCGCGGAATCTCGAATCCCTCCTGGGGCACGCTGAAAGCGATTGCGGGGGCGCTGGGCGTCTCAATGGTCGAGCTGGCGAAGCTGGCGGCCAAGCTCGAACGTCGCTGATCTCTGTGCGCTTCGCGCCGGAGCCGAGGATTACTGCCACTCGTCGCGCAGCCCGTCCACCAGTGCGCGTAGATCGCCGCCGGTGTCGAGGCAGCCGGAGTAGCTAGCCATTGGCGCAGGGAAGCCCCGTTCGATTTCCTCGATTTCGGTCCGATACGCGGCGAGAGCCTTGGGGTCCCGGGCGAGCTTCTCGAATCCAGCTTCGATGTCGGCCAGCATCGCCTTCTCGTTCGCGTCACTTGGCGTTGCCATACAGACAACAGCCTACCCATTGATCGCCGCAGCTGGCGGCGTGGATGCGATGCCCGTCTTGCGGGGTCTTGCGTGCGGGCTACACTTCCAGCATGGAACCTCGCGTGTGGCCGGACCTTCCCGACAAGCACCGTTGGGCGTTGGAGCTGATGGAGAAACGCCTGGAGAACACCACGCAGCCCGCGAGAGAGCTTTCTGCGCGCGCTGAGGAGCTTCGCGCCCAGGCGGCGCAGACCGACATCGATGGTTATCGTGATGCGGCTCTAATGTTGGCCGACCGCTACGAGCAGGCGGCGGCTTCGCGCCTCGCCTCGGCGTAACTTCACCGCGTCCCCGTCGAGTCCATCCGTGCGGCGATCTCTTGCTGCCGGTCGAGCAGGGATTCGGCGTCGACCTTGATGCGTGCCAACTCGGATTTCATTTCAGCGAGGGTCTTCGCCGCCCCCTCGGCGTCGAGCAGGACCTGATCCCGCCATTTGGCGGAGAGCTGGCGAGCAGCGGCCGAAAGACCAGGCAGCTCGATTGTCGCGATTCGCGCCGACTCCTCAAGGAGTTGAGCCTGCTCGGGATTGCCCTGATCGCTTGCGATCAGCTCACGCCGAATCTCGAAGACGGACTCATGGGTGATCGTCGCCGTTTGGAGCAGCAGCTCCAGCTCCTTGATGGCAGTTGGGTCTTCTGGCACGTCGGCCATCCTGCCGCAGCGTCCGGCGCGAAACCCGCAGACAGACGGCTGCGCGGCCCCTTGGCGGCTATTGCGCGGCGTCGCTCGGTGGCGAATCGGGATCGCGCCCAGCCTCGCCAGCGCCTACATGCGGGCGCGTCTTGTCCGGGGTGATGACGAGCGAGCCGTCTGGACGCGCCTCGGTCACGATGTACCAGCCCTCGCGGCCGTCGCTGAATTCCGCGTAGACCCTTTCGGCCATCGGCTGAATGATTGCAGACAACGCCCTGCGCCGACTGGAGGCGTTCTCGCCGTCCGCATTGGGCACCGGTGCCTGAATTGCGGGGAATCGGGCAGAAATCACGCCTATCGCCGGACCAGGGCCTGAGCCGATCCCGCCAGAGGATTCCGCTTGGCGAGCGGAATCAGCGGCCCAATGACCGTCGCCGGACCGCTCCTGTCACGCCGGAGGTCGCGGGTTCGAGTCCCGTCGCTCCCGTTGTCCCTGCAAATCGGGCGGTGCCGAGTTAGACCGATCCCGCGATTGCCACCGAAACTCCAGGGCGGATGTGAACGCGCGCGCTTCTCGTCCGTCTTTGGTTTTGTCGTCCGAGAGTGCTACCTTGCTTCCATGACGCTCACCGCCAAGGTCGTCAGCGGCAACGAGGTCCGGGTCCCCGACCCGCAAGCGGGCGAGGTGACCGTGATCTCTCGCTACGGAAAGGAGCGCGCCATGCTCATCCATCCCGACGACTTCCATCGCCTTGACGAGCTCGACCGGACGCTGGCCGAGGCCGCCGAGCTCGCGCCGCTCAAGCCGAGTTCGGAGGCTCTCAGAGCCCACCTTGAGGAGGGCACGCCAGGCGAGCCGATCACCGACCCGGCGGTCCTCGCCAAGCTGTTCGGCTAGTTGCAGCCACCGCTTGGCCACTGCTATTGGGCGCTCGCCCCATTTGCTCCCGCGCCGCCGTTTCGGATCTATCAGGAAGGCGCCGCGCCCAGGTCAGTCGGCTCGGTGGAGCCGTTCACCGAGGCCGCCCGCAAGGGGGCGAGCGAGTTCGCGCTGCTCACCCCGGTGAAGGCTCGCCCGGTCCTCGTCATCACCGAGGTTCTCCCCGAGTATGGGGAAGTGCTGGCACTGCGCCTGCGCCGCCTAGAGAAGCTCACCTCCGAGGCAGAGCGCGAGCGCGTGCGCGAAGGCTCAGACCCCGGCCTCTTCCACCTGAAACCCGATCGCTTCGAGGGTCTGCCCGTCGAGAACGCGGCAATCGTCAGTTCGCTGTTGCGGCTGCCGGCGGCGGCCCTGGATCGCCGGACGTCTCTCGGCAGCCTCGACGACAACGAGCTGCGAGCTCTGCACGAGCGGGTCGCGCGAGCCCACCGGCTGCGCCTCGACAAGCTGGTTCTCGAGCGCGCGCAGTCGCTGCTTCAACGGGCGCAGCGCAAACGCTGATCGATTACGGCAGCGAGCACTCGCTCAAGCTCGGCAGCCCCCTTCCGGCGCGCTCGATGGGCGAGGATCCGCAATTAGCGGGCGCTTTCGTCCCGACCGGTTTCCGAGCCGCGGGCTACTGTGGCCGCCTATGCCTCGCGCCATCGAAGAGTTGAACCAGATCGACCTGTCGGAGGTCCGGGGAGAGGTCGGACCGAGGTCGTACGAACGCGGACGCGCCTACGCGCACGCCGATCGGGTCGTCGCCGTCGACTGGGACCCGAGCGATCTGGCTCTGAAAGGCACGGTGATCGGCACCGCGCCCTATGTCACGACCGCGTACCTCGCCGAGGTCGGCGGGGGCCTCGAGTTCGACGTCGGGGAATGCAGCTGCCCGGTGGGACACGACTGCAAGCACGCCGCCGCGCTCGTGATCGCAGTGGTCGAGGGGCGAGTCTTCATTCCGAACGCCGGCCACGCCCTGGCGGCTCGCGAGGAGCCGCCCGACGCGCCGTCCTGGGAGCGGTCGTTGCGAGAGCTGATCGGTGCTCCGCCGCCGACGGGGGAGCGACCGCTCGCGATCGAGCTTTCTCTGCGATCGGACCACCGCGGACAGCAACTGGTGGCGCGGCTGATGCGCCCCGGGGCGCGCGGGGGTTGGGTCAACGGCTCGCTCTCCTGGAGCGGGCTCGACTCATGGAGCGTCCGCGAGGGCCAGTACCGCGCCGACCACTTGGCGCTGGCCCGCGAGCTCCACGCCGTCTACCGGGCCCGCAGGCAGGGCGGCGGCTACTACTACAGCTACGGAGAAAGCGGCGACCGCGTTCTCGACCTGAGCGCCTTCGACAGTCCACAGCTGTGGTCGCTGCTCGATGAGGCGGTGCGGATCGGCATGAGTTTGATCCACGACGCGCCGCAGCTCGGCGAGCTGGGCCCCTGCGAGAACGGGGAGCTGGTCGTCGACGTGCGGCGCAACGGCAAGCGGGGATCGCTCGCGACCGCGGTGCTCCGCCTCGACGATGGCGGGGAGGCGGCGCAGTTCGAGCCACTGCTCTTCCTCGGCGCGGGCGGTCACGGCCTCGTCTGTACCGAGCGCGGCGAGGACGACGAGGGCGCCGACTTCCCCGACAGGCGATTGCGGCTGGTGCGTCTCGCGAGGCCCGCTCCGCCCCAGCTCCAGCAGCTGTTTCTCGACGGCGAGAGACTCGAGATCCCCAAGGCCGAGTTCGAGCGGTTCGCCGCCGAGATCTGGCCCGAGTTGCGCCACGTCGCCGAGGTGGCGTCGTCGGACGGCTCGTTCACGCCGCCTGAGATCTCCGCACCGTCGCTCGCGCTGCGGGCGAGCTACGGCGCCGGCCACGCCCTCGAGCTCGCCTGGGGCTGGGACTACCGGGTCGGCTCGCAGACCCGGCAGGCGCCGCTCGGGATCGGCCCGCGGGTCTCCGGCTTCCGCGATCGCCACGCCGAGCAGGCGATCCTCGCCGAGACCGAGCTGGCCGGAACCGGCCTCGAGCGTCTCGGCCTGCTCGATGCGGCGGCCCGGCCGGCCGGAGCTTCGGCGGCCTCGCTCGACGGGATCGAGACGATGCGCCTGACCACCGACGTGCTGCCGCGGCTCGAGGAGCGGGGCGTCGTCGTCGAGGTCACGGGGGAGCTGGCCGACTACCGGGATGTGAGCGACTCGCTGACGATCGGCGTCTCGACCGCCGAGATCGCCGGTGAGAGCGACTGGTTCGACCTCGGCGTGACGATCTCCGTCGAGGAGCGCGAGCTGCCGTTCGCCGAGGTCTTTGCAGCCCTCGCCGCCGGCGAGTCGCACCTGCTGCTCGACGACGGCGCTCACCTCGCGCTCGACGATCCCCGCCTCGAGTCGCTACGGCAGTTGATCGTCGAGGCGCAGGCGCTCGTCGACCCCCCGTCGGAGTCGCTGCGGATCAGCCGCTACCAGGCCGGGCTGTGGGCCGAGCTCGCCGCGCTCGGCGTCGTCACCGAGCAGGCTGAGGCCTGGCGCCGTCAGGCGGCGGCGCTGCTCGAGCTCGACGAAGTCGGCGACCACGATCCGCCCGCCGCGATAGAGGCCGAGCTGCGGCCCTACCAACGCGAGGGGTTCGGTTGGCTGGCGTCGCTGTGGGAGCTCGGGCTGGGCGGCATCCTCGCCGACGACATGGGACTGGGAAAGACGCTGCAGACGCTGGCGATGGTCTGCCACGCCCGCGAGCGCGATCCCGGCGTCGGCCCCTTCCTGATCGTCGCGCCGACGAGCGTCGTGCCGAACTGGGTCGCCGAGGCAGCCCGGTTTACCCCCGGTCTGACGGTCAACGCGGTCACCGACACGCTGAAGAAGTCCGGCCGCTCCATCGACGAGGTGGCGAGCGCCGATGTCGTGGTCACCAGCTACACCCTGTTTCGGCTTGACACCGAGGCCTACCGCGAGGTGGAGTGGGCGGCCTTCGTTCTCGACGAGGCGCAGGCCGTCAAGAACCACCAGTCGAAGACCTACAAGTGCGTGCGCGAGCTGCCGGTGCCGTTCAAGCTGGCCCTCACCGGCACGCCGATGGAGAACAACCTGACCGAGCTCTGGTCGCTCCTTTCGATCGCCGCGCCGGGGCTCTTCCCCGACCCAAAGCGCTTCGCCGAGCAGTACGCGCGGCCGATCGAACGCGAGGGCGACGGGGAGCGGCTGGCGCGGCTGCGGCGCCGGATCAAGCCCCTGGTCAAGCGCCGCACCAAGGAGCTCGTCGCCGCCGACCTGCCGCCGAAGCAGGAGCAGACGCTCGAGGTCGAGCTCCACGCGCGCCACCGCAAGCTGTACGAGACCCGCCTGCAGCGCGAGCGACAGAAGATCCTCGGCCTGATCGACGACTTCGACCGCAACCGGTTCACGATTCTGCGCTCGATCACGCTGCTGCGCCAGCTGAGCATCGACGCCGGCCTGGTCGACGAGGGGCATGCCGACGTCCCCTGCGCGAAGCTCGCGGCGCTGGTCGAGCAGCTCGGCGAGGTGATCGGCGGCGGCCACCGGGCGCTCGTCTTCAGCCAGTTCACGGGCTTCCTGTCCAAGGTCCGCGAGCGCCTCGACCGCGAGGGGATCGAGTACTGCTATCTCGACGGGCGCACGCGCAAGCGCGACCAGGTGATCGAGCGCTTCAAGCAGGGCACCGCCCCGGTCTTCCTGATCAGCCTCAAGGCGGGCGGCTTCGGCCTCAACCTGACTGAGGCCGACTACTGCTTCCTGCTCGACCCGTGGTGGAATCCGGCAACCGAGACGCAGGCGATCGACCGTGCCCACCGGATCGGGCAGACCCGCCCGGTGATCGCCTACCGGATGATCGCCCGGGAGACGATCGAGGAGAAGGTCGTCGCCCTGGCTCGCCGCAAGGCGAAGCTGTTCAGTGGCGTCATGGACGACGGCGACCTGTTCGCCGGCGGCATCACCGCCGACGACATTCGCGGGCTTCTGGATGAGCCGCCGTCGAGGTCTCGAGAGCAGCCGGGAGAGGCGCTCGCCGCGGCGGCGTAGCTCAGCCGCGAATCTCAATCCGGTGTCCTTTGAGGACTCCTGTCCCGTCGCTCCCGCTTTTCGAACCCGTCAGGCCTCTGAGGCCAGCTGATCGCCGTCGACGCTGTGCTCCGCTTGGGCGACCAGGTCGGAGAGCGGGACTTCGAGCGCCGCGGCCAGCTTGAAAAGGTTGCGGAAGCTCGGATTTCTCAATCCGCGCTCGATCTCGCTGACGTAGGTGCGATGCATTCCGGCCAGGTCGGCGAGTCCCTCCTGGGAAAGACCGTCGATTTCGCCCCGCCGCGTACGTATCGCTTCGCCAAGAGCTTTTAGAGCCGCCTCCGACACCCGCCGAGCCTGCCAGCTATCTCATTACGAGTCTACAGAATATAAGTAGCTAGTCACGGTGCCTGAAACTTCACACTTACGCGTACCAAGAGAAATCCCCAGGCAAAAACCTAAGTCGAAAATGGTGTGAAAAGACACCCGAAAGCTCGGGTAATCCTCGCGTCAGGTAAGACCCTTACACCGTGTGTGAACCAGCGGAGTAAGGGTTCTTCCGTGCGAGTCTATGTGTTGTTCAGTCTTGACGACGTGCGATGTAGACGGCCTTGGAGTGGACCAGTTCCTCGACCGGCTGCTTCGGGACCGCGTCGAATCCGTGTCCGTACACGTCGAGGCATTGCAGGCCGGCGCCGGCGATCAGATCAAGCACCTCCCCTTCCGGGAAGTGCCGCTGGCGGTGGACATGGGTCTCGACCGGCTCGTCGCCCTCCTCGGGGACGACCTCGAGCCGCGCCTCGCTGATCGACCCGGGAGGCGTCTCGGTGGACGCCTGGCCACGCCAGGTCAGCTGCCGGCCACCGCGCTCCAGCCGTTGCTCTTCGGCGAAGAAGGTGCGGTATGCCAGCAGGGTGTTGACATCGAACATCAGCAGCCCGCCGGGCGCCAGGTTGGCCCGCATCCTACTCAGCGCCTCCCCCAGTTCCTCCCCGCTGAGCAGGTAGTTGACCGCATCGTCCAGTGACCAGACGAGATCGAACTCGCCGAACACCGGCAGCTCCCGCATGTCCTCCACGGACAGTCGCGCCGCGTCGCCGGCCTTGGCTCGCGCCAGGTCCAGCATCGAGGCCGAGATGTCACAGGCGGTGACCTCCCATCCCCGCTCGAGCATCGGCAGGAAGCTCTTTCCAGTCCCGCAGCCTACGTCTAGCAGGCGGCGCCCGCTCAACCCGTGGCCGCGGAGCTTCGGAACGAGATTGCCCAGCCACAGCTCGTAATCGTGGTGGGCGGTGAAATCGTCATAGACGGGGGCCATCGCCTCGTAGGCCTGCTCTGCCCACTGGCCACCCGGCTGGGCTGCTGCTGCATGCATGGCCGCCGAGACCAGCTACCGATCGATATCGTTTCATTGCTCAAGTCTGCTAGTCTGTTCGGCATCGTGGAGGTCCGTCGTCTCGATCACCGAGTTGGCTTGGGAGCAGACCCAAGCGACTCCTGGGACTGGGAAGAAGTCCGCCGCCACTGTTTGAGCTTCGCCTTCCGCTTCGCGAACAACCGCGTCGAGGCGGAAGACATCGCCCAGGACTCGATGGTGCGAGCCTGGCGCAAGCGGACCACGTTGCGCGATCCGGCGGCACGCAAGGCATGGCTGGCGAGGATCGTCCGCAATGAGGCGCTGCGGGAACTCGGCCGTAAACGGCCGGTCCCGATCGACACGCTGGACGAGTGGCAGGGCCGCGATGACGAGCGCGTCCTGGCGACCGTCGAGCAGGCCGACCTGCATGCCGCGCTGGAGTGCCTCAACAAGCGCGACCGCCAGCTCGTCCGTCTGCGCTACGACGAGGACCTGACCCAGGAGGCGATCGCCCACCGCCTCGGCATGCCGCTCGGCACGGTCAAGGTTCAGCTGCACCGCGTGCGCGCCAAGCTGCGCCGCAGGATCGGCACCTCCCAGTACACGTACTAGCCTGCCGCCGCCTTGCGCATCTCCTCGGTCGCCGCCCCGGGGCCGATGTAGGGGACGAGCAGCGCGAAGAGCAGATCTGGCAGCAGCTCCGGCAGGCGCTCGGCCCGACCGGTGAGCAGCTCGTCGAAGATCAGCCCGGAGACGGCCCCGGCCGCCATCAGGCCGATGTTCTCCGGCAGGTCGGGGCTGCCGCTCAGTTCCTCACCGTCGTCGAGGAACTCGGTGAACTTCGTGATCGCGTTCCAGTGGCGCTGGCGGGCGTCGGCGCCGGCCGCGGCGACCTCGACGATCGCGGTCCGGGCCAGCTCCGGGTCGAGCGCGAACATCTCGACCACCTTCGCCAGGCCGATCCGCACCCGCTCCAGCCAGGCCCCCTCGCCGTCGCAGCTGGCGATCACCTCGCTCAGCACCCGCTCGACCACCAGGTCGTAGGCGGCGAGGAAGCACTCGTGCTTGTCGTCGAAGTGCTTGTAGAAGGTGGTGCGGGAGACGTTCGCCTCCTCGATCACGTCGGCGACCGAGGTTCCCTTGTACCCCTTGCGGCCGACGACCTGCACCATGGCCTCAAGAATCGATTTCCGCCGTGTTTCGCTGCCTGCCATCGGCCCACCGGTCAGGGTTGAACTATCGGGTATATGAATCATAGCGGCAACGTGTACGAGAACGTTTATCGAGTCAGCCTCTCGACCTCCCTGGCTGCCGCATCCGGGCCGATATACGGCACTAGCGTGGCAAAAAGCACGTCCGAAAGCAAGCTGGGGAGCTGCTCCGCGCGCCCGGCGACCAGCTCGTCGGCGATCAGCCCGGTCACCCCCCCGATCGCCATCCGCGACGTGTTCGCGGGCAGCCCGCGCCCCCCGGGGGCGAAGTCGCGTCCCTCCTCGAAGAGCGGCGTCAGGCTCTGGATCGCCGCCCGGTAGCGGCGCTGGGCCGCCGGCCCGGCATTGCCGATGTCGACCAGCGAGAGGCGCGCCAGGGCTGGCTCCGCGGCGAGCGTCTCGAGCAGGGCGGCGAGTCCCGCGGCGGCCCGCTCCGGCCAGTTCTGCTCGGACTCGTAGGCGGCGATCACCCGCCGCACGAGCAGCGCGACGGCGGCGTCGTAGGCGGCGAGGAAGCAGGCCTGTTTGTCCTCGTAGAGCTCGTAGAACGTCGTGCGCGAGACGCCGGCCCCCTTGGTCAGGTCGCCGATCGTCATCGCCCCGTAGCCCTTTGCGGCCACCACCCGCACCGCTGCCTCGAGCAGGCGCTCGCGCTGCGAGCGCGCGACGACCTCGGCGGGCAGCCGGTGACGCCCGCGCGGAGGGCGCCACCGACCCCCCGCCTCTGCCCCCGCCGACTCCACTCCGGTCAGCCGCCGGGTGGGCCCAGGCTCTGCTCGGCCTGGCGCGACTGGCGCAGCGCCTCCTCCTGGCCGAGGTATGGGACGGTCGTGATGTAGACGATGTCGGGCAGCAGCTCGCGCAGCCGCCCGGCGTTGCCGGCGAGGATCTGGCCGACGATCAGCGACTCGGCGCCGGAGAGCGCCGCCCGCCCGGCGCTCGAGGGGATCGCTTCCTCCTCGACCGGGTCGTCACGGCCGCGGTCGAGCAGCGACTGCAGCACCCGCTTGCCGGAGGCGTAGAGCTCGAAGGCTCGATCGCCGGAGGCCGGCGCCTCGACCAGCGCCATGCGGGCGAACGCCGGGCGGCTCGCCAGCAGGTCGAGGAACTCGGCGGCGGCGTCGCTGACCATCGTCGCCCAGGGCTTGTCGGCCGAGTAGACCGAGACGATCCGACCCATCGCGTCGGCCAGCGAGACCTCCATTGCGGCGTGGAAGCAGTCCTCCTTGTCCTTGAACAGCTCGTAGAAGGTGGCGCGGGAGACGCCGGCCGGCTCGCAGACATCGGCGATCGTCGTCGCCCCGTAGCCGTTGGTCGCGCAACTCTCGGCCATCGCGACGAGGATCCTTTCCCGCTGGGAGTGGGCGACGAGCGGCTCGGCCAGGGCCTCGCGGCCGGCTGGGAGGCGCTCCTTCTCAATCACCCCGGTGAGATTCACGATAAACGCAATTGTACACCCCGAGCGGCATTCTGTGGACGAATCAGTACCGGATTAACAATTGGGCTCGGCCTGGGAACGCCGCTGGGATCTACCCCTCGCCCGCCGCCGGCGGCGCGGTCGGGTCGCCGCTCTCCTCGCCCGGCGCCTCGCGGGCGATGTAGTCCTCGGCCAGCAGCAGGTTGTCCCTGGAGCGCTCGACCACGTTGAGCAGGTCGCCCATCAAGGCGACCTCCTCGACCTGCTCCTTGACGAACCACTGCATGAAGTGCTCGGCGCGGTAGTCCTTGACCTCGCGGGCCAGCTCGAACAGGGCGAAGATCTCATCGCTGACCCGCTTCTCCTGCTCGAGCGCCATCTTCACCGGCGCCATCCCGTCCGCGTAGCTGGTCTCCTGCGACTTGATGTCCGGGATCTGGACCGGCTCGCCGACGTCGAGCAGGTACTGGACCATCATCATCGCGTGCTCGCGCTCCTCGAGCGCCTGGCGGTAGAAGAACTGAGCGAGGCGGGGCAGCGTCTCGGCGTCGTAGTAGACGGCCGCGCCGACGTACTGCTGGGAGGCGGCGAACTCGTTGGCGATCTGCTCGTTGAGGGCGTCGGGAAAGCTCTTCTCGGCCATCTTCTTCCTTTCAGTCGGCCCAGCGGAACCCGCTGGGCGTCAGCATCGGCAGCAGTGGGCTGGTCGGCAGCCCCGGCGGCGGGTCGGCTTCGTTGTAGCCGCGCGGCGAGGTGTCGTTGGGGGCGTCGGGATGGAAGAGCGAGGCGAGCACCTGGATCTGGCCGCGGCCGACGCCGAGCTCCCACTGGCCGCCGCCGTAGGCGCCGATGCCGCGCTCGGCGCAGTAGTCGTAGGTCTCGCAGAGGTCGCGCAGGCCGCCGATCCGCGAGGGCTTGACGTTGACCATGCGCGGCTGCCAGGGCAGCGCCTCGATGTCGGCGATCGAGTGGATCGGCGCGTCCCAGGTGAGGCGGTCGCGGACCGGCTCCAGCAGCGGCCGCGTGTCCTCGTTGACGTCCGGGTCCTCGAGCCAGGCCTCGGGGAAGGCCTCGATCAGCTTGCCGTACAGCTCCGGGTCGGTCTCGACGTCGACGACGGTGCCTTTGTAGAAGCCCTTCAGGTCGAGCGAGTCGATCGCGCCGGTCTCGACCAGCGCCGCGATCAGCTCGTCGGTCCAGTCGTTGGTCGGGTCGAGCTTGAAGCGCAGCCCGGGGTAGGGGTCGAGCTTGCGCTGCAGCGTCTCGATCGAGGACGGCTCGTCGGGGCCGCCCGAGAGGCGCATCGAGCAGACGAAGGTGACCGCGCGGGCCTCGCGCCGCAGCGCCGCCTCGATCCCGGTGCCGGCCTGGCGCAGGGCGAGGTCCAGCGCCGCCGACTCGTAGGCCCAGCGCCGGTAGCGACGCGAGACCTCGCGCTGCGGCTCGACCGGGAAGGTGTCGAGCCCGCCGATCAGCTCGCAGAACTCGCCCAGCGTCGCGAAGCCGGTCAGGTCGAGCGCCGGCCCGGCGTCCTGCAGGGCGATGTGGTCGACGGCGTCGTAGGTGACGTCCTCGCCGAGCCCGTCCTCGCCGCCGCCCCAGAGGTGGATCACGGTGGTGAGCCGTTCGAAGCCGGGCGTCTGGTGCTCCAGCCCGCTCAGCTCGTAGCCCTCGATCTCGAGCGGCAGGTCGGCCAGCAGGTCGAAGGTGGGCATCGGCCGGGAGTGTATGGGGAGGGGATGGGGTGTCCCTCGCCTTGCCAGGGAGGGCCGGGGGTGTCCCACCCGCTGGCTGGGTTTCTCGCCTCGCCGGGCGCGGCCGTCCGAGGTTGTGGGTGGGGCGAGAACAGGACGCCGCTGCGCGGGTGGGACACCCCCGGCCCTCTGTCGGGCGCGTGCGAGACTTTGTTCGTGAAGCACACCGCTCATGGCTACTGGCTGGAGGAGGCGGGGGAGGTCTCGCCGTTGCCGGAGCTGGTCGGGGAGCGGAGCGCCGATGTTGTTGTGATCGGTGGTGGGTATACGGGGCTGTGGGCCGCGTGGCACCTGAAGCGGTTGGAGCCCGAGGCGAGCGTGGTGCTGCTCGAGGGGGATGTCTGCGGGTTTGGGCCGAGTGGGCGCAACGGGGGGTTCTGCAACTCGATGTGGTTCTCGTTGCCGAACATGCGACGGCGCTGGGGGGGCGAGGGGGCGCTGGCGGTGGCGCGGGCGGCGCGCGACGCGATCGACGGGGTGGAGGGCTTCTGCCGGGACGAGGGCGTCGATGCCTGGTTCAGGCGCGGCGGCTACCTGCAGGTATCGACGGCGGCCGCGCATGACGGCGTTTGGAACGAGGCGCTGGAGGCCTGCCGCGGGCTGGGTGAGGGGGGAGGCGACGGATCCGACAGGAACACAGGGGTCGTTCAGGCCCTGAGTGAGAAGGAGGTCGCTGAGCGCTGCGCCTCGCCCGCCTTTCGCGGCGGCGCCTTCTACCCCGACGCGGCCACCGTCCAGCCCGCCCGCCTGGCGCTTTTTGGCCTGCGCGAGCACCTGCTTGCCGCTGGGGTCGAGATCTACGAGCGCTCGCCGGTTCGTCGCCTCGGGGCCGATCGCAGCTTTGTGGGGTCTATAGACCCGAAAAAGCTGCGATCGGTGGATGGTGGTGGGGTGATCGCGAGGACGGACCGGGGCCTGGTCCGCGCCGGGGTTGCGATTGTGGCTATCGGCGGGGCGGCGAAAGCACCTGGGGGGCCGCTGCGCAACGCGCTGACGCTCACCTCCTCCCACATCGTCCTCACCGAGCCGGTGCCCGAGCTGCTCGAGGAGATCGGCTGGACGGGCGGCGAGTGCATCACCGACAGCCGCGCCCTGATCGACTACTTCCGCACCACGCCCGATGGCCGCATCGCCTTTGGCTGGGGCGGCGGCCAGATCGCGATGGGCGCCCGCCTGCGCGGCCGCGCCGAGCTCGACCCGGCGGTGATCGCCGCCACGGCCGCCCGCCTGCGCGAGTACTTCCCCGGCCTGGCCGGTCGCAGGCTCACCCACGCCTGGGGCGGCCCGATCGACGTCTCGCCGACCCACCTGCCCGTGGTCGTGCCGCTACGCGGCGGCAACGCCTTCGCCGCCGCGGGTTACACCGGCAACGGCGTGGGCCCGTCCCACATGGTCGCCCGCACCCTCGCCTCGCTGGCCCTGGGCCGCAGCGACGACCACTCCCGCCTCCCCTTCGTCGACCCCGACCCCCAACGCGTCCCCCCGGAGCCCTTCCACTGGCTGGGCGGCGAGCTCATCCGCAGGGCCCTCGTCAGCCGGGAGGAGGCCGAGTTGACCGGTCGCACCCCGCACACCCTCAGCTCCCTGGTCACCGAAGTGCCCAAGCTGATCGGCTTCCACATCGGCCGCTGACCGCGTACTGGAAGCTAGAAGAACGCGCCGCCCTTGTACTCGCCGAAGACGTCGCGCATCGCGCCGCAGACCTCGCCGATCGAGGCGTCGGCGGCGAGCGCGGCGCGGATCGGCGCGAGCAGGTTGCCCTCGCCGCGGGCGACGTCGCGCACGGCCTCCAGGCCGGCCTCGACCGCGGCCTGGTCGCGGCGCTCCTTGAAGGCCTTCAGGCGGGTCAGCTGGCGCGCCTCGGACTCCGGGTCGACGCGGAGGATGTCGACGTCGTCGACCTGGTCGGTTACGTACTTGTTGACGCCGACGACGATGTCCTGGCCGCCCTTGTAGCGCTCGTGGTAGGAGTGCGCCGACTCCTCGATCTCGCGCTGCATGAACTCCAGCGCCTCGACCGAGCCGCCGATCTCCTCGACCTTGCCGATCAGCTCCCAGGAGCGCGCCTCGATCTCGTCGGTCAGCGACTCGACGAAGTAGGAGCCGGCGAAGGGGTCGACCGTGTCGGCGACGCCGGACTCGTGGGCGAGCACCTGCTGGGTGCGCAGGGCGATCCGGGCCGAGCGCTCGGTCGGCAGCGCCAGCGCCTCGTCGAAGCCGTTGGTGTGCAGCGACTGGGTGCCGCCGGCGACCGCGGCGAAGCCCTGCAGGGCGACGCGGATGATGTTGACCTCGGGCTGCTGGGCCTGCAGCGTCACGCCGCCGGTCTGCGTGTGGAAGCGGATCTTCATCGAGCCGGGGTCCTGCGCCGCGAAGCGCTGCTTGACGATCTGCGCCCACATCCGCCGCGCGGCGCGGAACTTGGCGACCTCCTGGAAGACGTTGTTGTGGCAGTTGAAGAAGAAGGCGAGGCGGTTGGCGAACTCGTCGATCTTGAGGCCCCGCTCGAGCGCCGCCTCGACGTAGGCGATCGCGTTGGAGAGCGTGAAGGCGACCTCCTGCACGGCCGAGCAGCCCTTCTCGCGGATGTGGTAGCCGGAGATCGAAATCGTGTTCCACTTCGGCACGTTCTCGCGGCAGTACTCGAAGATGTCGGTGGTCAGCCGCATCGTCGGCTCGGGCGGGTAGATGTAGTTGCCGCGCGCCATGTACTCCTTCAGCACGTCGTTCTGGACCGTGCCGCGCAGCTTCTCGGACGGCACCCCCTGCTCCTCGCCGACCAGCTCGTAGAGCAGCAGCAGGATCGCCGCCGGGGCGTTGATCGTCATCGAGGTAGAGACGCCGTCGAGCGGGATCCGGTCGAAGCAGATCCGCATGTCCTCGATCGTGTCGATCGGGACCCCGGTGCGGCCGACCTCGCCTTCGCAGAGCGGGTCGTCGGAGTCGCGGCCGAGCTGGGTCGGCAGGTCGAAGGCCATCGAGAGGCCCGTCGAGCCGTGCTCGATCAGGTAGCGATAGCGCTCGTTGGTGTCCTCGGGGGAGGCGAAGCCGGCGTACTGGCGCATCGTCCAGAGCCGGTCGCGGTACATCCCCGCGTGGATGCCGCGGGTGAAGGGCGGCGCGCCGGGCTCGCCGAGGCGCTCGTCGAGCCCCGGGGCGACGTCGTCCTCGTCGTAGAGGCGGTCGATCTCGATTCCCGAGTCGGTGAAGACGCGCTCGTCCTCGGGGCCGACCAGCGGCGCGATCGTGCGGGGCTCGTCAGTCGGAGGCACCGGCGAGGCGCTCCACTCCTGACCGCTCGATCGTGCGCCGCAGGCCGTCGTTGAGCTCGATCTGCGGCTCCCAGCCGAGCAGGTCGCGGGCGCGGCTGATGTCGGGCTGGCGCTGCTGCGGGTCGTCGACCGGCAGCGGCTCGTGGATGATCTCCGAGCGCGACTCGGTCACCTCGATCACGGCCTTGGCCAGCTCGAGCAGCGTGAACTCGTTCGGGTTGCCGACGTTGACCGGGGTGTGCACGTCGGACTCGGCGAGGGCGACGATGCCGCGGATCAGGTCGTCGACGTAACAGAAGCTGCGCGTCTGGCTGCCGTCGCCGAAGACGGTCAGGTGCTGGTCCTTCAGCGCCTGGCGCAGGAAGGTCGGGATCGCCCGCCCGTCGTGCGCCCTCATCCGCGGGCCGTAGGTGTTGAAGATCCGCACGATCGAGGTGTCGACGCCCTGCTGGCGGTGGTAGGCCATCGTCAGCGCCTCGGCGTAGCGCTTCGCCTCGTCGTAGACGCCGCGCGGCCCGATCGGGTTGACGTGCCCCCAGTAGTCCTCCGTCTGGGGATGGACCTGGGGGTCGCCGTAGACCTCGCTGGTCGAGGCGAGCAGGAAGCGGGCGCGCTTGAACTTGGCGACGCCGAGCATGTGGTGGGTGCCGTGCGAGCCGACTTTGAGCGTGTGCAGCGGCAGGCGCAGGTAGTCGATCGGGCTGGCCGGCGAGGCGAGGTGGTAGATGAAGTCGACGTCCTCGGCGATGTCGACCCGTTCGGTGATGTCGACGTGGCGGAACTCGAAGGCGTCGTCGCGGATGTGCTCGATGTTCTGCAGCGAGCCGGTCTCGAGGTTGTCGATGCAGATCACCCGCTGGCCCTTGCCGAGCAGGTGCTCGCAGAGGTGGGAGCCGAGGAAGCCGGCGCCGCCGGTGATCACGCAGGTGCTCATCGCCGCGGATCCTACAGGCGCGGCCCGCAGCCGGGGTATAAACGCGGGAGTTCGCAAATAGCGGGCTTTCCGACCGGCCACCCGTCCAGAAGGGGGGAGAACCCGGCCCCGTCCCAGGCTCTACATGGCATGTTCGGACAACGGAGCTGACCGGTGCAGGGAGGTCTCGCAACAGCCGGGCGCAAGCGCGCCGCCGTCGAGCTGATCGCTCGCGAGGAGTCCGAGCTGCGCCAGACCGCGCGGCGCTACTCGCTCTGCGAGGAGGACGCCGAGGACGCCTACCAGCGCGCGCTGGAGATCCTCCTCGTCAAAGCGCCGAGCGAGCGGCCGCGCGAGCTGATCCGCTGGACGAAGACCGTCGTCAAACACGAGGCGCTGGCGATCCGGGCCTACCGCGAACGGCTGCTGGGAGTCGGCGACGAGGCCGGCGACGACCTGACCGCGCGGCTTGTCGCGATCAACCCCGGACCGGACGAGCGCCTCGAGCAGCGCGAGCGCGTCGTCCGCAGTCGCGAGGCGCTGCGGGCGCTGAAGCCGGCCGAGCTGCGCTCGCTGACCCTGCTCGCCGCGGGCTACTCCTACGCCGAGATCGGCGAACGCACCGGCTACAGCCAGACCAAGGTGAACCGCTGCCTGGCCGAGGGACGCGAGCGCTTTCGCCGCATTCTCACCGCGAGCGAGGACGGGGAGCGCTGCGCCGAGCTCGGCCCGCTGCTCTCCGCCTACTGCGACGGCGAGGCCGGTGCCGGGGACGCGGCCGCTGTGCGCGAGCACCTGCGCGCCTGCGGGGCCTGCCGGGCGGCGATGCGCGCCTACCGCGCGACGCCGGCCGCGGTCGCCGCGCTGGCCCCGGCGCTGCCGCTCTCGCGCTCGCTGCTCGAGCGCGCGCAGGAACTGTTCATCGGCGTGCAGACCCGACTACCCGGCGGCGGTGGGGGGGCCGGCGAAGGCGTCACCCAGGTGGCTGCCGCGGGCGGCGCCAGGGGCGCCGGGATGGCGGCGCTGGCGAAGGGGCTGGCGATCTGCGCCGGGGCCGTCGGTGGCGCCACCGCCTGCGTCGCCGGCGGCATCGTGCCGGCGCCGCTGGGGATCGGGCCGGAGCCGGTCAGGCCGGCGACGGTCGAGCGGGTCGCGGAGCGGGTGATCGAATCGACGGGCCCGGAGCCGGTCGAGTACGAGCCGGCGGCGCCGCCGGCCGAGCCGGAGCCGGCGCCGGAGCTACAGCCCGCGACCGAGCCGGACGCCGCCGAGCCGGACCCCGGCGCGAGCGAAGCGGGCGCGGTCGAATACGCGCCGCCACCGTCCGAACCGGGCCCAGCCGCCGCAGCCGAACCGGCCGCCGCGCCGTCCGGTGCCTCCAGCGGCACCGCCGCCGGGGAGTTCGGCCCTTGAGCGGGCGCGGCTGGGCGGCGATCCTGGCGGCGCTCAGCGCCGGGCTGGCCGCGACCGGCGCCCCAGCCGCGGCGAGCCCGCCGCGGCCGGCGGACCTGACCGTGGTCGACGGCGCCGGCTGGCGCGCCGACCCCGGCTTCCAGCTCACCTGGACGAGCCCGCCGGTCGGCGACGGCCCGGCCCTGACCGCCGCCCACTACCGGGTCCGCGATCCCGGCGGCGCCGTGCTCGAAGAGGAAGTGGCCGCGCCGACAAGCAACGCGGCCTCGGTGCGGGCCGCGGCGGGCGTCCCCGGCGTCTACACCGCGGAAGTCTGGCTGCGCGACGCGGCCGGGGAGCTGAGCCCGGCGGCGACCGCGCAGCTGCGCTTCGACGATGCCCGGCCGGCCGCGATCGAGCCGCTGCCGTTGCCCGAATGGCTCGGCCGCGCCGCCTTCCCGCTGCCGGTCCGCCTCAGCCACCCGGCGGGGCCGCCGCCGCTCTCCGGGATCCGCGGCTACGCCGTCTCGGTCGGCGGCGGCGCGAACGTTTCGCCCTGCGCCGCCGCCGACCGCTGCACGCCGGCCGAGACGACGCTGCCGGGCGGGGCGGCGGACGACGAGATGACGATCGCGGCGCTGCCGCAGGGCGCCGCCCACCTGCGCGCCGTCGCCGTCTCGGGCTCGGGGATGAAGTCGGTGGCGGACGGGCACGCGCTGCTCCGCGTCGACCTAGCCGACCCGGTCACGCGGCTGGCCGGCGCGCCCGCCGGCTGGACGAACGGGATCGCGCGTCTGACCGCGACGGCGAGCGACTCCGGCTCGGGCATGGCGCCGCGCAGCGGCGGCCCGCCCCCCGTCACCGCGATCCGGGTCGGCGCCGGCGCGCCGGCGATCGCGCTGGGCGGCTCGGTGAGCACCGACGTGGTCGCCGAGGGCGCCCACCTGGTCGCCTACTACGCGCGCGACGCGGCCGGCAACGTCGACGACGGCGCCGCCCGCAACGGCGTCGCCAACAGCGCCCCGCGGACGGCCTGGGTGCGGATCGACCGCACCCCGCCGGAGGCGGGCTTCGCCAACTCCCAGGACCCGCGCGACCCCGACCTCATCCGGGTCCGGATCGCCGACCCGCTCTCCGGGCCGGACCCGGCGCGGGGCTGGATCGGGATCCGCCCGGCCGGCTCGGGCGACCGCTTCGAGCCGCTGCCCGCCGCGCCCCCGGCCGGCGGCGAGCTGCGCGCCCGCTGGCACTCGGACGCGTATCCGCGGGGTGTATACGAGTTCCGGGCGATCGCCCACGACGCGGCCGGCAACCTCACCGCGACGAGCCGGCGCCGCGACGGCACGGCGATGACCCTCTCGAACCCGCTCAAGGCGGCGAGCACGCTGCGCGCCGGCTTCCACCGCGGCAGGCTGGAGCGGGCGACGCCGTTCGGCCGCAGCGTCCGCATCGCCGGCCGCCTTACCACCGGCCGCAACTCACCGCTAGCCGGAGCGCCACTGCGGATCGTCGAGCGCTTCGCCGCCGGCGCCCGCCCGTCGACGCGGGTCTCGACGGTCAGGACGATGCCGGGAGGCGGCTTCGCACACCGCATCGCCCCCGGCCCAAGCCGCGAGATCGAGGTCAGCTTCGCGGGCACTCCGACGTTGGCCCGCTCGTCAGCGAACACACTCAAGCTCCGGGTCCGCAGCCGCGTGCGCCTGCGGGCCTCTTCCCGGGTGGCCAAGGTAGGCGGCGCCCCGATCGTCTTCCGCGGCCGGGTGGCGGCCAGCGCCAGAACGATCCCGGCGCCGGAGTCGGTGCAGCTCCAGTTCCGCCTGCCGGGCCTACCCTGGTCATCGTTCCGCACCCTGAAGACCAACCGCAACGGCCGCTTCCGCTACGCCTACAGCTTCAGCGACAACGACAGCCGAGGCGCCCGCTTCCAGTTCCGAGCTTTCGTTCCAGCTCAGCAGAACTGGCCCTACGAGCCCGGAGGCTCGCGGCCAGTCCTGGTGAGAGGCAACTGAGAGAGGGTGTCCCCCTAACGCAGAGCAGCCAGCTGGTCGCTCACCTGGCCGACGAGATCCTGGGCGCGCGAGGACTGCTCGTCGATCGCCTTGCGGACCCGCTGCTCAACCTCGGCGCGGTTGCTCTTCAGCGTCGTCTCGACCGTGCGGCGGCGTTTGCGCGCCTCGCGCTCGACCTTGTTGCGGGTCTTCTTCGCTTCGCTGCTCGCCTTGCGGCGGGCGACGGCGCCGCGACGCTCGCTGCGCTTCACCGTGCGACGCAGGCGGGTGCCGTAGGACTTGAGCTGTTTCTCAGCGGCGCTGCGGCCGCTGAACGGCTCGACCAGCTCGGTGACGCGGTCGCTGACCTCGAGCACGACACCGACCGGTACGTCGACGGCGCTTTCGGCGGCGGAGCGGGCCTGCTCGGCGCGGGAAGGCGAGGGGGCGGGAGTGCCTTTCGGCCGCGATTGCCGTTTTTTGGGGGTGGTTCTGCTTGCTTTACTCGTTTTTTTGGTAGCCAACGAAGTTCATCCCTTCGGGTGGTTTGTCGGGGGACCGTCCGCGAGTGTAGCGAACATATGTTCTTCCGAACACGTGTTCTAACCCGGTTATCCGGATGCGTTACGAATCACCGCGAGGCCCTGCTCCCCGGCGGCGGCGCAAACGGGATAGCGCGCGTCGAGCCCGAGCTCGGCCTCGTCGAGGCCGAGCTCGCCGAAGACGACCGCGCCGCCGGCCTCGCGGACGATCAGTTGGGCTGCGGCGATGTCGACCGAGCGGCAGGGGCGCATGCTGAGCATCCCGTCGAGGCGCCCGGCGGCGACGTAGGAGACCGTGATCGCGATCGAGCCGATCACCCGCAGCCGGAATACCTGGCCGTCCAGGGTCTCCTCCAGCTGCCGCATATGCACCGGGGCCGCCGACTCGATCCCGAGCAGCTCGAGCGTCTCGCCGTCGGGGGCGACCTCGGCCGGGGCGCCGTCGAGGGTCGCGCCCTCGCCCCTGGCGGCGGCGAACTCCTCGCCGGCGCCGAAATCGAAGACGTAGCCGAACTCGACCTCGGCCATCGAGGGCCCGGACGCCACGGCGAGGCTGAGGCTGTGCGAGGGCAGCGTGCGGCGGGCGTTCAGCGAGCCGTCGATCGGATCGATCACCACCCGCGCCGGACCGCCCTCGCCGAAGACGACCTCGCCGCGCTCCTCGGAGATCGCCAGGAAGGAGGCGCCCGCCGCGGCCAGCCGGTCGAGCTCGGCGAAGACGACGTCCTCGCAGCGGCGGTCGATGGCGAGGCTGCGGTCGCCTCCCTCGCCCACCCCCTCGTACTCGGTGCGGGCCTCGCGCCCCGGCGTCTGCTCGAACAGGCGTTGCTGGGCGACGACGATGCGGCGGCAGATTTCCAGCCAGTCTGCGCTGCGGACGTTCATCCCCCGCATCCTATGGAGGCCGCCCGACCGCGCGGTCCAGGTAGCGTTGGACCATGCTTGCCCTCGCCGAGCCCCAGCAGCGCGCGATCGCCCACCGCTCCGGCCGGTTGCTGCTCAGCGGCGCGGCCGGCACCGGCAAGACCGAGGTTCTCGCCCGCCGCTTCGAGCGGCTGGTCGCGGAGGGAACCGCGCCGCAGCGGATCCTCCTCCTCGCCGCGACCGGGGCCACGGCGGGGCGCCTGCGCAAGCGGGTCGAGCAGCTGCTCGACCGGCCCCTCGAAGAGCTCTGGATCGGCACCTGGGAGCAGCTCTGCGAGCGGCTGCTGCGCGAGCACGCGACCGCCGCCGGTCTCGACCCCTTCTTCAGCGTCCTCGGCCCCGCCGAGCGGCTCGCGCTGCTGCTCGACCGGCTCGATGAGCTGCCGCTCCGCAACCAGCAGATCCGCGGCAACCCGGCCGGCCTGCTCGCCCGTTTGCTGGAGCAGGTCGACGAGGTCAAGGCGGGCGCCGATCCGCCCGACCCAGAACTCGCCGAACTGACCGCGGCCCACGACCGCATCCTCGCCGCCACCTGCAGCCTCGACCGCGGCGACGTCTACCTCACCCTGAGCAAGCTGCTCGACCAGCGTCCCGACGTCCGCGTTGAGGTCGCTCACCGGTTCGAGTTCGTGATGGTCGACGAGCTGGAGGACACGACGCCGGCTCAGCGAGCGATTCTCGCCGCGCTCGCCGGGGACAACGCGAATCATCTATATGCGCTCGATGCGGGGGGCGGCGCGGAGGGGGTGTCCGAGTGGGCGCTGGGTTTTTCGCCTGGGGACGATGCGCCGCCCGCTGAGCAGGTGGGGCGAAAAACAGGACGCCGCGCCCACTCGGACACCCCCTCCGCGCCGCTTGTGGCTTCGGTCGATCTGGTCAGGCAGTTTCGGGATCCGCCGGTGCGGTTTTGGCGCTGCCCGAATGAGCGGGCGCAGGCGCAAGCCGTAACTCGCGAAGCGGAGCACCTGATCGCCGACGGGGTCGCACCGGATGAGATCTGCGTGCTCGTCGAGCATCACGAGAAGGGGAATCCGGTGGCTGCGGCGATGGAGGAGCGCGGGATTCCATTCCACATGTCGGGCCCCGCCGCGCTCTTCAAGCGTCCGGAGGTAAGGGACGCGATCGCCTGGTTGCGGGTGCTCGCGGACCCAGGGGACTCCGCGGCGGCTGCTCGCGCGCTGACGCGACCGCCGGTCGAGCTGCGCTCGGCCGACCTCGCGCGGCTGACCACGATCGCGCGGCGGCGCAAGCTCGATCTGGTCTCGGCCTGCGAAGCGGCGCTGGAGAGCCCCCAGATCTCACCCGAGGCACGCGAGCGGATCCAGTCCTTCCTCAAGCTGTACGGCGCAGCCTCGGCCGTTATCGAGGAACGCCGTGCGGATGTCTTCGTCCGCCGCCTGATCGAGACGGTTGGGCTGCGGCGGCAGCGGCTGTTCGCGGCGCAGCCGGAGGTCGCCGAGCGGCTGCTGGGTCTCTCTCGGCTCGCCGAGCTGGCGGCAGAATGGGCACAGCGCGAGTCGAATAGCTCGACGCGCGACTTCGTCCGCTACATCACGGCCGTCGCCGACGCCGGAGTCGAGCCAACCGGGGTCAGCGAGCCGCCCGCGCGCGGCGCGGTCCAGGGCTTGACCCGCAATGCGGTCAAGGGCCTCGAGTTCGAGCATGTCTTCGTGCTCGGCATGGAGCGCGACGCCGGGGCGGAGCGGATCGGGCGGCCGGCGCGCGGCGGGCTGGTGCTCTCCCGGGTCGAGCGCGGCGAGGGGGGCGAGGCGCGTCCCTCCGAGTTCCATGCCGCCGCCCTCGCCGCCGCCGGCGGCGAGGAGGAGCTGCACGAGGAGGAGCTGTTCGGGCCGGCCGAAGGCCTGCACGCGACCTACCGCACGCTGCGCGAGCAGGTGCTGGAGGCGTCCTGGCGGGCGGGGCGGGAGCTCTCCGAGCCGCGCCTCGACACGGCGATCGACGTCAACCGGGCGATCGCCCGCTACCTCGAGCTGCTCAAGCTGGCGGCGCTCGCCCAGCGGCCCGGCGACGAGGCCACCGCGGAGGCGATCGAGGCGGTCAACGGACTGTTGCGCCAGGTCGCCACGCCCGAGCAGCAGACCGAGCTCGACGCCTCCTCGCTCGACTCCTACCTGCTCGGCTCCGAGCAGGAGCGCGAGGGCCGGCGCAAGCTGATCGACGCCCGCCAGGAGCCCTCGCTGGAGGCCTTCCTGCCGCGCCGCGGCGACGGCGCGCTCAGCCTCTCCGCCTCGGACCTCGACCTCTACCTGACCTGCCCGCTGAAGTACAAGTTCAGGCGCGTCTTCGGCATCCCCCAGGAGCCGACGATCAACCAGCGCTTCGGCATCCTGATCCACAACGTGCTCGAGCGCTTCCACAAGGAGGGCGACGACCAGGGCAGCGAGGAGGGGCTGGGCCGGCTGATCGAGCTGTTCGAGTCCGGCTGGCGGCGCACGGGCTTCGGCGGCAGCGACGACGAGTTGCAGTTCCGCGACCGGGCGCGCGAGGCGATCCGCCTCTACTGGGAGCGCGAGAGCGAGGCGGAGGGCGAGCCGGTCTGGCTGGAGCGCAAGTTCGACATCCGCATCGGCGAGCACCAGGTGCGCGGCCGGGTCGACCGGGTCGACCGCCTGCCGGACGGCAGCCACGAGCTGATCGACTACAAGACCGGCGAGCGCAAGAGCGAAGCGGCCCTGGAGAGCGACCTGCAGCTGGCGCTCTACCGGCTGGCGGCGGGCGAGGCCTGGGACCTGGAGGCGAGCACCGGCAGCTACTACTACGTGCTCGACGCCGAGAAAGTCGCCGCGCCGGTCGGGGCCGGCGACGCCGAGCGGGTCGAGCGCACCGTGTTGCAGGTCGGCGAGGGAATCCTCGGCCAGGACTTCGAGCCGCGCCCCTCGCCGACCGTCTGCGGCTGGTGCGACTACCGCCTTATCTGCCCGGCGGCGGAGAGTTAGTTCGACTCGCCGCGGCGTTGCTGCAGGAACTGCTGGAACTCGCGGGCGATCGTGTCGGCGGAGGGCAACTCGTCGCCGCCCTCGCCGAGCTGCTCGACCTGGTCGGCCTCGATCCGCTCGACCAGTTCGGCGATTTCCGGGTTGGCGGCGACGGCGCGGCCGATCTGCTCCTCGTAGCTGGCGGTTTCCTCCTCCAGCTCGGTCGCGTCGACGGCGATCCCGGTCAGCCCCTCGAGCCGGCGCAGCAGCGCCAGCGCGGCCTTCGGGTTGGGCACCGCCGAGACGTAGTGCGGCACCGCCGCCCAGAGCGAGGCCGAGCTCATCCCGAGCTGGCGGCAGCAGTCGTGGACGACGCCGACGATCCCGGTCGGGCCCTCGTAGTTGGAGCGCTGCAGGTCGAGCTCCTCGACCAGCTGCTCGTCCGAGGCGAGGCCGGTGATCGGGACCGGCAGGGTGTGCGAGACCTCGGCGACGAGCGCCCCCAGCGTGACCACCATCTCCGCGCCGAGCGCGTCCGCTGCGGTAGCCAGGGTCTCCGAGAAGGTGCGCCAGCGCAGGTTCGGCTCGGTGCCGTCGAAGAGGACGAGGTCGCGCTCGGCGCCGGCGATGCGGATCGCGATCAGGTCGTTCTGCGGCCACTCGATATGGCGCGTCTGCCCTTCGGAGAGGACGATCGTCGGCCGCGTCGCCTGGAAGTCGAAGTAGTCCTCGGGGTCGACCTCGGCGATGCGCTCGGCGTCGAACGAATCGGCGACCGCGCCAAGGGCGGCGGAGGCGGCGCCGGCGGCGTCGTTCCAGCCGCGAAAGGCGCAGACGAGCACCGGCGAGCGGAGCTGGGGCAGATCGCCGTGCCAGGTCAGTGAGTCCACATATTGAGCGTAGTCGATGCCTGTTGGCCGCCGGACGAGCCTAGTCCTGGGGCTGCGGCGCGAGCGCGCGGCGGAAGAGGCCGTAGGCGATGAACAGGACGAGGGCGGCGAAGGAGAGTTCGAGGGCGCGCTGGGGAACCTCGTTGGCGACGACGACGCCGACCAGCACGCCGAGCGGCGAGAGCGCGCCGATCACGACCGCGTCGCGCAGGTTGAGGTTGCCGTAGCCCTTCTGCCGGGCGGCGCCGATCAGGGCGACGACGACGATCATCAGCAGCGAGGTCGACTCGCCCTCGACCTGGCTGAGGCCGAGGAAGATCGTCAGCGCCGGGACGAAGAGGATGCCGCCGCCGACGCCGACCAGGCCGCCGGCGAGGCCGCCGGCCGCGGCGATCAGGATCGCGATCAGGACGTCGGCGCTCATCCGACGATCAACTCGATCGCGACGCCGACGAGCAGGACGGCGAAGAGCAGCGAGACCGCCCGCTGCGGGATCCGCTGCTGGACCGCGGTGCCGATCACGACGCCGATCACCGCGGGAATCGAGAGCAGCAGGCCGGTGCCGACGTGGACGTTGCCGTAGAAGCCGCCCTGGGCGAGGGCGCCGAGCAAGCCGATCAGGACGATCGCGCCGAGGCTGGTTCCGGTCGCGAGCCGCTCCCCGTAGCCGAACCAGAAGATCAGCAGGGGCACGATCACGGTCCCGCCGCCGACCCCGAAGAGGCCGCTGAAGACGCCTGCCAGGGTGCCGACCGCGGCGAGCTTCAACGTGCGGTCGGAGGGCATCGCGCGATACTAAGCGCCAGTGTCTCCCGAATCCGGCAGAGGGGAGCGCGGGACGGGGCTTGGGCCGCTGGCGCGGTTGCGGGAGGATGTCGCGCGCGCGGCCATCTTCACCGACGTCGACGGGACCCTGGCGCCGATCGTCCCGCGGCCCGAGCAGGCCGCGGTGCCGGCCCGGGCGAGCGAGCTGCTGGCCCGGCTGGGCGAGCGCTACGGCCTGGTCGGCTGTGTCTCCGGGCGGCGGGCGGAGGAGGCGCGGCGACTGGTCGGGGTCGAGGGCATCGCCTACGCGGGCAACCACGGGCTCGAACTGCTGCTGCCCGGCGAGGCGGCGCCGCGCTTCGACCCCTCGCTGCAGGGCCGCGAGGGCGATGCGGCGCGCTTCCTCGCCGGACTGGGCGCCGCGGACCCGGCCGCCGCCGGCCTGCGGCTGGAGGACAAGGGGCCGATCCAGGCGCTGCACTGGCGCGGCGCCGAGGACGAGAAGGCGGCCGAGGCGCACGCGCACGAGATCGGCGCGGCGGCCGGGCGGGCCGGGCTCGAGCTGCGCTGGGGCCGCAAGGTGCTCGAGCTGCGCCCGCCGGGCGGCGGCGGCAAGGACGCCGCGGTGGCGGCGCTGCTGGCCGCCGACGGGGTGACGGCCGCCGCCTACGCCGGCGACGACCGCACCGACCTCGACGCCTTCCGGCGGCTGCGCGAGCTGCAGGCGGAGGGCGAGCTGGAGACGGCGGCCTGCGTCGGCGTCCTCTCGGCGGAGGGCCCCGCCGAGATCGGCGAGGAGGCCGACCTGACGGTCGAGGGGCCGGAGGGCTGGCTGGCGCTGCTCGAGGCGCTCGCGGGGTAGAGGCCCGGCGATGCCCTACACGGACCTGCTGCGCGTCACCGTCTTCCTCGCCGCCGCCGAGGCGACGGCGCTGGGGGCGATCACGGCGATCGCCGCCGGCCGCGACGACGACGCCACGGTCGCCGTCGTCGCCGCCGCCTGGTGGGCGATCGCGCTCGTCATCGGGATCTGGCTGGGGCGGCCGTCGCGCGCCGCCGGCGGCGTCCGCGACGCCCTCTCCCGCGCCCGCACCGCGACCTCGCTGCCGCCGGAGTCGCCGGCGCGGATCTCCGCCGGCCGGCTCTGGCCGATCGCCCTGACCGCGATCGTCGCCGGGGTCCTCGGCCTGTTCTTCCCCGGCGTCGCCGCGATCGGCGCCGGCTACGCCCTGCTCGCCGCCCTGGTGATGCGCAGCCGCGAGGCCGCCGTGCTCGGCATCGAGGACCGCGACGGGGTCAGGTTCTACGTCGTCCCCAACTCCGCCCTGCGCCCGATCCAGCTCGTGCGGACGCCGGGCCTGCGCAGCGACAGGCTGCGGGCGCCGGGCTGAGGCGCTGGCGCGGAACGCAAACGACCCGCAGAAGCGGGCCGTTTGCAAACTTGGGGAGCCCGTTGGATCCGTAGGCCCCGATATCGCACCGCCGATGATAGCGGAGATCCTCGCAGACAGGACATTTACGCCCCCGGAGGGAGTCGAACCCTCACTCCCCAACTGCGATATCGGGGCCTGGATCCGCCAGCGGGGGCGTCGCCGCTTTCGCGACAGACACCAGTCTACATATGTATGTAGACATTTGTCTAGCAGACGACCCGCCGAAGCGGGTCGTCTTACCGGTGGACATCGGCTCCCAGGGATCGCAACCGGATCCGATACTAGCGCATTTTTCTGTCTGTGCAGACAGACTACTTCAGCAGCCGTTTGAACCCGGCCCAGCCGCGCGTGTTCGCGATGTCGTCCGCGGTCAGCCAGGCGCGTCTCGCGGTGGCCACCGCGTAGACCATGTTGTCGAGCGTGTCGACGCCGTGGGCGTCGGTGTTGAGGACGATCGCGACGCCCGCCTCCCTGGCCAGACGGGCGTGGTGCTCGGAGAGGTCGCGGCGGTTGGGGTTGCCGTTGATCTCCAGCATCGTGCCGCTGCGGGCCGCCGCCTCGACCACCGCCTCGATGTCGATCCCGTAGGGCTCGCGGCGGCCGATCAGGCGGCCGGTCAGGTGGCCGATGCAGTCGACGTTCGGGTTCTCGATCGCGGTCAGGACGCGCTCGGTCATCGCCGCCGCCGGGATCGAGAACGAGGTGTGGACGCTGGCCACCACCCAGTCGAGCGCCGCGACCAGGTCGTCGGGGTAGTCGAGCCCGCCGTCGAGGCCGATGTTGATCTCCGACCCGGCGAGCAGCCGGAAGCCGCGTTTCCCCTTGTTCCAGTCCCGCACCTCCTCGATCCGCTGCCAGAGCCGCTCGGCGGTGACGTGGTCGCCGAAGCCGTGGCTGGCCGAGTGGTCGGTGATCGCCATGTAGGCGTAGCCGCGCTCGCGCCCCGCCGCGGCCATCTCCGCCAACGTGTTGCGGCCGTCGGAGAGGGTGGTGTGCGAGTGCAGGTCGCCGCGGATGTCGCCGGCGCCGACCAGGTCCGGCAGCTCGCCCCCGCGCGCCGCCTTCAGCTCGCCCCGCCCCTCGCGCAGCTCCGGCTCGATGTAGGCGTAGCCGAGCCGCGCGTAGACGTCCTCCTCCTTCGCGCAGAGGGTCGTCTCGCCGCTCTCGCTCGCGACGATGCCGTGCTCGGAGACGGAGAGCCCGCTGCCGACCGCCGCTTCGCGCAGCTGCACGTTGTGCGCCGCCGAGCCGGTGAAGTGCTGCAGCAGGTTGCCGAACGCCTCCGGCGCGACGATCCGCAGGTCGACCGAGATCCCGTTGTGGGTCTGGGCGCGGAGGCCGTTCGGCCCGGGGTTGCCGGCGGCCGCGATCAGCGCGTGGCCGGCGAGATGCTCGGCGAGCGCGGCCGGCTGCTCGGCGGTGGCGATCAGGTCGATGTCCTTGCAGGTCTCGGCCCAGCGCCGCACCGAGCCCGCCACCTCGACCCGGTTGGCGGCGGGATGCTCGCGCAGCGCCGCGGCCAGCTCCTCGGCGATCGGCCGCACCGCCGAGAGCAGCAGCCGCCCGGGGCCCTCGCCCGGCTCGCCGAGGCGCTCCAGCGAGGCCAGCACGTTCTCCTCCGCCTTCGGGCCGAGGCCCTTGACGTCGCGCACCTTTTCCGCCTCGGCGGCCGCCTTGAGGTCCTCGAGCGAGGCGACGCCGAGCTCGTCGAAAAGCAGCTTCGCGGTCTTCGCCCCGACGCCGGGGACGCGCGTGACCTCGATCAGCGTCGCCGGGAACTTCGCCTTCAGCTTCGTCGCGGCGGGGATCTCGCCGCTCTCCAGCAGCGCGCCGATCTTCTCCGCCAGGGTCTTGCCGACGCCGGGGATCTCGGTCGCCCGCCCGGCCGCGGAGAGGTCGGCGACCGAGACCGGGCTCTCGCGGATCGCCTTGGCGGCGGTCGAGTAGGCGAGCACCCGGTATTTGACCGCGCCGTCGAGCTCGTAGAGCACTCCCAGCTCGTCGAGCGCGGCGGCGATCTCGGCGTTGGTCATCGTCGGCACGATCCCATATCGTCGAAACTGCGCTTGCCCGCCCTCTGCGCGGGTAACTGCAGACCCGCCCCGCGACGGCGAGGGCCGTCGCTATACTTTTTGAAGTATTGAGCTCTGAACCTCAACTTACGGGAGACCGATACCAGTGACCGGCAAGCTCACCGACGTGACCGATGCCACCTTCAAAGCCGACGTCCTCGAGGCCGACGGCCCCGTGCTCGTCGACTTCTGGGCTCCCTGGTGCGGTCCCTGCCGCGTCGTCCATCCCGTCCTCGAGGAGATCGACGCCGAGCGCGAGAACCTGACGATCCTCAGCCTCAACGTCGATGAGAACCAGCAGACGGCGGCCCAGTACGAAGTCCTCTCGATTCCGACGCTGCTGCTCTTCAAGGACGGCGCGATCGCGAAGAAAGTCGTCGGGGCGATGCCGAAGCGACGCCTCGAGGCCGAGCTCGAGCCGGCGCTCGCCTAGAGCGCCGGGCCCGGAGCGAGCACAGGCTTACCGATGCCGTTCGTCCACGTCCACTGGTACGAGGGCCGCTCCGACGAGCAGAAGGCCGAGGTCGCGAAGCGGATCGAGGCCGCCCTCGGCGAGGTCGCCGGCGTCCCCCCGGAGCACTGCTGGGTGAAGTTCTCCGACACGAAGAAATCCGACCTGATCATCGGCGAGCCGGAGAGCTGATCACGATCGTCAGCTCGCGGCCGTCGAGCTTGGCGGTGGTTCCGCCGGTGGCGTCGTAGGCGATCGTGGTTGCGAGCACCTCGCCGGCGATGTAGTCCTCGTGGGCGCCGGCCGCGGCGAGCAGCTCCTTGTCGCCGCCGAGGCTGAGCTCGATCCGGTCGGTGATCTCCAGACCGGCCTGCTTGCGGGCGTTCTGGACCGCGTGGACGATCTCGCGGGCGAGGCCCTCACGGCGCAGCTCGTCGTCGAGCTCGAGCTGCAGGGCGACGGCGTGGCCGGCCTCGGCCTCGACCTCGTAGCCCTCCAGCGGCTGCAGCGAGAGGTTGACCTCCTCGGCGCCGAGCGCGTGCTCGTCGCCGTCGACATTGATCCCGACCTCGCCTCCCTCCGCCATCACCGCGGCGACGTGAACGGGGTCGAGCGCCTCGACCGCCGCGGCGACCTGGGGCATGCGCTTGCCGAAGCGGGGGCCGAGCGAGCGGTAGTTGGGCTTGACCGCGTAGCTGACCAGCTCGCCCTCCTCGCTGACGAAGTCGAGCTGCTTGACGTTGAGCTCGGCCTTGACCAGGCCGGCCCGGGCCGAGATCGCCGCGCGCTCGGCGTCGCTGGCGACGATCACGGCGCGGCGCAGCGGCTGGCGCATCTTCAGCTTGGCCTGGGCGCGGGCGGCGCGGCCGAGCTCGACGGTCAGGCGCACCGCCTCCATCGCCGTCTCCAGCTCCGGGTCGGCGAGCGCCGGGTCGGGCGCGGGGAAGTCGCGCAGGTGGACCGAGTCGGGCAGCTCGCCGAGGCTCTCGGCCTCGCCGCCGGCCAGGTTGAGGTGGATCTCGTCGGCGAGGAACGGGGTGAACGGCGCGAGCATCGCCGCCGTCTCCAGCAGGCAGTGGCGCAGCGTCGCGAAGGCCGCCCGGTCGCCCTCCCAGAAGCGCCGCCGCGAGAGCCGCACGTACCAGTTGGAGAGCTCCTCGACGAAGGCGGCGACCTCGCGCCCGGCCGCCGTGCAGTCGAACCCGTCCATCTGCTCCGTCACCGAGGCGATCGTCGCCTGCAACCGCGAGAGCACCCACCGGTCCAGGTCCTCCCCCATGCTGCGCTGTTCCTTATCCCCGCTATCCGAGGAAAAGGAACAGCGGAAGCTGGTGGGGGGGTCGAAATCGTCCGGGGTCAGGTTCTCCGCGTTCGCGTAGAGCACCCAGAACGAGTAGGTGTTCCACAGCGTCAGCAGGAACTGGCGCACCGACTCGCCCACCGTCTCGACCGAGAAGCGGTAGCCCGACCAGGGCTGCTGCGCGGTCAGGTAGTACCAGCGGAAGGCGTCGGCGCCGTGGGTATCGATCACCTCCCAGGGCTCGACCACATTGCCCTTGCTCTTCGACATCTTCTGCCCCTCGGCGTCGAGGATCAGCCCGAGGCAGACGCAGTTGCGGTAGCTCGACTCGCCGAAAAGCAGGGTCGACTCGGCGAGCAGCGTGTAGAACCAGCCGCGGGTCTGGTCGATCGCCTCGCAGATGAAGTCGGCCGGGAAGCGCTCCGCGAACAGCTCCTCGTTCTCGAACGGGTAGTGGAACTGGGCGAAGGGCATCGCGCCGCTGTCGTACCAGGTGTCGATCACCGACTCGACGCGGCGCATCGCACCGCCGCACTCGCCGCACTCGACCGCGACCTCGTCGATGTAGGGGCGGTGCAGGTCGGCGGGCACTTCGCCCTTGGCGCGCTCGCGCAGCTCGGCCACCGAGCCGGCGCAGAAGCGGCCGTCGCAGCCCTCCGCCGCGCACTCCCAGATCGGCAGCGGCGTGCCCCAGAAGCGGTCGCGCGAGAGCGCCCAGTCGACGTTGTTCTCGAGCCACTTGCCGAAGCGGCCGTGCTTGATGTGCTCGGGGTGCCAGCCGATCCGCTCGTTGTTGGCGAGCAGGTCGTCGCGCGCCGCTGAGGTGGCGACGTACCAGCTCGACTTGGCGTAGTAGAGCAGCGCCGTGCCGCAGCGCCAGCAGTGCGGGTAAGCGTGCTCGTAGACCTGCTCACGGAAGAGCAGGCCGCGCCCGTCGAGGTCGTCGATCAGGGCGCGGGTGACCTCGGGGTCCTTGACGAAGCGGCCGGCGAAGCCGCTGACGCGCGCGTCGAACCTGCCGTCCGGCCCGACCGGGTTGTGGAGGCTGGCGTGATCGGTCGGGTCGAAGATCCCGTTCTCCGCCGCGATCCGGTAGTCGTCCTCGCCGAAGGCCGGCGCGATGTGGACCAGGCCGGTGCCGTCCTCGGTGGTGACGAACTCGCCGACGACGACCGGCGACGACCCCTCCGGACGATCCTCGAGCCGGAAGACGGGGCCTTTGTAGCGGCGGCCGGCCAGCGCCGAGCCGGGCAGCCTGTCGACGACCTCGGCGCTCTCGCCAAGCACCGGCTCGACCAGCGCCTCGGCCAGGATCAGCGTCTCGTCGCCGAGCTTCGCCCTTACATAGGTGACATCCGGCGCCACCGCGACGGCGACGTTGCCCGGCAGGGTCCAGGGCGTCGTCGTCCAGACCAGCAGCGACTCGCCGGCCTCGCCGCCGTCCTCCGTGAGCAGCGGGAAGCGCACATATATGGACGGGTCGCTCACATCCTTGTAGCCGAGCGCGACCTCGTGCGAGGAGAGCGCCGTGCCGCACCGCGGGCAGTAGGGGACGACCTTGTGGCCCTCGTAGAGGCGCTCGTCGTCCCAGAGCCTGCGCAGCGACCACCAGACCGACTCGATGTAATCGTTCTCCAGGGTGACGTAGGGGTCGTCGAGGTCGATCCAGAAGCCGATCCGCTCGGTCAGCCGGTTCCACTCCTCGACGTACTCGAAGACCGACTCGCGGCAGCGCTGGTTGAACTCGGCGATCCCGTACTCCTCGATCTCCTGCTTCGAGGCGATGCCGAGCTGCTTCTCGACCTCGAGCTCGACCGGCAGCCCGTGGCAGTCCCAACCCGCCTTGCGCGGCACGCGGTAGCCGCGCATCGTGCGGTAGCGCGGGTAGACGTCCTTGAAGACGCGCGAGAGGACGTGGTGGGAGCCGGGCTTGCCGTTCGCCGTCGGCGGCCCCTCGTAGAAGCTCCAGACCTCGCCCCCTTCGCGGTTGGCGAGCGAGCGGGCGAAGACGCCGCGCTCGCGCCAACGCTCGAGGATGCGCTCCTCCAGCGCGGGGAAGGACTGCTTGGGGTCGACGGGGCGGAAGCCGGGCATGAACGCCTGATTCTAATAGCTGCGTAGATGTCAGGAGCACTCTGCGTATCTGTCAGGTAGACTCTGCGTATCGATCAGTCCCTTTACCAACGCAACATCGAGCCGAGCCTGCATGAGTCGCTGGCCGATACGCCCGTCGTGGCGATAACCGGGCCCCGCCAGAGCGGCAAGAGCACGCTCGCCGAAAAGGTCGCCGACGAAATCGGCGCTGAAAAGGCCAGCTTCGACGATGCCGAGCTCAGAGCCGCGGCAATCGCCGATCCGGCGGGGTTCATCGAGAGTGCAAGCCTGCCGCTCTTGATCGACGAGTTCCAGAAGGCCCCAGAGATCCTCGATGCGATCAAGGCCCGAGTCGATCGAGAGCGAAGAGGAGGTGCGCGGCCGGCCGGGCTCTTCCTGCTGACCGGGTCGGCCAACGTCTGGGCAACCCTGCGGATAGCCGAGTCGCTCGCCGGCCGTGCGGAGCGGATTCGGCTCTGGCCGCTGTCTCAGGGGGAGATCGCCGGCAGGCGCGAGACCTCTATCGAGGCTCTGTTCGGAGGCACTCCCCCCAGCACGCCCGAGGCTGAGGGTGGAAGAGCCGCGATATCCGAGCGGATCGTCCGCGGCGGCTACCCGGAGATGCTGGCGCGCCCCAGCCCACGCAGACGTGCCCGCTGGATTCAGTCCTACCTGGAGATGATTTTGGAGCGAGACGCGCAGGATCTGGCCGGCCGGGCGCGACAACTCGACGAGCTTCCACGCCTGCTCAAGTTCGCCGCGGCCAGAATGTCGTCTCTGCTGGATCTGGCGGACCTCGGAGCGGCGGTTGAAATGAAGCGCGACTCGACCAGCAGATACCTCCGCCTGCTGGAGCTGATGTACCTCGTACAACGGGCACCCGCCTGGCGCCGGAACATCGGCCAGCGGTTGATCAAGGCAGCGAAGCTCAGGCTGCCCGACTCGGGGCTTGCAGCGCACCTGGCCGGCTACGACGCACGCCGGTTCGAGGACATCGAGGACCCGTTCAGCGGGGCTCTGTTCGAGAACTTCGTCGCAGGTGAGTTGACGAAGCAGGCGACCTGGGTCGAGCGGGAGGTTCGGCTGTACCACTTCCGGACGGCAGGGGGCCGGGAGGTGGACATCGTGCTCGAGGACTCCGCCGGCAACGTGATCGGGGTAGAGGCGAAGCTCAGCGCGACGCCACGTGAGAGCGACTTCAGCGGCCTGGCCCACTTGCGGGACAAGCTCGGCAGGAAGTTCAAGGCGGGGGTGCTCGTCAACACCGGCACCCAGACGCTTCCCTTTGGCGACCGGCTCTGGGTTGCTCCTGTGGCCTCGTTGTGGGACGGGGTCCCAGACCGCTACTAGGAGCGGGTAGCCTCCCCGCCGCATGCCCCCCGTCTTCGACCTGAACGGCAAGGTGGCGCTGGTCACCGGCGGCGCCCGTGGGATCGGCTTCGAGGCCGCCCGCCAGCTGACCCTGCGCGGCGCCTCGGTCGCCGTCGTCGACCTCGATGCCGAGCAGTCGCGCGAGGCGGCCGAGCGGATCGGCGAGCGGGCGATCGGGATCGGCGCCGACGTCACCGACGAGGGCGCGATGCGCGCCGCCGTCGCCGCGACGGTCGAGCGCTTCGGCGGCCTCGACCTGGCGATCGCCAACGCCGGCATCGCCCAGTCGCAGGTGGCGACCGTGCGCGGCATCGGCGGCGAGGAGTGGGAGCGCGTCTTCGAGGTCGACATGATGGGCGTCTGGCGCACCGTGCGCGCGGTGCTGCCGCAGATCGTCGAGCGCCAGGGACACATCGTCGTCACCGGCTCCATATACAGCTGGGCCAACGGCGTCCTCAACAGCCCCTACGCGGTCGCCAAGGCCGGGGTCGAGGCGCTCGGCCGCGGCCTGCGGGCCGAGCTGGTGCCGCTCGGCGCCAGCGCCGGCGTCGTCTACTACGGCTGGGTCGACACCGACCTGGTCCGCGGCGGCTTCGATCGCAAGCACTCCGACCGGATGAAAGAGAACGTCCCCGCCTGGCTGCTCAAGCGGATCACGCCCGACGAGGCGGCGGCAGCGCTGATCCGCGGCATCGAAGCGCGGTCGCCGCGCACCTTCGCGCCGAGGTGGTGGGCGATCCCCAGCTACCTGCGCGGCGTCCTCAACCCGCTGCTCGACCGCCGCTTCGACCGCGACGCGAAGATGCGCGAGACGATCCGCGCGGTCGAGGCCGACGCCGACGAGCAGGGCGCCGCCGCGGTTTCGGCCGCCCCGCGTTAGCCGCTCAGTTTTAGAAGAGCGACATCCCCGGCTGCACCGGGACTTCGACCAGCTCCGGCCGCGGCGAGGCGAACGCGGCGGCGAGCGCCTCGCGGACTTCGTCGCGGCTGCCGGCGACGCGGCTCGCGACGCCGTAGCCGGCCGCGACCGCGGCGACGTCGAGCGCCGGCAGGTCGAGGCCGGGAGCGCCGCTGACCGACTCGACCTCGGCGAACCACTTGAGGATCGCGTACTCCGAGTTGCGCAGGACGAGGAAGGTGACGGGGGCCTCGTAGGCGACGGCGCTCCAGAAGGCGCTGACCGCGTACTGGACCGAGCCCTCGCCGATCACGCAGACGACCGGGCGGTCGGGCTGGGCGAGCTGCACGCCGACCGATGCGGCGAGGCCGAATCCGAGCCCGCCACCGGCGCTGAAGTAGTAGCTGCCGGGCCGCGAGAGGCGCAGCTGGTTGCGCAGCGCCAGGGTGCTGGAGGGCGACTCGAGCACGACGATGCCGTCCGCGGGGAAGACCTCGGCCAGGGCCGAGTGCACGGTCGAGGAGTTGAGCGGCTGCTCGGCTGGGATCTCGCTCGGGCCGGGGTTCGGCTCGGGCGCCGGCCGCGTCGACTCCGGCACGGCCTCCAGCAGCGCCGCCAGGGTGAGGCCGACGTCGGCGACGATCGCGTAGCCCATCGGGGCGCGGGCTGCCTCGTCGGGGTCGCTGGTGATCGCGACCAGCGTCGCCCCGTCGGGAAGCAGGGGGCCGGGGATGTGCGGGTAGTAGGGGAAGACGGAGCTGCCGGCGACGAGGATCAGGTCGTGGCCCTCCAGCGTCTGCGCCAGCGGGCCGATCGCCGGCGGCAGCACGCCGCGGAAGTTCGGGTGGCCCTCGGGGAAGCCGAGCTTGCCGCCGCCGGTGGCGGGGGTGGCCCAGACCGGCAGGCGCTGGCGCTCGGCCAGCCCGACGGCCGTCTCCCAACCACCGCCGGCGTCGATGTCGGGGCCGGCGACGAGGACCGGGTTGCTCGCCTCGTCGAGGTGCTTGGCGAGCCTGCGGACGGAGTCGGGGCCGGCGACGGCGCGGCCGTCGACGCCGCGTTTGACCGCCTCGCCGGCGGCGGCCTCGTCGACCTCGGCGTCCCAGTCGTCCATCGGGATCGAGACGAAGACGGGACCGCGCGGCGGCAGCGAGGCGAGGTGGATGCCGTGGGCGAGCGCCAGCGGCACGTCCTCGGCGCGCGGCGGCTCGTAGGACCACTTGACCAGCGGGTGCGGCATGCGGATCGCGTCGCGGTTGGTCAGGTTCGCCTGCAGGGTGATCTGGGCGCGGGCCTGCTGGCCGGCGGTGATCAACAGCGGCGAGTGGTTGGCCTGGGCGTTGAAGATCGCCCCCATCGCGTTGCCGACCCCGGGCGCCGTGTGCAGGTTGGCGATCGCCGGGCGGCCCGAGGCCTGCGCGAAGCCGTCGGCCATGCCGACCACGACCCCCTCCTGCAGCCCGAGCACATAGCGGAAGTCGCTGGGGAAATCGGCGAGCATCGGCAGCTCGGTCGAGCCGGGGTTGCCGAAGATAGTCGTCGTCCCCTGGGCACGGAAGAGTTCGAAGCTGGCCTCGCGCACGGTCTGCATCGCGTCGAGAACCCTACTGCGGGCTTGCACGCCTAAAGTCGCCCCGCCCGGGCGGTCGATGAGCGGTGCATGGCAATGCTCCCCAAGCGCATTGGACTTTGTACGTGCTCTGGCACGTCAAAAGTCCTCTGCGGCGCTTGGCTCGCCGCCGCGATGCTCGTCTGCCTGCTGACGGCGCCCGCGCCCGCCAGCGCGGCTCCCCTGCCGACCCGCATCGCCTACGCACCGGGGCAGATCGTGCCGATCCCGGCGTCGATCCCGCATGAAGCGGGCGACATGGTCGACCGCCGCATCCTCCCCAACCTGCGCTGGATCGCAAAGCGCTTCCCGATCTACGTCACCGACGGCTACTCCGGCCGCCTGCCGGACGGCAGCGGTCACGCGGGCTGCAACGGCTGCCACACGACCGGTTCGGACCATCACAACGGCCTCGCGGTCGACATCGTCCCGCTCAACGGCAGCGGGCGCTGCGATGGCGCCTGGCGCTCGATTACCCGCCTTGCCCGCTGGGCTGAGCCGCGCCAGAACCAGCCCCGTCCCCCCTTCCGCTGGGTCGGCTACGACGGCGACTCCGGCCACGGCTGCGGCCACCACCTGCACCTCTCCTGGGAACACGCCACCGTGCCCGAGTTCCGCCTCGCCGAATGGGTCGAAGTCTTCCCGGTGGGCAGGCGGGGGGTCGCCCAGAAGCCCAAGCCGCAACCGAAGCCAAAGCCGCAGGGTGTCCCGTCGGGGCTGAAGCCGCCGAAGGGGCCGCAGGGCGGCAGCGAACCCGGCGTCACCTACGAAAGCGGCCCGCGCGGCGGCGTCTCGTCGGCCGCCGGCAACTCCGGCGGCCTCTCGCCCCGCGGCGATTAGGGCTTCGTAGGATGCGGCGGTGCGCCAACCGCTGCTGATCCTCGTCGCCGTCGCCGGTTTGCTCGCTTTCGCGGGTTGCGGCGAGCAGGACGACTCGACGCCGGTCGCCTGCCTTGAAGGTGAGCTCGTCTACCTCGACGCGCTCGAGGCCGCGCCGGGTGATGTGAGGTTGGAGGGCGAAACGCCGATCTCCGACTGCCTGAGCGAGAACCAGAGCGGGGGCGAGCTGGCGAACGTCGGGGCAGCGCTGCTGAGCGCGGCGACGGAGCTCAACGCCGAGGCGCGCGCCGAGCCCGGCGGCGAGGCCAACTTCCAGCTCGGCTACCTGCTCGGCGCCGCTCAACGGGGCGCCGATAAGAGCGAAGGGATCCACGACGAGCTCGTCCGCCGGCTCGTCGCCGCTGCCCGCTACAGCCCCGGCGACCGGCCCCTGCCGCCGGCCTTCCGGCGGGCATATCGATCGGGATACTCTGCCGGTCAGAGAGACGGATGAACAACGACACGGCCGTGAAAACCAAGCGGCGGCCGCGACTGAGGAGACGGAATGCCTGAGCAACTCTGGGGTGGCGAGACCACCAAGGCGGTTGAGAACTTTCCCGTCTCGGGCGAGCCGGTGCCGGTGCCGGTGGTGCGCTGGCTGGGCCGGCTGAAGGCTGCGGCGGCGCGGGTCAACGGCGAGCTGGGCGGGCTCGACGCCGAGCTGGCGGAGCAGATCGCCGAGGCCGGCGACGCCGTCGCGGCCGGCGAACACGACGACCAGTTCCCGGTCGACGTCTTCCAGACCGGCTCCGGCACCTCCTCGAACATGAACGCCAACGAGGTGATCGCCGAGCTGGCCGGCGACGCGGCCCATCCCAACGACCACGTCAACATGGGCCAGTCCTCCAACGACGTCTTCCCCTCGGCGGTCCACCTGGCGGCGCTGGACGAGGTGACCCATGACCTGCTGCCGGCGATGGAGGGGCTGCAGGCCGCGCTGACGGAGAAGGCGGAGCGCTTCGCCGACACGGTCAAGGCCGGCCGCACCCACCTGATGGACGCCGTTCCGGTCACCCTCGGCCAGGAGTTCGGCGGCTACGCGGCCCAGGTTCGGCTCGGCATGCAGCGGGTCGAGGGCACGCTGCGCCGGGTCGGCCAGGTCCCGCTCGGCGGCACCGCCACCGGGACCGGCCTCAACACCCACCCGGAGTTCGCCGCCAAGGTGCGCGAGCAGCTCGCCTCCGACACCGGCCTGGGGATCTCCGAGCCGCTCGACCGCTTCGAGGCGCAGGGCAATCGCGACTCGCTGGTCGAGCTCTCCGGGGCGCTCAAGGTCTACGCCGTCTCACTCAACAAGATCGCCAACGACCTGGCGCTGATGGGCTCCGGCCCGCGCGCCGGCCTCGCCGAGCTGCGCCTGCCCGAGCTGCAGAAGGGCTCCTCGATCATGCCCGGCAAGGTCAACCCGGTGATCCCCGAGGTCGTGATCCAGGTCGCCGCCCAGGTGATCGGCAACGACGCCGCGATCACCGTCGCCGGCAGTCAGGGCCAGTTCGAGCTCAACGTGCGGGTGCCGCTGATCGCCCGCGGCCTGCTCGACTCGGTGAAGCTGCTCGCCTCCGCCTCGCGGCTGCTGAACGAGAAATGCGTCGCCGGGATCGAGGCCAATGAGGAGATGACCGAACGCCACGCCGAGGCGACCCTGGCGACGGCGACCGCGCTCAACCCGCACATCGGCTACGACCGCGCCGCCGACATCGTCAAGGCCGCCGCCGAGTCGGGCCGCTCCCTGCGCGAGGTCGCCCTCGAGCAAGGAGTGGAACCGTCCGTGCTGGAGAAAGCACTGGATCACCGCCGCATGGCACGCCCCCACGAGTAGGCCGGGTGAGTCCCTCCACGGAAACTCAGGAAATCCGGCCTGAACCCTTAACCGCAATCCAGCTGCGCGACGGTTTTCGGGGAGGGACTCACCCGGCCTACCCCTGCAGAGTTACGAAGCGCTCCTCGGTCAGCTCTAGCACGGCGTAGGCGGGGCCCTCGCGGGTGTTACCGGAGTCCTTGACACCGCCGTAGGGCATCTGGTCGGCGCGGAAGGTGGGGACCTCGTTGATCAGGACGCCGCCGAACTCGAGCGTGCGGGCGGCCTCGAGGCCGCGGCCCATGTCGCGGGTGAAGACCCCCGCCTGGAGGCCGAACTTGGAGTCGTTGGCGAGTCGCAGCGCCTCGCCGAACTCGGCGTAGCGGTCGATCGTCGCCACCGGGCCGAAGATCTCCTCCTGCCAAACCTTGGCCTCGCGGGAGGGGTTGGCGAGCAGGGTCGGGGCGAGGCAGCGGCCCTCGTCGACCAGCTCGCCGCCGCAGAGCAGCTCCGCCCCTCCGGCGACGGCCTCGTCGATCCACCCCTTGACCCGGTCGCGGTCGCCGGGCGAGATCAGCGGGCCGACGTCGGTCCCGGGGTCGAGCGGGTCGCCGACGGTCAGCGCCGCGACGTTGGTGACCAGGCGCTCGACGAAGGCGTCGGCGACGTCCTCCTGGACGAGGATGCGCTGGATCGAGATGCAGCTCTGGCCGGCGTGCGAGAAGGCGTGGATCTTCGCTTTGTCGGCCGCCGCCTCCCAGTCGCCGTCGGAGTGGACGATCAGCGGCGCGTTGGAGCCGAGCTCGAGGTTGACCTGCTTGTGCGGGACGCGGCTGCGGATCTCCCAACCGACCTTGGCCGAGCCGGTGAAGCTGAGCGCGGCGGTCAGGTCGTGCTCGACGATCGCGTTGCCGACCTCCGAGCCGGGGCCGGGGACGACGCTGAGCCAGCCCTCGGGCAGGCCGGCCTCAACCAGGATCGCGGCCAGCTTCAGCGCCGATATCGGCGTCTGCCCGGCCGGCTTGAGCACGACCGCGTTGCCGGCGGCGAGCGCCGGGCCGAGCTTGTGGGCGACGAGGTTGAGCGGGAAGTTGAAGGGGCTGATCGCGCCGACGACGCCGTAGGGCACGCGCAGCATCAGGCCGAGCTTGCCGGCGCCCGGCGCGGAGGCCTCCATCGGCACGGTGGCGCCGCTCAGCTTGCGCGCCTCGACCGCGGAGAAGGTCAGCGTGTCGACGCAGCGCCCGGCCTCGGCCTCGGCCGTCTTCAGCGGCTTGCCGGCCTCGGCGGCGATCGTCCGCGCCAGATCGTCGAGCCGATCGCCGACCAGCCCGGCGGCGCGATCGAGCACCGCGGCGCGCTCGTGCTGCGGGAAGCCGCCCGACTCGAAGGCGGCACGGGCGGCGATCGCACAGCGGTCGACCAGGGCGGCGTCTCCCTGCGCGACCCGGCCGATCGGCCACCCGTCGTAGGGGCTCTTGACCTCGCCCCACTCGCCGGTCTCGATCCACTCGCCGGCCGCAAGCAGCTTGTGGTCGTCAGCCATTCGCTAAGCGTAGATGAGGGCGGGGGTCGTCACGGGAGTGCCTATGTTCGCTTCGCCTGCGGCTGCGCTCACCAATGTGGAGCCGCTTTCGCGGCTGGAATTACTCTGCGGTGCCCGCTTCGCGAGGCACTCCCGTGACGACCCCCGCCCTCTGGCTAGCCGTCCGGATACGGCTGAACCGGGATGCCGTGGTCGGTCTCGCGCATGCCGAGCTCGTAGGCGGCGCCGGCGGGGAGGGAGAGGGTGCGCGGCGGCTCGGCGGGGCGTTCGACGGTCAGCTCGAGGTCGGCGGCCGAGCAGTTGATCGTGTTGTGCTCGGGGCCGTCGGGGTCGGCGTAGACCCAGCCGACGAAATCCTTCTTCGGGGCGGAGACCTTGCCGCGGACGACGATGTCCTCGCCGGGCAGGACGAAGGAGCACTCGCCCGCCGACTCCTCGATCTCGGCGGCGCGGATCCGGCCGAGGCCGCCGAGGCGGTGCCCCTCGCCTTCCAGCATCAGCATGCCGGAGGGAATCCAGCGCGTGGTCCAGGGGCCGAGCTTGATCCTCGCCGCGCCCGCGTCGAAGTAGGTCTCGGGCGCGTCGGCGAAACCGGTGCCCTCGAGCCAGACCCAGCGCGCGGCGTGCTCGCTGCCCCAATTGTGGCCGATCATCCCCGGCCAGCCGTCGAGCTCGATCGTCTCCTCGTCGATCTCGATCCGGCCGCTGAAGCGCGCGTCGGGGAACGGCGCGACGAACTTGGTCTTCGGCAGGCGCGTCTCGTAGAGGCGCTCCGAGGGCAGGTACTGACAGGGCTCGGCGTCGCCGGAGAAGGTCAGGTCCCAGGAGGCGGTCAGGGTGTCGCCGCCGACCGCTCCCCGCGCCCTGCCGGGACCGATCTCGGCGTCGGCGACGCGGACCCATCCTTCGGCGGGCACAGACAGCTCGCTCGCCGGCAGCGTCACCTTCGTCGCCCGCGGTCCCTCTGCCTCGCGGTCGAAGAGGGTGAACCAGATCGAGGCGTTCGGCTCGGCCCCCGGCCGCTTGTGCACCGTGTGCCGGATCCAGACCCCCCGGCCCCCACCCGGCCGGCAGGCCTTCACATAAAAGCTCTCGTAGTGACCCGCCTTCTCGGCCACCTTCGGAAACCTCGCACCCTGGTCCATGCCAAAACCCTAGAGGTCGCGCAACCAAGCAGGTCGGTGGACGCAGGGAGTGAGGGAGGGGAGCGCACTTTTTAGTGCGTGACCCGACCGAACGACCGAGGACGCCGAGATGCGCCGGTTGCGCGACCTCTACACCTTGATCGTGATTACGTCGCCGTCCTGGATGACGTAATCGCGGCCCTCGATGCGCAGCAGGCCCCTGTCGCGGCCGGGCGCGTAGCCGCCGCACTCGACCAGCTCGCGCCAGCCGATCGCCTCGGCCTTGACGAAGGCGTCCTGGATCTCGGTGTGGATCGTCCCCGCCGCCTCCCAGGCGGTGGCGCCGCGGCGCAGCGGCCGCGCCACCGCTTCCTTGTCCTCGCCGGCGGTGAAGAAGGTGAGCAGCTCGAGCAGCTCGTAGGCGGCGCGGACCAGGCGGGCCAGCCCGGAGCCGCCGACCCCGTAGGACTCGCGCATCTCCTCCGCCTCGGCGGCGTCGAGCTCGGCCAGCTCGCCCTCGATCCGGGCGCTGACGGCGACCACCCCGGCGCCGACCGCCGCGGCGTGGTCGGCGACCGCCGCGGGCGGCTCGGCGTCGCCCTCGTCGACGTTGGCGACGTAGAGGATCGGCTTCGAGGTCAGCGCCTGCAGGTTGGCGGGGCCGTGCGCGGCGGCGTCGGGGACCGGGACCGAGCGCGCCGGCCTGCCCGCGGCGAGCGCCTCGACCACCCGCTCCAGCCAGTCGCGCTCGGCGATCGCCTCGGCGTCGCCCGACTTGGCCCCCTTGCGCACCCGGTCGAGGCGGCGCTCGGCCTGCTCGTAGTCGGAGAGGACCAGCTCGGTCTCGATCGTCTCGATGTCGGCGATCGGGTCGACGCGGCCGTCGGGGTGGGGCACACCGGAGTCGGCGTGGCAGCGGACGACGTGGCAGATCGCGTCGGTCTCGCGGATCGAGGCGAGGAACTGGTTGCCGAGGCCCTCGCCCTCCGAGGCGCCCTTGACCAGGCCGGCGATGTCGTGGAAGGAGATCGTCGCCGGCACCAGCTCGGAGCTGCGCACCGTCGCGCCGACCCGCTCGAGCCGCTCGTCCGGCACCTGGGCGATCGCGACGTTGGGCTCGATCGTCGTGAACGGGTAGTCGCCGGTCTGCGCGCCGCCCTTGGTCAGGGCGTTGAAGAGGGTCGACTTGCCCGCGTTGGGCAGGCCGACGATGCCGACCTTCACGGCGCCGGCGCCGGCGGCGGTTGCGGGGCCTGGGGCGCCGGCGGGCCCTCGAGCGGCAGCGGCGCGATCGTCCCCAGCACCGCGCCGAGCGCGGCGCCCGCGGCGACGTCGCTCGGGTAGTGCATCCCCAGGTAGGGCCGGCCGACCGAGATCGCCGCGGCGAGCAGCAGCAGCGGACGCCTGGCGCGCGGCTCGACCCGGGCCAGCGCCAGCGCCGCCGCGACCGAGGAGGTCGCGTGGGCCGAGGGGAAGGAGAGTTTGCTCGGCGCCCGGGCGAGCGCCGGGTGCTCGGTGATCACCGGGCGCTCGCGGCCGACCGTCTTCTTGACGGCGAAGTTGACGACGATCGCCGCGGGGGCGACGAGCGCGGCGGCAAGCCAGCGCGAGCGGCGCGGCGGGTCGAGCGCCGCGCCGCTCGCGCCGAGCGCCATCCAGACCGCCCCGTACTCGCCGGAGAGGCCGAGCGCCTTCATCGTCGCCTCGGCCGGCGGCGCGTGGCCGCGCGTGCGCAGCAGGCGCAGCAGCGCCTGGTCGAGCGCACCGAGCACGGTCAGCGGCGTCGCCGCCCGCGCCGTCCAGACCGCGCGGCGGCTGCGCTTCTGGCGTTTCAGGCGGCGGAACATCGGGGCAGGATAAGCAGTGCGCGCCGGGCGGCGCTCAAAGCTCCCTGCGGATGAGTTTCGTCGCCCCCTCGGCGAACCGCATGCGCGGCGGGCGGCGGGCCCAGCGGCGCGGCTCGATCTCCTCGCTGCGCTCGAGGTCGGCCTCGAAGCTCTCGGACAACCTGGTGTTGAAGGGCTCACTCCAGACGCCGAGGGTGACCTCGTCGTGCAGCTGGAAGGAGCGGTTGTCGAAGTTCATCGTGCCGACCATCGCCCAGCACCCGTCGACCGCCATCGACTTGGCGTGCAGCATCGTCGGCCGGTACTCGAAGAGCCGCACCCCGGCCTCCAGCAGCTCCGCGTAAGCGGCACGGCCGGCGGTGCGCACGACCGACTTGTCGGTGTGCGAGCCGGGGACGGCGATCCGCACCTCGACGCCCCGCCCGGCGGCTTCGCAGAGGGCCTTGGTGAAGGCCGGCCGGGGCACGAAGTAGGCGGCGGTGAGGTCGAGGCGGCGCCGCGCCGAGGCGATCGCCAGGTAGTAGATCGCCTCGGTGTTGGTGTCGCCGACCCCGGCGCTCGAGCGGACGAGCTGCACCGGATCGCCGCCGGGCTCGGGCTCCAGCGCGGGCAGATAGCCGTCGCCGGCCAGCACCTCCCCGGTCGCCTCCAGCCAGTGTTCGGCGAAGGCGCCCTGCATGCCGCGCACCACCGGGCCCTTGACGAGCAGGTGGTTGTCCCGCCATTCGTCCGGCCCCTTCGCGTCCCCTTCCCACTCGCCGGCGATGCCGACGCCGCCGGTCATCCCGATCCTCCCGTCGGCGATCAGCAGGCGGCGGTGGGTGCGGTTGGTCAGGCGCCGCAGCGCGTACGGCCGCGGCGGGCGGAAGCGGCAGACCTCGGCGCCGGCCCGCTCCATCTCCTCGAGCAGGCTCGATTCCATCTGCGCCCCGCCGAGCGCGTCGACCAGCACCTTGCACTCGACCCCCGCGCGGGCGCGCTCGCAGACGGCCGCGGCGACGTCCTTCGCGACCTTGCCCTTCCAGTAGACGTAGGTCTCCAGGCAGAGCGTTCGCTCGGCGGCGGAGATCGTCTCCAGCAACACCGGGAAGATGCGATCGCCGTTGACCAGCAGCTGGACCTCGCAGCCCTCGGCGATCGGGTGGCCGGTCAGCGCCTCGGCGGCGCGCATGAACTCGTGCGAGCCGGCCTCGATCCCCTCGACGACCTCGTAGCCGAAAGCGCCCTCGCGGCGGTGGCGCAGGCTCTCGCTCGCGTACCAGCCGAGCCCGGCCAGGGCGGCGGCGGCCGGCCCCACCCAGAAGCGCGGATCGCGGCGCAGCGGCGGCCGCGACTCGCCGCGCAGGGGGAGGCGCCTCATCCGACCACCAGCTCGAAGGCGCCCGGCTCGACCGTCACCGCGACCGGACCGGACTCGACCAGCTCGCCGTCGACGTTCAGCTCGGTGCAGGGCGGCAGGTCGAGGTCGACCCTACGGCCGTCGGCCGAGACGACGCCGCTCTGCTCGCCGATGTCCCCGCGGCGCAACCCGCGGGCCCGTCGCAGCAGGGCGAGGCGCGGGCCGGCGGGGAGGACGACCGCGTGCAGCAGACCGTCGTCGCTGGAGCCGCCGATCGAGGCGCCGGCGCCGAAGGCGCCCGAGCAACCGACGATCGCCTGCCAGGCCGCGCCGGAGAAGAGTCGCCGGCCGTCGCAGGCAAGCGCGCACTCGACCGGTTGCGCGCGGGCCGCCGCCGCGATCGCGCCGAGCAGGTAGGCGAACGAGCCGAGCCGGCCCTTCAGCCCGGACGCCGTGCGCGCCGCGGCCGGCGCCAGGCCGGCGCTGGCGACGTTGACGAACGGCCGCTCGCCGAGCCAGGCGATGTCGGTCGGTCGGCGGCGGGCGCCGCGCGCCGCGAGGTGGCAGGCCTCGTCGAGATCCGCGGGCAACCCGGCGGTCGCGGCGAAGTCGTTGGCGGTGCCGACGGGGATCACGGCGACCGGGATACCCGCTTGGCCCGCCGCCGACGCAGCCGGCGCGATCGAGCCGTCGCCGCCGGCGATCGCAAGCCGCGCGGCGCCGCTGCGCGCCGCCTGCTCCGCCTGGTCCGGCTCGAACTCGCACACGCGCGCCCCGTCCTTGCGCAACAGCCGTGCGACTCGCGTGGAATCACCGTCTCCGGAATCCGGGTTGGCAAGCAGAGCGATAATCATCCCGTGGCGATGAGTACCCAGAAAGCGAGATTTGTCCCCGGCTACGAGCACGTCCCCGGCCAGCACTGCGGCTCGACCGCGCTGCGCAACCTGCTCGCCTTCCACGGCGCAGCGATCAGCGAGGAGATGGCCTTCGGGCTCGGCGCCGGCGCCTGCTTCTACTACGTGACGCTCGAGGACGGCTCGCCGACGCGCTGGTTCAACGGCCGCACCGCCCGGCTCGAGGAGAACTTCGACGCCCTGACCGGCGCGGCGCTGCAGCTGCGCACCTTCGAGCCGGGCGACGGCGGCGCCTGGGCGGCGGCCCGCGCCGAGGTCGACGCCGGCCGGCCGGCCCTGCTGCTCACCGACCTCTACCACCTCGACCACTACGGCAACTCGGCCCACTTCCCCGGCCACGCCGTCGTCCTCGCCGGCTACGACGACGAGGCGGCCTACCTCTCCGACACCGGCTTCGAGCAGCTGCAGACGACCCGGTTGGAGAACCTCGACCGGGCGCGCCACAGCGGCCACCCCGCCTACCCACTGGCCGGCCACATGTTCACCGCCGGCGGCGAGCTCTCGCCCGACCGCCTGCGCGAGGCGGTCCCGGCGGCGATCGAGCGCGCCGCACGGGCGATGGTCGAGCCCGAGATCCCCGGCTTCTCCGGCCTCGACGCGGTGCGCGGCCTCGCCGACGAGGCCGGCTCCTGGCCCGAGGTCGCCGCCGACTGGCAGTGGTGCGCCCGCTTCGGCTACCAGGTGATCGAGCGACGCGGCACCGGCGGCGGCGCCTTCCGGCCGATGTACTCGCGCTTCCTCGCCGAGGCCGGCCGTCCCGAGGCGCCGCTGGCCGCCACGGCGGGTGAGGCCTGGACCGAACTGGCCGAGGCCTTCCACGCCGCCAGCGAGAACGAGCAGCCCGATCCGGCCCTCTGGGCCCAGGTGGACACCGCGGCCAACCGCGTAGCCGAGGCCGAGCAGCGCCTCTGGGCCGAACTGGACAGTCCGTAGTAACCAGCACTAGACCTGGCGTGCTCCATGCTGTACCGTTTCTAATTGCGGGAGGCGGGTAGTGCATTTTGGAACCCGTCTTTGGAGGAGAGTCATATGAGAAGCAAGCGTGGTCCGGTTGGGCTGCTCGTTCTCACCGCTGCATTTCTCGTTTTCGCATTCGGTGCCTCAAACGCCCAGGCCGCTTTCGGCATTGAAAAATGGGAAGCGCTGACGTGTGAAGAAAACGAAGACACGCCACCGATTGGCGGCACGCTCGGCCCCGCCCCGCCCCCGATCCCAAAAGCCCCGGGGCAGTGCACTGACTCGACTCCTGAAAAATGGTTCACCCAGGCTACGGGCCATCCACCGTTCGGAATCACCGACTTCACGCTCAATAACACGGGTGGCTTCCCTGAAGGGTTCGTCAAAGAAATCGTGGTCGACACGCCGGAAGGCCTTGGTGTTAATCCGGAGGCCTATGACCAGTGCCCCTTGGAACAGGCCGAAACCGCGATCACGACCTGCCCTCCGCAGTCGATCGTCGGCGCCAACTACCTGACCGCCGTGGTCTCCACGACGCCGCTCCTCCATGTACGTGCGACGGCGCCTGTTTACAACGTCGAACCCTTCGACGGCGTACCATCAATGGTCGCATTTCCCGATTCGGCCGAAGAGCCGGTGTTCATCGTCGGCGACCTGGATCCGAAAGACCAGCACGTCAGATTCACGATCAGCGAAGTGCATGCGCCGGAACCCCCCACGCACCCGGCGATAGTCGGATCGCGACTCGTCTTCTTCGGACAAAAAAACCCCTTCGGCTTGGGCAATGGCACCTACCTGACGATGCCCAGCAACTGCGCGGGGGGACAGACGAGCACCCTCCACGTCAAATCGCATGAAGGCGCGGAAGACACGGCCAGCTTCACCACGGCGGTGGGCGCCGACGAATGCGAGTCGGCGCCGTTCGACCCGGATCTCGACGCGAGCGCGAGCGGCTCGACCGACTCTCCCGAACCGTCCACGGTCGATGTCCAGATGCCGAAACAGCTCGAACCCGAAAAACGAGCCCAGTCGCATCTGCTGACCGCAAGGGTCACCCTGCCTGAGGGCGCCGGCCTCAACCCGTCGGTCGCCAACGGCCTCAACGCCTGCAGCGACGCGCAGTTCAAGAAAGGCACCGACGACCCGGTCGAGTGCCCGGCCTCGTCGCGAATCGGCTCGATCGAGGTCGAGACGCCGGCGCTCGACCAGGACCTCGGCGGCGATGTCTACGTCGCCCAGCCGCTCAGCAACAACCCGAGCTCGGGCAACCAGTTCCGGGTCTTCCTGCACGCCTTCAACGACCGCTACGGCGTCAACGTGAGGCTCGTCGGGAACGTCTTCCCGAACCTGCAGACCGGTCAGCTCTCGGTCGTCGTGCCGAACAATCCGCAGGCGCCGTTCAGCTCGTTCAAAGTCCACGTCGACGGCGGGCCGAGGGGCGCGTTGACGACGCCCGATACCTGCGGCCCGCACACCTTGACCGCGAGGTTCACGCCGTGGTCGCGGCCGAACACGGAAGTGCCGCCCGCCTCCAACCCGCAGTTCACGCTCGACACGCTGCCGGGCGGCGGGCCGTGTCCGAAAACGCTCGGTGAGCGGCCCTTCAACCCCGGCTACCTTGCCGGCACGCAGAGCAACCTGGCGGGTAAATTCACGCCCTTCCACCTCCGCCTCGACCGTAACGACGGCCAGCAGGAGATCAAGAAGGTCGATGTCGACCTGCCGCCGGGCATGACCGCCAAACTGCGCGGGCTCGAGTACTGCCCGGAGACGAACATCGCCGCTGCGGTGGGCGCCTCGGGCGTGAGCACGACGGCCAACCCGCCCTGCCCGAACAGCAGCTTCGTCGGCACGGCGAGGGTCGCCGCGGGATCCGGGCCGGCGCCGTTCCATGCTCCGGGCAATGTCTACCTGGCCGGCCCATACAAGGGCGCGCCGCTGAGCATGGTGTTCGCGACGCCGGCGCTGGCGGGGCCCTTCGACCTCGGCACCGTGGTCGTCCGGGTCGCGCTGCACATCGATCCCGAAACGGCTGAGGTGCATGCCGTCTCGGACGCGATCCCGCACGTCTTCGGCGGCGTGAAGCTGGACATCCGGGCGATCGACGTCTCGCTCAGCCGTCCGCGCTTCACGCTCAACCAGACGACCTGCCGCGAACCGGTCGCGGTCCGCTCAACCGTGTTCGGCGGCGGCGCCAACCCGGCCAACCCGGCTGCCTGGCAGTCGGTGTCGCGGGCGCAGGATTCCCGGGCCGCCGAATGCAAAGCGCTGGGCTTCAAACCGAAGTTCTTCGCCCGCATCTTCGGCGGCAAAAACCAGACCCAGAGGGCCGCCAACCCGAAGTTCCGGGCGATCCTCGACGCTCGCAACGGCGACGCCAACCTGAGGCGGGCCGCGTTCATCCTGCCGCGGGCGACGATCCTCGACCAGAGCCACATCAAAACCATCTGCACCCGAGTGCAGCTGGCGGCGAAACAGTGCCCGAAAAACGCGATCTACGGACACGCCAGGGCAACCTCGCCACTGCTCGACAAACCGCTCAAAGGCCCGGTCTACCTGACCTCGTCCAACAACGAACTACCGGATCTACTGGTCGACCTCAAGGGCCAGGTGCCGATCCAGTTGCGCGGCGTGATCAGCTCCGAGCGCGGTCGCCTCAAGACGGTGTTCCGCAAGGCGCCCGATGTAGCGGTGAACAAGTTCGTCCTGACGATGAAGGGCGGCAACAAGGGGCTGCTGATCAACTCCCGCAACCTCTGCTCCGGACAGACCTCCGGCTTCCTCAACCTGCTGGCACAGAACAGCAGGCGGATGAAGACGAAGAACCTGCAGCTCAACATCCCCGCCTGCCGCGGCGGCCAGAGCAACTAAGCGAGTAACGGCGCCGGGGCGGGCCTCCCACCCACCCCGGCGCCACCCGCCAAGTAGGTAGTTCCGGCACGGGAGGCTTGAGAGCGGCCTGCATCACACGGCACGCGGCGATACCCGGGTGTAGACCTAGAGCGGAGTTCGACCCGTCCGGTCATCGATCAGGGTGGCCAGTTCCGCCGATCATCCTTGCCGTTCCTCTCCCACAGCCAGTCGCCAGACGCCACGTAATAAACGGCGAGCGTGACCACGATTGACAAGACGACAATCAGAATTCCGAGAAGAATCGTTCCAAGGCTCATGAGGCGGCAGACGTCTCGGAGCCAAACCGGTTCAACGCCCGCTGCATCTTCTTTGCACCATAGAAACGGCGCGCCCACCAAGACTCTGGGCGAGCGAGCCTGCAGGCGGCAACGATCCAGATCATGCCCATGACGACGAACCCGAGAACAAATGCAGCCCGCTGACCCTTGCTCCACGTAATCCCGGCGGGAATACCGACGACCACGAGCAGGATAGCCAGTACAAGTAGTCGTTCAGCCAAGGCGCTCACAAGCCTTTTCAGGAGTGCCATACGGCATCACGGCTCGCTCACAGTCGTTCGGTAGTCTCGGTAATTACTCATTACGGGCTAAACGTAAGCTCATCGTGCAATTGCAGGTCCTTCGACGAAGAGTTCAAATGGATCGCCGGTCGAACCCACCCTCAAGAGGCATGTTTGTCCCCGGCTCGCGCCAACAGAAGTACCAAGGGAAGGCCAGCAATTAGTGCAATGACCACAAACGGCATAGTTGAGATCACATCCCCCATGACCGCCACTCCCACCAACAGGATCGACACAACCACCATGTAGGCAATCAGCGCCGCGCGCAGTACCGCTCGACGCCCCCCGCTAGCTGGCAGACCCTGAACTTCCAGTTGTTCGGAGTGTCGCGCGTAGACAAGCCTGATGAGCATGCCGCAAACCGCGCCAATGAGCACGCTCATCACGAGGATTAGGTAGATGTCAGTCAACGCTACCCCACTTCACCCTAACATCGCATGCCTGCCCTGTCTGCAAGCTCTGCGGCTACTGCTCCCACGCTCAGCCCAGCGGCTGCAATGGCCAGGGCCTGGCCCACTCCAGGAATCGTAAAGGTAAAGACCCCAGCCACGCCCGTCGCTGCACCGGTGGCACCGAGGGCGAGTCCGAGGTCCCCGCAATCCATGGGAGTTACTGGACCAGCTGCCGCAGCTCGTCTGGCTTCCCGCATCTGCTTTACGTTCCACTTGGCAACTTTACTCTCCCAGCGACGAACCACACCTTCGGTCCGCTTAAGGAACTGTTTCCCGCCAAGGGACATAGCCATAACTCCGCTTCTGTTTGCCCTGCGGACTGCCCGGCGTTCGCGCGTCCTGATCCTGCGAAGCTTACGAGGGCTGGCAGGTCGGCCGGCCTTTCCACAAGGATGGCTCTGGTGACGTTTCGGACATTCGCCACTGAGGTCGAACTGGTTGATCGGATCGGCGTTCGCGTAGTCATACGCATTTGCCGAGCCGCCCCGAATCGGGTCGGGGGAGAGAAAGCGCCCCAGCGCCGGCACATAGCTGCGCACGCCCATCTGGATCACACCTGAGGGCAGCTCGGTGCGGCGCAGCTTGGAGCCAAGCCAGCCAAGCTTGGACGTCGCATTGCCCCCTTTGGGATTGCCGTACTCGTCGAAGCTTTGCGTCGAGAGTAGTTCGGTCGCTTCGATGTCGTCATCCGCGGTGGCGACGATGTCGCCGTGCAGGTTGGCTAGCTGCAGGCTGACTTCTTCACCTGCGCTTTTCTCGATCGCGCTCGCGCCGATGCCGCCGATGAAGCGGCTCCACTGCCCTTCGCCTTCGTCGATCCAGGTGGGGGAGTCGGAACCGTTGGCATAATGGTAGATCTCGGTCCCCGCTTCAGAGCCGCCGGTTCGGACCCTCTCGCGCTGGCGGCCGAGAGAGTCCAGTTCATAGGTGTTCGTGATCCCATCCTGCGTCTGGCTATGCGTGAGGCCGTTGACATAGTAGGTCGTTTCCAGTTTCCCACCGCCCGAGAACTCGCTCGGCAAATCGATGATCCGGTCCAGAGCGTCGTAGGAAATCCCTTCGCCGATGAGCCGGTCGGCGGTGTCGTAATTGTATTCCTGTATTTCGCCTTCGGATTCGACATCGCAAGCGCCGCCTTCGCCTGGCTCGCGCGTGATCAGTTTGGTGCGGTTGGTGTTCTCGTCGAAGCTGTATGCGCGGGTAGTGCATTGCCCCTCTTCGGTGTCCTTGGCCAGGGTGAGGCGGCCGGCCTTGTCGTAGCTGTAGGCCTGGCTCGAGAGCGCGCCTTCGATCGTGCTCTCCTGGCTTAGAACCTGGCCGTGGATCGAACTCTCGCGATCGAATTCCAGCCAGGTGCAGCCCACGGAGCAGTAGATCTTCTCGTAGGCGAGGTGGGTCGGGGCGCCGGCCTCGTCAAAGCTGGCTTTGGCCACCAAACCGTTGGGCAGGCCCGCCTCTACCATTTGGGCGTCGGCATCGTAGGTTGCCGTAAAGGTTCCCGCGGCGGAGTCGGTCATCTGCGTGAGGACGCCCGAGTCCTCGTCGTAGGTTGCCGTCTGGGTTCCCTTGCCGTCGCTGATGACTGTGCTTCGACCGAGCAGGTCGTAGCCGACTCCCGAGACGTTGCCGTCGGCGTCTTTGTATTCGATCGGTCTCCCCAAGGCGTCGAAGGTCGTCCTGATTTCCTGGGAGTCGAAGCCTTCGCATTCTTCGTCGCAGATGAAACGTTGGGCTACTGGCGCGCCGGTCAGTTCCTCATATTCAGTTTCAACTGCCGACACGGCTTTACCGCCGCCGGTCGCTTCCACCCTCTTCATCCGCCCGGCAGAGTCATAGGTCGTCTTCGCAATTCGCATGATGAAGCCGCCCTTCTTGTCCCAGACTTCGGTCGGCTGATCAAGCGCAGAATACGAGTGGAAGTAGGTAAATATACCGGCCCAGGTTTCTTCGACGGATCCCTTCGGACGAGTCAAGCAGGGCAAACCAGCCCAGGCGACCTTATAGTCGCAGGAACTGTTCTCGGGGTTTTCGCCGGCCGTCCAGTAGATCGTCTTCGTCGTGCCTGCCGTTTCGCCTGCTGGGTCGGAGGGCTGACGTTCTTCCTTGACCTGTCCGGCCGAGTTGTAGACGGTCTTGGTGACGATGTTGAGACCTTCCGGATCGACTATCTCTTCGGTTGGCCTCTTCAGAGTCCAGTCGTAGTTCGTTTCCGTGACCCGCTCTTCGACGTCACCCTGGCCGGGAATCGCAGCTGCAACCGTCTCCTTGGTCGGAAGGTTGGGCCATGGTTCGTCCTCTTTCGGCGTCGGCGCACCGTTGTCGTACTCGATAACTGTGTGCTGACGCGCCTCCTCGGTTTCTCCGTTTTCGAGGCGCACCTCTTGCAACGGGCCCCAGGACTCCAGCATCCTGGTGCCGTCGGCGTTGTAGGTGGAGTGGGAGTCGAGCTCAGCGGCGCGGCCGGCCGGATCTTCGTCCTCGAGCGCTTCTAGGCGAGCCCGGGCACCGAGCGAGCGCACGACGTTGCCGTGCTCGTCGATTTCGCTCGTGGTGATCCCGTCGCCTTCAATGCCCGGTGGCAAGGCCGAGGCGGTGTTGACCTCGTAGCCGTCGGGATCCATGTAATGAAGGGTGGCCTCAGAGAAGTCGGTGGGCGGATCATCGGGCACCTCGGTCGGCGGGAAGACCGCGGTCGCGTCGACCGGATAGTCGCTCTGGCCCCACTCGGCCACCGACTCGGGGCTCAGGTCATAGGGAGCGTTTTCGCCGGACACCGGGACGTCGTAGGCGATCGTCGTGGTCGCGGTAGGTTCGGCTTCCAGCAGGCTTGCGCGGCTGACGCTCTTCAGCTTGGCTTCGTAGGCGCCACCTTGGCCGGCCGCGTAGTAGGCGACGTTCCACGGCTCCTCGCCGGGAGGCGTCAGCCGGGTCAGCCGCGCGTCGTCGGTCGATTCGTAGTCGTAGCGCTCCTTGAGAGCCGGCGAGATGCGCGGGTCCCAAACTTCGGCAAGGTTGCCGGTGGCCTCGTCGTAGCCATAGCGGGCAACGACCTGGCCGTTGCCGGAACCGCCCGCGTCGTAGTAGGTGATCCTCTCAAGGCGCTGTTGGTCGGCACCGGATGCGATCGGGAAGCTGATGTAGCTAAAGAGAAGCGATCGGCAGCCGGCCGTTTCGGGCGCGTATTTGCCTTCCGCTTTGACTGGGTTGCAAGTCACCCCGGCGGGGGCGGGGCCGATGACCATCTTGAGCCGCCGCTTTCCTTCTGAGACGTCATAGGTCAGGCGGGCCTCCTTGGAGGTTCCCTGGTAGGAGACCTGGCTTGGCTGGTATTCGTTGGTCGAGCCGTTCTGGGTGAAGACCGTGCGGGTGCCGTTGGCGTCGGCGAGGATGAAGCTGGAGCTCGGCTTGGTCAGCTTGAATTCCTTGGCATCCTCGGGGGCGACATAGCTGCTGCCAACCTTGTCGAAGGAAATGCCCGCCCCTTCGTTGTCGAGGACCTCGACCCAGTTGGCCGCGGGGATGGCGTATTCTTCAAGACAAACTTCTTTGTCAATCGGTTCTTCCCATTCTATTTCTTCCGCAATCCGTTCGGCTTCACACTGTGGGTTGTACTTGGCAGGCACCGCCGGGCGGTACTTGACCAGCACTTTCTGCCAGGCTTCTTCTTCGTATTCGGCTTCCACCGGGGCTGAGGGCTGCCACATCTGACCCAGCGTCTTGCTGTTGGTATCTTCGCTGGCGCCGTAGGCGGAGTTGTAGGTGCGGGTGAATTCCAGGTTGGCGTCGTAGCCGGGGACGGGGATCGAGACGTCGGTGCGGCTGATCGTGAATGCCCCGGTGAGGAGGTTGACCGTCGCCGGGCCGACCGCGGTGGTGGCATCCGCAGGCCCGCCGGCGAAGCTGCTGTAGGTGACCGTGGCAGGCTCGCTCGCTCCGGCGGCGTTTTTCCCTCCATTGAAGACGGCGCGCAGCTTTATGCCCTCAACATGAGGTTCCCATTCCTCAGCTTCGGCGTAGGCCCCGAGGTCAAAGAAGAGCGGCGGGGATTTGCCGGGGTTCCCGCTTACCGGCACAGACCAACCAGGCTGCTCCCCTGCCGAATCGAGCAGGTACTGCGTGGGGATACCTTTGAACGCATCCCAGGCAGGATGCTTGACCTGGTATGCGACCGACGTCACGCCGCCGCCTTCCGGAGCGCTGCCCCACTCTGCCTTCAACGTGTAGTGGCTGGCCGACTTTTTGCCGTCCTCGGGATAGACGAGCTTGCTGGTCGAGGGCGCCTCGGGGTAGATCGCCGGGTCGAAGGTCCATTCTGCAGGCGTCGCGTCGGCGTTGCCGGCCGGGTCGGTGGCCTGGACCAGGAAGGTATGCCAGCCCTCTTCGACTTTTTCGGGCAGCGAATAGGGCGACTCGCAGGCGCTCATTTCTTCGGAGTCGAAGGAGCATTTGAACGTCGAGCCTTCCTCGTCGGCGCTGAACTCCACCTCTTCAGGCGTTTCGCGGCTCGTATAGGTGGGGGTCGGCGAGTCGATCGTGGTCTCGGGGGGATCGCCCACTTCGAAGGTCCGCTCAGCCGGCGTCGGATCCAGATTCCCGGCTGGATCCGTTGCGCGCACGCGGAACGTGTGTGCTTCCTCGGCAAGGTCCTCGTATTCCTTGGGCGACTCGCAGGCGGCGTAGGCGCCTTCGTCGAGGGAGCATTCGAAGGTCGAGCCGGGCTCCGTGGCGGTGAAGGCGAACGTCGCGTCGGGTGAGAGGATTTTCCCGCTGGGTCCTTCCGTGATCGTCGTATCGGGCGGCACGCCATCGACCTCGCCGGCCTTGAAGTCATCGGAGCGGCTGATGTTGCCCGAGCCCGCCACGCCGGCGTAACCGCTGGAGTAGGTCGAGTCGGATGCGATGAGCAGCTGGGTGAACGATTCGCCCGAGCCCCTCCAAGCGCTGAGCGCGCCGCCGCTGTCGGCGATTGCCAACGTCGTCCCGGTGGGGATCGTGACGCCTTCTTGTTCGGCCAGCACGGTCTCGGTTCCCGCGGACCACTTGGAGAGGATGACGTCGTACTTGTTGGCGGTGGCGGTTTCGCGCCAGCGCAGCTCATAGCCGCTGCGCACCGAGCCGGGATCGGGCATGTTCAGCCACAGCGAGACGTAGCGTTCGGAGATCGCCGGGGCCGCCTGCATGGTGATCGCCGCGGCGTCGCCGGCTGCGGAGTCGCTGTAGGTGGCCTGGTTCCAGTAGGCGCCGTTGATCGTCGAGAAGGCATTGGACGGCCCCCAGCCGGCCGTGGTGACGCGGCCGGGTTTGACGGTGCCGCCGCTCCAGCTCAGGGCGGACCATTTGCCGGCGTTCGAAAGCGGGCTTTCGCTGCGGTTCAGGTCGTCGAGGACGGTGAGGCCGCTGAGGACTTTGGAGACGTTGAGGACGTGAAACGAGCGTTCCGCGGGCGTCGGGTCGACGGCGCCCGACGTGCCTTTGGCGCGCACTTTGAAGGTGTGCGGCCCGCTTGCGAGTTCCTGGTAGGCGGAGGGGGCGGCGCAGGCGCTGAACGCGGCGCCGTCCAGCGAGCACTCGAAGCTCGCTTCTTCATCGTTTGAGCTGAAGGCGAATGAGACCGCGGGCAACACCGGGCCTTCGGGCCCGCTGGTGATCGTCGTCTCGGGAGGCGGCGGCGTGTAGGCGACCTCCAGGTAGGGGCGCTTGCTTTCTTCTTCGGCGGCGCTGGAGCGAAAGAGCACTCCCCGGTTGGGGCACGATTCTCCACATTCGGTCTGATCGTCGCGCAGCTTGACGATCACGCCCTGGTTGGCGAGTTCTCCGGAGACCCATTTCTGCACGAGCGTTGAGAGGTCGTTTTCGGGGTCTTCTGCGCCGGGACCGTCGGAGAAGAGCCACCAGCCGACTTCGCCGCCCCGTTCGCTGGTCAGCACTTCGGTTCCGTTGCCGCTGTAATCGCCGCCGGGTTCAGACCACGGCGCCGAGCCGTCGTAGTCGTCCCAGTCGACATCGTCGGTCCAGGTCTTCGTGGCCTGGCGAACCTCGATCCCCGGCGCGGTGTTCCAGAGATCGTAGGAGTAGAGGCCGAGGGTGGCGTCGGTTACCTCCGAGCCGCTGGGTATCGAGGAGAGGTCGAAGCGGATCGCGGAGCGGTCGCTTTCGCCCGCTTCGGAGAGCGAGCGGTAGTGGATCAAATAGAGCCTGTTGTAGGCGTCTTGGCCGCAGGCGCCCCAGGTCGAGGGCCCCGAGCCGTAGTAGCCAAAGGTGCAGTCGAGGCTCGGGCTCGGGAGCAGGAGCGTGGGGTCGATGGTCACCGGCCAAACCCGATCCGGCGCTTCGAGCCAGCTGCGATCCGCCCTCACCGCCAAGCGCCAGACTCCGTCTCCCTGCGGCGCCAGCTCGTACGAGACGCTTCTGGAGATGCGTGGTCTGCGGGGGCCGGAGTCGAACATCAACGGCGCCGGCAAGAGCGCCACCGCCGAGTCGTCCTTGTCGCGGAACTCGATCGATCCGCGTTTCGTCAGGGTCGGATGAAGCCCTTCGGAAGCGCGTAGCTCGAAGTGGAAGGTGCTCGGCTGGGTGGGATCGTTGATCTCGATCTCCTCCTTGACCCCGCTGGGCAGGGAGGTCAGCGTCACCTCGAGACCATCGTCGAGTCCGTAGCTTGCCTTCGCGCCTGCGAGCTTGGCCTCGGCACCCGCGCTGTGGCCGAGCAGTCGCGTGGAGACCCAATGCCCGCCCGTGGAGAGGCGCAGTGCCCCGCTTCCGATCCGCTCGGGGAGGACGGCGTCGAAGCGGTTGGCGCCACTTCGCGCCGTACCGTCGGCAGTCTTCGCGAGATCGGTCTCGATCGGCTTCATCTCGCCGTTTGCAGCCTTGAAGTTGATCGGAGCCTGGTAGATCCGGGTGAGGTGCTCGCCCTGAGGGAGCCGGTAGGTGCGCGAGGTGGAGGTGCGCCTGGCCTCGAGCTCGTCGCCGGGATCGCGGTCAGCGGCGGTATGGAGCTCGGTCGAGGAGGGAGAAACGCCGTCGGCCACCGATTCGTCCTGATCGCCCATCGCGACGCCGGTCGCGCTGGTGGTCAACGCCAGGATCGAGAACAGCGCGATCCAACGCACGCGAGCGCGGACCGCTCCCCTGAGACTCTCCATCTGTGCCTCCCGGTTTTTGGGAACTCGCTGAATACGAGTTCGAGACGGCGAAGAACTTAACCGATCGGCTACGACAATGCAATGCGAATGTTTGCGTTAGCGAGGGGAAATACCAACGCTGGATTCCACTAGTGGAAATAGCTCCTTCGAGGAATTTGGTTTGGCAGCACACTTCCGTCACAAAGGCAAGTAAGCGCCGGGGCGGGACCTCCCACCCACCCCGGCGCCGCCTAAATAGGTATTCCTGGCTACCGGAATACCTATTTCACGGGCTTAGTACCTATTTCCGGTATCCGGTTCAATCAGGCGTATGGCCGAGGGCGACACGATCCTGCGGGCGGCGCGGCGGCTGGAGAGGGCGCTCGGGGGTCGGGCGCTCGCGGTGCGGGCACTTGGCGGTCGCGGCCGGGCCGCGGGGGTCGAGCGGCTCGACGGGCGGCGCCTGGAGCAGGTCGAGGCGCGCGGGAAGCATCTGCTCCTGCGCTTCGACGGGCTCGTCCTGCACAGCCACCTGGGGATGAGTGGCGCCTGGCACGTCTATCGCCGCGGCGCCGCCTGGCGCAAGCCGACCGGCGCCGCCTGGGCGACGTTGAGCGGCGAGGAGAGCGAAGCCGTCCAGTTCGGCGGGCCGACCCTGCGGGTGCTGAGCGAGTCGCAACTGCGCCGCGACCCCACCCTGTCCCGGCTCGGGCCCGACGTCCTCGCGCCGGACTTCGACCCGGCCGCGGCGGCCGAGCGCCTGCGCGCCTCACCCGATCGCGAGCTCGGCGAGGCGCTGCTCGACCAGCGCCTCCTCGCCGGCATCGGCAACATCTTCAAGAGCGAGGCCTGCTTCGCGGCCCGCACCGATCCCTGGCGCAGACTCGGTGAGCTCACCGACGAGGAGTTGCGGGCGACGCTCGAAGCGGCGCGGCGGCTGATGCTCGAGTCGGTAGCGAAGGGACGTCCGCCAGTCGCCGTCTACCGCCGGGCAGACCGGCCCTGCCCGGCCTGCGGCACGTCGCTAGCCGCCCGCGGCCAGGGCGACGCCAACCGCCGTACCTACTGGTGCCTGCGCTGTCAAGCCGGAGCAAGGCGGGCGAAGTAGGCGAACCAGTTACCCGAGTGGCTCTCGTAGGCGAGGCCCGCCTCAACTGCCTGGCGTCGGAGACTGGCCTGCGTGGTGAAGTGGGGGTCGCCGAACAACTCACCGACGACGAGGCGGCCGTCCGGCTTGAGCACGCGGCGGATCTCGCGCAGCGCGGCGCCGGGGTCGGGAATCTCACCGAGCACCGCGGTCAGCACCACCGCGTCGATCGAGCCATCCTCATAGGGCAGCGCGGTCGCGTCGCCCTGGGTCGGGACGATGTTGGTCAGGCCGCGCTCGGCGGCGCGGGTGCCGACGTGGTCGAGGAACTCCTGCTGCAGGTCGAAGATCTCGATCCGCCCCTCGTCGCCCACCCACTCGGCGAGGTCGAGCGTGTAGTAACCGGTGCCCGGGCCGATCTCCAGCACCCGCTCCCCCGGCTGCGGGGCCAAGACCGAACGCAGGCGATCGGGCGTGATCACCGGGTGCGGCGCTTCGACCCAGAACCGCTGGCCGTATGGGCAGGCGGAGGGGTTCTTGCGCCACCACAGCCCTGCCGCCAGCGTCGCCGCGCCGGCGAGGCCGAGTAGGCGGCGGGCTCGCATCAGTCTTGGCGGTTGAGGCCGAACCCGACCTTGTGGGCGGCCGCGTCTATGCGTAGGAAGGCGACCTTGCCGGCGTAGACGGAGAGCGTGCCGTCCTCGGTCTTGATGTCGTGCCAGCCGCCCTTCTCGACCTGCTTGCGCAGGTCCTTGAGCTCGTCGGCGCTGAGCCGCACGGGCACGACCTGGCCGCCCTCGAAGCCGATCTCCACTTTCTGCGTGTCCGCCATCAGTGCCCCTCTCCACTCGGTTCGACGATCTCGGTCAGCACGCCGCCGGTCGAGCGCGGGTGCAGGAAGGCGACGCGGCTGGCGCGGATGCCGACCCGCGGCTCGCTGTCGATCAGCTCGAGCCCGGCGCCGGCGAGCTGCCTCAGGGTCGCGTCGATGTCGTCAACCGCGTAGGCGACGTGGTGCAGGCCGGGCCCCTTGCGGGCGAGGAACTTGCCGACCGCGGTGTCGGGGCCCAGTGGGCGCAACAGCTCCACATGCCCGTCCCCGACGTCGAGCAGGACCGCCTCGACCCCCTGCGACTCGACCGTCTCGCGGTGCGCCAGGGTCATCTCAAAGCTCGTCGCGTAGAGCTCGAGGGCCGCGTCGATGTCCTCGACGGCGACGCCGATGTGGTCGATCTTGCCGAACATCGGCGGGATTCTAGATGCAGGTGGAAGAGCCGGCGTCCGGACTCGGGAGACGCTAGGCCGCCGGGGGCAGCGGGTCCTCGCCGTCCTGCGGGGTCTCGACCCGGAGGATCTCGGCGAGCGCGGCGATCCCGACCTGGAGCTGCTCGGCGGTCGGCTCCTTCGTCGCCAGGTGGCGCTGGATCTCACGGCCGGGGGTGTGGAAGGCCTCGGCCAGCGGCGAGCCGTGGTTGCGGTCGCTCCAGGCGAACATCTCGACCGCGAGCGAGGCGCCGCCGAGCCCGACCACGGCGCGGGCGAGCGGGCTCGGCCGCTCGACCAACCGCTCGAGGATCACCGTGCTGCCGACGGAGAGCAGCATCATCGGCGCGACCAGGTTGGAGCCGCAGCGGTCGTGCTCTTTGGGCACCGTGGTGAGATCCTCGACGCCCTGCTCGTAGGCGGCGATCGCCTTGTGCTCGACCCCGTGGTAGGCGGCGAGGTCGCGGTCGCCGAGCGCGACGATGGCCGGCACCGCGCCGAGCGCCTGCGCGGCGCCCTCGCGCATCGCGCCGCTGCGCAGCCAGCGTCGCAGCATGCCGGTGAGGACGAAGGTCGTGCCGATCGCGCCGAGGACCCGCAGGTCCTCGAAGGGCAGGCGGGCGGCCGGCAGGCGCAGCCGGACCAGCGGCAGCACGGCCATCGCCTCGGCGAGTTTGAGCGGCCCGCGCAGGCCCGGCAGCCGGCTGGCCAGCTTCGGCGCCAGCTGCGGTTTGCGTTGCGAGGCGACCCGCACCCGGCCGTCGCCGTCGCGCACCGCGGCCGCCCAGTGGGTCGGCCCGTGGATCAGCAGGCCGTTGCGCAAGGCCATGCCCCCCAGTCGCAGTTTCTCCGAACCCATGACAGCAGACCTTAGAGAGGTGCCTGCGGTCCCGCTGCTACGACTTCGCGCTCGGGACCCAGCCGGGCGGGAAGGCGCCGGCCGGGACGGCGCCCGTGCCGGGCTCGAACCAGGCCGAGGCGAGCGCCGCGGCGGGGCGCCGCTCGACCAGCGGCCAGACGTCGCCGACCTGGGCCATCAGGTGCAGGGTCGAGCCGAACTGGAAGTCGACGGCGGTCGGCGTCTCGCCGCCGGCGACGCCCGCCTCGATCAAAGCGTCGACCTCGTCGAGCTGCGCCGGCAGCCCCTGCAGCGTGGCGTAGGCGCGCTCGGCGCTGATCTCCAGGTAGCGCCAGGTGGCGCGCATCGTCTTGATCGCGAAGTCGACCCCGGCCGGGTCGAGCTGGCCGGCCCCGGCGAAGGTCGCCATCGACTCGGGCCGGAAGTGCAGCGCGCCGAAGACGAGCACGCGGGCGCTCATCTGCAGGTCCTCGGCGATCCCCTCCTCGGCCGCGCGGACCGCCGACGCGCTCGCCTCCGGGTAGAGGCCGCCGTCGGGACTGAGCTCGGCGAGCCGGGCGAAGATCGCCCGCGTGCCGTGAACCGGCTCTTCGTCGACGAGCAGCCCGGGCACGGTCCGGCATCCCGCGCCGTAGATCCGCTCGACCTCGTCGGCGTGCTTGCCGGTCGCGAGCGTCACCGTCTCGTACTCGTAGCCGAGCCGGTCGAGCGCCGAGCTCACGGCGAGAACCGGGTGCGAGAACGGCACCGCGTGGAGGACGAGTTGCGGTTGCGAGGCCATCGGCGGAACCCTATCCCCGACCGGAAAGCGGGGGCGCTGCGGCGTACCGACCGGCGGCGCAAGCCGACGACCGCGCGGGTGGCGCGCGGTCGTCGGTTCCCCCTGATTCCCCTGTTTGGTACCAGCCGGAGACCCCCAGTCCAGGCCTCCGGCCGGTGTGTCGGCTCTCCCTGGCTCTAGCTTGGAAAGCCGACCACTGAAACACCGGTTCTGAGCGGAAGTTGCGCCTGCCTCTAATTACCCGAAAACCGCTTGCGGAGCGCCTTCAGGCGCTTGCCGAGCTCCGCTTCGAAGCCGCGCTCGGTGGGCTCGAAGAAACGCGTTCCGTCCAGCCCCGGCGGCAGCAGCGGCTGGTCGCTGACGGCGCCCGGCTCGTCGTGCGCGTAGCGGTAGCCCTCGCCGCGGCCGAGCGCCCCGGCGCCGGGGTAGTGAGCGTCGCGCAGGTGGTCCGGCGGCGTCTGCGCGCCGTTCTCGCGCACCTCGGCCCGGGCGCGGCCGAGGGCCTTGTGGGAGGCGTTGGACTTCGGCGCCAGCGCCAGGTAGACGGCGGCCTGGGCGAGGTTGAGCGCGCACTCGGGCAGGCCGACCCGATCGACCGCCCGCGCCGCCGCGTCGGCGACGAGCAGCGCCTGCGGATCGGCGTTGCCGACGTCCTCGGAGGCGAGGATGACCATGCGGCGGGCGATGAAGCGCGGGTCCTCGCCGCCCTCCAGCATCACCGCCAGGTAGTAGAGCGAGGCGTCGACGTCGGAGCCGCGGGTCGCCTTGATCCAGGCCGAGACGAAGTCGTAGTGGCGGTCGCCCTGGCGGTCGTAGTCGAGCGCCTTGCGCTGCAGCGCGTCCTCGACCGCGGCGACGTCGACCGCATCCGATTTTGTGGTCGCCCCAGCAACCTCAAAGTCGGAAACGCGTGCCGCGGCGCGCTCCAGCGCCGAGAGGGCGACGCGGGCGTCGCCGCCGGAGCGCTGCGCGAGCATCGCCAGCGCCGCGTCCTCGACCGGCGGCGGCTCGGCGAGCCCCCGCTCGGGGTCGGCCAGCGCCCGCCGCAGCAGCTCCTCCACCTGATCGGCCGAGAGCGGTCGCAGCTCGTAGACCTGGCAGCGCGAGAGCAGCGCCGAGTTGACCTCGAAGTAGGGGTTCTCGGTGGTCGCCCCGATCAGGGTCAGCAGCCCCTCCTCGACCGCCGGCAGCAGCGCGTCCTGCTGCGCCTTGTTGAAGCGGTGGATCTCGTCCAGGAAGAGGATCGTCGGCCGCCCGCTGCGGCGCCGCTCCCGGGCCCGCTCGATCACGCCGCGGATCTCGGCCTTGCCCGCATTGACCGCCGACTCCTCCTCGAACGCCCCGTCCGCCCCTGCGGCCGCGATCCGCGCCAGCGTCGTCTTCCCCGACCCCGGCGGCCCGTACAAGATCGCCGAGTGCGGATGCCCGCTCTCTATAGAGACCCGCAGCGCCGACCCCTCCCCCAACACATGCTCCTGCCCGACCAGCTCAGCCAAGCTCCGCGGCCGCATCCGCACGGCCAAGGGTGCATCGCCAGCTACCTCCCCCACGGCCTGGGGCTCCTCGCTATCGAACAACCGGTCGTCCATTGCAGACGAGTATGAGGGAGCCGGGGGCGGTGTCGAGGGTGCCTCGCGAAGCGGCCCCGGGCAGGGTGATTCTCAGCCGCGAAGCGGCAGCACCATAGTGAGCGGAGCGAACATAGGCACCCTCGACACCGCCCCCGGCCCACCCCCACCACCTACAATCGCCAACCATGGAGACCGCTACGCAGCCCCAAGCCGCCCAGTCCACCCTCGAGTCCTTCAACCCCGCCACCGGCGAGCTCGTCGGCTCGGTCGCCACGATCACGCCGGACCAGGTCCAGGCCGTCGTCGACGACGTCGCGCGCATCCAGCCGGCCTGGGCCGAGCTCGACCTGGCGACCCGCGGCGCCTACCTGAAGCGCGCCGCCGACGCCCTGCTCGACGACATCGACGAGCTCGCCGAACTGCTCGTCAACGAGCAGGGCAAGCCGCGCGCCGAGGCCTACACGATGGAGCTGCTGCCGACCGTCGACGCGCTGCACTGGTGCGCCAAGGCCGGCCCGAAGATCCTCGCTGACGAGAAGGTGCGGATGAGCCAGGCCTTCCTGGCGAGCAAGAAATCGCGCTTCACCTACGAGCCGATCGGCGTCGTCGGCGTGATCGCGCCCTGGAACTACCCCTGGTCGATCCCCTTCGGCGAGGTCGCGATCGCGCTGATGGCCGGCAACGGCGTCGTGCTCAAGCCGGCCAGCCTGACGCCGCTGCTCGGCGAGGCGATCCGCCGCGTCTTCGAGAAGGGCGGCCTGCCCGAGGGCCTCGTCCGCGTCGTCCACGGCGGCGGCGCGGTCGGCGACGCGCTGGCCAAGTCGAGCGCCGGCAAGATCTTCTTCACCGGCTCGGTCGAGATCGGCCGCAAGGTCGGCCAGGTCTGCGCCGAGCGGCTGAAGGGCTCGGTGCTCGAGCTCGGCGGCAAGGACCCGATGATCGTCTGCGCCGACGCCGACCTCGACAAGGCGATCTCCGGCGCGGTCTGGGGCGGCTTCGCCAACGCCGGCCAGACCTGCTCGGGGATCGAGCGCGTCTACGTGGTGCGCGAGGTCGCCGACCGCTTCGTCGAGGGCGTCGCCCGCGAGGCGGGGAAGCTGCGCCTCGGCAACCCGCTCGAGTGGGAGACCGAGATCGGGCCGATGACCTCGGAGAGCCAGTACGAGATCGTCGTCGAGCTGATCGAGGACGCGGTCGCCTCGGGCGCGACCAAGCTCTGCGGCGGCCCGACCGAGGTCGCCGGCCTGCCCGGCAAGTACGTCGCGCCGACCGTGCTGACCGGGGTCACGCACGAGACGCGGATCATGAAGGAGGAGGTCTTCGGGCCGGTCCTGCCGATCGTCGTCGTCGACTCCGAGCAGGAGGCGATCGACCTCGCCAACGACTCCGAGTTCGGCCTCGGCGCCTCGGTCTGGACCAAGGACCGCCAGAAGGGGGCGCGGATCGCGCGGCGGATCGAGTCGGGGATGGTCTGGGTCAACGACCACTCGTTCAGCCACGGCGCCTGCCAGTGCGCCTGGGGCGGCGTCAAGGACTCCGGCGTCGGCCGCTCGCACTCCAAATTCGGCTTCTACGAGTGCGTCAACATCAAGATGAACTCCTGGGAGCCGGGCCTCGCCCGCGACTTCTGGTGGCACCCCTACGACCAGACCCTCGGCGACGCGGTGCGCGCCTCGGCGAAAATCCTCTACGGCAAGGGCGCGACCCGGACCAGGGCGCTGCGCGAGGGTGCCGGGCCGCTGCTCAAGATCGGCGCCCGCACCCTGCGCAAGCGCCGTTGACGGCAATCGAGCTGCGCGGGCTGCGCCGCGAGTACGGCGAACGCGCCGCGCTGGCCGGCGTCGACCTCTCGCTGCGCGCGGGGGAATCGCTGCTGGTCGTCGGTCCCAACGGCGCCGGCAAGACGACCCTGCTGCGCGTGCTCGCGACGCTGCTGCGACCGAGCGGCGGTGAGGTGAGGGTGCTCGGCGCCGCCCTGCCGGGCGAGGCGTGGAAGGCGCGCGGCAGGATCGGGCTGCTCGGCCACGACGCGCTGCTCTATCGCGACCTGAGCGGCAGCGAGAACCTGCGCTTCCACGCCCGCCTGCAGGGGATCGGGCGCGAGGCCGCTGAGGCCCGGATCGCCGAGCTGCTCGCTGCGGCCGGCATGTCGCGCCGCGCCGACGACCGCGTCGCCGAGCTCTCGGCGGGGATGCGCCAGCGCATCGCGATCTGCCGCTGCGTCCTGCACGAGCCGGAGCTGCTGCTGCTCGACGAGCCCGACTCCAACCTCGACGCCGAGGGGCGCGAGCTGGCCCAGGCGCTGATCGGCCCGGCGCCGGGGCGCACCCGCGTCCTGGTCAGCCACGATCCCGAGCGCTTTCGCGCCGAGTGCGATCAGCTGCTCCGCCTCGGGGTCGGCAGGCCGGCGGAGGCGGCGCTCGCGTGACCCCGTCGCGCCTCGCCTTCGCTGCGCTGCTCGGCAAGGACCTGCGGACCGAGCTGCGCACCCTGCAGTCGCTGCCGGCGATGGCGCTCTTCGCAGTCACCACCTTCGTCATCTTCCGCTTCGGCCTCGACCGCACGGCGCTCTCCGGCAGCCTCGCCGCCGGGGTCCTCTGGGCAACGCTGCTCTTCGCCGCGATCCTCGGCATCAACCGCCTCTTCGTCGCCGAGCGCGAGGAGGGCGGCTTCGACGCGATCCGCCTCGCGCCGATCGACCGCACCGCCGTCTTCGCCGCCAAGGCGGCGGCGCTGCTCGTCTACCTGGTCGCGCTGGAGCTGGTCGTCGTCCCCGTCTTCGCGATCTTCTTCCTCGACTCCGCCGCGGCGCTGCCGCCGCTCGCCCTCGTCCTCCTGCTCGCCAACGTCGGGCTCGCCGCGACCGGCACGCTGATCTCCTCGATGGCGGTCAACTCGCGCGCCCGCGACCTGCTCACCCCGCTCGTCCTGCTGCCGCTGGCGGTGCCGCTCTCGATCGCCGCGACCGGCGCGCTCGAGCCCCTGCTGGCGCTGGGCGGTCCCGGTTACGACCGCTTCGGCGCCTGGCTCGCGGTGCTCGGCCTATACGATTTGATCTTCCTCCTGGTCGGATACGCCGTATTCGATTTTTTGGTGGAGGACTGAGGTACGCGGTCGAGCTTTGGACCGCTATGCGACTCAAACCTCGACCGCCCGCGCATGTACGGCAAAGGACTCAAACCACTTTCAATCGCGACCGTCGCGGCACTCGTCGTGTCGCTTTCCCTTGTCTTCTTCTACGCGCCCCTGGATGCCGACCAGGGCTTCGTGCAGAAGATCTTCTATCTGCATGTGCCTTTGGCGATCACGGCCCTGATCGGGTTCGTCGCCGGCGGCGTCTTCGCGATCCTCCATCTGCGCAGCGGCGACTCGCGCTGGGACGCCTACTCCTACGTCTCGATCCACATCTCGGTGATCTTCGGCGTCGCCGTGCTGATCACCGGCGCGATCTGGGCCAAGGCCTCCTGGGGCCACTGGTGGGTCTGGGACGAGCCGACCCTGGTCAGCTTCCTGATCGTCTTCCTGATGTACGCGACCTACTACCCGTTCCGCTACGCGATCGAGGACCGCGAGCGCCAGGCCCGCTACGCCTCGGTCTTCGCGATCGCCGCCGGCGCCTTCGTGCCGCTCAACTTCATGGCCGTGCGGATGGCCGAGAGCCTCGTCCACCCGCGCGTCTTCGCCACCGCCAACGGCGGCCTGCCGGGCGAGATGATGTTCACCTTCCTGGTCAGCCTGGCGGCGACCGGCCTGCTCTGGGTGACCCTGGTCAAGTTCGAGCTGACCGCGAAGAGCGCCTCGGGGCAGTTGAAGCGGCTGCGCCGCGCGCTCGACGCGCCGGCTCCCGGCGGCTCCTCCCGCGTCGCCCCGGAGGTGAGTTAGCGGTGCCCGCCCTGCCGCTCGACGAGGCCGGCAAGTACGTCGCCGCCGCCTACATCGTCTTCCTCGCCCTGATCGTGATCTACGTGGCGATCATGGCGGCGAAAATGCAGCGGATCGAGCGCGAGCTGCGCGAGCTGGCCGGATTCGCGGAGACCCGCGCCGACGGCGACGGCGAGGCAGCCCCCGGGCGCGAGGCCGAGGAGGCGGCGGTCGATGTCTGAGCTGCTCGCCCTCGGCGTCTCGCACAAGACGGCGCCGCTCGACCTGCGCGAGCGGCTCTCGCTGACCGAGGGCCGCGCCGTCGGTGCCCTGCACGAGCTGACCGCGGTCGGCGGCATCCACGAGGCGGCGGCGATCTCGACCTGCAACCGGACCGAGCTCTACCTGATCGTCTCCGACACGGTCGAAGCCGAGTCGCAGGCGTTGGGGGTGCTCACCCGCCAGGCGGAGATCCGCCCGACCGAGCTGCTCGGCCACCTCTACTCGCTGCGCGCCGGCGAGGCGGCCCGGCACCTCTTCCAGGTCACCGCCGGGCTCGACTCGATGATCGTCGGCGAGGCGGAGATCCAGGGCCAGGTCAAACGCGCCTATGAGCTGGCCCTGGTCGAGGGCGCCACCGGGCCGATCCTCAACCGCCTCTTCCGCGGCGCGCTCGCGGCGGGCGGGCGGATCCGCGAGGAGACCGCGGTCGGCGAGAAGGGCGTCTCGGTCCCCTCGGTCGCGGTCGAGCTGGCGCGGCGCACGCTCGGCGACCTCGGCCAGCGGCGGGTGCTGGTCGTCGGCGCCGGCGAGACCGCCGAGCTGGTCGCCAAGGCGTTGGTCGCCCGCGGCGCGACGAGCGTCTTCGTCGCCAACCGCCACTACGACCGCGCGATCGGCCTCGCCCAGCGCTTCGGCGGCGCGGCGGTCCGCTTCGAGGAGCTGCCCGAGCAGCTGCGCGCCGCCGACATCGTCGTCTCGGCGACCAACTCGCCGCACCACATCGTCGAGCGCGACGGGCTCGAGCAGGTGATGGAGACACGCGCCGGGCGGCCGCTGCTCATCGTCGACATCGCCGTGCCCCGCGACATCGAGCCCGAGTGCCGCGAGATCGCCGGGGTCAGCCTGCACGACATCGACGACGTGCAGCAGATCGTCGAGCGCAACGCCGGCGACCGCGAGGGCGAGGCGCGGCGGGCCGAGCCGATCCTCGCCGCCGAGCTCGACCGCTTCGAGCGCTGGCTCGCCTCGCTGGCGGTGGTGCCGACGATCGCCTCGCTGCGCGAGCGGGCCGACGAGGTCGTCGCCCGCGTGTTGGCCGAGAACGACGGCCGCTGGGAGGACCTCGGCGAGGCCGACCGCGAGCGGCTCGAAGCGATGGCGAAGGCGATCGCCTCGCGGCTGCTGCACGAGCCGACCCTGCGGATGAAGCGCTCGGCGGGCAGCGACGACGCCTACCTGTACGTGAGTGCGCTGCGCGAGCTGTTTGGGTTGGACGCGGAGATGGAGCCTGAGGGGGACGCGGAGGCTGCTGTGACTGACATTTCGCAGCGCCGGGCCTATCCGGGCAGGGGTTCCACTTAACTTTTTTTGATGACAGGTTGAGGCCGTCCGAGATGGTCGCCGCAAAAAAAGTACAAGACGTTCCACCCCTGCCCGGATAGGCCCAGGTTCAGACGCTTCCCTTTCTCCCATGATCCGAATCGCCACTCGCAATAGCGCACTCGCCAAGACTCAGGCCGGTCAGGTTGCCGCGTTGCTGGGTGGGGGTGAGCTTGTGGAGGTCGTCTCAGATGGTGAGGTGGGGGACAAGGCGCGGTTTGTGCGCGGGGTTGAGCGGGCGCTGCTGGCGGGCGAGGCCGACATTGGGGTTCATTCGGCCAAGGATCTGCCGGGGGAGATGGCTGAGGGGTTGACGATCGTGGCGGTGCCGGTGCGGGAGGATCCGGCCGATGTCTGGATCGCCGCCCGCGGTGGCAGCGCTGCGGGCGCCTCGTCGTCCAGCGAATCGGCGGGCGCGCAGCAGGCAGGGGGCTTCGACGGCGTGCCGGAAGGGGCCCGGGTCGGGACCGCGAGCCTGCGGCGGCGGGCGCAGCTGCTCGCCGTCCGTCCCGACCTCGAGGTGAGCGAGCTGCACGGCAACGTCGATACCCGGCTGCGCAAGCTGGCCGCGGGCGAGCACGACGCGATCGTGCTCGCCGCAGCCGGCTTGCGGCGGCTGGGGCGGGCGGACGAGGTGTCGTTCTCGATCCCGGCCGAGGTAATGACCCCAGCGGCCGGCCAGGGCGCGCTCGTCCTGCAGGCGCGCGAGGACGACGCCGCGGCGCTCGAGGCCGCGGCTGAGATCGGCGACGAGACGGCGCTGCGCGAGCTGACCGCCGAGCGCGCCGTCGTCGGCCTGCTCGAGGCGACCTGCGCAACCCCGATCGGCGTCCACGCCCGAATCGGGGACAGTCCCAGCGGCGAAAACGGCAGAGCCGAGTCACTCGTTGTCGAGTCCTTCGTCGGCCTGCCCGACGGCAGCGAGTGGATCCGCGACCGGGTCGAGGGCGACGCGGCCGAGCCCGCCGCAGCGGGCGCGCTGCTCGCCGAGCGCCTGCTGAGCGCCGGCGCCCGCGACATCCTCGACCGCGCCGAGGCTCTGTAAGGCTTCCGGTGTGCTTTTCCTCCCCTATAGGTATGAAAGGCACACCGGAATGAGCGCGCGTCCCGGGGTCGTCTACCTGGTCGGCGCCGGCCCCGGCGATCCGGGGCTGATGACGGCGCGCTCGCTGGAGCTGATCGCCTCCGCCGACACGATCTTCCACGACCGCCTGATCCCCCCCGGCGCGCTCGACGGCGCCCGCGAGGGCGCGGAGTTGATCTACGTCGGCAAGTCCCCCGCAGAGGGCGGGCCAGAAAGCGGCGAAGCACGGCGGGCGGGCGAGAGCGAGGGAGATCGTCCCGGAGGTGGGGGCTCCTCTGCGGGCCGATCCACCGTTCCCCAGGATGACATCAACGAGCGCCTGATCGAGGCCGCGCGGGCGGGCCGCAGCGTCGTCCGGCTGAAGGGCGGCGACCCGTTCGTCTTCGGGCGCGGCGGCGAGGAGGGGGAAGCGCTGCGCGAGGCCGGGATCGAGTTCGAGGTCGTGCCCGGCGTGACGGCCGGGGTGGCGGCGAGCGCCTACGCCGGGATTCCCGTCACCCACCGCGACGACGCCTCCGCGGTCGCCTTCGTCACCGGCCACGAGGACCCCGGAAAGGCCGAGACGGCGCTCGACTGGGAGGCGCTCGCCCGCTTCCCGGGCACGCTCGTCTTCTATATGGGGGTGAAGCGATTGGGCGACAACGCCCGGGCGCTGATCGAGGCGGGTCGCGACCCGGAGGAGCCCGCCGCCGCGATCGAGCGCGGCACGATGGAGGGGCAGCGCACCGTCGTCGCCACCCTCCGCACCCTGGCCGAGGCCGTGAAGCTCGAGGGCATCGCCGCGCCGGCGCTGATCGTCGTCGGCGACGTGGTCGGGCGGCGCGAGGACCTCGCCTGGCTCGAGCGCCGCCCGCTGCACGGCAGGCGCGTCGTCGTCACCCGCGCCCGCGCCCAGGCAAGCGGCCTGGCCACCACCCTGCGCGGGCTAGGCGCCGAAGTGGTCGAGCTGCCGGCGATCCGGATCGAGCCGACGATTGAGAGTGCGGAGGTGCGGGACGCGATCGAGCGGATCGACGAGTACGCGCTGATCTGCGTGACGAGCCCGAACGGGGCGCACCTGCTCTTCGAGGCGCTGGGCAATGCCGGGCTCGATGCCCGGGCGCTTGGTGGGAAGACGAAAAAGAGGCAGGCAGGGGAGGAGGGATCTGGCGCCGCTGGCGAGTCCGAGGGGCCGGGAAGTGCAACCGGTCTGTCGGCAATCCCTCAGCAAGTGGGGGCGATCGTCGCGGCGATCGGGCCGGGAACGGCGAGGGCCCTCGCCGAGCACGGCATCGTCGCCGACGTCGTGCCGGAGCGCTTCGTCGCCGAGGCGCTGGTCGAAGCATTGGCGGAGGTCGAGATCGAGGGCCGGCGCGTCCTCGTCGCCCGCGCCGCCGAGGCACGCGACGTGCTGCCCGAGGCGCTGCGCGAGCGCGGTGCCGAGGTCGACGTCGTCGCCCTCTACGAGACCGTGCGCGAGGCGCCCGACGCGGCCGCGATCGAGGCCGCCCAGGCCGCCGACTACGTCACCTTCACCTCCTCCTCGACCGTGCACAACCTGACCGAGGTGCTCGGCGACCGTTTCCCGCCCAGCGCCCGAGTCGTCTCGATCGGCCCGATCACCAGCGAAGCCGCCCGCGCCGCCGGCCTCGAGGTCGCAGTCGAGGCCGAGCGCCACGACATCGACGGCCTCGTTGCCGCCCTCCTAGCGGACGCCGCGGGGTAAGCAAGTGTGACCGTGGTCGAGTTTTGAACCGCTATCCGACTCAAACCTCGACCACGGTCGGTTGGGGGGGCCTGTGTGGGCATGAGACCCTAGGCCGAACAGAGGAAAATCTCCGATGAGCTTCGGGGCGCCCCACAGGCACTACCAGCGCACCGACTCGACCAACGCCCGCGCGCGCGAGCTGGTCGAGGCCGGTGCGCTGGGCGGGACCGTGGTCACCGCCGCCGAGCAGACGGCCGGCCGCGGCCGCCAGGGGCGCAGCTGGACCGCGCCCCCCGGCAGGGCGCTGCTCTACTCCGCCGTCCTCCGCCCCCTCGACGAGCGCCACCTGCTCCTCCCGCTCGCCGTCCCCCTGGCCGTCTGCGCCACGGCAGAGGAGCTCGTTCCCGGGATCGATTGCCGGATCAAGTGGCCCAACGACATCTGGGTCGAAGGCCGCAAGCTCGCCGGCGTCCTAATAGAGGCCAAGCCCCAAGACGGCTGGGCCATAATCGGCGTCGGCCTGAATCTGACCATCACCCGCGAGGAGTTCCCTGCGGAACTCCGCGACACAGCGGTGTCGCTCTTCGACCTGAACAAGGGGAGTCGAGGGGAGGTCTGGGGAATGCCTCGCGAAGCGGCGCACCGGCGAGAGATTCCTGCGGCGAAGCCGCTCCAACATAGTGAGCGGAGCGCCAGCGAAGCGAACCCAGGCACTTCCCCAGGCCTCCCCTCGACTCCCACAGCCGCGGCCACAGCGCTGAACCGTCACCTCGACCGCTGGGTCGCGGCGGACCCGGACGAGACCCTCGCCGCCTGGCGCTCCCGCGACGCCCTGCGCGGCCGCGAACTCTCCTGGGACGGCGGCTCCGGCGTCGCCGACGGGATCGCCGACTCGGGCGACCTAGTCGTCGTCGCCGCCGGCGGCGACCGCGTCGTCCTCGGCGCCGGCGAGGTCCACCTCAGGCTCTGAGCCTGAGCCCGAGCCGTTCTCGGCGGCCTTCGCCGCGGCGCCCCGCTTTTTCCTTGCCGACCTGGGCGCCCGTTTCCTCGCTTTGGCCCCGTTCTCGCCGTCGCCTGCCGCGGCGCCGCCCCCTTTGCCTTTTTTGCGTTTGCGGCGGCGCTTGCCGCCTTTCGGGAAGTTGCGCAGCAGTTCGCGTGCCGTCGCCGCGGGTTTGCGAGCCATCCGCATCCGTGCGCCGCGCAGCACCTCCTCGCCTTCCGGCGTGTGCGAGACCGCGCCGGCGAGCAGCGCCACGGAGAGGCGGCGGTCCTGTTTGCGCGCCGCGTGGACCAGCCGCCGCGCGTTGCGACCGTGCGCCCGCCCGGACGAGTTGACCAGCAGGCCGAGCAGCCGCTTCGTCTCCGGCCAGCGCTGCACGGCGTACTCTTCGTGCAGCTCGCGCGTGTAGGAGGCGAGCCGCCAGACCCACGCCTGCGCCTGGTCGCGGCGGCCGATCCGCTTGTCGACCAGCGCCTGCAGCAACGTCTTCGCCCCGGCCCGCTTGTCCTCGCGGCTCCAGGTGCCGACGATGTCGATCGCGTCGTCGAAGGCCTCGGGGTCGCGCAGGTCGGCGATCTCGGCCAGCGCTTTCAGCTGCAGCTGCGAGTTGCGGTTGCGCTGCACGCAGGTGAGCAGGAAGCGACGGCGCAGCTCTTTGGTCTGGTCGTTCTGCAGCATCGAGCGCGCCCGGCGCCAGTTCTGCGGATTGACCCGCGCCCCGGCCAGCGCCGCCCAGGCGTGCTGCTCGGCGTGGTCGAGGTTCTCGACCGCGATCCGCCAGAGCTCCCGTTCGAGCACCTGGGTGCGCCGTTCGGAGTCCTCGGCGACGGGGACGATCCGCCGCTCGACCCGCACCCGCCGGCCGCGCCCGCGGCGCACCGGCCCGACCACGATCGCGCCGCCGCGGTAGACGTCGCGGTCGAGCAGGCTGTGCAGGGTGACGATCGTCTCGTCGTGGGTGGTCGCCGGGTGGACGAAGTCGATCACCAGGCCGGCCTCCTTGCCGGGCGCCCGGCGGGTGACGCGGCCGACGCGCTGCTGGTAGATGCGGCGCGACGCGGTCGGCGCCAGGTGCATGCAGATCGTCGCCCGCGGCGAGTTCCAGCCCTCGGCGAGCAGCATCGCGTTGCAGAGCACGTCGACCTCGCCGCGCTCGAAGCCGGCGAGGATCTCGGCCAGTTCGCGCTTCGGCGTCTCGCCGGAGACGGCGCGGGCGACGATGCCCGCCTTCTGCAGCGCCTTGGCGACGTTCTTGGCGTGCTGGACGCCGGCCGTGTAGAGGACGCCTGGGGTCTTGCTGAAGCGGGTCTTGTAGAGGTCGGCGATCGCGACGTTGAAGGGCTCCTGGTCGAGCAGCGCGGCCAGCTCCTCCTGGTCGAAGTCCTGGTCGACCTCGCCTTTGCGCAGCGGCACCTTGGCGATCGTCCGCACCCCCGGCCCAGGCGGGATGCGGATGCAGCGCAGCGGCGAGATCACGCCCCGCCGCGCCGCCTGGGCGAGGTCGAAGCGCGAGGTCTGGGTCGGGAAGAGGTCGGCGACGTGGCGGGCGATCAGCGCCCCGGTCGCGGTCATGCCGATGAAGACGGGGCCGGTCCAGGCGCGGATGCAGGCGCTGGTTTTCTCGCCCAGCGCGGTGTGCGCCTCGTCGCAGATCACGACCGAGTAGGCGTCGGAGACCTTCTTGTGGTTGCGCACGAACCACTGGTAGGTCTCGACCGTGACGGGGCCTTCGGCGTCGTCGCGGCCGTCGAGCAGCGGCGGGCGCAGGCGCTCCTTGTAGCCGCGGTCGGAGATCTCGCCGATGAACTGTTCGACCAGGTTGCGACGGTGGGTGAGGATCAGCACGCCGCCGGTGCGGGTGGCGTCGATGAAGCCGACCGCGGCGACGGTCTTGCCGGCGCCGGTCGCGTGCTCGAACCAGAAGCGGCGGGCGGCGCCGGGGTCGTCGGCGGCCGCGTCCTCGGGCTCCTCCTCGTCCTCGACGGGCTCTTCCTCCCAGTCCTGGGGCTCCTCGTCGGCCTCCAGCTCCTCCGACTCCTCCTCGTCGGCCTCGTTCCCGTCGGTGGAGGGCTCGGCGAGCTCGGCGACCGGGGCCGGCACGGCGCCGTTTTCGGCCGCGATCTGCTGCTCGGAGATCAGCTCGGTGAGGGTGCCGGAGAGCGCGTCGACCTGGTGCGGGTTGAGCTCGGCGCCGTCGCGCAGCTTCGGCGGTTCGTCGGCGAGCAGGCGCTCGAGCCCGAGCAGCAGCGAGAAGTCGCGGCGCCACTGGATCGAGGGCGCCTCCGCCCCCTCGTCGATCTCGCCCAGCGCCGCGTCGAGGGCGCGGCGGCGGGCCGTGCCGGGGGCGAGCGCCTCCGGACCCTCGCCGTCGAGCAGGAAGGGCTCGCGGGCAAACTCGGCGGCCCGATCGATGTCGGCGCCTGAGGGAACTGCCGCGGGAGCGGCAACTTCGCTGGTGTTGGCCATTGAGGCTTTCCGTCCGCTCCAGGCAGCGACACGAGGGTGCTGCCGGGAAGACTTGCGTGAGGATGCCGGGAGTTCGCTTTAGCTCCATCCCCGGCGATCTCGAGCGGCTCGCATACGGCGAACCGGACGACTCTATTGTAAACAGGAGGGCCAGACGAATGATTCTCAAGCTCGCACCCAGCCTGACACTGATCTCGATCGTGCTTGTCGCCGGCGGTTGCGGGTCGTCGCCGGCGGGCGGGGGCGACCCCCCCGATTACGCGAAGGCCCTGGCCGGGGCGCCGCCGCCGCTGGCGAAGCTGCACCGGCAGGCGAACGAGCTGCTGCCCGGCGACGTCGAGGCCTACGAGAAGCGGATCGAGGCGCTGCGCGGCTACCCGGTGGTGGCCAACGTCTGGGCCTCGTGGTGCGGGCCCTGCCGGCTCGAGTTCCCCTACTTCCAGCGCGCCGCCGCCGAGTACGGCAAGCGGATCGCCTTCCTCGGCATCGACCGGCAGGACTCCGACGCCGCCGCGCTCACCTTCCTGCGCGAAGCGCCGGTTCCCTACCCCAGCTACCGCGACCCCGACGAGGCGATCTCGGTCAGCATCGGCGCCGGCCGCGGCATGCCCGACACCGCTTTCTACGACAGCGCCGGCGAGCTCGTCCATCTCAAACTGGGCCCCTACGACGATTTCGCCGAGCTGCGCGCGGACATCGAGCGCTTCGCGCTCGCCGGCGGGCGCGATAGCGGATAATCGACGCTATGGACATCTTCGTCGTCATCGCCCTTGTCGCCGTCGTCGTGCTGGTCGCCGAGCTGCTGCTGCCGACCGGCGGCGTGCTCTCGGCGATCGGGGCGCTGGGGCTGATCGCCGCCGGCGTCGTCGCGCTCACCGCCGACGCCGACTCGGGCGCCAGCGAGTGGGCCGGGCCGGGGCTGATCACGCTCGGCGTGCTCTCGCTGATCACCGCCTACGTGGTCGGCCGCAAGGTGCTCACCGCCCACCGTGAGCAGCCGGTGCGCGCCGGCTACGAGGAGCTGGTCGGTGCCGCCGCCGAGGTGCGGACCTCGCTCGACCCGGAGGGTCAGGTCTGGATCGAGGGAGCGCTGTGGGGCGCGCGCCTGGCCGGCGACGGAGGGCCGCTGCGCCCGGGGGATAGAGTCAGGGTCGAGGCGGTCGAGGGCCTGACCCTGAGGGTGCGGGCCGACGAGCCGCCGTCCGAGTCCCCGGCGGAAGGAGCAGGCTGATGGAAGCAGCGTTGGCGGTACTGGCGGTCCTGATTGTCTTCGCCCTGATCCTCGCCGGATCCTCGATCAGGGTCCTGCGCGAGTACGAGCGCGGCGTGATCTTCCGGCTCGGGCGGCTGATCGCGACCAAGGGGCCGGGCCTGATCCTGCTGATCCCGCTGATCGACCGGATGGAACGGGTCGACCTGCGCACGGTGACGCTCAACATCCCGCCGCAGGAGGTGATCACCCGCGACAACGTGCCCTCCAGCGTCAACGCGGTCGCCTACTTCCGCGTCGTCGACCCGAACCGGGCGATCGTCGAGGTCGAGAACTTTCTGCTCGCCACCTCGCAGATCTCGCAGACGGCGCTGCGCTCGGTGCTCGGCAAGGCCGAACTGGACCAGCTGCTCTCCGAGCGCGAGCGGCTCAACGAAGAGCTGCAGACGATCATCGACGAGTCGACCGAGCCCTGGGGAGTCAAGGTGACCGCGGTCGAGATCAAGGACGTCGAGATCCCCGAGCAGATGCAGCGGGCGATGGCGCGCCAGGCCGAGGCCGAGCGCGAGCGGCGGGCCAAGATCATCAACTCCGAGGGCGAGTACCAGGCGGCGCAGAAGCTCACCGACGCGGCCGACATCATCAGCACCAACCCGGCCTCGCTGCAGCTGCGCTACCTGCAGACGCTGCTCGAGATCGGCAGCAACCAGAACACGACGATCGTCTTCCCGCTGCCGATGGACGTGCTCGAGCCCTTCCTCGGCGGGATGAAAACCGAGCCGAAACCGGCCGCGAAAACCGGGCCGCGCCCGGCGCCGCCGCCGGTTCCCGAGGTGCCCGAGCCCGAGGTGCCCGGGCCCGACCCCGACGACCTGCCTCCCTCGCGGGCCTAGAGCCGAGCCCTGAGCGCGCCCGAGATCCGCATCGACCAGCTGAGCGGGCTGCGGACGATCCTCGCCCCCGGCCGGGCCGACCGCCCGCACGGGTTCGGCGGCCGCGCCGCTGAGGACGAGCAGGGCGCCGCGGGCTGCCCCTTCTGCGAGGGCAGCGAGGGCAAGACGCCGGCGGAGGTCTACGCGGTGCGACCCGCGGGCGGCGATCCCGACACGCCGGGATGGACCAGCCGCGTCGTGCCCAATTTGTACCCGGCGCTGGGCGATGGCGGGGACGCGGCGAGCGAAGCCGGTGGCGCCGGCGCCACCGGCGGCGAGGCGGGCGCCTTCGCCAGCGTCGGCGACCCGCTGCTCGAGTCGCGGCGGGCCGGCGAGCCCGACCTGTTCGCCTCGCGCCCGGCGCTCGGCGCCCACGAGGTGATCGTCAACGGCCCGCAACACGTCACCGCGATGGCCGAGCTGAGCGAGGAGCTGTTCGCCGGCGCGATCGCCACCTGGCGCGAGCGGATGCGCGCCCACTCCGACGCCGCCTACGTGCAGGTGGTGGTCAACGAGGGCGCCGGCGCGGGCGCCTCGCTGCCCCACACCCACGCCCAGCTCTACGCCCTGCCCTTCGTCCCGGCGGCGGTCGCGCGCGAGCGCGAGCGGGCCGGCGCCTACAGCGAACGCACCGCCGGCGGCGGCCTGCTCAGCGACGTCCTGGTCGAGGAGGTGCGCCGGCGCGAGCGCCTCGTCGCGATCGACGAGGAGGCGGCGCTGATCTGCCCCTGGGCCTCGCGCTCCCCCTACGAGCTGCGGGTCGTGCCGCGGCGCGCGGCGGCGCGCTTCGAGCAGGACGGCGGCGGCGCGGCGATGATCCAGACCGCGCTGCGCCTGCTCGCCGAGCGCTTCGACGGCCCGCCCGAGCTCAACCTCTGGGTCGCGACCGCGCCGCGCGGCGCCGAGCACTTCGGCTGGCACGTCGACATCGCCCCCCGCCTCTCGGTCAAGGCGGGCTTCGAGCTGGGCAGCGGCGTCGACATCAACATCTACCCGCCGGAGCGCGCCGCGGCCGATCTACGCGACTGTCTGCGATGACGCCTAACCCGCGACCGATCCCGCGCTTCATCGCCGACTCGACCCAGGAGGGGATCCCGCACGGCCGCTTCGCCGAGCGGCTCGCCAACGAGTTCCGCGGCGCCTGCGAGGGCGTCGAGGACCTGCCCGACGGCATCGGGGCTCCGGAGCAGATCGACTGGTTCCCGGAGCGGGCCTGGGGCGGCCGCGTCTGGGTGCCGGCGACGGCGCGGGTCGACGGGCCGGAGGGCACGCTGGAGCTCTTCGGCCACGTCTCCTACTTCCTGCCGGAGGACGGCGAGCCGACCGACTTCCGCGCCGTCGCCGACTTCACCGACGTGCTCGCCGAGGACAACCCCGAGTGGCGGATCGACCTCAACGACGACGTGATCGGCCGCTGGCGCGGGGAGAACGGCCGCGCCGGCGACGTCACCCTGGTCTGGGGACGGCCGCTGGTGCGCGGCGCCGTCGCCGCCACCGCCGAGCTCGACGAGGAGACGGTCGACCAGGAAGTCGTCTCCGACGAACGCTTCACGCTGCTCGCCCTCGACGCGCTGGTGGGCTACGGCGACGACGTCTTCATGCAGGTCAAGCTATGGAGCCGCCGCGGCCTCGAGCTGGCCGGCGAGAATCTCTACGACTGATCGCCGCCGAGCAGCTGGCGGTAGCGCTCCTCGCGCTGTCCGCGCTGGCGCGGCAGGCGTTCGACGTAGGCGCGCTCGACCAGCTTTGCCAGCGTCTCCTGCACCGCGGCGAGGTCGGCGAAGCCGTGCAGCCGATCGGTCCGTTGTTTCAACTCCCCGGGGGTCTGGGTGCCGCGCAGCATCAGCACCGCCAGCAGCGACAGTTCCGCCTCGTCGGCGTCGAGCGCCTCGTGAAGCAGATGGCGGTACTTGCGCGCCCGGCTGCCGGCGCCGCTGGCGAGCCGGGTCCAACCGCGCAGGGCCGTGCGCCGCAGCGCTTCGACCACGGTCGCCTCGTCGTAGTCGACGACCGGGTCCCGGTTCGTCGCCTGGTTACAGGCGAGCCGCAGCGCGTTAAGCGAGAGCGGGTAGGCGTCGGGCGTCGCCCGCTGCTTCTCCAGCAGGCACCCCGCCACCCTGATCTCGACCGCGTCGGCATCCAAGGGAGGAATGCTATTCATCGCCGCGATCAGATGATCTGGGCGTCGACGAAACCGGCGACGAGCACCAGCCAGCCGCCGATCTCGGCCGCGATCAGGGTCCACATGAACGGGTGCAGGCCGGACGCCGCCGGATGGAACTGGTTGGTCGTGTCGCGCCGCCAGCCGTGCCACGCGTAGCCGACGACCGCGGCAAAGAAGTAGAAGGCCAGCGCGCCGGCGGCGAGCAGGTTGACCAGCGAGCACCAACCGCTCAGCTCGACGAAGGTGGCGACCAGCAGCAGCGCGAAGCTGTAGAGCAGCGCCGCCCGGTGCGCGGTGTCGACGTAGGGATGCGCCAGACCGTCGGCGCTCGTAGCCATCCCCCGGTACTTCCAGACCCCGAGCAGCAGCGCCCAGAGAAACATCGCCGCGGCCAGCAGCAGAACCGCTTTCGTGTCTCCTCCCAGCTCGATGGAGACGATGCTATCTCGGCACCCGCTACCGTTCCCTCGATGGCGTCAAGCGGACAAGTCGGCAACTCATCTAGGGATGCAGCCGCTAAGGCTGAGGCGGTCAGGTTGCACCGTCTACGCGAAGACGCACAACGCCCCATGAGCGTGAACTTGGCCGAGGGCATCGCACTGAGCCATAAGTTGATGCGATTCGTCGGCTCCGCCCGCCTCCATTGACCGAACCGGCTTTCGATCAGCTCCTGCGCCGACTCTCCGAAGCGGAGGTGGAGTTTGTCTTGATCGGCGGCCTTGCCGTCAACGCCTGGGGCGTGGTCCGAGGGACGAAGGACGTGGACGTTGTCGTCGCCCCTGACCCTGCGAACCTCAAGCGCGTCGCTGGGGTGGCGGTTGCCGTTCACGGCCACATCCAAACCAGCGAATCATTCCTCAGCACGCCACCGGCAATCGCCGCACACCTCGCAAGCGGAGAGCGCGTTGCGATCGAGACCGAACTTGGCCAGTTGGACGTCGTCCAGGGACTGGACGGCGTTCCCACCTACGACGAGCTGCGTGCCGGGGCAACTGAGGCGAAGGTACTCGGCATCAGAGTCCTCGTTTGTTCACTCGAGGATCTAAAGGCGATGAAGCGGGCGGCGGGAAGAACGCGCGACAAGGCCGACCTAGAGGACCTCGATGCGACGCGCGATTAACTCTAGGATGAGCTACCCGGCCCCGATAGCTCAGCTGGATAGAGCGACTCCTCCTAAGCGAAGCGGAGGAGTCGTAGTTTTCGGCTTCACAGAGCCAAATGCAGCAGCTCTTTCCGCTGGCCGGATTCACATGGATTGCAGGTGATCGGCCTGGATTCGGGCAGCCGCTGCCCAATGGATTGCGTTGTCCGCTACTTGCTCCGCTACCGTGTTCGGCATGGTTTCTCTGAGCCTGATCGACGAAGCCGGAAAGCTGCTGGCGGAGACCGCTGGTGCGGAGTCGACGGTGGTTCTCTTCGGCTCCCATGCACGCGGCGAGGCTCGGATCGACAGCGATGTCGACTTCCTCGTCATCGAGGCGACCGTCGAGAACCGTCATAAAGAGTGGGAGCGTCTGCGTCGGGCCCTCAAGGACTTCCCGGCGCCGGTGGACATCGTCGTCCTGGACAAGAAACGGGCGGCGCGGCGCGCGAGGGTGCCGGGGACGATGGTCCACCACGCACTGCGTGACGGTCGGGTTCTTGCCCACGCCTGAGCAGATCGAGGTAGCGGAGGGTCTCGCTCGACTCGCGCAAATCGACTTGGAGACCGCCGAGAAGCTCGCCCCGGACCCCGAGATGGACGACCGTCCGGTGGGCTTTCACGCCTTATGCGGACATCCGCATAATGCGTGCTATGCCGACCTCGGCGTTATGCCGACCTGACCTGTAAAAGACGCTCTGAGCGC
>JBBDJH010000007.1:0-68759 GCA_040879985.1 Solirubrobacterales bacterium
CACCCGACACCTCCGTGTCTAATTGGGTGTCCGGTCGGAACCGGGTGCGGGGGAGGCGGACCCTAATCTCGACATCGGAGAGCTTGTCGGGTACCTCCCGGAAGACTCGGCGTCTGGACCTTCGACGTAGGGATGCTTTTTCCGCATACTGCCGTCCCTTGAAGTGGCTCCCGCGAGATTGCACGAGCCACAATCCATCCGAAACCACCGGAAACTGAAACCGTGGTCCCTTCGGTTCGAATGTGTGTTGCGGTGTACGAGTCGGAATCGTGCTCCCGTAGGCTTGTCGTCGGAGATCAGGTAGTACCACTGCCGATGCCGTTGCAGGCATCGGCAGTGGTACCGGGCGAGCTCACCGGCGATCCGGTCGACCTCTTCACCGACGAGCACCCAAAGACAGGCAAGAAGAAGCGGACAATTCGCTTACGGGCAGGACTTTTCGGCATCGACCAAGCCGCTGAGCGCTCGACTGCTGCGTAGGGGTTCTCCGTCGTCCCCATCGGATACATATTCACTCGCAGCAACTTGTTGAGCCCTCTGACGACCCGCCCGTACCCGGCTTAACCAACCGGGTGGCGGGTCGTCGCAGCTTTGACGTCCGAGCCGACCGATTTCATCTAAGGCGAACCTGGGTGTGGTGCCCTCGTTCAGGCTCTAACAAGACCGAATTTGCTGCGAAAGGAAATTTAGATGTCCTCCAGTTCTGTGGCCGCCAAAGTCCCGGCCGATGTCGCCCTCAATGAAATTTTGCACGAGATCTCCGTGCCGACGGCCGTTCTCGAAGAGGCACGCCGCCGCCGAGATCGCGTTCTCGCGATCGCCGAAGAACACGATGCCGCGCGCGATGGGGCTGGGTTTGCCTCTGGCAGTGTCGCGCACGGAACGGCCAATCGTCCCCTTGAGGACGCTGATTGCGGAGTCAAGGTCAACCGCCGCTTCGAGGCGTTTCGCGTTTTCGGTCCCGACGCTGCCGAAGACCGCGGACCCGAGGCGTTCATCAAGCTGTTCTCGGAGTTCGTCTTGCGCCGCCTCCGGCGCCGCTACCCAAACGCCGAGGTCGATTTGAACGGCAATCGCGCCATCAAGTTCCTCATCAACGAGACCGTCGAGATCGACGAGTGGGGGCCGGTCGACCCCTATGTCGAGCTGATCGTCGGCCTTGATCGGGTCGACGCTCCGGGAATCTGGATCCCCAACCGGCGCAAGCGCGGCTGGGACCCAGCCGATCCTGAGCTTCACACCGAGATGATGGTGATGCGCCACCCCGAAGCGCTGCGCGTGCTTCGAGCACATATCCTGCGTCTCAGCAAGCGGGCCGTGAAGCGCGATGCCGCTAACGGGGGCGTTGCCGTCATGTACTCCTGGAACCTGAGCGCACTCGCGCTTGAACTCATCACCGAAACGGCCCCACTCGCTCCGGCTCTGCATGCGTTCCTGAGTGGCGCTTCCGGGAGCATCGCCTCCGGGCTCACCGAGGACCCGGCGCCGGCGGTGACCGAGCCGATCAAGCTCCCCGAGGGGGTCAGCAGCGAGCGGGCTTCTCGGCGCTTGGGCGAGATGGCGGCGATCGTCGAAGCCGCCCTCGATGCTCGCTCCAAGGAGGGTGCCCGAGCCCATCTCGAAGAGCTCTTCGGTCCCGAGATCGAGGGGATCCTGGCTCGCGAGCGCCGCGCGCTCCAGCGGGGCACACGTGGCGGCAACGGGGCTGCCCTCGCTACTGGCCTCGGGATCGAGACCCCGCCGAAGGCAACGCGCTCAGGCGGCGCGTAGTGATCCGCTCGCCTCAGCAGGGGCGGGCCGGCGATTTCGTTCACGACATCGCCGGCCAGTTCCTGCTCGAGGCCGACGCTCGCCATGACGGGATGGCAATCGAGCGTGAGTTCGCCAACGGCGCCCTGAGTTACCGCTTCGCCGTCGGCGTGCCGGCCAGCAGCAAGGAGCGATTGCTACGAGCAGAATTCATCCCTGGGATCGCCAACCCCGCAGTCTTCGTCGACGGCCCTTGCTGCCTGCGCCACCGCTGGGCCAACGACTCACTCTGCATGTGGGACCCCAATGCACTCGCGAGTGAACGCTGGGTCTGTGGCGATGGCTTGCCGGCGCTCGCCGCTCACGTTCGCCTGCACCTCCACTGCGAGGCGGAGTGCCGAGCCGGTCGCCCTTGGCCGAAGGTTGAGATGTCTGGCGAGCATCCCCGGAAGCCGCGCTGCCCCAGCTGTCGCGGGCGCGGTCGGTGATCACCTTCGCTGAGATCAGCCCCGCGGTTGTTGCCGCAAGCATCAGCGCTGCTGTCAGCCTCTTCGGCATTCTCGTCGGCCTCTGGATCAACGGTGATCGCGCCGAGCGTCAGCGACGCCGTGAACTTCACGCCCGCTCCCTGGCAGCTGCTCTCTCTTACGGCGAGATGCCGTTCATGATTCGCAGGCGCCGCTGGGAGGAGGATGCGCAAAGCAGTGAGCGGGTGCGCCTTTCCGATCACCTCTCAGCTGTCAAAGCTGAGCTATCGACTTGCCAGGTCCTCCTCTCCGCCGACGGAGATCGGCAGGTGTCGCGAGCCTACGACGAGTTGATTCATGTCGCACGCGCGACTGCTGGCGCGGAGGCACACGCCGCCTGGAAGGATCCCGCTATCAAGACCGATGCCGAGATGAACATGGGTCCGCTGTTCGATCGTCTTGCTGACTTTCGTCGTGAGCTTCTCGCTTTCGAGCAGGCGTTGGGCCAAGCCACGCTGCCTCGGCGCCTGCGCCTACAGCACCAATTACGCCGTGACAGTTCTTCTTGACGTAGACGTGCCCCGCTGTGCTTACCTGGTCCCCGCCTAGGGTCTAGGGTCGAGCAATGACCGATACCGATATGGAGCGCTCACGTTTGGGGTCGGGCAAGGGGCAGGATCGTCCCTCGCCTCGGCTGGCTGACGAGCGGGAAGGCACGATTGATTCCTTCGAAGACGGTGGGCCCGAGCCGGTCCTGCGCGTCCCAGAGGATCTGACGCCGCTGCCTGCCGTAGATGCGGCGATGCCTCTGCTTGAGCATTTCGCCACGGTCGTCGGGCGCAAACGAGCCCGGTTCAAGATTGCCCTCCTCAAGACGCTGCAGGGCGATGGCGCCGGGCGCTGGAAGATTCGGCGGCTGCAGGAGATCGTCCATTGGTTGGAGCCAAGCTCGGTCACCGACATCGTCGCTGAGCTCAAGGCTGTCGATGTCCTCTCCTACGAGCAGGTCACCGGGTTCTACCGGTTGACGCCGAGCGCGCGGGTCGTCACGGCGCTGCTAGACGCGATGACGATCCCGGAGGTTCACCCACGATCGCTGATCAAGTTCCTCAACAAGGCGATGGCTTTGGCGCAGGCCGGTGGAGCCGGCGACGACGTCGTCCTACGGCAGTTCCAGTCGGCCATCGCAGTCCTTCAGGGCGATTGGGACGATCTGACTCGTCTGCTCGACGATCACTCCGACAGCGCGCTGCTTGAAGCAGCCGAGCTCGTCCGGATTCATGTCGACGACATGCGTGAGCTGCTGGACGAGCACCAGACTTTCTTTGCCGCCCACCGCGACCGGGGCGACTTTCTCGACGCGGATCAGGAAGCCCTCGACCTTGTCGCCAAGCTGGGGACGATGTCAGCCGAGGTGATCCAGGCGGTCTCCGGGCGGGCCGACGAACGGATGAAGGCCGGGCTTCGCGTCGACCGGACCGACATCCGCGACTTCCTTGCTTCGCGCGAGGCGGATGACCTGTCTGCGCTCGTTGCCGATCTCGCCGCGCCGGCGCCGTTCGTAGTGGCAATCGCGCCCGCGGTCGCCTTCGACGCCCTGGCCGAAGCCTCAGAGCGGGTCGCCTCGACGCCGCCGACCATGCCGCCGCCGATCGTGCTTACCCGTGAACCCCAGGAGTCGATCCCCGATCCGGCAGAGGTCATTCGCGACGAGCTTTTCGAGCTCGACAAACCGACGACGGTCGCCGAACTGACGGTTCGCGAGGAATGGGAGGAGTCGATCGCCCGGCACTCAGCTCTGCTCGATGCCTACTCGCGCTGGGTCGAGCTGCCAAACCTGACCCATGACTTGGACTGCGAGGAGCCCGAAGAATCAGAGGTCTGGCGTGTGTCGAAGACGACGATCGAGGCAGACCAGTGAGAACCCCGGCTCAGACTGCCGCCATGCTTGTCGCCGGCACGCTGGAGCGGGCACAGTGGCCTGAACTTGACGATGAGGACTTCGCTGGCGAGGTCCGTGATCGCCTGGGCACGGTTGGGTTGGAGCTCGTCGGTGCCTCCGGCAAGTGGTTGGCCCGCCCGAAACACGCTCCGACCGACGACACCGATGGGTTCGAGCCTGCGTTCGCGCTGAACACCGTCGAGCTGGCGGTGATCGCCGCTCTGTATTTGCACCTGCGGTACCTCCCGCGGAACGCCGATGGCGCAGAAGACGGCGAGGAGCCATCGGTCGCCGTCGAGGAGCTCCTGCGAGCGTTTCCGGGTTACTCGTCCCGCTTCATCTCGCAAATCGTCGTCGGTCATCTGCGCAATGCCGGTTTCGTCCGTCGCGAAAACGACCGGCTCTACGCTGGGCCCTACCTGGCTGCACTGAACGAGATCGAGGCCGATGAGCGGTCTCAGGTCGCATTGGGCAACTTCCAGTTGCGGCGCTATCTCAAGCAGAGGGCTGCGGAGCTGGAGGACGACCATGCCTCAGATTGAGCAGATCCAGGTCTACTACTGGGGCCCGTTGCGCGCCGATCCGATCGAGCTCGCCGTGGACGGAATCAACGTCGCCACCGGTCCCAACGGTTCGGGCAAGACCACCTCGCTCGACGCGCTGAAGCTGATGTTCGGTGTCTCGGATCTCTCGCGCCGGCCGGCCGACTACATCTACGACGGCGGCGGGGAGGAGGGTGCCAAGCGAGCCAGTCGAGCCCTCGTCAAGGCCATCTTCGCCAACCCGCAGGGGCCGGGGCGTACCGGCCGCCTCTTCGCTGCCGCCGGACGTGGCTGCGAGGCAAGCGCGCATGTCACGGCCATCTGCGAGGTTACGCGCGACGGCAGGCGCCGCTACGCGATGCTGCCAGGCGCTCGGGTCTGGGGTGCCGGCGGGGATGACCTGGACGCCGAGATCAACGCTCTTCGAACCGAGATCACCGCGAACCAGTGGCTGAATTCGCGCGCGTGGACGGAGCTGCTGGCCCGGGCTGGCGTCTCGAGAGCGCTGCTGGGGGTCATCTCGGTCAAGCAGGGTGAGACTGACAAGACGATCGAGGGCCCACCGGAGGCTCTTTTGCGGCGTGTCTTGGAGCTGACCGGCAAGCAGGAGACCCTCGATGAATTCCGGCAGGCGAAGTCCGATCTAGTCGAGGCCCGCCGGAGCTACGACGATGTCAACGAGCGGTTGTCCTCGGAACGCAGCCAGCTCAAGGCCTTGACGCTGCAGGCTCGCCAGCACGAGGAGTTCATCGAACTCGGCAAGCGAAAGTCGTGGATCGAGGAAATTGGCTTGCCGAGTGCGACCCGAATCGCCAAGACCACGGCCCGAGCCGATCTCGCCACCGAGCGCGAGGGTCAGGCCGCGGCATTGGAGCGAATGCGCGAGGAGCAGGCCAGGTTGCGCGACTCGATCCCCGAGCTGGAGAGCCGCGCCAAGGAACTCGACGGCCAAGCCAGCCAGCTGCGCGAGCGTGAACGCGAAGCGCGCACCGCGCACACTACTGCGGCCGAGGTATGTGCGCAGGCACGGGCCGAGGTGAGCACCCAGCAGGGTTTGGTTGACGCGGCCCGCACGCTTGTCGGCGACGAAGAGTTGAGTCCTGCTCTAGCCGAGACTCGACAGGTGGCTGCGGAACGGGCCCGCGACGAGCTTGCCTCCGCCGAGCGCGAGCGCGAGGAGCTGACCGTTGAGATTGCGGACCTGAAGGCCGGCAGGCCCGCCCGGCCTGCTGCGCTCGATGAGTTTCGCGATGCGCTGCGTGCCGCTGGAATCGAGTCAGAGCTCGTGGCCGAGCATCTGGAGGTTCCACAGGCCGTCGCTGCCGAAGCGGTCTTGGGCAATGGGGTTTGGGGGCTCGTCGTCGACGGCGAGCACCTCGGTACGGCGATTGCCATGGCTCGCGAGCGCGGCTATCGCCTACCTGTCATCGCCTCAGGTACTGGGACGACTGGAGGTGCGCTCGGTGGCGCGACCGGCCTCGATGCAGCCGGTGCCTATCTGGCAGAGATCGATCTTCCGTTCGGGCAACCCGGTGTCAGCGACGACGGGGTCGTGATGGGTCGGACGTGGGCGGCGCTGCGAGCGCCAGAGCGTCCCGTCCTTGGACACCAAGCCCGCGCTTTGCGGTTGGCGGCGGCACAGGCACGGGTGGAGGAGCTCGACGGGCTTTTGCCCGACCTCCGTCTGCACGCCGATACGGCCCAGCGCACCGCCTTCGCGGTCGCCCAGGCTGTGCCGGCCGCGGCGGATATCGGCGCGCTGCGCGAGGCTCTGGTCGTCGCTGAAGAGCGGTTGGCCCACGCAAGCGAAGCCTACGATCAGATGGCTGGCGAACTGCAGACGATCGACCGCCAGATCGGTCGGATCGAGAGCGAATTGGGAACGCAGCGAGATAGGCTCGTGGTCGTCGAGCGCGAGGTCAAGACCCGTGCCCCACAGATCGAGACCTATGACCGGCGCCTGGCGGACCTCGACGCGGAGTTGGAAGCCCTTCTGGCCATTCCGGAGGACGTTGACATCGCCACGCTTGGAACGGTCGAGACCCTCACGCACGAGGTCGAGCGGGTTACGGAGCGGTTGGCCGACGATCAACGCTTTCCCGAGGAGGTCCGCGGCGAGCTCATCCTCGCCCACCAGGATGCCCAGGAGCGAAAGGTCGCCGAGGTGAGCGAGATGCTCGAAGGTCGACGCGAGGATCTCGACAATGTCGCAGTAGAAGTACAGAGGGCGAGAGAGCGATACGACCAGCACATCCGCCAGGTCGTCGGTTTGCTGGCCAAGCGGTTCCGTCAGGTTTGCGATCAGGCTGGCATGGACGGCGACATCGAATTGCGCCCAGGGGAGACCGAGGGCGAGTTCGGAATCGACGTCAAGGTTGCTCACGTCCAAGGTGAGCCCAAGCGCTCATATCGCTCGTCGGCCCATTCGAGCGGTCAACGGGCCAAGATCTCTCTGTTGATCCTCCTGGCGGCGATGGGGCTCGAAGGCTCAGCCGATCTGCTCATCATGGACGAGCACGCTGCTCACCTCGACTCCCGCAACATCGATGCTGTGGCCGAGGTCATGAACGCCCTCAAGCACAAGGTCCAGTTCATCCTGGCAACGCCCACCAACGCCGAGGCCGGGCGCCTCCAATGGTGTGATCACCAGTTCGCTTTCTATCCCCGCTCTGCGGGCGAGCCCTTCGCTCCGCCCGTGCGCATCTTTACTCGTCGGCCGGTTGACGGCGAGCGCTACGCCGAGATGGGACAGTTGGCTCTTGCGGATTGAGACCTCGGAAGAGCGCGACGGCATTCGCTACCGAAGCCTTGAGCTCAAACGTGTGCGCTATCCGCCGAAGCCGCTACGGCGGACCCGGATTCCGATGGAGCCTCCCGATCCGGACGAGGCACTGGCTAGGCTCGATGACGAGCGAGCAACAATGGCCGAGCGTGTGCTGCGAGAGGGGATCCGCGGCCGTCGGCGCTGGTCAACTTTGCGTTCCAAGAGCGGGGCACACTTTTCGCCGATACTCGTCGAGACCGAGATCCTTGATGATCTCTGCCGCCGGGCCGGACTGATCGTCGAGGACACCTGGCATCTCGACCGCTGGGTCGTCGATGTCTTCCGGGTCGAGCCGAGCATGCGTACGTGGCTGGGGCTTGTCGACCCCGATGTCCTCCGGGCCGAACTCGAGGAGGAGCTGCGTCGGTCACAGATCGTCTCTGCGCTGGCCGACGGTCCGCCCGGTGGGCTCGACTGGCGCGCGTTTGCCTTCGTGCTGCGCGCCGGTGAGCGTGTCCTCGACCTTCGCGAGCATGGGTTCAAGCCCAGCGCCCGAGAGCTGGCGGGCCTCGTGGATCACACCAAAGCCTGGACCCTTCGTCGCAAAGAGCTCCTAGCCGAACTTATTGGCCAACCATTTGAGGAGATCGTTAACGCTCTCGATCGCCAACTCGGGATTCGAGGCCCCCTGACGCATCCCGAGGGCGGAATCTGGGCTTCGGCGATCGCCGAAATCGACCTCGCTGTTGCCGATGAGGCGCGCGGCGTGATCCTCGTGGAGAACGCTGAGACCTTCAGAACGTTGGCTGTGCTCGCCGAGCAGAGCTGGATTGTGATTCACGTGCCCGGCGGTCCGCCGCCAGCCGAGTGTGAGCTGATTGAGCGGTTGGCAGTTTTGGCGCCCGACCTCGTCTTTCACGTCGCTTTCGACCTTGACCCTGCCGGCATCCGCATTGCCTCGCTTGTGCGGGGGCGAACCGGCATCGATGTTGAGGTCACGGGGATGTCTCCGGAACTCCTTGCCGAGGCCCCGTGGGCGCTGGACCTCAGTGACTGGGATCGCGACCAGCTCGCCCGGCTCAACGGAAGGGCGGGGCCGCTGGAGGATCTACGGGCAGCGATCGCAGGCAGTGGGCGGAAGGTCGAGCAGGAGACGTTTCAGCAGCGCCTGCTTCAGTTGTTCTCGGACCAGCCGGTGTCGACGCACTCAACGTAGTTGGACAACAAGTCTCTGGCGCCAGGCCGACCGTCGCCAGATGCTCACAGGCAAGGAAGTTGTTGAGGTCGCTGGCCGAGATGATCAGCTCGGGCGCATGTCGAGAACCTCACGGACTTGGGATACCTGCTCGATCCACGCCCGGGCGTCGGGGTCGATCAGTTCAGCCAGGGTGAGCATCTCCTGGTAGTGGGTGTCTATCGGCCGACCCATGATCGTCTCGTGATGGGCGAGTCGATTGCGGAAGGGAACGAGCTTCGACATCAATGCTGCGACCTCAGCTCGATTCCCCGATCCGGCGGGGAACGCTCGATACAGGCGGGAGACCCAGAGCCCGTCGTACTTCTTGTCGAAAAGCGCGCGCCAGAAGCCGAACGAGAGGCCTGCGACGACTCGCCCGCGGGTCGGCGTCTTGCCTTCGCGTGAGATCCTCGCGATGGTCTCACGGACTCGCTGCCGGGAGGCATCGTTCAGAATCCCCGGATCCTCAAGCCAGGTATCCCGCGGTGCCACGTCAGCGTCGACCGGCGCGAACTGGGAGTCGACGGCGTTGCGCAGGATCACCTCGACGTGATGCAGCGTCTCGAACATCGCGGCAGAGATGCGGGCGTTCCAGGCGTAGAGCGCAACAGCCCCGTCGTGGTCGCCGTCGGTCGTGGCGACGTAAGGAGCGAACCGCGCCTCGGTGACCCATTTCTTGGCTTGAGATGGCTGCATGGGAGATTCCTCGGAACTGGAGAGGTCGCGCTAGACTAGTTGGCGTATGCCCCAGGTAAGGCTCTCCCGCTTCGGCGGTGATCCCCCTGGGGCTCCGTTGTTCAGGGGGTGCGGAGGTCGCAGCCGCGACTGCCAAGTCGGCCCCTTTGCCTTCTTCTGCGAAGTGGCCCGCACTCTCGCTGCGCGAGCCACAATCCACCGGGAATCACCGGAATCCCCGGGAATCTAGCCGCTTCCCGGGGGAGCTGCTACGCTCAGATGGCGAGCGCGATTTCGCATTCCAGAGCGGTTTGCTATCGCCCGAAATGTAGGAATCTCAACTCTCTGACCGACGACTGAAAATCGTGGTGTCGTGGGTTCGATTCCCACCCTCGCCATTCGCTTTCTGCCCTGCACGTGGGCGGGTTTTCGGCCCCGTTTGGAAGTCTCCGGATCGGCTTGGAGGGCCGATTTTCGGCCTCGTCGCCCAATCGTCGCCCATTGGGGGCCGAATCCGAGCCTTTCGGCAGGCCGGCGACCTGCTCGCGGGCGGCGCTGATCAGGCGGTCGAAGCTGGTCCCGTGGCTGCGGTCTACCCGCTGCTCGAGCTGCGCGTAGACGTCCATCGTCATCTTCGAGTCGGCGTGGCCGACCTGGCCCATCACCCACTTGACGTCGAATTCGTTGGCGAGCAGGGCGATCGATATGTAGGTGCGGCGCAGGCTGTGGGGCGTGGCGTGGGGCAGGGGCGGCAGGCCGCGCTCGCCCAGCCGCTCACTCGCCAGCTTCGCCGCCTCGGCGACGATCTGCCCGACGCGTTGGCGGTTGAGCCGACCGCCGTGCAGGTTCGGCACCAGGTAGTCCTCGGCGTCGGTCGGGGCGCCCATACGGCGCAGCCGGTCAAGGTGCTCGACCACCGCCTCGACCAGGTCGGGGCTCATCTGCACCTCGCGGACGCCGCTCTCGGTCTTCGAGTCGGGGATGCGGAAGCGCGCTCCCTCGGGGTCGTGGAGGCGCAGGTGGCCGATCTTCAGGTCGCACAGCTCGCTGGCGCGGACTCCGCTGCGGCCGAGCACCTCGCAGATTCCGATGTGAACGCGGCGGGCTCTGGGCCGGCTCGTGAGGGCGACATAGACAAGGAGGGCGTTGCGCCCGACGATCTCACCGATCGCTGGCTTCAGCCCTCTGATCGAAATCTGCGCCAGCGGTTGCTTCCACAGCGACGCCAGCGTCTCGGCGGCCGTGTGCTCGGCTTTGCTCGCTAGCTGTCCGTAGTCGACGAAGAGCAACTCGGGGTTCCGGTTTGCCAGCATCAAACTGAGCACCGAGGACTCGACCCCACCGCTGAAGAGCACGGATCCTCCGAGCTGTCTGCCCGTCCACTCACCAGCACCAAGCTAGTGATTGGTGAGGCGGAAGCTTCGTTAGTCCCAGGCCGCCACCCGAGGACCGAAGGTTGACGTACGCAGGAGATTCTCGGCTACTGACGCGCGGGGTCCGCGCCGCACTCGTCGCCGAGGGCTACTCGTCTGCGAGTGCGGCTTGGACCTGCTCGTCGATCAGCTCGGCATTGCATTCGTCGAGCTCGCGAAGCTCCGCCGTGAGGTCGTAGCTGCCCCGTAGCGAGGCAAGCAGGGCGCCCTGCGGGATCCGGTGCGATCCACCCGGAAGCTCCAGATAGGGGATCGACTCGGTGTCGATCCAGCGCCGGATGGTCTGCTCGTTGACGTTGAGCAGCGCGGCGGCGTCGCGCACGGTGAGGGGCTGGGGTGCGGGAGCGGCGGTAGCCATATTTCCTAGATTTGCAGGTCGGCCGGCATCGGTGGCGGGCTGTCGAAGACCTGGGGCGGTTGGACCGGACGGAGGCTGGCGATTCCGTCATCGGTGGCGAAGACACAGAGCGCCAAGTTGCCGGGGTGGGCGGCGCTCTCGTAGAGGATCGCCGTGGCCCCGGCTTTCCAGAGGCCCCCTCCCACACGCTGGAAGGACGGCCACTGCCGTTGGGTTGGCCTGGGTCTCTGGAGGCCGTGGCCTTCGAGCGCTTCGTCGGTTGAGAGATCGACGACATCGTCGAGATCGATCTCGTAGCGCCAGAGATCGCGGGGCAGGCCCATCTCGGGAGGCATGCCCCTCTCGGCAAGGCCGCGGTACCACTCGGCCCAAGCAGTTTCGTCCTTCTCGGCGAGATAGAGGGCGGGGACGACGTCGCCGCGCTGCCAGCGTCCGTCAGATGGAGGGTCCGCATAGCGCAGCGGGTCGCCGTCGTGCGGCAGGTGCCTCCACCAGACCCCGCCGATCAACGGCATAGATTAGGTGAACGGAGCGTCCTCGAGCGAGGAGACCACGCGGGCAACCCGGCGGAAGTCGCCGCGTGCCAGGAGGTCCAGCGGCTTGCGGTCGTCCAGAACCTCGATAGGGCGGCGCAGCCATACGGGGATGTAGGAGCTGTCCATCACTCGCTGTAGTCGCTCGACCAGGGCCGAGAGTTCGATCAGTCGATCCGCACGCTCGCCGGTGGGATTGCGAGTGCCGGCCAGCCACGCGCGGGCGGTCGACGGCGCGGCTCCGGTCGCCCTGGCGATGTCGGCGTCGGTGAGCCCGGCGATGTCGTGAACCCGGCTCGCCTCGCGCGCGTATGGTTGGACGGCCGTCGCCATGTGTAGCGCCACTGTAGCAAAATCGTGCAGGCGAATCCAGTTGGCGAAATCCAAAGCCGACGACACTCTATTTCGTCGCCCAAGGCCACCCAAGACCCTTTCGGGCGAGGACTGAGTCGGACTTCGAAGGAGCGGAGTGGGCAGCGTTTCGGCCGATCGGTCGTCCATCATCGGCTCCGTGGAGAATCGCGAACAGCTGACCAGGTGCATCTATTACGAGGAGCGGTGCCTCTTTTGCGGCTCGGTGGAGATGACCGAGGAGCATCTGATCCCGGGCTGGGTCTTTCGGGCCATCCAGCGCACGCGTCGTCCCCGGGTCAACATTCTCCGCCATCACCTTCCCGAGAACGAGTTCGACGACTATTTCGGCCATCGCCAAGATACCGCGCAGGTTGTCTGCGGTGCGTGTAATTCCGGTTGGATCTCCCGGCTCGACAATGCCGCCTCTCGGGTGTTGAAGCCGCTCATCCGCGGTGAAGGCCCTATTCTTCTCAGCCCGAGGGATCAGCGAGATGTCGCGGCCTGGTGTTTGAAGATCGCGCTGGTGAACGACGTTGCGGCTCGGAAGGGCCCTAGTCGCCTGCGCGAGCACGCGGCGGAGCTGATGGAGAGCGGCGAGGCCTCGGCTTTCTTCGAGGTCTGGCACGGTCCGCCGTCGATGGAGCCGAATGACGGACTCGCTATTTTCGGGGTCCTGCCCAACCAGGGCAAACTGGTGCTGGGCCGAGGAAATGATGCCGAAGTGGTGCCGCTACTTTCCTGGTCGGTGATGCTCGGATATTGCGATCTGCTGCTGAGGCCACTTTTTCGATGGATCCCGCTTGAGGATCCGCCGACCGGGTTCCGCCGTCTGTGGCCGAGCAGCGGGTCCGCGCTGCAGATCTCCCCAAGGACCGACACCCTCCCGGCAGGGGCGCACTGTGTGCCCGCGCCGAGCTGGGCAGAGGCAGTAAGCGGCTGAGCGAAATACGTGAAGCCCCCCGCGATCATCGCCACGCCCCCGAGCGACTTGAGTCAGGACCATGCCTAGCCGTCGTGAAAGCTTCGACTTCCTCGGCCTCACGCCGGATCGTTTCGAGGAGCTCGTCTTCCTGCTCGCGGCGCTGGAGATCCCGGGCCTGGTGCGTACCGCCAACCCGGATGGCGGTCTCGACGCTCTGGTACCGGCGGGCGCATCGGGTCGGGTGGCCCGAGGGATCCAGGCCAAGCATCACACCAAGGGGCCGAGCGCAACGAAGTGCGCGGAATCTCTGCGGGACGCGATCGCCGCTCACCGCCCCGAGCACGTCACCTTCGCCTTCCCGACCAACCCGACCAGCGGGCAGATCGCCGCTTTCCAGAAGAAAGTCGTCGCAATGGATTCCGCCGTCGAGGTCGACTACTGGGGGGCCTCGCAGCTGACGTCCCGCATGATCGGATCCGAGGACGGCCGGCGGGTCGCGCGGCACATCTTTGGGGATGAGGACACCGAACGCCTCGAGCGGCTGATTCGTGCCCACCAGAACGTCGACGACGGAGCGCAGGCGCTCGAGGCCTTGGGAGCCGGGGCCGACCTCCTGGACAGTGACCCTTATTTCCTCTACTCGCTCGGGACTCGGCCAGGTGAGCTCCCCGCTCCTCCCTCTGCCCAAGGGTCGGTCATGCGGCTGGAAGTCATCGACGAGCATGGTGCTCGACACGTCGACGCGGTAGCGCGCCCCGGGACGAGTCAGAATCAGCTGCCCCACGGCAGGTTCGTGCTCGAGGGGGAGGAGGCGATCAAGCGGTGGCAGAGGTTTCAGTCCGAGGGCGGCGACGTTGCCTTCGAGGACGTCGGATTTCAGTTCGAGAAGCTGCCCAAGCACTTGGCGCCGCTGTGGGATGGCGTGGAGCGCGGCGACGTCGTGATCCGGTCTGGCCGGCGGTCGAGGCGCAGCATCCTGATGGAGGTCGATGGCGACGCAGGGACGTTCTCCGCTGAGGTTCAGCTCGGACCCGCGGTGCCGAAGGATGGGTGGGAGCACGCCGTGGCTGGAAGCGTCGGAACGGCTGAGTTGACGATCAACTCTCGCCGCCGGGGGGATGGGGGAGAGGCGAACATTGACTGGTCCTGGCGATCGGGCAGAGGCTCCAACGGTGATCAGCTCAAAAGCCTTCAGTTCCTCAGAGCGGTGTCGGGTGAGGGAACCCTGCGTCTGATGGACCCGAAGTCGAGGGCCGTGTTCACGGAAGGGCCGACGCCCGACATTGCCTTCGATCAGGACATGGCGGCATTGACGACCGTCTACGAGGACGTGGTCTCCCTCGAGGAATGGCTGGGGACCACGATCGAGGTTCCCGACGAGATTCCGGCGGGTGACGCAAATGCCCTGCGACGGATCGCGCGCCTGATCGAGGGGATCGAAGGCTCCTGGACGAACGCGAGCTTCGTTCTGGGTCCGGCTGGCCCTAAGGAGATCGAGACCGAGGGCGTCTTTCAGCTTCGCCAACAGATGGGAGCGCAGCTCTTTGGTCGCGAGTATCAGCTCGGTGAGCTGGTGACCTACATCAACGCCTACCGCCTCGACTCGACCCGGACGGGTGCGGATGGAAGCACCGAGTTCGTCCTGGTCCCGCGAGACTCGTCGTCGAAGATGCTCGAGCGACTTGAGCCTCAACGCCCGTCTGTCTGACTTCTCCTGCACGTTGCGGTTTTCGCCGGCGCGGCGAGATAGCATCACTCGCCGGGTGGGGCTTTTCACTAAGAAGATCGCGCGGTCAACCGTGACGTTCGCCGGGCTACAGGAGTATGCAGATTCGGGCGACGAAGACATTCCGATCCTCGCTCATGTTGATGTGTCCGAGGATCGCCCGCTTGGCGAAAACCCGCCGTTGCCATTCCTCGCGCCGCTAGGCGCTGCCCGACTCCTCAGTCTGTTGCGGCGGGAACCGCAGTTTGTGGTGCCCTTCATGGATCTCGTCAGCACCGTTTCCGCTGTCCTGCTGACGGACGATGCGGACTCGGCTGACTTCTCCGTGCGCGGAAGCATCATCACCGATCCCGCTGCGCTCAACGCGGGCATCGCGTTGTCGGCCGACAGACCCGGAGGCAATGGACTCACCAAGGCGCAGGTCAACAGCAGTGTGCCCGTGCTCGTCGAGCAGCTTCCGGGCGATGCCGAGCGCAGCACGACGGTCGGCCTCGTTCAGGAGCACAATGGGATCGGGTCGGTGCGCTTCAAATTCGGGCTCGGCTCATCGAACGCGCTCACGACGATTGGATCGTGGACTGCCACCGTCGATGACCTCGTTACGCGATGGCCTCGGGAGCAGATGGCGGTGCCGATCGGTGAGGGCCTTCGGGTTCTTGGCTCCGCATGGGACGAGTTGGGTAACCCGTCGGGAATCGGAGTCTCCGAACTCGCCGAACTCGACTCGCTGTTGACCCTTGTCACCGCTAAGCAGCTCCTCGACTAGAGAGCTCCTCCGCGTCCATAGTCGCTTGGCCGGGTGGTTGACGGCTGGCGGCGCTCCTAGACTGCTCCTCGACGTCGCGAGCGCCGACTACGGGCCTTAACCCGAGCGCATCGGCGGCGCCGCAATCTGGGCTCTGCCGTCGACAATCTGGTGCGGCACCGGGATATTGGGATGCCGGGCCTTGGCGCGAGCTGGCACGAGCATGCGCGGAAAGCTGAGAGCCGAACGGCATCGGTCAAGCTTGGCCGCAATAGGGCGAATCCAGTTGGCGAAATCCATTGGGCGACGGTCCCACATCTCGTGCCCAAAGACACCCAAAACCCCTGGAAGCTGACGCTGTTCGAAGGCGCAGCAGGAGCTGACAGGCAGGCTTGATCCAGCACGGGGAGGGTCCACCCTCACGCTGCTGGAGAGAAGCTGAGGGAGACCGTCTCCCGTCCCGGGCGGCCGGCCTTCCAGGGTCCCACCCAGTGGCAGCAGGCGCGATCGATCGGAATCAGGGAGAGGCTGTTGAACGCCGGATCGACGGAGAACTCGTCCTGCTCCTCGTTGGCGTAGCCGAGCTGTCCGCCGTCCTGCCGGCGGTAGTCCGCGTCGAGATAGAGGTTCAGCCCGACGATCCGCGCGTCGTGCGTGTCGGTGTGGCGTGCGATGAAATCGCCGCGACGGTAGCGGACGAGCTCGCAGGAGACGTGGGGGCCGAGCGGGACACCGGCGATCTGCCCGAGCCAGGTGCGGAAGGCCACCCCGACGATCACAAAGTCGAAGAGGGCGGCGAGCTGCTCGCGGCCGCGCTCATCAAGGCGCTCGGCGTCATCGACGACCGTCGCCAGCGGACGCGCCAGCTCCTGCGCGCTCCACCGCTCCTCCGCCGGGCGAGCGCCCCACTCGCCGGCCGAGATCTCCCGCAGCCGCTCCTCCTCGTCGAGAACCGTATGGACCCGATCCCATCGCCGAATCCTGCGCAGCGCGGCGGCGAGCTCGGCGGCGCGCTCCGCGGCCAGGAACGAGGGCAGCGACAGCGGCCGGCGGGGTCGGATCGCGAACCGGGTGCGCAGCTCTTCGAGCACGGGCGCCTGCAGATAGCGAGGGTCGATCCATCGCTTCCACTCGGCGACTACCGCCTCCGCGCTCGGGCTCATCCGGCAGCGTCCCCGACGACCGGGACGAAGACTCCGTGGGCCAGGCCCTGACGGAGGAGGTGGTCCGCCACGGCGGGCGATCCCGAGCGCCGCTCGAGCTCCTCGCGCCCGAACGAGCGCTCGCCGAACGAGCGCAGGAGCGCTGCCCAGCCGGGATGCGCGTGCCAGGTCTCACGCGTGCGCGCGTTGAAGATCTGAGCGACGCTCCTCCCATCGGCGATGTCGAGGTCCTCGAGTGGAACGGCGAACGCGGGCGCCGACGAGGCCGATCCCAGCTCGCGGTCGCTGGCGTGGCGGCGATCGACGACCTCCTCGGCGAACGCCCGGAACGCCGCGTGCACCTCGCCGCGCTCGTCGTTGCTCATCCCGGTATCGATGACGACCTGGTGGTTGCTGGCGTACTCGGCCTGTCCGGATCCGCCGTGTCCCTCGCGCGGCTCGAGCCCATATGCGCCCGGGTTGGCGCCGATCCGCGACGAGCGCGTAGCCTCGAACGGGAAGATCGCGACGCCGGCGAGGTACTGCCGCAGCCCGCGGAAGAGCGCGAGCGAGTCCAGGGCCTCCTCGTAGGTGGTCGTGGGAAGATCCGGGATCAGGTTGATGTAGACGCCGATTCCCGCGTGAGCCGCGGCGCGGATGAAGCGGACGCTCTCCGCCCCCGTTGACTGCTTATCGACCAGGGCCAGCACCCGGTCCGTCGCCGACTCGACTCCGACGACGAGGCTCTCGCAGCCAGCGCGTGCCATTAGCCGCAGGACCCCCGGCGTGAAGCGCCGGTCGACCATGGCGAAGGAGCTCCAGCGGACGCGGATGCCACGCTCCAGCACGAGCTCCGAGAAGCGACGAGAGAACGCCGGCGGGATCGCCTCCGTGATGAGCGAGAACCGCCGCGCGCCGTGTACCTCGACCTGAGATTCCAGCTCGGCGACGAAATCCTCGGCCGGGCGATTGCGGAAGCGAGGGCTCCCCTCGTATAGCTCGACGAAGTCGCAGTAGGCGCACCGAGCCCAGTAGCAGCCGCGCGTCTGCACGATGCCGATCTCCGGGTCGACGAGCCTGCGCACGAGCCGCCGCGAGTAGTGCGCGAACGGCGTCTGCTTCAGCGTTGGGCCCGGAACGGGCGGGCGCTGTCGCAGCCGCCCGTTCCGTCGCACCGCGACCCCCGGCACCTTCTCCGGCCCCCAGGCTCCCACCATGCACTGGCGGGCCAGAGCCGTGAGCGGCAGCTCGCCGTCGTAGCGGACGACCGCGGCGATCTCCGGGAAGCGCTCGAGTAGGAGGCTCAGGTCCCGGTCGGCCATCAGGCTGAACGTCGGCCCGCCAAGCACGATGCGCGCATCCGGGCGCGCCCTGGCGACGTGCCGCGCCAGCAATAGCGCCGGTGCGAGCTGCGGGCCCATTGGCACCGAGATGCCGACCAGCCGCACCGCCGTCGCCAGCCGTGTTGCATACCCGAGCCGGTTGTAGAGGCGGTCGTACCATCGGGCCGGCTGCCAGCGCTCGAGATCGCGTGCGCAGAGCGACTCGATCGTTTCGTCGATGAGGAACGGCTCGGCCAACGCCTTGAGCAGGTAGCCGAGGCCGGGGCCCTGGCCGTCGAAGCGGTGACGCCCCTCCTCGTCGAACAGCTCGGCACGACGCCGGGCGAGCACCTGCGCGGCGACCACCGGCGGGGCTGCGCGGTCGAGCTTGGCGCCCGCGACGAACCGACCCGCCGCCAGCTCGGCGAGCCGACGCGGATTGAGAAGGTCGACGGCGACCTCCTCGTTCAGGTCGTCCTGGACGCATCCGATGCCGCGGCTCAGCAGATGGCCGGCGAGCACGGCGATCGACGGGTAGTAGGTGCCGAAGCCGGCGTTCATCAGGGGCGGAAAGACGAGGGCCACCGCCGGGTTTCGCTCGCCGTCAGCCTGCGGCCGCGCCGCGCACGCCGTCATTCCGACGCTCCCGACCGACGCGCAAGCCGCAGCCGCGCAAAGGGGATCGTGCCGTCCGGGCGGACGGAGAACCCGCGCAGCGACGGCTGGCGCAGACAAACGCTGTGGACGGCGGCAAGAGGTATTACGGGCAGCGAGGCGAGCAGCACGTCGTTCGCCCGCTCGCAGCTGCGCCGGCGCTCGGCGGGGTCGGACAGCTGATCGGCGTCGGCGAGCAGCGCGTCGAAGCGGCGGTCGGCGAAGTCCAGCGCCCCGCTCATGCCGCCGCCGCTCTCGAATGGGGCGAGCATGCTCGTCGGATCATCGAACGGTGCTGGGCTGAGGCAGTACATAAGATCGAAGTCGCCACGCCTAAGCGCCTCGCGGTGGCCCTCGTAGGAGAGCGGGGTGGGGATGAGTTCAAGCTCGAGGGCGTCGCGTACCTGCGCCGCGAGGGCTGTAGCGACCGTGCCGTTCGGGGCGAAGTCCGCATACCCGAGGCGCAGGCGGCCGGGCAGCGCGCGCGGCAGCGCTCGCGCCGCGGCCCGCGCCGAGTCGCAGTTGCGGCCAGGCACCTCGCCGCCGCCGCCCCAGAGCTCCGTGAAACGCCAGAGCGGCGCGATCGCGCCGTGAACCGCATCGGCGGCCCGCCCGCGGTCCAGCGCTAGGCTGATCGCACGGCGCGCCCGCGGGTCGGCGAGCGCGCCGACCCGCCGAGGGTTGGGCAGCAGGTAGGCGGCGAGGGAGATCCGCGCCGCATGGAGGTCCGGGCGGCCGCGCTCGTGCGGCAGCCGCTCGTGCGGGAATGACGTATTCGCGGTCACGTGCAGCAGGCCGCGCTCGTACAGCTCGATCCCCTGCTCGGGGTCGTTGGTCCGCAGCAATACGACTCGCTGCGGCGAGTCGGCCCGTAACGCCCGCGCTCCGGGGTTCGCGCTGAGGACGAAGCCGCGGGCGCCGGGTAGCCTCTCGGCGATCCGGTACGGCCCGCAGGTCAGCGATGCGTCGGCCGCCAGCGGCCCGAACGCGGTCGCGCTGAGGCGAGCGGCCAGGTTCGCCACCGGGCGCATCAGGCTCAGCTCGAGCCGGTACCGCCCCGCCGCCGCGCAGCCGATCGGCCCGCCCTTCCCTAGCCTACGATCGCGACAGCCGGCGATCGGGTCGGTGAGCCAGGCCAGCGGAGCGTACGTGCTCGGCTCGACCAGGTTCTCAACCGCCCTGACCAGATCGCCGGCCGTGACCGCCGACCCGTCCGACCAGGTCGCATCCGGATCGAGTGCGAGGCTCCAGCGGCGATTGCCCTCGCTCGCTCGCGCGCGAACCGCGAGCGCCCCGCGTGCGCTCGACGGCCAGGGGCCCGGCTCGAAGAGGCGCTCTCCGGTGACCGACGCGATCTGCTCCCCGGGCAGGTCGTGAACGCGTCCGGGGCGAAGGTCGTGTGGCAGCACGTCGAGCTCGACCGCGAGCTGGGAGCCGTAGTCAGCCACCCGGCCGGCCCCCGTTCCAACATGAGCAGGGTGCGCAACCGCGCACAACGAAGTGCAGCCGTCGCGTCTTGACCACGACACGGGCGCCGCGGCTGTGTACGTCCGACGCGCCAGCGAGCAGGAGGACCGCATCGCGCGCCAGCAGCGACGCGACCAGCGAGTTCACCGGCCCGAACGAGAATGGGGTGGGGATCCCCGGATCGGACGCGATGGCGGACTGCAGGGGATCGAGGCCGGCGTCTGCGTCGGCTCGCCAGCAGGAGAGACATGCCGTCTCCCCCGGGATCAGGGTGGGTCCCCAGTAGCCTCGCTCGAGCCCGGTCGCCGCCATCGTCAGCGACACGCCGGCGTCCGCGGCGAAGCCCGCGACGATCGTCTCCAGTGCCCGCAGGGGGGAGTCCGCGGCCAGCGCGAGCAGGTCCGGCGGCTGCGCGCGGAGGACGTCGAGGTCACGTCGATCGCCGACGGCCCGCCGCCAGCGGCGCACCGTCGCGTCAGGAACCGCTTCGGCGGCGGCGTCGACCTTTGGCCGGCCGACGTCGCCGCGGCGAAAGAGGTACTGGCGGTTCAGGTCCCCGGGGGCGACGACGTCCGGGTCCAGGAGGCTGAAGCGGCCGACCCCGGCGGCGGCCAGGTGCTGCAGCAGCACGCTGCCGATGCCGCCCACCCCGACGATCGCCACATGCGCCCGCGCCAGGCGCCGCTGCGCCTCGGCCGGATCGGCCACGTGGAGCGCCAGCCAGCCAGCCTGCCGCTCGGTGGCGTCGACCGGCTCGGCGCTCAGCGGGGCGTCGAGGAGTAGCTGCCGTTCGCGCAGGGTTTGGGCTAGGCGCGCGGCCAGCTGCGGACCGAGGCACGCGGCGAGCGTCTCCTCCCCGCATCCGCCCCGGAGCTCGGTCAGCACCGTCCGTATTCCGGGCACGGCCGGCTCGATCATCAGCGCGTCATCCTCGGTGACGAGGGCGATGACGTCACCACCCTCCACCACGCGGACGTTGGGGGACAACCACGGCATGCGAAGTCGTGCAGCGGCCAGCGCGGGCGGTTCAGCTGCGGTGAGCGACGACGATGAAGTCCTGGAGGTTCACGCGGCGAAACATGACCTCCTTGCCCTCGTATGGAGCGGCCGCCTTGCCGATCTCCCCGGAGTTGCGCAGGAAGTTCGCGGTGTCCTCGAGCAGCTGCCCTAGGTCGTCGCTGCTCGCGCCCTCCACGTCGACGCGAACGACCTCGTCCTCGTCGACGGAGCGCGCCTCCTGGGGGGTGATCGGCTCGAGGCCGACCTTCTGGAGCGACGCCTCGACTTTCTCGTCACGTTCCTTGGGGCCCATTTCAACCTCCTCGTACCATTGGCTTAGAGTCCCGGTAGATGATCACAATCAGCCCAATTAATCAACCCAAGTAGATGAACGTTGAACTGGCGGATGCGCTGGCGACCGAGCGGCGCCTGCTCGAGCCGATCTGCGAGCTCTGGCGCAGCGACGCCGGCCTCGTCTTTCGCAGTCGCCGCTTTCCCGGCTACTACGGGGCGAACGGCATCGAGATCGACGACCCCGCCTCGCGACGCCTGGCCGCCTGGGAGGAGACGTTTCACGATGCCTTCGACCCAGGGCACTTCGAGCACGTCACCCTGAAGCTCGTCTCCGGCCCGGACTCCCGTCGCCTGGTTGAGGAAGCGAGGGCCGCTGGCTACGACGTCTCCCAGGACGCCTACCTGGTGGCGACGGAGGCGCTGCCGGCCGAGCCGAGCCCTCCCGACGGCCTCCGCCTCGAGGTGCTCAAGGGTGAGGACGGATGGAGGCGCCTGGCCGCGTTCGAAGACCGGCTCAGCCGGGGGTACGGCTGGTACTCGGCCAGGGGGGTGTCGCAGCTTCTCCAGAAGACCCGCTTCGTCTCGGCGCGGATCGGGATCGAGTGGCTCGGTCTGAGCCGCGACGACGACCTGCGATCAAAGCTCGGCGTCTTTCGCGCCGGCCCCGTATGCCGTCTGCAGGACGTCGCCACGCTTCACCCCCACCGCCGCAGGGGGCTGGCTAGCCATCTGGTGCGGGTCGCGCTCGACCGCGCCCTCGGCCCGCTCGGAGCCGAGGGGCTCGTCGTCTGCGCCGAGCGCGACTACCACGCGATCGACCTCTATCGGAAGCTCGGCTTTCGAGAGCTCGGCGAGACCGTGACCCTGATGCGCTACCCGATCCGAAACCCCGAGGGCGCGGCCCACGCCTAGATGTAAGACCCGAGCCCGTCGTTTAGCTCGGCGGGTCGGGGACGCAGTTGCCTTTGGTGGTGGCAAAGGCAAGCCCGAGGAAGTCTATGCCAATGGGAGTGGGCAGCGAAGACGCTGCGCCCATTGGGCGACGGCTCCCTATTTGGTCGCCCAAAGCCACCCAAAACCCCTGGAAACCAACGGCACCCGCCGCGACCCGCCTCTTACGACAAGCCCTGCAACCAGGGCAAATCATCCTGATCGTCGGAGGCTCTGAAAATCGTGGTGTCGTGGGTTCGATTCCCACCCTCGCCATTCGCTTTCTCCCTGTACGCCGGGCGGATTTTCTACTCAAATCCTTATTCTACTGGTAAAGTAGAAAATATGGTTGAGACAGAAAAGCGCTGGCAGAAGATTCTTGCTTCCGTGCTGGAGGGCGCGACCGCAGAAGTCGCGCCGGGCGATAGTGGCGCCGATCTTATGGTCCGGACCCGCGATGGCCGGGAGATCGAGATCGAGGTGAAGTGGGCCGGCGAGGGTTGGCCGCAGGATGTTCGGCGCGTAGCGGCCACGGTCGGCGAGCGGTGGCCGGAGAACGCCGTCCTTCTCGCTCGGAGCCTCTCTCCCGGCGCGATCGAGTGGCTGCGGCGGCGCGGCGCCAACTGGGCCGATGAGGCCGGTCAGGCTCGCATCGTCGGGCCAGGCGGCATGGTCGTGATCCGCGAACCCGCTCAGTCGCCCGACAAGCAGAGCGCGTCGCGTTCCTTTTCTTGGTCGAAGTCGGCGATCGCGATCGCGGAGGCGATCCTCGTTCACGAGGATCGCCCGCTGCGCGTCGCCGAGCTCGCGGAGGAGAGCGACTGGTCCACCGCGCAGGCCGCCAAAATCCTCAAGGCGTTCGACGGACAGGGCTGGACCGCCAAGCACGGCGGCTCACGGGGAATCGGCGCACGCCGGGTGCTGGTTGACGCGAACGGGCTGCTCGCCGCATGGTCGGCCGCGGTCGCCGATTCGCCTCGCACAACCCGCATCGCCCATCGTGCGACCAAAGACGTGATGGCGCTCCTGCACGACGACCTCGTTCCCGCGCTGGAGCAAACGTCGGGTTGGGCTGTCAGCGGTTGGGCAGGCCTCGAGCTCGTCGCCCCCTTCGCGACCACCACGCCCAGCCTGCATATCTACATCGCGGACACCGCCTTTGCCGCCCCGCTCAGCGACGCGATCGAGGAGGCCGGTCTGCGCGAGGTCGACGAGGGTGGTCGAGTCACCTTCTGGGCAGCCGATGCTCGCATCCTCGCCTTCTCCCGCCAAATCAAAGATGTCCCGGTCGTGAGCGCTCCGCGCCTGTTCGCCGATCTGTCCTCCTTCGGCGGACGCGGCGGGGACGCAGCAGATCACGTCAAAGCGGAGTTGTTCGATCCGCTGCATCACAGCGGATCGACCGAGAAGGATTCTGTCGATGGATGAACAGCGTTCCCGCGAGACTCGCGCCCGCGCCGAGACTGCGTTGGTGCGGTTCCTGCACGCGCTCGGGGATGAGGACGTATTCCTGGTCGTGCTCGGCGGCCTGGTGCCCGAGGTTCTCGCAAGCGACGAGGCTCTCGTGCCGGAGCACCTCGGTACTACCGATGTCGACGTCCTCCTCATCACACATGTGGACCCCGATGCTGACCTCGGCAGCGTCGAGCGGGCGCTGGAGCAGCTCGACTTCAAGCCGGACCCGAGCGAGGACGGCTGGCGCTGGCGCGGCCCGATCGAAGGGGTGCCCGTGAAGCTCGAGTTCCTCTGCGACCTACCCGACTACCGCGAGGGGGAGGCCGTCCGGCCGAGCGGCTGCGAAGCACTCAGCGCTCAGAATCTCCGTGGCACCGGCTACGTCGCCCGCGACTTCGCCTGGGAGGAGCTGAGCGGCGAACTGGCCGATGGCACCCCGGCCGTCGTGAACGCTCGCTTCGCCGGCCTCGAGGGTTACCTCCTCTCCAAGTGCGTGGCGGCGCGCACTCGTGCCGCCACGAAGGACTACTACGACCTCGTCTATGTCCTGCAGCACAACCGCGCGGGAGGGCCGGAGCAGGCTGCCCATCGCTTGCTCAACGGCGAGTTCGCTGCCGCCGTCAATTCACTGAGGTCGACCCTTCTGGAGGTGCGGGAGCGCTACGTCGGAACCGCGGACAGCGGGCCGGTCGGATATGCCAAGCAGGCTCTGGAAGTGCAGCCGGAGGTTGATGAGATGGAGCTGCGCGCCGATGCCGTCGACGTCGTTCAGCGATTCTTTGCCGAGTTCGACGTATGAGTGGCAGGAGCCGTCATCGCCCGCTGCAATGCTCGACCAGCCCAATGGGCGACGGCCGCATAGAGGTGTGTTGTCTCGCGCCGACCTCGCTGATAGACAGCGACTGTGGATCAGGATCGATGGACAGCGGTCGACCGGTACGTCGAGAGCCTGCTGGCGCCGCATGACGCGGCGCTTGATGCCTCGCTCGAAGCGAGCGAGGAGGCGGGTATGCCTGTGATTCAGGTGTCTCCGCCACAGGGGAAGTTGCTCTACATGCTGGCGAAGTCGATCGGAGCGAGGACGATCTTGGAGTTCGGCACCCTGGGCGGCTACAGCACGATCTGGTTGGCGCGCGCATTGCCCGCCGACGGCCATCTGATCACGCTGGAGGCGGACTCGGCGTATGCCGCTGTGGCGGCTGCCAACATCGAGCGGGCCGGTCTCGGCGATGTCGTCGATCTGCGAGTCGGCGTCGCCCTGGACACGCTGCCCGAGCTGGCGACCGAGAACGCCGGACCCTTCGATCTGACCTTCATCGACGCCGACAAGGAGCACAGCCCCGAGTACTTCGCATGGGCACTCGATCGCTCTCGCCCCGGTGGTCTCATCGTCGCCGACAACGTGGTCCGTGCGGGCGAGCTTGCCGACGAGCAGAGCGCCGATCCCAAGATCCGCGCCCAGCGCCGTCTGCACGAGATGCTCGCCGCCGAGCCCCGCGTCGAGGCGACGACGATCCAGACGGTCGGCGGCAAGGGCTACGACGGCTTCGCCATCGCCCTGGTCGGCTGAGCGGTCCCGCTTGATGGATTAGATCGGCGACTCCAGCCCCAGGGGTGCCATAGGATCGCGCCGTGCCGTTCACGCTCAGGAACCTCAAGGGGGATCTGGAGGATCTCGGATCCAACTTCGATGGCGCGCCGGACCTGGAGTTCCGCTTGGCGACCGGGGCGCTCGAACTGGAGAAATCCGGCCTGAGCTACCAGCGCGTCCCGCCGGGCTATCGCTTTCCGTACGGCCACACGCACAAGAAGCAGGAGGAGGTGTACGTGGTCCTGCGCGGGAGCGGGAGGATGAAGCTCGATGACGAGATCGTCGAGCTCGAGGAATGGGACGCGGTGCGCGTCCCGCCCGGTACGTGGCGAGGCTACGAGGCCGGGCCGGAGGGCCTCGAGATCCTCGTCATCGGCGCGCCCAATCTCGGCGGGTCTCCGCGCGAAGACGTCGATGGCCAGCGCGACTGGTGGACTGACTAGCGCCAGATAGGTGCTCAGCAGGCGCCGAAGTGGCGGACGAGGCGCCGGTGTCGGTGGCGGAAGAACCAGCCGATCGCCGGGCGCAGCGGCGCGCCGGGGAGGCCGAGCCGGGGCTCCCAGCGGACGCGATCGACGATCTCGCAGCCTGCCTCGACTGCGGTCAGCGTGCGCTCGTGTTCCCAGAGTCGCTGGCTGAGCATCGTCGAGCGCTCGAGGAAGCCCTCGCCGGGCTCGAGCCGGACGAGGCGGAGGTCGTCGTAGTCGAAGGGCAGCACGCCGAAGAGGAGGATCCAGCTGCGGCCGATCGGCTCGCCCAGCTCGATGCTGTCCGGGTCGAGCTGCTCAAACCCGCGCGGGACCGTCATCCGCAGGTAGGGACGCATCTCGTCGTTGATCCCGGCCGGGGTCGTCACCCGGTTCCAGACCACCGCCGGACTCGCCGCGAGGCGCGATGAGACGAGGACCTCGGCCTCTCGGCCCCGTCCGCTCAGCGCTCAGCCCTCGGCGAGGAAGCCGTCAGGTTCCTCGATCACCGTGTTTGCCAACTCGCCGATGCCCCCGATCTCGAACCGGCGGGGCTCATCGCTCCGGCGCCTGCTCGGCTCGGCGCGTCTCGCGGAGCAGCCACCAGTCGACGACGTAGCCGCCGAACGGCACGACCGCCCCGACCAGGATCCAGAAGGTCGTCTTGCCGGACCAGCCGAGCTGGCCGCGGAGGTTGAGCGCGACGACGACGTAGGCGATGAACAGCCCACCGTGGATCGGCCCGAGGATCTGCACCCCCAACTCGTCGCCGCCGGTCCGTTTGACCACGGAGGCGATCAGCAGCGCGATGAAGCTCGTCGCCTCCGCCAGAGCGATGTATCGCATCGGCTTGATGGCCGCGGACCATATTCGACGGCCGCACCCGAGTCGCAGGCCCACTGGATCGGCCCTTACCGTCGGCGAGCAGTTCGTATATGTTGAGTGATAGGGATGGAGACGGAGGAGGAGTTCACCGAAACGGCGAAACGGCGAGGCGGGATCTGGCGGGCCGAAGTCGGCAACCGTGTCCGCGAACTGGAAAACCGGCTCACAGTCGCGAGGAGCCTGCGGTCGCACGAACGCCTCGGCAAGCCTCGCGATGACTTCACCCGCGAGTCGGAGACGGCAATCGAGCGCAGTCTCGGCGACGCGAAAGAGGCCATCGACCTGCCTGCGTCCTCGGATCGCGTCGCCGCGTGGTGGACCGGAAGCGCGATCACCGCGGCCTGGGAACCGATCCACGAAGCGGAGGCGAGGCTGATCCCGCTGGAGCGCGCGAAGGACGTTCAGGCCATCCTGCCACGGCTGCTGTCCTGGATCCAGCACACGATGCCGGCGGGGACGCGGCGCGAAGGCTACGAAAAGGACCTCCGGGAGCAGATCGACTCCGGCAAGCTCGATTCCGCGCTGATCCAGCGCGCTTTCGAGGATGTCACTGCCGTCAACCGCGAGCGCTACGCGAACCTGCGCGGATTCCGCAACAACCTGATCCTCGTCACCGCGATGCTCGCGGCCCTGGTCGGGACGCTCTCGCTGTGGCACCTGGCCAACCCCGAGTTCATATCCTTCTGCGCTGACGCGGTCGGCGCAGATGGCGCCGTCGAGACGGCTTGCTTCGGCGCCGCGAGCGAGCCTCGCGGCGGCGACGTGCTGCTGGTGGCGCTCTTCGGCGCGATCGGCGGGATGCTGGCGATCGCCTTCGGGCTGGCCGAGACCAAGTCGCCGCCATCTCGCTACGACCCGCGGATCTGGCAGATCGGGTTGAAGGCGGCCGCCGGTTCGGCCACGGCGCTGGCCGGCGTGCTGCTGATCCAGGCCGACCTCGTCGTCGCTCCGGCCGACTCGCCCTCGGAAGCGCTCTACCTCGCCTACGCGACGATCTTCGGCTTCTCGCAGCAGCTGTTTACGCGCTTCGTCGACAAGCGGGCCGGGGAGCTGATCGACAGCGACGGCGAGGAGGCCGAGGCGGCAGCGGCGCGCCAGGCCTGAGCAGGGCTCAGCGGTCCCTGTTACGTCCTTCGACGTCGATAGGAGTCTTGCACGATGCCGGTTACGCGATTCGAGCTGCGCCGCCTGGCGGCGATCTATCTGGGCGGGACGCTCGGGGCGCTGGGGCGGGTCGGGCTGGCCGAGGCGGCTCCGCACGGGGCGGGGGAGTGGCCATGGGCGACCTTCGCCGTCAACATGGCCGGGGCGCTGTTGCTCGGCTACTTCGTCGCCCGCCTGCGCGACCACCCCGAGGACAGCCTCGCCCACCCCTTCCTGACCACCGGGATCTGCGGCACGCTGACCACCTTCTCGGCCCTGCAGCTGGAGCTGTTCGAGCTGGTCGACGGCGGGCACCTCGGCCTCGCCGCGGCCTATGTCGCGGCCACGCTCGTCGTGGGCTACGCCTGCGTGCGGCTGGGGATGGCGCTGGAGCGACGCCCGCAGGTGGCGGGTTGAGCGCGCCCGCCTGGATCGCCGTGGGCCTGCTCGGCGGCGCCGCCGCCGCGGCCAGGTTCCTGATCGACGCCGCCGTCACCGCGCGCAGCGACCATCCCTTCCCGCTCGGCATCCTCGCGGTCAACATCGGCGGCGCGCTCGCCCTCGGGGTGGTCGCCGGAGCGGCGCTGGAAGGGCAGGCGCTGGTCATCGTCGCCGGCGGCGGCATCGGCTCCTTCACCACCTTCTCCACCTGGATCCTCGACTCGCACCGGCTCGCCGAGGCGGGCCACACCCACCTGGTCTGGCTCAACGTCGGCCTCTCGCTGCTCGCCGGCTTCGCCGCCGTCGCCCTCGGCCACTGGCTGGGCGGGGCGCTGTAGGCGCGCCTGGGTGGTCGAGGTGGGTGGTCGAGGTTTGAACCGCTATGCGAACCAAACCTCGACCACGTCGGCGCTCGAGCCGCCCGCGACGAACCGTCCGCGCCCTTCTCTACCTTGATCGCAGGATGACCCAGCAAGCGCTGACGGACAGCCTCGAAGCTCCGCTCGAGCCCGCGCTCGACCCGGCGCCGGCCGCCGAGACGGCGCCGCCGCAGCCGCTCGTGCGGGTACCGCTGCGCGAGCTCGAGGACGGCCAGCGGGTCAGCGGCGTCTACGCCGTGCGCGAGCGCGAGCTGCGCCGCAAGCGCAACGGCGAGCCCTGGCTGCGGCTGCTGCTCGGCGACGCCAGCGGCGCCGCCGAGGCGGTCGCCTGGGAGGACGCCGAGGCGCTCTACGCGATCGCCGCGCCGGGCGCCGCCGTGCAGCTCGCCGGCGTCTTCGAGGTCAGCGAGCGCTGGGGGCCGAAGATCAAGCTCTCCGCGCTCCGCGAGGCGGCCTCCGACTCCTACGAGGCCGCCGACCTCGCCGCCGAGTCCGACGTCTCCTTTGCGGATCTCGACGCCAAGCTGCGGCAGCTGCTGGAGACGGTCCAGGAGCCGCAGCTGCGCGATCTGCTCGACCGCTTCTTCGGCGAGCACTCGGAGCGCTGGGCGCGCTTCCGCGACGCCCCGGCGGCGAAGCGCTACCACCAGGCCTACCGGCACGGGCTGCTCGAGCACACCGTCTCGGTCGCCCAGGCGGTCAGCGCCGCGGCCAACTTCTTCCCCGGCATCGACCGCGAGGTCGCCGTCGCCGGCGCGCTGCTGCACGACATCGGCAAGACGATCGCCTACAACGACGACCCGCTGGCGATCGACCTCACCGACGCCGGCCGCCTGCAGGGTGAGATCCCGCTCGGCTACTACACCGTGCGCCGCCAGATCGAGGAGATCCCCGGCTTCGACCCCGGTCTGGCGCAGGCCGTGCTGCACATCATCCTCAGCCACCACGGCTCGCTCGAGTTCGGTTCGCCGGTCACCCCCGCCACCCGCGAGGCCGTCCTCGTCCACATGATCGACAACCTCGGCGGCCGCCTCGGCAGCTTCGACCGGCTCGAGCGCGAGCTGCCGGCCGGTGAGTCCTGGTCGAGCTTCGACCGGGCGCTCTCGGGTTCCGCCTACTTCGGCGCCCGGCAAGCGGCCTGAGCGTCCAGCCGGACCGCAAAATGCGGGAATAGAGCGGTCCCCGCGGGGGGCTCGCCAGGCTGCCCTCACTATCCTGGGCTCGTGGCAAAGGACACCGAGAAGCTGATCCGCCAGCTCTCGCTGATCTCCTTCCTGATGGCGCAGGGAAGGCCGGTATCGGCCCTGGAGATCAAGCGCGAGGTCGAGGGCTACAGCGACATGAACGACGACGCCTTCGCGCGCCGCTTCTACGCCGACCGGGCCGAGCTGGAAAGCCTCGGCATCCAGCTCGGGGTCGAGAAACCGGGCGAGGGCTTCTTCGAGGCCGAGCTCTACTCGCTGCCGCCGGAGAACTTCTACCTCGACGCGATCGAGTTCGAGGACGAAGAGCTGGCCGCGCTGAGCACGGCGCTCTCGCTGCTCACCGACGGCGGCTTCGCCTACGCCGAGCCGCTGCGCCTCGCCCTTCAGCAGGTCGCCTGGGGCCACCCGAACCCGATCAGCGAGGGCGACCGGGCGCCGGTCGAGATGGCGATGACGGCCTCGGCCGGCGGGCGCGACCTCTCGCAGCGCCTCTCCAAGATCGAGACCGCGATCTCGCGCCGCAAGACGATCGAGTTCACCTACTACACGATGGAGCGCGACGAGACCGAGAAGCGCAAGGTCGACCCCTACCACCTGGTCTTCCGCTCCGGCCAGTTCTACCTGATCGGACACGCGCACGAGCGCGACGCGGTGCGCGTCTTCCGGCTCTCGCGAATCCAGGGCAAGGTCGGCTACGGCTCCAAGGCCGAGCACGACTTCTCACCGCCGCAGAACTTCGACCGCCGCGACTACGGCCAGCGCGCCGACTGGCAGCTGGGCGAGATCCGCGGCACCGCGAAGATCTTCGTCCGCGACCGGATCGCCTGGCTGATCGAGCGCGACTTCGGCGCCTACGGCGAGCTGCGCCCGGCGCGCAAGGCCGACGACGCGCCTGGCAAGGGCTCGGTCTTCGAGACCGCCTACGCCTCGCCGCGCGAGCTGATCGCCTGGGTGCTGCGCTGGCGCCAGAACGCCGAGGTGCTCGAGCCCGAGGAGCTGCGCGGCGAAGCCCGCGAGCGGCTCGACCTTCTGCACGACCGCCACCGCAGCGACTTCGAGCCGGCCGAGGTCGTCGACCGGCCGCTGCGCGAGCCGCCGCCGCGGGCGCGCGCCAACGGCCGCGGCGAGGCGGCGATCCGGCCCGAGCGCTTCGCCCGCCTGACCACGCTGGCCGGCATGCTGATCGACTCGGCGAAGAAAGGCGAGCGGCTCAGCGTCACCGACCTGCGGCGGCGGCTGGAACTGACCGGCGAGGAGCTGCAGGAGGACATCGACCTGCTCAACGTGGTCAACTTCGGCGGCGGCACCTACGTCCTCTACGCCGAAGTGACCGGCGACGAGATCGAGGTCGACTCCGAGCCCTACGGCGACAACTTCGCCCGCCCGGCGCGGCTGCTGCCGCTCGAGGCGAAGGCGCTGATCGCCGCGATCGACCTGTTCGGCGACCACCTGCCGCAGGGCGGCCTGCAGAGCGCCCGCGGCAAGATCGTCAAGGCGCTCGGCCACGATCCCTCCGAGGAGGGCCTGGAGATCGCCGCGGGTAGCGGCGGCGACCTCGAGGTGGCGCGGATCGTCAACGAGGCGATCGCCGGCCGCCGCGTGCTGGAGATCCAGTACTACAAGGAGAACGAGGACCAGTTCACCAAGCGCCGGGTCGAGCCCTACCGGCTGGAGAACGGGCGCGAGGGCTGGTACGTCGAGTGCTACGACCTGACCAAAGAGGGGATCCGCCACTTCAAGCTGGAACGGGTCAAGGAGGCGGTGGCGAGCGGCGAGAGCTATGAGCCGCGCCAGGAGGTCGAAGAGCTGGCCGGGGTCGAGGGCTGGATGACCGACGGCGAAGTGCCGACCGCGCAGGTCGCCCGGGTCTGGGTCTCGCCCGAGCGGGCCCGCTGGCTGCGCGAGGAGCGCACCGTGGTCGAGGAGCTCGCCGACGGCGCCGTCGTCGTCGAGCTGCCCTATGCGGGAACCTCCTGGCTGGTCCGCGAGATCCTGCGCGGTGCCGGCGACCTGGTCGTGCTGGAGCCTGACGAGGCGCGTGAGGCTATTGCCGCGGAAGTCGCGGCTAGTGTGGCGTGACTCGGAGGCCATCCCGACAGGGGTTCCGCTTAACTTTTTTTGATGACAGTTTGCGGCCGTCCGAGGTTGTTGCCGCAAAAAAAGTACAAGACGCTCCACCCCTGTCGGGATGGCCTCCGGGCATGCGGCGGACGCCGTGACTTCCGCGCCTGGGCACGCGGAGATTGTTCGGCTTGTCGCGCCTAATCCTGGGCCGATGACTTTGGCGGGGACTAACACGTACTTATACGGGTTGGATCCTTGTGTGGTGATCGATCCTGGGCCGGATGACCGCGAGCACATTGATGAGGTTTGGCGAGCTGGCGATGAGCGCGGGGGGATCGGGGTGGTCTTGCTGACGCATAGCCACGGCGATCATGCGGACGGGGCCGAGCCGCTGGCGAGGGCGGTGGTCGAGAAGCGGGCGCTGGAAGCGGGCGGGGCGGCGTGGAAGCCGGAGGTCGTCCTGCCCGCTGACGGCGAGGAGCACCACGGGCTGCGGGCGTTGGCTACGCCGGGTCATACCGAGGACCACGTCTGCCTTCTCACCGAGGACGGCGTCTGCTTTGCGGGGGACCTGGTGCTTGGCGAGGGGTCGACGTTCGTCCCTCCCGACGGCGGCTCGCTGGCCGCCTACATGGATTCGCTGCGCGCTGTCCAGGCTGAGGCGCCAAAGCTGATCTGCCCCGGCCACGGGCCCTGGGTGACCGATCCCGCGGCGAAGCTGGCCGAGTACGTCGAGCACCGCGAGATGCGCGAGCGCCGCCTGCTCGCCGCCCTCGACCGCGGCGAGCGCTCCAAGCAGGCGCTGCTCGCCGAAGCCTGGAGCGACGTCCCGGCCGAGTTGCGCGGCGCGGCGGCCTTGGTCATGGAGGCCCACCTGCAAAAGCTCGCCGCCGACGGCCGGCTGCCGGGCGATCTCTGGGAGTAGCCGGACGGTCCTTCGCCGTTCCGGTGTGCTTTACGTACCTATGGGGTCCGAAAAGCACACCGGAAGCGAAACTGGCCAGCCAGCCAGTAAGGTGAACGGATGAACGGTGGGCGGGCGGCGCGAGCGGGACTGGTGGCTGGGGCCGCCGGCACCGGGCTGGCCGCCGCGGCTACCGCCGCCGCCTGGCACTGGCTGGCGCGCCGGCCGCTGCCCAAGCAGAAGGGCGAGATCGAGCTGCCCGAGCTGGAGGGGCCGGTGCGGGTGCGGCGCGACCGTTGGGCGGTGCCGCACGTCGAGGCGGGGAGCGCCGCCGACCTCTGGTTCGCCGAGGGCTTCTGCCACGGCCAGGACCGGCTCTGGCAGATGGACTTCTACCGCCGTGCGCTCTCCGGCCGCGTCGCCGAGTTCGCCGGCGAGGAGGGACTGCCGGTCGACCGGCTGATGCGGACCCTCGGCATGCGGCGCGCGGCGGAGCGCGAGGCGGCGCAGCTCGAGCCCGAGCTGCGCGCCCTGCTCGAGCGCTTCTGCGCGGGCGTCAACGCCGCCGCCGCGAGCGCCAAGGCGCTGCCCTTCGAGATGCAGCTGCTGCGGCTCGACTGGGAGCCGTGGCGCCCCGCCGACATCCTCGGCCTCGGCAAGCTGCTCGCCTTCGGCCTCTCGACCAACTGGGAGAAGGAGCTGCTGCGCGCCGACATGACCCGCGAGCTCGGCCCCGAGCTGGCCGCCAGGCTCGACCCCGGCTACCCCGCCGGCAACCCGGTCGTGACCCAGGAACCGTGGTCGGGCGACGGGCTCGGCGTGGCCGAGCAGATCGACGCCGTGCGCCGCTCGATCGGCATGGCGACGGAGGCCAGCGGCTCCAACAACTGGGCGGTCGGCGGCGCGCTGAGCGCCACCGGCTCGCCGCTGATCGCCGGCGACCCGCACCTGCCGCCGAGCATGCCGGGCATCTGGTACCAGGTCGGCCTCACGCTCGGCGACCGCTTCGTCCGCGGCGCCTCGCTGCCGGGCATGCCCGGCGTCTACATGGGCCAGAACAACGACGTCTGCTGGACCTTCACCAACGTCATGGCCGATGTCCAGGACCTCTTCGTCGAGCGGGTCGAGGGCGACCGCTACCAGTTCGAGGGCGAGTGGCGGCCGCTCGAGATCGTCCGCGAGGAGATCGCCGTGAAGGGACGCGAGGCGCCCGAGCCGCTCGACGTGCGCGCCACCCACCACGGCCCGCTGGTCAACGCGGCGCTCGGCGCCGACGACGCCGAGCCGCTGGCCCTGCGCTGGATCGCGCTCGACCGGCCGACCGCCTTCAAGGGCATGTTCGAACTGCACGGGATCCACTCCGGGGCGGAGCTGGTCGCCAGCCTGGAGGGCCACAGCTCGCCCGCCTCGAACCTGATCTGGGCCGACCGCCACGGCTCGATCGGCTACAAGCTGATCGGCTGCCTGCCGCTGCGCAAGGGCGGCTGCCCCGACCTGCCCAAGCCGGGCTGGGACGGCGGGTTCGAGTGGGAGGGCACGATCCCCTACGACGAGCTGCCGGAGACGACCGATCCCGAGAGCGGCTTTCTGATCACCGCCAACAACCGCATCGTCGGCGACGAGTACCCGCACCACATCACCAGCGAATGGCTGGACGGCTACCGCGCCAAGCGGATCGAGCAGCTGCTGCGCGCCGGCGAGGGGCACGACATCGAGGGCTTCGAGGCGATGCAGTCCGACAACCTCTCGCTGCCCGGGCTGGAGGCGGCGCGCCGGCTGGGCCGGCTGAGCCCCTCCGGACAGCGCGAGATCAGCGCGCTCGAGCGGCTGCGCAGCTGGGACGGGCGGCTCGACCCCGGCACGATCGCGGGCACGATCTACCAGGCCTTCCTGCTGCGGCTGGCGCGCGAGGTCGCCCGCGCGGCGATCGGCGACCGCGACCTCTGCGAGCGCTGGCTCGACCGCGCCGACAACGGCTTCATGCCGCACGTCACCTCGCCCTGGCGCTGGCACTCGCACCTGATGAAGCTCTGGGAGGAGGGCGACGAGGAGCTGATCGGCCGCCCCTGGGACGGCCTCGTGCTGGAGGCGCTGAGCGGCGCCCTCGACGACCTCGGCGACCGCTTCGGCCCCGACCCGGAGGGCTGGCGCTGGGGGCACGTGCACGAGATGGCCTTCCCGCACGCGCTCGGCGACGCCAATCCGTTGCTCGGCAAGCTGCTCAACCGCAGCCTCCGCGCCGGCGGCGCCCAGGAGACCGTCAGCCAGATCGCCTACGACCCCAACGACCCGTACAAAGCGGTCTGGGCGCCGAGCTGGCGGATGGTCGCCGACCCGGCCGACCCGGAGCGCTCGCGCTGGCAGATGTTCACCGGCCAGTCCGGCCACCCGGCCAGCCCGCACTACGACGACCTGCAGGCCGACTGGCTTGAGGGCCGCACCCAGCCGATGGCCGGCGAAGGCCCCTGGCGCGAGCTGGACCTTGTGCCGGGGCCGTCCCGGTAGGCCCGCTTCGGCAAATCTCTTGCGGCGGTAGCTGCATAGAAGCCGAAACGTTTGGCGTGTGGCACGGTTGGGGAGTAGATGCGGCGCCTGGCCATATGTTTGCTGGCGCTGGCCGTGGTTCTGCCCGCGAGCGCCGGCGCGAAGACCGTCCAGTTCCAGGGCGAGCGCGTCGCCGTGCCCGCCGGCTGGCCGGTCATCGACCTCGCCAAGCAGCCGCGGACCTGCGTGCGGCTCGATCGCAAGGCGGTCTATGTGGGCACGCCGAGCGTCGCCCAGCGCTGCCCGGCGAACGCGATGGGACGGCAGCGGGCGATCCTGCTCGACCCGAACGCGGGCGACCGCCCCGCTCCCGCCGCCGCGGCCAGCAAGGCGCGGAGCATCCGCCTGGCCGGCGGATCGAGCTTCACCGGCCTCGGCTTCGACGCCTGCACCGCCCCCTCGCGCAGCGCGATGGCGGCCTGGCTGCGCTCTTCTCCCTTCCGGGCCGTCGGCATCTACATCGGCGGCAGCAACCGGGCCTGCTCGCAGCCGAGCCTGACCGCGAGCTGGGTCAGCGAGCAGACGGCGGCCGGTTGGCACCTGATCCCGACCTACGTCGGCCTGCAGGCGCCGACCTCGAGCTGCACCTCCTGCGCCAAGCTCAGCCCCTCCGCCGCGACGGCCCAGGGCGTCGCCGCGGCTAACGACGCCGTCGCCGAGGCGCGCGCGATCGGGATCGGTCCCGGCAGCCCGATCTACAACGACATGGAGAGCTACACCCGCACCGCGAGCGCGACCAACGCCACCCTGGCCTTCCTCGCCGCCTGGACGACGCGCCTGCGCGCCCTCGGCTACGTCTCCGGCGTCTACAGCAGCAGCAGCTCCGGCATCCGCGACCTGGTCAGCCGGCTCGGCAGCTCCTACCCGCAGCCGCAGGCGCTCTGGATCGCCAACTGGAACGGCCGCCGGGACACCGCCGACCCATTCGTGCCGGCCAGCGCCTGGGCCGACCACCAGCGCATCCACCAGTACCTCGGCGGCCACAACGAGACCTGGGGCGGGGTGACGATCAACATCGACAGCAACTACGTCGAAGGGCCCACGGCGGGGGTCTCCTCGACCTCCCCCGACGACCCCAAGGGCAGCGTCGACGCGATCGGCTCGCCGGCGCCCGGCCAGGTCAGCGTGTCCGGCTGGGCCTTCGACCCCAACGCGCCGCGCCGCCCGGTCTCGATCCGCGTCGCCGTCGGCGCCGCGAAGGCCGGGGCCGGCAGCTCCAACTACGAGTTGGGCCCGGTCGCCGCGCAGCCTCGCGAAGACGTGGCGCTGCTGCACCGGCGCGGCGGCGCATCCGGCTTCAGCGCCAGCTTCCCGGTCGTCGGCAGCAAGCGGCAGCGGGTCTGCGTCTACGCGCTCAACGTCGGCCCCGGCGCCGACAGGCTGCTCGGTTGCCGCTCGATCGGGGTGCGGATCCCGATCGTCCTCTCCGACCTGCAGGTGGAGGGCAACTCCGTCCGGGCCAGGGTCCACTGCGTCTGGCCGGCCGGTACCCAGTGTCCCGGCCAGATGCTCCTCCGCGCCCGCGTCGGGGTGCGCAAGCCGGCCCGCATGCGCCGCGGCCGGGTCGTCTTCCGCACCAGGATGGTCAACCGGGGGGTCGCGAAGCGCGGCTTCCGGCTGACCGGAGGCCGCTCTCACTCCTTCCGCGTCGCGCTCGGCGCCGGCGGCCGCAAGCTCGTCCAGAGCCGCCGCAGGCTGCGCGCCCAGCTCGTCGTCGCGATCCCCGGCGGCCGCACGATCCGCGCCGTCAGGCTGAAGTAGCGGCGACTACCGCGCAGCAGCGCGGCTGAAGTTCCTCACGGCCTCTACCACCGCGTCAGGGGCCTTTTCCGGCGAGCCGGCGTCGAAGGGCGGGTCGGGGTCGTACTCGATCCCAAGCTGGACGGCCTGGGCGACCTCCGGGCCGGCCTCGCGCCCGACCAGGTGCAGGGCCATGTCGAGGCCCGCGGTGACACCGGCCGCGGTGACGATCTTGCCGTCCTCGACGAAGCGTCCACCGACAGGATCGGCGCCGTACGCCGGCAGCCGCTCGAGGAACAGCCAGTTGGACGTCGCCCGCCTGCCCTCGAGCAGCCCTGCGGCGCCGAGGATCATCGAGCCGGTGCAGACGGAGGTCGTCCATTTGGTCCGGCGGTCGATTGCGCGCAGCCAGGCGAGCACCGTCTCGTCCTCCGTCACCGCCTCGCAGCCCTCGCCCCCGGGGACGAGGACGACATCGGCGTCCTCCACTTCGTCGAGCGTGCGGTCGACACTGAGGCCGAGGCCGCCTTCGGCGCGGACCTGGCCTTTGCGCGTCCCGACCAGGCGGACGTCCCAGCCCGGCACACAGCGCAGCACTTCGTAGGGGCCGATCGCATCGAGGGCGGCGAGCTTCTCGTAGAGCAGGATCGCGATCCGCATGAGCCGATCTTGGCGGCTTTCCTCCCACGCGTCCAGTGGCACTCGAAATTGCTGCGACGACGCCGACCGCCTACCGCCGGGCGTTTAGGACCTATCCCGATAGGTGATCATTCTGCCCCCCCTCCACTAGGAGGACAAGTTAAGCGCATAAAACACCTCTAAGTTGTACTCTTGGCCAATGGGCAAACTCACCCCTGCACAGATCGTCGAGTTCTTTCACGTCGTCTTCCTCGACGTGTTGTCAAAACGTCTCGATCCAACCCGCTACGTGCTGAAGGGTGGGGCGAACCTGCGCTTCTTCTTTGGCAGCCTGCGCTATTCAGAGGACATCGACCTGGATGTCAGCGGTGTGGAGCCGTGGGGCCTTGAGGAAAAGGTCGACGGCGTGCTCGACTCCGCTCCGCTGAGCACCCTCCTGCGGGTCGGTGGTCTGACGATCACCGAGTTCTCAAAGCCGAAGCAGACCGCGACCACGCGGCGGTGGAAGGTCGGGGTCGAGGTCCCAGGACGGTCCGACCCGCTCCGAACCAAGATCGAGTTCAGCAATCGGAACGGCGAGCAGCGGTACCGCCTGGAGCCGGTGCCGAGCCGGATCGTCTCGCCCTACGCGCTGCGCGCTCCAAGCGTTCAGCACTACATCGAGAGCGCGCCGACGGAGCAGAAGGTCGTGGCCCTTGCGAACCGGTCGGAGACGCAGGCGCGCGATGTCTTCGATCTCGATCTGCTGCTTCGCCGTCGCGCGCTTCCGGCCGGTTCCCTCGACTCGCAGGTCCTCAGCGATGCGGCTGACCGCGCCTTGCAGTTGCCCTTCGCCGCCTTTCGCGATCAGGTTCTCCCCTTCCTCGAGCCCGATGCATTCGAGCTCTATGACAGCGAAGCGGCCTGGGAGCAGATGCAAGCCTTCGTCGCCGAAAAGCTGGAGGGGGCGCGGTGAGGCCGATCGACGCCTACGGGGATTTGCTGCGCATGAAGCGCCCGATCGTCACCACCCGCGAAGCGGCGGTACGTTGGCGGAGCGAGCAGGGGACCGCCGGCAGACGCCTGCGAGCGATCGAAGAGGCCGGGCTCGCGCGCCGGCTGCGCCGAGGACTATGGGCGCTCGACCTGGATCTCGAGCCGTTCGTTGTCGCGCCCTACCTGACGGCCCCCTTTCCCGCCTATGTGTCGTTCTGGTCGGCGCTTTCCCGTTATGGCGCGATCGAGCAGATCCCGCGCCAGATCTCGGTCGCATCGCTCGACCGGGCAAGGCGGGTCCCGACCGCGGTCGGGACGTTCGAGATCCACCACCTTGCACCTGAGTTGTTTGGCGGCTTCGACGGCTCTGAGGAAACCGGTTACCTGGCGACTGCGGAGAAGGCTCTCTTCGACACTGTCTACGTTCGGGCGGCTGCGGGCAGCCGAGCCTTCTTTCCCGAGCTCTCACTCCCCCCGGACTTCGACGACGCTGAGGTGGAGAAGTGGATCGGCCGAATAGAGAGCCCGCGCCTGCGGACCTTGGTTTCGCGGCGCATCGGCGAGACGATCGGGCGGGCATCGCGAGAAAGCGCCTCCGTATCGACTCAGCCCACCACCCGGCGGCGGCGTAGAGTTCCGCCGCGATGAGCCGGCGCGACCAGATCACGCTCAGCGAGGCGGAGCTGCTCGCGCTGCTCGACGCGGAGCGGATCGCGGTCGTCTCCTCCAACGGGCCGCGCGGTTGGCCGCACTCGATGCCGCTCTGGTTCGTGCCGCGCGACGGCGAGGTCTGGATCTGGACCTACGCCAAGTCGCAGAAGGTGCGCAACCTCGAACGCGACCCGCGCGCCACCGTGCTGATCGAGACCGGCCACGAGTACGGCGAGCTGCGCGGCGCCCAGATCGAGGCCGAGGCCGAGCTGCACAGCGACTTCGCGACCGTGATCGGCTTCGCCGAGGAGCTGACCGTGCGCTACGCGGAGGGAATCTCCGCGGTCGAGGGCGACGCCAAGGCGGCGCTCGAAGCGCAGGCGCCGAAGCGGGTCGCGATCCAGTTCAAGCCGCAACGGGTCGCGAGCTGGGACCACCGCAAGCTCGGCGGCTCCTACTGAGCGTGGCAGGGCGATGAACGCCGGGGGACCGGCCTGGTTGATCCTGCCGACCTACAACGAGGCCGGCAACATCGCCGCCTTCGTCGAGGCCGTGCGCGCGAAGCTGCCCGCCTCCGCTCGGGTGCTGATCGTCGACGACAACTCCCCCGACGGGACCGGCCGCATCGCCGACGAGCTGGCCGAGCGGCACGAGGGCGTGTCGGTCCTGCACCGGCCGCGCAAGGAAGGCCTCGGCGCCGCCTACATCGCCGGCTTCGAGCGGGCGCTCGCCGGCGGCGCGGCCTACGTGCTCGAGATGGACGCCGACTTCTCCCACGACCCGGCCTACCTGCCGCGCCTGCTCGAGGTCGGTTCGCGGACCGACCTGGCGATCGGCTCGCGCTACGTGCCCGGCGGCGGCGTCGGCGAGTGGAGCCCGCTGCGCAAGGCGATCAGCCGCGGCGGCAGCGCCTACGCGCGGACCGTGCTCGGGCTCGGCGTGCGCGACCTGACCGGCGGCTTCAAGTGCTTCCGCCGCGAGGTGCTGGAGGCGATCGACTTCGCCTCGATCCGCTCGCGCGGCTACGCCTTCCAGGTCGAGACGACCTACCGCGCGGTCCGGCTCGGCTTCGACGTCGCCGAGTTCCCGATCGTCTTCCGCGAGCGCCGCGCCGGCCGCTCCAAGATGGGCCGCGCGATCGTCCTCGAGGCCGCCTGGCGGGTGCCGCTGCTGCGCCTCCGCCCCACCGCTACTTCGAAATCGTGATTGGGTTGCAGCTTCGATGAGATCGAAGCCGGCCGCCCTCGCCGTCCTCGCCGCCACCCTCGCGATCGCCGTGGGCGCCGTCTCGCTCTCCGCCGGGGCGGGGACCGCCCGGGCCGTGCCGCGCGAGTTCTTCGGCATCGGGCCACAGACCGGCTTGACCGAGGCCGACGCCGAATACATGCGCGCCGGGCGGATCGGCTCCGTCCGCTGGCCGCTCTCCTGGGGCGGCGTGCAGCCGACCCGCAACGGCGGCTACGACTGGAGCGGCTTCGACGCGGTCGTCACGACGGCGGCCCGGCAACGGCTGCGCGTCCTGCCCTTCGTCTACGCGACCCCGGCCTGGCTGGCGCGCAACTACACGACGCTGCCGGTCAACAACGCCCGGCAGCGGCGCGCCTGGGCGGCCTTCCTGCGCGCCGCCGCCGAACGCTACGGCCCGCGCGGCGAGTTCTGGCGCGAGCACTGGCGCGGCTCGGGCGATTTCGTCCCCAAGCTGCCGCTGCGCGATTGGCAGGTCTGGAACGAGGCCAACTTCTTCTACTTCGCCAAGCCCGCCTCGCCGGCCCGCTACGCGCAGCTGCTGAAGATCGCCAACCGGGCGCTGAAGCGCGGCGACCGCAGCACCAGGACGATCGTCTCCGGGCTGTTCGGCGAACCGAACGCCAAGCCGCCCAACGCGATGGACGCGGTCGAGTTCCTCAGGCGCCTCTACCGGGTGCGGGGGATCAAGGCCAGCTTCGACGGCGTCGCCCTGCACCCCTACTCGGAAACGGCCCGCGACCTGGCGCGGATGAGCGAGGAAATGCGCCGCGTGGTGCTCGACAACCGCGACGCCCGCACGCGCCTCTACATCACCGAGATGGGCTGGGGCTCCGACAACAACCCCAACCTGGTCAGCTTCGAGCAGGGGGTCGGCTTCCAGAAGCGCGAGATGCGCCGCGCCTACGCCTACATGATCCGCAACCGCGGCCGCCTCAACCTGCGCGGCGCCTACTGGTTCACCTGGAAGGACATCCGGGACTCCTGCAACTTCTGCGACTCGACCGGCCTCTTCCGCGACAGCGAACGACTCCGGGCGAAGCCGGCCTGGCACGCCTTCGTCAGGATCACCGGCGGGCGGGCGCGGCCGTAGGCCGAGGCGTCAGCCGGCCGGCAGATCGGCCGGCTCGAACGTGAAGCGGCGCAGCGGCGGAACGGCCTCGCCGGCGACGGCGACCGCGGCGGCGTAGCCCGGCCCGGCGTCGAGGTCGGCGACCGCCACCGCCGTATCGGGCGCCGGCGCCCAGAGCCCCGTGCCGTGGCACTTGACGGTCGCCTCGCGCCGCGTCCACTCGGCGTAGAAGGCGGCCGGCCGCTTGCCGATCCGCTGCACGTCGACGCCGACCTCCAGCTCGGGCGAGACCGCCACCAGGGCCAGCTCGCCGCTGTGGCTGAGGTTGAAGCGGGTCGCCGCCCCGGCCGCGGCGAGCAGCGGCTTGCCGCGCTCGCCCGTGCCCAGCTCGATCGCCGCGGGCCGCTCGTCGAGGTAGCGCCCGAGCACCCCGCGCAGCGCCCAGCGCGCGGCGACCCAGCGGTCCCGCGGCTGACCCCGCAGCATTGCCGCGGCCCGCTCCCGCTCGGCGGCGGGGAGCCGCTCGGCGGCGGGCCAGCCCCGCGCGTCGAGTCGCGCCTGCCAGATGTGGACCATTGCGGTTATTGTCGGCCACCGCGGCAGCGGTGGCAGGGAGCCCGCCGCAGCCGGGCCGAAACCTGATGACGATCACGCTGGAGAGGGCGATCATGCTGTGCCTCTGGGGGGCGGCCGCCCTGGCCTGCCTGCTCGGCGCCGCCGCGCCGCCGTCGGTCGAGAGCCATGCCACGACCGGCCAGCAGCTGCTCGACCTCGTTCGCGTCGGCTGCACGACCGCACTCGTCGCCACCCTGCTGCTCGGGCCGGGCATTCTCTGGCGGCACCTGAGCCGGCAGCGGATCCGGCTGGCCTTCCTGCCGCTGCCCGGCTTCATCCTGCTGATCGCGACCGGCGCCCTGGCCTGGCTGCTGGCCGGCAGCGCCGAGCCGCGGCTTGTCTGCTTCGCCGTGATCGCGCCGGTGCTCGGCCTGCTGTTCGGCGGCTTGATCAGCGCCGGGCCGGAAGACCTGCTCGCGCCCGAGGAGCGCTGGGCGCTGACGATCGTCTCGCTGGCGCTCGGCCTGGCCGTCGCCCGCTCGCTCTGGTCGCTGGGGCCGATCGGGGAGCTCTACGAAGGGACGATCTCGCGCACCCTCGTCCCCGAGGGCCGCCCCGACAGCCGCACCCCCTTCCTCGTCGCCGAGCTGGTCGCCAACGGCGAAGCGCCCTATGGCCCCGAGGGGGGCCTGCTCTTCGCCCCCTACAACTTCTCCAGCCGCGGGCCGTTCCCCGGCATGGCCAGCGCCCCGATCGTCCTGGTCAGCGGCGCCAGCCCGCCGCTCGGCGCGCCGGAGTCCCCCTGGCAGCCCTTCGACGGGCAGGGCTTCATGGCCTTCCGGATCGCGATGATCGCCTTCAGCTGCATGCTCCTGCTCTCGCTCTGGGAGCTGGTCAGGCGGCTCGCCGGCACCGCGGCCGCGCGCTTCGCGCTGCTGCTCGGCGCCACCACGCCGTTCCTCTTCGCCGACCTCTGGTTCACCTGGCCGAAACTGCTCGGCGCCTACTTCGTCCTGCTCGCCGGGCTGTACGTGATCGAACGGCGCAGCTTCCGCGCCGGGCTGCTCGTCGGCCTCGGCTACTTCATGCACCCCAGCGCGCTGATCGGGCTCGCCGGCCTCGGCCCGATCTCGGCCTGGCCGATCAGGGGCGCGCGGCTGCTGCGCCCCCGCATCGTCGCCCCCCTGCTGCTGCTCGCCGGAGTCGCCGTCGGCGTCGAGGCGTGGCGGCTCTTCAACGGGCCGTACCTGATGCAGAGCGGCTTCCTCGACTACGTCAGCCAGGCCTACCCGCACTACGAGCCGACCCTGTCGCAGTGGCTCGCGTTCCGGTTCAACTCGCTCGGCAACACCCTGGTGCCGCTCTTCCTGCCCGTCTTCCACTCCGACAGCGTCTCGATCAACGAGCTCTTCGGCCACTCGCCCGCCGTCGTCCACTTCTTCTTCCAGCCCTGGACCGGCGTGCCGTTCGGCCTCGGCATCCTCTTCTTCCCGTTGCTGCTGCTCAGCCTCTGGCGCGCCGGCCGGCGCTGGCCCTGGCCGGTCGCGGCGACGGTCGTCTTCCCGCTGCTCTTCTTCGTCGTCTACTGGGGCGCCTCGATCACCGGCGTCCTGCGCGAGGGGATGCAGGCCTGGGTCTTCGTCCTGATCGCCGTCGTCGCCGTGCAGCAGGCCGCGGCCGGCTTTCCCTGGCTGCGCTCGAAGCCGGTCCGCGCGATCCTCGCCCTGCGCGGCGTCGAGGTCCTCGCGGTGGCCGTCGGGGCGACGCTGGGGACCCACCACTTCCGCCCGGTGAGCGGCCAGTTTACGCTCAACGACTGCGTCGCCTTCCTGCTCATCCTGGTCTTCTCCGGTCTACTGATCCGGGCGGTGTGGCGGGGCACGGAGCCACCGGCCGCGGACGCCGCCGGCCAGGCCGACCCAGCCGGCAGTTAGCCGCGCCGCCGCGGCCGCAGGAGTGCCCCGATGCGCCGCAGCGGCGCCGTCATCCGCCAGGAGCGCGACGCTGTGATCTCGTCCAGCAGCAGCTGCGCGGCGCCCTCGCCGGGTTGCCCGCCGGGGGCCGGCGGGGGAGGGGACTCCTCGTCGGTTTCCAGCGCCGAGAGCCGGGCCAGCAGTTCCGCCGGTTCGGCGGAGCGCTGTCGCAGGCGGGTCGCGAGCTCGTCGATGCGGCCGCCCAGCCCGGCGCCGAGGCCGCCGCCCAGGTCGGCGAGCAGCTCGGCCTCGGCGTCGGCGCGGCGCTCCCGCATCCAGCTCGCCCGCAGGGCCAGGTTGAAGCGCAGGGCGGCGCGGCCCTCGCCCAGCACCGCCGCGGCGATCTGCCGGGCGCATTCCCCCGGGTCCATGCTCGAGCGCAGGGCGAAGCTCGGGGGCAGATCGAAGGCTTCGGCGAGCCCGGCCGCCTTCTGCTCGTAGTAGGCGTTGTCGCCGAGCAGAATCGCGGGGACGCCCAGCAGCAGCGAGGTCAGGGCGACATGGTAGGAGCAGCTGATCGTCAGCTCCGCCGCGCCGATCGCGGTCAGCGCGGGGGCGAGGCCGGTCGGCAGCAGGACGCGGGGCGCCGCCAGCTCGACCCCCCGCGCCGCGCAGGCCGCGGCAAGTCGATCGAGCGCCTCCCGCTCGTTGACACGGCGGTCGTCATAGGCGACCAGCGGTTGCACGAGGACCGGCCGTCCGGCGCCGCGGCCGAGCTCACCGGCCAGGCCGGCGTGGAACTCGGCGATCGCCTGCGGTCGCTCGCTCACCCAGGGATGCTCGGCGATGTGGAGGTTGAGGCGGAGCCTTTCGTCGGCGTCTGTGGTGGGGGCGTCCGGCCGCAGCTTGCGCAGGGCGCCGACCGCATCGTCGGCGGTCTCGACCACCCGACCGGCCGCGCCGAGCGCGGCGAGCGCTTCGGCGGAGCGGCGATCGCGGGCGCCGAGCAGCTCGAAGCGGCGCAGCCGCTCCGCGTCGGCCTCGTCGAGGTCGCCGATCCAGCCGGGATCGACCTGAAGGCCCGAGGAGAGGCGGCGGATCGTCGTCACCTCGGCCTCGCCGAGCAGTGCTTCCGCGTCGCGGAGCATCGCCAGCCTCCTCTCGCCCCAGGACGGGTTGAGATAGCCGCCGCCGTACAGGTACAGGGCGGCGAAAGGCAGCCCGGCCGGCGCCGGCAGCGGCAGCAGCTCGTCCTCGTGGTCCCCGTCGGAGGCGATGAAGATGGCGTGGGGGAAGCGCTGGAGGAAGCTGTCGGCGAGGTCGCGGTGATCGGCGATGCGGGAGCGCTCGAGGACGGGCAGCGGCAGCAGGCCCGGCTCGAGCCGCCCGAGCAGGGCGAGCGCCGCGTCGAGCTGGAGCAGGTCGCCGAAGTTGCCGGAGCCGTCGTAGCCGCCGATCAGGAACGCGACCGAGTGCGCGCGGCCGACTGCGTCGATCGTCTGCGGGGAGGCGAAGAAGGCCGGCCGGGTCGGGATCACGCCGCCGACTCCCCCGCTGGCGCGACCTCGCCGGTTGCGACGCTCGACGGCACGGTCGTCTCGCCGAGGTTGACGTGGCGGTGTTCGAAGTAATCGGCGTGGGACCCGGGACGGACCAGCGGCAGGTCCGTGCGCAAGCCGGACCTCAGGCGCGACACGGCCGACCCGAGCACGAGCTCGGAGAGCGGTTGCGGCGGGCGGGAGCGTCCCGCCTGCACGTCGACCTTCGCCTCGACCTCCAGGGAGACCCCCGTCGTCACCAGCGTTGCCAGGGTGCGCGAGCGCAGCGCCAGGGCGGCGACCGGAGGCGGCGCCTCCGCCCGCCCGCGCGAGAGGCGCAGCAGGGGCGGCGCCTGGACCAGACGCAGCCCGACGATCGCCTCCTCGCGAACCGCGAGTTGAAGCTGCATCAGCACCTCGGCCAGCCGGTCCCTTGCTTCGAGCCACTCGATCGTCGCCGCCGTGGTCAGGACCGCGATCGCGGGCACGTGCGCCTCGACCGGCGCCACGCCGGCGCCGCGTCGCCGCGGTCGCAGGAAACCCTCGAGCGGCATCCGCTGCGGCTCGAGATCGCAGGCGGCGGTGAGCAGCACGTCGCCCGCGTCGCAGCGGATCAGGCCGAAGCGCGGCGCCTCGGCGTGCTCGCGCCGGGCCAGGGCCTCGGCGCGGTAGGCGGCGGGGTGGCGCCGGCGCAGGCCCGCTTCCAGCTGCTCCGACTGGGCCTGCGCGCCGGCGAGCATCGAGCCGGGTCGCCGCCGGTAGCGGAAGCCGCAGCGCCCGGCGGGGATGCCGCGGAACCCGGCCAGGCCGGCGTGCAGGAAAAACTCCCAGTCCTCGTAGCCCTTGGTCATCGACTCGTCGAACTCGATGCCGGCCCCGAAGACCGACCGTCTGATCAGGCTGCCGGCGTCGGACTGGTTGTCGAACAGCTGCCGGTAGGTGAGGAAGGGAGCGGGCATCGCCCACTCGCCGTCTTCGCCGCCGAAGAACTCGAGCGCCGGCGAGGCCCAGGCGGCCTCTGGGTGCTCGTCCAGCGCCCGGCGCAGATTCGCCAGGGTATGCGCGGAGAGCATGTTGTCGGCGTCGAGCGGGAAGACCGTCTCCAAATGGGGCCAGCGCGCGAAGGCGCGGCGGATGCCGGCGTTGCGGGCCGCCGAGAGGCCGCTGTTGGGTTGGTGCAGGTAGGCGACGCGGTCGGGGTGCGCATCGCGCAGCGCTTGCCCGATCCGGTCGGTCTCCGGGTCGGGGCAGCCGTCGTTGACGATGACCACGCCGACTCCGCTGTCGATCTGCTGGGCGAGCGCCGAATCGACGGCGGCGGCGAGATAGCGGGCCTGGTTCCAGGCCGGCACGATCACGGCGATGCGGATCGTCGGCCGCGGCCCCGCCGTGCGCCGGTAACGGTAGCTGGGCGCGAGCCCGAAATGGCGCCTGCCCCGCGAGACGCGGACTTCGACGACCTCCTCGAGGTCGGGCCGGCCGGCCGCCCGAACGGCGTCGAGCACGTCTTCCCAGAGCCTCAGCGTGACCGGATGGTCGATCTCGAACCCCCTGACCGGCTCGAGCTCGAGCTCGCTCGGGAAGGTGGCGATCCGGTCGCGTACCCCGAGCGCCTCGAGGGTGATCATCGTCAGCAGGCACTTGCGACAGCGGCCGCAGTTGTAGGCGCCGTCACGGTTCTCCCAGCAGACCCGCAGCGTCTGCTGGACCTGGGGATGGGAGGCGATCCTCCGCGTCCGCTCGACCCGGTCGTAGAGGCCGCCGTCGTCGACGATCTCGAGCCCCTCGGTGCTCCAGAGCTGGTCGACGAGCAGGTTCGCCCCCATCGGCGCCTGGGTTTCGTAGTCGGAGTCGCCGGCGATCAGCACCCGCTCGAACAGCGGCTCGAGAAAGAGCGCGACGGCGATCTGCGCGGTGGCAAAGGAGGCGCCCCAATGCGCAAGCGGCTCGGAGAATTCCCGGATGTTGGTCTCGACCACGTGGAGGTCGAGGCCGAGCTCGGCAGCGGCGCGGCGGATCCGCGCTTCGACCTCGCCGGTGAGCTCCGCCTGGTGCTCCGCGGATGCCAGCAGGTCGAAGCCGCGGACGAAGATCAGGTCGGTTATCTCCGGGTGGTCGATCACCGTCGACCAGGAGTCGACGCCGCCGCTGAGGAAGGCGCCGACCCGGCCGTTCGTCACCTGGCTGCGCGGTGGGCCGGCCGGTGCGCTGACCTCGACTTCCTCCAGCGGCGGGTCGCCGAAGGTCCACCCGCGTGACCACGACCGCTGGATCGCCTGGAACTGGCGCTGGCTGCGCAGCAGTTTGGGGCTGAGCGGCTCGCCGAGGCTGAGTTTGCCGCCGAACCGCATCGCCGGCATCAGGCAGGCGGCGAGCGCGGCGTCCGCGCTTGGCATCGCGCCGGAGTCAGACCGCATCCAGACCGTGCTCTCGCCCCCGCCGATCCGCGCCTGAAAGGAGAGCTCGCCGGGCGCCCGCCGGATCTCCTCGATCGCGTGATTCCGGCTGGTCGCCATCGGCGGGGATGATCTCAGGTCTGCGTCAGACCGCGCCTTGCCTGTTGATACGGTCGCCGCCCCTTGACCCGCCTGCTGATCACCGGTGGGGCCGGCTTCGTCGGCTCCAACCTCGCCGTCTCGCTCGCCGCCCGCCACCCGGAGTGGCAGGTGCTGGTGCTCGACAACCTTTACCGGCGCGGCTCCGAGCTCAACCTGCCGCGCCTCGAGGGGGCCGGGGTCGAGTTCGTCAAGGGCGACGTGCGCGAGCCCGAGGATCTTCGGCGGCTGCCCGAGATCTCGGCCCTGATCGAGTGCTCGGCCGAGCCCTCGGTGATGAGCGGCGTCGACGGCGACACCTCCTACCTCGTCCACACCAACCTGACCGGCGCCTACAACTGCCTCGAGCTGGCCCGCCGCGACGCCGCCTTCTTCGTCTTCCTCTCGACCAGCCGCGTCTACCCGGTCGAGCCCCAGGTCGGGCTGAAGCTGGAGGAGGGGCCGACCCGCTTCGAGCTCGCCGACGAGCAGCCGGTTCCCGGCGCCTCCGCCGCCGGGATCTCCGAGGACTTCCCGCTCAGCGGCGCCCGCACCCTCTACGGCACCACCAAGCTGGCCGCCGAGCTGCTGATCGAGGAGTACCGGGCGGCATTCGGCCTGCCGGCGGTCGTCGACCGCTGCGGCGTGATCGCCGGCCCCTGGCAGATGGGAAAGGTCGACCAGGGGGTATTCACCCACTGGATGCTCGCCCACCGGTTCGAAAACCCGCTCAAGTACATCGGCTTCGGCGGCGAGGGCAAGCAGGTGCGCGACCTGCTCCACGTCGAGGACCTCGTCGACCTGGTCGAGCGCCAGCTGCTCGACCGCGAGCGCTGGGACGGGCGCGTCGTCAACGTCGGCGGCGGCCGCGAGTGCAGCCTCTCGCTGCGCGAGACGACCGAGATCTGCCGTGAGCTGAGCGGCAACGAGGTGCCGATCGACCCGGTCGAGGCGACGCGCGCGGGCGACGTTCCCATATACCTTTCCGACTGCACGAGGCTGTTCGGCATGGACGGGTGGCGGCCGCAACGCAGCGCCAGGCAGGTCCTCGCCGACATCAACGACTGGATCGCCGCCGACCCGGAGCGGATCGCGGCGGCCCTCGACATCGAGCCCCCGGCCGGGGGAAGGGAGCGGAGCTGAAATGGCGGTTGCGATCATCACCGGATCGGGAGGACTGATCGGCTCTGAGGCGGTCGGGCACTTCGTCGAGCAGGGCTACGACGTGGTCGGGGTCGAGAACGACATGCGGGCCAGCTTCTTCGGCCCCGAGGCCTCGACCGCGCACGTCACCGAGCGGCTCGTCGGCGCCCACTCCGAGTTCCGCAGCGAGAACGCCGACATCCGCGACCGCGACGCGGTCGAGCGGATCTTCGCCGCCCACGGCAAGGCGATCGAGCTGGTCGTCCACACCGCCGCGCAGCCCTCGCACGACTGGGCGGCGAGCGACCCGCAGACCGACTTCGGCGTCAACGCCAACGGCACGCTCAACCTGCTCGAGGCGACCCGCTCCCACTGCCCGGAGGCGACCTTCGTCTTCTGCTCGACCAACAAGGTCTACGGCGACACGCCCAACCGGCTGCCGCTCGAGGAGCTCGAGCTGCGCCTCGAGCTGCCCGAGTCGCACCGCTACCACGGCGGCATCGACAGCTCGATGTCGATCGACGCCTCGACCCACTCGCTGTTCGGCGTCTCCAAGGCCGCCGCCGACCTGCTCGTCCAGGAGTACGGCCGCTACTTCGGGATGCCGACGGTCTGCTTCCGCGGTGGTTGCCTGACCGGCCCCCAGCACGCCGGCGCCAAGCTGCACGGCTTCCTCGCCTACCTGATGAAGTGCACCGCGACCGGCACCCCCTACACCGTCTTCGGCTACGCCGGCAAGCAGGTGCGCGACAACATCCACAGCGCCGACCTGATCGCCGCCTTCGCCGCCTTCCACGCGGCGCCCCGTGCCGCCGCCGTCTACAACATCGGCGGCGGCCGGTTCAGCAACTGCTCGATGCTGGAGGCGATCGGGATCTGCGAGCGGATCGCCGGGCGCGAGCTGAGCTGGCAGATGGGCAAGGAGCCGCGGATCGGCGACCACCGCTGGTGGATCTCCGACCTCGGCTCCTTCGAAGCCGACTACCCGGATTGGAAGCTGCGCTACGACGTCGAGGCGATCCTGCGCGAGATGTACGAGCAGAACGCCGAGCGCTGGGCGGCGACGCCGGCATGAAGCTCTCCGTCGTCATCCCGGCCCAGAACGAGGAGGGCTCGGTCGGCCAGACCGTCGAGGGGATCGTCGCCGCGCTGGAGCGCGAGCGGGTCGATTACGAGGTACTGGTCGTCGACGACGGCAGCGAGGACGGCACCGCTGCCGTCGTCGCCGCGATCGCCGAGCGCAACCCGCGCGTGCGCTGCCGCCCTTCGCACTACGAAAAGGGCTTCGGGATGGCGATCCGCGCCGGCCTCGACCTCTTCGAGGGCGACGCGGTGGTGATCGCGATGGCCGACGCCTCCGACGACCCCGAGGACCTGATCCGCTACCACCGGCTGCTCGAGGACGGCTGGGACTGCGCCTTCGGCTCGCGCTTCGTCCCCGGCGCCCAGGTGCACGACTATCCGCGCCTCAAGCTGTTCATCAACCGGCTCGCCAACCAGTTCATCCGCGTCCTCTTCCGCCACCGCTACAACGACACCACCAACGCCTTCAAGGGCTACCGGCGCGAGGTGATCGAGACGATCTCGCCGCTGCTCTCCAAGCACTTCAACCTGACCGTCGAGATGCCGCTCAAGGCGATCGTCAGGGGCCACAGCTACGAGGTGATCCCGACCTCGTGGACCAACCGGACCAGCGGCGTGCCGAAGCTGGCGATGAAGGAGATGGGCAGCCGCTACCTGTTCATCGTCCTCTACGTCTGGCTCGAGAGCACGCTCAGCCGCGGCGACTACCAGGTCTCCGAGCCGAGCCGCCGCCCGAGCGAGACGATCGACGGGTAGGGACTCTCAGCTCGCCCTCGGCACCGCGCCGAAGCGGCGTGCCCAGGGCACCGGAAGCGGGCTCTGCGTCAGGTCGCCGGTCAGCGGCGCCGCCAGGCGCAGGAAGCCGAGCAGCTGCGGCGACCCGTAGCCCATCTGCGGGGCGTCCTGCGGAGAGCGGCTGAGCAGCTGGTCGCCGGTGACCGGGTGGTAGGCGGCGAACAGCGGCGCGCGCCCCGGGCGGTGGGAGCCGAACAGCCAGCCCGCCGGCGCGCCGCCGGGAGCGTCGCCCGCCCGGGCCGGGCGGACCAGCCTGCCGGCGGTCGCCAGCGAGCGGCGGGCGATCGCCTTGGCCTGGGCGCTGCGTGGCGCCAGGCCGCGCCAGGCGGCCGGCTCGGCGCTCCAGCGGGCCGCGGCGGCGATCCCCGGCCGGTGCGGTCGCGGGTTGTGCGCCTCGGTGACCAGCCGGTCGTCGACGATCCAGGCCGCGATCGAGCCGCCCAGGTCGGACTCGGCGAGCGCGCCGAGCTCGCCGATCGGCTCACCCGCGGCGATCGCTCCCGCCGCGTAGCGGTGCCGGCGTGAGCCTTGGTCGACCGCCTTGGTCAGGCCGACCAGCCCCCACGGCGGCGCCGCATCGGGGGTCTCGCGGGGCTTGAGCGGGAACGGGTCGAGGCAGCCGAGCGTGCCGATCACGTCGACCTCGGCCAGCAGCGGGTCCTCGGCGGGCGTCACCAGCGTCCGCTGCCCGGTCTCGCGGTGGACGGCGAGGGCAACGGGCTCCATGCCCGGGAGCTGGGCCGACTCGGCATAGCCGATCACCTCGGCGTCCTCCCCCGCGGCGTCCCACTCGCCGCGCGGCAGCACCTCGTACCCGTCGCCGCCGCGGACCAGCCTGGCGGTTCCCTCGAGGCTGGTGTTGCGCAGGGTGCCGAGGTGGTGCTCGGGCACGTAGCCCGCCGGCGCGCCGGCGCTGGTCACCAGGCGCCCCTCCCCGAACTTCTCGCGGTAGCGGATCGCCAGGGTCGACATCGGCGGCGTCCAGGTCGGCGAGACCTCCCAGCGCGGCACCCGGTACTCGCCCGCCCCCGGCAGCAGCGGCGGCGGATCGACGCGCAGGCTGCGCGGGTCGCGCGGCTCGATCTCGCCGAGCGGCTGCCAGGCGACCTGTGCGGGCCGCTGCCGCGGGCTCCGCCCCGGCGTCGCCAGGTGGCGCCGCTCGACCCAGGCGCCGGCGGCGCAGATCAGCCGCGCCAGCGATCCGACCGGATCGGTGGGATCGGCGTGCAGCCCGCGCGGCAGCCGCTGCTCGAAAGCGCGGCGCCAGACGATCGTGTGCGGAGCCGTGTCGGGGGCGCAATCCCGCTCCGCAAGCGCCCGGAAGCGGAACCGCCCGGCCGGGCCGGCGTCGACGAAGGCGATCGCGTCGAGCTCGTCCCCGGAGGCGTCGAAGCGCCGCAGCACCCGCTCGACGAAGCCCGGGTTGGCGAGCAGGTCGCCCGCCGCGCCCGCGGTCACCGCGACGAAGCGGCCGCGCGCCAGGGAGAGGCCGCCGCGCAGCGCCTCGAGCGGGCCCGCGGCGGGGCCGGCCGGGTTGCGGCGCGCCGGCGGGACCGCCGCGGCCGCCGGCCACTCGCCCGCGTAACCGGCGATCAGCTCGGCGTCGATGCACTGCTGCGCCGCGAGCCGGGCGGCGATCTCGCGCCCGGCCTCGGAAGCGGGGTCGATCTGCTCGAGCGGGAGGATCGAGAGTGCCGGTCGCTCCAGCGACTTGAGTTCGGCCTCGCGTCCCTTGAAGGGAGAAATCTCGGCGAGCAGCTCCTCGAACTCCTCCGGTGCGTGCTCGACGCTGTCGGAGCGGTTGAAGCCCCACTTGCGGTAGCGCACCGTGGGCCCGGTGGCGGCCTCGCCGCGCACGCCGCGGGCAGCGAGCCGGAGGACGAACTCCCAGTCCTCGTGGCCGAGCCGGATCTCCTCGCGGTAGCGCTCGCCGGCGTCGAAGATGCGCCGGTCGAGCAGCGAGCAGGTGTCGCAGCAGTTGCCGCGGGTGAGGTCGTAGAGGTTGTAGGAGGGGACTTCGTAGTAGTCCTCGCGGTTGCCGAAGAACTGCAGGTTGGGGTAGACGAAGCCGACGTCCTCGGGCGCGGCGGCGAGCTGGGCGACCAGCTTCTCGACCGCGTCGGGCAGCAGCACGTTGTCGGAGTCGACCGGCAGGATGTAGGCGCCGGAGCAGTGCTCGAGACCGGCGTTGCGGGCGCGGCTCGGGCCGCCGTTCTCGGACTGCCGCACCACGGTGACGTCGTCCGCCCGCTCCAGCGCCGCGATCGCGGCCTGCGCCTCGGCTTCGCTCGAGGCGTCGTCGACGACGATCGTCTCGAGCCGCGGGTAGGTCTGCGCCCGGATCGACTCGATGCACTCACCGATGAAGGCGGCCTGGTTGAAGTGGGGGATCAGGACCGAGACCAGCGGCGTGCCGGTGGGCCGGTCGGGGAAGCGGATCGGCTCGCGCTCCGGGGCGCGCTCCAGCTCCTCGGGCGGGGCGGAGTCGGGGGCGACTTCGTCGTAGAGCTCGCCGTGTTCGGCGGCCATCCGCTCGAGCGAGAAGCGCTCGCGGGCGCGCTCGCGCAGGCGGGGACCGGATGACCCGTCGTCGCTCGCGGCGGCGAGGCGGGCGAGCGCCACGGCGTAGCCCTCGACCGAGTCGCGCGGCTCGACCAGGCCGTCGTGGTCCTCGCCGAGCAGCTCGACGTTGCCCGGCAGCGTCGGCGCGACCACCGGCACCCCCATCGCCATCGCCTCGTAGACGCTGGCGGGCACACCCTCGTAGACGCTGGTCATCAGCATCGCGTCGCAGGCCGCGTACCAGGCCTGCGGGGTCGGCGTCGGCGGGTTGATCGCGATCGCGTCGCCGAGGTCGAGCTCGGCGGCGCGCCTGCGCACGTCCTCCTCCAGGTCGCCCTCGCCGAGCACCTGGATCTGGAAATCGACGCCGCGCTCGCGCAGCGCCGCGGCGACCTCGACCATCAGCAGCGGGTCCTTCTGCTCGACCAGGCGGGAGGGGAAGAGGATCTGCAGCCGTTTGCGGTCGAGGCCCCCGACCGGCTCGACCCGCTCGGGCGAGAATTCCTCCTCGGCGTCGACGCCGATGTAGATGACGCGGATCTTGTCGCGCGGGATGCCGTACTCGTGGACGGCCTCGGCGAGGTGCTCGTGCGAGACCGAAAAGCGGTCGACCAGGTTGCCGAAGCGGGTGGTGACGTAGCGCACGTAGCCCGAGCGGTCGGCCTCCTCGACGTGCAACTGCACGACGATCCCGGGAGGGTTGGGCAGGCAGGTCAGGTCGGGCAGCAGGTCGAAGCCGAGCCGCGAGTTCATCAGGTGCAGGGCGCGGACCCCGCGCGAGTGGATGAAGTCGAGGATGAAGGCGGGCATGCGATCGGCCGGCATCACGTCCGGCAGCACCCAGATCTCCTCGGCGAACTCGGCGATCTCGTCGAGCCGCCGGTTGGCCGAGGGCTGGGTGGCGATCAGCGACGGCGCGAAGCGCTCGCGGTCGATCGCGCGGAACCAGTCGATCGTGTTCTTGTCGGTGCCCCCGATGTCGACCCAGGGGGCCAGGTAGAGGACCGGGATCCGCCCGTCGGCCGCCGCCACGCCGCTACTCCTGCTTCGTCCCCACGACCAGGAACTGCTTGCCGAGCAGTCGCCAGGCGGGGGGCGTCTTCAGGTAGAGCCGGGTCAGCCGCCGCGAGGGGGGGAGGATGCCCCGGAAGGAGTAGGGCAGGTAGCGCGGGATCACCCGGGTCGGCTCGAAGCCGGCCGCGTAGAGGTGCTCGGAGATCGCCATATGGGTCAGCGCGATGTAGTGATCGGCGCAGTCCCAGTACTCCTTCGAGCAGTAGCGGTAGTTCGGCCCCATGATCGCGATCCGGCCGCCCGCCTCCATCGATCTGTTCATCTTTTCGAGGAACTGGGCGATCGCCTCCTGGGTGAAGAGGTGCTCGAGGAAGTTCGAGACGTAGACGCCGTCGAAGTGCCCCGCGGGCAGCTCGGCGTCCATGATCGAGGCGGTGATCACCTTGGTGTCGGGCTTGTGGGCCGCCTCGGGGTAGCTGACCTCGTCGACCGCCCAGGTCTCCTCGGCCGGCACCGCGCCGATGAACTCGCCCCGCCCGGCGGCCGGGTCGAGGACCTTGCGGGGGCTGCCCATCACGCCGTGGACGTGCGGCCCGATCTCCTTCCAGACCGCGACCCTCGCCTCCTGGTCGATGTCGCGGAAGCGGTAGGAATAGAGGCGCTCGTAGTTCAAGTCATGCCACCTTTCTGCGCAGCCGGGGCCGCCGCCGTCGCGCCCACTGGAACGGGGAGCTGAGCCGCGGCGTGCCGTATTTGAGGTTCGGGTTCGAGTAGGGATCGGGGACGGTAAGCGATGCCCAGCGATCGATCAGCATCTCCATCTCCCAGTCGTCGACGTCAGAGGAGCGACTCGACGACTCGAAGTGGTAGAGGACCGTATCGGGGTCGTAGACGACGCGCAGCCCCGCCGCCGCGAGCTTCAGGCAGTAGTCGATGTCGTTGTAGTTGATCGGGAAGGTGGTGGTCAGCCCGCCGACCTGTTCGAAGGCCTCGCGCGGGGTCATCAGGCAGGCGCCGGTCACCGCGAGCAGGTTCTGGGCGACGAGGACGCAGTTGGAGTAGCCGGCGAACTCGCGTGAGAAGCCGCGGTAGGGGTGGCCGGGGAAGCCGCCGTTCTCGAACTGGACGCCGGCGTGCTGGATGCGGCCGTCTTCGAGCAGGAGCCGGCCGCCGACCGCGCCGATGCCGGGGTGGGCCGAGTACATCGCCATCCGCTCGATCCAGTCGGCGGCGATCACCTCCATGTCGTCGTTGAGCAGCAGCAGGTGCTCGCCCTCGCTGCGCACGGCGCCAGCGTTGATCTTGGCCGAGAAGCTGAACGGCCGGTCGTAGGGGACCAGCTTGAGCCGGTCGCCGGCGATCGAGGCCAGCTCGTCGAGCACCGTCGGGTCGGTCGAGGAGTCGGTGACGCAGACGATCTCGTAGTTCTCGTAGGTCGAGGTCTCGACGATGCTGCGCACGCAGTGGCTGACGAGCACGATCTGCTCGAAGCGCACCTCGCGGGTCTGCCCGGCGGTCGGGATGACGATGCTCACCGAGGGCTCCCGCCGCAGCCGCGGCTGCAGGTGGTAGACGCCGGGATGGTCGAGGTCGCGCTCGACCCGGGCCGGCAGCCCGATCCGGTCGCAGTGCGCCTGCACGGCGCGGGTGCCCGCCTCGAACGCCCACGGCTTTGCCTCTTCGCCGCCGCCCGCCGCGGAGGTCTCGAGCATCCGCCAGTGGTAGAGCACGCGCGGCACGTGGACGACCCGCCGCGCCCGCTCGCTGACGCGGAGGATCAGGTCCCAGTCCTGCGAGCCCTCGAACTCGGCGTCGAAGCCGCCGACCGCCTCGACCAGCGAGCGGCGCAGCACGGCGAGGTGGCAGGTGTACATCTGCGTGCGCAATCGCTCCGGCGACCAGTCCGGCTTGAAGAAGGGGCCGACGTGCATGCCCTTCGCGTCGAGCTTGTCTTCGTCGCTGTAGAGGTAGTCCGCTTCGGGCGTGGCCCGGATCGCCTCGTCGACCAGCTGCAGCGCTTCCGGGTGGAGCTTGTCGTCGTGGTCGAGCAGGACGACGAACTCGCCGCAGGCCATCGCCAGCGCGTCGTTCGAGGCGGCGACGATGCCGGCGTTGGCGTCGCGGCGCTCGACCCGGATGCGCCGGTCGCCCGCCGCCGCAGCGTCCAGGGCCTGCGCGACGTGCGGCTGCTTGGAGCCGTCGTCGACCAGGCACAGCTCCCAGTCCGGGAAGCGCTGGCGGCGCACCGAGCGGAGCATCGCGCGCAGCACGCCGGCCGGCGTTTCGTAGACCGGCGTTACGATCGAGAAGCGGGGCGCGCCCACCCCGCTCAGCCTCGTCGCCGGAGGCCCGCGACGATCTGCCGCAGGCGAGCCGGGATCTGGGCCCGCACCCGGTGGATGACGGCGACGAAGTGCGCCGAGTGCTCGGCGAGCTCCGCCAGCCTGCCCTTCGCGGTTCCCAGTTCGGCGTCCTTGGCGATCAGCAGGTCGCGCAGCCGCAGGATCTCTTCCTGCTGGCGGGCGATCTGCTCGACCAGCTCGGCGTGGCCCGCCGCCGTTCTCGTCTGCTCCGGCATCGCCGCGAGTCTATCCGTGCCAATAACCTGTCGCGCCATGTCGGTCGCCCGGAGCAGGCCCGCAGCGTGAGGGCCAACGCGGACCTCCTCTGGACGCTTGCCCTGCACCTCGTGCTCACGGGTGTGCCGGGCGTCGCCGCGGCGCTGGTCGCGATCCGGCTCGGCGCCCGCGACGTGCCGCTGATCCTGGCGATCGCGCTCGCCGTCTCCGGCAGCGCCGCCTTCGCCGCCTTCTGGGCCTACTACGCCAACCCGACGATCGGCCAGGCCTGGGACTTCCTGGTCCTCTTCGGCGCGATCCAGGCCGGCGCCTGGGCGGCCTACCGGGGAGGGCTCGACCGCGAGCTGCTGCGCCGCCTGCGAACCCCGCTGCTGCTCTGGGTCCTCGGCTGCTTCTTCATCGTCTACCTCGGCTTCCTGCACGGCGGCAACGACGAAGCGCTGGCGATGTCGGCGACGCGGTTCTCCAGCCAGCTGCCCTCCGACAACGACATCCCGCGCTTCTTCGCCGAGTGGTTCGCCGCCAGCGGCAGCGCCGGCACGATTCCGGTCTACCCGCCGGACTGGCTGATGAGCGACCGGCCGCCGCTGCAGGTCGGCTACGTGCTCTCCCAGCGCGCCTTCGTCGACGGCACCGACGCGACGACGCTCAACTACCAGATCCTCTGCGTCGTCATCCAGCAGCTCTGGATCGTCGGCATGTGGGCGGTGCTCGTCGCGGCACGGCTGCGGCCGGCGACGCGCGGGCTGGCGATGCTGGCGATGCTGGTCAGCGACGTCGCGATCCTGCACGGCTTCTTCGTCTGGCCGAAGCTGATCGCCGCCGCCTTCCTGCTCGCCGCGCTGGCCCTGGTCATCTCGCCTCACTGGCAGCGGCTGCGGCGCGACCCGCGCGCCGGGGTGCTGCTCGGCTGCCTGCTCGCGCTCGCGATGCTGGCCCACGGCTCGAGCGTCTACGGCGTCCTGCCGCTGCTCCTGATCGCCGCCTACCGGGGCCTGCCGAGCTGGCGCTGGCTCGGCGCGGCGGCCGCGGTCGGGATTGTCCTGATCGGCTCGTGGACGGCCTTCCAGCGCTACGCCGACCCGCCCGGCGACCGCCTCGTCAAGTGGCACCTGGGCGGCGCCCTGGAAGTCGACGAGCGCGGCGCCCTCGAGACGATCGTCGACAACTACGGCGCGATCGGGCTCGACGGCACCCTGGAAAACAAGTGGAACAACGTCGAAGAGCTGAGCGGCTGGTCGCGGGGCGGGTTCGAGCTCGACCGCGCGGCCGACGCGGTCGGCGACGGCGACCTCGACACCGCCCTGGCCTCGATCCGCACCTACCGCTTCTTCTCTCTGCTGCCCTTCCTCGGGCTCTTCCTGGTCGCCCCGTTCGCGATGCTGCTCGCCCGCAACCGCCCCCGCCGGGACGAGCGCGAGTGGCGCTTCGCGCTGCTGACCTTCGCCTTCGTCGCGATCGGCTGCGCCTTCTGGGTGCTGCTGCAGTGGGGCATCCCCGGCCACTCGACGACGATGCTCCACGCCGGCGCCCTGGCGCTACCGCTGCTCGCGGTCTGCGCCTGCGTGGCCGGCCTGCGAACGACCTTTCCCCGCCTGGCAGTCGCCGTGGTCGCGGCGGCCATGCTCGCCACGCTGCTGATCTACGTGCCCTCGCTGACGCCGCCGCCGGGCACCTCCTATTCGCCGGTAGCCGCCCTGCTCGCCGCCGCCGCCCTGGTCGGCTTCGCGGCGGCAGCCTTCGAGTGGTCGCCGGGTCGCGCCAAACCAGGTCCGGAATACGACTCTGAGGCAGGGCGCTAGGAGGCGGGCGGGCCTGCGAACCCTTCGAGCCGATTGCAGGGGACGAATACGCCGAACGGGCGCGGGGAGGTAGGCACGGGCGCTTCGATGAGGTTTTTCTGACGGCATTCGGCCGCCGCTCCGCGCAGGGCGTCGTCCCAGGGCGGCGTGCCGCGCACCTCGATTTCGCGGACGCTGAACGAGGTCGCGATCGCGATCAAGGCCAGCGCCGCGGTCGCCCAGATCGCGGCGCTTCGGGCCCTTCCCCTGTCGCGCAGAGCGCTGTCGAGCAGCACGAAGGCGGTGCTGATCAGCAGCAGCGCGGGGACGATCGTGTAGCGGCTGGAGACGCCGCTGAAGTCGCCGGGCGGCCAGATCAAGGCGCTGCCGACCTCACGTTGATAGGCGGTGATCGCGAACATCGCCAGCGAGGCCGGGATCGCGATCGCCGCGACGCAGCGGGCCCGCACGTCGGCGCGCCAGAGGCCGGCGAGCAGGGCAAGGACCGTGACGACGAGCAGCGCCGTCAGGAACTCCCAGCCGAAGTTCTCCCAGGCGACCCCGCCGAGCTTTTCGCCGAGCAGGCCGCCGTCGACGACGCGCTGCAGGTAGGCCGTCCAGATGTCGCTGGTCCAGGTCGGGTTGGCCGCCTGGTCGTCGTGCGCGGCGACGACCGGGATCTGGATCGCGGCGCCGATCGCGTAGCCGCCGAGGATCGTCGCGTCGCGGCGGTCGCGGATCGCCATGGCGCGCAGCGCGGCGAGCGGCAGGAACAGCCAGACGCCGGGGTTGCTGAGCGCGGTGGCGAGCAGGAAGAGCCCGCCGAGCGCCGCCCCGCGCATCGTCGGCGGCCGCCAGAGCAGCAGCCAGAAGCCGGCGAAGAGCATGTACCAGGAGACGTAGGAGGCCGAGTCGACCGCCTCGAGGCCGGCGACCGGGACGAGCACGGCAAGGGCGGCGAGGGCGCCGCGCAGGACCGGGCTGGCGATGTGCGCGGCGCTGGCATGCCAGACGGCGAGCCCGCCGAGGGCGACGACGGCCGCGGAGAGGACCGACATCGTCGCCGGGACGAGACCCAGCGGCGCCGGCGCCGCGAGCTCGGCGATCAGGCGCGGGACGAGGACGAGGTATTCGGCGTAGGGGGTGAAGATCGTGCTGCCGAAGGACTGGACCAGGGTCGGCTGCAGGAAGATCAGCCCGTCCTCGGCCCAGATCGAGTTGAGCGAGGCCGTCATCCCCGGCCTCAGCATCTGCGCGACGATCGCCAGGACCAGCAGGGCGGCCACCAGCACTGCCCCTTCAACCCTGCTGCCGCGGCGCTGCGCCGCGGGGGGGTCGGGGAACAGGCAGCGGTCGAGCCAGGCCCGGACCGCGCGCAGCCTCACCTCAAAGCTCCTCGGCGATCCGCGGGGCGTCGCGGTTGAAGACCCAGACGGCGAAGACGCAGACGCCGACGAAGATCGCGGCGGCGGGGATCAGGCCGGCGACGCCGCCGACGACGTCGACCGCGGTCGGGGCGTCGGGTTCGATCGCCCAGACGCGAACCTGCTCGAAGATCGGCGCCAGCGGGTTGAGGAAGAGCAGCTGCCGGTAGCTCTCCGGGACGTATTCGATCGGGTAGAGGATCGGGGTCGCGTAGAAGAGCACCTGGGCGGCCACGGTCCAGATGATCAGCATGTCGCGGAAGCGCACGTAGAGCACCGAGAGGGCCATGCTGACGGCGCCGGCGAAGATGAAGATCAGCGCCGCCGGAATCGGCAGCAGCAGCCAGGTCCAGGTCGGCTCAACCCCCCAGGCGAGCAGGAAGCCGAAGACGACGACCAGGTTCAGCGCCAGGTTGAAGGCCGCCGTGAGCACGACCGCGAGCGGGATCACCAGCCGCGGGAACTGGGTCTTGCGCACGACGCCCTCCTGGACGACGACCGAGCTGACCGAGTTCATCGTCGCTTCCTGGAAGAAGGTGTAGAGGACGATTCCGGTCAGCAGCAGCACCGGGTAGAAGCGCAGCTCGCCGCCGATTTTGAAGACTTTGGTGAAGACGAAGAGCAGTACCGCGAAGAGGATCAAGGGCCGCACGAGGGACCAGAGATAGCCGAGCACGGTGCCGAAGTAGACCCGCTTGAACTCGGTGACCGACATCAGCCAGAGCAGGTCGAAGAAGCGCCGCGCGCCGCCGCCGAGCGCCGAGGGGCCGCGGACCTCGCGCAGCGGAGGTCCCGCCTGCTCGCTCATCAGCCCCTCCCGTCGCTGATCGCGGCATCGATCCGGTGCGGCAGGGCGACGATCCCGCTCAGGTCGGACTCGCCGCCGTAGACGACGAAGTCGACCGCGTTGTTGACGTGCAGGGCGACGCCGCCGCTGACCCGGTTGACGCCGCAGTGGATGAAGTAGCGCCCCGGCGAGAGCAGGTTGTCGATCTCGGCGTTGATCCTGATCCGCTGGCCGGCGGCCAGCTCCGAGGTGTCGTTCTCGGTGATCGCCTCGGTGCCGAACTGGAAGACGCCGACGCCGTCGGCGTTGGCGAGGATGAAGCCGACGCCCACCCCGGGGATGTCGCGGAGCGCTTCGAGCTCGACTCGCAGGCGGATCTCGGCGCCGTGCTCGACGGTGGTCAGGCGGGCGCCGGCAGCGTCCTCGACCCAGGCGTCGAGCAGCCGCACCTCGTCGCTGCCCTCCGAGCTCGGCCCGGCCCCGCTGTCGCTGCCGCGCTCGAAGTTCAGCCGCACGTAGCGCCTGCCGACCTCGGCGGGATCGCCGATGTGGCGGATCTTGCCGCCGTCGATCAGCATCGCCCGGTGGCAGTACTCCTCGACGGTCGCCATCTCGTGGGTGACCAGGACGATCGTCTTGCCGGCCGTTTTCATCTCGTGGAAGGCGTCGGCGCACTTCTGCTGGAAGGCGGCGTCGCCGACGGCGAGCACCTCGTCGATCAGGAGGATGTCGGCGTCGACCTGCATCATCAGCGAGAAGGCCAGCCGCACCAGCATCCCCGAGGAGTAGTTCTTCAGCTTCAAATCGACGAACTCGCCGAGTTCGGCGAACTCGATCACCGAGTCGAGCCGCTCGCGGGTTTCCTGCGGGGTCAGCCCCATCATCACGCCGTTGAGGACGACGTTCTCGCGCGCGGTCAGCTCGACGTTGAAGCCGACCCCGAGCTCGATGAACGGGGCGAGGCGGCCGGCCATGCGGATCGTGCCCGCGTCGGCGCGGTAGATGCTGGCGAGCAGCTTCAGCAGGGTGCTCTTGCCCGATCCGTTGCGGCCGACGATGCCGAAGAACTCGCCCTTGCCGATCTCGAAGGAGACGCCGTCGAGGGCGCGCAGCTCGCGGAAGTCGCGGTTGGCGAACGGCCGCACGATCCGCTCCTTGAAGGAGTCGACGCGGTGGGTCGGGATGCGGAAAGCCTTCTCCAGCCCCCGCGCCTCGATGGCTGTTGCGGTCGCTGGCACGGCGCGGAACGCTAGCGTGGCGAGTCGATGCACGCTCCCACCGCCGCGATCGTGATCCCCAGCTGGAACACGATCGAGTTCCTGCCCGCCTGTTTGGAGTCGCTCTCCGGGCTGGATCTGGAGCCGCAGATCCTCGTCGTCGACAACGGCTCGGCCGACGGCTCGCGCGAGTATCTGCAGCGCGAGGGTGTGCCGCACCTGGCTCTGCCCGAGAACATCGGCTTCGCCGCGGCGGTCAACCTCGGGGCGCGGCGGGTCTCGGCGGCGGCGATCCTGGCCCTCAACGCCGACACCGTGCTCGAGCCCGGCTGCCTCGAGACGTTGCTCGCGGCGCTGCGGGACGATCCGGCGCTGGGCGGCGTGCAGCCGCGCATCCTGCAACTCGAAGGCGATCCCGGGGCGCCTCGTTCGCTCGGCGGGGCGGGTGCGCCGCGGACGATCGAGGATGCCCGCCTCTACAGCGCCGGCCAGGCGCTGACCCGCGACGGCCGGGCGTTCGAGTGCGGCATGGGGGATGAGCAGCGCCCCGAGCAGCTGGCGCGGCGCGAGGTCTTCGGCGTCTGCGGCGCGGCCTGCCTGCTGCGGCGCGAGCTGTTCGAGCAGCTGGGCGGCTACGACGAGTCCTACTTCGCCTTCTACGAGGACGTCGACCTCAACGTGCGGGCGCGGATCGCCGGCTGGCACTTCGAGTACGTGCCCGAGGCGGTCGTCTGGCATGTCGGCAACGCGGCCTGGACGGCGGGATTCGACCGCCCCGGCGCCGACAACGCCCGCCTCGTCGCCCGCAACCGGCTGGCTACGCAGGTCAAGTTCATGCCCGCAAGCGCGGCGCTCCGGATCGCCGCGGTCGAGGTCGGCGCGCTGCTGCGCGCCGCCCGCCGGCGCCGCTTCCTGGCCACGCTGCGCGGCAAGCTCGCCGCCCTGGGCCGCCTGCCCAGCCTGCTGCGCGAGCGCCGCCGCCTGCAACGCGAAGGCGACGTGGAGCACGCCCGCCGCTGGCTCGGCGCCGAGCGCTGAGCGTCGGCGCTCAGCCCCGGCGGCGGCGGCGCAGGGCGAGCGCCTCAGGCAAGCTGAGGTCAAGCAGAACGTCATCGGGGATCGTGCGGCGCTCGAGCCCGCCGCCGTCGCGCCAGCCCCGCAGGCGGCCGCCGAGGCCCTTCGCGGTGCGGTCGCGGAGCAGCTGGCCGGCGCAGAGCGCCGCCTCGGCGGCGAGCGCCCGCGCCGCCAGGCGGGGCCGCGTCATCACCGCGTAGCGGCGCAGCATGTAGCCGCGGCTCCAGCCGGTGCGGGCGTACTTCTCGCCGCTGCCGGCGCCGAGGCCGGCCGAGTAGGCGTGGACCGCCCGCGCCCCCGCGGCGAGCCGGCAGCGGGCACCGGCGGCGCGCATCCGCAGCGCCAGGTCGAGGTCCTCGTAGTAGAGGAAGATGCGCTCGTCGAAGCCGCCGGCGGCGCGGAAGGCGCCGAGCCGGTAGAGGGCGGCACCGCCGCTCGGCCCGAGCGGGTCGGCGGCCCGCTCGGCCGCGGCCAACGGCTCGCCGTGCAGGTAGTCGAAGCCCATCAGGGTGCGGTCGGCGACAACGCCGGCCGAGTCGATCAGGCCCGGGGCCGCTTGCTGGCTCAGCACCCCAGCGACCGACTCCGCCCCCTCGGCCGCCGCGTCGAGCAGCGCCTCGACGAAGCGCGGCTCCGCCTCGGCGTCGTTGTTGAGCAGGATCAGTGGGTCGGCCGACCGCTCGGCGATCGCCCGGTTCAGCGCCGGCCCGAAGCCCAGGTTCCGCCCCAGCTCGAGCAACTCGACCTCGGGAAACTCCTCGCGCACCATCTCCCGCGAGCCGTCGGTCGAGCCGTTGTCGACGACGACCACCTCGGTGGGCCTGCTCTGCGCCCGCAGGCCACCCAGCGCCCGCCCAAGCAGCGTGGCGCCGTGGTGGTGGGGGATGTAGATGGCTGGTCGCATGATTGGCGGGCGCAGTAGGGTGCAACGTCGAATGGAGGCCCTGAAGGGACTTATTCTCTCCGGTGGCGCCGGCACGCGCCTGCGCCCGATCACCCACACCTCGGCGAAGCAGCTCGTGCCGGTGGCGAACAAGCCCGTGCTCTTCTACGGGATCGAGGCCCTGGTCGAGGCCGGGGTGACGGAGATCGGGATCATCATCGCGCCGGAGACGGGCGACGAGATCCGCGCCGCGGCCGGCGACGGCTCCCAGTTCGGCGCCGAGATCACCTACATCGTCCAGGACGAGCCGGCCGGCCTCGCCCACGCCGTGCTCACCGCGGAGGAGTTCATCGGCGGCTCGCCCTTCGTCATGTACCTCGGCGACAACCTGCTCGCCGACGGCCTGCGCGGCCTCGTCGCGGCCTTCCGCGCGTCCGAGCCCGACGCGCTGATCCTGCTCACCCCGGTCGACGAGCCCGAGCACTACGGCGTCGCCGAGCTCGACGGCGACCACGTCGTGCGCCTGGTCGAGAAGCCCAAGGACCCGCCCTCCAACCTCGCCCTGGTCGGCGTCTACCTCTTCCAGCCGGCGATCTTCGAGGCCTCGCGGGCGCTGAAGCCCTCCTGGCGCGGCGAGCTCGAGATAACCGAGGCGATCCAGAGCCTGATCGAGGACGGCCACAAGGTCCAGTCCGAGGTGGTCAGCGGCTGGTGGAAGGACACCGGCCAGCTCGCCGACATGCTCGAGGCCAACCGGTTGGTCCTGGAGGAGGTCGAGACCCGCCTCGACGGCGAGATCGACGCCGACACCAAGATCGAGGGCCGGGTCGTGGTCGAGGCGGGCGCGAAGCTGAGCGGCTCGGTCGTGCGCGGCCCGGCCGTGATCGGCGCCGGCGCCCGGATCGAGGGCGCCTACGTCGGCCCCTACACCTCGATCGGCGAGGACGTGCGCATCTGCCGCTCCGAAATCGAGCACTCGATCGTGCTCGCCGGCTCCGTCGTCGAAGACCTCGGCACGCGCATGGAGGCCAGCCTGCTCGGCCGCGAAGTGAAACTGACCCGCAGCGACGGCATGCCGAAGACCCTGCGCATGCTGGTCGGCGACAAGTCCGAGATCAAGATCATCTAATGGGGCGAGGAAGATGAAGATCCTCGTCACCGGCGCCGCCGGGATGCTCGGCCGCGACGTGATGCTCGCCGCCGGCAACGCCGGCCACCAGGTCGTCGGCTTCGGCCATGCCGAGCTCGATATCGGCGACGCCGCGGCGGTCAGCGCCAAGATCGAGGCCGAGCGACCCGGGGTCGTGATCAACTGCGCCGCCTGGACCAACGTCGATGGAGCCGAGGAGGCCGAGCAGGAGGCGACCGCGATCAACGGCGCCGGCGCCGGCAACGTCGCCGCGGCCGCCGCCGCCGTCCGCGCCTCGGTCGTCTACGTCGGCAGCGATTACGTCTTCGACGGCAGCAAGGGCGCCGCCTACGTCGAGACCGACCAGACCGCGCCGCTCTCCGCCTACGGGCGCGGCAAGCTGGCCGGCGAGGAGGCGACCCGCGCCGCCAACAAGCGCCACTTCATCGTCCGCTCGGCCTGGCTGTTCGGCACCGGCGGCCCCAACTTCGTCGAGACGATGCTGCGCCTCGCCGCCGACCACGGCGAGGTCCTCGTCGTCCGCGACCAGGTCGGCTCGCCGACCTACACCTGGCACCTCGCCTACGGCGTCGTCCGCCTGATCGAGGGGGTCGAGTTCGGCATCCACCACATGGCCGCGGCGGGTGCCTGCTCCTGGTATGAGTTCGCGCGTGAGATCTTCGAGCAGGCAAACGTCGAGTGCAAGGTGATGTCCGCGACCACCGAGATGCTCGGCCGCCCGGCCCCGCGCCCCGCCTACTCGGCGCTGGCCAGCCAGCGCGAGCACGCAATCGAGCTGCCCTCCTGGCAGGACGGCCTGGCGGCATACCTGGCCCAGCGCCGCACAGAGGCCGAGGCGCCGGCATGAAGATCCTCGTCACCGGCGCCGCCGGCTTCATCGGCTCGACCTACGTGCGCCTCGTCGGCGACGAGCACGAGGTGCGCGTGCTCGACAAGCTCACCTACGCGGGGCGCCGCGAGAACCTGCCCGAGGACGTCGACCTGGTCGTCGGCGCGATCGAGGACCCGGCGATCGTGCGCGAGGCTATGGAGGGCTGCGACGCCGTCGTCAACTTCGCCGCCGAGTCCCACGTCGACCGCTCGATCGACGACCAGGACGCCTTCGCCCGCACCCACGTGATCGGCACCGGCACCCTGCTCGACGCCGCCCGCGAGCTCGGCATCGAGCGCTACCTGCAGGTCTCGACCGACGAGGTCTACGGCTCGATCGAGTCCGGCTCGTTCACCGAGGGCTCGCCGCTCGACCCCTCCTCGCCCTACTCGGCGACCAAGGCCGCGGGCGACCTGCTCGTCGCCGCCCACTTCCACACCTACGGCATCGAGGCCTCGATCGTGCGCGGCTCGAACAACTACGGCCCGCGCCAGTACCCGGAGAAGCTGATCCCGCTGATGGTCCTCAACGCGATCCACGGCGACCCGCTGCCGGTCTACGGCGATGGCCGGCAGGTGCGCAACTGGCTCTACGTCGAGGACTTCTGTCGCGGCATCCACACGGTGTTGATGAAGGGCCGTCCCGGCGAGGCCTACAACGTCGGCGGCCCCGACGAGTGCGAGAACATCGAGGTGGTCAAGCGGGTGATCGAGTTGAGCGGCGGCGACGAGTCGCAGGTCGAGTATGTAACCGACCGGCCCGGGCACGACCGCCGCTACTCGCTGGCCTCCGAGAAGCTGCGCGGCGAGCTCGGCTGGGAGGCGCAGGTCAACTTTGCCGAGGGCCTCGAGCGCACCGTGCGGTGGTACCGCGACAACGAGGAGTGGTGGGGACCGATCCGCTCCGGCGAGTACCGCGACTACTACGAAAAGCAGTACGGCAAAGCGCTGGGCTGATGCCGAAACGGCTGGAGACGAAGCTCGACGGGGTCGTCCTGCTCGAGCCCGAGGTGCACGGCGACGCGCGCGGCTTCATGGTCGAGACCTACCGCGCCGACACCTGGGCGGAGCTGGGGGTTGGGGTCGAGTTCGTCCAGCACAACCACTCGCGCTCGGCGCAGGGGACGCTGCGCGGCCTGCACTTCCAGACCGAGCCGGGCCAGGCCAAGCTGGTCCGCTGCCCGCGCGGCAGGATCTTCGACGTCGCCGTCGACCTGCGCACCGGCTCGGCCACCTACGGCCAGTGGGAGGGCCACGAGCTCGACGACGAGCGCCACCGCCAGCTCTTCGTCCCGGCCGGCTTCGGCCACGGCTTCGCCGTGCTCAGCGAGGAAGCCGACGTCACCTACCTGCTCTCCAGCGTCTACGACCCGGCGACCGAGGCCGGCATAGCCTGGGACGATCCCGACGTGGGCGTCGAGTGGCCGGTCGAGCAGCCGCTGCTTAGCGAGCGCGACAAAGCCGCCCCCCGCCTCGCCGAGGCAGTCGACACGCTGCCGTTCTGAGCAGCTGGCAGATATTTACCATGTCGTCGTCACTTTTCGGCGTAAAATGACGACGACATGGCACTGAATGAGCTTTCGCGCATATACCGGCTGCCGCATGGCAGCTTCTTTCTCTTCGGCCTGCGCGGGGTCGGCAAGAGCACCTGGATCCGCTCGCAGCTCCCGCAGGCCTACAAGTTCGACCTGCTGGACGAGGGTCTGTATCAGGAGCTGCTCGCCGACCCGGAGCCCTTCGCCGGCGCACTGCGCCGGCTCGATCGCGAAAGCTGGGTCGTGGTCGACGAGGTCCAGCGCCTGCCCGGTCTGCTGAACGAGGTCCACCGGTTCATCGAGGAGCGCGGCCTGCGTTTCGCCCTGCTCGGGTCGAGCGCTCGCAAGCTCCGCGCCGCCGGGGTGAATCTGCTCGGGGGGCGCGCTCTCTGGCGAGAGATGTTCCCCCTGACTCCCGAGGAGCTCGGCGACGACTTCGACCTCGACCGCACTCTGGAGATCGGCGCCCTTCCTCTGGTGCTCGGGTCGGACTCGCCCAGCGAGACCCTGCGTGCCTACGTTCAGCTCTACCTGCGTGAGGAGATCAAGGGCGAGGCCCTGGTGCGCAACCTGCCCGGGTTCGCGCGCTTTCTCCCGGTCGCCGGCCTGTTCCACGGCCAGCTCGTCAACGTCTCCGGAATCGCGCGCGACGCCGGCGTCGCGCGC
>JBBDJH010000007.1:68769-76914 GCA_040879985.1 Solirubrobacterales bacterium
CCCCCCCCCCCCCCCCCCACGACCGTCGAGGGCTACCTGGGCGTGCTCGAAGACACCCTGCTCGTCCGCCGTCTGCCTGCTTACGAGGCGCGCCTGCGGGTGCGCGAGCGTAAGCACCCCAAGCTCTACTGGGTCGATCCTGGCGTCGCCCGGGCGGCAAAGGGGGCGCATGGCGCGGTCGCCCAGGAGGAGGTCGGGCCTTTGCTTGAGGGCTGGGTCCACACTCTGCTCTGCACTCTTATCGCCGAGCGCGAGCTGGCTGAGGAGGTTGCCTACTGGGCGCCTGCGGAATCCAGCAAGCTCGAGGTCGACTTCGTCCTGCGCAGGGGCTCGGAGCTCTGCGCGATCGAGGTCAAGTCCGGCCGCCGGACCGATCCGGGGCAGCTCGCCGGCCTGCGCGCGATAGGCGATCTGCCCGGGATGCGACGACGGATCCTCGTACATCGAGGCGCGCGCGCCACGACGACTGAGGACGGCATCGAGACCTGGCCGATCGAGACATTCGTCGAGGCCCTCGCCGAAGATCGCCTCTGGCCTTGAAGAGCGACCGCAAACTGAACCTGATTCTCGAAAAAGGCTACATACTTCGGGAATCGGTTTTACGTTTATGTAGCCTAAATTCTCACTCCCGCTGGCTGCGCACGGCGGTGATCGTGAGGCTGGCGGCTAGTTTGGCGCCGATGCCGACGTAGACGGCGGCGTTGAGGAGCGGGTTGTGCTCGGGTGCGTCGAAGCGGCGGTAGAAGCGGCCCATGCCGCGGTGGAAGGCGATCTCCTGGCGGGGGGCCCGGCGGGCGCCGCTGGAACCGCCCTTGACGTGCAGGGCGGTGCCGGCGGGCTCGTAGAAGACCTTCCAGCCGGCGTCCCAGAAGCGGTGGCACCAGTCGAGGTCCTCCATGTAGAGCCAGTAGCCCTCGTCGAGCAGGCCGACCTCGCGCACAGCCGCCGCCCGGCAGAGCATGAAGGCGCCGTTGACGGCGTCGACCTCGCCCGGCTCGTCGTCGCCCAGCTCGGTCGCCCGGTACTGGCTGAGCGCGCCGGCGGCGTCGTCGGAGCGGCCGATCCCGGTGAAGTGGGCGAGGGCGCCGAGCGGGGTCGGGAAAGAGCGCTTGCAGGCGTGATCCAGCTCGCCGCTCTCGGTGAGCAGCTTGACCCCGACCATGCCGATCCGCTTATCGGCGTCCAGCCGCGCCAGCGCCGCGTCGAGCGTGCCGGCGTAGACCTCGGTGTCGGGATTGAGCAGCAGGACCGCGTCTGCCTCGTTCTCGCGCAGCGCCAGGTTGTTGGCGGCGGAGAAGCCGATGTTCGGGCAGCGGATCAGCCGCACGTCGGGGAACTCGCGCTCGACCATGTCCGGGGTTGAGTCGGGGCTGCCGCTGTCCACCACGGTCACCCGCATCTCACCGGTCGGCGGGTGATCCTCCAGCGAGCGCAGGCAGCGGCGCAGCAGACCTTCGGCACCGTGGCTGACTACGATCGTCTCGAGGTTCATGGCTGAGCGGGCGCGACGGGCACGCCGAGGATCTCTCCCACCGCGGCTTCGCAAGCTGCGCGGCTGCGCACCGGGTCGGCGGTGCTGGTCGCCGCGTTGAAGAAGGCCAGTCTGCGATACGGGTAGGGCTCGGAACCGCTGGTCGAGCCGCCCGCGTCCGGGGCGACCACTCCGGCGGGCCCGCAGACCATTCCCTCCTGCCAGGGCTGGGCGGTGACGTCGGGCTGGTCGTAGGTCTCCCAGAGGGCCCCGCGGAAATCCCAGGCGTTGGCGAAGACCGAGATGTCGTCGGGCAGGATGTAGGTGGTGTGCCCGAAGCTGATCACCGCGGACCCGGCGGGCAGCCTGCCGTCGAGTGCAGTGTCGGTGGCGGCGACGATCTGCTGCTGCTGTTGCCAGGAATCGGCCCAGGGCTCCTGGTGGCGCAGCTCGCGAGCGGCGAGGTTCAGCCCGGTCACCGCGACCATCGCAGCCGCCAAGAGGAATCCCAGCCGCGGTCTGCGCAGCAGCGCGCCCAGCCCTGCCAGCGCGAGCACGATCAGCGCGATCAGGAGCAGCACCGCGCCGAACGCCGCGAAGGCACCCGTGCGGTTGCCCATGCCGGATATCCGTGGCACGAAATACGGGTCGGCCGGCAGCAGCATGACCAGGCCGGCCAGGGTGAAGAGGGCCGCCAGGCCGGCGATCTTCGCCCACTCGGCGAGGCTTCGCCCGCTGTCGTCGCCACGCCCGATCGCAATGCCGGCGCCGAGCATCCCGGCGAGCAGGACCAACAGCCCGATCGGGCCGGCGACCACGTCGGGCCAGGGGAACAGCCAGCGGAAAACCACCTCGGCCTGGTCCGCGGTCTGCACGGCTCGATCCCAGAGGGCCCCCGGGGCGAGGTCCGCTTCGCGGTTCTCGGCCCCGCGTGAGACGAGGACCGCGAGGGCGAGGCCGATCGCCGCGAGGTCGGGCAGGATGCGGCGGGAAGCCGGGCGCCACCCGGCGTGCACGGCGTAGAGCAGCGGGGCGAGGGCGACCAGGCCGGCGACGAGCTCGTAGGTGAGCACGGCGGCGAAGTAGAGGACCCCCGCGCCGAGGTGCCAGACCACGGCGCGGCGACCGCGGACGTTGGAGACGCCGTGCAATGCGACGAGGACGCCGAGCAGGTAGAGCATCCCCGACACCTGGATCGGGAAGGCGGCCATCCAGAGCCGGGTCGAGTCGATGATCGGGAGGACGACGAAGATCGCCGCGGCGGCCCCGGCGACCGTTGCCCGCAGGCCGAGAACGCGCAGCATGAGGTAGAAGAGCCATGCTTGGGCCGCGGCGAGGATCGCGCCGATGACGAGATATCCGGCCTGGCCCTCGCCGGCGATCGCGTGGAACAGGCTGAGCGAGACGGCAAGGCCGGGGCGATGGGTGCGCTCGCTCATCGCGCCGATGGCGTCGAAGAGGCCGCCGGCTTCGCTCATCGCCGCGACGTGAATCCAGTCGTCGGAGTACCAACCGCCGCGCACGATGTGCGGCATGTAGATCGCCAGCGCCAGGGCCAGGAGGAGCGCCGCCGAGAGCAGGATCTCGCGCCCGGCGGGCCGTGTTGAGGAGAGTGGATTCATACGGGGAGTCTGCGTGAGTTGCGCGATTCCCAGAACTGGGCCATGACGACAGCGGTGCCCAGGACGAGAAACGGCAGGACGATGAGGGCATAGCGCGGCAACGCGACGTAGAGCAGGTGAAGCGCGAACAGCGAGGCGAAGATTCCCAGGCCTATCGCTCCCACCGGTGTTCTCCGCAACCTCACCAGACCCACCAGGCCTGCGAAGAGCAGGATCAGGTGCAAGGCCATCAGAAGCGGATAGGGGACGATCGATTCCTCCGCATACCCCGTCCGGGGCGTCTCTGGCCAGAACCAGAGCTGGAAGATCGCCACCCCTCTGGTGCGCATGAACTCTTTCGTCTGGAGGTCCACGTTAGTCCGGAGTTCCTGCCAGGGGTCGCCGGCCATTGCCAGCTCGGGCGTGAATCCATCCGGACGTTGCTCGGAGAAGAATCGGTAGGACCGTTCGAAGGAGGCGAACTTTCCAATGTCATCGTCATAGGGAAGGTGCACCCCCAGCGGAAGCGGAAACGGGTTGTGGCCAAGTGGCTCCGGGTCGCCGCCGTAGGAGACGTTGCGGATTACCCAAGGACCGAAGAGCACGAGGAAGGGCAAGGCGCTCAGCAGGGCGGTGATCGCGACTCCGCGTATGCCGACTCTGCGCCACGAGAGGTAGGCGAGCACGAGCAGGACGATCGCGACCGGCGGCAAGCTGTTGGGCCGCACGATCACTCCCACGGCGCACAGCGTCGCGGCGGCCAGCACCCATCGCTTCCAGTTCCTGTCGTCAAGCTCGCTGAGCACAACGGCGAGCGTGGCCAGGATGATTGTCGCGATGGCGATCGCCTCGGTTCTGGCGATCGACGAGAATGCCCAGAGCGGGATGTACAGGACGATGAGCAGGGCGCAGATGCGGGCCGCACGCCGGCCGGCCGTGAGCTCGGCGATGGCGATCAGCGCAAGCAGTCCCGTGGTGAGGATCACGGTCTGGGCGACCTTGATGCCGGCATCTTCCAAGCCCGTTTCATAGAACGCAGACAGAAAAAGCGGATACCCAGGGGTCCGCATCGTGTCCGCGATGTGGTTGTACTGCCAGTAGTTGGCGAAGTCTTTCCCGTACTCCACATATCCGTCCGCGTCGAAGACCGGGTCGGCGAAGAATGCATAGAGCAGTTGCGCGACAACCAGCACACCTGCGGCGGCCAGCACCCAGCGGTCCGTAAGCACGCCTTTGACGGGGGGAGGGATCACGCCCGGCATCCTGCCTGATTGCTGGGTTGGGATGTCGAAGAGCCTCGATCGGGCGGCCTGGGATACTCCCGCGCCATTGCCGCGATAGCCGTAGTCATTCCCTGCTTCAACGAGGCGGAACGCCTGGACCTTCAGGCTTTCTCTGCCGCGATCGAGGAGCGTGTCGATTGGACCTTCGTCTTCGTCGACGACGGCTCGACCGACGCGACGGCGGAGATCCTCGATGGCCTTCGCGCTCCCCACCCCGATCGGGTCGAGGTTCTGCGACTCGCCGAGAACGCTGGCAAGGGTGAGGCGGTGCGCCGCGGCATGCTCGCGGCGATGAATCGCGGCGCCGAGGTCGTCGCCTACGCGGACGCCGATCTGTCGGCGCCGCTCGACGAGCTCGGGCGGCTCATCGCATTGCTGGTCGACGAGGAGGGCCTCGCCGCCGTGCTCGGCTCCCGCTTCCGCCGCCTCGGCGCCGACATAAGGCGCAGCGAGTTGAGGCACGTGGCGGGCCGGGTCTACGCGACGCTTGCGTCGGCGGCTCTCGGGGTCGGCATATACGACACGCAGTGCGGTGCGAAGGCGTTTCGATCAACCTCGCGCCTTCGCGACGCGCTGGCCGAGCCGTTCAGGGAGCGCTGGGCGTTCGACGTCGAGCTGCTCTCCCGGTTGACCCGTGGCCGCAACCCGGCGCCCTGGTCGTCGATCGTCGAGGAGCCGCTGCTCCAGTGGCACGCAAAGCCAGGCTCGAAGCTCAAGTCGGGGCAGGCGGTGCGGGCGGCGGCGGAGCTGCTGCGAATCGGCCACCGCCACCGCCGCGAGACCTGAGGACAGTCGCCTCCAGACGCGGCCTGCCGGGAGCAGCACCTACGTCGCGATCTTCAGGTCCCGCCCGCTGGTCCGAGATGGCAAGCGCGAAGCGCTGAGCTGGCGACGGCGGGCGAAGTAGCCACTGGCGTCACTGAGCTTGCGCCGCAGCGAGGCGCTCCTCGTTGATTGCGACGCACTCCTCGATCGCGGCGGTCAGGTCTGGCGCCGCCCCGCGTTCACGCGCGAAAGCGAGGTTCTCGCGCCAGAGCACGAGCAGGTCGTCGTCGGAGAAGCGCAGCGCGCGGATGCGGTCGAGCTCCAGCGGAGGCTCGAAGGTGGGGCAGCGATCGAGCTCACCGGCGATCTCGAGAGCGGCCATCGTGCGCACGCACTTCTCGCAACGGCCGCAGTTGTAGCTGGCCGGGTCGGCCCAGCAGACTCGCAGGATGCGCAGGACGTCCTCGTCGGCGGCGATCTGCGCCACCTTCGCCGCCCGCGTCAGGTGGGCGCCGTGGTGCTCGACGCGGCACTCCTCGGTGCTCCACAGATAGTCGTGCAGGGGGTGCGAGCCGCGGTCGAAGAGCGTGCCGTAGGTCATCCCCGCGCCGATCACAACCCGTGCGCAGAGCGGCGCCATCAGCAGCGCGGCCGAGACCAACCCGGGCCCGTGCCCGATCTCCCACGGGACGGCCGGGTCCAGCACAGCGCGCAGGTTGGTGCGAATGATGTGCCTGCGCAGGCCGAGGCGCTCGGCCGTGGCGGCGACGATCTTCTCCACCGGGGCGCTGGCGTCCATGCGGTCGACGGCGATGTCGAAGCCGTGCACGTAGATCAGGTCGGTGACGTCGGGGTTGTCGAGCAGCGCCGACCAGGAGTCGACCCCGGCGCTGAAGAAGACCCCGGCGCGCGCTGCGTCCGCCTCTTCGCGGGCGACGTCGCGAGGCGGGGGTCCCGGCGGGGTGTGCAGCCCGACCGGCCGCAAGACCCGATCGGTGGCGACTGAGGCGGCGGTCAGGGTGCGCAGCACGGCCTGGATGTCGGGCAGCGTGCGGCACAGCTGCCGGCTCAGCGGCACCGGCAGCGAGAGGTCATCGCATTCCGCCATCGCGATCAGCAGCGTTGCCGCCAAAGCGGGCTCGGCACGCGGAGCCGCGGGCGCCGGCACATCGCCCCAGAAGCGGACCCGGCGCTCGCGGCCCGGCTCGGCGAGCAGGAAGCTGTACTCGCCCTCGCGGTGCACGAGCTCCCGTATCTCGGTCTGCGCGGCCAAGTTGGAGGGACTCAGTAAGCGCCGTCGCCGCGGATGATCGCGCTCGGGGTGCGCAGCAGGATCGCCAGGTCGCCGGCGACGGAGATGTTGTCGAGGTAGTCGCGCTCGATCGCGAGGCGCTCCTCGAAGGTGAGGTCGGCGCGCCCGTACACCTGCATCGGGCCGGTCAGGCCCGGCTTGACGCCGAGCCGGGTCCGCTGGCGCTCGTCGTAGAGGGCGACGACGGCCTCCTCCTCGGGCCGCGGCCCGACCAGCGACATGTCGCCGCGCAGGACGTTGATCAGCTGTGGCAGCTCGTCGAGGCTGGCGCGGCGCAGGAAGCGGCCCGCCCGGGTCACGCGCGGGTCGTCGCGGATCTTGAAGGCGGGCTCGTCGAGCTTCTCGAGGTCGACCAGCTCGCCGAGCCGCTCGTCGGCGCCCGGCACCATCGTGCGGAACTTCAGCACCGTGAACGGCACACCGTCCCGGCCGGCCCGTCGCTGGCGGAAGAAGACCGGGCGGCCGGAGTCGAGCAGGATCAGCGCCGCGACGGCGAGCAGCAGCGGCGTGAACAGGGCCAGCAGGGCGCCCGAGACGACCAGGTCGACGCTGCGCTTCATCGCCAGGGTCGACTGCGGCGGGTCGGAGAAGCGGAAGTCGAGGACCGGCAGCTCGGCCAGGCGGTTGAGCTCGATCCCCGGCCCGAGCAGGCCGAAGTGCTGGGGAAGGAAGGTCAGCCCCAGGCCTGCGACCTTGCACTCCTCGATCAGCTCCTCGGCGGCCGGCTCGCTCATCTCGCGCTCGGCGACGATCACCCGCTCGACCGCCATTTCGCTCGCCACCCACTCGATGTCGGCGGTCGATCCCAGCCGCGGCAGGCCGCCGGTGTCGACCGCCGGCTCGTCGTCGGAGCTCAGCGAGAGGTAGCCGACGAGGTGCAGGCGGGCCTCCGGGTGGGTCGCGATGCGGCGGGCGATCACACCGACCGCGGTGGCCGGGCCGACGACGATCCCGACCGCCGCGCCGGTCAGCCGGTGCCAGAGGAAGCGCAGCGCCCCGCGCGCGACGAAGCTGCCGACCAGGACCCCGGCGCCGACCGCGATCGCGCTGGCCGCGGGCAGCGGCCCGGCCGGGCTGAGCGCGAGCAGCCCGTCCAGCGCCAGCGTGCCGAGCGCCGCGGCCGAGATCAGGCTCGAGAGCTCGTCGAGGGTGCTGTGGCGGATGCGGCGGTGGTCGTTGTCGTAGAGGCCGTGCAGCTTCAGCACGACCAGCCAGACCGGGCTGAACAGGATCGCCCAGAACAGCGTGCCGACGTCGGTCTGGCGGCTGGCGGCGGTGACCACGCAGAGGGTCACGATCAGGGCGACCCAGTCGCCGCTGGCGAGGATCCGGCGCAGCAGCGCCCCCTGCCGCCGGGCCCCGGCCGGGCCGGTCAGCCCGAGGCGGCGCGCCACGCCGCTGCGCCCGGCCCGCGGCGGCGGGCTCGGCGAGGGAGGCCCGGAGGCCTCTGGGGCGGCTGTCTTCTGCGCCTGTCGGGTCATCTTGCGCCTACCCACAGCTCGGCTTCCCGTCGAGACAGTCCTCTAACGGGTTGAGGCGGCGAGCCATGTTCAGATCGGACTCGGCCGCGGCCACGTTGCCCGCTGCAGCTTCGACTTTAGAGCGTAAGTAGTAGTACTGCCAGTTGCGGTCCTCGCGGTCGATCGCTTGCGTGAGCCGCTGCGCGGCGGTCGGGTAGTCGCCCTGCAGCTCGGCGAGCAGGCCGAGCTGCAC
>JBBDJH010000007.1:76924-133838 GCA_040879985.1 Solirubrobacterales bacterium
GGCGCCCCACGTAGGGGGACGCCGCCCAGGGCTCGATCGAGCGTGCGGTCTCGGCGTGCTGCACGGCGGCGGCGATCTCCCCGGCGGCGGTGGCGTCGCGGCTGGCGCCGACCTCGCGTTCGACCAGCAGCGGGCCGATCAGCGCCACCGCCGAGAGCCAGGCCAGGGCCAGCCCGGCGACGGTCAGCCGGAAGCGCCCGCCGTCGTCGACCGTCGTCCCGCCGCCGCTCGCGCCGCGCGCCAGCTGGCGGCAGCGGGCGGCGACCGCCACGCCGGCGGCGAGGAAGAAGACGGCGCCGAGCACGGCGATCTCCCAGAACCAGTCGAGCCCGGCGCCGACCGCAAACGCCAGCATCGCCGCCAGCAGCGCCGCGTGCAGGTCGCGTTGCCGCCCCGCCGCGCCCCGCCAGGCCGCAAAGCCGGCCCAGAGCAGGGTCCCGACCATCGCCAGGACCAGCAGGCCCCCGACCAGCCCGAGCTCGGCGAACGCCTCGAGGTAGAGCGAGTGCGCGTCGTGGACCGGCTGTTCGAGCGAGCGGTAGCGCTCCCAGGCGAACTGGTAGGTGCCGGCGCCGGACCCGTACAGCGGCTCGTCGCCGAAGGACTCGATCGCGACGCTGAAGAAGTCGTGGCGCCCGGCGCCGGAGAGATTGCTGAAATGCTGCGCCGGGTCGCTGGGGAACTGGATGTCCGGGCTCGAGAACTCGCTCCAGGCGCGGCCGCCGAGGGCGACCGCCGCGCCGATCGCGAGCACGGCCCCGGCCAGCGCCAGCCCGCGCAGCAGCCGCCGGTCGCGGGACAGCTGCAAGGCACGCTCCGTGCGGGCCCCGGGCTGCTTCTGGAGCCGTCGCAGCGCCGCGAAGAGCAGCAGGGCGAGCCCGATCCCGGCGAGCAGGATCAGCAGCACCGTCACCCCCTGGTCGACGGTCGCCTGCACGGGAGTGTTGTCGGTCAGCTCCGGCCGGCTCTGCGCGGCGAGGATCGCCGGCAGCACCGCGATCGCCCCGATCGCCAGCGCGCCGAGGTGCCAGAGCCGCTCGGCGGAGAGGGCGAGCAGGCAGCCCGTGCAGACGACCAGCGCCAGCACGCCGCCGCGCGAGAAGGTGAAGTAGAGGGCGAGCAGCACCGCCGGCAGGGCGGCGATCGAGGCCCAGCGCAGCCAGGTCCAGACCGAGTTGCGCGCCAGCCAGAGCAGCAGCCCGGCGGCGATCCCGAACATCGCCCCGTCGGCGTTCCAGTAGCCGAGCGGATAGCGCAGCCGCGCGCCGCTCTCGAACGAGTTTGCGAACTGCAGCACGTCGGGTAGAAGGCGGCTCGCGAGCGCCAGCAGGGCGACGGCCGTAACCGCAATAGTCAGGCCTTCAGCGAAACGTTGGGCCCGTTCGTCTGTTTGGGCGATCAGGAATGCGGCAAGGAACATGCCGAGGTAGACGAGTACGCGATCGGCCTCGATCGTGCTGAGCTCGGCCGACCCCGACCAAAAGGACGAGAATGCGGAGAGCAGCGCCAGAGCGAGTATCAGCCCGGCAGACCGGTGCAGCGGCCGGCCCTGGCTCGGCCCGGACGCGACGCCCAGCACCAGCAGGGCGACGACAACCAGCCAGACCGCCAGCCCGGCTACGTGCCGCTCGCTCAACTCGTATCCCCCGCCGGCGAGGGCCAGACCGCCGATCAGGACGACTGGCGCGAGTAGCGCCGCCGATTCCTCTAACCTTGCGCGCCATGTTCGGGAAGCGCCGTCCAAACCAGCCGCGGGCTCGCCTCGCATCCCCCGTGCCACTTTCAGTGTTCGCGCTGTTGGCATTTCTCTGCTTTCCGTCCTTCGCTCTGGCCGAGGACTCGGGCGTCATTCAGTATCGCGACGCTCCGCCCACGGCCACCGGCAGCAACGACCCCGGAAACGCGGGCGGGTCCAGTTCCGAAACCAATGGTGGGGGGAAGTCTTCCACGCCGCCCGGCAGTTCCGGCGGCTCCGGCAGCGGATCGTCCTCTGACGGCTCGGGCGGCGGCGCCGCGGCCGGCAAGGACGGCGGCGGCCAGGGCGCGGGCTCGCCGGGCAACGCCGGTGTCGGCGCGGGAGAGGCTCTTCCCGGCGACGCCGCGGCAACGCCGGTCTCGCAGGACAGCGGCAGCTCCCCGCTGGTCCCGATCCTGATCGCGCTGGCGGCGCTCGCCGCGATCTCGGTCGGCGTCGTGGCGATGAGGCGGCGGCGCCAGCAGGGCCCCGGCGGCGAGAGTTCCCACGTCTCGCCCGAGGCGGGCTGAGCCGATGCACACGGGAAGGGCAGGATCGATCCTTTGGCTGCGCGCTTTGCCGGCGACGCTGGCCGTCCTCGCACTGTCGCTGGTCGCCTCCGTCCCCGCCGCGCAGGCCCTGCCGGGGAAGTTCTGGGGCGTGGTGCCGCAGACCGAACCGAGCCTGGGAGAATTCCAGCGGCTCAAGCAGGGCGGCGTCCGCAGCATCCGCATCCCGGTCGACTGGGGCAACATGCAGCCCGTCCGCGAGCTGGCGCCCGACTGGGCGAACGTCGACCGGCTCGTCGCCTCGGCGGCGACGGTCGGGATCGAGGTCTTCCCCTTCATCTACGGCGCCCCGGCCTGGGCGGTGCCGACCGACCGCTCGGTCGCCAGCAACCCGCCGCGGTTCCTGCCGGTGCGCAACGGCAAGCAGCGCGCCGGCTGGAAGAGCTTCCTGAGGCAGGCGGTGCAGCGCTACGGTCCGCGCGGCAGCTTCTGGGCCGTGAACCCGGGCGTGCCGAAGCGGCCGATCCGGATCTGGCAGATCGGCAACGAGGTCAACTTCAAATACTTCGTCGCGCGTCCCAACCCGGCCGAGTACGGCAAGCTGGTCAAGCTCTCCTACGCGGCGCTCAAAGCGGCCGACAAGGGCGCCAGGATCGTCCTCTCCGGCCTCTTCGCCCACCCGATCGAGGCACGGATCAAGCGCCCCCCGCGGCAGGCATACACCGCCCCCGAATTCCTCACCCAGATGTACCGCACCACGCCGGGGATCAAGCGGAAATTCCACGGCGTCGCCCTGCACCCGTACACGGGCACCTACAAGCGCCTGCCCCTCTACATCGAAGAGATCCGCGATCTGCTCGTCGAGAACGGCGATGCCGGCAAGGGCCTCTTCCTGACCGAGCTCGGCTGGAGCTCGCAGAACCGCACGAGCAGGCAGGACGGCTTCGCCAAAGGCCGCGCCGGCCAGGCGCGCGAACTGAGGGGAGCCTTCCGGCTGCTGCGCAACAACCAGCGGCGCTGGCGCCTGCAGCGCGTCCACTGGTTCTCGGTCAACGACCTCGCGGGGGCCTGCAACTTCTGCGACGGATCCGGGCTCTTCGAAGCGGGCTTCCTGCCGAAGCCCTCCTGGTTCGCCTACGCCCGCTTTGCGGGCGGTCGCCCGTAGCGGGGGCGTAAGATCGGTGGGTTGAGCACCCGCCCGAAAGCACGCGCGAAACCTGATCCGCTGGCGCCGTTCAGCGCCCCGGTCAGGCGCTGGTTCGAGTCCTCATTCGAGGCGCCGACGCCTGCGCAGGCAAGCGGCTGGGAGGCGATCGCCGGGGGGTCCAACGCGCTTATCTGCGCCCCGACCGGCTCCGGCAAGACCCTGGCCGCCTTCCTCTGGGGGATCGACCGGCTCGCCCGGGAGGCGGAGCTGGGACAGGGCGTCAAGCTCGTCTACGTCTCGCCGCTGAAGGCGCTCTCCTACGACATCGAGCGCAACCTGCGGGCGCCGCTGCGCGGCATCGGGGCCGATATCTCGGTCGGCCTGCGGACCGGTGACACCAGCCAGAAAGAGCGCCGGGCGATGCGCAAAACGCCGCCCGACATCCTGATCACCACGCCCGAGTCGCTCTACCTGATCCTCTCCTCCGACGCGCGCGAGATCCTCACCGGCGTCGAGGCCGCGATCGTCGATGAGATCCACGCCGTCGCCCAGTCCAAGCGGGGCGCCCACCTGGCGCTGACGCTGGAGCGGCTGGAGCACTTCAGCGAAGCGAAAAAGCTTCAGCGCATCGGCCTCTCGGCCACGCAGCGCCCGCTGGAGCGGATAGCGAAATTCCTCGTCGGGCCGAAAAGGGATTGCGAAATCGTCGACGCCGGCGTCGCGAAGGAGCTCGACCTGGAGATCGTCGTCCCGGTCGAGGACATGTCCGAACCGGGAGCGCCCAACTTCCCCAACTCCGAGGGAGTGCCCGCGGACGGTGAGCCAAACGCCCACGTCCGCTCAATCTGGCCCGCGATCTACCCCGAGCTCCTGAAGCTGGTGAGAGAACACCAGTCAACGATCATCTTCGTGAACGCCCGAAGAGCCGCTGAGCGCTTAGCCAAGCGCCTCAACGAGTTGGCTTGGGATGAGCTCCCGGCGACCGAGCACGTAGGGGCCGTGGACCCCACGGCCCCTCCCGCAACCGACGAGATCGCTCGCGCCCACCACGGGTCCCTGTCCCACGAGGAGCGCCTGGTGGTCGAGGAGATGCTCAAGTCGGGGCAGCTGCCCTGCCTGGTCGCGACCTCCTCGCTGGAGCTCGGCATCGACATGGGCGCGGTCGACCTCGTCATCCAGGTCGAGTCGCCGAAGTCGGTCAGCCGCGGCCTGCAGCGGGTCGGCCGCGCCGGCCACTCGCTCGGCGAGGTCAGCCGCGGCCGCATCTTCCCCAAGTTCCGCGCCGACCTGCTCGAGTGCGCAGTGGTCGCGCGGCGGATGCGCGAAGGGGCGATCGAGGAGACCGTGATCCCGCGCAACCCGCTCGACGTGCTCGCCCAGCAGCTGGTCTCGATGGCGGCGCTCGACGAGTGGGAGGTCGACGCGGTCGAGCGCCTCGTCACCGCCACCGAGCCCTTCGCCGAGCTTTCCCGCGAACAGCTCGAGAACGTGCTCGACATGCTCGACGGCCGCTACCCCTCGGACCGCTTCGCCGAGCTGCGCCCGCGGATCGTCTGGGACCGCACCCGCGGCACGATGCACGGCCGCAAAGGATCGCGCCAGCTGGTCGTCACCAACGCCGGCACGATCCCCGACCGCGGCCTCTACGGCGTCCACCTGCCGGACGGTCGCCGGGTCGGCGAGCTCGACGAGGAGATGGTCTACGAGGCGCGCCCCGGGCAGACCTTCCTGCTCGGCGCGACGACCTGGCGGATCGAGGAGATCACCCGCGACCGGGTGATCGTCACCCCGGCCCCCGGCATGCCCGGCGCGGTGCCGTTCTGGAAGGGCGACGGGATCGGCCGCCCGGCCGAGCTGGGCCGGGCGATCGGCGCCTTCGCCCGCGAGGCGGTCTCGCGCGAGCCGCACGAGCTGGCCGCCGAGTACGACCTCGACCGCCGCGCCGCCGAGAACCTCGTCGCCTACCTGCGCGAGCAGCAGGCGGCGACCCGGGTCGTCCCCTCCGACGAGACGATCGTGGTCGAGCGCTTCCGCGACGAGATCGGCGACTGGCGGCTCTGCGTGCTCTCGCCCTTCGGCGGCCGCGTCCACTCGGCCTGGGGCCTCGCCCTGGGGCAGAAGATCCGCGCCGAGCACGACCTCGAGGCGGACGCGATCTGGTCCGACGACGGCATCGTCATCCACCTGCCCGACGCCGACGAGCCGCCGTCCGTCGACCTGGTCATGGTCGAGCCCGACGAGCTCGAGGACCTGGTCGTGCGCGAGCTCTCCGGCTCGGCCCTGTTCGGCGCCCGCTTCCGCGAGAACGCCGCCCGCTCGCTGCTGATCCCGCGCGCCTACCCGGGCAAGCGCACGCCGCTCTGGCAGCAGCGGCTCAAGGCGCAGAGCCTGCTCGAGGTCGCCCGCGACTTCCCCCGCTTCCCGGTCATCCTCGAGACCTACCGCGAGTGCCTGCGCGACGTGCTCGACCTGCCCTCGCTGCGCCAGATCCTCACCGACCTGCAATCGCGCAAGCTCGGCCTGGTCGAGGTCGAGACGCCGAGCGCCTCGCCCTTCGCCTCCTCGCTGCTCTTCGACTACGTCGCCACCTATATGTATGAGGGCGACACGCCGAACGCCGAGCGCCGCGCCGCCGCGCTCGCCCTCGACCGCGACCTGCTGCGCGAGCTGCTCGGCCAGGAGGAGCTGCGCGAGCTGATCGACCCCGGGGCGCTGGTCGACGTCGAGGCGCAGCTCCAGCACCGCACCGAGGCCGGCCGGGCCGGCGACCGCGACGCGCTGCAGCAGCTGCTGCGCAACCTCGGCGACCTCAGCGGTGCGGAGTGCGCCGAGCGGGTCAGCGAGGGCTACTCGGCCGCCTCGATGCTGGAGAAGCTGGTCGCCGAGCGCCGCGTCGCCGCGGTCCGCGTCGCCGGTGAGGAGCGCTACATCGCCGGCGAGGACGCCGGCCTCTACCGCGACGCGCTCGGCGTGCCGCCGCCCGCGGGCCTGCCCGAGAGCTTCCTCGCCGACCACCCGGACGCGATGCGCGCCCTGGTGCGGCGCTACGCGCGTACCCACGGCCCCTTCCCGACCGCGCAGCTGGCCGAGCGCTACGGCGTCGACCCGACCCCGGCGCTGCGCGAGCTGGAGCGCGAAGGGGCGCTGGTCCGCGGCGAGCTGCTGCCGGGCGGCAGCGAGCGCGAGTGGTGCGACTCCGACGTGCTGCGCCGCGTGCGGCGGGCCAGCCTCGCCCACCTGCGCCGCGAGGTCGAGCCCGCCGCCCGCGACCGCTTCGCCCGCTTCCTGCCGAGCTGGCAGAACGTCGACGCCCAGCGCGCTGCGGGCGCCGGCCCGGACCGCCTGCGCGACGCGCTGGTCCCCCTGCAGGGGGTGGCGCTGACGCCGAAGGTCTGGGAGGGCGAGGTGCTGCCGCGCCGCCTCGGCGCCTACTCGCCGGCCTGGCTCGACGAACTCTGCACCAGCGGCGAGCTGGTCTGGGTCGGGGCGGGCGCGCGCGGGCGGGGCGACGGCCGCGTCGCCTTCTACTTCCGCGAGGACGTGCGGCTCGCCGGGCCGCCGCCCGCCAACGCGAAGCTGGAGCGCGCCGAGGGGGCGCCGCACGAGGCGATCCGCGCGCGGCTCGTTGCCGGGCCCTCCTTCTGGCTCGACCTGCTCGCCGATCTCGACTTCCCCGCCGAGGAGCTGCACAGCGCCCTCTGGGACCTCGCCTGGAGCGGCGAGGTGACCAACGACGCCTTCGCGCCGCTGCGCGCGCCGCGGCTGCGCGCGGTGCCCGCGCACGAGCGCCGGGGCCGCCGCTTCGCCCGTCGCCGCTCCGCCGCCGGCGCCGCCGTGCAGGGCCGCTGGTCGCTGACCGCGCCGCTCTTCGCCGACGCGCCGGGGCCGGGGGCGAGGCTGCGCGCCCAGGCGGAGCTGATGCTCGAGCGCTACGGGATCGTCACCCGTGAGACGGTGCTCGCCGAGGGCGTGCCGGGGGGCTTCTCGACCCTCTACGCCGAGCTCGGCAACCTCGAGCTGCTCGGCACCGCCCGCCGCGGTTACTTCGTCGAGGGCCTCGGCGGCGCCCAGTTCGCCCTGCCCGGCGCGGTCGAGCGGCTGCGCTCGCTGCCCGAACCCGACGGCTCCCTGCAGGTTCTCGCCGCGACCGATCCCGCCAACCCCTACGGCGCCGCCCTGCCCTGGCCGAAGCCGCCCTCCGGCCGCCGCCCGGCCCGCGCCCCGGGTGCCCACGTGCTGCTCCGCGACGGCGAGCCGCTGGTTTACGTCGAGCGCGGCGGGCGCAGCATCCTGCGCCTGGTCGAGCTCGGCGACGACGACCTGGCGGCGGCGATGCGGGCGCTAGCCGAGGCGGTCAGCGCCGGCCGCCTGCCCAAGCTCGGCATCGAGAAGCTCGACGGCGAGCCGGTGATCGGCTCCGGCCACGAGCAGGCGCTGCTAAGCGCCGGCTTCAGCCGCAGCCCCCGCAAGCTAACGGCTTCAGCCTCGTAAGTTCATGTCTTTTATGACATAATCATGCCTATTAAGGCATCGGAGTTAATCAGCAAGACGCGAAAGCGCCACGGGCTCAGCCAGCGCGGCCTGGCGCTGCGCGCCGGCACCGATCAGGCGGCGATCAGCCGTATCGAGCGCGGCGAGATTTCGCCGCGTGTGGAGACGGTCGAGCGCCTGCTTGCGGCGATGGGCGAGACGCTGCAGCTGGGATCGGCGCGCTTTGAAGCCCACCACGACCCCGTCCACCTTGCGGCGATGCGGGAGCGGACGCCGGCGGAACGGCTGGCGCTCGCGGGTTCGTGGAACAGATTGGCGGGGCGGCTGACGGAGGCCGGCAGGAGGGCGCGTGGCAGCTGATCGCCAGCCCGTCCCGCTCGATGCCGAGCGGATCCTCGCCGAGCTCGCGCGGTGCCGGGTCGACTTCGTGCTGGTCGGCGGGATGGCGGCGCAGACGCACGGCAATACGCGGATGACGAACGACGTCGACCTGATCCCCGAGCCGGAGCCGGCGAACCTCGAGCGGCTGGCCGCGGCGCTGAACGCGCTCGGGGCGCGGGTGCTCAACCCGGGGCACGAGGGGATCGAGATTGACGCGGCGATGCTGCCGCGGGCGACGATCTGGCAGCTGGCGACGCCACATGGCGACATCGACGTCTTGCACGAAGCGCCCGGCGCTGCCCCCTACGGCCAACTACGGGAACGCGCCCTGGCGATCGCAATCGACGATCTGCGCATCCAGGTGGCCGGCCTCGACGACCTGATCCGGATGAAGCTCGCTCGCGGCCGGCCGGTGGATCGCGCCGACGTCGCCGCGCTCACCGAGCCCGAGGCGGCTGGTTGAAGTTCCTGTCCGCGTTCAGCCCGCCTCCCGGAGGGCGTCGCTGACAGCTCAAGCCGTTGCGGGGGAAGTCGCACGAACCAGCAACTCGTGCCAGCGGTCGAGCCAGGCTTTGCGGCCGAACTCGCGCTCGACCGCCTCGCGGCCGGCGGCGCCGAGACGGGCGCGGCGCTCGGGGTCGGCGGCGAGCGCGCGCAGGGCCTCGGCAAGGGAGCGGGGATTCTCCGGCTCGACCACGAGGCCGGCGCCGGTCGCTTCGATCAAGCTCGCCGCCTCGCCGCGGGCAGCAAGGATCACCGGCCTGCCGGCCGCCATCGCCTCGAGCATCTTGGTCGGCAGGGCGCCGTGGAAGATCGGCCGGTCGCGCAGCAGCACCACGGCGACGTCGCTTTCCTCGTAGAGGTCGGGGACGCGCTCGCTCGGCACCACCCCGAGCATCTGTACGCCGGTTGGCCGGCCCCCGGCGAGCCGGTCGCGCAGCGCCGGCGCCTCGGCGCCGTCACCGGCGATCGTCACCGCCAGGGGGGAGCCGCCTACCCCCTCGATTGCTTCGGCCGCATCGAAAAGCGTGCCGACCCCGTGCGCCATGCCGATCGTCCCGGCATAGAGCACCCGCAGGGGGCGGTCCTCCTCCGCCGACGGCTCGGAGCCTTTACGCGCCGTGGAGCGGGCACCGGGATCGAACCGCGCCAGGTCAACGGCCGGCCGCATCAGCGCCGCCTTGCCGGCCGACTCGGGTCGTTTCTCCAGCGCCGCCACGATCCCCTCCGTCGGGCAGGCGATCGCCGCCGCCTTCCTGTAAGCGGCGCGCTCGACCATCCGCGCCGCCCGGATCGCGGCGGGCGAGCGCAGGGCGCCGAGCTCGATCGCCGAGTCGGGCCAGAGGTCGGCGACGTTCACGACCAGACCGGCGCGCTTCGATCGCGCGTAGGGGATCGCGGCGCCGGCGAGGAACAGCGGCGGCGTCTCGACCACGACAACATCGGCGGGGCCGGTCGCCGGAGCGGTCGCCAGCGCCGAGGCGGCGAAAGAGAGGTGACCCGCGAGGCGCCGCGCGAAGCCCCGGTTCGGCGCCGGATAGACGGCGCTGCGCACGACCCGGACCCCGTCCTCACGCCCGCGCCGCAGCGGCCCGTTGCGAAACGGCGCCCGAATCTCCCCGTCCGGGTAGTGGGGGAAGCAGCTGTGGACGGTGACCTCGACGCCACGAGTGCCGAGACCGTGGGCCAGGGCGGCGATCCGCGTCTGCGGCGCGCCAACCTCGGGGGGGTAATACTGGGTGAGGAAGACCGCCCGCATCCAGGAGCGCAGTTAACAGCAGCGGCCGCCCATACAACGACGCGCCTCGTTGACCATACTGGCCACGGGATGCGCGTCACGATGCTGCTCCACAAGTCGGTCGAGCACGACTCGCGGGTGCGGCGGGCGGCGCGGGCGCTGGCGGCGGCGGGGCACGAGGTCACCGTCCTGCACCTGCCGCGCCTGCACGGTGAGCTCGACGGCCCGCTCGACGGCTTCTCCGTTCGCTCGGTGACCCCACCTGCCTGGGTGCGCCACCGCCTCCCGTCAACCCTCTACCGGCTCGTCTTCTTCGCCGCCTTCGTGCGGGCAGCGCGCCGCCTGCATCCCGACGTCGTCCACGCCCACGACGCGGCGATGCTCGCCCCGGGCTGGGCAGCCGCCCGCCTCACCGGCGCCAAGCTGGTCTACGACTCGCATGAGTACGCCGCAGGTGTTCCGTACCGCAACCGGACCTGGACGCTGCTGGTGACCGCGCTCGAGCGCCTGCTGATCCGCCGCTGCGCCGCCACGATCACCGTCTCGGACGGGATCGCCGACCGCCTCCAGGCCCGCTACGCCCTCCGCAATCGCCCCATCGTCGTGCGCAACATCCCCGACCCCGCCGAACACGATCCCGACTTCGAGGCACCAGATCTGCGCGATTCCCTAGGCATCGCCCCCGGGACGCCGCTCGTGCTGCACCTCGGCGCCGTCGCCCGCGATCGCGGCTGCGAGAACCTGGTCCGCGCGATGGCCGAACTGGACGGCGCCCACCTGCTCTTCCTCGGCGCTGACGACTCCGCCTACGCGAGCGGGCTGCGCGAGCTCGCCGGTGCCGAGGGCGTGGGGGAGAGGACTCACTTCCGCCCCTCCGTCCCGGTCGCCCAGATCCGCGCCCACACCCGCCAGGCCAGCGTCGGCGTCTCCCTGCTCGAGGACACCTGCGAGAACCACCGTCTCGCCCTGCCCAACAAGGTCTTCGAGTACATCGCCGCGGGCGTGCCGGTGGTTGTCAGCGATCTGCCGGAGCTGCGGCGGCTGCTGGGCGGGGACGAGGGCACCCACCCTGTCGACTCCACCGATCCCGTGGCGGTGGGCGCCGCGCTAAGGCAGGCTTCGAATGGCACGGCGAAGCCTTCCTTGACGGGGATCGAGTGGGCTGCAGAGGCGGAGCGGTTGGGTGCCGTCTACGAGCATCTGGACACTGGCCGGTGCGACGGACGCGGTCGGGCCCTGGTCCTCGTCCGCAACGGCGTCAGCCACGACGCGCGGATTCTGAGGGAGGCGGGCCTCCTCGACTCGATCGGATTCGATGTGACCGTCGCCGGCGTCGTGACCGGGACGGATACGAATCGCGAAGAGTGGATCGGCGGATCGAGGATCGTGCGAATCGACCCCGGGGGGAGGCTGCGGAGGACGCTCGGCCGGTTCAGGTCGCTGCTCGGAAGCACCTCCAAGGAAGCGGCTGGGGGGTCGGAGCCCGCGTCAGGGGCGTCTTCGGCCGCGCCGCAGCCGGCTTCGACGCGGGCGCGGCTTCGGCGCTTGGCGACCACCGCCGCTTACTACCGCGAAGGGCTCGGCCAGGTGCGCGACCTCAGGCCCGATCTGATCCACGCCAACGACTACAACACCGCCTGGATCGGGGTGGCCGGCAAGTGGCTGACCGGAGCCAGGCTCGTCTACGACTCCCATGAGCTGTGGCCGGACCGCAACCTTCGTCCCGAGTCCCGGCCGTGGCTGCTGCTCTGCGAGGCGCTCTTCGTGCGGGCGGCGGACGAGGTGATCACCACCAGCCCCGGCTATGCGCAGGTGCTGTCCAGGCGCTATCGGATCCCCACTCCGCGGGTGATCCGCAACGTCGTCGACTGGCGCGTCGAGCCGGCGCCGGATCGCCCCTCGGAGGGCGCGCCGCTCGCCGTCTACTTCGGCGCGATCACCCGCAACCGCGGCCTGGCGACGGCGTTGCGCGCGCTCGCTCTGGTTCCCGAGCTGAGGATGCGCTTCGTCGGCCCCGAGGCCTGGCGCTATCGGACCGAGCTGCGAGCGCTCGCAGAGGAGCTCGGCGTGGCCGAGCGGCTCGAGCTGCTCGACCCGGTCCCCCCGGAGCAGGCCCCCTCGGTCCTCGCCGACGCCGACATCGGTCTCGCGCTGATCGAGCCGGCCTGCCTCAGCTACGAGATGACGCTGCCCAACAAGCTCTACGAGTACGTCGCAGCCGGCCTGCCGGTGTTGGCCAGCGAGGTACCCGTCCTTGCGGCCGAGGTTCACGACAACGAGCTGGGGTTGCTCGCCGATCCGAGCGACCCCGCCGCGGTCGCTGCGGCGATCCGCGCGATGCTCGAGCCCAAGGCCCAGCGGCGCTTCCGCGAGGCGGCCACCTGCCTTTCCGCCGAGGTCGTCTGGGATCGGGAGCGGGAAGGGCTCGCCGCCGTCTACGAATCGCTTAGCTGATAGACGGCTCCATCATGCGCAACCTCGACTTCCTCGTGATCGGCGCTCCGCAGTCAGGGACGACGAGTCTCTGGCGGGGCTTCGAGGCGCACCCGCAGATCCGCGTCCCATCGGACAAGGAGCGCGGGTTCTTCAACTCAGACAAGCGCTTCGAGCGGGGCCTCGAGCCATATCTGTCGTGGACCTTCGGGGATGCGGGGGAGAAGGAGGCTCTCGGAACTGTCACGCCGCAATTGATGATGGGTGATTCGGATGAACTGGACCGACTCGTGGACCGAATCGCCAAGACGTGCCCGGACATCAGACTGATTGCAATCCTGCGAAACCCCATCGATCGGTCGGTTTCGAATTTCCGGCGCAGCAGACGTATTCGCGACTGGCCCGATGAGAACTTCGACGCCGCCACCAGGCGCCTCGCCGGAGAGAATGGAGGGCTGGAGAACGTCCCCTTCATCCGCGATAGCGAATATGGGCGGATTCTCAACAGGTATCTCGCCGTCTTCGACCGAGAGCAGATCCAGATCCTTTACCTCGGACCTCGACATGCGTCCCGAGCAGGCATATCGAGAGGCGTTCGAGTTCCTCAGACCTAGATCGATGAGTAAACCCGTCCCGGCCTCACCCAGGTCCGCGACCACACGGTCGCGATAGCACTCTCCATCCACCAGAAAAGCCCCGCAAAGCGGGGCTTTTCCGTCCGACTTCGTCGGCATCGTGGCGTCTGCCAAATGACCACCACGAACAGTGAATGGAGATCACCTTGAAGGTGAACGCGGTTAACCGTAGGGAAGGCCCCGGACGACTCGAGATCCGCGCCGACGATCCCGCCCTCACCCCCCACGCGGGGCTCGCGCTCACGGGCGAGTTCTGCCGCCGGCTCGGCCTCATCGAGCTGATCGACGCCGAGATCGGCGTCGTGCGTCGCGCACGGCCGGTGAAGGCTCGCCGTCGCGGGCTCAGCCCCGCTCAGTACCTGGTCTCGCTCGCCGAGACCCAGCTTCAGGGCGGCGAGTTCTTCGCCGACGTCGAGCAGCTGCGCGCCGATGAGCCCGGGGCAGCCCTGCGCGCCGCCGCGGCGCCCTCGCAGGCGACCGCCCGCCAGTACGCGCGCCGCTTCCGCCGCTCCCACCTGCACGCCGCCGAGCGGGCGATGGCCCGCTGCGGCAAGCGCCTTGACTGCGAGCTGGGCCGCGAGGTCGGCGAGGAGGCGACGGTCGACCTCGACGCGATCGAGATCGAGGTCTTCGGCGAGCGCAAGCAGGGCGCGGCCAAAAGCCACAGCGGGGCGCTCGCCTATCAGGCCTACGTCGCCACCTGGGCCGAGCGCGGGCGGGCGCTTTGCTCGGAGCTGGAGCCAGGCAACCGGGCGCGGGTCACCGGCGCGGAGTCGGCGCGGATGCTGAGACGAGCGATCTCCCATCTGCCCGAAGGACACGGAGCGGTGAACGCGCGCGTGGACTCCGGCTTCTACTCGGTCGCGCTGATGCGCGCCCTGCGCAAGGAAGGGGTCCGCTTCACGATGTCGGCGCCGCGCAGCGAGGCGATGTGGAGGGCGCTGGAGGGGATCCCCGATTCGGCTTGGCGAGAGGCCGAGGGGATGGCCGGCGCTGAGGTCGCCGAGACGACCTACGCGCCGGGGGGCTGGGAGGGCGAGCCGCTGCGGCTCATCGTCCGCCGGGTAGCCCACCGCGCCTCCGCGCTCTCGGCCGACCCGCGGGCGAGGCGGTTGCGGACGATCCACCCCGAGCAGCTGCCCCTGGCGCTCGGCGGTGAGCTCGACACCGTCTACGGCTACTCGTTCATCGCGACCGATCATGTGCCCGAGCGCGACGCCGTCTGGGTCGAGCACCACCATCGCCACCGCGCCCAGGTCGAGGAGCGCCTCGGCGAGGCCAAGCTCGGGCAGGCGCTGCGCCACCTGCCCTCCGGCGACATGAACGCCAACCGGGTCTGGCTGCACGCGGCGCTCACCGCGATGAACATCGCCGCGATGACCTGCGACCTGTGTCCGGCGGCGGGCGCCTCGGGGCAGCCCGCTCCCTGGCGGGACCCCGAGCGCGGGCCGCCCGCGCGCCGCGCCGCCAAGGCGCTGCGGCGAATGCTCGTCTGCGTCCCGGCGCGGGTGGTGCGCTCCGGGCGGCGCACCGCGCTGCGCCTGCCGGAGGGGTTCCGCTACGCGGAGACCTTCATCGCCACCTACGCGGCGATCTGGGCGCTGGCGCCGCCCTGAGGGCGCACCTTCCCTCCGCCGAGGACGAGCAGAGCGAGGGGGCGCGCCTCAGCGTGCCCGCAAGCGGGGGGACCTGCTTCAAAGAACGGCGTCGGGACAGCTGTTGCGGCCGGGTTGACCACCACACACTTCCCCACTCGCCGTCACCGGGCTGTTTGAACCGCTTCACGCGGCGCTTTCGGCGTTACTCACCGATCTAGGTCAGAGTGGATCCTGAGCACGACGCCGGCTCTCCTAGGCTGAATGTGGGCGGAACGACCCGACGTATCAATCGCGCCGCTCTTGACGAGTTGCTTGAGGAGTTCGACCGGTCGATCCGTCCCTACCTCTCCGACGACGAGGCCGCCCGAGGCTTCACCTGGTGGCTGCGGCACATCTGGAACTGCGAGCCGGATGAGCTCGACACCGAGGTCTCTGACGACCTCTTCGAACGGCTTGCCGAGCTGTACCTGGCCGACGGAGAGATCTTGCGCGAATCGCTCGGAGTGCAGCTTCCCTGGCGGAACGAGTTGTCAGATGAGCAACAGCTCGTTCTGAGGGTGGTGGACATCGGCCTTGAGCACGACGACCAGGTCCTGATGGTCGGCGAGGCCGCGCTCGACGTAGCCGATCAGCATCAAGTCCGTCCACTCGGACAGGACATCGGCGATCCAGGCCGCGCTGAAGGCCGAGGTCCCATAGCCCTTGACGCCGGCGTGATCGCGGTAGCCGAAGCCGTGCTTGCGATACTCCTTCGCGATCGCCATCGCCCGCCCGTCGTCCTTGGGCCAGCGCTTGAGCGCGTTGCGCCCGTGCGAGGAGAAGAGCAGCAGCCCGCCCCCGCTCAGACGGCCGCGAAACAGCTCCAGGAACGCACGGCAGGCGGCGGCGTCGAGGTGGGTGAGCAGAGAGCCCACCCAGATCAGGTCGAAGCTTCCCTCGAGCGGGATCTTTGCGGGGTCCGGGTCCGCGTAGACCGGAATCGAGCCGAATGTCGCCGCGCAGAAGTCGACCCCATCCCGATTCATGTCGCAGCCGGTCAGCTCCGCTTCCGGAAACGCTGCGCGCAGCCCCCGCATCACCCGGCCGTGGCCACAGGGCAGGTCCAGGATCCGCTCGAAGGACGTCCGCCCGCAGGCCGTCATCGCGTGGCCGATCTGGGCGATCGCGGAGTGGGTGACGCTCAGGTAGCTGTCGAGCCCTTCGCGATACATCTCGTCGTCTGGCGCGATCGTGGTGTCGACTCGCGGCTTGTAGTCGGAGAGCCGCTCGGCGACGGAACGGCTGGTCGCCGCGAAGTCGATCGGGGTCGGCACCGGCGCGATTCTACGTGGAGTGAGCGCGCCGCAAGGTGAGGAGGTCCAGGTGCCCCGCGCCGTCCTCGCGCCCACACCAGCCACCGAGGCGCGGTGGGGAGACCGGCTCGAGCCCGGCTGCGCGAGCCTCCGAGATCAGCCAGTCCGACTCATAGCCGATCGCGGCCAGCGGGTCCTCGGCGCGCTGATAGCGGCAGAAGGGGGTCAGCTCGCGCTCCATGGGGATCGGCGAGCGCCCCGCCTCGTGGCACTCCTGCCACGTGTCATCGAGCAGGAAGAGGGAGATGAAGCAACGGCCTCCGGGGGCCAGAGCCGCGGCGACCTCGCGCAGGTACCTCTGCGTCGTCGCCGGGTCGAGGTGGGTGAAGACGCTGATCAGCGCCACGAGGTCGAAGGCGCCGGCTTCGACCCCCAGCTCGGCGTGATGGCCCGCCGTCGACCCCCGCGGGTTGTAGCGGGCGTTGGCGACATCGATGTGCCGGAAGGCCGATCGCCCGCCCCCGTGCGGGGCCAACTCGGTCTCACACCATTCGATCGGCCCGTCGAGGATGTCGATACCCAGGTAGGTCCCCGTGAAGGAGGGATCCCGCATCAGGGCATGGGCGAGCCTCCCGTAACCGCAGCCGACGTCGAGCACCCGGTCGTCGTCGGCGAGGCTGCCCACCTCACGCAACTCGGCGACGCTTTCGTCGCCGATACGAAGGTACCGTTCGTCGTCCTCGCCCATGAAGCGCATCTCGGCGGGGGGGAGGGGCAAGTCGGCGATCGCGGCGGTCTCGGTGATCTGCTCAGGCCGTCGCATCGTCGAGAACCGTAGCGGCCCTCCTGCCTGCCTCGATCATCTCGTCGAGCGCGTTCCTCATGAAGCGCTGCAGGCGCGGGTCGGCGCGGCCCGGATTCGCCCAATCGTCGAGCCCCCAGCTGAACTGCAGCGAGCCTGCCGCGAAGACGATCCCTCCCGCCGGGGTGCGATGGCGGACCGCGTCGGCGTTGGAGACCTCGTTCTCGTAGTGGAAGAAGGTGGTTGCCCCAGGCGGCTCCTGGCCACTCTGGATCGCATCCCACTCGTAGCCGACCAGGCCCTCCAGCGTGGCCGGGTACTCGAAGCCGGTGCCCTCCAGCCAGGGGTCCCCGAGGCACTCCGCGGTCAGCTCATAGTCCCGGGGAGGCAGGCCGGGACCGGTCATCCCGTCCTGGTATTGCACCCCCCACAGCTCACACTCCGGACGCGGCGGGTCCAGGTCGCGGAAGAGCTCGGTCTTGAGCGAAGGGCTCGGCTCGGGGTCGGCGGCTCTGCGGCGGTACTCGACCATGGTCCGCTCGCCGTCCTCGAAGCGCGTTTGCCAATAGCAGGTGTTGGCCCCCATGCAGGCGATGCTCGCGCCGCTGTCGCGGACCTCGTCGAAGGCATCGCGCATCTTGGAGCTCCAGTACTCGTCATGGCCCGAGGTCATAACCAGGGGATGGCCGAGCAGGCTCCAGGGCTCCCGGTGGGTGTCGAGGTCGGTCGTGTAGGCGACGTCGTATCCCTCGCGCTCGAGGAAGCGGATCAGTTGCAGATCCCAGATGAAGGGCCAGCGCGCGTTCAGGTTCGCCTCGTGCCAGCTGGGAAAGGGCCGGTCGAAGGTGACCTTCACGGCCGGCACTTCGTCGGTGCTGTTCGATGGGTAGAGACTCTTGCCGCCCCAGTTGTTGTACGCCTGGGCCGTCGTCACCGGCATCTGCACGAGGATGGCGGCTCGACGGTCGAGGGGGGCGCGGACGACGAACGGCACGAACGCGATCTGGTCCTTCAGCTCGCCTTCAGTCAGGATCAGCTGTGCCACGTACTGCCCACTTGGCCAATCATTCCCGACCGGGATCGAGTCGGTTATCGGCCAGTCGCAGGAGGTCACTGAGGGGCCGACGCCGGGTGTTGGAACTGGTTGGCTGGCGCCCTGCATGTCTCCGATCTTTGGATGCTCGGCGACCACTCGCCCGCCGGTCCCGCCGTACCAGCCGAGACGGTGGATGACGACTCGATAGCGAGACGACGGGCGGGTGCTGATGTGCAGGTCCAGTCGCCCTCCGGCCTCGACGCTGGGCCATGATGAATACCCCTCGATCGCGTGCGCTGGAGCCTTCCGACCCCTCCACCAAAGATCCTTGCCCTCAAGCGCGTTCTCCCTCGTCATCGAGGGGGATCTGCACCGGCCCGGGTGAGCGCCCGTCGCCTTTGCGGCCGTTGCCGCAACCTCACAGGCGAAGACGACGCCGGAGTAATCTCCCTCGGCCAGCGATTGTTCGGTGACCCGCTCGAACCGCTCACCGAGCCGGTCGACGAGGTCGCGTCCGAATCGCCAGACATTTCCGAAGTGGTCGGCGGGTTGCCGCTCGGAAAGATCGCGGCGGGGATCGAAGGGAATCTCCAACAGCGCGGTGCCTCCGGGTCCGAGGACTCTCCGGATCTCGTCGAGAGCCGCGCCGTAGTCCTCAATCTCCTCGATCACATGCTGGGCGATGAAGAGATCGAACTGTCCGTCCGCAAACGCCGAGAGATCGCAAAGGTCAGCCTCGTAGTCGACGAAACCGACCTCTCGGGGGTCGTTGGGGTTGCCCGTCCTCCAGCGGTCCACCGACGTGTACTTCCATTCGCGCTCACGCAGGAAATCGCCAAAAACCTTGCGGCTGGCCGGTCCCGCCTCGAGGCACCGCCGGCCGCTACCGACGGCGAACGAACCTGCGGAGGCTCGGGCCAGGGCGCGCTGCCGCTCCAGCGCGCCGCACCCGACGCACAGCGCGTCGACCCTGCCCAGCGCGGCGACACGCTCGGGGCTCGTGCAGATCGGACAGGCTCGTGGGCTCGATGTCGGCACGGCTGTGGAATTATCGCGGGTCATGCCCGACGCCGAGGAGAGAGTTGCCCCGCAGCCGCTGGCGGCTATCGAGGTGCGCGCCGAGGTTCATCACGAGGCTCTGAAGAAATGGACCGCGCATGGCAGCGACGCCTACTGGCGATTTATCGTTGCGGCAGCCGAGGCGCTGAACTGCCCCATCGTGGAGATCGGCTGCGGATACGGCCGGCACCTTGGATTGGATTCAATCTCCTATACAGGGGCCGACTACGGATACTTCATCGAGGTCGCCAACGAACTCCAGCCGGACCGCAATTGGATCAAGATCGATTTCGAACGGTACACGCCCGGGCTGTTCGGGGAGCTCCGGGACCCGGCGGCGCTCTACGTTACCCGGGGGAGGCTTGAGCATGTCCGGGACACCCGCCTGTTCCTGGACTGCCTGGCCGAGCTGGCCCGAGACAGCGTCGTTGTCGTAGCACTCGAGGCCGCGGGGCGACCCGGCGCCGACGAACTTCGGCCCTTCTTTCGGCGCTCGGTCGGGGCGGAGGCACTCAAGGACGCCTTTGAGGCCCGGGGGCTCGACACCGTCTCACTGGGCAGCATTGCTCCTCCCGAAGAAAGAGCCACTGAGGAGCTCATGCTGGTCGCAATCGGCCCACCGGAGCTCCTCCGTGCCTGCGAAGAGCTGAAGCTGACGCAGGGATCGCATGATCCGGCGGCGACAGCCGACCTCCCCGACGGCATCAGCCCGGACAGCATGCTCTTCGCGCCGGAGATTCCATTGCTCTCCAGCCGTCTCACGCCCGAGCCCGACCGACTCCTCCCGGAGCTGGAGACGGGCGACGTGGTCCAGCAGATCCTCGACGCCAAGCGAGAGAAACGTGCCTTCTCAATGATGCGCCTAGGAAACGGCGAGGCGCGGGTTCTCGGATTTCCGGACTATGTCCCTCCAATGTGGCTGGCACGCAGCATGCGCAACTGGTTCAAGAGCCGCGAGGCCGAGCTCAGGCTGCACGCCCTCCAGGACGAGGCAAGCGCCGTTATCCGTGAGGCGGATGTGATTGGGGTCCTGCGTACCAGCTACCTGGATCCCCAATATCGACTTCCACTCTTTCTCCTCGAGCGCTACGGGCTGGTATCGGCGGGTACGGGGCTATGTGCGGCGGACGTGCATCTCCACATGCTGAAGCTCGACTTCTACCGTGAACTGCTCGCTGGTGAGGAGGGAATATCGATCATCTCGGGGCACGCCCTCGATGAGTCGATCGCGAATGCGTTTGCGCTTTCGGATGTCCGTCTCTTCAAGGTCCCTGCACAGGCGAAGTTCTTCCACGATCCAGCCGAGGAGGGCCACTTCCCGACCGTCTTCGACCGGCTGCGACACCAGATCGATGTGCGCTGGCCCGGCGAGGTTTTCCTGATAGGGGCTGGCTTCCTGGGGAAGATCTATTGCGGCTGGGTGAAACAGAGGGGCGGCATAGCCGTCGATATCGGTTCCGTGTTTGACCTCTGGGCCGGCGAGACGACCCGCGGCGGCGATACTTCGGTCGCGGAGCGTCATCGGCTTTCATAAGGGCATGCATCCCCCGGTGTCCTGGAGCGGTAGCTGAATGCGGCTGCCTAAGCGGAAGCGCAACGCCGGGGCCGCGCTGAGCGTCCCCGCTATCAGCGCCGCAACGGAGGCTCGCACCACGCGGAGCATGACTCTGTTCGGCGAGGTGGCAATGAGGGACGCCACGATTTTCGGCCTCGGGATGGCAGCAATCGTGCCGCTTGGCATGGTCAGCGTCGCAGTCACGACGCGCTTTTTGCCGCCGGCGGAGTTTGGGCATCTCGCGGTGCTCTTCGCGATCGCTTCGATTCTTACGGTGCTGAGCGCGATCGGATTCTCGACCGGCACGATGTTGGCGACCTATGGAATCGGCGACGGCGGCGATGACGACATGGACGGGGTCGACGCCGAAGTGGCCGAACGCGGGGAGCCGGTAGCCGCGACGATAGCCGAGCGGCGCAGACTGCTCGGATCCGGCGTCTTGATTGTCACTGTGGTCAGCGGCTTGGTCTGCGCTGTCGTCGCGCTTATCGCCCCGATGCTTGCCGATCTCCTCGTCGGAGGCTCCCGGTGGACGGGCGCGACCCGTTGGATGGCGGCTTCGGCTTGGACGGGGACGATCTGGCGCACCGTCCATCAGGTTTACCGGCTCGAGCGCCGGCCAGCCGCCTGGTCGATCGTCAACTCGATGCGACCGATTCTCGTGGTCGCGGCCACGGTGGCGATCTTGTTTGCCGGCGGCGGGGCCGAAGGGGTCTTGGAGGCGACCGCCCTCGGGACCGCCGCCGCAGTCGCGATCGCCATCCTCGGGACCCTTCCCTGTTACCGGTTGAGATTCCGCTGGGCTGACGTCGGCCTGATTTGGAGCTATGGGGTGCGATGGGTTCCACTCCACCTAGCCCGAGCCGCGCAGGCCAACGTGAGCATCCTCCTGCTGAGCTTCCTGGCCCCGGCGGCGACGGTCGGCTTTTACCAGGTGGCCAACCGAATCGGCCAGGCTCCCACCTTCTTCGGCGAGGGGTATATCTTCGCCTGGGTCCCCTTGGAGCGCTCCCCGATCGCAAATGCGGCGAAGGAGCACAAGGGCACGCGAGCGTTTGAGGCGCAGGTATTTCTTCTCTTCATCCTGGCCACCCTTGGCTTGCTTGTGGTAGTTACGTTGTCAGCCGACGTCCTGGTTCACATCGCCGCACCCGCCTATAGCAGCGCTGCCGCTCTGATCCCGATCCTGGCGGCGTCCCAGGCCCTGGACCTGGTCTTCCGCGGAATCTACCGAGCCACCGGGTTCCCGAATCGGCGCTACTGGTTCACCCTTCTCCTGCTGATCTGGATCGTTCCCTACGCGGGTGTTTCGGCTCTCGCGGTGAGCTTCAGCCCCCTGTATGGCGTGATCGTCGCCCAGGTAGTGGCATGGACGATCGTCGATGGGTGGATGCTCTACCTCGATGCTCGAAACGAGGAACCAACTCCCTTCCCATGGCGCCGGATGGGTCTGGCGACCGTGGTCGCGGCCGCCTGCATCGGAATCGTCGGCCAGCTGCCGGGTAGCCCCGCCGTGCATCTCGGCGGGGCTGTGGTCGCCGTGATCGTCTGTCCGATCCTGATGCGGCTCATGGGGGTGATCACGCCGTACCACATGACGATCGTCCGAACCCTGCTCCGATCGTTGTTGCCACGGCGGATCAGCCGAAAGGAGGCCAGGCGCCGACTGGCGTCGGTGCCCGCGAGGGAGCGCGATGCCCTTCTGCTCGTTGGCCCCGAGAAGCTCTCTGTGGAAGATGCCGCTTCTCGCCTGCAGGTCCCTCCCGACTTGGTGTCCGCACGTCTGGTCCGAGGGCTGCGGCACATCGCGGGCGCGCCCGGCGCCCTGCCGGTCGACGCCAGCATCGGCCATTACGTCGCCAACCGAGGAACGACGCTCGAACGCGATCTCGTAGCCGGACACCTGCGTGAACAGGGGATCGACTTCCTGGAGCTACATCACCTCGACAAAACCATGAAGGTCGTCGAACGAGCCGGTCCTCGGCGAAGCCGCCGCCGGTCTTCCCCTAACGGGGGGCCGCCACAGCAAGTCCCGTCCCCTTCTGAGTCTCGAAGCTGAGCTCGGTGAGCTCTTCCCAGCGACGCAGGCACTCCTCCTCGGGCTCGCGCTCGGCATCGTCCAGGATCACGACAGCCCGCTCAGCCAGGTTGTCCTTCAACTCGGCCAGCGCGGGGTAGCGCGAGATCGTTCCCTTGCCCTTTGGGCCGTCGATCAACAGGAAGTCCACCCTGTCCTTTCCTAGAGCATCGAGCATCGGGCGCGGGGAATACCAATGTCCGGGAGGCTTGTATTTCCAACTCGCATTCCCGTTCTCGGCATCCTCGTCTCCAGTTGACCACGGATGCCTCCGAGCATGGACCAGTTCTGCGTGCCCAGACAGGCTCTCCCGACCGAGATACTCGCTGATCATCCCCAACCAATTAGCGTTGTCGTCGATGCTGATTAGACGGGTTCCCGATCGGTCCGCGTAGCGCAGGTAGCGCGCAATAAAGACCGTTGAAAGCCCCGCGCCTAGCTCAAGGATGACTCGCGGTCGGTGGAACTCGGCAAGCGTGAGGACCTTGAGGATGGCGCTGGGTGAAAGTGCAAAGCCCGTCCAGGGAAGGAATGCCTCACCGAGAGGCCGCAAGGCCTCGAGCGCAAACGTGTCCTCGATCGTCCACCGCGCGGAGACCTTCCATCCCCCCAGTGGCGGTTTGGGAGGATCATTCTCAGTCGGGGACGACTCTTGGGGCGCGGTGCGTTTTCTTTCCATGCCTATCTGGTCGGTATCTGTCACTGAACCGTGGCTGCTGCCTCTCTCATCGCGAAAGCGAAACCGTCTTGCGCTTTGGTCGGAGATGCTCGGCGATCGTCTGATCGCCCGGTAGCTGACCGGTGGCGCGCATCAGCTTGAGGTCCTGTGCGGTCGGCCGGGTGAGAGCATGCCACTCGTCCGTTTCGAAGGGCCGCAATGCGACGAAGATGTCCTGGCGGCGCCAGAGCGGCGGCGAGAAGCTGACCTCGGGAACATCAGTGATCGCCTGTGCGTCGGACTCCGATTGGTCCATGGGCGTGGTCGTCGGGATGATGCTCGGGTGGGTGGAGTCGTCCACCCGGCCTATGTAGCGGATCATGTACGCGGAGAGGCCGAGCAAGTCGAAGATCGTGCAGTAATCGGCGACACGCACGTGCGCGGTGTGCCCGTGCCAGCCCCACCAGTACTGGCGGACCCCCTCGCCTTCGGCGTACTCCTGACCCTCGAAGGAGGGATGCTTGATGTAGAGGAAATCTCGCGCGCTTGCAGCGGCCGCGGTGATGATCTCCTGCACCGTCTCTACCTCGGGGAGGTGCTCGCAGAAGTCAAGCATCGAGATGAAGGACACCTGGCCGTCGAGGTTGAGCTCTCGCGCATCGGCGACGACGGCGTCGAGTCCTGTCCTTTTCGTGTTTTCGACCTTGTCGGGATCGAGGTCGATCCCGAGTCCGCGCTTCGCGCCGAAGCGGCTCATGCAGTGCTCGATCGAGCCCCCCGTGGAGCAACCGAGGTCGATGAAGTCATAGCTCTCCCAGTCGACGTTCTCTAGGGCCCCCATCGGGCTCATCCTGGCAGATCGATGCCGACTGGCCGACGTGGCTCGCTCGCATGATCGCGGGCGCCGTCAATCGCGGACAGGAGTTCGTCGACCCGCTCCGAGAACCGGTGCCTCTCGAGGTTGTCCCTGTCCGGGGCGGAGCCGTCGGAGAGGAGCTCGACGATGAGAGACTCGAGCTGCGCTGGGGTCCCGTAGGTGCGGACGTGCGGGGGAAGCCGATTCTCCAGGCCGAGGACATCGTCGGAGATGACAGTCGCTTCGCAGGCCAGCGCGTCGTAGATCCGATTCGAAATGAAGCCGTGCTCGCGCATGTCGTCCCAGTGGTCGCAGAGCACGATCTTCGCCGAAGAGTAGACCTTGCGGAGCTCCTCGTTCGGGACGTGCTCGGCGACGACGTACTTGGTGTCGATCAGGCCCTCCCAGTTGGCGCCGTAGATCGCCAGGTCGTGGTCGGTCGGCAGGAGGTCGCGCACGATCGGCCGCAGGACTCCCCTAGAGTTGGCGACGTAGACGAGGTCGTGCTCGTACTCGGGCGAGGGGTCCGGATAGAAGACGCCTGGGTCGGTGGCCTGCTCGAGGACGATAACCGGAGTGCTCGTTTTGTCCGCGAGGGTCTTCGAGAAGGGCTCCGACGCCACACAGACCAGATCGTATCCGTCGCACTCCTCGCCGGTCACGTCGTCGGGATGGCTGATGTTCCAGAGGATGTTGAACTGGCCAGGCTTGGGGTGGTGGCGGCTGAGGCCGCGGATCACTAGGGCGATGTCGTCGCTCAGCCCGTCGGCATCCTCCCATTCATCAAGGACCTGGATGCGGCAGGGATGCCCGCGGCCGCGCAACTCGCGTTCAATCGCCCGCGCGAAGTGGAGGTCTCCCCAACGCTGCGCCTCCTCCCAGTTGGGGGCGCTGATCTTTATGCAGAAGGCGAGCTTCTGCTGGTGCTCTTCGAGGATCTCGCCCAGGCGCCGGGCCCGGTGCGCGTAGGTGTGGCGTTGCAGCACCTCGGCGCGGAAGCGCCGGGCGAGCGCTTCGCGAAGCTCGTCGTCGGCGAGCAGGGCGTCGATCTGATCTCTGAGCCGATCCGCAGAATTCCAGACGGGAAAGTCATCGCCGAAGAGCTCGCGGGCGCCGGACTCGCAGTTGGTGAGCGCCAGCGTTCCGCAGGCCAGCGCGTCGAAGACCCGGCTGTTGACGGCTCCGTAGGGGAGGGTCGGGCCCGAGGTGTCGTCGAGCACCAGTCTCGCCGACGAGTAGATGTCGGGCAGATCCTCGTAGGGCGCCGGGCCGCGCGCATACGCCACCATCTCCGGAACCTCGTCCCAGCCCCTGCCGTAGATGTCGAGCCGCTCGTCCTCTCGCGGCGCGATCCCTGCCTGGATGTCGCGCTCCTTGCCCCAGTGGTTGCCGGTGAAGACATAGTCAGCGGTGCGCTCGGGCTCCGGCGGTCGCGGTGTGAAGCGGGCGGGGTTCGTCGCCAGGGGGAAGAAATGGGTCTTGCGGCCGCTCCTGTCCTCGATCAGCTCCGCGCTGCGCCCCGAGGAGGCGAGGATTACATCGGCGTGAGGGAACCACGGCTGTCCCAGCCAGCGCTCGGTCCAGTTGCGCACCCAGATGATCGTCGTCACCTCGCGCGGAACGCGGCGCAGATCGAACGGGTCCATCAGCGAGAGCACGTAGTCGAGGTCCTCGGGCAGGTCGTACCAGCGATCGCCCTTGCGCTCGACGTAGGTCACTCGCCAGCCCAGCGCGCCCAGCGCCTCGCCGATCTCGTGCGCGGTGTACCAGTCGCCCCAGCCGTCGGCCGGGTCGAGGCTCGTGACCGTGATGGCCACGTGCGGTCCCCGGCCGTCGGTCCAGTAGGGATCCCGGCGCAGGCGGCCGAGCCGGTACTCGCGGCGGACCTTCGGTCCCCAGCGCTCGAGAAAGACCCGACGGTTGAGGAGGCGGTTGTTGCGCTTGAAGTCCCGGCCCTCGGAGTCCTGCGTCGCCGACTCGCGGTGGTAGAGGACCGACCGTCCGGTCGCGACAACCGCCTCGCCGTTCGCGGTCAGGTTCAGCCCGAGGTCGACATCCTCCGTGCCGAAGCGGTAGTCCTGGCCGAAGCCGCTGACCGCTTCGAAGCGAGAGCGCTCGACCAGCAGGCAGGCGGCGGTCACCGCCGGCCCGCGGTCCTCGATGCCGAACCCGGTGTCGAAGAGGTCCTCGCCGTCGCCGGAGTTGAAGGCGTGGACGCCGCCGTTTCCCGCCCGGAACTTGACCGAGCGGTGCTGCACGGTGCGGTCGCGCCGGACCGGGTCATTTCCCGCCTCGGAGCGCAGCAGGGTGGCGCCGACGGCGGCGACTCCCTCCCTCCGATGGGCGGCGACCAGCTCCCGCAGCCAACCGGGCTCGAACGGCTCGACGTCGTTGTTGAGGAAGAGGATGAGGTCGTGACCGGAGCGCTCGACGCCCTGGGCATTTGACTTGGAGAAGGAGAGCGGCTCGGCGTTCGCGATCAACTCGAGCGGGAACGAGGGCTCCAGCGCCCACAGGAACTCGCGGCTGCCGTCGCCGGAGTCGTTGTCGACGACGATCAGCTCGAAGTCGGGATAGTCCGTTCGCTCCTCCAGGCCCGCCACCAACCTTTCGATGTGGTCCAGGCCTTCGCGGGTCGGCACGACTATCGATACGGCCGGCCAGGTCGGCAGTTGAGGCGGTGGGCCGAGCCGCTTCCGGATCTCAGCCGCCAGCGCACCGCGGTCGGCGCTTCGCTCCTCCGCGCCGCGCCCGTCCGGCTCGATCGCGACGACGGGGGCGGACAGCTCGCCGGCCGCCGGAAAGTCAACGTTGGGCAGCCGCCCACCCGTTCTCTCCAGCTGCTCGATCCGCTTCAACGCCCGTGCCAATGCCCCCTCCGTCACATTGCGGCGGAATGCCAGCCTGCGCAACGCCTTGGTGGCCCCGTGCCCCCAGCGCCAGGCACGGGACCCTGCGGCGCGGTCGATGTCCGCGCGCGTCTGGGATAGGCCGCCTGCGAGGATCGAGAGGAGCTGTTCGAGCTCGCGTATCCGAGCGCCGTACTCGCTCGCCGTGCGCCGCTCCTTTGCCTCCGCCGCCTCGAGTGTCGGCTGCTTCACGACCTCGGGGGCCTCGGCGTCGTGCCCGGCGCGCTGCTCGAGCTTCGCCTCCAGCTCGACGAGACGCGCCTCGAGCTTGGCGGCGCCGGCGGCGCGGCGATCGATCTCGCGGAGCGCCGCGTCGCGCTCGGAGGTGACGATCTCCAGCAGCCTCTGGGCCGCCCGCCGCTGGGCCTCCAAGGTCTGCGCCTCCAATGCTCCACCCTTTTGATCGGCGCGCAGTTCGGCGAGCTCCACGCCGGTCCTGCTCAGCTCTACCTCACGCGCGGACAGCTCCTGTGTCAGCTCGGCGATCCGGTGTTCGAGCTCGAGCGCTCGAGCGGTCCCGGCCGACGAGGCCTCCCGGCGCAGTTGTGTATCGAAGAGCTGCTCGTAGGCGCGGGGATCGGACATGAACTGACTGCTCGTGGTGACGGTTCGGGGGGCGGACCTATGATCCGACCGTGGAGTCGATGCAGGCGAGCGAGTCTAGCCCGCCGCGAACGGACGACCGACGCCCGCTGCTCTCGCGGACGCTGTCACCGGCTCGCTGGGCTGAGTACGGACGGGTGTTGAAGACGGCGATATCTGCCGGCTATGCCCTCGTCACTCTCGAGGAGTTCCTCGACGGGAGGGTCGATGTCGAGGCCCAGCCGACTCTGATCCTTCGCCACGACGTCGATCAGCACCCGACGTCGGCGCTGCGGATGTCGGACGTCGAGGTCGCCCTCGGAGTTCGCTCCACCTGGTACTTCCGCTGGCGCACCGCCAACACTCAGGTGATCGCGGAGCTCCGCCGCCGCGGCGGGGAGCTCGGTTTCCACTACGAGACCCTCTCCCGGGAGGCACGCGCGGCGGGCGAGTCGGAGGCCCCGGCGGACCTCAGCCCGGCCCGCGAGCGGCTGCGCGAGGAGATCGCGATCTTCTTGGAGCTCCACGGCCCGATCCGCAGCGTCTCTGCGCACGGCGACACGCGGGTCCCCGGCATACGCAATGGGGACCTGCTGCGCGACGAGGACTGGCGCGAGTACGGGATCGACTACGACGCCAACGACGCGATGCGCCGGCACCGGCTCGCCGCCTGGCTCACGGATCGCAGCGCCGCGGACGGGGCGTGGAGCAACGGACAGAGCCCGGAAGCGCTGTTCCGGGAGGGGGAGACGCCGATCCTCTGCCTCACCCACCCGAACAACTGGGTCTCGGGCCCGTCGCTCTGGCGGGACCGGATCGTCGCCGAGCTGGCTCGCCGGACCAGGGATGCGCCGCCGCCCCGCTAGCTCGGCTTGCGGTACGCCGCCCAGAGGTAGTCGGACTCGAGCACTCCGCGGTCGGTGAGAATCGCGTCGAGCTCGAGGATCAGCCGCACGATCTCGGGCCGCCCGGCGAAGTTGCCCATGATCCGCGCGAAGAGCTGGTGGAAGACGGCGCCGCCGTAAGGCCTCACCTCGACCGGCTCGAGATGGCTGTCCAGCGCCTGCCGGATTCGCGAGCCGGCGACGGCCTCGCTCGGATTGTCGCGCCTGAACCGTCCTTCGTCGGGGCGTCCTATGGCCGACTTCGCCTCCCCGTCCTTGCTGGTCAGGTCACGGCGAAGCTCCTCGGGCAGGCAGGCAAGCAGCCGGTTGACGATCTCGATCTGCGCGTCCGACCACTGGAACCGATCGGGGCCGACGAACTCGTCGAGGTAGACCATCCCCCCGGGCGCGAGCCAACCGGTGAGCCGCGAGACGATCGCATCTGGGTCCTCGCAGCGATGCAGCGCGCTCTTGGCGACGACGAGCCCCAGCGGCTCGTCGGGCTCATACGTGGACAGGTTCGCCTGGGCGAACACGACTCGCTGGCGAAGCTCCTCCGGCACGCGGGCCCTTCCGTACTCGAGCCGCTCGGCCGCGCCGTCGACGATCGCGATCGTCCGGCAAGCGTCGCTGCGAAGCAGTTCGACCTCCAGGGCGGGATCGCCACCGCGCAGCGAGACGGCGGCGGAACCGCGGTGGAAGTCATCCAGAAGCTCGGCGAAGTGAGAGGCGGTGGAGACGCTCTCGTCGCCACTGATCAGGCGGCGGATGTGGGCATTCGCGATGTCGCTCTGCCAGAAGGCGAGCACCCGGGGATTCACGGCCGGAGCGGGTGCGGCCGGCGAGGACTGTTGCTGTTGCGGAGGCGCGGCGGGCTCGGCGACCTGCCCGGCCCGCGCCTTCAGCTTCTCGAGAAAAAGATCGCTCATCCGCTCTCCCGGATCGCGGCCCGGTGCGCCGTGAAGCACGCGTACTGGCTGATCGCCGCGCGGGTCAGCGTGAACCGACCGGCTGTCTCGATCCCATTGCCCCGCAGCCGCTCGAGCCGCTCCGGCTCCTTGGCGAGAGAGTGGACGGCGGCGGCGACGGCGTCCTCGTCGGCAGTGTCGACCAGCAGGCTGTTCCAGTCGTCGATCGCATACTCACTGACGCCTCCGATACGCGGCAGCAGGGGAACCGCGCCGCACGCCATCGCCTCCAGCCCCGTCCTGCCGAAGGCCTGGTAGGAGGAGAGGTCGAGGAAGATGTCGCAGCGACGCAGCACCTCCGCGACCTCGGCCTGCTTCAGGACGCCGAGGTGATCGACGCCGGCGGCGGGCGGCAGCTCTCGAAGCTGATCGACACCGCAGCCGAAGCTGAGGCATTCGACTCCGTCCCCCATCGCCCGCTTCAGGCGCGCCAGGGCCGAATGCGTCTCCACCGGGCGGCGCCTGGGGGTCCGCGGGCGGACCATCGCCAGGATTCGCAGCGGGGCCGTCGTGGCGCTGCGCCCGCGCGCGTGGAAAAGGGATTGATCGAGGCTCGGAGCCACCTTCGCGACGGGGATCTGGTGGGCGGCCCCGATCACGTTTCCGAGCCAGTGGGTCTTCGCGAAGAGCAGGAGGCTCTCGGCCTGCCGGTATGAGAGCAGTGCGGCATCGGAGCGGGGGCCGGTCTCTGGAGAGAAAAGCGGCTCGTAGTCCTGCACGTAATAGGCGCCGAGGATGCCCTCCTGAACACGGACCTGGTCGGCGACGAGCCGCGCCGACGGCGCCTCGGTGGCGACGGCCACGTCCGTTCCGGCCAGCCCGGTGGACAGCTCCTCCGTGTTGCGGTAGGGCCGGATCAAGTCCGCTGCCTCGGGGTAGAGGCCCGCCGCACGCTCGGCGGAGCTGCCCTCGACCAGGATCCTGGGCCGCGCGCCGATCGAGCCGAGCGCCAGCGCCTCCTGGAAGATCGAATGCGATCCCCCTGACCCCTCGGCGGGCAGGCCGGGAAGAACGTAGGCGATCCCGAGAGGCTCGACCAGCCGCTCGCGCAGCTCGGCGGCGAGGGCGCGCTCATCGCCGGCAGCCCGGGAGACGGGGTCGAGAGCGGCGGGGAGGCCCGCCTGCGGCGGCAGACCGTCGGCGACCGGCGCGTCGAGGGCGACGGCAGCGGCGCCGCCGGCAGAGGCCCGGGGCGGCAGTGCCATGCAGGCGGAGGCGAGGCCCTCGGCGCTGTCGAGCGGGATCGTCCTGCCGCCGAGCAGGAGGGAGAGGCAATCCTGTCCCGCCCAGGATGGGACTCCGGCGCCTCCGGCCGAGACGGCTGCGGCGGCACGCGGCGTGCCGCCGTCGGCGGCGATCAGGTTCGGGATCGTGCAGTGGCCGAAGATGACCGGCGCATCGACCCTAAGCGACCACTCATCGGCCGCCTGCGACGCCTCACCCTCAACGAGGCTGACGCGCGGCTCCGCGGCGACCACGGACCGAGCGAGCTCACGCGCATCGGGGCTGCTCTCGTCGTCCAGCTGCAGTGCCAGCCTCAGGGGGCGGTCGGCGCGCGCGAGCAGCGACCAGAGGCAGGCACGGAGACGGTCGGGGTCGCCGACCATCCGGACGACCGTGTTCAGCGGAGCAGGGCCCGATATCGACGACCCGTCCCCTGAACGCAGAATGCCGCGCCGATCGCGGGGGAGCGGATGCGAGGGGGCGTCTACCGCTGCCCACGGGCCCGCGGGAGTCGCCGGGCCCTTCAGCGGCCCACCGGCAGCTTCAAGCGTGGCGAGCCGCGCGGCACGGCGGGCAAGGGCCTCCTTCAGCTCGGCCTGCGAGTCGGCGAGTTCAGCGATCCGATGGCGCAGCAGCTCCACCTCGGCCGAGGACTGGGTCGACAATCCCGCCCTGGCTGCCTCGAGCTCCTCCGTGAGCTCGTCGATTCGCGCCAGCGCCCTGACGCGCTCCGCATCGATCGCGGCTATCTGCGCTTGGGACTGGGGACTCTGCCGCAACCCTTTGAGCAGCTGTCGCAGGGCTCGCGAGCCTTTTCCAGACAGGCGCTTTTCGGCCACCAGAAGTGCGGTCCCGCCCAGGCCCGGCACGTGAATCAGCTCGAGGGGCTCGCCGGCGCCGGCGAGGAAGTCCTCGACCGCGGTCAGCACGCCGTTGCGCTGGTCGTGCTCGTCCACGGCCCGCTCGACGCCGCCGTCGGGCGCATGCGGCTGTCGGGCGCCGACCGGCACCGCGGACGGGTTCGGATAGCTGTCGCGACGGCCTGTCGGCCAATCGACGCCGTGGACGAGGGTGACCGGGAACAGCGAGTCTCCCGCAGCCGCCATGTCGCCTAGCCGCTTGAGCGCCTCGGTCACCGAGTACCAGTTGGGCTCGCCGTGGACCAGGGCGAGGTCAGGCCCGGCCGCGCCGACCTCGCCAGGTCCGACCCGCACGAGCGTGGCGTCGAGCTGCCGGGCGGCCTCCTCGAGCAGGGCGTCGAGAGCCTCGTCGCCGCCGCCGACCTCGACGACGGTCGCCGGTCGGCACACGTCGAGAACGGGGAAGACCACGGTGGACCAGACAGTGCGCATTCTCACTCGCACGATATCCGCGGCGCGCAGGGGCTGAGCTCCGCGATCGGGGAAGATGGCGGCGTGCAGGGAACGCAGGACTTCGCCCCAGTCGCCCGCCGGCTGCGCGACGAGATCATCGAGCACTACCGCGCCCGCGGCGAGTCGATCGACGACGAGAGTGGGCTGCGGACGCTAGACACCAACTCTATCCTGGTTCCGCAGCGTGCCGAGCTGCTGATCGAACTGGTAGGCCGTCGCGGAGGCCGCGAGTCGGTCGAGGGCCTTGACGTCGCCGACCTGGGCTGCGGCTTTGGAGCGGTCAGCCTTTACCTCGCCACCGCCGGCGCCCGTGTCGTCGGTGTAGACCCGAACCAAGACCGCTTCGAGGTGGGAGCGAAGCTGGCCGCCGAGCTGGGCCTCGGCGCGAACTTCCGACGGGGTTGGATCGAGGCTCTGCTCCTTCCCGATCGCTCCTTCGACCTGATCGTCCTCAACAACTCTTTTTGCTACGTGACCGACCGATCCGATCGGCGCCGCGCGCTCGAGCATGTCTTTCGGATCGCGCGTCCCGGGGCCCGTCTGGTCATGCGCAATCCGAACCTCGCCTCACCGCTGGACCCGTTCACGGGCATGCCCCTCGTTCACCAAATCCCGGCACTGGTCGCGAAGCCCTTCCTCGAGCTGACAGCCCGCGGTCGCACCCGATCGAAGGTGCGTCTTGTCTCTGGGATGGCGGCGAAGCGTGAGCTGAAGACGGCCGGCTTCGACGAGGTGAGGGTCGAGCGTCGTGCGGCCGAACGGCGTCCGGCTCGCTACCAGCACGCCACTGCCCGTCGCCCGCCCCAGCCTGACGAGGCAATTTCCACCACATAAACTCGGCCGATGCATCGCCTTTTCGCACCGGTGGTCGCGCCTCTGATCGAGGCGCTCGAGCCGCACTCGATTCTCGAGACGGGCGCCGGTGCGGGACGGTTGACCAGGAAGGTCCTGGAGGCCCCGGGCGCCGGATCAGCCCCGGTACATGCCGTCGACCCCGCCCCCTCGCTCGACCCCGACCTCGCAGAGGAGCACGGTGAGCGGCTCGTCATTCATGCCCAGCGGGCGATCAGCGCGATCGGCCGAATCGGTGCGGTCGACCTGGCTCTGCTCGACGGCGACCCGAACTGGTACTCGGTCCACACCGAGCTGAGGATGCTGATCGAGGCAGCCGAGCGGGCGCGCCGCCCGGCGCCGGTCGTCGTCGTCCACAACCTGCATTGGCCGTTCGGACGTCGCGACGGATACCACGACCCCGCCGCGATCCCCGCAGCTCACCGCCACGAGCACTCGGCCCTCGGCCTCATCCCCGGCAGGCGCGATCCGTGCCCCGACGGCCTGAAGCTGACGCCCTACTGCGCGGTCAGTGACTTCGAGCCGCGCTCCGGAGTGCTGAGCGCGGTCGAGGACTTGATCGCGGAGAGCGACCTCGAATGGGCGATGACCGAGGTGCCGGGATTCCACGGCTGCGGGGTCCTCGTGGATGCTCGGCGACGCGCCGAACGGCCCGAGGTCAGCAGGGTCCTCGAGGGCCTGCGGGCGTCGCGATTCCTGCGCAGTCAGGTTCGCCGCGCCGAGGCGGCGCGCCTCGAGGTCGAGGTGGAGCTGGCCACGTCGCACCCGCCGGAACTCCCCCCTGAGCGGCCCCAACCTGCGCCACAGGCTCAGCCCGAGCGGACGTCCGAGCCGATTCGAGAGGCGCTCGAGTGGCGCCTGAAGCGCCTCGAGGAGGATCTGCTCTCACGCGATGAGCGGCTCGAGGTCCTCACCGGGGAACGGGACGATGAGCGCCGCGGCCTGATCGAAGTACGTGTCCGCCTCGAAGAGGCGACCACACAGCTCAGCGCGGAACGGACGGAGGCCTCAGAGCTGAAGGAGCGCATCGCCCAGCTCCAGCAGAGCTCCGTCGCCCGCGAGCGAGAGCTGCACGACGTCACCGAGCGGGAGAGGCTTGCCCAAGGGCGCCTTTCCCACCGCGAGGACGCCCTGCAGGCGTCCAACGCCGAGATCGAGAAGCTGCGCGCCGAGGTGGAGGGGCTGCGGGAGCAGGTGCGGGCAGGCGGCGAGCTGCTGGATGAGGTGGCGGCGCGCATCGACGAAGCGGCGGAGACGAGATCGGTGCGGTTCGGCCGCCGCCTGCGGAGGATCGCCCGAGCGCTCAGCCTCCGCCGCTCCCCGCCGCCCCCCGATCCGTACGAGCTCGCCATGTCCGCCGCGCAGCGCGGCCTTCCGGCGCTCTCCCGGCCACCGGCCGCGGACGATCCCGACGGCGAGGTGCGCGAGGGGCTTGAGGCGGATCTCAGACAACCCTGATAGGGGTATCGTGCGGCTCGCACAGCATCTCTTCCCAACCAGTCGAAGACAGGGGCAGCGTGGCTTTTTCAAAGATCCGGCTCAGCGACGGTCGTGAGCTGACTATTGCCCTCGATGCCAAGAAGGTCATCGAGGCGCTCAACCAAGCGGCCGGGTCGAAAGAGGAAGGTTTCGCTCGCTTCAACACCCCCAGGGAGGCGCGCGTCTGGGTCAGCCCGCAACATGTTGCGGCGGTTGAGGATCGCCCTGATCTCGACTAGCGCTCGATCGGTTTGATGGCCAGTACCGGAACGCACGAGCGCCCCCCGGGCCCTTCGATGCTGGCCTTCTGGAGTGATCTGATCGAGCCGCTGATCGACTCGCTGCTTCCGGAGGCCATCCTCGAGATCGGCGCCGATCTAGGCACGACCACCCGCGTCCTGCTCGAGCATGGGCGTTCCCGTGGGATCGTCGTCCACTCGATAGATCCCGAGCCGAAGTTCGACGTCGACGAGCTGGAACGGGAATACCCCGAGGAGCTCGTCTTCCACCGAGGGCTCAGCCTTGAGGTGCTGCCCACCCTCGAGCCCTTCGACCTGGCACTGATCGACGGCGACCACAACTGGTACACGGTCCTCAATGAGCTGCTCCTGCTGGAGCGTCGCGCCGGCGAGGAGGGGGAGGAACCCCCGGTCGTCGTCCTCCACGACATCGGCTGGCCCTACGGGCGGCGCGACCTCTACTACGACCCTGAGGCCATCCCAGCCGACAAGCGCTGGCCATTTGAGCGTAAGGCCATCCACCCTGACCATGACGAGCTAGTCGACGAGGGGATCAACGCCCACCTCGCCAACGCCCGCAAGCCGGCGCCGGAGCACAGCGGCGTGGTCGGCGCGATCGAGGACTTCATCGAGCAGAGCGACACCGAGTGGAAGCTGTTCGAGGTCGCCGGCGAGCACGGCCTTGGCGTCCTCGCCCCTGCCGAGATGCTGGAGGGACGCGGAAAGACCGCCGACCTGCTCGCCTCGACCGCCGACAGCGAGTTTCTCCGCAAGCGGATCGACGCGCTCGAGCGGGCGAGAATCGACACCGAGATCAGGCGAGTGAAGGCGAGCCAGGCCGGCCGGAGGGTCGCCGAGCTCGAGCAGCGCCTGAAAGCCGCAGAAGAGGAGCGCGCGGGGGACGGCGATGCGGGCCGGGACGGCGCGTTGAGCGATGAGCTGGAGGACACCGAGCGTCGTCTCGCCCGGCTCAAGCGCCAGCGCGACGCCGCCGAGGAGCGGGAGGACGAGCTCGAGGAGGAGCTGGCCGTCGAACGGCGCAAGGCGCGGCGGATGCGCGAGGAGGTTGAGGTCGCCGAGGAGCGGCACGAGCGCGAGGCTATGCGCCTCGTCGAGCTGGAGGCCAAGGCCAAGGAGGGCCGCTCGGAGGTTGAGAGCGCGACCGCCGCGCGGGAAGCCGCCGAAGGGCGAATCGACGCCATGCGAGCCGAGCTGGAGGAGGCGATCGTCGCCAGATCGCGGTTGGTCGCGGACTTCGAGGAGGGTCGCGAAAGCCTGGAGAGGACGATCGACGACCTCCGCGGCCAGGCCGACACCGGTCGTCACGCCGCCGCCGAGCTGTGCGAGATGCTCGAGGATCGCGAGCTCGAGGTGCAGAGGCTCAACACCCAGATGGTCAAGCTGCAGACCGCTGTCGGCAGGGCGCGGGCCGACGCCGAGATCGCCCAAGCGGAGAGCTCCGCGCTCGAGCGCCGCCTCCAGGACCTCGCAGCGCGGCACGAGAGCCTGATCGGGGAACTCGGCGCGGCGCCGACCGCGGAGCCGTCGCCGGTGAGGCCGAGCGTCCCGCAAGAGCCGGGCGCCCCGGAGGACCCGTCCCCACCACCGCCCGAGCTGGCGCCGAGGAGGCCTTCGGAGTCCGAGCGCGATGCCTTGACCAGCTTCACCGCCGAGTATCAGCCGCTGTCGACCAAGGGGGCTGACCCGCTGGCGCAGCCTTCGCCGCAGGACCGCCGCGGTTATCTCCGCGCCGCCGCTGCCCAGACCGCCCAGGGCCCGAGCGTCGATGTCGTCGTCGCCGTCCACGATGCGCTCGAGGACGTGCGCCGCTGCCTCTGGTCCCTGGTCCACAAGGCGAGCTATCCATTCCGGCTGATCGTCGTCAACGACGGCAGCGACGCGGAGACCAGCGCCTACCTGGCCGCGACGGCAGCCGCGAACCCGGAGATGACGCTGATCGAGAACGACGATTCCCCCCACGGGTACACGATCGCCGCCAACCTCGGCATGCGTGAGTCCACCGGCGATTATGCAGTCCTCCTCAACAGCGACACGATCGTCACCCACGGCTGGCTGGAGCGGATCATCGCCTGCGGTGAGTCCGACGAGCGGATCGGGATCCTCGGGCCGCTCTCCAACGCGGCCAGTCACCAGTCTGTGCCCGAGCTGCGCGAAGCAGGCGCCTGGGCGACCAATCCACTTCCGGTCTTCGCCAATGAGGACGGGGTGGGCAGGCTGCTCGAGCGGGTCTCAGAGCGGGCCCGCCCCCGCCTCCCCTTCATCAACGGCTTCTGCTACGTCGTCAAACGGCCTGTCTTCGACAGGATCGGCTACTTCGACGAGGAGAACTTCGCCAGCGGCTATTGCGAGGAGAACGACTTCAGCTACAGGGCCCGACAGGCGGGCTTCGAGCTGGCGGTCGTCGACGATTGCTATGTCTTCCACGCGAAGTCGAAGTCGTACTCGCCCGCGGTGCGCAAGCCGATCGCGAAGCGCAACTACGAGATCTTCCAGCGCAAGCACGGCGCCGAGAAGATCGATGCCCTGGTCGAGGAGCTGGAGAGGGACGAGTCGCTGAAGCCGCTCCGCTACGAGCTGTCCGACGCTCTGTCGAGCTCCCCCTCGCTGATCGGCGCTCTCGATGCGGCCCACCGCGATCCGCTCGACGTTGCCTTCATCCTTCCGGGTCTCGGCGCCGGGGGCTCAGGGGGCTCGCACTCCGTCTATCAGGAGGTGAAGGGACTTCGGGAGTTGGGACTGCACGCGCGGATCATGCTGCCCGAGCGGGCCTGGAAGCGGGCCGTCGCCGCCTACGACGACGCGGACGACGTATTCGAGACGTTCGCCGACCCCGATGAGCTGGCCGGGAAGACGGAGAGCGCCGATGTGGTCTCGGCCACCCACTTCAAGTCCGTCGCGATGCTCGCCGACCTGCGCTCGCGCCGCGACGACTTCCTACCGGCGTACTACGTCCAGGACTACGAGCCCTTCTTCACCTCCAACGACTCCGCCGACATCAAGGAGGCCGTCGACTCCTACACCGCCGTTCCCGACTGCCTGCTCTTCGCCAAGACGCACTGGCTCTGCAACATCGTCGGCGAACGGCATCGCCTGCACGTCGCCAAGGTCGAGCCGAGCATCGACGAGCAGCTCTTCAAGCTCGGTGACCTGCGAGTCGACGACGGCCCGCTCCGGGTCGTCGCGATGGTTCGCCCGAGGACCCCGCGGCGCCAGCCGACGGCGACCGTGGCGGTGCTCGAGGCCGTGCAACGGCGTTTCGGGGAGGAGGTCGAGCTGGTCACCTTCGGCTGCGGCGACGACGACATGTTGAAGCTGACGAGCTCGGTTCCCCTGCTCTCCAACCACCAGGGGATCCTCAGCCGGCCGGAGGTGGCGACGCTGCTCAACCGCGCCGACGTCTTCCTCGACATGTCCCTCTACCAGGCGTTCGGCCGCACCGCGCTGGAGGCGATGGCGTGCGGCTGCACGGCGATCGTGCCGCGCCTCGGCGGCGTCTGGGAGTTCGTCGAGGATGGCGTCAACGCGGTCGCCGTGGAAACGCTCGAGCCCGACGAGGCGATCGACGGGATCGCCGAACTGATCGGGAATCGCCCACGTGTCCGCGCTCTCCAGGCGGCAGGCAGGCTGACCGCAGAGCGCTACTCGATCTGCCGGGCGGCGCTCTCCGAGTACCTGCTCTTTTCCCAGGAGCATGCACGGCGCTTCGGCCGCGATCGCGCCGTGCGGCGCTGAGCGCCTCCCTAGAGTCCCGCGCGTGAGCAGAGCGATGGAAGGAAGATTGGAAGCGGTCGTCGACGGCCGCGCGATCGGTTGGGCTTGGGACCCCGAGCAGCCCGACGAGGCGGTCGAGGTCGAGATCCTGGTCGACGGCGAGCCTGTGGCGATGGGGATCGCCGACGTCGAGCGCAGCGTCCTGGCTGAGGCCGGAATCGGCACGGGGCACTACGGGTTCGACCTCCAGCTTCCCGAGCAGCTCAGCGCCCACGAGTCCCACTCGATTCGAGTGACCGCCGGGCCGGACCGGGTTGCCGTGCTCCCATTCGAGGGCTTCGAGACGATCTCCAGATTCCCGGACGGGCCCTGGGAGGGGACCACGTTCGTCGTCGCTGGCGGACCGCAGGCCCGAGTCCCTTTCGTGCCCGAGGACGAGCCGACCCCCGATCCCGGCGAAGCGGCGCTGGTTGGCCAGGGGGGGTGGCTCTTCCTCGCCGACCGGGCGAACCTTGCCCCGGCCCAGTTGGGCGGCGCGCCGCTGCTCTCGGACGCCGACGTGGAGGCCCGGGCCGAGGAGATGGTCGAGCGTCATCGGCGGATGCGCCAGCTGCGGATCCCGTACATGTTCGCCGTCGCCCCCATGAAGGAGCGGCTCTGCGGGAAGCTCCTCCCCGAGGGTGCCTCGCTGCACCCCGGGCGTCCCGTCCCCCAGCTCAACGCGGTGCTGATGCAGCGCAACGGCGGCGACATCGTCGACCTCCATCCCATTCTTCGTCAGGGCGGCAGCGGTCGCGAGGTCTTCCCGCGCACCGGCAGCGAGTGGAACGACCGAGGCGCATTCTTTGCCTATCGTGCTCTGATGAAGGAGGCCGGCAAGAGGGCTGTCGAGCTTGGCGAGCCGTTGCTCGAGGAGGAGGCGCACTTCTCAACCCGGCCGGGCTTTCGCGGTGACCTGGCCGACAAGACGAAGGTGGCGCTCGCCGAGGGCAGCTTCACGCCGGTCGAGGCCGAGGGGGACTGGGAGGAGGAGGCCGAGGTCGTCGACGTCTCGAATCTGAAGGCGCTGCGGATGCCGGCGCCGTCCCATCTCGAGGTGACTCGTGGGCGGGCCCCGCATCTATACGAGGTGCCGGGGAGGCTGGATCTGCCCCGTGCCGTGCTGGTTGGCCCTGCCTGCTGCCTGCAGTTGATCCCCTGGCTCGCCGAGCACTTCAGCCGCTTCGTCTTTCTCTGGACCCATGAGCTCCCGCTCGAGACGCTTGAGCTCGAGATGCCCCATGTAGTCATTCACGTCGTGCCGGAGCGGCTCCTGATTCATGGGCAGTGACCCGGTGGACGGGCGACCCGTCTTTCTACGCTGCGGCGGGGCATCGTCCTTCACATGCAGCGGCGGTCGAGGCGCTTGGCGACAAAGCGTCGGCGCGTCGGCTTGGGTTCGGCTGTGGTGCTGATTCAGGTTCCGGATCCGGCCGGGGTTCCCTGCTTTCGGTGCACAGCCAGCCTGTGCGAGCGTAGGGGGGCGAGACGTAAGAGGACGGGGTGCAGCGCTCCGGTCAGTCGCCCCAGCCGGCGGCCGAGCGGGGGCAGCAGGGTGAGCGAGTGGGTCTCGGTCGGCGTCACCCCGGCGGCGCGCAGATCGGCGCGGCGGAGGAGGCGGACGTCGCGGTTGAGCGGGTTCGGCAGGCGCGGCTCGTAGATCGCGAGCAGGCCGCCCGGACCGAGGACACGCTGGCCCTCGGCCAGCGCTGCGCGGACGGTTGGCGCCGCTCCCATCGAGGAGAGCGAGACGACGAAGAAGACGGCGGCGAAGGCGCTGTCTGCGAAGGGCAATGCCGTGGCGTCGGCCGCGATGATCTCGGCGCCGGGGACGCGGCCCCGGGCCGCCTCGCGTCGGGCGGAATCGGGCTCGACCCCGTGCAGGCGGCGCGGCTCGATCCCCGCGCCGGCCAGAGCCTCCAGCAGCCAGCCGCTGCCGCAGCCGCAGTCGAGCAGCGCTCCCGGCCCGCGGATCGGCTCCTCCGCGGCGTCGAGCAGCGCCGCGGTCAACTCCGCCCGCGCGGCGCGGTTGCCGGGGTTGGCCAGCGACCATGCCTCGACCCCCATCGGCTCGCTGCCTATGCGGCGACCGCGGCCCGCTGGCGGCCGTCGAGGGCCTCGACGGCCGCCTCGACCACGAGCTCCTGCTGCCACTCCTCCATCTGGGGGAAGAGCGGCAGGGTGACGCAGCGGCGGGCGTAGTCCTCGCTGATCGGGAGCCGCAGATCGGGCCGGGCGTGGACGCCGTCGAGGTGGAGCAGCGGGTAGTGGACCGTGCTCTGCACGCCGCGCTCGGCGAGGGCGCGGCGGAACGCGTCGCGGTCGACCGAGGGGTCCAGCACGGCGGTGAAGATGCAGTGGCTGGACGGCTCGCCGGCGGGGAAGGGGGCGGTCGGCTCGATCAACTCCTGCGCCGCGAGGGCCTCGCGGAAGGCGGCGTCGATCGCGGCTCGCCGCCGATTGTCCTCGTCGAGACGCCCGAGGCAGCTGCGCAGAAGGGCGGCGCGCGGGTCGTCGAAGCGGTAGTTGAAGCCGAGCGTCCCGAGCTCGTACTCGGGCGCCGATTGGTGGTGCCGGCTCCACGCTTGCGAGCCGAGCCCATGCCAGCTCTGCCGGGCGATCCTGTCGGCCAGGTCGGCGTCGTCGCTGACCAGCATGCCGCCCTCGCCGATCCCCAGGTTCTTGCTGGCGGAGAAGCTGAATGCCCCCGCCAGGCCGAAGGTGCCGGCGTGGCGACCGCCGACCCGCGATCCGGCCGCGTGGGCGACGTCCTCGATCAGCGCCAGCCCTCGCTCGCGGGCCAGCGAGGCGATCTCCGCCGTCTCGCCCAGATGGCCGCCGTAGGCCATCGTGACGATGCCCTTGGTGCGCTCGTCGATCGCCGCCTCGACCGCGGCGGCGGAGAGCCAGGGTTCGGTCGGTCCGGCGATCTCGGCAAAGTGGGGCGTCGCGCCGACGTGGGTCACCGCGCCGACCGTCGAGGTGAAGGTCAGCGAGGGGACGATCACGCGGTCGCCGGGGCCGAAGCCGGCGGCAAGGCAGCCGAGGTGGAGCGCCGCACTGCAGCTGCTGACCGGGACCGCGTGGCGGGCGCCGGTGTACTCGCAGAAGGCCTCTTCGAGCGCTGCGGTGCGAGGGCCGGTGGTCAGCCAGCCGGACCGGTAAGTGTCGAGCAGAGCCTCCAGCTCCTCTTCCCGGAATGTCGGGCGGCACAGGGGAACCCGCCAGTTCAATGTGTACCTTCCCGTCTTGTGTTCTCTGCCGTTGTGGAGTGCAGAGTTCAGCCTATTACGCCACGTCGTCGTAGCGGGCCGGCTCTCCGTTAGGCAATCCCCGATTTTAGGCATCTTCGTCATGAACCGATACACGCACATGCCCGCGGTCAAGCGAGCCCTCGATCTCGTCGCGCTCGTCGTGCTCGTCCCGTTCGCGGCGCCGGTGGCGCTGCTGATCGCCGTCGCCGTCTTCCTCGATTCGCCCGGTCCGGTCATCTATCGTGCCGTACGGATCGGGATGGGTGGACGGGCGTTCGAGATGCTGAAGTTCCGCACGATGAGGGAAGGCGTCGCCGGCAGCGCGATCGCCGGCGCCGAGGACCGCCGAATCACCCCCGTCGGCCGCTTCCTTCGCGCCACCCGCCTCGACGAGCTGCCGCAGCTCTGGAACGTGCTTCGCGGCGAGATGAGCTTCGTCGGGCCGCGGCCCGAGCTGGAGGAGTTCGTGCGACTGCACTCGGACGACTACCGGGAGATACTCGCGGTCCCCCCCGGCATAACCGGTCCCACCCAGCTGCGCTATGCCGGGGTGGAGGCGCGGGTGCTCAGCCGGCACGAGGACCCCGACGCCTACTACCGCGAGCAGCTGCTGCCCGACAAGGTTGCGCTTGACCTCGCCTACGCCCGCTCGACCTCGCCGGGAGAGGATCTCGCCGTGCTGGCCAAGACGGTCGGCCTGCCCGCCATCCTCACCTGGCAGCGGGTGCGGGGAGGCGCGTCGCCCACCCGCTCAGTGGCCTACGCCGGAGTCGCGACGATGGCGATCGCCATCCTTCCCCTGGCTTTCGCCCTGGGAGTGGGATCGCCCCGCTAGGGTCGGGCGATCGCAGCTTTGCCGCCAACGCGCCGGAAGATCAGGGTCGGGCTCGTCGGGTTGGGTTACTGGGGCTCCAACATCGCCCGCAACCTCGCCGCCATCGCCGATTGCGAGCTTGCCTGGTGCTGCGACACCGACACCGACCGCGACGAGCAGTGGCGCTCCCGCTTTCCCGGCGCCCGCTTCACGCACGATCTCGACGAGCTGCTCGGCGACCAGAGCCTCGACGCGGTCGCGGTGGCGACGCCGGTGTCCACCCATGCCGCGACCGCGGCCCGGGCGCTGCAGGCCGGCAAGCACTGCTTCGTCGAGAAGCCGCTTGCCCAACGCGTCGTCGACGCCGAGCGGATCGAGGCCCTCGCCGCCGAGCGGGAGCGGATCCTGATGGTCGGCCATCTGCTCGAGTTCCATCCCGGCGTCGAGGCGCTGAGGCGATTGATCGACGCCGACGAGCTGGGCGGCGTCCGCTACATCTACTCGCAGCGACTCAACCTCGGCAAGCTGCGTGCCGACGAGAACGCGCTCTGGAGCCTCGGTGCCCACGACGTCTCCGTGGTCCTCGCGCTGACCGGGCAGTTGCCACTCGAGGTCAGCGCTCGTGGCGAGAGCTACGTGCGCGAGGGAGTCGAGGACGTTGTCTTCTGCCACCTCCGCTTCGCCTCGGGAGTGGTCGCGCACATGCACCTGTCCTGGCTCGATCCTCACAAGGAGCGCCGCCTCACCGTGGTCGGCGCGCAGCGGATGGCGACCTTCGACGACATGGCGACCGAGCGCAAGCTGACGATCTTCGACAAGGGCTTCGATCCGGACGGGGACTCCGCCGGCGCCTACGTCGTCCGCTCGGGCGAGGCGCGCAGCCCGGCGGTCGGCGGTGAAGAGCCGCTGCGTGTCGAGCTGGAGCATTTCCTCGAGTGCGTGCGGGGCGGCGGCCGGCCGCGCGCCGATGGGGCCAGCGGGGTTCGCGTCGTCCGCGTGCTCGAGGCGCTGCAGCTCTCGCTGGAGACGGGTGGGTCGGCGGTCGAGCTGGAAGCCAGGGTCGCGCCGGCATGAGCGGCGCGACCCTGGCCCCTTCCGACCTCGCTCCCGGACTGCTGATCGGCGACGGCGTCCTGCTCGGCGAGGGGGTGCGGCTAGGCGGCCATGTGGTGATTCACCCAGGCGTGCGGATCGGCGCCGGGGCGCGGATCGGCGATCACGCGCAGATCAGGGATGGCGCGACGATCGGCGCCGGCGCGACGATCGGCAGCTTCAGCGCTGTCGATCCTGGCGTCATCGTCGGCGAGCGGGTCAGCGTGCAGACGCGCTGCTACCTGGCCGGAGGATCGACGATCGAGGACGACGCCTTCCTCGGTCCGGGGGTGACGCTCACCAACGACAACACGATGGGCCGTCACTCCGTCGACGAGGAGCTGCACGGCGCTCTCCTGCGGCGCGCCTGCCGGATCGGCGGCGGCGTCGTGATCTGCCCCGGAGTCGAGATCGGCGAGGAGGCCTTTGTCGCCGCCGGTGCGGTGGTCGCCGCCGATCTCGAGGCGCGCGCGGTGGCGATGGGGGTTCCCGCGCGCAGCGTCCGCGAGGTGGGAGACGGAGACCTGCTGGAGAGATGGCGATGACCCCTGCCGCGACCGCGGTGCCGCTGTTCGCGGCCCGGACGGCGCTGGAGCCTCTGCTCGACGAGGTGGCGGCGCGCCAGCGGGCGGTGCTCGAGTCCGGCCGCTACATCCTCGGGCCCGAGGTGGAGGCGTTCGAGTCGGAGTTCGCGGCGTTCCTCGGGGTGCGGCACTGCATCGGCGTCGCCAACGGCACCGATGCGCTGACGATCGCCCTGCGGGGGCTGGGGATTGGCCCAGGCGACGAGGTGGTGGTGCCGGCGCTGACCTTCTACGCGACCGCCGAGGCCGTGGTCAACGCCGGCGCGGCGCCGGTCTTCTGCGACGTCGACCCACGTACCCTGACGATGACCGCGGCGAGCGCCGAGGCGGCGATCGGCGACCGCACGAGGGCGCTGCTGCCGGTCCATCTCTTCGGCAACCCGGCGCCGATGGGCGCGCTGCGCGACCTCGCCGCGGGCGCCGGACTGCGCCTGCTGGAGGACGCCGCGCAGGCGGCTGGGGCGCGGCTCGGCGGTCGCCGGGCCGGCGCCCTGGGCGACGCCGCCACGTTCAGCTTCATGCCCGCCAAGAACCTGGGCGGGTTCGGCGACGGTGGCGTCGTCGTCACCGACGACGACGAGGTCGCCGCGGCTGCGCGCCGCCTGCGCACCCACGGCTCCGCCGACCGGCGGACCCATACCGAGGTTGGCTACAACTCCCGCCTCGATGAGCTGCAGGCAGCCGGCCTGCGGGTGCTGCTTCCCCACCTCGGTGAGTGGACGGCTGCGCGCCGGCGTGCCGCCGCCGCCTACGCGGCAAGCGGTCTGGGCGACCATGTCGAGTTGCCGGTGGAGACCGCCGGCGGGGAATGCTGCTACCACCTCTACGTCGTCCGCAGCCCGCGGCGCGAGCGCCTCGCGGCCGGGCTGGCCGACGCCGGAATCGGCGCCCGCGCCTACTACACGATCCCCCTGCACCGCCAGCCGGCGATGGCGGCTCACGCGCCGCCCTCGCCGCTGCCCGGCGCCGAGGGCGCGGCGGCGGAGTCGCTGGCGCTGCCGATGGGCCCGGCGCTGAGCGAGACCGACGTGGCCACCGTAGCGACCGCCGTCGCTGAGGTCGCGGCGGTCGGGTGAGCGGCTGCCGGATTTCCCGATGAGGGTCCTCACGGTCGTCGGCAACCGGCCCCAGTTCGTCAAGGCCGCGGCGGTCTCCGGCCACCTGCGCGAGCGCGCCGTCGAGACGCTCGTGCACACCGGCCAGCACTACGACCGCGAGCTCTCGGCGGTCTTCTTCGAGGAGCTCGGCCTGCCGCCCCCCGACCACCGGCTCGGGGTCGGCTCCGGCAGCCATGCCAGGCAGACGGCGGCGACGATGGCAAGGCTGGAGCCGTTGGCGGTCGCCGAGCGGCCCGACGCGATGCTCGTCTATGGCGACACCAACGCCACCCTGGCGGCTGCCCTCGTCGCCGCCAAGCTGAATATTCCACTCGCCCACATCGAGGCCGGCATGCGTTCCTTCGACCGCACGATGCCGGAGGAGGTGAACCGGATCGTCGCCGATCGCCTCGGGGGGCTGTTGCTCTGCTCCACCGAGGCGGCGGTCGCCAACCTGCGCGCCGAGGGCATGGCGAAGCGCGCCCGCCTGGTCGGCGACGTGATGGCTGACGTCGCGATCGCCTTCGGCCCGCTCGCCGAGCGCCGCTCTGAGGTTCACTCGCGGCTTGGCCTCGTCCGCGGCGATTACCTGGTGGCGACCCTTCACCGGGTGGCCAATGTCGATGAGCCCGGCGCGTTGCGGCGCGCCGCCGGGCTGCTCGCCACCACCGCCGAGCGACACGGGCCGCTGGTCTGGCCGCTGCACCCGCGCACCCGCGCCAGGCTGGCGGAGCTCGGCCTGGACGAGAGCCTGGCGGCGGCCCCCGGCGTCGTGCCGATAGAGCCCCTCGGCTACCTCGACTTCACCTGCCTGGTGCGCGGCGCCCGCGCCGTGCTGACCGACTCCGGCGGGTTGCAGAAGGAGGCCTACCTGGCGGGGGTGCCCTGCCTGACCCTGCGCGAGGAGACCGAGTGGGTGGAGACGGTCGAGACCGGTTGGAACCGCGTCGTCGGCCTCGATGCCGACCTCGCCCTGCGCTCGCTGGGCGAGTTGCTGGAGCGCCGTCGCGCCGAGTCGCCCGATCCGGATCTCTATGGGAGGGGCGACGCCGGCAGGCGCTGTGTACGTGAGCTGTTGGCCTGGGGCGCCGCTAACGCGAGCTGAGCCGGTTGGCGCGAGCGGCGACTCCCCCGACCGCGAGGGCCACCAGGCCGATCGCGGCGAGCAGCGCAAGAGTGGCGGCAAGCGAGGTGTTGCCGGTGTCGACGATCTGGGCGGCGGCGGCGCCGTCCGGGGCCGCGCCGGGTTGCGCGCCATTGCCCCCGCCCGCCGCCGAGCCCGAGCCCTGGCCGCCGCCGGAGCCGCCGGCGTCGCCTCCTGCCCCGCCGCTCGCCTCGCCGGGCTCGCCCGGTACATGCGAGGAGGAGCCGAAGTCGTTCTCCGAGCGGTAGTGGGAGCCCCCTTCTCCGGCGCTCATTGCCCCCGTTCCGCCACCCTTCGGCGCCGCGTCGACCCGGCCCCGCTCGAACGGCAACTCGTAGACGGCCCCGGACGGGCTCCCCGGCGCGGGGTCCCCCGGAGCCGCATATGCTGCGGCCGGATGCGCGAAGAGGCCGAGCAGCGACAGGGTCAGAATCAGTCGGGATCGTCCGAGCACGAGAGTGGGATCTTAGAGGGGGGGCGAGCCAGAGGGATCATTGCCGCGGCCCCGGCGTTCCTTGTCGGTGTCCTGCTGCTGGCCTCGGTGTGGTGGGACAGCGCATTCGACTTGCGCTACTGGGCGCCGCTGACCATCCTCACGCTGGCGCTGCTGCTCGCCCAGGCGCTGGCCGGCGGCCTCTCCCTGCCGCGCCGCGGACCGCTCGCCGTCGGGCTGGTCGCGATCTGGTGCTTGGCGGCGCTCGTCCTGCTCTCGGCCGCCTGGTCCGAGAGCCCGGTGGGGGCGTGGGAGGGGGGCGCCCGGGCGCTGTTCTACGCGGCCGTCTTCACCGTCGCCGTCGCCGCGGCGATGAGGGGCGAATGGACGCGATGGCTGGGCGGCGGCCTGCTCGCCGGCGTCGCCGCGATCGCGATCGTCGTCCTGCTTCGCGTCTTCTTCGAAGGCGCCGATGCCTTCCTGGCCGGACGACTGAACGCGCCGGCCGGCTACCGCAACGGCACTGCCGCCCTGTTCGCCTTTGCGGTCTGGCCCCTGATCGGCATCGCCGCCCGGCGCGGGATCGGATCGGGCGGCCGCGCGGCCGCCTTCGCCGGCGTCGCGTTGTTGCTCGGCCTGGCGTTCCTGACCCAGTCGCGCGGCGTCCTGCTCGGGCTCGTCGCCGGCGGCGCGGTCTCACTCCTGATCGGACCCGACCGGGTTCGCCGCGCCTGGCTGGCGATCGCCGCCGCCGCCTCGATCGCAATCGCCTCGGGCGTCCTGCTCGAGCCGTTCCACGCTTTCGACTCCGGCGCCGGCACGGTCGCCGACGCTGACGCCCAAAGGGCCGGCGTCGCGCTGCTGCTGGTCGTCGGGGCGACCTTCACCGCGGGCCTCTTCCTCGCCGTTCTCGACAACGGCCTGCGCGTCGATCTGCGGGCGAGGGTCCGGGCACAGCAGCTTGCGACGGCCGGCCTAGCCGCGCTTGCCGTCCTGGCCTGCGCCGTGGCGATCGGGCGGGTCGGCGACCCGGTCACCTACGCGGGCGACAAGCTCGACGAGTTCACCAACCTCGAGGCTGCCACGACCGGCACCGGCGGGGTCAGGCTCGGCACGGTCAGCGGCCAGCGCTACGACCTCTACGGGATCGCCTGGGACGAGTTCCTCGAGCATCCGCTCGCCGGTGCGGGCGAAGGCAGCTACAGCTTCGCCTACTATCGCGACCGCCGTACCGACCGGAACCTGAGCAATCCGCACAGCCTGCCGTTGCGGCTGCTCGCGGGGACCGGCCTGCTGGGCCTCTGTCTGCTGCTCGCCTGGCTGACGGCCGTTGGGCTGGCGATCGCACGGCGGGTGCGGCGGGGAGCCGAGCGCGAGCGTCTCTGGGTGGCCGGCCTGGCGGCCGCCGGGACCACCGTGCTCGCGCAGGCGTCGGTCGATTGGCTCTGGCTGCTGCCGGGGCTGTTCGGGCTCGCCGTGTTTGCCCTCGGCCTCGCCGCCGCGGGAGGTGAGCGGGAAGGTCGGGGGGACGTCGCCGATGCCGGCGGGGGCTGGAGCGTCGGACGCGCGGCCGCGGCGCTGGGACTCGCCGCGGCGCTGGCTGGCGTCACCCTGCTCTTCCTCTCCGATTTCTATGTGCGCAAGGCGCGCATCGAGGCCCGCAGCTCGCCGCCGGCGGCGCTGGAGGCCGCCCGCACGGCGGGTCGGCTCAACCCGGTCTCGACCACGCCGCTCTACCTGCAGGCCTCGGCGCTCGAGAGCCAGGGCCGACACGAGGAGGCGCGGGTGGCCCTGCGCGAGGCCCTTAACCTGGAGAGCCGCAACTTCGTTACGCTCGGGCTGTTGGGCGATCTTGAGACGCGCGCGGGAAATGACCGCCGCGCGCGGGTCTACTATCGCGCCTCGCTTGAGTTGAATCCGCAGGATGTCGGCTTGAGGGAGTTGGCGCAGGGCGGCGAATAGACGGGTGAGCGATGAGACATAAGCGGCAAACGACTACAGCGGTTCTGGCCTGCGCGCTGGCGCTGGTCCTGGTGAGCCCGGCGCAGGCTGGCGGGCTGAAGGCGATCTGGGGCCCGCACGAACTGCCTGTCGGAAACGCCGCCTGCTTCGATCCGGCTTACCGCTGCTCAGCGTTCCCCACCTACCGGAGGCTTGGGGTCGATGTCTACCAGTTCCAGATCCACTGGGACGAGGTTGCGCCGACGCGGCCGGCGCAACCGCGCAACCCGGACGATCTCGCCTACGACTGGAGTGAGGTCGAGGAGATCGTGCGGGCGGCAGACGGCAGCGGCATCCGGCTGGCGGCCCTGATCCAGCGCTCGCCCCGCTGGGCAAGCGGCCATCGCGTGCCGATCTGGGCGCCGAAGAACCCGCGCTGGTTCGCCGATTTCGCCTTCGCGGCGAGCCGCCGCTTCCCGGAGATCCGCATGTGGATGATCTGGGGCGAGCCGAGCCGCGGCGAAAACTTTCAGCCGATGCGACGCGGGCAGCGCAAGGGGCCGCGCCGTTATGCCGAGCTGCTCGACCGTGCCTATGCGGCGCTGAAGGGCGCGCACCGGCGCAACGTCGTGATCGGCGGCATGTCCCTAAACGGCGGCACGGTCGCGCCGCCCCAGTTCGTTCAATGGATGAAGTTGCGCGACGGACGGCCGCCGCGCATGGATCTCTGGGGTCACAACCCCTTCGAGGCGCGCTCGCCTGACCTGCGCGATGACCCGCTCGGCAACTACCGCGGCTTCAATGACATCGACACCCTGTTTGCCGAAATCCGGGCCGTCTATCGCGACGGACGTCGCAAGGTTCCTCGCCTCTGGCTTTCGGAGTGGACGATTGTCTCCGACAAGCCGATCAGCCTGTTCAGCGGTTACTTCGTCTCGCGCGCCGAGCAGGCGCGCAGGCTGAGGCTCGCCTACCGGATTGTCCAGCGCACCGGGTACGTCGCCGGCCTTGGCTGGTTCACCCTGCTCGACGAACCGTGGAGCGCGGAGAGCGCCGCCTGGGGCCTGATGCAGTACAACGGCGTGCCCAAGCCGTCCTATTTCGCGTACATGCACGCGCTCTGAGTCACGTAGAGCCGCTCAGCGGCTGCGGCCGAGGCCGATCAGGATGCCGACGTGCTTGGCGACGGCTTCGACGGTATCGGGGGAGGCCCGGCCGAGCTTGCGAAGCAGGCGGGCCCTCGATACCGATCGGGCCATCTCGGGCATCGCGAAGGTGGCCCTCGTCAAGCCGCCTTCGGGGGGGTCGAGGCGGACGTGCAGCTTGCTGTCGCGATCCGTGGTTGTCAGCGGCACGCCGATCAACAGTTCCGCCGGAGAGCCGTTCATCGGGTTGATCGAGATCACCAGGTGAGGTCGCTTGCCGCCCTGCTCGTGCCCGACGACCGGATCGGGGTCGGCGAGATAGACGTCGCCCCGTTTGACCTCGACCTCCTCAGTCCTCATTGGACAACCCATCGAGGGGCATCTCCAGCCAGGCCTTCATCTCTTTGTGGATCTCGTCCCCGTACTTTTCATAGGACTCGTCCATCGAGGCCAGAAGCCGCTGCTCCTCCCACAGGTCGACGGCCGCCTCGAGCATCTCAACCACGCTCGTCCCCGCGATCTCCGCCTCTTTGGCGAGGCGGCGCTGGGTGCTCCGCCGGACGCGGATCGTCGTGGTCTCGACGACGGCCATGGCGGCAGTCTACAGATATATCTACAACGTCTGAGTATGAGTTCATGCCTCTTCAAGGGCTCAGGCCGCGTCTCTCTCCCCCCTTGGGGGGATAATCAGACGGATGGCCGATTCCGAGCAGAGTCCGGTTGAGCTGCTGCGCAGCGTGCCGCTCTTCGCCGACCTCGAGCAACGCGAGCTGGAGAGCTTCTCGCAGGTCGCCGTGCCGCGCTCCTTCCCGGCCGCGACCCGGGTCTTCCACGAGGGCGACCATTCCGACGCCTGCTACATCGTCCGCTCGGGCAGCTTCCGGGTCACCCGCGAGCACTCCGACGGGCGGGCGATCACGCTGGCGACGCTCGGCCCGGGCGACATCTTCGGCGAGCTGGCGATGCTCGACGGGGAGGTGCGCTCGGCCAGCGTCGAAGCGCTCAGCGACGGCGAGCTGCTCGCCCTGCCGGCCGGTGAGGTGCGCGCCCTGCTCGCCCGCCACGCGGAGATCACCGTGAAGCTGATCGCCGCCCTGGTGCGGCGGCTGCGCTCGGCCAACGAGCGGATCTCGCGCCAGTCCTTCCAGACCGTGCCCAGCCGCGTCGCCGGCGTGCTCTCCCAGCTCGTCGCCGAAGAGGGCCCGCGGCCCGGCGAGGGCGGCGAGATCACGATCCGCATGAACCAGTCCGACCTGGCCCAGCTCGCCGGCACCTCGCGGGAGAGCGTCAGCCGCTTCCTCGCCGACCTCGAGCGCGCCGGCGTCGTCCGGCCCGGTCGCGGCCGGGTCACCGTCCTCGACCCGGGCAAGCTGCGCAACTACATCTTTTAGTGGCCGGGCTCGCCGAGCAGCGGCGGCGCATGGTCGAGCGGCAGCTGCGCCGCCGCGGCATCGGCGACGAGCGCGTCCTCGCCGCGATGGCGGCGGTGCCGCGCGAGGAGTTCGTGCCGGCGGACCAGCGGGGGCGGGCGTATGCCGACTCGGCGCTGCCGATCGGCGAGGGGCAGACGATCTCCCAGCCCTGGATCGTCGCCGCGATCTGCCAGGCGCTGGAGCTGCGCGGCGAGGAGCGCGTGCTCGAGGTCGGCAGCGGCTCCGGCTACTCGACCGCAGTCCTCGCCCGCCTTGCCGCTGCGGTGGTCGGGATCGAGCGGCACGAGCCGCTCGCCGCCGCCGCTCGCCGCCGCCTCGACCGGCTCGGGGTCGAGAACGTCGAGCTGCTCGTCGGCGACGGCAGCCGCGGCCTGCCGCGGCGCGCCCCGTTCGAGGCGATCGCGGTCCACGCCACCGCGCCGGCGCCGCCGCGCACCCTGTTCGGCCAGCTCGCCGACGGCGGCCGCCTGGTCGTCCCGATCGCCACCGGCAGCGCCGATCTGCTCACCGTCTTCCGCCGCCAGGGGGACGAGCTGCGCCGTGAGGAGATCGGTTTCTGCCGCTTCGTCCCGCTCGTCGGCGAGGAGGGCTTCGACCCGGATTGAGGCTGAGGCCCAAGCGGCCCCCTGAGCCCGGCCTACTGGTGCAGCGAGTCGCGGCCGCCGCCGCCGATCAGGCGGTCGTTGCCGCCGCCGCCGACGAGGCGGTCGGGGCCGCCGCGGCCGATCAGCGTGTCGTTGCCGGCGCCGCCGGTCAGCGCGTTGGCGCTGTTGTCGCCGATCAGCGTGTCGGGGCCCGGCGTGCCCTCCAGCGCCTCGACCGAGCTCAGCACCCGGCCGGGGGTGCAGGAGCCGCCGGCGCGCCTCGCGGTGCCGCCGATCTGGGCGACGACGCCGGGCGTGAAGCGGAAGAAGTTGGCGTTGTCGTTGCCGGGTCCGCCGTCGTAGACGTCGCCGTCGCAGGGGTCGCCGCCGACCAGCACGTCGGAGCCCGGGCCGCCGATCATCGTGCTGCGGCCGCTGTTGACCGGCACGTGGAAATCGGTGCGGGCGCCGACCAGGGCGTCGTCGCCGGCGCCGCCGTTGAGCAGGTCGGGGTCGCTGTCGCTACCGGCCTCGATCACGTCGTTGCCACGGCCGCCGTAGAGGAAGTCGGGACCGCTGCCGCCGTCGATCCGCATCTGCACCGAGGCCGGCACGCTGCCGGCGACGCGGACGGTGTCGCTGCCGCCGTCGGTGGTGACGGTGATCATCTGAACCCCGTTGGGGCAGCGCACGGTCTGCGCGCCGCCGCTCGACTCGCAGCCCTGGGCGCTGCCCTCGGGGAAGCCGGCCGTGTTGGTGATGACGAAGGTCGAGCCCTCGAGGGCGACCGTGATGTCGTCCGCCGACGGCCCGCCGTGGACGCTCAGCGACGCCGAGCCGTCGATGCTCGAGGTGCGGACCAGGGAGGCGCCGCCGGCGGGCAGCGCCATCCGCTCGCAGAGGCTGACCGCGGCGGCCTTGCGGCAGGCGGCGCCGTCGGGGCCGCCGAGCAGGTAGTCGTTGCCGCCGCGACCGTCGAGGTCGTCGTAGCCGGCGCCGCCGTCGAGCCGGTTCGCGTCGTCGTCGCCGCTGATCGTGTCGGGCGATGACGAGCCGATCACGTCCTCGACCCCGCTGAGCCGGTCCTGGCCGTCGCCCTTGGCGACGCCGGCGGTGAGGTCGACGGTGACCGGCTCCGAGGCGCCGGCGAAGGAGGCGATGTCTTCCACCCCCGGCCCACCGTCGATCACGTCGTGGCCGAGTTCGCCGCGCAGCACGTCGCGGTCGCCCTCGCCGCCGTCGAGCTGGTCGCTGCCGTGGTTGCCGACGACCACGTCGCCGTCACCCGGCCCGCCGTCGAGCCGGTCGTCGCCGAGGCCGCCGTCGAGGTAGTCGACGCCCGGCCCGCCGTCGGCCGGGTCGTTGCCGCGGTCGGTGAAGATGCGGTCGTCGCCGGGCCCGCCGTCGACCTGCTTGTCGGATGCGCGGCCGGAGTAGAGGACGTCGTCGCCGCCGCCGCCGTCGAGCCAGTCCGGCCCTTTGCCGCTGCTCAGGTAGTCGGCCCCCTCGCCGCCGTAGAGCTTGTCCGGGCCGGTGGCGCCGATCAGGCGGTCGTTGCCGGCTTCGCCGTAGAGCATGTCGCCGCCGCTGCCGCCGATCAGGGTGTCGTCGCCGGGGCCGCCGCAGATCCGGTCGTTGCCGTTCGGCCCGCCGTGGATCTTGTCGTCGCCGCCGCCGCCGTAGATCACGTCGCTGGCCTTCTTGCCGACGATCGTGTCGTTGCCCGGCGTGCCGACGATCGTCGCCTTCTTGCCGCCGCAACTCGCCGCCGCGGCGTGGCCGGCGGTCGCGGTGAGCAGCAGCGCCGTGGCGAGGATCAGGGCCGCGGCGAGGACTTGGATCGAGCGTGGCGGGGCGTACTGCATCCTGGACCCATCGGCCCGCTCGCCGCTCTTCCGTACCCCGCTGTCGAACAGACGTCCAGGCCTGCTGGGCGTCCGGGCGCAGCCTCGTCAGATACGCTCGCAGCAATGCGCGGCGGGATCTACGTCCTCAACTTCTATTCGACCGTTTTCGTCGACCAGCTCAAGCGCGGCCGCAAGACGGCGACGATCCGCCTCGGCGACAAGACCGGCAAGTACGAGCGCAGCCAGGTCGTCTGGATCACGGTCGGCTTCCGCCACAGCCCGCGGGAGAAAATCTTCGCCGCGGTGATCGACGACGTCGAGGTGAAGAGGGTCGGAGACCTCTCGCCGCGCGACATCGAGCACGACAACCCCGAGTTCCGCCGGCTCGAGGACGAGACCAAGTTCCTCGAACAGATCTATGGCCGCACGGTCGGGCCGGACGACATCGTCACCGTGATCCGCTTCTCGCAGATCGTCGAGCCCCCCGGCGCCCACTTCGGCAACGGGGAGACGCCGCACCACAATTGAGCCCGGCGCGCCCCCAGGCAGCTCGCTGTGGCTGATTATTCCTTCCTCACCACGTGGTTGCTGGACTGTCCGCGCGAGCGGGTCTGGGAGGCGATCTACGACCAGCAGCGCTGGCCCGAGTGGTGGCGCGGGGTGGAGGCCGCCGACGAAGTGCACCCCGGCGACGGCGACCGCGTCGGGGCGACCTCGCGGATGGTCTGGCGCAGCCTGCTGCCCTACCGGGTCCACTTCGAGGTGACCACGACCCGGGTCGAGCGGCCGCACCTGATCGAGGGCCGCGCCGCCGGCGCGCTCAGCGGCATCGGCCGCTGGCGCCTCTACGAGGGCGACGGCGTCACCGCGGTCCTCTACGAGTGGAACGTGGCGACGACGAAGGCCTGGATGAACCTGGTCGCCCCGGTCGCCCGCCCGGCCTTCGAGTGGAACCACGACTGGGTGATGGCGCGCGGCGGCGAGGGGATCGCCCGCCTGCTCGGCTGCCGCCTGCTGGCGAGCGGCTGAGGCCCTGCCGCGGGCCGCTTCGTCACGCTATCTTTACGACCCTTGGCACTCACCTGTGTAGAGTGCCAAACGCCCGGGGACCGCAGAGTCGGCTCCGAGGCGCGAATTTCACGACTTTGACCAGTAAACCACCCATAACGGAGGTCCACGGATGAAGCTGAAGCCCCTCGGGGACCGGCTGATCGTCAAGCCGATCGAGGAGGAGGAGACGACCGCTAGCGGCATCGTCCTCCCCGACACGGCCAAAGAGAAGCCGCAGAAGGGCAAGGTCATCGCCGTCGGCGATGGCGCAATTCAGGAGGACGGCAGCCGCCGCCCGCTCGATCTGAGCGATGGCGACGAGGTTCTGTACTCCAAATACGGCGGGACCGAGATCACCGTCGAGGGCGACGAGCTACTCGTGATGCGCGAGTCAGACGTCCTCGCCAAGCTCGGCTAGACCGCCAATCGGTACTTAGAGACACCAAGGAGGAAGGAAACAGATGGCTCACAAGGAGCTGAAGTTCAAGGAGGAGGCCCGCGGGGCGCTGCAGTCCGGCGTCGACGCAGTCGCCGACGCGGTCAAGGTGACCCTCGGCCCGAAAGGCCGCTACGTCGTGCTCGACAAAAAGTTCGGCGCGCCGACGATCACCAATGACGGCGTCACGATCGCCCGCGAGATCGAGGTCGAGGACGTCTTCGAGAACCAGGGCGCCCAGCTGGTCCGCGAGGTCGCCACGGCGACCAACGACGTGGCCGGCGACGGCACCACGACGGCGACCCTGCTGGCCCAGATCATCGTCCGCCAGGGCCTCAAGAACGTCGCCGCCGGCGCCAACCCGCTGGCCCTGCGCCGCGGGATCGAGAAGGCCGTCGACGACGTCGTCGACAACCTGCGCGGCAAGCAGTCCAAGGAGGTCGCCGGCAAGGAGCAGATCGCCCGTGTCGCCGCCATCTCCGCCGCCGACGACGAGATCGGCAACGTGATCGCCGACGCGATCGAGAAGGTCGGCAAGGACGGCGTGGTCAACGTCGAGGAGGGCCAGACCTTCGGCATGGAGCTGGAGTTCACCGAGGGGATGCAGTTCGACAAGGGCTACATCTCCCCGTACATGGTCACCGACCAGGACCGCATGGAGGCCGTGCTGGAGGACCCCTACGTCCTCATCGCCAACCAGAAAATCGGCAACGTGCGGGAGATCCTGCCGGTGCTCGAGCAGGTCATGCAGGGCGGCAAGCCGCTGCTGATCGTCGCCGAGGACGTCGAGGGAGAATGCCTCGCGACCCTGGTGGTCAACAAGCTGCGCGGCACCTTCACCGGTGTCGCGGTCAAAGCGCCGGGCTTCGGCGACCGCCGCAAGCGGATGCTCGAGGACATCGGCATCCTCACCGGCGGCGAGGTGATCACCGAGGAGATGGGCCTCAAACTGGAGAACACCCAGCTGACCCAGCTCGGCAAGGCGCGTCGCGTCGTCGTCTCCAAGGACACGACGACGATCATCGACGGCTCCGGCGACGCCGAGGACATCAAAGGCCGGATCAACCAGATCAAAAGCGAAGTCGAGAACACCGACTCCGACTTCGATCGCGAGAAGCTCCAGGAGCGTCTCGCCAAGCTGGCCGGCGGTGTCGCGGTGGTCAAGGTCGGCGCCGCCACCGAGACCGAGATGAAGGAGAAAAAGCACCGCGTCGAGGACGCCCTGCAGGCGACCCGGGCGGCGCTGGAGGAGGGTGTCGTGCCGGGCGGAGGAGTCGCGCTGCTGAACGCGCAGAGCGACCTCGATCCCGACAAGCTCGACGAGCCCGACGAGGCGACCGGGGCACGGATCGTGCACCGCGCGCTCGAGGAGCCGGTCCGCCAGATCGCCGAGAACTCCGGCCTGGAGGGCTCGGTCGTGGTCAACAAGGTCCGTGACCTGAAGGCCGGCGAAGGCCTCAACGCGGCCAACGGCGACTACGGCGACCTGATCAAGGCCGGCGTGATCGACCCGACGATGGTGACCCGGTCGGCGTTGCAGAACGCCGCCTCGATCGCCAAGAACATCCTCGTGACGGAGGCGATCATCGCCGAGCCGCCCGAGGAAGGCGGCGCCGGCGGCGGCATGCCCGGCGGCGGTATGCCCGACATGGGCGGGATGATGTAGGACGCCTTTCAGGCGTTTGAGGTTCGGCGAGGGGCCCGGGAGACCGGGCCCCTCGTCATGTACGCCGGGCATGCCAGGACGCTCGGAGGTGAAAGTCCTCTGTGAAGGAGA
>JBBDJH010000008.1:0-29977 GCA_040879985.1 Solirubrobacterales bacterium
TCTCCGATGTCGCGACACATCACAAGTACCCCCGGCAGGATTCGAACCTGCGGCCCGCTGCTTAGAAGGCAGCCGCTCTGTCCACTGAGCTACGGGGGCTTGTCCACCTAGATTACGGCCCTGGTGCGCCGCTTTGCGTAGGATCGCTGTCGATGCCGAGTGTCGATGCGGGAAGCAGCGAGCTTCATTACGTGCGCGCCGGGGCGGGCGAGCCGCTGCTGCTGATCCAGGGGATGAGCGCCACCCACATGGCCTGGGGGCGGCCCTTTCTGTCGCTGCTCGAGCAGAGCTTCGAGTGCATCGCCTTCGACAACCGCGGCATGGGGCTGTCCGGGCGGGCGGAGATGCCCTTCACGATCGCCGACCTGGCCGCCGACACGGCCGGCCTGCTCGACGCGCTCGAGATCGAGCGCGCCCATGTGCTGGGCATCTCGATGGGCGGGATGATCGCCCAGGAGCTGGCCCTCGCCCACCCCGAGCGAGTCCGCAGCCTGACCCTCGGCGCGACCTACTGCGGCGGGCCGGAGGCGACGCTGATCGAGCCCGAGGACCTCGAACTGCTGGGCGCGGCGATGGCCTCCGGCGAGCGCGAGCGGGTCGTCCGCGCGATGTGGGAAATCAACCTCTCCCCCGCCTTCCGCGCCGACGAGTCCGGCTTCGGCGAGTTCAGCGAGATGGCCGCGGCGCTACCGGCGCCGCAGGCAGTGGTCCTGCAGCAGATGCAGGCCTGCGCCGCCCACGACACCAGCGCCCGGCTGGGTCGGATCGAGGTCCCGGCGCAGGTCATCCACGGCACCGCGGATCGCCTGCTCGGGGTCGGCAACGGGATCCAGATCGCCGCCCTGCTGGGGGTCGAGCCGCACCTGCTCGACGGCGTCGGTCACCTGTTCTGGTGGGAGCAGCCGCAGCGCTCGGCGGCGCTGGTCCGCGAGCACGCCCTCGCGCCCGCCTGAGGCGCGGCCCTGTTCAACCTTTGCCGACGTCGGCGCAGCTGGCGTCGAGCTCGCCGTTGACCTTGAAGACGTAGTCCGGCTGCGGGGTGATGGCGGGCTCTTCGACGACCAGCTCCAGCGCCGGATCGGTTTTCAGCCAGGCGTAGACCGGGTAGTAATGGTCGGACTCGGGCGAGTCCTGGGTCGCTTGGCTGGTGATCAGGTAGTCGTAGGCGCCCTCGTTGACGAGCCGGCGGAACTGGCGGCAGGTCGTCGCCAGGCGGTACTCGCCGATCGGCCCCTCGACGCCGATGTACTGGACGTGGTTGTCGAGGTTTTTGCCGTAGAAGCCGTACTGGCCGAAGAAGATCTGGCCCGAGCCGGCGATCCCGATCCGCTTGTCCTGCTGGGCGTGGGCGAAGGCGAAGGCCTCCTGCGGCCCGCCGTCCTGGAGGAAGGGCGTCGTGCGCTGGTAGTGCTGCTCGTAGTACTGGACCTGCTGGGCGCGGCCGAGGACGACGGCGAGCAGCAGGATGACGCCGGCCGCGGCGGCGACCCGGCCGCGACCGATGATCCGCCGTCCCCGCAACAGCCCCAGCGCGGCCGGCGCCCAGAGCAAGGCCAGGGTGAGGAAGACCGTGCCGACGATGTAGTCCGGGTACCAGCGCGGCGTCGTCAGCACGGTGATCGCGTAGACCGCGACCAGGAAGAGCAGCGTCTGCCAGGCGCGGCTGTCCGGCGCCCGCAGGGGGCGCGCGATCGGCACCAGCGTCAGCGCCAGCAGCAGGCCGGGCATCAGGTAGCGGGTGTTGGTGAAGAAGCCCGTCGGCGAGCCCTCCTGGCCGGCCGCGGTCAGCGGCGTGAACAGGTAGACGACCGCCGTCAGCAGCGCCGCGGCGGCGACCACGCGGAGGATCTTGTTGCGCGAGCGCACGGCGATGAAGACCGCGGCGGCGACGGCCATCAGCAGGATCAGCGGCCAGAGCGGGCCGAGCGCGTCGCCCAGGTCGGGAAAGAACCAGCGCCGGTAGATCGTCGGGTCGGTCAGATAGTCGGCGACCGCGAAACGCGGCCGCGGGTCGAGCGGGAGCTGATCGGGCCGGGGCAGGCTCAGCGGCCCCCAGCCCGTCTGCGGGATCGGGTTGCCGCCGGTGATGATCGCGGCGCGCACGTACCAGTAGCCGCCGACGACGAAGGCCGGGATACCGATCGCCGCGGCCGTCACCAACCTGCGCCCCGCGCCGCTGACCAGGACCATGCCGACGGCGATCGCGCCGACCGGCGCCAGCAGCGGCAGCTTCACCGAGACGGCCAGGCCGGCGGCGACCCCGGCGAGGATCAGCGGCCCCTTGTCGAGCAGCGGCGCATCGCTCTCCGGCGCGTCCTGAACGGCGCCGGCCTTCGGCGCGCGTCGCTGGTGGCCGTTGATCAGGAAGGCGGCGAAGGCGAGCAGGAAGGCGAGACCCATGATGTCGTTGCGTCCCTCGCCGGGCTGCGTCTCGATCATCACCCCGGCGGAGAAGACCAGCGCCCCGGCGACGAGGGTCGCGGGGCCGACCTTGTAGGGGCGGCCGACGCACCAGGCGGCCAGCAGGCCGATCGAAAGCCAGATCATGTTGATCAGCGGCGAGAGCCAATCGGTCTTGAAGAGCACGATCCCGCCGGCGTGGATGAGCTCGGCGCTGCCCGGGTAGAACCAGGCGGCGAGCCGCAGCGGGTCCGTGTAGTGCAGCGGCAGCGTCGTCCCCTCCTGGGCGATCCGCCCCGAGAACGGCATGTGGTACCAGGTCGTGTCGCCGCCGAACATGCCGTGGTCGAGCGCGAGCTGCGAGGGGAAGGTCCACTCGGCGACCACCCAGGAGGCTACGCCGAGTGCGATCAGCAGGGCGGCGGTCTGGACCTGCGGAGCGCTGACTTCACGGTCCTGCGCCGGCGCCATCGTCCAGCCGAGCGCCGCCGCGCCGAGCCCGACCGCGATGCCGCCGACGATCGTCCAGCCGAGGGTGAGGATCTCGAGCGAGCCGAGCAGCTGCAGGACGAGGATCAGCAGGGCGCAGGCCAGCGTCGCGTCGGCGAGGCGGGCGAGCGCGCCGGAGAACTCGGGCACGATCCAGCGTCGCAGCCAGTAGCCGCCGAGGCCGAGCGCGGCGACGATGCCGATCGTCGCCAGGCAGCCCGCGATGTAGGAGCCGAGGGAGGGGGTCACCGGCGCGAGATGCTATTCGGCGCGGCGGGCGGGCGGGCTACTCGGCGGCGACTGCCGGAATGCGGCAGGAGACGCCGGTTCCGGCGAGGCCGCAGTAGCCGCCGGGAACCTTGTGCAGGTACTGCTGGTGATAGTCCTCGGCGTAGTGGAAGGGCCCGGCCGGCTCGATCTCGGTCGTGACCGGATCGCGGCCTGCGGCCCGCAGCGCCTCGTCGTAGGCCCGCCGCGCGATCTCCGCGGTCGCCGCCTGCGCCTCGCTCGTCGTGTAGATGCCGGAGCGGTACTGGCTGCCGACGTCGTTGCCCTGGCGCATCCCCTGGGTCGGGTCGTGCTCCTCGAAGAAGACCTTGAGCAGATCGGCGTAGGAGACCGCCCGCGGGTCGAAGGCGACGAGGACCGCCTCGGCGTGGCCGGTCCTGCCGGTGCAGACCTCCTCGTAGGTCGGGTTCGCGGTCGTCCCGTTGATGTAGCCGACCGCCGTCGTGTGGACGCCGTCGAGCTCCCAGAAGAGCCACTCCGCACCCCAGAAACAGCCGAGCGCAAAGTAGGCGACCTCGGTCCCGTCCGGAAAGGGCGGCCCCATGGGGGTTCCGAGAACGGCGTGTTTCGACATCGTCCCTACAAGGTAGCGTGGGCCCATGGGCTGCTTGGCTCTTCTCTTCGCGCTGATCTCACCGCGCCTGGCGCTGTTCGTGCTCTTCCTGTTCAGCGACATCCTCGGCCGCGCCTTCGACAGCTGGATCGTCCCGCTGATCGGCTTCTTCATCGTGCCCTGGACGACGCTGGCCTACGCCGTGATGTGGTCCTCGTCGAACGGCGTCGCCGGCTTCGAGTGGTTCATCGTCGCCGCCGCCTTCCTGGTCGACATCGGCGCCTTCGCCGGCGGCAAGCGGCGCCGCGAGCAGACCGCCTAGCGCTGCCTCAGCCGGCTTCGTCGACCGGGAACCCGAGCCGGATGTGCTCCTTGGCGAGCACGATGAAGTCCCGCCGCATCGTCTCGCCGCCGAGGAGCGGCGTGATCTCGACGTTGAGCAGGGGGATGAAGGCGACATCGGCCCTGTTCACCGCGTCCGAGAACCGGCTCTGGTAGCCCTCGGGGGGCAACGTCACGTCGCCGACGACCCGATGGCGGTCGGTTTCGAAGCTGACCCGTTCGCGCCGTCGCGAATTCCCCGCTTGCCTCTCCATGGCGGCACCTATCGGCTTTTCCAGGCATTTCGCGATTGGATAAGCGTCCAGATCGATTCCGGATTCCACCACTGCTCGTATCGGGGCGCCCGGATTCGAACCGAGGACCTCGGCCACCCAAAGGCCGCGCGCTACCAGGCTGCGCCACGCCCCGAAACAACCAGTGTAAGGCGAGCGCAATACGGGAAACCGTTAGCTTTCGCGCCGATGGCCGACGTGCGCCCTATCTTTGCTACCCACTACGACCTCGGGGTGGTCGGGTCGCTACAGGAGGTGGCGGCGCCGCCCTATGACGTGATCGACGCCGCGATGCGGGCGCGGCTGCTCGAGCGATCGCCCCACAACGCGGTCGCGATCGACCTGCCCAAACCCTACGGCGAGACCGGGCCGCAGCGGACGGACGACGACCCCTACGAGCGGGCGGCGCGGACGATCGGCGAGTGGCGTGAGGCCGGCGCGCTGCTCAGCGACGCCGAGCCGGCGATCTGGGCGATGACCCAGGACTACACCGGCCCCGACGGGGCGCCCCGCACCCGCCACGGCATCCTCGCCCGGGTCCGGGTCGAGGACTTCTCCGCAGGCCAGGTCCTCCCCCACGAGCGCACCCTGCCCGGGCCGAAGCGCGACCGCCTCGACCTCACCCGCGCCACCCGCCACAACCTCTCGCCGATCTTCTCGCTCAGCACCGAAGACGCCTGGCCGCTGGTCGCGCCGGCGGTCGAGGCGCAGGATCCCTGGGGAGAAGCGACCGACGAAGGCGGCGCCGTGACCCGCGTCTGGCGGGTCGGCGACCCGGCTGTCCACGCGCAGGTAACCGAGCTGCTGGCCGGCGCCCAGCTGCTGATCGCCGACGGCCACCACCGCTACGAGACCGCGATCGCCTACCGCGACGAGGTCGGCGGCGAGGGCGATCACGAGTTCACCCTGATGGCGCTGACCGGGCTCGACGATCCCGGCCTCACCGTCTTCCCCACCCACCGCCTGCTCTCCGGCCTGCGCGACGACCCCGAGCGCCAGCGCCGCCTCGGCGAGGGCCTGCGCGAGATCTTCGACGCAACCGAGGTGCCGCTCGAGCAGCTCGACCCGCTCGGCGAGGAGGGCGCCGGCGTTTTCGGCCTCTACGACAGCTTCCACCGGAAAGCCTTCCGCCTGCGCCTCAAGGACAGCGCCGTCGCCGCGCTCGACCAGCGGCTCGCCGGCAAGCCGGAGGCCTACCGCCGCCTCGACGCGGCGATCCTCGAGACGCTCGTGCTCACCGACATCGCCGGGCTGAGCGAGGACGACATCCTCGCCAAGCGCGGCCTCGGCTACTCGAAGAGCGTCGACGACTCGCTCGCCCTGCTCGACGACGGCGCCTACGACGTCGCCTTCATCCTCCGCCCGATCCCCGTCGACCAGGTCAAGGCGATCTGCGAAAGCAGCGAGAACATGCCGCCCAAGTCGACCTACTTCTTCCCCAAGGTCTTGACCGGCCTGGTCTTCAACCCGGTCGGCTGAGGCTCGCGGCGTAGGATCACGCCGTGGTCAAGATCTACACCAGGAAGGGCGACGACGGCAGCACCTCGCTCTGGTACGGCGGCCGCGTGCCCAAGCACCACGGCCGCACCGAGGCCTACGGGGCGCTCGACGAAGCCTGCTCGCAGCTCGGCGTTGCGCGCGCTCTGTGCGGCCCCGGGCAGGCCGAGCTCGCCGCCGACATCCTCCGCCTCCAGGACGACCTCTTCGTCGCCGGCGCCGAGCTGGCGACCGCGCCGGAGGCGAGCGAGCGGCTCGAAGACGGGATCAGCCGCACGACCGAGGCGATGGTCGGCGAGATGGAGACGGCGATCGACCGCTACATGGACCGGGTCGAGCTGCCGCCCAAGTTCGTCATCCCCGGCGGCAACGCGCTCTCCGCCCAGCTCGACGTCGCGCGCACGACGATCCGCCGCGCCGAGCGCCGCATCAGCGCGCTCAACGAGCAAGGCGAGCTCGCCGCCGAGACCGTGATCCACTTCGTCAACCGCGCCTCCGACCTCGCCTACGCGATGGCCCGCTTCGCCGATGTCGACGACCCGGCCCTGTTCGAGGGCCGGCGGAAGGCCTAGCGGCCAGGCCTGGCCAGATGGACCTCGGCCTCAGCGGACGTGCCTGCGTGGTCACCGGCGCCAGCCGCGGGATCGGCCGTGAGACGGCGCGGCTGCTCTGCGCCGAGGGCGCGGGGGTGCTGCTGGTCGGGCGCAACGAGGAGCGGCTCGCGGCGGCCCGGGAGGAGGCCGTCTCCGCGGGCGCCGAGGCCGGGGGGCGAGCGGAGATCCTCGCCCAGGACGTGACGGCGGAGGACGGCGGCGCGCGGATGCTGGCCGCGGCGGGCGACGCCTTCGGCGGCCTCGACGTGCTCGTCAACAACGCCGGCGCCGCGCAGTGGCGCCACCTCGACGACGTCCCCGACGAGGATTGGTACGCCCAGTACGAGCTCAACGTGATGGCGCCGCTGCGGGCGATGCGCGCCGCGGCGCCGCCGATGGCCGAGCGCGGCTGGGGGCGGATCGTCAACGTCTGTTCGACCGCCGGCAAGCGCCCCTCGGCGGCGATGCCCGAGTACTCGGTCGCGAAGGCCGCCGAGCTCTCGCTCTCGCGCCTGTTCGCCGACCGCTACGCGAAGCAGGGCGTGCTCGTCAACGCGATCTGCCCAGGCCCGGTCGAAGCCGAGCTGTGGATGGAGCCCGGCGGCCTGCTCGACCAGTCGCAACAGATGACCGGGTCCGAGAGTCGCGAGCAGGCGCTCGAGACCGCCGGCGCCAAGCGCCCGATCGGCCGCCTCGCTGAGGTCGGCGAGATCGCCGCCGCGATCGTCTTCCTCTGCTCGGAGCGCGCCAGCTACGTCAGCGGCGCAGCATGGTCGGTCGATGGCGGCACCGTCCAGGTGATCATCTGACCGACGCGGCGGTGCTGCTGCCGCTCTACGGCTGGCCGGACGAGCCGGGGCTGGTCTTCACCGAGCGCCGCGCCGATCTGCGCCGTCACGCCGGCGAGATCTCGTTCCCCGGCGGCCGCAGGGACGACGATGACGCCGATCTCACCGCCACGGCGCTGCGCGAGGCGCATGAGGAGATCGCCCTGGACCCCTCGCGGGTCGAGCTGGGCGAGCAGCTGCCGACCACCGGCACCTTCGTCACCGGCTACCGCATCCACCCCTTCGTCGGCCGCATCCCCCACCCCGGCGAGCTCGGCCTCGAGCCCAACCCGGCCGAGGTCGAGACCGTGCTCGCCTACTCGCTGGACGTCCTCAGCGACGGCTACGCGATGCGCCGCCTGATCCGCCGCGGCGTCCCGATCCACACCCCCACCTACGAGGTCGAAGGCCAGATGATCTGGGGAGCGACCGCGCGAATCCTCGGCGACTTCCTAAGTCGACTCGGCTAGGCCGCCTTGTCCGGCTGGGGAACGATCCGTATGTAGGGACGGGGCTCCTCCCAGCCGTCCGGGTAGATCTCCTTCGCCTGGTCGTTGGAGACCGAACCGGCGATGATCACGTCGTCACCCTGCTGCCACTGCGCCGGGGTCGCGACTTTGTGCTGCGCGGTGAGCTGCAGCGAGTCGATCACGCGCAGGACCTCGTCGAAGTTGCGCCCGGTCGTCATCGGGTAGACGAGGATCAGTTTGATCTTCTTGTCGGGGCCGATCACGAAGACGTTGCGGACGGTCTGGTTGTCCGCCGGGGTGCGCTCGCCGGGGTCGCCGGAGACGTCCTCCGGCAGCATCCCGTAGAGCTTGGAGACCTTGAAGTCGGCGTCGCTGACGATCGGGTAGTTGGGCGCCGTGCCCTGGGTCTCGGCGATGTCGTTCGCCCACTCGTCGTGCTTGTCGAGCGGGTCGACCGAGAGGCCGAGGATCTTCACGTTGCGCTTGGCGAACTCGGGCTCGATGCTTGCCATGTAGCCGAGCTCGGTAGTGCAGACCGGGGTGAAGTCCTTCGGGTGCGAGAACAGCACCGCCCAGGAATCGCCGATCCAGTCGTGGAGCTTGATCGGCCCCTCGGTCGTCTCGGCCTCGAAGTCGGGGGCTACGTCACCAAGCTGCAGCGCCATCGGATCAGCTCCTTCTCGGTTCGCCTTCGGCAAATTGACCTTAATTCTTATCCGAGTTTAGCTATATCGATTCCCCGGTCGGCGACGGTGATGGGAATGCGCCAGCGTTCGCCGGCGGCGCGGACGATCGAGGCCCCCCGCTCCAGGATCGCGGCGTCGAGGCTGCCGCTCGCCTCGTAGACAAAGCGCCGCAGCGGCGTTTCGACCAGCCGTTCGAGCAGGCGTTCGAGCCTCTCGCCATGGATCTGGTCGAGATTCTCCGCCGGGCCGCTCGCGGAGCCGAGCAGCCAGTAGACGGCGGCCGCGTCGCCGACCAGGTCAAGCACGGTCCCGGGCTGGGCCGGGTCGGCGATCGCCGCCTCGATCCCGGCCGCCTCGATCGCCGCCAGGCCGTCCTCGCGGCGCGAGGTTCCGCGCACCTGCCAGCCGGCCGCCAGCAACTGGCCACCGAGCTCGCGGCCGCGGCAGCCGCAGCCGACGATCAGCGCCCGCGCCACCCCTCGCCTACTTCAAGCCCCGAAGGGGTCGCCGCGGCGGAGCCGCTCCAGCTCCTCCTCTTCGACCTCGACCCGGAGCTTGCGCTCGTCCACCTCGGGGGCGCCGCGACGGCGCCGCATCGCGTTCTGCGCCTCGAGCATCTGGCGCACGTCGTCGAGCTCGTTCTGCGCCTCGACTTCCGGGCTGCGGGTCGGCTTCCAGTCGACCAGGTCGGCCGTGCTGCCGCGATAGAAGTGACCGACCAGCACGAGGACGGCGATGATCGTCGCGAGCGTGCCGATCGTCAGCAGGGCGAATCCCATGGGCAGGAGGATACGCCGCGACCGCGCCTCGCCTTTGCGGGTTTAATGCGTCTTATGCCTGAGGCCTATCTGGTCGACGCGGTACGCACGCCGATGGGCGCCTATCGCGGCGCGCTCTCCGGCGTCCGCCCCGACGACCTCGCCGCCCACGTGGTCCGCGCCGCGGTCGAGCGCAGCGGGGTCGACCCGGCGGAGATCTCCGACGTCTACTTCGGCGCCGCCAACCAGGCCGGCGAGGACAACCGCGACGTCGCCCGGATGGCGGCGCTGCTCGCCGGGCTGCCGGCGAGCGTCCCCGGCGCGACGGTCAACCGGCTCTGCGCCTCCGGCCTGGAGGCCGTCAACGCCGCCGCCCGCGCGGTCAAGCTCGGCGAGGGCGACTACTACCTCGCCGGCGGGGTCGAGTCGATGAGCCGTGCGCCCTGGGTCGTCGGCAAGCCCGAACGCGGCCTGCCCCGCGGCGAGCAGACGATGCACGACACGACCCTCGGCTGGCGCTTCGTCAACCCGCGCATGTCCGAGCTCGGCGTCTCCACCGAATCGATGGGCGAGACCGGCGAGAACGTCGCCGAGCGCTACGGCATCGGCCGCGAGGACCAGGACGCCTTCGCCCTGCGCAGCCACCAGCGTGCCGTCGCCGCTGCCGAGGCCGGCCTCTTCGCCGAGGAGATCGTCCCGATCGAGGCGCCGAAGGGCCGCCGCGAGACGGTTCTGGTCGAGGCCGACGAGGGACCGCGGCCGGATGCCTCGCTGGAGAAGATGGCCGCCCTGCGCCCGGCCTTCCGCGAGGGCGGCACGGTCACCGCCGGCAACGCCTCGACCCTCAACGACGGCGCCGCCTGCCTGCTGGTCGCCTCCGAGGCCGGGGTCGAGAAGCTCGGCGCCGAGCCGCTCGCCCGCGTCGTCGCCAGCGGCGTCGCCGGCGTCGACCCGGCCCACATGGGGATCGGCCCCGCCGTAGCGGTGCCGCGCGCCCTCGCCGCAGCCGGCCTCGAGCTCGAGCAGATCGACCTGATCGAGCTCAACGAGGCCTTCGCCTCGCAGGTGCTCGCCTGCGCCCGTGAGCTCGGCATCGAAGAGGACCGCCTCAACGTCAACGGCGGCGCGATCGCCCTCGGCCACCCGCTCGGCTGCTCCGGCGCCCGCCTCGCCACGACCCTGGTGCGCGAGCTGCGCCGTCGCAAGGGCCGCTACGGCATCGCGACCATGTGCGTCGGCGTCGGCCAAGGCCTGGCGACCGTCTTCGAAGCGGTCTGACTCGTCGATCGCAGCTTTTTCCGGGCTATAGCCAGGACAATCCTGCGGTAGCCTCGCGCAGCGATGGCAACCGAACTCGTAGAACTGGCCAGCGTCGACGGGACCGTGACGCCGACGGCCGAGGCGATGGTGCCGATGAAGGACGACGGCCTCTACCGCGGCGACGGCGCCTTCGAGGTGATCCGGCTCTACGCCGGCAAGCCCTTCGCGCTCGGCGATCACCTCGACCGGCTGCAGCGCTCGGCCACCGCGATCGAGCTCGAGTTCGACCGCGCGGCGCTGGAGCGGGAGATCGCCGCCCTGCTCGCCGCGGCGGGGGGCCCCGACGGCCAGCTGCGTCTGATCGTCACCCGCGGCGGCCGCCGCATCGCCGCGGTCGAGCCGATTCCGGACCACGCCGAGAGCCTCAACCTCGCCACCGTCACCTACTGCCCGACCGTGATCCTCAACGGCGTCAAGTCGCTCTCCTACGCCGCCAACATGCAGGCGACCCGGCTGGCCAAGGCGCAGGGCGCCGACGAGGCCGTGCTGGTCCAGCCCGACGGCACCGTGCTCGAGCCGCCGACCTCGGCGATCTTCTGGGTCTCGCCGCAGGGCTCGCTGCGCACGCCCGCGCTGGACGCCGGCGTGCTCGAGTCGATCACCCGCGACCGCCTGGTCAACGCCCTGCAGGTCGAAGAGGGCGCCTGGCCGGTCGCCGATCTGCGCGCCGCGCAGGAGGCCTTCCTCGCCTCGACCACGCGTGAGATCCAGGCTGTGGCGGCGATCGACGGCAGGCCGCTGCCCGAGGCCCCCGGCCCCCGCACCCGCGAGGCACAGGAGGCTTTCGCGGCGACTCTTGGGCGTGAGCTTTGATCGACCAACCGAGAAAGCGACGGTGAGATGGACTTCCAGCTGAGCGACGAGCAGCGCCTGATCTCCGAGGCGGCACGGGAATTCGCCGACCGCGAGATCCTGCCGCGGGTGCGCGACAACGACCGCGCCGCCCGCTTCGACCGCGAGCTGGCCGGCAAGCTCGGCGAGGTCGGCTACCTCGGCGCCCCGGTCGCCGAGCAATACGGCGGCCGCGGTCTCGACTACCTCGGCTATGGCCTGATCGTCGAGCAGGTCGGCCGCGCCGACTCCTCCGCCCGCACCGTGGTCTCGGTGCAGACCTCGCTGGTCGCCGGATCGATCGAGAAGTGGGGAACCGAGGAGCAGAAGCAGAAGTGGCTGCCGCGGCTCTGCTCGGGCGAGGCGCTGGGCTGCTTCGGGCTGACCGAGCCCGACACCGGCTCCGACGCCGCCAACCTGCGTACCCGCGCGACCAGGACCGACTCGGGCTGGTCGATCAGCGGCCAGAAGATGTGGATCTCACTCGCCAACTTCTCCGAGCTGGCGCTGATCTTCGCCCAGACCGATCCCGAGAAAAAGCACCGCGGCCTGGCCTGCTTCCTCGTCCCGACCGCGTCGGAGGGCTTCACGACCCAGGAGATCCACGGCAAGCTCGGGCTGCGCTCCTCGGACACCGGCGAGATCGCGCTCGACTCGGTCGAGGTCGGCGAGGACGCCCTGCTGGGCGAGATCGGCGACGGCTTCAAAGTCGCGATGAGCGCCCTCGACAACGGCCGCTACAGCGTCGCCGCCGGCTGCGTCGGCATCTGCGACGGCTGCGTCGACGCCTCGGTCGCCTACGCCAAGGAGCGCAAGCAGTTCGGCGTACCGCTGGCCCGCTTCCAGCTCGTCCAGGAGATGATCGCCGAGATGATCGTCAAGCGCGACGCGAGCCGGATGCTGGTCTACCGCGCCGGCCTGCTGAAGGACGAAGGGCTGCCGAACACGACCGAGACCTCGGTCGCGAAGCTCTACGCGACCGAGTCCGCGGTCGAATGCGCCAACCTGGCGATCCAGGTGCACGGCGGCGCCGGCTACGTCGACGACTACCCGGTAGAGCGCTACCTGCGCGACGCACGGGTTACGACGCTCTACGAGGGCACCTCGCAGATCCAGAAACTGATCATCGGCCGCGCCGCGACCGGGATCAACGCGATGACCCCCATGGAGGCCGGAAAAGACTGATGGGCGAGCTGATCGAGAGCTCCCGCGAGGGCGATGTCGCGCTGCTGCGCCTCAACCGGCCGGAGGCCCGCAACGCCCTCTCGCCGGAGATGATGGACGAGCTGATCGGCGAGCTGGAGCGGCTCGACCCCGCCGCCGACGTGCTTTGCATCGTGATCGCCGGCTCCGAGCGGGTCTTCGCCGCCGGCGCCGACATCAAAGCGCTGAGCGAACGCAGCTTCGCCGAGGCCCTGAGCCACCCGTCCGGTTCCTTCTGGCGGCGCCTCGCCGCCGTGAAGACGCCGACGATCGCCGCCGTCTCCGGCTACGCGCTCGGCGGCGGCTGCGAGCTGGCCCTCGCCTGCGACATGATCGTCGCCGCCGAGTCGGCCCGCTTCGGCCAGCCCGAGATCACCCTCGGGATCATCCCCGGCGGTGGCGGGACGCAGCGCCTGGCGCGGGTCATCGGCAAGCAGCTGGCGATGGAGTACGTGCTCACCGGCCGCCAGTTCGACGCCGAGATGGCACTGCGGATGGGCCTGGTCAACAAGGTCGCCAAGCAGAAGAGCTGGCTGGATGAGGCGATGGAGCTGGCCCGCACGATCGCCGAGCGACCGCCGATCGCCGCCCGGCTCGCCAAACAGGCGGTGCTCGCGGCGGAGGAGACGGCGCTCTCGGCCGGACTGGAGAACGAGCGCCGGCTCTACGAGCTGGCGATGGCGACCGAGGACCGGGTCGAGGGCATGCGGGCCTTCCTCGAGAAGCGAGAGCCGAAGTTCGAGGGCCGGTGAACGTCGAGCGGGTCGGCGTCGTCGGCGCCGGCACGATGGGCGCCGGGATCGCCCAGGTCGCCGCCCTGGGCGGCTACGAGACCCGTCTGCACGACCCCGTCCCGGCGGCGCTGCAGACCGGGATCGAGCGGCTGCGCGGCGGGCTGACAAAGGGCGCGCAGAAAGGGCGCTGGAGCGAGCGGGAAGCCGAGGACGCCGGCGCCAGGATCGGCGCCGCGGCGAGCCTCGCCGATCTCGAGGAATGCGACCTGGTCGTCGAGGCCGCACCGGAGGACCTGGAGTTGAAGCGCGAGCTGTTCGCCGCCCTGGCCACCGTCTGCGGCGCGGACGCGATCCTCGCCAGCAACACCTCCTCGCTGCCGGTCACGGCGATCGCCGCGGGGGTCCCCCACCCCGAGCGGGTCGTCGGCATGCACTTCTTCAACCCGCCGGCGCTGATGAAGCTGGTCGAGGTGGTCGCCACCGAGCGCTCCAGCGCCGCCGCGCTCAAAGCGACGACCGAGGTCGGACGGCGGATGGGGCGCACGCCGATCCGCGCCAAGGACAGCCCCGGCTTCGTCGCCAACCGCCTCGCCCGTCCCTTCAGCCTCGAGTCGCTGCGGATGCTCGCCGAGGGTGTCGCCGACGCGGCGACGATCGACCGCGTCGTCCGCCTCGGCGGCGGCTTCCGCATGGGCCCGTTCGAGCTGATCGACCTGATCGGGCTCGACGTCAACCTCAGCGTCGCCCGCTCCTTCTACAGCCAGGGCGGCGAGCCCGAGCGCTGGCGACCGAGTGCGATCCAGGAACGGATGGTCGACGAAGGGCGCCTCGGCCGCAAGGCGGGTCACGGCTTCTACGACTACGACGACCCGCCCGACCCCCGCTCCGCTGTTCCCTTTCCTCGCCATAGGGGGGAAAGGAACAGCGGAAGGGATGAAGGGGCGCCGACGCTCGATCCCGCCGAGCTGGCGAAGATCGACCCCGCCGCCGAGGCGATCCTGCCCCGCCTGATCGCCCAGATCGCCAACGAGGCCGCGTTCGCGGGCGAAGAGCAGATCGGCTCCCCCGCCGACATGGACACGGCGATGCGGCTCGGCTTCAACTGGCCGTGCGGCCCGCTCGAGCTGACCGAGCTGATCGGCGCCGAGCGCGCGGCGGCGCTGCTCGAAGAGCTGCGCGCGCGGCATGGCGACGCCTACCGTCCCGCGCCGCGGCTGCTCGCCGCTGCCGCCGGGGAGCCGGGCAGGTGAACCGCGAGGCAAAGCCGGCCGGCGAGCGCGTCGCGGCGCGCAACCGCGAGGCGCTCGCTGCGCTGCCGCCGGAGGACGGCACGGACGAGGAGGAGGCCCGCCGCGGACTCGTCGCCGAGTTCGACCCGCCGCGGATCGAGGACGGCGAGGGCCGGGTTGTCTGGGACATCGGCTCCTACGACTTCCTCGACGGCGATGCGCCCGACAGCGCCCACCCGAGCCTCTGGCGGCACGGCAAGCTGGGCCGAATAGCCGGTCTCTTCGAGTTGGCGCCGGGGATCTACCAGCTGCGCGGCTTCGACATATCCAACATGCACGTCATCGAGGGCGAGGAGGGCGTGATCGTCGTCGACCCGCTGATCTCGACCGAGTGCGCGGCAGCGGCGCTGTCCCTCTATCGCGAGCACCGCGGCAACCGCCCGGTCACCGGCCTTCTCTACACCCACAGCCATGTCGACCACTTCGGCGGCGCCGCGGGGGTACTGAGCGAGCAGGAAGTGGAGGAGCGCGGCGTGCCGATCCTCGCCCCGGCCGGCTTCCTGCACCACGCCGTCTCCGAGAATGTCTTCGCCGGCATGGCGATGGGGCGCCGCGCCGGCTACATGTTCGGCGCCCTGCTGCCACGCGGCCCCGCGGGGCAACTCGGCGCCGGACTCGGGCAGACGAACTCGGTGGGCACGGTCTCCCTCCTCCCGCCCAACGTCGAGGTCGCGGCGACCGGACAGGAGGAGGTCGTCGACGGGGTCCGCTTCTCCTTCCAGCTGACCCCGGGTACCGAGGCACCCAGCGAGATGAACTTTCACCTGCCCGAGCGGCGCGCCCTCTGCATCGCCGACAACGCGGCACACGCGATGCACAACCTGCTCACCCTGCGCGGCGCCGTGGTCCGCGACCCGCGCATCTGGGCCGCCTACCTCGACGAGGCGATCGAGCTGTTCGGCGGCGAGGCGGATGTGCTCTTCGCCGGCCACCACTGGCCCCGCTGGGGGAACGGGCGGATCGTCGACTTCCTCGGCAAACAGCGCGACCTCTACGCATACCTCCACGACCAGACCCTGCGACTGCTCAACCGGGGCTACACCGGGCCGGAGATCGCTGAGGAGATCGAGCTGCCGCCGGCGCTGGCGCGCGAGTGGCACTGCCGCGAGTACTACGGCTCCGTCAGCCACAACGTGAAGGCGATCTACCAGCGCTACATGGGGTGGTTCGACGGCAACCCCGCGCACCTCTGGCAGCACCCGCCGGTCGAGCGGGCGCGGCGCTACGTCGAGGCACTGGGCGGCCTCGACGCGACCCTCGACGCGGCGCGCGCCGCATTCGAGGCGGGCGACTACCGCTGGGCGGCGGAGCTCACCGACCACGCCGTCTTCGCCTCGCCGCAGAGCGCCGCGGCACGCGAGCTACAGGCGGACGTCCTCGAGCAGCTCGGCTACGGCGCCGAGAACGCCACCTGGCGCAACTTCTTCCTCGCCGGCGCCGCGGAGCTGCGCGACGGGGTCGCTGAGACGCTGACCGCCAGGGTGCCGCCCGACATCGTCGCCGGACTCTCGGTCGCCCAGCTGCTCGACGCGATGGCGGTCAGGCTCGACGGGCCGCGCGCCTGGGGGTGCGATTTGCGGATCGACTGGGTCGTCGCCGACCCCGACGAGGAGCGCGCGATCACGGTCCGCAACGGCGTCCTGCGCCACCGACCCGGCCGCCACGAGCCGGCCGCCCAGGCGACCCTCTTCGTCGACCGACGGGCGCTCGACGAGATGGTGCTGAAAACCGCCGACGTCGCGGCGCTCGCCGCGAGCGGCCGCCTGCGCGCCGAGGGGGAAGCCGAGCGGATCGGCGAGCTGCTCGGCCTGCTCGACGAGCCCGACCCCGGCTTCCCGATCGTCACCCCCCGGGCCTGAGCCCACCCCGTTCGCGCAGCTTCTGCAATGGTCCGCGGGATGAGCGCTGCCGAGGGAGGTGGGGAGCCGATCACCGAGCAGGGGATCGCCGCCCTGCGCGATGAAGTCGAGCAACTCGAAAGCCGTGGCCGCACCGAGATGGCGGCGCGGATCAAGGTCGCCCGCGAGGAAGGCGACCTCAAGGAGAACGCCGAGTACCACATCGCCAAGGAGGACCAGGCGCACCTCGAGACCAAGATCAAGCGCCTGCGCGAGCGCCTGCGTACGGCGATCGTGGTCGAGGTCGACGGCGCCGCAGACCGCTTCAGCTTCGGCCGCACCGCCGAGGTCCTCGACGAGGAGAAGGGCGCGGTCAACGCCTGGACCCTGGTCGGCTCGACCGAGGCCGACCTGGCGGCCGGCCGCCTCTCGGCCGAGTCGCCGATCGGCAGGGCGCTGCTCGACGCCGAACCGGGCAAGCCGGTAGAGGTCGAGACCCCGCGCGGCAGCCGCACCTTCGTGGTCCAAAAACTTCTCGACTAAGGGGTCGGGGCGATCTCCGTGGGCTCGCCGCCGGGCATCCAGTGGGCCTCGGGCGAGGGCGGGGTGTCGCGCAGGTACCACTCGGCGTCGAGCGCGCCCATGCAGCCCGTGCCGGCGGCGGTGACCGCCTGGCGATAGGTGCGGTCGACCACGTCGCCGACGGCGAAGACACCAGCCAGATTGGTCCTGGTCGAGCCCGGCCGGGTGCGGATGTAGCCGTCCTCGTCGGTCTCGACCTGGTCGGCGACGATCTCCGATTTGGGGATGTGGCCGATCGCGACGAAGGCCCCTTCGACGCCGAAGTCCTCGCTCTCACCGGTCTCGGCGTTGCGCAGGCGGACGTGATCGAGGTTGCCGCCGTCGCCGCCAGCGAACTCCTCGGCGACGAAGGGCGTCTTGAACTCGATGTTGCCCTGCTCGCGGGCCCGCTCCTGCATGATCTTCGAGGCGCGGAACTCGTCGCGGCGGTTGACGATGGTGAGGTCGTCGGCGAACTTGGCGACGAAGATCGCGTCCTCCATCGCCGAGTCGCCGCCACCGATCACGACCACCTTTTTGCCTTTGAAGAAAGCGCCGTCGCAGACGCCGCAGGTGGAGACGCCGCGACCGCTGAGCTCCAGCTCGCCGGGGATGCCGAGCCGGCGCGGCTCCGCCCCCATCGCCAGGATCACCGTCTTGGCCAGGTGCTCCTCGTCGCCGAGGAAGACCCGCTGGACGCCGCCGTCGCCGAGCTCGACCCGGTCGACGTCGTCGCTGACGAAGCGGGTGCCGAAGCGCTCGGCCTGGGCGCGGAACCGGTTCATCATCTCCGGCCCCATGATCCCCTCGGGATAGCCGGGGTAGTTCTCGACGTCGGTCGTGTTCTGCAGCTGGCCGCCCCACTGGAAGCCCTCGAAGACAAGCGGCTCGAGATTGGCGCGCGCGGTGTAAAGGGCGGCGGTGTAGCCGGCCGGCCCGCCGCCGACGATGATCACGTTCTCGACTTTTTTCTGCTCCATCTGGTCCGCCATCTCTGCCGCCGGAAGTCTAATACTTTACTTTGTATAGTACCGACTCGGTCAGGTGGTGGGTCAGTTTGAGTTGACTGGCGCGCTTCCATCGTCAACTAGGGTCTCGCCGTGGCAGGACGTAGGCCGAAAGAGGCATGGCGTGAAACGGGAACCGCCTGGCGGGGGGAGTTGGCCTATGGGTGTGTCGGCGGTCTTTTGGCCCTCGCCATCTTCGTTCTCACTGACTGGCCGGAGAGCCGAGTGGCGACCGTAGGTATTCCTGCTGCCGCAGCGGTCGGCGCAGCGTTCCTCGTCCCCTTGATGCAGTTCTTCTGGCGGCTGCTCTGGCAGCCCTGGAACGACATCAAGGCCAAGGTCACCAACCTCGCAGAGGACGAAGGGCACATGGGCGAGTCCGAACGGCTCATCGTGGTTCTCCGCAATTACCTTCGGCAAGGGTTTGAGCTAGAGCCGTATCGCAAGCACGGAGCATCGACCTACAGCTCTTCCGAGCTGGACGAGTTGGAGGACTGGACCCACAGCGTCGTAACCTGCCTGACGGAATACGGGACCAAGGCCCAGTGCGAGAAATTCATCGAAGCCGACAAGCTCTGCCCGTCCGGATATGCAGCGCACCGGGAATGGGCGCTTGCTCGGATCGGTGTCTTGGAGGCAATCATCGAGGAACTCGACCCGAGTTCAGAGAATCAGTCCAGCAGCGCGGCGATCTCCTCCAGCGACCAGACGTGATCGGCCCTTCCAGCCGCCATTGCAGGCGTCCGGGGATAGCGCTCCTTGAGCGCTTGGTGGGGCCGGGCGAAGTTGTAGTGCATGAAGTGCAGCGAGACTGAATGCGACAGATTCTCGATCTTGCGGCTGAACCCATTGGTCAGCCGCGTAAAGCGCCGCATCCCCATCCGCATCGTCAAGTTCTGACGCTCCACGTAGCTGGTTGAGATCCGGTCGGGATCGGGGTTTCCCTTGAGTGCCCGCCGCTTGGTCCCGATGCAGATCGGCGGGCTGTATTTGCCCGCCTCCGGCGCGGTCGCGTAGCGCTTCTGGATCTGCGCCCAATCGACATCGTGGGCAAACGACGGCCCCACGGTCCCTTCGTAGATCCGGTGGCCGTCGGTGCTCAGTTGGATGCGCCCGCTCATTCGGTTCGCGAGGTCGGTCAGGAAGACTTCGGCGTCGTCCATCGTCCGCTCCCCGACCAGCCAGGCCGGGACCAGCTTCGTATCGGCGCAGAGCGCCGTGAAGGTCCAGACATCGCCGTAGCCCGGCGTTCCTTTGAACTGCTCCGGGACGTTCTTCTGCTTGGCGTAGCAATAAGCCCAGATCTCGTCAGCCTCGACCACCTTGCAGGGGAGGTCGACCAGCACGCCGTCCTGGTACTCGGCGCAAGCCTCCCCGAGATCGACAAGCAGTTTCGTGATCGTGTTCTTGGCCGCGCCGGTCATGCGCACCGTCGCCCGGATGCTGTTGCCCTCGACCAGGCAGCCGATGATCTGGGCGCGCTTCTCGGTCGAAAGCTTATTCATACTGACCATTATGCTTGAGCAGCCGGACGGAAAAGCTGCATGCATTGCCGAGCAAGCATGGTCGACGATGCCGGGCAAAAAGGAGGGTTATTGGCTCTAGAATGAGCATAACTCCGCTCGACGAGGTTCCGAGAACATACCTGCTACGCTCTGCTTAGTCGAGCAAGCATACAGAGGAGTTCCAGATGCCCCAAGACGACGAAATCGAGAAAAGCGCACGTGAGCTAGGCCAGCGTGGAGCGAGTAGAGGCGGGAAGGCCCGGGCGGAGAATCTCTCAGCCGAGGAGCGGAGCGAAATCGCTCGACAAGCCGCCCGGAAGAGGTGGGGCAGCACGGTCGTCGACGCGCCCTATAGCGGCACGATCGTGATCGGAGATTTCGAGATCAAGTGCGCGGTGACGACTGACGGAACCAGACTGATCAACCAGAACACCTTTCTGCGGGCGCTCGGGCGCGATCCTAGACCGAAGGGCGGCACCGGCTCGCAGAGCAGCGTGGTTCCGGCCGTACTGTCTGCGAAGAACCTCCAGCCTTTTGTCTCCGACAAGCTTCGCGAGATGTCCGAGCCGGTCGAGTATCGACCGGACACGGGCGGCACCGCGCAGGGGTACAAAGCGCTGATCTTGCCGGAGGTCTGCGACGTTTACCTAGATGCTCGCACTGCCGGGGTTCTGCATCACACGCAGGAGCGAGTAGCCAAAGCGGCTGAGATCCTTATGCGTGGCCTGGCACGGGTCGGCATCACCGCCTTGATCGACGAGGCAACCGGCTATCAGGAGACCCGCGCGCGTCGAGAGCTTCAGAAGATTCTTGAGGCCTATATCTCGGAGGAGCTTCGCCCGTGGACGAAGATGTTCCCCGACGAGTTCTTCAAGCAGATCTATCGCCTTCAAGAATGGGAGTACAAACCTGGCACGGCGAAGCGAACGTCTTACGTCGGCAAGCTGATCAACTCCTACATCTACGAGCAGCTTCCGCCGGGGATATTGGAGACGCTGCGCGAGAAGAATCCCCGGCGACCTGGCGGATACCGAGCGCACAAGCACCACCAGTTCCTCACCACCAATACCGGCAGTCCCCACCTTGACCGACAGATCGCAACGGTGACGACGCTGATGCGGATATCCGAGAACAAGAAGGAATTTGAGGAGCTGTTTGAGAAGGCTTTCCCGCCCATGCAGCCTCGTTTGCCGCTGGTGATCGAGCTGGCGAACGAAGGGGAAGAAGGGTTGGACGAGGGCGAGGAGGCGGCCTAACGGCCCCAACGTGCTTGCGCGGCCTTGCGAGCGGCTTCCGACCGTTCCTTCGCCGCCATTCGCTCAGCGCGCACACGGCCACCCTTCTGCCCGCCAGTACGTCCAGCTTGGGCGTGCTGGCTCTCCGGCTCCTGCGGCGTCTCGTCGGTCGCATCGTCAACAATGGCGGCAGCGAGACGGTTCAAGTCGGCGGGCTTCTTCGACCGCTTAGGCATGCTCAGAGGGTACCTCGCTGCTCAGCGAGAACCGGCCGGGCCTGATCTCGGTTTTTCCCGGACTCCAGGTGATCCCGTCGAGCAGGTCCCCTGCATCGGCCGGTAGCGCCGTCGCCAGCTTGATCAGCGTGTCGATCCTCGGCGTCCTCGCCCCACGCTCAAGCAGCCCTATCTCGGTGCGATGGAGGCTTGCCCGCTCTCCAAGGGCTTCCTGCGACAGGCCGGTGCGCTTCCTGCACCGGCGCAGGTTTTCTCCGAACCGCCTCGCGACATCCATCACCACGCCTCCAGCCGGTGCGCTTCACGCGCTGCGCTGGTCGGCCAAAGGGACTGCGATTTGCGCCCACCGATTTCCAGCAGGCCGCACTCCCGCAGAGAGGAGATCGCCTGCTCGACCGCCGCGCCGTCCCCAAACTCCCGCGTGAGTTCGCGGATCGTGAGCGTCGATGGGTGCCCGCCCAAGCTCAAGGCGAGAATGGCGCGCTGGACTACGAAATGCTTGCCGGACTGGCCCGGCCTAGGATCTTCTTGCATGGGAAGTACGTCCTTCCTGTGCCGGGCGGGGGGCTGTTGTCGCAGCGCCCCCGCCGTTTGGTCTCTATGTCGCCAGCGAAGCTAGGGCAAATCGGCTGGCGAGGCTAGGGGAGATTCAAACTGACCCACCACCCTCGGTCAACCGGCTTTGCCCGTTTCGGCGCCCGCCGGCGCCCCGGCGAAGCCCGGCTCCCGGTCGATCGGCAGGCTCTCCTCCTCCCACTGCGCGACGCGCTTGCGCAGCTGGAAGAAGGCGGCGATGCCGGGTGGGATCGGCAGCCAGAAGGCGACCAGGCGGTAGATCAGGATCGCCGGGAAGACGGTCTCCTCGGGGATGCCGAAGAGCACGAAGGCGCCGATCATGCCGGCGTCGACCGCGCCGACCCCGGCCGGCGCCAGGGGGAAGAGGTTGCCGACCATGCCGAGGAAGAAGCCCTGGACGACGACAGCCAGCGGCACGTCCACACCGAACGCCTTGAACGACGCCCAGAGGATGCCGATGTTGGCCGCCCAGTAGCCGGCGGCGCCGACCACCGCCAGGCCGCCGCGACCGGGGTGGACCAGCAGTCCGAGACCGAACCTGGCCCCCTCGCCGGCGACGGCCGGCACGCGGGCGACCTTGTCGGCGATCGCGCGCGCTTTGGGGCGGTGGACGTGGGCCGCGAGGCGGTGGCCTAAATCGGACGGGATCAGGGTCACCAGGACGCCCACGATCAGGGCCAGCCCCGCCACCGAAGCCGGGATCACGGTCAGCTCGACCGAGTCCTTGCCCGGCAGGACCCCGGTGCGCAGCAGCACCCCGAAGACGATCAGCGCCAGCGGGTAGAAGACGTACTGCAGGGTGAGGAAGGCGACCATCCGCCGCGCCACCTCGTGGCGGATCATCCCCGCCTTGCGCAGCGCCCAGTAGGTCAGCGCGATTCCCCCGGCGCCGCCGGCCGAGAAGATCCGCGTCGCCGCCAGGCCGGCCATGTTGATGTCGTAGGTCTCCGACCAGCGCAGGCGCAGGGCGTCGCCGCCGACGACGGCTTTGAACATCGCGATGTAGGTGGCGACGGCGACGAGCTCGAAGCCGATCGCGACGCCGATCCAGACCGCGTCCGCTTCGCCCAGGCGGTCCAGCGAGCTGCCCAGGCCGACCAGCTTCGGGAAGAGGAAGTAGATCCCGATCAGCAGGGCGAAAACGACGAGCAGGGTCTGTACCACTCGCCGCGGGGTGAGAAGCGGCAGCTCGTAGCCGCCGTTTCCGTTCGCCGGCTGCTCGGGAGACACGCTTGGGACGCTACCCGTTGGCGAGGCGCTCCAGACGCTGCAGGCCTCGATTCACCGCCAGGACCGCCGGCTCGCCCAGCGACTCGCCCCGCTGCGCGACGGCGACCAGCCCCGCCCCGGCGGCGAGATCGGTGACGTAGTGCTCGCCCAGGTAGACCAGCGCGAAGCCGAGGGTCAGGGCGTAGGCCCAGCCGGCGACGCCGGCGGTGCGGCCGGTGCCGGCGAGCGAGGCCGCCGCCGCCACCGAGGTCGCGAAGTGCAGCGAGGGCATCGCCGCCCAGGGGTTGCCCCCCAGCGCCCCGTACATCGCCGGCCAGGCCGATCCCCAGGTCTCCTCGCCGACCTCGAGCATGATCCGCCGCACCTCTTCGTCACCGGCGTAGCCCTGCTCCGAGGCCCACCACGGCGGCGCCGTCGGGGCGGCGAAGTAGACCGCGCAGCCGAGGTCGAAGACGGCGGCGAGGCGGCGGGCGGCGCGGGGAAAGCGGTCGGGATGGCGGACGAGGATGAAGGCCAGCGCCAGGTAGGGCTCGATGAACCAGAGCCAGTGCACCCAGGCCAGCAGGCGGTTGACGGGCGCCACGCCGCCCAGCCGGGCGAGGCCGCGCTGCAGGCGCACGGTGGGCAAGCGGCCGAGGCCGATGGCCCGGTCGAGGACGATCGGGTAGCGGACCCTGAGCCGTCGGCGCAGGCGCTCCGGGTCGTCGTAGGGGATCTCGTGAGCCATCGTGAAGCCCCACATCTGCAGCGCGTACATCGCGACGTCGCGCTTGCGCGAGCGCGGCTGCAGGACGGCGAGCCCCAAGGGCCCGGCGGCACAGGCCGCGATCGTCACCGGGGCGGGGATGTGCGCCCGGCGGCGCAGCAGCGGCACCACGATCGCAGCCCCGATCGCGGCACCCGCCCCAGCCCGCACCGCCTTGCGCAGCGCCGGAGATGGCCGACGTTTCTTCATGAGGCCGGCGAGTATAGGATGGCCGCGCTTTGACCCCTCACAGTCCTGGCACCGACCAGATCGACACCCTGCTTTGGATCGGCTTCGTCGCCGCGACGATCCTCGTCGTCGCGGTCGTCGGCGGGCTGCTCTACATGCTGCGCCGCTACCGGGCCGAGCGCGGCGCCGAGCCGCGCCAGGTCAGCGGCGGCCGCGGCATCCAGCTGCGGGTCGGCGCCGGGCTGGGAATCCTCGCCACGCTCTTGCTCGTCGTCGGCATCGTCTACACCGACAAGGCGCGCGAGATGCCGGCGACCGGCGCCGCCGGCCTCCAGGTCGCCGATTCCGAGCCGCTGCGGATCACGACGACCGGCCAGCAGTGGCTCTGGCGCTACGACTACCCGAACGAAGCCTTCTCCTACTACAAGCTCGTCGTCCCGGTCGACACCGCGGTCGAGCTCGACCTCGTCTCGACCGACGTCGTCCACACCTGGGACGTCCCCGAGCTGGCCGGCAAGCGCGATGCGGTGCCGGGCAAGACCAACCGCGTCGTCTTCCGCGCCGACGAGGAGGGGACCTACTTCGGTGCGGCGGCAACCCTCTCCGGCGAGGCCTACGCGGCGATGCGGACCGAGGTCGAAGTCGTCTCGCCGCAGGAGTACGAGGCCTTCGTCGAGTCCGAGAAGAAAGACATCCAGGCGGCGCAGGACCGCGTCGTCAGCCTGATCGAGAGCGGGGAGGCGCCGTGAACGAGAGCCGCAACCCGGAGCTCGTCGTCGACGGCTTCGCGCCGCGCCGGCCGCGCTGGGCGCAGATCGCGACCAGCGCCGACCACAAGGACCTCGGCCGCGTCCTCATCGCCGGCGCCCTCGGGTTCCTCTTCATCGCCCTCGTCGAGCTGCTGCTGATGCGCCTGCAGCTGGCAATCCCCGAGAACACCTTCCTCACCCCGGTCACCTTCAACCGGATGCTCTCGCTCTACGGCGCGACCGCGATCTTCCTCTTCGCCGTGCCGCTGGCGCTCGGCTTCTTCTACTACGTGATTCCGCTGCAGATCGGCGCCCGCGGCACGGCGCTGCCGCAGCTTGGCCAGGTCGGCACCTGGCTCTTCGTCGCCGGCGCCACCGTCCTCTACGCCGGCTTCCTCTTCACCCCCAGCGAGGCCGGGGTCAACCCGCTGCCGCCGCTGTCGAGCCTGACCTTCCTGCCCAACAACGGCGTCGACGCCTGGGCCGCGGCGACGGGCCTGGCAACGCTCGGCTTCGTCCTGATCGCGATCGACCTGGTCGCGACGCTGCGCCGCCTGCGCGCCCCGGGGATGGCCTGGCGGCGGCTGCCGGTCTTCTCCTGGGCGGCGGCGATCTGCTCCTGGCTGCTGCTCGCGATCGGCCCGGTGCTGCTGGCCGCTGTCGCGATGCTGCTGATCGACCGCAACTTCGACGGCATCTTCTTCGCCGGCGACGCCGGCGGCTCGCCGCTGCTCTGGCAGCACCTCAGCTGGATCTTCTACACCGGCGCCTACATGCTGGTGCTGATCTTCGCCCTCGGCGCGATCGCCGAGATCGTCCCGGCCGCGGCCCGCAAGCCGCTGTTCAACCGCGGCGCGGTGATCGGCTCGCTGGTCGCGATCGCGGTCATCGGCACCCTCGCCTGGATGCAGAACATGCTCACGGCGCCGATCGGGATCGGCTGGATGTACTTCGCGATGGTGATGTCGCTGGCCCTGATCGTCCCCTTCGGGCTGATCTTCTTCAACCTGATCGCCACCCTGGCCGGGGGGACGGTGCGGATGCGGGCGCCGCTGCTCTTCGCCAGCGGCGCGATCGCGGCGATCTCGCTCGGGCTCGCGGCCGAGATGCTGCACTCGCTGGTCGCCGTCGGCTGGCGCCTGCAGCACACCGTCGACAGCACCGCGGCAACCCACTTCGCGCTGATCGGCGGGGCCGTGTTCGGCGGCTTCGCGGCGCTGCACTGGTGGTTCCCGAAGATGACCGGCCGCACGATGGGTGAGACCCTCGCCCGCTTCTCCTTCTGGACGATGCTGGCCGGGGCGCTGCTCGCCTTCGTGCCGCTGATGCTCGCCGGGACCGAGGACGGCCAGGTGATCGACGCCTACAAGTTCTTCGACGCCACCGGCGTCACCGCCTACAACCTGATCGCCTCGATCGGCGCCTTCGTGCTCACCGCCGGGATCCTGATGACCCTGGTCAACGCGATCCTCAGCCGTGCGGGCGGCGCCCCGGCCGGCCACGACGCCTGGGGCGGCGACTCGCTCGAGTGGTTCGCGCTCTCACCGCCGGAGCCGCACAACTTCGACCTGCTGCCCGACGTGCGCAGCGATCGGCCGATGCGCGACATCCGCGCGGCGATCGCCCACCGCAGCGCCCGCGGCAAGCGTCCGGCCCGCGAGACGCAGCCGGTAGCCTGACCCGCGGTGATTCGATGAGCGGCGCCCAGACGGCTGCCATTCCGCAGCACCCCGCCGTGCCGTCGCTGTGGCGGGACCTGCTCACCCTGACCAAGCCCAAGGTCCAGTCGCTGCTGCTCTTCACCACGGTGACGACGATGTACGTGGCCGGCGATCCCTCGCTCGGGCTGGTCTTCCTGACCTGCCTCGGAGGCGCCCTCTCGGCCGGCGGCGCCGGGGCGATCAACCACGCGATCGACCGCGACATCGACCGCAAGATGGAGCGCACCGCGAGCCGCCCGGTGGCCGGCGGCCGGATCTCCCCGGCGGCGGCGATCGGCTTCGGCTCGCTGCTCGGGCTCTCCTCCTTCCTGCTGCTCTCGCTGGCGGTCAACCCGCTGGCGGCGGCGCTCTCGCTCTCCGGCCTGCTCGGCTACGTCTTCGTCTACACGCTCTGGCTCAAGCGCCGCACCCCGCAGAACATCGTGATCGGCGGCGCCGCCGGCGCCGTGCCGCCGCTGGTCGCCTGGGCGGCGGTGACGGGCGGGCTCAGCGGCACCGCGTTCTACCTCTTCGCGATCGTCTTCTTCTGGACCCCGCCCCACTTCTGGGCGCTCTCGCTGCTGATGAAGGACGAGTACGCCAAGGCCGGCGTGCCGATGCTGCCGGTGGTTCGCGGCGAGAACGAGACCCGCCGCCAGATCCTCCTCTACACGATCCTGCTCTACGCGGTGACCCAGCTGCCCTTCTGCGCCGGCGGCTTCGGGATCGAGTACCTGATCGCCTCGATGACCCTCGGCGCCGGCTTCATCTACTGCGCCGTAAAGCTGCTGCGCAGCGCCGACCGCCGCTGGGCGCTGCGCACCTACCTCTTCTCGCTCGCCTACCTGGCGCTGCTCTTCCTGGCGATGCCGCTGGACCAGCTCGTCTAGCGCCCCGGCGCCCTGCCTGCCTGATAGAAATCCGGGCGTGGATCGCGAGACCTCGAGACGGGACATGCGCGCCGGGCTGCTGGCCGGCGGCATCGCCGCGGCGGTCTTCGCGCTCTGCTTCGTCGCCGCGATGCTCTACATCGCATCGTGAGCGAGCACCGCGCGATCCCCGAGCCCGGCGAGCTCGTCTACCGCTCGCGCGCTTCCTGGGCGCCGCTGACCTTCGCCTTCGCCGTCGCCCTGGCGGTCTGCGGGATCTTCGCCGAGGACTTCATGTTCCCCGCCTGGATCTACTCGCTGACCGGCGGCGTCGTCCTGCTCTTCGCCCTGCGCAGGATGATCCGCAACGCGACCCGCGACTACTTCCGCCTGCCGCGCAAGCAAAACCCTCGCGGGGCGGTTCTCCCAGTCGAAACGATCTCAGCACCTCGATCCTGACGTTCTGAGAGGACGTCAGTCGGGCGTCATGCCTGAGGTGGCTCCGTCCGAGGTCCACACTCGCACGATGTCGCGGATCGAGAGGATGCCGACCAGCTCGCCCTGGTCGAAGACGACGAGGTGGCGGATACCGCGGGTCGACATCTCCGCCGCGGCGTGCTCGAGGCTCCAGTCCGGCGAGGCAGCGACGACGCCCTCGCTCATGTGCTCGGCGACGAGCTCGACGTCGGGATCCTGGCCGCGGCCGACCGACTGGAGCAGGTCGCGCTCGGTGACGATGCAGGGCACCGGGCGCTCGTCGTCGTTGACCAGCGCCGCGCCGGTGCCCTTCTCGACCATCATCGCCGCGGCCTCGCGCAGCGTGTGCGATGGGCCGACTGTCAGCACCACCTCCGACATCCCGTCCCGGACCTCCATTTCCCGTCCTCCCCCTCGCGTTCGCGGCTTCGTGAGAATCGCCTCAAGCCTACTCCACGACCGGGCCTCGGCAAGCGACGTTTGGAGCGGCTTCGCCGTATAGACTCCGGCGCGCTCCGCGCCGCATGACGATGCCCAAGCCACCGAACCAGATCCGCCCCCTTCTCGCCCTCGCCGTCCTGGCGACGCTCGCCCTCGCCGCCTCCGGTTGCGGCACGAGCAGCGCCGACGAGCAGCGCGGCCGCACCCTCTTCATCCAGAAATGCGGCACCTGCCACGAGATGGCGCAGGCGGGCACGACCGCACAGATCGGGCCCAACCTCGACGACGCCTTCGCCGCCGCACGCGCCGCCGGCCAGAACGGCGCGACGATCGAGGGTGTCACCGCGGCGCAGATCGAATACCCGCGACCCAGCACCGAGAACCCGGCAGCCTCGATGCCTGCCGACCTCGTCACCGGCCAGGACGTCAACGACGTCGCCGCCTATGTCGGCATGTACGCGGGCGTCCCCGGGGCCGCTCCGCCCAAGGCGCCGGGCGGGCCCGGCGCCCAGGTCTTCGCCAACAACGGCTGCGGCGGCTGCCACACGCTGGCCGCGGCCGGCTCGGGCGGCGTTACCGGCCCCAACCTCGACGAGGTGCTGCCAGGCCAGAGCGCGGCGATGGTCGACGAGTCGATCGTCGACCCCAACGCCGAGATCGCCAAAGGCTTCCCGGCCAACGTGATGCCGGCCTACCGGGACACGCTGACGCCGAAAGAAGTCGAAGACCTCGTCCAGTACCTGCTGCAGAGCACCCAGGGCGGCGGCAAAGGCGGCTGAGCCCCCGCGGCCGGGCGCCGGCCGCTGACATGATCTGAGGACGCATGAGGACTGCCCTCAAGGACCGCCTCGACATCTCCCCGCAGCGCTACGCCCAGGTCACGCTCGTCGCCCTCGCGGCGCTGGCGCTGATCGTGCTGACCGGCGCCGCGGTGCGCCTGACCGGCTCCGGGCTCGGCTGCCCGGACTGGCCAAAATGCCACGGCGGCACGGTCCCGCCGCTGGAGACCCACGCGGTGATCGAGTACGGCAACCGCCTGCTCACCGGCTTCGTCGGGCTCGCCGTGATCGCCGCCAGCGCGCTCGCCTGGTTCCGCCGGCCCTTCCGCTGGCACCTCGCCTTCTTCGGCGCCCTGCTGCCGATCGGCGTCCTCTGCCAGGCGATCCTCGGCGCCCTCGTGGTCAAATACCACCTCGCGCCGGGCCTCGTGATGGGCCACTTCATCCTCTCGATGCTGCTGCTCGACGCGGCTTTCGCGCTCGCCTGGCTGGCCCGCTACGAGCGCGGCGAGCGGCGCTTCTCCAGCGACCGGCTCGGCGTCTGGGCGGTGCGGGCGCTGATCCCGCTCGGTCAGCTGACGATCCTCGCCGGCACGATCGCCACCGGCTCCGGACCCCACGCCGGCGCCCACGAGGGCGAGCTGGTCCACCGCTTCGAGTTCGCGGGCGCCGGGACGCTGGAGTGGGTCGTCCAGCGTCACTCGGCGATCGCCGCCGCCTTCGGCCTCGCCGCGATCGCCGTCTGGTTCCTCCTGCGCCGCCCCGGCGGCGACGGGCGGGCGCTGCGGCCGCTGACCGTGGTTATTGCCCTGATCGGCCTGCAGGGCCTCGTCGGCGGCCTCCAGTGGGCCCTGGAGCTGCCCGGCGAGCTCGTCTGGCTCCACATCGCCCTCGCCACCCTGACCTGGCTGGCGATGCTCTGGACCGTAGCCACGGCGGGCCGGCTCGAGCCTCGACGCGGGCAGGCGCCAGCCGAAGAGCCGCCCGAGCTCACCGAGCGCCCCACCCCCGCCCTGACTCAGAGTTGAGCCACGATCAAACCGGCGAAGCCGGCGACGAGCGCGACCACCGCACCGCCAAACGTTCCCGCGCATCAAGCAGACGACCCGCCGAAGCGGGCCGCCTACAAAAGAGCTGCGACCACGCAGCCCGGCCGTTAGACCGATCCCGCGCTCAGCGTCAGCAGCGCCTCTCACGAAGGTGTCTGAAGCCTAGCACTGATTTCAGTCAGCGCCCCCGGCAGTGTCGGGTTCCAGGACATAGGCGACACCTGTGTCGAGACATAGGA
>JBBDJH010000009.1:0-118500 GCA_040879985.1 Solirubrobacterales bacterium
AACCGGAGGAAGGTGGGGATGACGTCAAGTCATCATGCCCCTTATGTCCAGGGCTACACACGTGCTACATTGGCGCATACAAAGGGCAGCAATACCGTGAGGTGGAGCGAATCCCAGAAAGTGCGTCTCGGTTCGGATTGGAGGCTGAAACTCGCCTCCATGAAGCTGGAGTTGCTAGTAATCGCAGATCAGCAATGCTGCGGTGAATACGTTCCCGGGCCTTGTACACACCGCCCGTCACACCACGAAAGCAAGCAACACCCGAAGCCGGTGGCCTAACCTTTTGGAGGGAGCCGTCGAAGGTGGGGCCTGTGATTGGGGTGAAGTCGTAACAAGGTAGCCGTAGCGGAAGCTGCGGCTGGATCACCTCCTTTCTAGGGAGATTTCTCTAGAACGTCGACCGGGCTCCCCACTGGCATCAAGCCGGTGGGAACGCTGCTCAGTTTTGAGAGACCGCCAGCGGAAGTACTCCGCTGTGTGTGCCTCGGTGGACCTTGAAAACTGTACAAGGCCAAGAATGGAGCCTGCCGCGACGGCAGGCTCTTGGGTATTTAATTAACGACCCCTATATGTATGTGTAGGGGTCGCTCACCGTCAAGATAGTAAGGGCTTACGGTGGATGCCTTGGCACCAGGAGTCGATGAAGGACGTGGACGGCTGCGATAAGCCGCGGTGAGGCGCTGAACAGCCATTGACCCGCGGATTTCCGAATGGGGAAACCCGGCGCCGGTAATGCGGCGTCATCCGGTGGTGAATTCATAGCCATCGGAAGGCAACCGGGAGAACTGAAACATCTAAGTATCCCGAGGAATAGAAATCAACCGAGACTCCCTTAGTAGTGGCGAGCGAAAGGGGATCAGCCTAAACCCGGCAGATGCAAGCGGGCACGCGTTGTCTGCCGGGGGTCGTAGGACATCACGCCCGAGCCGTGCCTGGCTCGGCGGCAGTTACCAAATCAGGTGTTAACCGAAGCGAGTGGAACCTCGCACCACAGAGGGCAATCGTCCCGTAGGTGAAAACGCACTGATCTGCCGACTGATGTTCCTGAGTAGGACCGCACCCGTGAAACGCGGTCTGAACCTGGGGGGACCACCCTCCAAGGCTAAGTACTACCTGGTGACCGATAGTGAACTAGTACCGTGAGGGAAAGGTGAAAAGCACCCCTGAAGGGGAGTGAAATAGTACCTGAAACCGCAAGCCTACAAGTGGTCGGAGCACCTTCGGGTGTGACGGCGTGCTTTTTGCATCACGAGCCGGCGAGTTACTCGTCAGTGGCAAGGTTAAGCGATGAGCGGAGCCGCAGCGAAAGCGAGTCTGAACAGGGCGACATAGTCATTGGCGGTAGACCCGAAACTGGGCGAGCTATCCATGGGCAGGCTGAAGCGGGGGTAAGACCTCGTGGAGGGCCGAACCGACCTAGGTTGAAAACTGGGCGGATGACCTGTGGATTGGAGTGAAAGGCTAATCAAGCCCAGAGATATCTGGTTCTCTCCGAAATATATTTAGGTATAGCCTCGCGTGTTTGCGTGGCGGCCGTAGAGCACTGTTTGGACTAGGGGCCCTACCAGGTTACCGACTTCAGGCAAACTCCGAAGACCGTCACGGTTAGCGCGGGAGTCAGTGTGCGGGGGATAAACTTCGTACGCAAAAGGGAAACAACCCAGACCATCAGCTAAGGACCCTAAGTACTAGCTAAGTGGTGAACGATGTCCGAGTGCATAGACAACCAAGAGGTTGGCTTAGAAGCAGCCACCCTTGAAAGAGTGCGTAACAGCTCACTGGTCAAGTGTTCGGGCGCGGAGAATTCAACGGGGCTCAAGCTAGTCTCCGAAGCTATGGGTGTGCAGGCCTGCGGGCTCTGCACGCGGTAGGAGAGCGTTCCAGTTGCGTGAAGCGGCCGCGTAAGCGTCCGTGGAGTGGCTGGAAGTGAGAATGCCGGCATGAGTAACGATAGAGGGGTGAGACTCCCCTCCACCGATTGTCCAAGGTTTCCTGAGTAAAGTTCGTCTGCTCAGGGTTAGTCGGGACCTAAGGCGAGGCCGAAAGGCGTAGCCGATGGCCAACAGGTTGATATTCCTGTACCACGTCGTTTCCGTTATGACCGATGGGGGGACGGGGAAGGGTAAGGGAACCCAGGCGATGGTCGTCCTGGGGCAAGCACGTAGCCAGTCTCTGTAGGGAAATCCGCAGAGGCGTTTTGACGCGAGGTGCGATGCCAGCTGGCTTGACCGCCGGCCAGTCCCCGATCCCATGCCTCCGAGAAAATCCTCTAGGCAGGATTCGCGTGCCCGTACCGATAACCGACACAGGTGGACAAGTAGAACATACTGAGGTGAGCGAGCTAACTCTCGTTAAGGAACTCGGCAAAATCGTCCCGTAACTTCGGGAGAAGGGACGCCCCGTTAGGGTGAACTCCATACGGAGGGAGCCTGAGGGGGCCGCAGTGAATTGGTCCAACCGACTGTTTACCAAAAACACAGGCCTCTGCTAAGTCGCAAGACGACGTATAGGGGCTGACGCCTGCCCGGTGCCGGAAGGTTACGCGGACTTGTTAGCGCTTCGGCGCGAAGCAATGAAGCTAAGCCCCGGTAAACGGCGGCCGTAACTATAACGGTCCTAAGGTAGCGAAATTCCTTGTCGGGTAAGTTCCGACCTGCACGAATGGCGCAACGAGTTGGACGCTGTCTCAACGAGAGGCTCGGTGAAATTAAAGTCTCGGTGAAGATGCCGAGTACCCGCAGCAAGACGGAAAGACCCCGTGAACCTTTACTGCAACTTGATATTGGAGTTCGATGTATCTCGCTCAGGATAGGTGGGAGACAGTGAACCGGCGGCTTTGGCTGCCGGGGAGTCGTCCTTGAGATACCACCCTTGATGTTTTGGGCTTCTAACACCATGCCGTGATCCGGGTGGTGAACAGTGTCAGGTGGGCAGTTTGACTGGGGCGGTCGCCTCCTAAAGAGTAACGGAGGCGCCCAAAGGTTCCCTCAGCACGGTTGGAAATCGTGCGTAGAGTGTAAAGGCAACAAGGGAGCTTGACTGCGAGACCGACGGGTCGAGCAGGAACGAAAGTTGGGCTTAGTGATCCGGCGGTAGCAAGTGGAAGCGCCGTCGCTCAACGGATAAAAGGTACTCCGGGGATAACAGGCTTATCGGTTCCAAGAGTCCACATCGACGAACCGGTTTGGCACCTCGATGTCGGCTCGTCGCATCCTGGGGCTGGAGTAGGTCCCAAGGGTTGGGCTGTTCGCCCATTAAAGCGGTACGCGAGCTGGGTTCAGAACGTCGTGAGACAGTTCGGTCCCTATCTGCTGTGGGCGTTGGAGAGTTGAGAGGAGTCATCCCTAGTACGAGAGGACCGGGATGAACGTGCCGCTGGTGTATCTGTTGTCCTGCCAAGGGCATCGCAGGTTAGCTACGCACGGAACGGATAACCGCTGAAGGCATCTAAGCGGGAAGCCGTCCTCGAGATGAGCTCTCCCATCCCTTCAAGGGAGTAAGACCCCTGGTAGACCACCAGGTTGATAGGCCGGCGGTGCAAGCGCAGCGATGCGCTCAGCCGACCGGTACTAATGGGTCGAGGGCTTGACGGATATTTAGTTTCTTACCCTCTTGGTCTTGTGCAGTTTTCAAGCTCCACCGGGGCTTTGTCTCGCAAAATTTCCGGTGGCACATGGCGAAAGGGAAACACCTCTTCCCATTCCGAACAGAGCAGTTAAGCCTTTCAGCGCCGATGGTACTTGGGGGGCAACCCCCTGGGAGAGTAGGTCGCCGCCGGGATCTTTTTAGAGTCACGGAGAAAATCATCGCGGGCCGGATAGCCTCGATGAGCGGCGCGATTCGGCCCCTCCCCGATCCCCACGTAGCGCTGCTACGCGGGGATCGTCTCGTGACCGCCTCGCTTGCTCCTCGCCACTCCCGGCTCCACGCTGATTTTCCCCGTGACTCTAGGAGAGGGTGGAAAAACGGCTAACAGCGGCGTTCCAGGAGCCAGTGCTGCGAGGGACACCAGGCCGCGTGCGCACCTCGCATGGGCGGGGGGTTGCGTCGACGGGCTCTAGGCCGTACTCGCCGAGGGTGGCGAAGTCGATGATCAGGTCGGCGGTGTCGGCCGCCTTATGGCTGAGGTTCTTTTTCGTAGCGAACATAGGTTCGTAATTTAGGGTCGCCCTCGGACGGCATTTCGATTCTGCACGTCGTCTTGCATGAAGCCCAGGATCAGGGCTGCCGTTCGGGCCGGCGCCTCGACGTTGGGGGAGTGGCCGACGCCGTCGATCAGCTCGGTCTGGGCATCCGGGACGGCGGCGCTGTAGGCGGCGAGGGCGGCGCGTGGGTCGTCGATTATCTGCTCCTCGGCGCCCATGATCACGAGCAGGGGCTTGCCGGTCGCCGCGGTTCGTTCCGCCAGGCTGGCCTCGCCGGTGTACTCGTCGAAGCCGCCGGCAGAGTCGTCATAGGCGCTGTACGTCATCTGCTTGACGTTGTCGACGAAGCTGTCCGGCACGTCGAAACCGGGGGCGAAAGCGACCTCGAGCCCGCCGCGGATCGCAAAGTCCGGCTTGATCCGCCAGAGGGCATCGCCGATCAGCGGGGCAAAGGCGAGGGCGGCGATCGGGCCGAGATCGCCCTCATCGGCTGCCGAGGAGCGGGTGTCGACGATCGCGATGCGCTCGACGAGTTGCGGCGAGCGCTCGCCGAGCGCGACGGCGACGGAGCCGCCCAGCGAGTGCCCGACCACGGTCGCCCCACGCACGCCGAGCCTGTTCAGGGCCTCGGCGACGATGTCGGCCTGGTTCCCGATCGAGTAGCCGGAGGACGGCTTTTCGGAGCCGCCGTGGCCGAGCAGGTCGATGGCCACGACGCGGTGGCGGCGCAGCAGCCGCGGCGTCATCCGGTCCCACCACTCGATCGCGCAGGTGAAGCAGTGGATCAGGACGATCGGTGAGCCGCCGCGCGGGCCGCGATCGACCACCTGCAGCTGCCCGCCCTGAAGAGCGAGGATCCGGCCGCCGGGCTCGGTCACCTCGGCGGGCTTGGTTTCGGCGCCGGTGACGAGCGCGTTGACGCCGAGCAGCACCGCGATCGCGGCCAGCACGCCGATCAGGATCTTCCACCGCCGTCCCATTACGCAGGTACCCTAGCCGGACCATGGAGAAGTTCGTCATCGACGGAGGTGTGCCGCTCTCAGGCGAGCTGACGGCCGCCGGCAACAAGAATGCGGCCCTGCCGATCCTCGCCGCCTGCCTGCTGACCGAGGAGGAGCTGCTGCTCCACCGAGTGCCGCGCATTCGCGACACCGAGGCGCAGATCGCCCTGCTCGAGCGGCTTGGGGTCGAGGCCGCCTGGGTCGCCGACAACAGCCTGCGACTCTGCGCGGCGGGCGCCGCCGACGTAGCCGTGGACGAGGAGCTCTCCAACAAGATCCGCGCCTCCTTCCTGCTCGCCGGGCCGCTGCTGGCGCGCTTCGGCGAAGCCCGCATGCCGCCGCCGGGAGGCGACTTCATCGGCCGCCGCCGGCTCGACGCGCACCTCGACGCCTTCGCCGACCTCGGCGCGACGGTCGACGGCGACCGCTGGATCGAGCTGAAGGCGCCGCCCGGGGGTCTGCGTCCCTGCGCGATCTTCATGGACGAGCCCTCGGTGATGGGGACCGAGAACGCGCTGATGGCCGCGGCGCTGACGCCGGGCCCGACGACGATCTCCAACGCGGCCAGCGAGCCGCACGTCCAGGATCTCGCCCGCCTGCTGAGCGCGATGGGGGCGGAGGTGACCGGGATCGGCTCCAACGTGATGACCGTGCACGGCCGCGACCGCCTCGGCGGCGCCGAGCACACGATCTCCCCCGACCACATCGAGGTCGGCAGCTTCATGGCGCTGGCCGCGGCGACCGGCGGCGCGCTGCGCATCCGCGACACCGCCCCCGCCGACCTGCTCATGGTGCGGCGCCAGTTCCGCCGCCTCGGCCTCGAGTCGACGATCGAAGGCGACGACGTGATCGTGCCGCCCGGGCAGCGGCTGCGGATCAAGGCCGACATCGGCGACGCGATCCCGAAGATCGAGGACGGGCCCTGGCCGGCCTTTCCCGCCGACCTGACCTCGATCGCGCTGGCGCTCGCCACCCAGGCGGACGGCGAGATCCTGATCTTCGAGAAGATGTTCGAGAACCGCCTCTTCTTCGTCGACAAGCTGGTCGCGATGGGCGCTCGGATCACGCTCTGCGATCCCCACAGGGCGATCGTCAGCGGTCCGAGCCGTCTTCATGCCGAGCGGGTCGAGAGCCCCGACATCAGGGCGGGGATGGCGATGCTCATCGCCGCCCTGGCGGCGGAGGGCACCTCGGAGATCGGCAACATCCGCCAGATCGACCGCGGCTACGAGTCGATCGACGAGCGACTGCGCGGCCTCGGCGCCCGGATTGAACGGACCTCTGCGGAGATCCCCGCCTAGCCGTTCGCGCAGCGGCGCTCTCGTAAGGTCCCTCCGATGATCCACCCGATCCCCCCAGGAACGCGCGACATCCTCCCCGCTGAGATGCGCGAGCTGCGCAAGCTCCACCTCGCCCTGGTCGAGGTCTTCGAGAGCCGTGGCTACGGCGAGGTCTCGACGCCGGCGATCGAGTACGACGAGGTGCTGGCCCGCGGCGACGGGCGCACGGCCAGCTCGGCGTACCGCTTCTTCGACGAGCGCGGCGATCTGCTCGCGCTGCGCTCGGACATGACCGTGCCGATCGCCCGCCTCGTCGCCACCCGCTTCGCCGCCGCCGAACCGCCGCTGCGCTTCTCCTACCTCGCCAACGCCTTCCGCGCGGTGCGCCCGCAGCGCGGCCAGATGCGTGAGTTCGCCCAGGCCGGGGTCGAGCTGATCGGCGCGCCCGCGCCGGGCGGCACGGTCGAGGTGGTCGAGGTGCTGGAGGCGACGCTCGACGCGGCCGGCCTGGACCGCGCCGTGATCGGCCTCGGCGACGCCGACCTCTTCCGACAGCTGCTTACAGAGCTCGGGGTCGAGGGCGAGAACCGCGACACGATCCTGGCGCGGCTGGCCACCCATGACCTCGTCGGCCTCGAGGCGGAGCTGGCGCGGGCCGAGATCGACACGGCGCAGGTCGACACCTGCGTCGCCCTCTCGCAGCTGCGCGGCGGCCGCGAGGTGCTCGACCAGGCGCGCTCGATCGGCGGCGCCGCGGTGGAGCGGGCGACGGCGCGGATCGGCGAGACCTACAACGCCCTCGAAGAGCGCGGCGTCGCCGGCCGCGTCCAGGTCGACCTCGGCCTGCTGCGCGACCTCGGCTATTACAGCGGCGCGATCCTCGAGGTCTACGACCCGGCGATCGGGCACGTGCTCGGCGGCGGCGGCCGCTACGACGAGCTGCTGCGACGCTTCGGCGTCGACCTGCCGGCCGCCGGCTTCGCGCTCTACCTGGAGCGGGTCCACGTCGCCCAGAGCGAGGAGGAGTCGCGACGGGAGGGTCCGGCATGAGTGTCGAGGTAGCGGGCATGGCCGGGGCGAAGCCGGACGGGCCGCTGAAGCTGGCGGTGCCGCGCGGCTCGCTGCTCGGCGGAACCCTCGACGCTCTCGACGCGGCCGGCGTCGACACCGCCGCGGTGCGGGCCGAGTCGCGGGCGCTGATCTTCCCCGGCGAGCAGATCACCCTGGTGACGATGCGGCCCTCCGACGTGCCGACCTACGTCGAGGCCGGCGCCGCCGACGTCGGCATCACCGGCAAGGACGTGCTGCTCGAGCAGTCCGACCGAATGGTCTACGAGCTGCTCGACCTCGGCTACGGCCGCTGCCGGATGGTGCTCGCCGGGCGCAAGGGCGACGAGAGCCTCGGCGAGGCGCAGCGGCGGCTGGGGATGATGCGGATCGCGACCAAGTACCCGCGGATCGCCGAACGTCACTTCGAGTCGACCGGCCGTCAGGTTGAGACGATCGAGGTCAAGGGCTCGATCGAGCTGGCGCCGCTGATCGGGCTGGCAGATGGGATCGTCGATCTGGTCGCCACCGGCCGCACCCTGGAAGAGAACGAACTCGAGGTGCGCGAGGAGATCGTCGAGTGCACGGCCCGCTTCGTCGCCAACCGCGTCGCCCACAAGCTGCGCGGGGCCGAGATCGACGAGCTGACGGCGCGGCTGCGGGGGGTCGGCGGAGGATGAGGGTCGAGCCGCTCGAATGGCGCGGCGCGGCCAGGGCGGCGAAGGCGATCCGCGAATCGGCCGCCCGGCTCAGCCCCCCGCCCGACGTCGGGGAGATCGGCGCCCGGGTTGCCGGCGAAGGCGACGCGGCGTTGCGCGCGCTGACCGCGCGGTTCGACGCGACCGAGCGTTCGCCGGACTCGCTGCGGCTGAGAGTCGACCCGGAGGAGATAGCCGCGGCCCTGGCCGGCCTCGACCCCGGTCTGCGCAGCTCGCTCGAGCTGGCCCGGGCGAACATCGGCGCGGTCGCCGAGGCGCAGCTCGACCGCGCGCCGCGAACGGTGTCGCTGCCCGAGGGCCAGACGGTCTCGATCCGCGATCTCGCGGTCGGCGCGGCGGGAATCTACGCGCCGGGCGGCCGGGCGGCCTATCCGTCGAGCGTCCTGATGTGCGCCGTCCCGGCCACCGTCGCGGGGGTCGAGCGGATCGCCCTGGCCACGCCGCCGGGGCCCGACGGTCGTGTGGCGGACGCCGTGCTCGCGGCGGCGGCGCTCTGCGGGATCGCCGAGGTCTACGCGATCGGCGGCGCCCAGGCGATCTTCGCGCTCGCCCACGGCAGCGAGACGATCGCTCCCGTCGACGTCATCGCCGGCCCCGGCAACGCCTGGGTGCGGGAGGCGAAGCGCGCGGTGAGCGGCACGGTCGGGATCGACTCGCTCGCCGGTCCCTCGGAGCTGATGCTGATCGCCGGCCGGGACAGCGACCCCGGCTGGGCGGCGGTCGACCTCTGCGCGCAGGCCGAGCACGGGGAGGGGGGAGTCCTCGTCGCCGCCTCCACCGACGGCGCCGTCCTCAGCGCGATCGGGTCGCGGGCCGCCGAGCTCGGAGAGCGCCCGGGGATCGACCCCGGGGCGCTGCTGAGCACGGTCGAGCTGCCCAGCGCCGAGGACGCGGTCGAGCTCGCCAACGCGCTCGCCCCCGAGCACCTCGAGCTGCTCGATCCCGACGCCGTCCGGCTCGCCGACCGGGTAACCACCGCCGGCTGCATTTTCGCCGGCCCGCACGGCGCGACCGCCTTCGGCGACTACGTCGCCGGCTCCAACCACGTGCTGCCGACCGGCGGCGCAGGTCGATTCTCGGGTCCTTTGGGTCCAGACACCTTCCGCCGCAAAATCGCCACCGTGGAGGTTCCGCCCGGGGCGGCGGCGAAGCTTGCCCCGCACGTCGAGACGATCGCTCGCGCCGAGGGCTTCCCCGTACACGGCGAGTCAGCGATGATTAGGGCCGAGGACGGCGACCGGAGCGAACGATGAGCAGAACCGCGAAAAGAGAGCGCAGCACGGCCGAGACCCAGATCCGGCTCTCGCTCGACCTCGACGGGGGCGAGTCGCGGTCCGAGACCGGGGTCGGCTTCCTCGACCACATGCTCGACCTGCTCGCCCGCCACGGCAAGCTCGGCCTCGTCGTCGAGGCCAGCGGCGACCTCGAGACCGGCGCCCACCACACGGTCGAGGACGTCGGCATCGTGCTCGGTCAGGCGCTCGACGAGGCGCTCGGCGGCCGCGCCGGGATCCGCCGCTACGGCTCGGCCCTGGTACCGATGGACGAGTCGCTGGCCGAGTGCGCGATCGACATCTCGGGAAGGCCGCTGTGCGTCTTCGACGCCGAGCTGCCCGCGACCTCGATCGCCGGCTTCGACAGCGAGCTCGCCGAGGAGTTCTTCCGCGCCGTCGCCAACGGCGCCAAGCTGACCCTGCACGTCGGCGTCCGCCGCGGCACCAACGTCCACCACATGATCGAGGCCTGCTTCAAGGCCTTCGCCCGGGCGCTGCGCGTCGCCGTCTCGGTCGACCCGGAAGAGAGCGGCGTGCCCTCGACCAAGGGGACGCTGAGCGAGTGACCGCGCGAATCTGCATCCTCGATTACGGGATGGGCAACCTGCGCTCGGTCGAGAAGGCGCTCGAGCACGTCGGTGCCGCCGCGACGATCGCCAACGACGGGGAGACCGTGCGCGCCGCGGACGGGTTGATCCTGCCCGGCGTGGGGGCCTTTCCGAAGGCGATGGCGCGGGTGCGCGAGCTCGGCCTCGACGAGCTGATCGCCGAGCGCCGCGAGGCCGGCGCGCCGATCCTCGGCATCTGCCTCGGCCTGCAGCTGCTCTTCGACTCGACCACCGAGCTCGGTGGAGCGGAGGGGATCGGGGTGCTGTCCGGGGGCGTCGCCGAGCTCGAGGCCGACGGCCTCAAGGTCCCGCACATCGGCTGGTCGCCGGTGCGCTGGGAGAAGCACTCCCGCCTCGCCGAGGGGATCGCCGGCGAGACGCCCTTCTACTTCGTCCATACCTTCGCGCCGCGGCCCGAGGGGGACGACCTGCTCGGCAGCGCCGCCTACGGCGCCCGCTTCGCCTGCGCCGCCGAGCGCGACAACGTCTACGGCGTCCAGTTCCACCCCGAGAAGTCGAGCACCGCCGGCCTGCGGCTGCTCTCGAACTTCGCCGGGATCTGCGCCAAGGCGCCCGTCGCGGCGTGATCCTCTACCCGGCGATCGACATCCGCGGCGGCCAGGCCGTCCGGCTGCTGCAGGGCGACTACGCCCAGGAGACCACCTACGACGCCGACCCCGCCGACGCCGCCAAACGCTGGGCCGGAGAAGGCGCCGAGTTCCTCCACGTAGTCGACCTCGACGGCGCCAAGGCGGGCGCCCCTGAGAACCTGAGCGCGATCGAGCGCATCGTCGGCGCCGTCAGCTGCCCGATCCAGGTAGGCGGCGGCCTGCGCCACGCCGAGTCGGTGCGAGCCGTACTGGAGGCCGGGGCCAAACGAGCTGTGATCGGAACCGCGGCGCTGCGAGATCCCGAGTTTCTGCAAGCCATGGTTGACGCCCACGCCGACCGGATCGTCGTCTCCGTCGACACCCGCGACGGCAAGGCCTCCCTCGCCGGCTGGACCGAGAGCAGCGGCGTAGAGGCAACGGCGGCAATCGCCGACCTGACCAAACGGGGCGTAGCCCGCTTCCTCTGCACCGCAATCGAGGTAGACGGCACGATGGAGGGCCCGGCAATCGACCAGCTCAACGAAATCGCATCCGCCACCAGCTCCCAAATAATCGCCTCGGGCGGGGTAGGCAAGCTAACCGACCTTGCCACCCTGGCAAATCTGGCGCAAGCTCACCAAAACCTAGAGGGCGCCATAGTCGGCCGAGCCCTATATGAGCAGCGGTTCACGGTCGCGGAGGCCATCGCAAAGCTTCGCAAATAGGCGTCGGAGCGCCGGCGCTCCGTAAGCAGGGTCCCTTCCCTCTACGCTTGTGTCCATGGTCCTCAAACGAGTAATCCCCTGCCTGGACGTAGACGCCGGCCGAGTGGTCAAGGGCACCAACTTCGTCGGCCTACGCGACGCCGGCGACCCGGTAGAGCTGGCCGAGCGCTACGACGCCGAGGGCGCCGACGAGCTGGTCTTCCTCGACATCACGGCCTCGCACGAGAAGCGCGAGACGATCGTCGAGCTGGCCAGGCGCACCGCCGACAACGTTTTTATCCCCTTCACGATCGGCGGCGGCATCCGCTCGGTCGAGGACGCCCAGGCCGTGCTCGACGCCGGCGCCGACAAGGTCTCGGTCAACTCTTCGGCGCTCGAGCGCCCGGAGCTGCTCAGCGAGCTGGCCGGCCACTTCGGCGCCCAGTGCGTCGTGATCGCGATCGACGCCAAACGCGAGGACCAGGGATGGGGCGTCTACGTCAACGGCGGCCGCAAGCGCGTGGAAGGACGCGACGCGGTGTCGTGGGCGGTCGAGGCGGTCGAGCGCGGGGCGGGGGAGGTGCTGCTGACCAGCATGGACCGCGACGGCACCAACGACGGCTACGACATCGAGCTCACCCGCGCGGTCGCCGACGCGGTCACGGTGCCGGTGATCGCCTCCGGTGGCGCCGGCGCGCTCGAGCACCTCAGCGATGCGATCAAGTCGGGCGGCGCCGACGCCGTGCTCTGCGCCTCGATCTTCCACTACGGCGCCCACCGGGTGCGCGACGCGAAGCGGCACCTGGCGGAGGCCGGCATCGCCGTGCGGGCGTAGGCTCGCGGAGATGCCGCAGGCCCGCACCGACAACATCGCCGTGGCGCTGGCCGGCGCCCACCCCGAGCTGGATGCCGTGCGCGAGGCGGCCGGTGAGGATCCGGTCTACCTCGTCGGCGGGGCGGTGCGCGACCTGCTGCTCGGGCGCGGACGCGCCGACCTCGACCTGGTCGTGGTCGGCGACGCTTTCGCCCTCGCCGCCAGGCTGGGCGCCGACCCGGTCGAGCACGAGCGTTTCGCCACGGCGAAGGTGCGGCTCGACGGGCACGAGGTCGACATCGCCGCCGCCCGCACCGAGAGCTACGCGCGACCGGGCGCGCTGCCCGACGTGGCGCCGGCGGCGGAGATCGAGCCTGACCTGGCCCGCCGCGACTTCACGATCAACGCGATGGCGCTGCCGCTGCGCGGCGAGCCGGAGCTGATCGACCCCCACGGCGGCAGGGCCGACCTCGAGGCCGGCCTGCTGCGGTCTCTGCACGAACGCTCCTTCGAGGACGACCCGACCCGAGCGATACGCGGCGCCCGTTACGCCTCCCGGTTCGGCTTCGAGCCGGAGCCGGGCACTGCGGAATCGATCCGCGCCGCGAACCTGGAGACCGTCTCGGCGGACCGTCGCGACGCCGAGATGCTGCGGCTCGCCGCCGAACCCGAGGCGGTCGGCGGCTTCGCGCTACTCGCCGAGTGGCGGCTGATCGCGCTGCGCGAGGGCGGGGTGGAGCTGGCGACTCGGGTGAGTCAGCTGCTCGCGGCGCCGCCGTGGCGCGACTTCGCCCCGCGCGACCGGGCGGTGCTGCAGGCCGCGCTGGGGCCGGCGGGCGGTGAGGCGGAGCTCGTCGCGGCCCACCCCCAGCAGCCCTCGCTCGCGGTCGAGCTGGCCGGGCGCCACAGTCCGCTCGAGCTCGTCCTCGCGCGGGCGCTCGGCGCCGGGTGGCTCGACCGCTACCTGACCGAGTGGCGGGCAGTGCGCCTGGAGATCGACGGCGCCGACCTGCTCGCCGCCGGCGTCCCGCAGGGGCATGCGGTCGGCCGCGGCCTCAAGGAGGCGCTGATCCGCAAGCTCGACGGTGAGATCGCCGGTCGCGAGCAGGAGCTCGAGGCCGCCCTGGCGGCGGCGCGCTGGGCGGACGTCTGATGGAGTGGCGCCAGCGCGAAGGCGTCGAGTGGCTGACCGCCGGCCTGCCCGGCGCCGGCGTCGCCTTCTCGACCCGCTCGGCGGGCTCGGCGAAAGAGAGCCACGCGCCGTTCGCGGAAGCGCTCGGCCTCGACCCCGGGCGAGTCGCGATCAACCGCCAGGTCCACGGTGCCGATCTCGCCATCCACAAAAACCCGCTCCGCTGTTCCTTTTCCCCAGATAACAGGGGAAAGGAACAGCGGAGCGGGGGGTTGCGGGAGGCGGACGGGCATGTGCTCGAGGCGCCGGGCGTGGCGGGGCTCGTCTTCGCCGCCGACTGCCTGCCGGTGGCGGTGGCGGGGCCCGGCGGCGTCGCGATGCTGCACTGCGGCTGGCGCGGCCTCGCCGCCGGGATCGTCGCCCGCGGCGCCGCCGCGGTCGGGGCGACCGAGGCGGCGATCGGCCCGGGAATCGGTCGCTGCTGCTACGAGGTCGGCGACGAGGTGCTGGAGGCATTCGCGCCGCTCGGCGACGGCGTCGCGGACGGCCGGATGCTGGACCTACCCGAGGTCGCGCAGCGCCTGCTGCGCGAGGCGGGCGTGGAGGAGATCGACTCGGCCGGCCTCTGCACCTGCTGCGACTCGGCGCGCTTCTACTCGCACCGCCGCGACGGCGGCCCCGGTCGCCAGGCGGGGATCGCCTGGGTAGAGGGAGGCGGCTGAGCGGTGCCCGGGCTGATTTACGGTCTCGATCCGGGCAAGATCGCCGCCAACCTGGCGCGGGTGCGCGAGCGGGCCGGCGAGCGGGTCGAGCTGCTCGCGGCGACCAAGTACGTGCCGCTCGAGGAGTTCGGCGCCCTGGCCGAGGCCGGCGTCGAGCTGGTCGGCGAGAACCGCCTGCAGGAGCTCGAGGCCAAGCACGAGCGCTGGGGCGACGCCTTCGCCTGGGACTTCATCGGCAACCTGCAGAGCCGCAAGGTGAGGCGGATCCTGCCGCTCTGCCGGCTGGTCCACTCGGTCGCCAGCGATTCAGCGCTCGAGCAGCTCGGCCGTCACGGCGATGCCGGGACCGAGGTCCTGGTCGAGGTCAACGTCGCCGCCGAGGCGGGCAAGGCCGGGATCGCGCCCGAGCAGCTCGGCGATTTCATCGAGCGCTGCCCAGTCCGCGTCTCGGGCTTGATGACGATGCCGCCGTTCAGCACCGACCCCGAGGACTCGCGCCCGCACTTCGCCCACCTCGCCGAGCTCGCCGCCGGGCACGGCCTGACCCGGCTCTCGATGGGCACCTCGCAGGACTGGGCCGTGGCGATCGAGGAGGGGGCGACGATCGTCCGTCTCGGGACGGCGCTCTACGTGTGAACATTCCGCCCGGCGGAGGGGCCATAATCAGTAAAGGAATTGTTCGGTTAGAGCCGAAACAGCCGAGATATGGCCATAAGAGACACCTGGCATAAAGCGCTGGTCTACTTCGGACTGGCGGAAGTGCACGAGCACGGCCTCGAGTACGAGGACGAATTCCCCGATACCTCGGAAGAGGAAATCGAAGCGCGTCGCGAATCGGGCCAGGTCAGGCGGCTGCCGACCTCACGCCGGGCGCGCCGCGACGAGATCGACGACATCTTCGCCGACGACGAGCCGATCTCGGCCTCGCGCACCCGCACCCTGCGGCCGGTCGGCGACGACTCCGACGTCAAAGTCCACCTCGTCATCCCGCGCAACTTCAACGACGCCCAGCAGGTCGCCGACCAGTTCAAGCGCTCGGTCCCGGTGATCCTCAACCTGCAGACCACCGATCACGAGCTCTCCAAGCGGATGATCGACTTCTGCTCGGGCCTCACCTACTCGCTCGACGGGGGGATGCAGCGGATCGCCGAGAAGATCTTTTTGCTTACGCCGCGGAATGTTGAGGTTTCGGCGGAGGAGAAGGCTCGGTTGCTCGACAAAGGGTTCTTCAACCAGTCCTAGTGACGGTGGGGGAGGGGCGGGGTGTCCCTCCTGCTTGCTGGGTTTTTCGCCTGAAGCGTCGTGAGGCCGTCCGTGATCGTCGCTGGGGCGAAAAAGAGGACGCCGCTGCGCTGGAGGGACACCCCGCCCCTCCTTCCGCGGGATGGTTAGGGTGCGGTGCGTGATTGTTGGATTCTGTGGAGCCGGGAATATGGCCGCTGCCATGGCGCGGGGCTGGGCCGGGAATGGGGATCGGCTGCTCTTCTCCGATGTCGACGCTGTGAAGGCCCGACAGCTGGCCGGGGAGCTGGGTGGAGAGGCTGTCGACTCCAACGCCGAGTTGGCCGAGCGGGCCGATGTCGTGGTGCTTGCGGTAAAGCCCGGCGCTCTCGAGCAGGCGGCCGGTGAACTGAGTGGGGTGGGGGCGGTGGTCTCGATCCTGGGGGCGACGCCGCTCGAGACGGTCGAAGCTTCGTTTCGCGGGGTCGAAGTCGGGCGGATCATGCCGAACCTCGCCGTGGAGGTGGGTGGGGGCGTGCTGTGCATCAGCGGGAGGTTTGGTGCCGAGTTGCGAGGCAGGCTGGACGCCCTGGGTTACGTCGTCGAGTTACCGGATTCGCAGTTCGACGTCGCGACTGCGTTGATGGGCTGCTCGCCGGCCTATTTTGCTCTGCTCGCCGAGGCGCTCGTCGAGGCGGGCGTCAGCGCCGGTCTGGACGAGGGGCTGGCCGAGAAGCTGGTTGTCGAGGCCGCTGCGGGCAGCGGAGCGCTGCTCCGCATCCGGCGCCCGGCCGATCTCAGGGTCTCGGTCACCTCGCCGGGGGGCAGTACCGAAGCCGGACTGGACGCGCTTGAGCGGGAAGGGGCTCGGGAGGCTTTTGGGGCTGCTGTGCGAGCTTCGTTGGAGAGAATGCGGGGATGACGCTGCTTGCCGCGATCAGCCGTGAGGACGTCGCCGACTACGTCGCCGCGCTCTTCCTCGTCTACATCATCCTGATCCTGATCCGGGTGCTGATGTCCTGGATTCCGCGCATGCCTTACAACCCGGCGCTGCGCGCGGTGCTCGACTTCGTCGTCGAGACCACCGACCCCTACCTGAACATCTTCCGCCGCGTCATCCCGCCGATCGGCGGCGGCGGCTTCGGGCTCGACCTCAGTCCGATGATCGGGATCATCGTGCTCTTCGTGCTGCGTGGGCTCGTCGTCGCCCTGATCGCAGGGTGAGCGCCCCGGGGGCGAGACGCGCCTGGCGCCTCGCCCTGGCGCTCTGCGCCGCCGTCGTCGCCGTCGATCAGATCGCCAAGGCGCTGGCCGAGGCCGAGCTCGTCGCCGGCGAGCAGGTCGACGTGCTGGGGCCGCTGACGCTGACCCTCGCCCACAACAGCGGCGTCGCCTTCGGCCTCGCCAGCGGCGGTGGGGCGTTGCTGATCGCGCTTTCGGTCGCGGCGCTGATCTTCGTCGCCGTGCTCTTCGCCCGCGAACCCGCCCGGCCGCGGATGTGGCTCGCCGTCGGGCTGCTCGCCGGCGGCGCGATCGGCAACCTGATCGACCGGGTGCGGGCCGGCGCCGTTACCGACTACATCGACGTGCTCTCCTGGCCGCCCTTCAACCTGGCCGACGTCGCGATCACGCTCGGCGTCCTCGTCCTCGTCCTGACCTACCTCCGCGAGGCGGAGCGGTGAGATGAGCGGCGAGCTGCGCATCGTCCACCTCGACGACTCCCTGGCGGTGGTCGACAAGCCGGCCGGCCTCGTCGTCCACCCGGCGCCCTCCCATCGCGGGCCCACCCTGGTCGGTGAGCTGGGTGAGATCCTCGGCGGGGGCGGCGACCCCGAGCGGCCCGGCATCGTCCACCGGCTCGACAAGGGAACCAGCGGCCTGCTGGTCGTCGCCCGCGACGACGCCGCCCACGCCGCCCTGCAGGAGCAGGTCCGGCGGCGCCAGGTCGAACGCGTCTACCTGGCCCTCGCCGGCGGCCGGCTCGCCTCGCGCACCGGCACGATCGACGCGCCAATCGGCCGCGCCTCGCGCCGGCGCACCCGCATGGCCGTCTCCGGCGCCGCCTCGCGCGACGCCCGGACCCACTTCGAGGCGCTCGAGCTGCTCGCCGCCGAGACCTACCTGGAGGCGACCCTGGAGACCGGCCGCACGCACCAGATCCGCGCCCACTTCGGCGCGATCGGCCACCCGCTGGTCGGCGACCCGACCTACGGCGGCGCCGAGAAGTACGGCCTCCGCCGCCAGTTCCTCCACGCCCACCGCCTCGCCTTCGCCCACCCGGTCGGCGGCGAGCCGATCAGCCTGCGCTCCGAGCTGCCCCCCGACCTCGCCGCCGCGCTCGAGTCTGCCCGCGCCGCCTGAGCGGCGGCGCAGGACTACAATTCCTCCGTTCTAAACCGACCCCCGTCGCACCACCCCGGATCCTGACCAGCCTCGTGAAGGCCGAGTCCCCGGCCAAGGTCGCCGGGGCTTCACCCAAACCAAGGAGATTTTTCGACAATGCCACAGGCAGGCCTGAAGGAGCTGCTGGAGGCCGGAGTCCATTTCGGCCACCAGACCCGGCGCTGGAACCCGCACATGCGCCGCTACATATTCGGCGAGCTGGATGGGATCCACATCATCGACCTGCTGCAGACCGAGGCGCTGCTCGAGAACGCGCGGCGCTTCGCCGGAGAACTCTCCAGCGGCGGCGGCACGGTGCTCTTCGTCGGCACCAAGAAGCAGGCCCGCGGCCCCGTTCAGGAATGGGCCGAACGCTGCAAGATGCCCTATGTCAACCAGCGCTGGCTCGGCGGCCTGCTGACCAACTTCAACACGATCTCCGCCCGGATCACCCGCCTGCACGAGCTCACCACCTGGCGGGAGGAGGGCAAACTCGAGCTGCTGCCGACGAAGGAGCGGATGAGCCTGCAGGCCGAGTTGGCCAAGCTCGAGTTCAACCTCGGCGGCGTCCGCGACATGGACCGCCTGCCCGACGCGGTCTTCGTCACCGACCTGAAAACCGAGGAGATCGCGGTCCGTGAGGCGGTCCGCCTGCGGATCCCGATCATCGGCCTGGTCGACACCAACTGCGACCCGACCCAGATCGACTACGTGGTCCCCGGCAACGACGACGCGATCCGCTCCTGCCAGCTGGTGATCGGCACGATCGGCGGCGCGGTCGAGGAGGGCGCCGGCGCCTGGCGCGTCCAGGAGGAGCGCCGCATCGCCGAGGAAATGGAACGTCGCAAAAAAGAGGAAGAAGAGCGCAAGAAGCGCGAGGAGGAAGAGAAAGAGCGGGTCGAAAAAGAGCAGGCGGAGAAGAAAGCCGCCGAAGAGAAACAGGCTGCCGAGCAGGCGGCCAAAGCGGCGCAGGCGGCCAAGGCCCCGCCGCCCGAGGCTGCGCCCGCGGCAGAGGCGAAGGAGGGCGACAAATGAGCGTCACCGCAGCCGACGTGAAGGCGCTCAGGGAACGGACCGGCGCCGCGATGATGGACTGCAAAGCGGCGCTCTCGGAGGCCGACGGCGACGTCGACCGCGCGATCGAGATCCTGCGCGTGAAGGGCCAGGCCTCGGCTGCCAAGCGCGAAGGCCGCGGCACCAGCGAGGGCGTCGTCTCCTCCTACATCCACGCCAACGACAAGGTCGGGGCGATGGTAGAAGTCCAGTGCGAGACCGACTTCGTCGCCCGCAACGAGGATTTCAGGGCCTTCGCCTACGAGGTCGCCCTGCACGTCGCCGCAACCGCGCCCCGCTACGTCTCCAGTGACGAGATCCCCGAGGAGCAGCGCGAAGCCGAGAAGCGGGTCTTCGAGGAGAAGGCGCGCGAGGACGGCAAACCGGACGACGTGGTCGCGAAGATCGTCGCGGGCCAGCTCGCCAAGTGGGCCAAGGAGGTCGCGCTGCTCGACCAGGGCCACGTCAACGCCGAGAAGCACGACTCGAAGTCGATCGAGGAGCTGCGCCAGGAGCTCGCCGCGAAGACCGGCGAGAACATCCGCATCGCCCGCTTCGCCTACTTCCGCGTCGGCGATTGACCGAGCCCGAGCCGAAATTCAGCCGCATCCTCCTGAAGCTCTCGGGGGAGGCGCTGATGGGGCAGCGCGAGCACGGCACCGAGCTCGCCGAGGTCGAACGGATCGCCCGCCAGGTCGGCGCGGTGCGCGCGCGCGGCGTCGAGGTGGCGATCGTGGTCGGCGCCGGCAACATCTACCGCGGCCTGGCCGGCGCCGCGGCGGGGATGGACCGCGCGACCGGCGACTACATGGGGATGCTGGCCACCGTGCTCAACGCGCTCACCCTGCAGGACGCGCTGGAGAAGATCGGCGAGCACACCCGGGTGATGTCGGCGATCGACGTCAAGGAGGTCGCCGAGCCCTACATCCGCCGACGGGCGATGCGCCACCTCGAGAAGGGCCGGGTGGTGATCTTCGCCGCCGGCACCGGCAACCCGTTCTTCACCACCGACACCGCGGCGGCGCTGCGAGCCCTGGAGATCCACGCGGAGACGATCCTGATGGCCAAGAACGGCGTCGAGGGCGTCTACGACTCCGACCCGGCGACCAACCCGGCGGCCGAGTTCATCCCCGAGATCAGCCATCGTGAGGCGATCGAGCGCGGCCTCAAGGTGATGGACTCGACCGCGCTCTCGCTCTGCATGGACAACGACCTGCCGATCTACGTCTTCAACATGGGCGACGAGACCAACATAGATAGGATCGTCGCCGGCGAGAGGGTGGGCACGCTGGTCGACAGCGTCTCCGCCTGAGACAGGAGGGGGATCCGGTGGAGTTGATCGACGAGTTGCTCAAGGACGCCGAAGGGCGCATGCAGAAGTCGGTCGAGTCGAGTCGCGGCGAGTTGGCCACGGTCCGCACCGGTCGCGCCTCGCCGCACCTGCTCGACCGGATCACGGTCGACTACTACGGCACCCAGACGCCGCTCAAGCAGCTCGCCAACGTCGCCACCTCCGACGCCCGCCTGCTCACCGTCACCCCCTTCGACAAAAGCTCGATCGGCGAAATCGAGAAGGCGATCCAGGAGTCCGACGTCGGCCTGACGCCGAGCAACGACGGCAACGTGATCCGCCTGCAGATTCCCGAGCTGACCGAGGAGCGCCGCCGCGAGATGGTCAAGGTCGTCCACGGCGTCGCCGAGGAGGGCCGGATCGCGATCCGCAACATCCGCCGCGACACGATGGGGGACCTGCGCGAGCTGAAGAAGGAGGGCGAAGCCGGAGAGGACGACGAGCGCCGCGCCGAGGCCGCCCTGCAGAAGGAGACCGACGAGGCAATCGCCGAGATCGACGCGCTCCTCAAGAGCAAGGAGGAAGAGGTGCTCGAAGTATGATCAAGTCCGCGGCGCGTTACATCGCGATCATCACCGACGGCAACGGCCGCTGGGCTGAGCAACGCGAGCTTCCGGTCTACGAGGGCCATAGAGCGGGTGCGAAGGTCGCGATGGAACGGTTGCAGGACGCGATCGAGGCCGGAGTCGAGGAGATGACCTCCTACAGCTTCTCGACCGAGAACTGGTCGCGACCCCGCGAGGAGGTCGAGGGGCTGATGAAGCTGGCCGGCTTGCTGATCGAGAGCGAAGTCCCCTGGGTCCGCGAGGCGGGCGTGCGAGTGCGTTTCCTGGGCCGCCGCGGCGAGTTCACAGACGAACTGCGCGAACGGTTGGACTGGGCTGAGAAAGAGACTGCCGACAACGACACGCTGACCCTCTTCGTCGCCTTCAACTACGGCGGGCGGATGGAGATCGTCGATGCCGCGCGCAGCTTCACCGGCAGCACCGAAGAGGAGTTCCGGCAGCACCTCTACCTGCCGGAAATGCACGATCCCGACATGGTGATCCGAACCAGCGGCGAGCGGCGGCTCTCGAACTTCCTGCCCTGGCAGAGCGCCTACTCGGAGCTCGTCTTCAGGGACGAGCTCTGGCCCGATTTCACGAGCGCGGCATTCGAAGAGTGCCTGCTCGAGTTCGAGGGCCGGCAACGGCGCTTCGGAGCCAGGGCGTGATGGTCAAGGACCTCTTCGACGACGACCTCCTCGAATCGGAACCAGAGCCGCGGCGCCCGCGGCCCAGCGAGCGCCCGCCCGCCGCCCGCGGCGCGCTGCACGGCGAGACGGCGAAGCGCCTGATCGTCGCTATCCCCTGGATCGCCTTTGCGATCGCGATAGTCGTCGCGGGGGGCGGCGTCTTCACCGCGGCGATGATCGCGATCGGCCTGATCTGCCTGCGCGAGTACTTCGTGATGACGGCCGCCGCGCGGCCGGTCCAGGCCGCGGCCTACCTGGCGCTGGTCGCGATCGTCCTCGCCGCCCACTTCGGCACCGCCTTCAACGTGCTGCTGGTCGCCACCGCCTCGTTCCCGTTGCTGCTGGTCTTTGGGGCGCGCCGCAGCGACCGGGGGGGGATCACGGTCGCGATGGGAGTCACCGTGCTCGGCGTCGCCTGGATCGGTCTGCCGCTGGTCCACGCCGTGCTGCTGCGCGACCTGCCCGATCACGGCGCGGCGCTGATGATCGATGTCCTGGTCGGCACCTTCGCCGCCGACACCGGCGCCTACGCGGTCGGCCGCATGTTCGGCTCGCACCGGATCGCCCCGCGCCTCTCGCCGAACAAGACCCTGGAGGGGCTGATCGGCGGCTTCGTGATCGGCACGATGGCCTTCTGGTTCGCCGGCCTCTACCAGGACTGGCTCTCGGGGATCGACGCCCTGATCATCGGCGCCGCGGTGGCGGCGATCGCGCCGCTCGGCGACCTCTTCGCCTCGATGGTCAAGCGGGATCTGGGCACCAAGGACACCGGCAAGCTCTTCGGCCCGCACGGCGGCCTGCTCGACCGCCTCGACGCGGTCTTCTTCACGATCGTGGTCGGCTACTACCTCTCGATTCAGTTCGTGTACTGAGCCTCGGGCACCCGCCGCTCCGTATTCTGTCGTCGATGAAGAAGATCGTAATTCTGGGTTCGACGGGCTCGATCGGGACGCAGGCGTTGGAGATCGTTGCGGCGTCCGAGCAGCTTCAGGTGGTCGGGTTGGCTTCTGGGCAGAACTGGCAACTCGCGCTTGAGCAGGCCCGCCAGCATGGTGTTCCAGTGGTTGCGCTGGACGACGCTGACGCAGCCCGACAGGCGAAGGCATCCTGGGATGGCCGGGTCCTGGTCGGCGAGGCGGGGATCAGGGAGCTGGTCAGCGACAGCGAGCCCGACCTGGTGCTCAACGCGATCGTCGGCGCAGCGGGCCTCGGGCCGACGGTGGCGGCGCTCAGCGACGGGATCGACGTCGCCCTCGCCAACAAGGAGAGCCTGGTGATCGGCGGCGAGCTGACGATGGCGCTGGCGGAAGCGACGGGGGCGCGGCTGCTGCCGGTCGACTCGGAGCACTCGGCGCTCTTCCAGCTGATCGGCGCCGAGCGGCCCGGCACCGTCGAGCGCCTCGTCCTGACCGCCTCGGGCGGGCCGTTCCGCGGCCGCAAGGACCTTGCCGGGGTCAGCGTCGAGGACGCTCTCGCGCACCCGACCTGGCGGATGGGCGGGCGGATCACGATCGACTCGGCGACGCTGATGAACAAGGGCTTCGAGGCGATCGAGGCGCACCACCTCTTCGCGATCCCCTACGAGCGGATCGCGGTCGTCGTCCACCCGCAGTCGATCGTCCACTCGCTGATCGACCTCAACGACGGCGCCACCCTGGCCCACCTCGGCCACCCCGACATGCGGGTGCCGATCTCCTACGCCCTGCACTACCCGGAGCGGGCCGATGTCGACGTGCCCCGACTCGACCTCGCCGCGGTCGGCGAGCTCGGCTTCGAGCCGCCCGACCCGGGGACCTTCGCCTGCCTGCGCCTCGCCCTTGAGGCCGGCGAGGCGGGGGGGACGGCGCCCTGCGTGCTCAACGCCGCCGACGAGATCGCCGTCGCCGCCTTCCTTGACGGGCGGATCGAGTTCACCGCGATCGCGACCGCGATCGAGGCCGTGCTGGACGACATGCCGGCGCTGCCGGTGACCCATTTCGACGATCTCTTCGCCGTCGACGCCGAGGCTCGCCGCCGCACCGAGGAGCGGCTCGGGGGGTTGGCCAGGGTATGAACTGGCTGCTGATCTTCCTCGGCTTCTCGCTGCTGATCGTCCTCCACGAGGCCGGCCACTTCTTCGCCGCCAAGGCGACCGGGATGAGGGTGGAGAAATTCTTCCTCTTCTTCCCGCCGAAGCTGGTCTCGATCAAGCGCGGCGAGACCGAGTACGGGATCGGCGCGGTCCCGGCGGGCGGCTTCGTGAAGATCAGCGGCATGAACCCCGACGAGGAGCTGCCGCCCGAGGCCAAGGGGCGCGGCTACTACGACCAGCCCGTCTGGAAGCGGATCGTCGTGATCGGGGCCGGCCCGGCGGTCAACATCGTGCTCGCCTTCGCGATCCTCTTCGTGCTCGCGATGGGAAGCGACCGGGTCAACCAGACGGTCGGTGAGGTCTTCCCCGGCACTCCGGCTGCGGCAGCGGCGCTGCAAGCGGGCGACACGATCGTCGCCGTCGACGGCAAGCGCTACCCCGGCCTCGAGACCACGGCGCGGCTCGAACGCTTCCAGCAGGACGTCGGCGCGCATCGCTGCGCCGGCAGGCAGGTCGACGGCTGCCGGGCGGCGACGCCGGCGATCCTCACGGTCGAGCGCGGCGGCGATGTCCGCACGATCGCCGTCTACCCCGAGTACGACCGCGAAGCCGAGCGGGCGCTGATCGGGTTCGGCTACGGTTTCGAACCGGCCGAGCTCGGCGCCGGCGGCGCCGCCGGCCGGGCCGGCGAGATGATCTGGCTCGTCTCCAGCCGCACCGTGACCGTCTTCGCCAACCTGCTCGACGAAGAACAGCGCAAAGAAGTCTCCGGGGTGGTCGGAGTCAGCGACGTCGCCAACCAGACGATCGACATCAGCGCCGAGAAATCGTTCCTGCTGCTCGCCCTGGTCAGCCTCTCGCTCGGCCTGATCAACCTCTTTCCCTTCCTGCCGCTCGACGGCGGCCACATCTTCTGGAGCGTCGTCGAGAAGCTCCGCGGCCGTCCCGTGCCGTTCCGGGTGATGGAGAAGGCCGGCATGCTCGGCTTCGTGCTCGTGATCATGCTCTTCGCGCTCGGCCTGACCAACGACATCGGCCGCCTCACCGGCGAAGGCTTCGACGTCCGTTAACCGTGACGCCGAGCGGCCCAGATAGCCTGTAGGCAATGGCTTCCAAACGGCAGATCTTCGTCGGCAAGGTGCCGATCGGCGGCGGCGCTCCTGTCGCGGTGCAGACGATGACCAAGACCGAGACCGCCAACCTGGCGGCGACGATGGAGCAGATCGGCAAGGTCGCCGAGGCCGGGGCAGACATCGTCCGGGTCGCGGTGCCGCGCGAGAAGGACGTCGAGGCGCTGAAGACGATCGTCAAGCAGTCGCCGATCCCGGTGATCGCCGACATCCATTTCAACCACACGCTGGCGCTGAAAGCGATCGACGCCGGGGCGCACTGCATCCGGCTCAACCCGGGCAACATCGGCGGCCGCGAGAAAGTCGCCGAGGTCGCCGCCAAGGCGACCGCCGCCGGGGTGCCGATGCGGATCGGGGTCAACTCGGGCTCGCTGCCCAAGCACCTGCACGAGCTCGAGCGCGAAGCGCCGGTCGAGGCTCTGGTCGCCGCCGCGATCGAGTTCACCGAGCTGATGGAGAACCTCGACTTCGAAAGCTTCAAGATCTCGATCAAGTCGACCAACGTGCCGAACACGATCGCCGCCAACCGGCTGCTGGCCGAGAAGGTGCCCTACCCGCTCCACCTCGGCATCACCGAGGCGGGGACGAAGTGGGCCGGCTCGCTGAAATCGGCGGTCGGGCTCGGCACCCTGCTCGCCGACGGAGTCGGCGACACGATCCGGATCAGCCTCTCGACCTTCCACGCCGAGGAGGAGGTCAAGGTCGCCTGGGAGATCCTCAAGGCCCTGCAGCTGCGCGAGCGCGGCCCGGTGCTGATCGCCTGCCCGACCTGCGGGCGCCTGCAGTTCGACATGGACTCGGTCGTCGCCGAGATCGAGCAGCGGCTGGAAAGCTACGCCGAGCCGGTCGAGGTGGCGGTGCTGGGCTGCGCCGTCAACGGCATCGGCGAGGCCAGCCACGCCGACTTCGGCATCGCCGGTGCCAAGAACGAGGGCCTGATCTACGCCCACGGCAAGCCGCTGCGCAAGGTCCCGCAGGCGACCCTCGTCGACACCCTGTTCGAAGAGATCGACAAGTCGCTGGACCGCGGCAGGGTCGAGTTCGATGAGACCGAGTCGCGCGCGGGCGCCGCCTGGCTGGCCAAGATCGAGGAGGAAAACGCCGGCGAACTGACGCCGGAGAAGATCGCCAAGATGGAGAAGGAAGCGGTCGAAAAGGGCGAGTCGGACAAGGTTTTGCTCGACGAGGACGCCTCGCCGACGGCGGGCCGCCGCTTCACCAGGGCCTGAACGGCCCCAACCGACACGTCCTGTCGCCAGCCATCCGCCTTACTAGTGGATAGGTTTCCCGTGTGCGATTGTCTGAGACCTTCCTGCCGACGCTGAAGGACCCGCCCTCCGACGCGGAGGCGATCTCGCACAAGCTGATGGTGCGGGCGGGCCTGATCCGCCAACTCGGCGCGGGCCTCTGGACCTGGCTGCCGGCCGGCTGGCGGGTGCTGCGCAAGGTCGAGGCGATCATCCGCGAGGAGATGGAGGCGATCGGCTGCCAGGAGATGCTGATGCCCGTCCTGCAGCCGGCCGAGCCCTGGCAGAAGACCGGGCGCTACGGGATCGAGGAGATGTTCAAGCTCGCCGACCGCAAGGGCTCGCCGCTCGTCCTGGCGATGACCCACGAGGAGAGCATCACCCACCACATCGCCCAGGATGTGCGCTCCTACCGCGACCTGCCGCTGATGCTCTTCCATATCCAGACCAAGGAGCGCGACGAGCCGCGGCCGCGGGCCGGCGTCCTGCGCACGCGCGAGTTCACGATGAAGGACGCCTACTCCTTCGACCGCGACGAGGAGGGGCTGGAGCGCGCCTACGCGCTGCAGAGCGAGGCCTATTCGCGCATCCTCGACCGCTGCGGGCTGCGCTGGTACCGGGTCGAGTCCGACGTCGGGATGATGGGCGGCTCCGGCGCGCACGAGTACATGGCGCCCTGCGCGGCCGGCGAGGACGCGGTCGCGCTGGCCCCCGGCTTCGCCGCCAACGTCGAGGTGACCGAGCTGCGCGACGGCGACCCCGGCCCCGAGGGCGGCACGGTCACGGTCGAGCCGGCGATCGAGGTCGGCAACATCTTCAAGCTCGGCAGCCGTTACTCGGAGCCGCTCGGGGCGACCTACCTCGACGAGAGCGGGGTCGAGCGACCGATCGTAATGGGCTGCTACGGGATCGGCCCGGCGCGAATCGTCGCCGCGGCGATCGAGCAGGGCGCCGACGAGCGCGGCATCGTCTGGCCCGCCGCGATCGCCCCCTGGCAGGTGCAGCTGGTCTCGCTGGCCAAGGCCGGCGAGCCTGAGCGCGCCGCGGCCGACGACATCTACGCGGCACTGCGCGAGGCCGGGATCGACGTGCTCTACGACGACCGCGAGGCCGGCGCGGGGGAGAAGCTGACCGACGCCGAGCTGCTCGGCTGCCCGCTGCGGCTCGTGGTCGGCCGCCGCGGGCTGGCCAAGGGAGTCGTCGAGGCGAGCGAGCGAGCCGGCGGGGCCGAGCACGAGCTGCCGGTCGACGACGCCGCTGAGCGGGCCCTGGCGCTGCTCCAGGACGGGGATGTCTGACGCGGCCCCCTTCGGGCGCGGGCGCATCCGCCGCCTCTTCGGCCTCGACCGCAGCGGCCCGCCGCCGCGGCAGACGGGGGAGGGCGAACCGCTCAACCCGTGGACGCTTCCCAACCTGGTCGGCTACCTGCGCCTGGCCGGGATACCGGTCTTCCTCTACCTCGCCTTCGAGTCCGGCGACGGCCGCAGCGTCGCCTCGGCGACGCTCTTCTGGCTGATCGCCGCGGGCGACTACCTCGACGGCTTGCTCGCCCGGGTGACCGGCCAGTACAGCCGCCTCGGCGCGATGCTCGATCCGCTGATCGACCGGCTGACGATCCTCTCCGGGGCGGTCGTCTGCTGGCACTTCGAGCTGCTGCCGCGCTGGGCGCTGGCGCTGCTCGTCGTCCGCGAGCTGGCGATGCTGGCGCTGGCCCAGTACGGCCTGCGCCACGGCGTCCAGATCGCGGTCAACTGGCCGGGCCGGCTCTCGGTCTTCCCGATCATGGGCGGCATCTTCTTCGCGCTTGTCTTCGCCGGCTGGGTGCCGGCCGCGCTGCTGATCCTCGGCGTCGGCCTGGCGATCCTGGCGACGGTCCTCTACGCGCGAACGGGCCTGCGGGCGGTGCGCGAAAGCAAGGCGCAAGCGCGCTCTCAGGCTCCATAACCTTCAACCTGCAGTTGAACCTTTGGCGAAGCGACCTATAATCGGACGCTGCGGCCAACGGAGGCGAAGCCCTCCCGACCAAGGAGCGAGATGGAGGACACCTTTCCCGATCTCGGTTCTCTCAGCGACCAAGAGCTGAAGGACCTGATCGACAAGCTCACCACCGAGGAGAACGAGATCTCCTACAAACGCCGGGTCCTGCACGGCAAGATCGACATCCTGCGGGCGGAGCTGGTCAACAGGCTGCGCCAGAAGCGCGAAAGCGGCGACTCGCTGATCTCCGGCGACGACGTCGCGCAACTGACCGAGATCCTCGCCGGCAAGGCGCAGAGCCCGCCCGAGGACGAGACGGCGGCCTGAGGCCGGAGGAGTCGATCGATGGCCATCCACTGCCCAGAGTGCGGCTTCGTCAACCCCGAGGGGGCCAACTACTGCCAGAAGTGCGGCGCCTACCTCGGCGGCCCGAAAGACGGCGACGACGAGCCGACGACGATGACCTACACGGTCGACGACACCGGCGAGATGCAGCCGATCGACATCGACGACGTGCTCGAGGAGAGCGGCGCGGCACTGGTGATCCGCTCCGGTGGCGGCCGCGCCGGGGAGAGCTTCACGGTGACCGACGACCGGGTCAGCATCGGCCGCAGCCCGGACGCCGGCGTCTTCCTCGATGACGTCACCGTCTCGCGCAACCACTCGCTGCTGGTCCGCCGCCGCGACGGGTTCTACATCGACGACCTCGGCTCGCTCAACGGCACCTACGTCAACCGGCGGCGGATCGAGTCGCACCGGCTCGCCGACGGCGACGAGATCCAGGTCGGCAAGTACAAGCTGAGCTACCTGGAGAAGTAGGGAGCGCGGCGTGGCGGTCTCCGAGCAGCAGCACCAGATTCGCCAGCGCGACTCGCGCCCCCGCAAGGCGCTGACGATCGGCGCGGTCTGCAAGATCCTCGAGAACGAGTTCGACGACATCTCGATCTCGAAGATCCGCTACCTCGAGGACCAGAAGCTGCTGACCCCGCGCCGCACCCAGGGCGGCTACCGCCTCTACAGCCAGTCCGACGTCGAGCGGCTGCGCACGATCCTGCGCCTGCAGCGCGACGAGTTCCTGCCCCTGCGGGTGATCCGCCAGGAGCTGGCGTCCGGCGGCGACATCGAGCTCGGCGGCGGCGCCGAGCGGCACCCGGCGACGGGGGCGGTGCGGCGGGCGATCCTGGTCAACACCTCGAGCGCCTACCTGACCCTGGACGAGGTGATCGAGGAGACCGGCGCGCGCGCCGAGTTGATCGCCGAGCTGGAGAACTTCGGCATCGTCGAGCCCGAGAAACGCGACGGCAACACCGTCTACGACGAGACCGACCGCGAGATCGTCCGCGCCGCCAACGAGCTTTCGCGGGTCGGGGTCGGCGCCCGCAACCTGCGCGTCTTCCGCTCCTCGGCCGACCGCGAGGCCAACCTGCTCGAAGCGCTGCTGGGCCCGTCGCTGCGCTCGCGCAATCCGGAGCGCCGCAAGGAGGCGCTGGAGAGCCTCGAGAACCTGGCGGCGACGGTCAGCCACCTCAAGCACCTGCTCCTCGTCCGCGACCTGCGCCGCCTGGCGGGCGACTAGAGCGCCGCAAGCTGGTTTTCACGCTCTAGTCGATGTCGAAAGTCACTCGAAAGCGCCTCATCTCTGCTCCTCTGAATGAGGTCTGGGAGCTCGTCTCCGACCCCTACAGCCTGCCGCGCTGGTGGCCGCGGACCAGCCGCGTGGAGAGCGTCGACCGTAAGCCCGAGGGCAAGCGCAGCCAGTGGACCAAGGTGCTCGAGACGGCCGAGGGGCGCGGCGTCCGGGCCGACTTCCGCTGCCTCAGCTCGGCCGAGGGCGAACGCTACGTCTGGGAGCAGCAGCTCGCCGGCACGCCGTTCGAGAAGCACCTGCGCGCCTCCAGCGTCGAGATCGGCCTGCGCGGCGACGGCGAGGGGACCGAGGTAAGGCTGACCGCCGAGCAGCGCCTGCGCGGCCTCTCGCGCCTTGGATCGCCGATGATGCGCGGGGGGCAGGGCAAGACGCTGGAGCGGGCGCTGGACGGGATCGAAGCGGCACTTGGCGGGCCGGGCTGATGAGGGGGACGATCCCGGCAGGGGTTCCACTTAACTTTTTCCGAAGACAGGTTGCGGCCGTCCGAGGTTGTTGTCGCGGAAAAAGTACAAGACGTTCCACCCCTGCCGGGATCGTCCTTTGATCGGGCCGCGAAGAGACTCGAAGTGGTGGGGCTGGGGCGACCCGACAATCGAACCGACGCTGGACGATCAAGCGCTGGCGACCTTGCGCGAGCGAGTAGGGGAGCTGGAGCCGTGGCCGCTGGCCACTGAGGTGGATGAGCTTGAGATGCCTGCGGCCGAGTCGCTTCCGCGGGCCTTGGTCGAGGCGGTCGGGGAGGCCAACGTCTTCAGCGGGACCGAGGATCGGGTTCGACATGCGACCGGGTGTGGCTATGCCGACCTGGTTCGGCTGCGAAGCGGGAAGCTGGAGGCGGCGCCGGATGCCGTACTTCTGCCCGGGGACGCGGATGCCGTCAGGCGGGTGCTGGAGATCTGCGCGGCGGAGGGGATCGCGGTCGTGCCGTTTGGCGGCGGGACGAGCGTTGTCGGTGGGGTTGCGCCGCTGCGCGGGCCGCACTCGCACCTGGTCAGCCTCGATCTGAGCCGTTTGCGCGGGGTCGAGGTCGATCGGCGCTCGCTTACGGCACGGCTCGGCGCCGGCCTGCGCGGGCCCGAGGCGGAAGCGGCGCTGAACGCTGCGGGCGTCGTCCTCGGCCACTTTCCGCAGTCCTTCGAGTACGCGACGATCGGCGGCTTCGCGGCGACCCGCTCGGCCGGTCAGGCGTCGAGCGGCTACGGCCGCTTCGACTCGCTGGTCGGCGCGGTGCGGCTGATCGCGCCGAGCGGCGACCTGCGCACGCTGGAAACGCCCCACAGCGCCGCCGGGCCGTCGCTGCGCGAGCTCGTAATCGGCTCGGAGGGCGCCTTCGGGGTGATCCCCGAGGTCACCGTGCGGGTCCGGCCCGAGCCGCGACAGCGCCGCTACGAGGCCTGGATCGCCGAGAGCTTCGAGGCCGGCGCCGAGATCGTCCGCGGGCTGGCCCAGGGCCCCGGCCTGCCGGATGTGATCCGCGTCTCCGACGCCGAGGAGACCGAGGTCTCGCTGGCCCTCTCTGGCCCGCGCGGGCTGGCCGGGACGGTCTTCGGCGGCTACCTGGGCCTGCGCCGTAGGCGCGGCGGCTGCCTGATCGTCGCCGGCTTCGAGGGCGACGAGGAGGCGGTCGCGCGGCGGCGCGCCCTCGCGGTGCGGGCGCTGCGCCGCGGCGGCGCCGCCTACCTCGGCCAGGCCGCCGGCCGCTCCTGGGAGCACGGCCGCTACCAGGGCCCGTACCTGCGCGACACGCTGCTCGGCATGGGGGCGATGGTCGAGACGCTGGAGACGTCGCACACGTGGACGCGGCTGCACGAGCTGCACGCCGCCGTGGCGGCCGCGATCCGCGACTCGCTGGCGGGCCAGGGCACGCCGGGGCTGGTCTTCTGCCATCTCTCGCACGCCTACGCCGACGGCGCCTCGCTCTACTTCACCTTCATCTCCCGCGCCCGGCGCGGCGCCGAGATCGAGCAGTGGGGGGCGGTCAAGCGCGCCGCCTCGGAGGCGATCGTCGCCACCGGCGGCACGATCAGCCATCACCACGCCGTCGGCCGCGACCACGCCCCCTACATGGAGGCCGAGGTGGGGGAGACGGGGGTCGAGGTGCTGCGGAGCGTCAAGGAGCGGCTGGATCCAACAGGGATCATGAACCCGGGGAAGCTACTGCCCGGCTGACGTGGCGCTGCGCATGCCGGCGTCCTCAGTCGCTCGCGTGCAAAGCACGCCACGCTCCCTGTGTCCTTGGCCTGCTTGGCCACGTCAACCGGGAACCTATTTTTCAGTTTTAGTTATAGGGCCGGTGATTTCGCCGGTCAGGACCGTGTCGCCGATGTAGCGCGGCAGGGATTTGTTTTGTTTCGCCCGCGCGACCTCGCGCTGGTAGGCGGCGTTCTCGGTGCGCGAGATGTAGATCTGGTTGAAGGCGCCGCTGGCGACGTAGGCGAGCAGTTCGGCGGGGATCGCGAAGCGGGCGCCGAGGCGGCCCTCCTCGCCGACCGGGACGCTGCCGACGCGCAGGGTGAGTTTCGGGTTGCGGTAGAGCCAGACGGTGTAGGACTCGCCTTTGGCGGTCGGCTCGAGATTCTCCGCGGTCACCTGCAGGACGATTTCTTCCTGGCCGACCCGGCCGAAGACGGCGCGGCCGCTGGCATCGCTGCCGTCGGCGGCGGAGAGCACCGCCTGCGTGACTTTGTCCTCTTCCCCGGCGGCGACCTCGGTCCCGACCGTGTCCGTCGCGGCCGGGTTCGGCGCCGAGCCGGAGCTGTCGCCGAAGATCGCGATCGCGCCGAGGACCACGGCGACGATCGCGACCGCTCCTCCTGCCAGCAGCAGGAAGCGGCGGCGCTCGACCGGGACCCCGGGGCGGGGCTTGCCGGTGGCGGGCTTCGCCGGCTGCTCTGGCTCGGCGGCCGGCGGAGGGGGCGTCTCGACCTTCGGCTTCTCTTCCACAGGCGGAGGCGGAGGCTCTTCGACCGGGGGCGGTGCGGGAGGCGGAGGCGGCTCGTCAGCGGCCTGTAGCGCGGCGAGGGCCTGCCTCACTTCGGCCCGCACCTGCTCGACGCTGAGGCCCTTCAGCGCGGCGATGTCCTCGTAGCCCTCCTCGCGCTGCGCGAGCAGGCGCAGCAGCGCTCTCTGGTCGTCACTCAGTCCCATGCCGGCGCGAAGACTATGGGACGAGCATTAAGCCCAGATGTGCGGACCGGCCAGAGGTGCGGCCGGGTAGGGTGCGCGCCGATGGCGGACGACCCCCGCGGCCTGCTCTCCCACTTCGACGCCCTGATCGGCACCGAGTGGCTCGACGACGACCCCGATCGCGCCCGGGCGCGGGTCCCGATCCGCGACGACCTGCGCCAGCCCGTCGGGCTGATGCACGGCGGCGTGATCTCGACCCTGGTCGAGAGCGTCTGCTCGCGGGCCACGGCGCTCGCCGTGCTGGGCGACGGGATGGCCGCGATGGGGCAGTCGATCTCGGTCAGCTTCATGCGGCCGATCGTCGCGGGCCACGCCGAAGTCGAGGCGAAGGCCCGCCACCGCGGCCGCACCACCTGGGTCTGGGACGCCGAGGTGCACGACGCCGAGGGAAAACTCTGTGCGCTAGCTCAGATGACCATCGCCGTCAGGCCGCTGCCTAACCCGAGTAGCGGTTCGTAATCGGCAAGCGGCGGTCGCGCCCGAATGCCTTCGGCGTGATCCGGATTCCCGGCGCCGCCTGACGGCGCTTGTACTCGGAGCGATCGACCATCCGCATCACCTCGTCGACGACGCCGGCCGGCAAGCCCGCGGCGATCATCTCCTCGCGCCCCTGGTCGCGCTCGACGTAGGCCTCGAGCACGCGGTCGAGCAGCTCGTATGCCGGCAGCGTGTCGCTGTCGCGCTGCTCGGGCCGCAGCTCGGCCGAGGGCGCCCGCTCGAGCACCGAGGCGGGCACGAGCTCGCGCCCGGCCTGCTCGTTGCGGTGACGGACCAGGTCGTAGACGAGCCCCTTCGGCACGTCCTTAATCGCCGCGAAGCCGCCCGCCATGTCCCCGTAGAGCGTCGCGTAGCCGACCGACATCTCGCTCTTGTTGCCGGTCGTCACGACCAGCCAGCCGTGCTTGTTGGAGAGCGCCATCATCATGTTGCCGCGGATCCGCGCCTGGATGTTCTCGGCGGCCAGGTCGGGCTCCGAGGCCCGCGTCGGATCGCGCGGCAGGGGCTCCTCGGGCGCCGCGCCGGCGGCGCCGGCGGCGAAGGATCCGGCCAGCGCCTCCTGGTATGCCGCCATCGTCGCCTCGATCGGGAACTCGATCGACTCGGCGCCGAGGTTGGCGGCGATCGTGTGGGCGTCCGCCTGGGTCTCGTCGCTGGAGTGGGGGGAGGGCATGACCACGCAGGTGACGCACTGCGGGCCGACCGCGTCGGCGGCGAGCATCGCGACAAGGGCCGAGTCGATCCCGCCCGAGAGGGCGAGGCCGAGATGGCGGAAGCCGTTCTTGCCGACGTAGTCGCGCAGGCCGAGGACCAGGGCCGCGTAGACCTCGGCCAGGTCGGGCAGCGGCTCGGCCAGGCGCGCCGGGCCGGTGGGGGGGATGTCGCAGATCAGCAGCTCCTCCTCGAACTGCGCGGCGCGGGCGAGCACCTCGCCGTCTGGGCCGACCACGAAGCTGTGCCCGTCGAAGACCAGTTCGTCCTGGCCGCCGACCAGGTTGCAGAAGGCGAGGTAGGCGCCGTGCTCGCGGGCGCGGGCGGCGAACATCGTTTCCCGCTCGCGGCCCTTGCCGCGGTGGTAGGGAGAGCCCGACGGGTTGGCGATCAGCTCGGCGCCTTCCTCGGCCTCGCTCGAGGCGGGCGGGCCCGGGTCCCAGAGGTCCTCGCAGATCGTCAGCCCGACCTTCGTGCCGGCGACCTCGACCGTGGCGGGCGCCGCCCCCGGGACGAAGTAGCGCTGCTCGTCGAAGACCGCGTAGTTGGGCAGGCGGTTCTTGCGGTAGACCGAGCGCAGCTCACCGTCCGCCAGCACGGCGACCGAGTTGTGGGCGTGGCGGTAGTCGCCGTCACCGGCCACCGGCTCGGCGAACCCGACCAGGGCGGTCATCTCGCCGACAGCGCCGGCCAGACCCTCGACCGCGGCCAGGTTGGCGGCGACGAAGTGGCGCTTCAGGTAGAGGTCCTCGGCCGGGTAGCCGGGGATGCAGAGCTCGGGGAAGACGGCCAGGTCGGCGCCCGCGGAGGCGGCGCGCTCGATCCACTCGGCGACCTTGGCCGTGTTGGCGTCGATGTCGCCGACGGTGGGGTCGATCTGGGCGAGGGCTATGCGCACGGGCCCTACTTGACCGGGACGGCGCCGTTGCGGCCCCGCGCGCGCCCGCTGCGCCGCGGCTCGTCCGCCGCCGGCGGCGCGGCGGCGACCGCTTCGGCGCTCGCCGCTTCGAGGTCGAGCGCGAAGCTGTCGAGGTCGGCCATCGCGTCGTAGTCGCCGACCAGGCCGAAATCGATCTGGCCGTCGTAGGACATGATCCCGACGCAGAGCGCCTGGCGGCGGGCTAGCGGGACCAGCGGGAAGATCGAGTCCATGCGGCGGCCCAGCAGGTAGAGCGGGAACTGCGGGCCGGGCACGTTGGTGACGACCAGGTTGAAGAAGCGCTGGGCCGGCTGCAGGCGCGCCGCCTGCGAGGCGATCGTCGGCGGGGCGAAGTCGGTCAGCCTGGTCAGCAGCTCGGCGCCGACCGCCTGGCCCGAGCCCTTCAGGTCGCCCATCGTCTCGCTGACCAGGTGCAGGCGCTCGACCGGGTCCCGGGAGAAGACCGGCAGCGGCGCCATCATCGCCGAGATCCTGTTGCCGAGCGCGCCGTGCTCTTCGTCGGCGCGGACGCTGACCGGCACCATCGCCCGCATCTCCAGCTCGTCGGTGTCGTGGCCGCGGGCGCGCAGGTAGTTGCCGAGCGCCCCGGCGACGACCGAGAGGACGACGTCGTTGACCGTACCGCCGTGCGCGTTCTTGACCCGCTTGAAGTCTTCGAGGTCGCCACGGACGAAGGCGATGCGGCGGTGCGGCCCGATCTCGACGTTGAAGGGCGTGCTCGGCGCCGCCGCGGCGCCCTCGAGAAAGCGGCCGGTATCGATCAGCCCGCGCAGCACCTGGCGCGGTCCGCGCAGGGCGGCGCGGGCGCCGCGGAAGATCTCGCTCGGGCTGGTCGCGCGCTCGCGCAGCGCGTCGGCGAGCAGATCGAGGTTGGTCGGCTCCGGCCGCGGCGCCCACTTCGGCGGCCGCACCGGGGGATGGTCCGGCTCCTGCTCGAGGTCGAAGAGCACGGTGGTGATGTCCACCCCGGAGACGCCGTCGACGAGGGCGTGGTGGCTCTTGCCGACGACGGCGAAGCGGCCGCCGTCGAGTCCCTCGACCAGCCACAGCTCCCAGAGCGGCTTGGTCCGGTCGAGCTGCTGGGAGAAGATCCGCGCGGCGAGGTTGCGCAGCTGCTCCTCGGAGCCGGGAGCGGGCAGCGCCGTGCGCCGCACGTGGTAGTCGAGGTTGAGAAACGGGTCGTCGACCCAGACCGGGCGGCCCTGGTCGAAGGGCACGAAGCGCAGCTTCTGGCGGAAGCGCGGGACGAGGTGCAGGCGCGACTCGATCTGGTCGCGAAACTCCTCGTGGGAGGGCGGACTGCCCTCGAAAATGATCGCCGAGGCGACGTGCATGTGGGCCCCGGCGCGTTCGAGGTGCAGGAAGGATGAGTCGAGCCCGGTGAGTCGGTCGCCGTTCACGAAATCATCTTCGCATGGACGCGGTGACGCCGAGTTGCATCTGGGCGGTCGACTCGACTGGTTCGTCGGCGTTGAAACTGGCGACACGCACGCCCAAGAGCCGGACCGGGCGGGGTGGGGCGTAGGTGTGGAGGAGCTCCAGGGCTACAGGGGCTACGACCCGGGGGTCGTTCGTCGGCTCATCGAGGGTCTGTGAGCGGGTTATGTTGGTCCAGTCGTCGAGGCGGACCTTGATCCCGATCGTGCGGCCGGCGAGGTCGCGGGCACGCAGGCGCCGGCAGAGCTCATCGGCGAGCGAGGCGATCTGCGTCTCCATCTCGGCCCGGTCGGCGACGTCGACGTCGAAGGTCGTCTCGGCCGACTGCGACTTGGTCTCGCGTTCGACCGAGATCGGGGTGGCGTCTTCGAAGCGCGCCCGGGCCGGAAGCCAGCGGCCCATGCGCGGCCCGAAGGCGCGCTCGAGCGCGGCGGGGTCGTGGGCGCGCAATTCAGCGAGGCTGCGGATCCCCATCTTCTGCAGCTTGATCGCGGTCTTCGGGCCGATTCCCGGCACCAGCCCGGGTGGCTCGGCGGCGAAGCGCTGCAGCGCTTCGTCCCGCGAGAGGACGACCAGGCCGGCCGGCTTGCCCAGCTCGCTGACGATCTTGGCCAGCAGCCGGTTCTCCGAGATGCCGACCGAGCAGCTGAGCCCCAGGTCCTCGCGGATCTCGGTCGCGATCCGCCGCATCGTCGCCTTCGGCGAGAACAGCCCGCTGAGGTCGAGGTAGGCCTCGTCGAGACCGACCACCTCGACCGTCTCGACATTGGCCCGGAGGATCTCCATCACCCGCCTGGAGGCCTCCCGGTAGGCGGCAAAGTCCGGCGGCAGATAGACGGCGTCGGGCAGCCTGCGCCGCGCGACGGCAGCGGGCATCGCCGAGTGGATCCCAGCCAGCTTGCGCGCCTCGTAGCTCGCCGTCGTCACCACGGCCCGGGGCCCCGACCCGCAGACCACCACCGGCTTCCCCCTCAGCTCAGGCCGCCGCCGCAACTCAACCGACGCATAGAACGCGTCCATATCCAGATGCGCAATCGTCCGCTCGGCCATCGAGGCGATGGTAGGGAGGGGGCAGGATCGAATCGCGGCCTAGAATCCAGTCCGTGGCTTCCCCCGAGGCGAAGAACCTGGAGGCGATCTCCAAGGCCATCGACCAGCACAACCGCAACTGCCCGTTCCCGGCGGCGGAGGTGCGGATGAACCCGTTCGAGGTCGAAAGGCTCGGCTGGGAGGAGATCCGCGGCCTGCCGGTCGTGCCCGACTCGGAGATCGGCACCGGCCGCTTCCGCATCGTCTGCTCCCAAGAACTGGACGACGCCGGGCTGGAGGAGACCGAGGCAGTCGGCCGCGAGCTGGTCGAGACCGTCGCGCCGACCAACCGGGCCGGAGCCCTGCGTACCGAGCGCGAGGCCACCCGAGCCGATGCAGGCCGAAGCGACATTGCCGCCGAGGAACGAGAGTGGGAGACGACCCTCGTCGATGGCATCGACTGAGACCGAGGCGATTCCGCCCTCGGAAAGTGGTGGACCGGGCCCGCCTAGCAACCAGCCACGAACTACCCTCGCAATTCCCGGGCGATTTGGAGTGCGTCGCTGTGCTCATCGAGCCATGCGCCGGCAGCCGGGTCGATCCACGCAGCGATAACCAGCATGTCTTCAAGGCGTCCGCGAACATCGTCGTCAAGGAGAGGATCGTGGTGAGCCACTTGATTGCGAAATCGCCGTAGCAACCTCATCCGCTGACTGAGGTCTTTCCGCATGAGCGGCGCGTACGGGAAAGTAGAACGAAGTCGGTGCCGCCACAGCTCCTCGTATCTACGCCCAAAAAGCCCAGCCCAGAAGGCGAAGGAAAGCCCGGCGACCACTTGCCCCCGAGTCGCGGCCTTGCCTTTGCCGAGTCGTTGCACGGCCGTGATCACCTGCTTGATGCCGCTGGGATTGAGCACCTCAAAGTCGAGAAGCCACGTGTCTTGGATGGGAGCCTGGGGTTGACCCTGCGCAAGGGTTCTGTCTATCGATGCGCGGATCAGCAACAGCGCTCGAGGAAGGCCTCATATCGTGGCTCTGACAACCACCTTCGTGCTTGTTGGTCATTCATCCCTGTGTCGATCTGTTGACTGCGCTATGCTTTGTCTGTCGCCCCGGTCCCGCCTAGGACTCTTCGGAGTTATGCGGCCGGGGCTTTTTCGTTCATCCGCGCACAGGGATCCGCGGCTGAATGATGACAACGAGTATCGCAGGCGATTCGGCGGAAGAGTTTGGGGATTCAGATCCCGTTCAGGAAATCGAGGCCCAGTTCGTTGATCAGGCGTTCGGCCTCGATGTTTAGCTGGGTCAGCTCGCCGGTCCAGATCAGCACGCCCATCGCGATCAGGATCGCGCCGCCGGTGGCGACTATCGCCTGGTAGTGGCGCTTGACGACGGCGAAGGCGGTGGTCATGCGGGAGAAGGCGACGGCGGTGAGCAGGAAGGGGATCGCCAGGCCGGCCGAGTAGACGGCGAGCAGGAAGGCGCCGCGACCGGCCGAGCCCGACAGCGAGGCGGCGGAGAGGATCGCGCCGAGCGTCGGGCCGATGCAGGGGGTCCAGGCGATCGCGAAGGCGGCGCCGGCGACGAGCGGGCCGCCCTTGCCGGCCCGCTCGAGCAGCGCGTCGACGTGCCACTCGCGGTTGAGCCGGGTGACGAACAGCGAGGCGACGAAGAGCATGCCCATCGCCACGATCAGCGCCGCCGAGAGCTTGGTCAGCAGCTGCTCGTGGTCCTGCAGGGTCGAGCCGAGCGCGGTCGCGGTCAGGCCGAGGGCGATGAAGATCGCCGAGAAGCTGGCGACGAAGAGCAGGCTCGGCCCGAGCACGCGGCGCCAGCCGGCGCTGTCCAGCTCGGACGCCGAGACGCCGCTGACCGCCGAGAGGTAGCCCGGCACGAGCGGCAGCACGCAGGGGGAGAGGAAGGAGACGACGCCCGCCGCCAGGGCGGCGAAGATGCCGACCCCCGCGGCCGGATCGGTGCTCAGCTCGGCGATGATCACGGCCTGCCAGGGTACTTGCGGCTCGCAGCGGGGCCGCACCCGGTAGATTTCTTGGCCAGCCAGCCAAATCGCCGCGCGCCCGCGGCAGACCACAGGAGCAGACTTTGAGCAACCGCACGTACGTGATCGGGGTCGGGATGACCAAGTTCGAGAAGCCCGGCACCAAGGACGGCGACTACCCGGATTGGGCCAAGGAAGCGGGGGAGAAGGCACTCGCCGACGCAGGCATTCCCTACGAGGACATCGAGCAGGCCTTCGCCGGCTACTGCTACGGCGACTCGACCTACGGCCAGCGGGCTCTCTACCAGCTCGGCCTTACCGGGATCCCCGTGGTCAACGTCAACAACAACTGCTCGACCGGCTCCTCGGCGCTCTTCCTCGCTCGGCAGGCGGTCAAGGGCGGCCTGGTCGACTGCGCGATGGCGATCGGCTTCGAGAAGATGGAGCCCGGCTCGCTCGGCGTCAAGTACACCGACCGCACCAACGCGCTCGACAAGCACGCGATGCGGATGTTCGAGATCCGCGACCCGGAGCAGTCGCCGCCAGCGCCGCAGATGTTCGGCAACGCCGGCCGCGACCACATGGAGAAGTACGGCTCCAACCCCGACCACTACGCCTGGATCGGCTGGAAGAACCACAAGCACTCGGTCAACAACCCCTACGCCCAGTTCCAGGACGAGTACAGCCTCGAGGACATCAAGGCGGCGAAGATGATCCACGAGCCGCTGACCAAGCTGCAGTGCTCGCCGACCTCCGACGGCTCGGCCTGCGCGATCGTCGCCTCCGAGCGTTACGTCGAAGAGCACGGCCTCGGCGACCAGGCGATCGAGATCGCCGGCCAGTCGATGGTCACCGACCTCAGCTCGACCTTCGCCGAGGGGACCGACTGCATGAAGATCGTCGGCTCGGACATGTCGAAGCAGGCCGCCGAGGAGGCCTATGCCGAGGCCGGCATAGCTGCCGAGGCGGTCGACGTCTGCGAGCTGCACGACTGCTTCAGCGCCAACGAGCTGATCACCTACGAAGCGCTCGGGTTCGCCGCGGAGGGCGAGGCGCACAAGCTGGTCGAGGAAGAGGCGACCACGTTCGGCGGCAAGGTCGTCGTCAACCCCTCCGGCGGCCTGATCTCCAAGGGCCACCCGCTCGGCGCGACCGGGCTGGCGCAGTGCTCGGAGCTGACCTGGCAGCTGCGCGGGGAAGCCGACAAGCGACAGGTCGATGGCGCGACGACCGCTCTGCAGCACAACATCGGCCTCGGCGGCGCCGCCGTGGTCACCGTCTACAAACCGGCGGCCTAGGCCGCGCGGAGGAGGAGGGCACGATGGCGAAGCAGCGACAGGCACTCAGCGGCAAGGTCGTGGCGATCACCGGGGGAGCCCGGGGGATCGGCAAGGCGACGGCGGCGGCGCTGGTCCGCAAGGGCTGTCGCGTCGCGCTCGGCGATCTCGACCTGGCGCTCGCCGAACGGACCGCGGCGGAGCTGGGCGGCGGCACGATCGCCGTCGCGCTCGACGTCACCGAGCGCGACTCCTTCGCCGCCTTCCTCGACGAGGCGGAGCGCCAGCTCGGCCCGCTCGACGTGGTCGTCAACAACGCCGGGATCATGCCGGTGACCCCGTTCGCCGAGGAGTCGGCCGACTCGATCAAGCGCCAGCTCGACATCAACGTGTTCGGCGTGATCACCGGCATGCAGCTGGCGATCGAGCGGATGCGCCCGCGCGGCGCCGGCCACATCGTCAACCTCGCCTCGCAGGCCGGCAAAGGCGGCTTCCCCGGCATCGCCACCTACTCGGGGACCAAGCACGCCGTGGTCGGGATCAGCGAGGCGGTGCGGGCCGAGCTGCGCGGCAGCGGGATCGAGATCGCCTGCGTGATGCCGACCGTGGTCAACACCGAGCTGACCTCCGGCGTCGGCCAGAAGATGATCAAACCGGTCGAGGCCTCCGACGTCGCCGACGAGATCGTCGACGCACTCGAAGTGCCGCGCTTCGATGTCTGGGTGCCGCGCCAGAACGGCGTCCTCTTCAAGGTCGTCGCGCTGCTGCCGCGCCCGGCCCGCGAGGCCCTCGGCCGCGTGATGAAGGTCGACAAACTGATGACCGAAGTCGACCACGGCGCCAGACACGCCTACGAGGAGCGCGCCGCGCACAGCGAGCCGGGGCTGGAGTCCGAGCAGGCATCGCCGCAGAAGCAGAAGGCTGCCTAGCGGCGCCGATGGGGCGGATCTACGACGCGACCTGGGGCCGGGCGTTCTCGGCGTTTTACGACACGCTGCTGAAGGGATCCGAAGAGGCAGGGCTGCGCGAGCGGCGGCGCGAATTGCTTACCGGCGCGAAGGGGCGGACGATCGACATCGGCGCGGGCACGGGCGCCAACCTTGGCCTGTTCCCGGAGGGTGCCGACGTGGTCATGGCCGAGCCCGACCCGCACATGAGCAAGCGCCTGCGACAGGCGATCGCCGAGTCCGGCGCTGCCGTCGAGCTGGTTGAAGCCGGCGCAGAAAGCCTGCCGTTCGAGGACGACAGCTTCGACACCGCCGTCTTCACGCTGGTCCTCTGCACGGTGCCCGACCCGCGCTCGGCGCTGGCCGAGGCCGCCCGCATCCTCAAGCCCGGCGGCCAACTCCTCTTCCTCGAGCACGTGCGCGCGCAGCAGCCCGGCACCGCCCGCTGGCAGGACCGCCTCGAGACGCCCTGGAAGCTCTTTGCCGACGGCTGCCACTGCAACCGCGACACCGTCGCCAACATAGAGGCCTCGCCGCTGACCCTGGAAGAGCTGCAACGCGGCGAGCTGCCCAAGTCCCCACCGATCACCAAGCCGCTGGCCCGGGGCCGCGCCGTCCTTCCCCGATCCAACGCACGATAATGGTGGTTATGTAAACCTGGCCGTGAAAGGGTCAGTCGGCGCCTTCGATCGCTTCTTCGAGCGCCCCTGCCGAGCCCGGCGTTCCCAGCACTTCCAGGCCGTCCGTGGCTGGCCCCCCGACCGCAAACGAGGGCGTTCCGGTCATTCCGAGCCGTTCCGCTTCTTCGCTCGAGCGCTGCACCTCGCGCAGCGAGCCCGTCTGGTCCTTGCGGTCCTGGTTCCAGCGGGCGATGTCCGGCACGCCGGCGCCCTTGGCGATTTCGGTGAGGAACTCGTCGGTGACGTAGCCGGAGCCCTCGAGGCCCTGGTTGCGGTAGAAGAGATCGACGAAGTACCAACCGCGTCCCTGCTGGCCGGCTGCGACGGCTGCGGCCCCGGCGCTGACCGAATCGTCGCCGAGTATCGCGAAGTTGCGGAACTCGAGCTTCGCTTCGCCGCCGCGCACCTTGGAGGCGATCACTTCCGGAACGATCCCTTCCGCGAAGCCTTTGCAGGCCGGGCACTGCAGATCGCCGAACTCGACCAGCGTGACCGGCGCGTCGTCCCGGCCGAGCGTCATCCCGCTCTGCGGGATGCCCTGCAGCTCGCGATTGACGGTCGCCACGTCCTCCAGCTCGGTGTCGCCGCCGTCGCTCTGGCTCTGCGTTATGACAACCGCCACGGCCACCGCGACGATCGCCAGAAAGGCGGCGGCGCTGCCGATCTGCAGCAGGCGCTTGCGACGCTCCTCGTTCATGCAGGTTTTCCGACGTAGCGAACCATGCGGATCGCGTTCAATCCGAAGAGGATCGTCATCAGCACCGCGCTCGCCACGCACCACTGGCAGATCGCTTCGATCTTGAAGATCTCCAGGTAGGTGAGGAAGACGCTGTATCCGAAGCCGGCCAGGGAGAGGCCGAAGCCGGCCATCCTCGCCCCGTCGCCGCGCGACAGCGCCGCCGCCAGCAGCAGCGCGTAGCCGACGACGCCGAAGATCGCGATGTTGACGCCGAACAGGTGCGACCAGGAGCTCTCGGCGACCGTCTGGCAGCCGCTGCCACCGGCCAGGCAGACGGGCGAGTCGCCGCCGGCCTCGGCGATCGCGATGTAGGCGGCGACGCCAATGCCGAAGGTGGCGGCGAAAGTCGCGAATTTGCGTAACGTCCCCTCGGTCGGCGCGCGCATCGCGGCGGAGACTATGGATTCCGCCTTTGCGCAGGCTTAAGGGCGAGCTCGGCGGCGAAGGTGGCGAGCTCGCGCGACAGCCTGCCGCCCTGCCAGGCCAGCGGCGACTCCCCCTCCGCCTCTCCCGTCAGCCGCGCCAGCGGCAGGCGCTCGGCGTATGCCTCGGCGACGCTGCGCGGGTGCCCGGGGTCGGCCGCGTCGTTGCTGGCGACGACCAGGGCCGGCACCGGCAGGCCCTCGAGCTGCTCCAGCGAGTCGAAGGGACACGAGCGCGGCACCGCGCGCAGCGCGGCCACGATCGCATCGAGGTGACGATGGCGCAGCATCCGCTCACGGGTGAAGCGCAGGATCGAGTCGCGCCAGGCCGGGTCGGTCTCCTGGTTGCGGTCGATGTAGTCGACGAAGCCGTCCACGCCATCCCCGGCCAGCGCGGCGGCGAGTCCGTCCCAGTAGGCGAGCGCCTCGTCGTCGAGCTCTTCGGTGAAGGTCGGCCCGATCAGCACCAGCCCGGCAAGCCGCTCGGGATGGCGCAGCGCGTACCCGAGCGCCGTGTGGGCGCCCATCGAGTGCCCGCCGAGCACGAATCGCTCCTCCCCCAGCGCCTCGCCGACGACCGCCTCCAGGTCGTCGATCAGCTCCGGGTATCCATAACTGCGCTCGGCGGGGGCCGGATCGGACTCGCCGTGGCCGCGCGCATCGTAGGTGACGACGGCGTGGCCGGCGCGCTCGAGCGCGCGCGATCCGTGCACGACCGAGCCGCGCGTCGCGGTCAGCCCGTGGCAGAGCACGATCGGCGTCCCCTCCCCCGCGACCTCGCCGCGGATCGCCGGCCGCGCGCCGACGCTGAACTGCTGCGGCGCGGGCGGCATCAGGCCAGGGCGGCGACAGCGCGCTCGAGATCGCCGACCGTCTGGAACTTCGCACCCGTCCGCGATACATGCCGGTAGCGGACGATTCCCTCGGCATCGACGACGAAGATCGCCCGCATCACGTAGCGACCTCCCTGCATTCCCTCCAGACCGGCCAGCTTCCCCAGCGGCCCCGCCCAGCCGGTGACGCCGTAGCTCTTGCTGACAGTGAGATCCTCGTCGGCGAGCAGCGGCACGTTCAGATCCTGCTCCTGGGCCCAACGCTCGTGCGATTCGACCGACTGCGGTGAGATCCCGAGCACCTCGGCGTCGAGCCCGTCGAGCCGGTCGCCCTTGTCGCGGTAGGAGCAGAACTGCGCCGTGCAGACGCGGGTGTCGTCTCCGGGGTAGAAGGCGAGAACGACGTTCTTGCCGCGGTAGTCGGAGAGCCTGTAGGACTGGCCGCCGGTGCCGGGCAGCTCGAAGTCAGGCGCCTCGTCCCCTACGTCGAGCTTTGCCATCGGCAGAGAGTAATGCAGCATGCAGCGGCGGCGATAGCTTGTGCGGATGGACGACATGCCCCACGTCGACGGCGTCAGCCATCGCTGGGTGCGGGCCCGCGGGCTCGATTTCCACGTCGCCGAAGCCGGCTCGGGCGAGGACGTCGTCCTCTGCCTGCACGGCTGGCCGCAGCACTGGTACGAGTGGCGCCACCTGCTGCCCGCCCTGGCCGACCGCCACCGGGTCCTCGCCGTCGACCTGCGCGGCTTCGGCTGGTCCGACGCGCCGCGGCGCGGGTACGAGAAGGAGAACCTCGCCGACGACATCCTCGCCGTGCTCGACGCGCTCGGGATCGAGCGGGTCAAGCTGGTCGGCCATGACTGGGGCGGCTGGATCGGCTTCCTGCTCTGCCTCAAGGCGCCGCAGCGCTTCGAGCGCTACCTGGCGCTGAACATCCTCCATCCCTGGCCCGGCAGCCCGCGCGCCGTGTTGCCCTACGCCTGGCGCTTCAACTACCAGGTCGCGATCATGACGCCGCTGCTCGGCTACCAGCTGCACCGCCGCGGCAGCCTGATCCCACGCGCCTTCTTCGCCGCCGCGACCCGGCGCGACGTCTGGGACGAGGCGACGCTGCGCAGCTTCACCGAGAAACTGACCGAGCCGGCGCGGGCCCGTGCCGCCGTGCAGATGTACCGGACCTTCCAGCTCAGGGAGCTCTGGCCGGTGATCCGCGGCCGCTACGCAAGGACCCGCCTCACCGTCCCGACCAAGGTCGTCTTCGGCACCGACGACCCCGTGCTGCGACCGGAGCTGCTGGCCGGCTACGAGCCCCACGCCGACGCGATGGAGGTCGAGCTGGTCGAACAGTGCGGCCACTTCATCGCCGACGAGATGCCCGAGCTCGTCGCCGAACGCGCCCGGGAGTTCTTCGCCCCCGCCTAGCCAGGCGCTCGGGGGCTCAGCCTTTGTCGATCGTGATCTTCTCGATCAGCACGGTCTGTTTCGGTTTTTCGGCCGGGGTGCCGAGCTCGCCGATCCTTTCGACCGTGTCGAGGCCTTCGTCGACCCTGCCGACCAGGGCGTATTCGGGAGGCAGGCCGGCGTCCGCGGTCAGCACGACGAAGAACTGGCTGCCGGAGCGGCCGGGGGGCTCGGCCGAGCTCTTCGCCATCGCCACGACGCCCTTGGTGTAGGCGAGGTTGGCGGGGGGTTTCTCGTCGACGCTGTAACCGGGGCCGCCGGTGCCGGTGCCCTGCGGGTCGCCGCCCTGGATCACGAAGCCGGGCGCGACGCGGTGGAAGCCGAGGCCGTCGTAGAAGCCGCGCTGGGAGAGGACGACGAAGGAATTGACCGTCTTCGGCGCCCGCTGGGAGTCGAGAACGATCTCGAAGTCGCCGCAGCTGGTCTCGACCAGCGCCGTCACCTCTTCGCCCTTCTTCACGATCTGCTTGGGCGCGGCAGGAAAGCTGACGCTCTTCGCTTTCGGCTCCTCGACCTGCTCGCAGCCGGCGGCGCTCGCGCCCGTGGTCGAGTCGTCGTCTCCACCGCCCCGCCCGATCAGGATCGCGGCGACGATCCCGGCCGCGATCAAGGCGAAAACGGCCAGCGCGATCAACTTGGTTCGGTCCTGGGAGCCCTCCATCGTCGCGAGATCCTAGATGATCGGAGGATGCCGTCGCCGCAGCTCACCGCGCTTGCCGCCGCCGTGCTGCACGTTGCGGAGCGGCCCGAGCGAGTCCTGGAGATCGGCTGCGGCAACGGCGACCGCGCCCTCTTCCTGGCGCGCGAGTACCCCGCCGCCCGCGTGCGCGGCCTCGACCCGTCGCGGCAGGCCATCCGCGAAGCCGTCGCCCGGGTCGGGCTCGACCCCGAGGGGCGGGTCGCCTTCAAGCACGGCCGCCTACGCTCCCTCCCCTACCCCGACGGCTTCTTCGACCTCGTAGCCCAGGCGGGCGGCGCGCTGCGTCCGGCCGAGATCGCCCGGGTGCTGCGCCCGGACGGCCACCTGGCCCTGGTCGGCGCCTGGCGCTGGCTCGGCTGGCGGCTCGAAAAACACTGCTTCGTCGCGGTCGAGGAGGGCGAGATCGAGGGCGAAAGCTTCCACGTCTTCCGCCTCGACGCCGGCGAGCCGCGGCCCGAATAGGCTGCCGCTCGCGATGCAAGTCGAAGCGATGCCGCTGGCGCTGCTGGTCAACCCGGCGTCCGCGCACGGCCGCACCCTGAAGCTGCTGCCGCGCCTCGAGCGGGAGCTCGACAGCCGCCGGATCCCCTTCCGGGTCGAGCGCACGCGCGGGCTCGAGCACGGCGTCGAACGGGCGCTGCGCGCCGCCGAAGCGGACGAGACCCCCGTCGTGGTCAGCGGCGACGGCCTGATCGGCGCCGTCGGCGGCGCCCTGGCCGGCTCGGACACGCCGCTGGGAATCGTCCCCGGCGGCCGCGGCAACGACCTCGCCCGCGTGCTCGGCATCCCCTCCGAGCCGGAGGCGGCGGTGGCGACCCTCGCCGCCGGGGAGACCCGCCGCATCGACGTCGGCGAGGTCAACGGCGAGCGCTTCCTCGGCATCGTCAGCGTCGGCTTCGACTCCGACGCCAACCGGCTTGCCAACGAGACCAGGTGGTTGCGCGGCAACCTGGTCTACGCCTACGCCGGGGTGCGCACCCTGTTCGGCTGGAAGCCGGCCCGCTTCACGCTCCGGGTCGGCGAGGAGCGCGAACGGTTCACCGGCTACTCGGTCTCGGTCGCCAACAACAAGGCCTTCGGCGGCGGCATGTTCGTCGCCCCCGACGCCGATCTCGCCGACGGCGAGTTCGACGTGGTCACGGTCGGCGACGTCGGCAAGCTGCGCTTCCTCAGTAACCTGCCGAAGGTGTTCAAGGGCACCCACGTCGACGAGGACGAGGTGCGGGTGTTCCGCGCTTCGCGGCTGGAGCTGAGCGCCAGCCGGCCCTTCCCGGTCTACGCCGACGGCGAGCACCTCACTGACCTGCCCGCCAAGCTGCGCGTGCTGCCGCGGGCGCTGAGTGTGATCGTGCCGCCGCGGGCCGGGGAGTGAGCGAGCCCCGCGGCGGAGCGCTCTTCGGCGCCAAGCGCCTCGCCGCGCGCACGGTCGGCGCCGCCAGCCGGGCGAGCGGCCGCGGCGGCGGCACGACCCTGCCGGGGCGCCTGCTGCTGCGCCTCGACCGGCGCGCAATCGAACGGCTCGGCGCGGGCCTGGACCGTGGCGTCACCCTGATCAGCGCCACCAACGGCAAGACGACGACCGCCGGGATGCTGGCCGCGCTGCTCGACGCCGACGGGCGCCGGCCCGTGCACAACAGGGCCGGCTCGAACATGACCTGGGGAATCGCCACGGCGCTGCTCGACCAGCACGGCCGCGAGGGCCTCTTCGAGGTCGACGAGGCCTGGCTGCCGCGCGTCGCGACCGAGCTGCGTCCCTCACTGGTCGTGCTGGGCAACCTCTTCCGCGACCAGCTCGACCGCTACGGCGAGACCGAGATGCTCGCCGACCAGTGGGCGGAGACGGTCGCCGCGCGGGCCGGCGAGGCGCGTTTCGTCCTCAACGCCGACGACCCGCTGGTCGCCGACCTCGGCCGCGACGGCGAGGGGCGGCAACGCGAGGGCGTCGTCTACTTCGGCATCGAGGACGCGAGCCAAGCCCTGCCCGAGCTGCAGCACGCCTTCGACGCCAAGCACTGCCGCCGCTGCGGCCACCCCTACGCCTACGAGCGCGCCTTCGTCGGCCACCTCGGCCACTACTCCTGCCCCGAGTGTGGTGCCGGGCGCCCGGCGCCCGAGGTGGCGGCGACGCGGATCGAGCTGCACGGCATGCGCGGCTCCTCGTTCAGCGTCCGGACCCCCGCCGGCGAGCTCGCGGTCGAGCTGCCCCTGCCCGGCCTCTACAACGTCTACAACGCCCTGGCGGCGATCGCCGCCGCCCTGCAGCTGGGAGTGACGCCGCGGCTGGTCGCGCCGGCCCTGGGCGAGATGCGCGGCGCCTTCGGCCGGGTCGAGACGATCGCCGTAGGCGAGAAGCGGGCCTCGATCCTGCTGGTCAAGAACCCCGCCGGCGCCAACGAGGTGCTGCGCACGCTGCGGCTAGAGGCCGCGGCGGGCGAGGTCGACCTCTGGATCGGGCTCAACGACGGCATCGCCGACGGCCGCGACGTCTCCTGGATCTGGGACGCCGACTTCGAGCTGCTGGCCGACGCCGTGCGCCGCGTCACCTGCGCGGGGACGCGGGCGCCGGAGATGGCGCTGCGGCTCAAGTACGCGGGCTGGCCGGAGGGATCGATCACGGTCGAGCCGGGAATCGAGGTCTCCTTCGACCGCGCCCTCGCCGCGGCGCCGCAGCGAATCTTCGCGCTGCCGACCTACACGGCGCTGCTCGAGCTGCACAAGCTGCTGGCGGGGCGCGGCCTCACCGAGGAGTTCTGGCGATGACGATCAGGGGGGACGTCTCCAGCCTTTCCCCCGGCACGGATGTCATCTGGCATGACGCCGAGTGCGGGAACTATGAGGCAGATCTGCCGCTTTGGGAGGAGCTGGCGAAGGGCGATGTCCTGGACCTCGGGTGTGGGACCGGACGCGTTGCGCTGCACCTTGCGCGACGGGAATGCAGGGTCACGGGACTTGACGCTGAGCTTGCGTTTGTGGATGCGCTCAGCGAGCGGGCCGGGGAGCTTCCCGTGACCGGCGTTACCGGTGATGCAAGGGACTTCGATCTCGATGCCGAGTTCGACCTGGTCCTCGCGCCGATGCAGCTGGTCCAGTTGTTCGCCGATGCCGCCGAGCGCGCGGCTTGCCTGCGTTGTGTCGCCGCCCACCTCAGGCCGGGGGGACTGGCGGCGTTCGCGATCGTCGAGGAGGTGCCCGACCCCGTCGAGGCTCCCCCTCCCCTGCCGGACACGCGCGAGGTCGGCGGCTGGGTCTTCTCGAGCCTGCCGATCGAGGCGCACGTTGACGCCGACGGTCTGCGCGTGCGGCGCCTGCGGCAGACGGTCGCGCCGGACGGCGAGCTGAGCGAGCAGCTCGACGAGATCCTGCTGGCGGCGCTCGACGCGTCGACCCTGGAGCGCGAGGCGAAGGCCGCCGGGCTCGAGCCGGCCGGCCGTCGCGCCATCCCCCCCACTTCCGACCACGTCGGCTCGACCGTCGTCCTGCTGGAAAGGCCCGCCTGATGGAGCTCCGCGTCCTCGCCCTCTATCCCGAGCAGATGAACATCTACGCCGACCGCGGCAACATCGTCTTCCTGCGGCGGCGCTGCGAGTGGCGCGGGATCGGATTCTCCTATGCGGCCGCCGGGCCGGGCGAGGCGATCGACCCGGCGCTGCACGACCTGATCTACCTCGGCGGCGGCCAGGACCGCGACCAGCGCGCGGTCGCCGCCGACATGGTCGCCGGCAAGCGCGAGGCGCTCGCCGCTGCGGTCGGCGACGGCGCTGTGCTGCTCGCCGTCTGCGGCGGCTACCAGCTGCTCGGCCATAGCTACCAGCTCGGCGAGGAGCGCCTGCCGGGCCTCGGCCTGGCCGACCTGGAGACGGTGCGCGAGCCGGGCGAGCGGCTGATCGGCAACGTCGCGATCGAGGCCGACCTCGGCGGCGGCCCTGAGACGATCGCCGGCTTCGAGAACCACGGCGGGCGCACCCACCTCGGCGCGGGCGCGACGCCGCTCGGCCGGGTGCTGAAGGGTTTCGGCAACAACGGCAAGGATGGCCTCGAGGGCGTCCGCCGCGACAACCTGATCGGCACCTACCTGCACGGCCCGCTGCTGCCCAAGAACGCCTGGCTCGCCGACCGCCTGATCGCCCTCGCCCTGGAGCACCGCTACGGCGCCGCGCCGGACCTGGAGCCCCTCGACGACCGCCTCGAGCGGGCGGCTCAGGAGTGCGCCCGCGACGTCGCCCTGCGCGGCTGAGTGCTCCGAGCCCAGTTCGGGTACCCGGAGACGATGGGATCCGATCAAGGCCTGAAGGTGGTCGAGGTTTGAACCGCTATGCGACCCAAACCTCGACCACCCTCGCGGGATTGCTCGCGATGGCGGCGCTGCTCGCATTTCCGGCCGCGGCGCATGCCGCTCCAACCTGCGAGGAAGGCCCGCAGATCGAAGGCAGCGTTTACGTCGGCACGCCCTGCGACGACACGATCCGCATGCCGCGCGCGGTCACCGTCGCCCGCGGCGAAGGCGGCGACGACACGATCTACGGCCAGCGCGGCAACGAGCGCCTGTTCGGCGGCGAGGGCAACGACCGCCTCTACGGCGGCATCGGCGACGACCAGCTGCGCGGAGGGCCGGGTGACGATCTGCTCTCGGGAGGCTTCGGGGCGGACTCGGTCCTCGACGGCGAAGCAGGCGACGACCTCGTTCGCGGCGACGCCACGATCGACAACATCCAGAACAGCGGCGTCGGCACCGACACGCTCAGCTACGCCACGGGGGTGACGCCGGGGTTCCCGAATCAGGGCTCCCTATTCGACTATGCGGGCTTCCCGAGCACGGAAGACGGCCGTGGCGTCTACATCGACCTTGAAGACCCGAGTGCCGAAGACGGCAACGGCTTCGCCAACAACGGCAGGGCACCGGCCGGAGGAGGTGTTGACCTCGACCTCGACGGTACGAGCTTTGAGCGTGTCATCGGCACGCCATTTCCCGACTTCATCGTGGGTAGCAACAGCGACGAGGTGATCTACGGGGGCGGCGGGGCGGATGTCATCCTCGGCGAAAGCGGCGCCGACGAGCTGCACGGCGGCGCCGAGGGCGACAGCTGTGAGGCGGAATCGGGCTCGACGATCGATTGCGAGCGCAGCGACAACGTGGTCGAACCGCGAGATGTCGGCGCGATCGCCGTGGGCAGGATGGAGCCCGGCACCGAGGAAGACGCCGCTCTCTATCTGACCGGCAGCAACGGCGATGACGTCATCACGGCGACGTACTCGTCGGAAGCCGTCACCTTCACGGCCGGCCTCGGCTCCGAGGGCGGCTTCGACAGCGTCGCGGCGGCTGAAGGCGATTGCCAACCACCTGCCGCCGGCAGCGTCGTCTGCGGTGTCAAAGGCGCCCCCGACTCGATCGTCCTCGCAGGCCTCGAAGGGGACGATGCGTTGCACGCCGCCAACTTCCCGGCGAGGACGTCGGTGGTAATGCTCGGCAATGATGGCGAAGACCAGCTGACCAGCGGCGCGACCGAAGACGCCCTCGTCGACGGCGACGGACCCGACACGGTCTATGCGGACGCCGGCGACGATGCCGTGCCAAACAACGGCGGCACCGACACCCTGCATGCCGGCACGGGCGAGGACCTGTTCATCTCGGACGCGGTCTGTAACGGTGACCTGCTCGACGGCGGCCCGGACCGCGACAACGCCAACTGGGCCCAGTTCAACCAGGGGGAGGGAGTGACGATTGACATGCGAACGGGGGCGGCCGGTCTGGTCGGGCCTGGCGGCGAAGCGCAGTGCCCCAGCCCGGAGCTGCTGACCAAGCTGCAGGCGCTCGAGGACATCGAGGGCACGAGCCACGCCGACGTCATGGTCGGCGACGAGGCGAACAACCAACTGCTCGGTCGACCCGGAGACGACGCCTACTTCGCCCTCGGCGGCGACGACTCGATCCTCGCCAACTCGGGCATCCCCTTCGCCGACCCCGATCCGACGATCGACTGCGGCGAGGGCTGGGACCTGGCGCAGATCGACTTCCCCGCGAACGGGCCCGACGAGGCGCCGGAGGGTTGTGAGGAAATCGAGGAGCGGGCGCCGAACAGCTTCCGGCCACCGAGCACGCCGCCCGACCCCGACCCCGAGCCTCCCGCGCCGCCGACCTCGCCGCCGCTAACCTCGCCTCCGCCGCCGGCGCAGCTGCCTCCGCGGCCGCAACTCGATCGCACGGCGCCGCGCACCGGCATCGCCCACCGGCCGGGCCGGCGCGTCTTCACCGCACGTCGGGTCCGCCGCGTCGTCTTCGTCTTCCGCTCGAACGAGCGTGCGCGCTTTCGCTGCAAGCTCGACCGCGGCCGCTTCAGGCCCTGCGGCGCACGGCGTGTCTACCGGCTGCGCCCCGGTCGCCACGCGCTGCGCGTCTTCGCGATCGACCGGGCCGGAAACCGCGACCGCTCACCGGCGCTGTTCAAGTTCGCCGTGCGCCGGATCAGCGACCGCTAGATCCAAAGCCGCCGTCGCCGCGGTCGGACTCGCCGAGCGAGTCCACCTCAACCGGCTCCGCCAGCCCGACCGGCGCAAGCACCAACTGCGCGATCCGCTCGCCGGGCTCGACCCGAAACGTCTCAGCCGGGTCCGTGTTGAGCAGCAGCACCCGCACTTCGCCGCGGTACCCGGCATCGATCAACCCGGGGCTGTTGACCAGCGCAATCCCATGATCCCGCGCCAGCCCCGACCGGGGCAAGACCAACCCGGCATGCCCAACCGGAATCTCCACCGCCACCCCAGTCCCAACGCTCCACCTCTCCCCAGGCCCCAAATGAGCCGCCTCGGCGGCATAAAGATCCAACCCTGCATCCCCAGCATGCGCCCGCGAGGGCACAACCGCCTCGTCCTTCAGCTTTGCGACACGAAGCTCCATCGGCGTCACCCTACTGCGCCCGTAGGCGGGTGTCGGGGGTGCCCGGACGCGCGCGGCGTCCTGTTTCCGCTCGACACTCAGCGTGAGACAACACCGCCACAGGCGGAAACCCAGCGCGGGTCCGGGCACCCCCGGCGGCCGCCCCCGCAAACGGAGGGACACCCCCTCCCCGTCCCTACACCGCGGTCGTCAGATCCGCGAACCGGTGCAGCTCCGCCCGCGGCACCCGAGCATGGACGAGCACGCCGTCCTCCCGCTCGGTCCGCTCCAGATCCCCAGCCACCTCGTGCAGCTCGTGCAGCCGCGCCCCCTCGCTGTAGGGGACGAGCAGCTCAACCTCGGCAAGGGTGTCGGCAAAGGCGACCTCGACCCGCTCGCGCAGCGTCTCGATCCCCTCGCCGTCGAGCGCCGAGACGAGCACGGCATCCGGATGGCGCAGCAGCGCCTCGCCGCGCTCCTCCTCATCGAGCAGGTCGATCTTGTTGAGGACCAGTAGGCGCGGCTTCTCTCCGGCGCCGATCTCCTCGAGCACCGCGTCGACCGCGGCGAGGTCGGCCAGGCGCCGCGGCTCGGGCGCCGCCGCGTCGACCACCTGCAGGACCAGATCGGCGAGCACGGTCTCCTCCAGCGTCGCCTTGAACGCCTCGACCAGCTGGTGCGGAAGCTTCTCGATGAAGCCGACCGTGTCGGTGAAGAGGAAGTCGCGGCCGGCGAGCGGCACGCTGCGCGTGGTCGGGTCGAGCGTGTGGAAGAGCCGGTCGCCGACGCCGACCTCCTCGCCCCCGGTCAACGCGTTGAGCAGGGTCGACTTGCCGGCGTTGGTGTAGCCGGCCAGGGCGACCCGCGGCAGCGAGGAGCTCTCGCGCCGGGCGCGCATCACGCCGCGGTTGCGCTCGAGCCGGCCGAGCCGCCGGCGCAGCGCCGCGATCCGGTTGCGGGCGAGGCGGCGGTCGGTCTCGATCTGGCTCTCGCCCGGGCCCCTGGTCCCGATGCCGCCGTCCATGCGCCCGGCGCCGAGGCGCTCGAGGTGGGTCCAGAGGCCCCGCATGCGGGCCATGTTGTATTCGAGCTGGGCCAGCTCGACCTGCAGCTTGCCCTCGGCCGAGTGGGCGTGGTCGGCGAAGATGTCGAGGATCACGGCCGTACGGTCGATCACCGGCACGCCGAGCGCGGCCTCGAGGTTGCGCTCCTGGCGCGGCGCCAGCTCGTCGTCGCAGGCGACGAGGTTCGCGTCGCAGGCCACGATCCGCTCCTTCAGCTCGGCGAGCTTACCCCGCCCCAGGTAGCGGTCGGGGTCGGGTTTGTCGCGCTGCTGGACCGCCTCCCCCGCCGTCGCGACGCCGGCCGTGCGCAGCAACTCCTTCAGCTCGGCGAGCGGATCGCCGTCCTCACCCCCCTCGACGATGCCGATCGCCAGGGCGCGCTGGCGGGCACGCCGGTTGGCGACGCCGGCGCCGTCGGCGCCGCGCTGCGTCTCCTTGCTGCGCCCGTTCCTGGATAGATCCACTCCACCCGATTGTAGGCGCAGTGGTTTCCTGGATAGGGTTAGCGGTCGTGAAGGTCTTCGTAACCGGGGCAACGGGATTCATCGGCGGCACCGTGGCGCGCCAGCTGCGCGAACGCGGCGACGACGTCGTCTGCCTCGTTCGCAACGCGGGCAAGGCCGGCAAGCTGACCGAGCTCGGCTGCGAGCTGGTCAGCGGCGACCTCGGCGACGGCGCGGCGATCCGCGCCGGCATGGACGGCTGCGACGCGGTTATCCACGCCGCCGCGATGTACGAGGTCGGCATCCCCGCCAAGCAGCGCCCGGCGATGTGGGAGGCCAACGTGGCGGGCACCGAGAACGTGCTGAAAACCGCCGGCGAGGCCGGCGTCGCCAAGCTCGTCTACGTCTCCACGGTCGGCATCTTCGGCAACACCCACCGCCAGGTGGTCGACGAGACCTACGAGCCCCCCGGCAAGGACTTCACCTCCTACTACGAGGAGACGAAGCTGGAGGCGCACCGGGTCGCCAAGCGGATGATCGAGGACGGGTTGCCCGGCGTCATCGTCCAGCCCGGCGGTGTCTACGGCCCCGGCGACACCTCGCAGGTCGCCGACCTCCTGGCGGAATTCTTCGCCGGGAAACTGATCCTGATGCCCTTCCCGGAGTTCGGCATCTGCCTGGCCCACGTCGACGACATCGCCGCCGGCATCCTGCTCGCGCTCGACAAGGGCCACGTCGGTGAGACCTACGTGCTCAGCGGGCCGGTGACGACGATGCGCGAGGCGATCGAGACCGTAGCCGCGGCGACCGGCCGCAAGGCGCCCAAGCATGCGATGCCGGTGCCGCTGATGAAGATGCTGACGCCGATCGGCCCGCTGGTCGGCAAGCTGATGGGCCAGCCGCCCAACCTGCGCGAGCTGATCTCCTCCGCCGACGGCGTGACCTTCTGGGCCGGCCACGAGAAGGCCAGCCGCGAGCTCGGCTACGCGCCGCGCGGCATGGAGGAGGGCCTGCGGCAGACGCTCGAAGGCGACGACCGCTTCCCGGCTCCGAAACCGGCCTGAGCCGGCCCCCGCCGCGATGCGCGTAATCGACGTCGAGCACCTCGGCCGCCCGCACGTGATCGGCTGCTGGCAGGTCGGCGAGGCGCTGGTCGACCCCGGGCCCGAGTCCTCGCTCGAGACCCTGCTGGCGGCGCTCGGCGAGGACCGTCCGCGGGCGCTGCTGCTCACCCACATCCACCTCGACCACGCCGCCGCGACCGGCGCCCTGGTGCGCCGCTGGCCGGACCTCGAGGTCTACGTGCACGAGCGCGGCGCGCCCCATCTGATCGACCCGGCAAAGCTGCTGGCCAGCGCCGGGCGGCTCTACGGAGACCAGATGCAGCGACTCTGGGGCGAGATCGTGCCGGTGCCCGAGGCCAACGTGAAGCCGCTCGCGGGCGGCGAGCGGGTGCTCGGCATGCGCGTCGCATACACCCCTGGGCACGCCTCCCACCACGTCAGCTACCTGCACGAGGAGAGCGGCACGGCCTTCGTCGGCGACGTCGCCGCGGTCTCGATCCCGGGCGTCGACCTGATCGTTCCCCCCACGCCGCCGCCCGACATCGACATCGAGACCTGGGAGGACTCGATCGCAATCGTCGAAAGCTGGCAGCCCGAGCGCCTGGCCCTGACCCATTTCGGCGCAATCGAGGACCCCCTCCCCCACCTGGCCCACGTCAAGGACCGCCTGCGCGAAGAGGCGCAGCTAGCCCGCGATCTGCCGGAGGACGCCTACGAGGCGCGTCATAGGCAACGGGTCGCCGCCAGCTCCACCAGCGAAGACGCAGCAACCGAGATGCTCCAATCCGTCCCCCCGCAATATCAGTGGCGAGGCCTCGACCGATACTGGACCAAGCTCGGCGAGAAACAGGAGGCGTCCGGGTAGGGCCGGAACGTCTTGTACTTTTTTTGGGCTGCCAGCCTCGGACGGCCGCATCCTGTCTTCAAAAAAAGTTAAGTGGAGGCCCTACCCGGACGCCTCCCGACCTCAAGCCAAATGCTCCCTCATCCGCTCGACCGCCTCGGTTATGCGCTCGTCCGGGGTGGTCAGGGCGATGCGGAAGAAGCCCTCGCCGCTGGGCCCGTACATCGAGCCCGGTGAGACGACGACCGCCGCCTCTTCGAGCACCAGCTCGGCGAAGGAGGTCGAGGTGTGGCCGTCCGGAACCGGCGCCCAGACGTAGATCGTGCCCTTCGGCGCGGTCACTTCGACGCCGATCTCAGCCAGCGCCGAGACGACCAGGTCACGGCGGCGGGCGTAGGTCTCGTTCATCCGCTGCAACGGCCCCGGCGGGCCCTCTAGCGCGGCGACGCCGGCCTTCTGGACGGCCTCGAAGAGGCCCGAGTCGACGTTGGTCTTGAGCCGCCAGTAGGCCTGCACCGCCTCGGCGTTGCCGAGGATCGCGGCGCAGCGCCAGCCGGTCATGTTGAAGCCCTTGGAGAGCGAAAAGACCTCGACCCCGACCTCCTTGGCCCCCGGCGTGGCGAGGAAGCTCGGCGCGACGTAGCCGTCGTAGGTCGTCTCCGAGTAGGCGTTGTCGTGAACGACGAGGATCTCGTGCTCGCGGGCGAAGGAGACCACCAGCTCGAAGAAGCCCTCGGGGACGACGGCGCCGGTCGGGTTGTTGGGGTAGTTGATGAACATCAGGCGGGCCCTGGCGGCGACGTCGGCCGGGACCGCGCCGAGGTCGGGGACGAAGCCCAGCTCCGGAACCAGCGGCAGCAGCTCCGGCGTCGCCCCGGCGAGGATCGGCCCGCCGGTGTAGACGGGGTAACCCGGGTCGGAGGCGAGGGCGACGTCGCCCGGATCGAGAAAGGCGAAGCAGAGGTTGTAGATGCACTCCTTGGCGCCGATCGCCGGGATCGCCTCGGTCGCGGGGTCGATCTCGACCCCGAAGCGCTCGGCGTAGAAGCGCGCCAGCGCCTCGCGGAAGTCCTCACGGCCGCGATTGCTGGGGTACTGGTGGGTGGCGGGGTCGGCGACCGCCTCCTGCATCGCCGCGACGATGTGCGGGTAGGTCGGTTCGTCGGGATCGCCGATGCCGAGGCTGATCACGTCGATGCCGGCGGCGCGCTTCTCGGCGATCCGCCGCTCCAGTTCCTGGAACATGTAGGGAGGCATCGCCTCCAGGCGCTTGGACGGGTCTGCGATTCCCACGGGCGCGGAATCTATTCGGCGAGGTCGGACAGTGCCGCGACCAGCTCGGGCGAGAGCTCGCCGACGCAGATCGGCTCGGCCCAGCCCGCCAGGGTCACGTCCAGCTGATCTGAGATCACCACACGCAACTCCCCACCATCCAACCGGACGAGGACGGGGCTCTGCGCACTGGTGAGAACGGCCGCCACGGCGGCTCCGCTGGCCCCGGTCCCGGATGAGAGCGTCTCCCCCACGCCCCGCTCAAAGATTCGAGCGCGGATACTTGCGCCGTCGACCTTGAAGAAGGAGACGTTGGTCCGATTGGGGAACAGCTCGTGCGATGCGATCTCGGGACCAATGCTGGCAATGTCCAATTCCTCGACCTCATCGCCCACGTCGATCGCGCACTGTGGATTGCCAATCGACACATGCTGGAAACGCCACTCCCGACCGGCCGCAGTGAGGACCCCACTTCCGTCTGGCGAACCCGATGGGAAGTCCTTGGAGACCGTCGATGCCCGGCCCATCTCGACCGAGCAGGTCCGCTCCGACGTAATCGTCGGCGTAATCGGCCCCGCGGCAGTCCCCACGCTGAACGTGTCCTCCGTCGTCCAACGATGCCTACGCATGTACAGAACGGCCTCGCGCACCCCATTGCCGGACAGCTCGGCCTCAGACCCATCCGGGTTGAAGATCCGCACCTCTGCCACCACCTCCGGGTCATCGCTACGCGAGAGCAACAACACCCCGTCTGAGCCAATTCCGAAATGCGAATCGCAGATCTTCCGAATCCGCTTCTCCGTCAGCTCCCACGGCAGAACATCGTGCTCCAGGATCACGTAGTCATTCCCCAGCGCCGTCCACTTCTCAAAACGCATCGCCGCACCCTACCCACAAGGGCCTATTCCGGTAGGCCCGGAACGTCTTGTACTTTTTCCGGGCCACCTCCCTCGGACGGCCAATCCCTGTTTTCGGAAAAAGTTAAGTGGAGGGCCTACCGGAATAGGCCCTACGCACGGTCATCGATGTGTCGCACGATCTCGGCGGCAACGTCGGAGTCGGAGCGCCCGGTGCGGTCGATCGCGGTCAGGTTGGGGATCTTGCGCATCCAGGTCAGCTGGCGGCGAGCGTAGTTGCGCGAGCGCTTCTTCAGCCGCTCGACGTCACCGGCGAGCAGCTCATCGAATCCGAGCGCCTTGCGGGCGGTACGCGAGGGTCCAAGCTCTTCCGCCCGCACGACCTCCTCCGCAGCCCCGCCGGCGACGATCGCCTCGGTGCGGGCATCGATTTGCTCATACAGCTGCGCCCGCTCCATGTCGAGCCCGAAGAGCGTCGTCGGCAGTCGCGTCTCGGGCGACCACAGCTCCGAGTCCGTGGCTCCCGGCGGCGCCTTGACCAACGACAGCTCCGCCACCGCCGCCCGCAGGTAGAGCCCCGTCCCCCCCACGACGATCGGCCGCCGCCCCGCCGCCAGCGCCCGGTCGATCTCCGCGTGCGCCAACCCCATGTAGTCCCCCACGGAGAACGGCTGGGTAACCGGAACGAAGCCCACCAGCCGATGCTCCAACCGGGACTGCTGCTCAGTCGTAGCGACCCCGGTGAGCACCGCCAACCCCTCATAAACCTGCAACGCATCGCACGAGATAGCGATGGGATTCTCTCCACGCTCCCGCAACTCCTCGGCGAGGGCTACGGCGACCCCGGTCTTCCCGACCCCGGTCGGCCCGAAGATGCCGAGGACGTTCAAACCGCGATCGGCTTCGTCGCCACCCCGCTGAGCGTGGTCGAGGTCGCCGAGTCGATCTCAACCTGCACGAGCTCTCCCGGCTCGGCGACCCCGTCGAAGTTGACCGTCTTGTTGTGCCGCGTGCGCCCGCGCAGCCGGGTCGGGTCCGTCCGGCTCGGGCCCTCGACGAGCACCTCGAGCTCGCGCCCGACGAAGCGCTGCGAGCGCTCGCTGGCGCGGCGCTGGACCAGCTCGACCAGCCGCCCCATCCGCTCCTTCTTGACCGGGTGCGGGACGGCATCGTCCATCGTCGCCGCCTCGGTCTCGCGCCGCGGCGAGAAGACGAAGGTGAAGGCGCTGTCGTAGCCGACCTCGTCGACCACTTCCAGCGTCGCCTCGAAGTCGGCCTCCGTCTCGCCCGGGAAGCCGACGATGATGTCGGTGGTGATCGCGCAGTCGGGCACGTGCTCGCGGATCAGCGATACCCGCTCCATGTACCGCTGCCGGTCGTAGGTGCGGCGCATCCGTTTGAGGATCGCGCTCGAGCCCGATTGCAGCGGCAGGTGGATGTGCTCGCAGACGGCGGGCAGCTCGGCGTGGGCGCGGATCACGTCCTCCTTCATGTCCTTCGGGTGCGGGCTGGTGTAGCGGATCCGCTCGATCCCATCGACCGCGTCGACCCGCGCCAGCAGCTCGGCGAAGCCGATCCGCGACTCGCCCGGCAGGTCGCGGCCGTAGCTGTTGACGTTCTGGCCCAGCAGGGTCAGCTCGAGCACGCCGTCGCCGGCCAGTGCCTCTGCCTCGGCGACCAGCTCGGCGGGATCGCGGCTCTCCTCCCGACCCCGGGTCGAGGGGACGATGCAGTAGGCGCACCTGCAGTTGCAGCCCTGCGAGATCTGCAGCCAAGCCTGGAACTCACGCTCGCGACGGGCCGGCAGGTGGCCGGAGAAGTCCTCGAACTCGAAGTAGCCCTGGGCGCTCAGCGAGTCCGAGTTGAGGAACTCCGCGAGGCGGTGGATCTGCCCTGGGCCAAAGGCGACATCGACGAAGGGGAAGCGCTCGAAGACCTCCTCCTTGACCGACTGCGCCCAGCAGCCGCCGACGCCGACGACGCGCTCGGGGTCTTCCGACTTGAGCCGCTTCGCCTCGCCGAGGTGGGCGACGAAGCGGTTGTCGGCCGACTCGCGGATCGAGCAGGTGTTGAAGAGGATCAGATCGGCCTCGGCGCGGCTCGCCGCCTCCTCGTAGCCGAGCGACTCGAGCATCCCCTGCATCCGCTCGGAATCGTGCACGTTCATCTGACAGCCGAACGTGGTGACGTGGTAGCTGGGCATGGCCCAAACTCTAGTGGCCCAACTAGCCCTACTGCCGCTCCTCTTCTTCGGACTCCTGCGTCGCCTGCGGCAGCCCGACCTCCTCCTCGTGGTGCTCTTCCTCGTGCTGGGAGTGGAGCACCGCGAAGCTGCTCGAGAGGCCGATCAGCACGACGAACCAGACCACCACGACGGGGGTCGCCCGAGCGGGGAACTTCTTCAGCCGCAGGGCGGCGAAGCTGAACACGACCGCCGAGAGGGCGAGGGCGATCCCGGAGACGTAGAAGATCAACTCGTAATCCATGCCGGCGGCATCCTATCCATTGGAGACGACCTCAGCGGGCGTAGTTGGTCGCGCGGCTCTCGCGGATAACGGTGATCTTGATCCGGCCCGGATAGCTCACCTCGCGCTCGACCGCGGCGGCGATCTCGTGCGAGATCAGGGCCGCCCGCTCGTCGTCGACCTCGCCCGGGTCGACCATCACCCGCATCTCGCGGCCGGCCTGCATCGCGTAGACCTTTTCCACCCCGGGGTGGCGGGAGGCGAGCTGCTCGAGCTCGCGCAGGCGAGCCACATAGCCGTCCAGGGAGCTGCCGCGGGCGCCCGGCCGGGCGCCCGAGAGGGCATCGGCCGCCTGCACGATCACCGCCTCGACCGTGCGCGGCTCGACCTCGTCGTGATGGGCCTCGATGGCGTGGGCCACCTCCTCGCTCTCGCCGTAGCGACGGGCGAGGCGGGCGCCGGCCTCGGCGTGGGTTCCCTCGACCTCGTGGCCGACGGCCTTGCCGACGTCGTGCAGCAGCGCCGCCCGCTTGGCGATGTCGCCGGCGCCGCCGAGCTCGACCGCGATCAGCGACGCCAGGTAGGAGCTCTCGAGCAGGTGCGCGAGCACGTTCTGCCCGTAGCTGGTCCGGAACTGCAACCTGCCGAGCAGGTCGATCAGGCGCGGGTGGACGCCGTTCACGTTGGCGTCCAAGACCGCCCTCTCCCCCTCTTCGACGACCCGCTCCTCGATTTCTTCGCTGGCCTGCTCGAAAGCCTCCTCGCAGCGGGCCGGGTGGATGCGGCCGTCGGCGACCAGCCGCTCGAGGGTCAGCCGGGCGATCTCGCGACGCATGCCGTCGAAGCTCGAGAGGCGCACCGCGGATGGCGTGTCGTCGACGATGATGTCGACCCCGGTGAGCTGCTCGAGCGCCTGGATGTTGCGGCCGTCGCGGCCGATCACCCTGCCCTTCATCGCGTCGTCGGGCAGGCGGACGAGCTGCGTCGCGGTCCGCATCGCGTGCGGCGCGGCGAGACGCTGCGTCGCCGTGGCGAGGATCTCGCGGGCGCGTCGCTCGGCCTCCTGGCGGGTCTCCTGCTCGATCTTGCGCAGAGCGAGGCCCGCCTGCCGCCGCGCGTCGGCCTCGACTTCGTCGCGCAGCATCCGCCGCGCCTCCTCGGCGGTCAGCGAGGAGATCCGTTCCAGCTCGGCACGCCGCAACCCGGCGAGTTGAGCGTCCAGCGCCTCCAGCCGGTCCAGAGCCGAGGCAGGCTCCGAGCCGTTGCCGCGTGACAGGGGCCACGACGGCATGCTGAATTTCATCTACGCCAAGAGTACTCCCGTAGACGCGTTTGTCTAATCGGCTAGGCGGCCTGGGCCTCTGCCACGGGGGGCGCCGGCTGCTCCGGCTTCCGCTCCCCGGCCGCGAGCTCGGGCTCGACGGCGGGCTCGGCAGCCGGAACGACGTTCTCGCTGCCGATGCCGAGCGCGGTGCGGATCTTGGTCTCGATCTCGCTCGCGATCTCCGGGTTCTCGACGAGGAACTGTTTGGCGTTGTTGCGCCCCTGGCCGAGCCGGGTCTTGCCGTAGGAGAAGAACGAGCCCGATTTCTGCACCAGGTCGTGCTCGATGCCGAAGTCGAGCAGGCCGCCCTCGCGGGAGATGCCGACCCCGTACTCGATATCGAACTCGGCCTGGCGAAAGGGCGAGGCGACCTTGTTCTTGACGACCTTGACCCGCACGCGGTTACCGACCGCCTCGGTGCCTTCCTTGAGGGTCTCGATGCGGCGGATGTCGAGCCGCTGCGAGGAGTAGAACTTCAGCGCCCGCCCACCCGGCTGGGTCTCCGGCGAGCCGAACTGGACGCCGACTTTTTCGCGGATCTGGTTGGTGAAGACGCAGACGGTGTTGGTCCGGTTGAGGTTGCCGGCCAGTTTGCGCATCGCCTGCGACATCAGCCGGGCCTGCAGGCCGACCGTCGTGTCGCCGATCTGGCCGTCCAACTCGGCTTTCGGCGTCAGCGCCGCGACCGAGTCGATCGCGACGACGTCGATCGCCGCCGAGGCGATCAGGCGGTCGGCGATCTGCAGCGCCTGCTCGCCGTAGTCGGGCTGGGAGACGAGCAGCTCGTCGGTGTCGACGCCGATCTTGCGCGCGTAGGAAGGATCGATCGCGTGCTCGGTGTCGATGAAGGCGCAGATCCCGCCGCGGCTCTGCGCTTCGGCGATGATGTGGTAGATCAGCGTCGTCTTGCCCGAGGACTCCGGGCCGAAGATCTCGACGATCCGCCCGCGCGGCACGCCGCCGATGCCCAGCGCCAGGTCGAGCGCGAGCGCCCCGGTCGGGATCGCCGGGATCTTGATCGTCGCGTCGGCGCCGAGCCGCATCAGCGCGCCCTGCCCGAAGTCGCGCTCGATCTGGGTCACGGCCGCCGCGAGCGCCGCGTCCTTGGCCTTGGCCTGCTTGGCCGAGGCGTCTTTCAGTGCCGCTTTCTTGTCTGCCATCTCATCCGCCTTCCTGCATTTGGAGAGGGAACCGTAGTCATGGCCGCGGACGCTACGGGGCCCCGGCGCACGGTTGGCGCGGCAGTCGTAAGAAATCTGCGCAGGCTCTGTCACAGAGGCGTGTCCCCGTCGCCCAGCAGCGAGCGCAGCAGGTGCATCGCGACCAGCGCCGAGCGTTCGCGGATGTCCTCGCGGCTGCCGGGGATGACCGGGTCGCGGGCGATCGTCGTGCCGTCGGCGAGGCGGGCGTCGAAGCAGACGTAGCCGACCGGCTTCTCCTCCGTGCCGCCGTCGGGGCCGGCGATGCCGGTGATCGAGACCGCGACGTCGGCGCCGAAGCGCCGCAGCGCCCCCCGCGACATCTCCGCCGCCACCTCGGGAGAGACGGCGCCGTGCGCCTCGATCGAGGCCGGGTCGACACCGAGCAGCTCCGCCTTCGACTCGTTGGAGTAGCTGACCACGCCGCCGGCGAAGTAGGAGGAGGCGCCGGGTAGTTCGGTGATCCGCGCCGCCAGCAGTCCGCCCGAGCAGGACTCGGCGAGGGCCAGCCTGCGCCCCTGCAGGCGCCGGGCCAGCTGCGAGTCGATCGTCTCGCCGTCGAGGCTGAACAGGTGGCGGGCGTGGCGATCGGCCAGGCCGGAGCGGACCGCCTCAGCGACCGGCGCCGCCTCGGCCCGGTAGCGGACGTCGATCTCGATCTCGCCGCGGCGCAGACAGGTGGTGATCTCGACCGTCTCGAGCTCGACCCCGCCCTGCTCGATCTCACGCAGGCTCTTGGCGACCTCCGACTCGGGGACGCCGAACATCCGCACCGTGTAGGCGAGCAGCGGCGTCGCCCGGGCGAGGATCGCCTGCACCGGGCGGGACTCGATCGCCCGCGGCCACATCGGCCGCAGCTCGCGCGGCGGTCCGGGCAGGACGACGACGACCCGCTGGCCGGCCGGCACGACCAGGCCGGGCGCGGTGCCGACCGGGTCGAGCGGCAGCGCCCCCTCGGGCACCATCGCCTGCTTGCGGTTGGCCGCCATCACGGCCTCCTCGTCGAGGTCGAAGCGCCGCGCGAAGCCGCGCAGGATCGCCGCGATCTTCGCTTCCATCCCCTCGTCGAGGAGCAGCGGGAGGCCGGCGAAGCGGGCGACGACCTCGGCGGTCAGGTCGTCGGCGGTCGGGCCGAGCCCGCCCGAGGTGACGATCAGGTCCATCCCCTCCGCGGCCAGGAAGCGCAGCGCCGCCTCGAGGTCGTCGGGGCGGTCGGCGACGACGACGATGTGGGCGACCTCGACGCCGAGCTCGGCCAGCCGTTCGGAGACCCACGGCCCGTTGCGGTCGGCGATCCGCCCGGTCAGGACCTCGGTGCCGGTGACGACGATCCCGGCTCTGACGACCTCATTCGCAGTCAGGTCGGTCCCCTTCTTCGAGCGCCTGCGGCGCGCCTTCGGCGCCGATCCGGTAGCCGACCGGGCTCGAGCTCTGCTCGATCGGGGCCGGCTCGCCGTCGACGTACAGCGTCACCGAGCCGTTGCCGAGCGCGACTTCGAAGCCGGCCGAGCGGAACGGGCCGGCTTCCGCCCCGGCGGCGAGGATCTCGCCGTCGAGCAGCGGCTCGCCCTGCGCGTCGAGCAGGCAGACCCAGACTTCCGCCGTCGCCGCGAGCCGCAAGGCGACGCCGGCCTGGGCGACCGGCGCGGACCGGGCGTCCTGGCGCTCGCCGCCGCCGGCGCCGGGCTGGGCCGCCGGGGAAGATTGCGACGGCCCGTCGTCGCCATCGTCGCCGGCCAGGCCGATGCCGATCAGGACGGCGACGAGCAGGACGCAGACGGCGGCGATCAGGACCGGGCCGGAGAGCCGCGAGCGCCCCCGGCGGGCGCCGGTCTGGACCGGCTCGACCCGTTTCGGTGCCCGCTCGCCGCCGGGCGGAGCGGTGGCGCGGCGGTAGTCGTCGGCGAGGCGGTCGCCGTCGAGGCCGAGGTGGGAGGCGTAGGTGCGGATGAAGCCGCGCGTGTAGGCGCCGCCGGGAAGCGCGTCCCACTCCTCGTTCTCGATCGCCTGCAGGTAGCGGACGCGGATCTTGGTCGCCGCCTCGACCTCGGAAAGGTCGACTTTGCGACGATTCCGCGCCTCGCGCAGGGTCGGTCCGATGCCTTGGTCCACGCCGACATTGTGTCTGCTGTGCCGGTTCGGCGCGAATCAGCCCGTGCGGTCCGCCTCGCCGGCGTCGACCGCCACCGGCTCAGGCCCCCCGCCGCCGCTCAGCACGCGGGCCAGGTCGGCCTCGGTGATCAGCACCTGGCGCGGCTTCGAGCCCTCGTAGCCGGAAATGACGCCGCGGCGCTCGAGCATGTCGATCAGGCGTCCGGCGCGGGTGTAGCCGACGCGCAGGCGGCGCTGGATCATCGAGACGGAGGCGGTTTCGGTCTGCACCACGGTGCGGATCGCTTCGTCGAGCAGGTCGTCGGCGTCGGGGTCGAACTCGTCGTCGCCCGCCTCGCCGCCGGCCCCCTCGTGCGACTCGAGCAGCTCGGCCTCGAATTCCGGTTCGCCCTGCTTGGCCCAGTACTTGGTGATCCGGGCGATCTCCTCCTCGGTCACGAAGGCGCCCTGCACGCGCGCCATCTTCGAGGTGCCGGCGCCGCGGAAGAGCATGTCGCCCTGGCCGAGCAGCGCCTCGGCGCCGCCCTGGTCGAGGATCACCCGCGAGTCGGTCTGCGAGGAGACGGCGAAGGCGATCCGGGCCGGGATGTTGACCTTGATCGTGCCGGTGATGATGTCGGTCGAGGGACGCTGCGTCGCCAGCACCAGGTGGATCCCAGTGGCGCGCGACTTCTGCGCGAGGCGGATGATCGAGTCCTCGACCTCGGCCGGCGAGACCATCATCAGGTCGGCGAGCTCGTCGATCACGCAGAGGATGTGCGGCAGCGGCGGCTCGCCGGCCTTGGCGCGGGCCCGGTTGAGCTCGTCGAGGTTGCGGCAGCGCGCTTCGCCCATGATCCCGTAGCGGCTCTCCATCTCGCCGATCAGGTTGGCGAGCACGTTGGCGGCGAGGCGCGGCGAGGTGACGACCGGGGTCAAGAGGTGCGGGACGTGCTCGTAGTGGTTGAGCTCGACCTGCTTGGGGTCGACCAGGACGAGGCGCACGTCGTTGGGCGAGGCGTGCATCAGGATCGAGGAGAGGATCGCGTTGACGCAACCGGACTTGCCGGAGCCGGTCGTGCCGGCGACGAGCACGTGCGGCATCTTCGCCAGGTCGGTCCAGACCGGTTTGCCGTCAATCCCTTTGCCGAGCCAGGCGACCAGCGGCGAGGTCTTCTCCGGGCGGCCCGCGTAGATGTCGCCGAGGCGGACCAGGCGGCGGCGCGCGTTCGGCACCTCGACCCCGACCGCCTGCTTGCCGGGGATCGGCGCGAGGATGCGGATGTCGGTCGAGGCGAGCGCGTAGGCGAGGTCGTTGGAGAGCTCGGTGACTTTCTTGACCTTCGTGCCGGGGGCGAGGCGCAGCTCGAAGCGCGAGACGTGCGGCCCGCTGACGATGCCGACGATCTTCGCCTCGACGCCGAAGTGGCCGAGCGTCTCGACCAGCTTGCGGCCGATGATTTCGTGGTCGCGCGGATCGGGGCCCTTGTCGCCCTTGCCCTTTTCCAGCACCTTGGCCGGCGGCGGCCGGTAGTCGATCTGCTCCGATTCGGTGACGCCGCGTTTGTTGCCCATCGGCGTCAGCGCCGTCTGCTTGGACTCCGAGTCGGTGCCGATGCCGCGGCCCTCCTCGCCGCGCACCTCGACCTCGTAAACCTGCGGCGACTGCAGCGGGTCGTCCTCGTCGTCGGGCTCCGGATCCGGCTCGATCGCGGCCTCGAACTCCGAAGTCGGCGACTCGTCGTCGTCCTTATCGGTCGCGATCGCGACGGTCGGCTCGAACTCGTCGCTCTCCGGGTAGGTGCTCATCACGTCGGTCGGGCCGTCGCGGGTCTCGAAGGCCGCGGCCTTTTCGTTGCGCCGCTCCTCGCGGTGCCTGATCGCCGTCTGGGCGACGTCGCGGCCGCCGGAGAAGGTGTGGTGGACGCCGCGGCCGAGGCCGCGGAAGACGCTCGAGACCGAGGTCCCGGTGACGAGCATCGTCCCGATCGCCAGGATCAGCACCGTCGCGATCCGCGCCCCGACGCCGCCGAAGAGGTATTCGAGGCCGGTTTCGAGGCCGTAGCCGACCTGGCCCCCGTCCCAGCCGAAGAAGAGCACGAAGCAGAGGTAGGCGCCGGTGGCGATCAGCAGCAGGCCGATCAGGTCGAGGTGGCGCTGCTGCAGGCCTTCGGGCAGATGCGGCCGCGGGAACCGCGTCCCTGGCTTTGCTTTCGCTTTCGCTTTCCCTTTCGGCTTACGGCGCGCGGCCGAGCCTCGCTTCTTGCGCACGAACATGGGAGCGGCTTCGACGGCGGCCGGCGCTCCCCTGCCCGGGTTGCGATCTGCCCCCGCTCAGCCGGCGCAGACCCAGGCGCTGCCGCCGGAGTCGGCCCAGATTTCGGCCGCGATGCGGTCCTGTTCGGCCTTCGGCGCTTCATGCGAGGTTCCCCTGCCGCCGTAGGCCGCCCAGGTCGAGGGAATGATCTGGTAGGCGCCGCCGGCGCCGCTGCTGGCGTTGAGCGCGCCGTAGTTGCCCCCCGACTCGCAGATCACGATGTAGGTCGGGATCGAGTAGGGGCCGCCGAGCCAGCGGCCGACGGTTTCTTCGGCGGAGGCGCGGCTGGCCGCTTCGGCGGCTTCGATCTCCCCCACCCACTCGGCGATCCGGGTTTTCAGCTTCGCCAGCGAGGCCGAACGAGCCGCGGAGAGCGAGTCGAGGCGGCCGGCCGCCTGCTCGGCCGCGGCCCGCACCGCGGCGATTTCGTCGCGGGCGGCGGCGAGGCGCTCGTTGTGGGCGTCGACCCGGGCCTGCAGCTCGGCGACCAGCTTGAGCTCGCGGCGGACCAGGTCGCGCACCTGCTCGACCCGGCCGGCGAGCTCGCTGTCGGAGTCCTCGATCCGCTGCAGGTATTCGGTCCGCGTCGCCAGCTCGTCGAAGTCGCCGGACCCGAGGATGACGCTGGCGGTGCTCGGCGAGCCGCTCGCGTAGATCGCCACCAGGCGCTCGGCGAGCACCCGGCGGGCGCGCCGCAGGCGCCTGCGCTCGGCCTCCAGCTGCGCTTCGGAACGCGAGACCTCGGCCTGCAACCGGGCCGCTCGCTCGCGGCCGTGGGCGAGCAGGTCGCCGAGCCGGCGCTCGCGCGCGGCCGCGGCCACGGCTTCGGATTCGGCTGCAGCGACCTCTTCCTGCAGGGCGCGGATCTCGGCCCCCAGCGCGGCGGCTTCCTCGCGCGCCCCGCTAACTTTGTCGCGCAGATCGTCGATCTCGGCCGCGCCGGCCGAGCCGGCCGCGAGCAGGGCTACGGCGAAAAGCGCGACTGCGGGCTTCCAGCGCACCGGTGCACCTCAGCCCTCGGGGACGTTGCGGTTGGCCCAGTAGACGGCGACGCCGACGGCGACCGCGGCGAGCCCGGCGCCGACCTGGAGATGGCGCCCGTAGCGGCGGCGGGCGAACTGGACTCCGTACTTGACGACTGCCTTGCCGATTGCGCGGTAGATCATGCCTCACCCTCCTCCCCGCGGCGGCGAATTCTATGCGCCATCCGCGACTGCAGCGACCAGAGCTCGATGAAGCCGGGCGAGGCGCTCTGCGAGAAGAGGCCGCCGGACTCGGCGAAGGAGGCGAGATCGGCGTCGTAGACGGCGTTGGGCGAAGTTCTCGTCACGACTCGCACACTCCCTTTGTACAGCCTCAGGCCTATCGTCCCGGTCACCTGGGCGTTGGCCGCATCCATTAATGCATCGAGGTCGGCGCGCAGCGGCTCCCACCAGAGCCCGGCGTAGACCAGGTAGCCCCACTTGCGATCGAGCTCCGGCTTGAACTGGTTCTGGTGGATCGTGCCGACCAGCTTCTCCAGCTCCTGGTGGGCCGGGAGAATGATCGCCGCCGCCGGCACCTCGTAGATGTCGCGCACCTTGAGGCCGACGATGCGGTCCTCGATGTGGTCGACGATCCCGACCCCGTGGCGGCAGCCGATCTCTGCCGCCGCTTCGAGCAGCTCGACGAGGCCGAGGCGCTCGCCGTTGAGGGCGACCGGGACGCCGGCCTCGAACCCGACGGTCACCGTCTCGGCCTCGTCCGGCGCCAGCTCCGGCCGGGTGACGAGCTGGAAGACGTCGTCCTCGGGCGCGTGGCCGAGGTCCTCGATCCAGCGACCCTCGGAGGAGCGGCCCCAGAGGTTGTCGTCGATTGAGTAGGGGGTCACCTCGGCGCCGCCCTTGACCGGGATGCCGTGCTCGCGGGCGTAGGCGATCTCCTCCTCGCGGCCCATCTGCCAGGAGCGCACCGGCGCGATCGTCTTCAGCTCCGGCGCCAGGGTCGCCACGGTGGCCTCGATCCGCACCTGGTCGTTGCCCTTGCCGGTGCAGCCGTGGGCGATCGTGTCGCAGCCGCTGCGGCGCGCGTACTCGACCGCGAGCTCGGCGATCAGCGGCCGGCCGAGCGCGGTGAACAGCGGGTAGCCGCCGCCGTAGAGGGCGTTGGCCTTGATCGCCGGGAGGACGAAGTCGGCGGCGAAGCGCTCGCGGGCGTCGACCACGTGGCACTCGAGCGCGCCCAGCTGCTTCGCCTTGTCTTCGATCACCGCGTAGTCCTCGTCCGGCTGGCCGAGGTTGACGGTCAGGCAGACGACCTCGGCGCCGTAGCGATCCTGGATCCATTTCAGCATCACGCTCGTGTCGAGGCCGCCGGAATAGAGCAGCAGCACCCGCCGCACCTCAGCGGGGTCGGCCTCGTAGCCCGCCGTGCGGACCTGCTCGACAGGGATCTCGCTCATTCGGCGGGGATCCCGCCGCTGCCGGATTCTTCTTCTTCGGGGCCGGTGGTCGGCGCGGTCGTCGTCTCGGTCGTCTCGGTCGTTTCCGTGGTCTCCGTCGTCGTCGGCTCGGTCGTCTCGGTGGTCGTCGGCTCGGTCGTGGTCGGCGCGGTCGTCGTCGTTTCGGTCGTCGGCAGGGTGGTGACCGGCGAGGTGTCGCTGTCGCCGCCGCCGCCGGAGGCGATCACGACGATCGCCACGGCGAGGCCGGCGATGACGGCGATCAGGCCGGCGACCAGCAGGCGCATGTTGCCGTGCGGCTTGCCGCCACCGGGCCGTCCTGGCTCCTCGGGCTGTCCCATCACGCGGGTCGGGTCATCGTGCATTCGCTCTCATTCCTCCGGTCCGAGTATGGCGTCGAGCAGCTCGCTGGTGTCGTCGATCGCGAAACCCTCGCGCAGGCGGTCTTCGATCTCGGCGCGCCCGGCGCCGGAGACGGCCATCTGGGTGGCGAGCAGGCGCGCTCCGGCGGATGCCGAGCGGGGCGGCGGCGCCTCCCCGTCATCCTCGGGCGCCGGATCCACCGGCCGCAGGTGAGCGCCGCGCGGCTCGCTGCGGCCGGGCGGGTCGAGTTCGTCGGCGAGCTCGCGGAGGCGCTCGGCGACGACCCGGTCGGCGCGCTTATGCGCCTCGTCGAGCTGCCGCTGCGCCTGCGCCTCGGCCTCGTCGATCACACCCGCGGCGGCGCGCTCGGCGGCGTCGACGATCTTCGCCAGGCGGGCGGCCGCGTCGGCGGCCGAGGCCGGCGGGCGCTGTTCCGGGGGTAGCTTCTCGACGCTCATGCAGCTGCGTAGCTTAGGAGCGCGGCGGCGATCAGCGCAACAGCGCGCTCGACCTGGGCCGAATCGACCGTCAGCGGCGGCAGCAGCCGCAGCGTGCCGGGCTCGGGGACGTTGACGATCAGACCCTCGCGCAGCAGCGCGGCGGCGACCTCGGCCGCGTCGATTCCCTCGCTCAGCCCGACCCCGAGCATCAGGCCCCTGCCGCGCACCTCGACCACGCCGTCGATCGCCAGCAGACTGTCGCGCAGGCCGGCGCCGAGCTCGCGCACGCGGCGCAGCAGGGCCGGGTCGTCGACCAGCTCGAGCACCGCCAGGGCCGCCGCGGAGACGACCGCGCCGCCGGCGAAGGTCGAGCCGTGATCGCCCGCCTCGAGCACCTCGCCCAGCTCGCCGGCGGCGATGCAGGCGCCGATCGGCAGCCCGCCGCCGAGCGCCTTGGCGCTGGTCAGCAGGTCGGGGCGGACGGGCGTCTGCTCGTAGGCCCAGAGCGAGCCGGTGCGGCCGACCCCGGTCTGGATCTCGTCGAAGATCAGCAGCGCCCCGGTTTCGTCGCAGGCCCGCCGCGCCGCGAGCAGGGTTTCCTCGCTCAGCGGGTAGATGCCCGACTCGCCCTGGATCGGCTCGATCATCACCGCCGCGGTGTTCTCGTAGACGGCCTCGCGCAGCGCCCCGGCGTGGTCGAACGGGACGGCGCGGAAGCCGGGCAGCATCGGGCCCAGCGCCGGGTTCTCGGCCAGTTTCGGCGTCGCCGCGAGGGCGCCGTAGGTGCGGCCGTGGAAGTCGCGCTCGAAGCTGACGATCTCCGGGTTCTCGACGCCGCGGATGTGGGCCTTCTTGCGGGCTATCTTGATCGCGCACTCGTTCGCCTCGGTGCCCGAGTTGGCGAGGAAGACCTTGCCGCCCAGGCTCGACCCGGAAAGCCGCTCGGCCAGCCGCACCATCGGCTCGCTGTAGAAGAGGTTGGAGACGTGCATCAGGCGGCCGGCCTGCTCGCGCACCGCCGCGACCACGGCGGGATTGCAGTGGCCGACCGAGCAGACCGAGATGCCGGCGAGGAAGTCGAGGTACTGCTTGCCCTCGGAGTCCCAAAGCAGCGCCCCCTCGCCGCGCACGAACTCGACCGGCGCACGCCGGTAGGTCTGCATCAGGCAGCGCCGCTCGAGCGCCTGCAGGTCAGCGAGGTTCACGAGGTCACCATCGTGCCGATTCCGGCATTGGTGAATAGCTCCAGCAGCAGGCTGTGTGGCTCTCGCCCATCGATGATGTGCGCCGATTGGGCGCCTCCACGGATGGCATTCACGCAGGCCTGCAACTTCGGGCGCATCCCGCCGTCAACTTTTGGGATGCGATCTTCGACCTCGGTGACCGTCGCCTGGGCGATCAGCGACTCGGGATCCGAAGGATCGGCGAGCCAGCCCCGGACATCGGTGAGGAAAATTGCCTTGTACGCATCTATTCCGGCGGCGACCTTGCCGGCGGCCTCGTCGGCGTTGACGTTGTACGGCTGCCCGTCGTGGTCGGTGCCCGATGAGGCGATCACGGGGATGTAGTCCTCGGCGATGTGGTGGATGACATCGACATCGACGTGCTCGACCGAGCCGACGAAGCCGAGCTTGTCGGCGTTGGGCAACGGCTTGACCTCGAACAGGCTTCCATCCTCGCCAGAGAGCCCGACCGCTGGTTGGCCGTGCCGATTCAGGCGACGAACGATTTCGGAGTTGAGCTTGCCGCGTAGGACCATTTTCGCCACCTCGACCGTCTCCGCATCCGAGACGCGCAGCCCCTCGTGGAACCTCACATCGATATTGAGACGTTCCATGTATTCCGTGATCTCCGGCCCACCGCCGTGAACGATGATCGGGTTGAGACCGACGTACTTGAGCAGAACAACGTCGGTGGCAAACTCCTCTCGCAGCTTCTCCTCCCGCATCGCTGCACCGCCGTACTTGATTACCACGGTGCGCCCATGAAAGTCCTTGATGAAGGGAAGCGCCTCGAGCAGCGTTTCTACATTCGTCTGATTCGGTGGGTTCATGTGCGGTTCAACCTTTCCATGGCGCGAAAACCAAGCAGGTCATGAGGTGTACTCGGCGTTGATCCGGACGTACTCGTAGCCCAGGTCGGAGAAGTAGACGTGGGTGGAGTGCTCGCCGCGATCGAGGCGCAGCCCGATCTCGGCCTCGGCAACGTCCTCGCCGAGCTCGGCGGCGTCGATCGAGTCGGCCCCGATCTCCTCGAGGTCCTCGCCGGCCAGCGCCATGCCGGCCGCCTGCGCGATCCGGCCCCAGTTCGGGTCGCGGCCGAAGAGCGCCGTCTTGACCAGCGGCGAGTTGGCGATCGCCCGCGCCACCCGCTCGGCCTCCGCGCCGGAGGCGGCGCCGTCGACCTGAACCCGGCCGACGCGGACGGCGCCCTCGCCGTCGGCGACGATCTCGATCGCGAGCTGCAGCAGCACCGCCGCGAGCAGGCCCGCGGGCAGCGGCGCGCCGGCCGCGCCCGTCGCCTGCAGGAGCACGGCGTCGTTGGTGCTCATCTGGCCGTCGACGGTGACCCGCTCGAAGGACGAGGCGACGGCCTCGCGCAGCGCGGCATCGGGGTCGGCGACCGCGGCGTCGGTCTGCACGAAGCAGAGCATCGTGGCGAAGTCGGGCTGCATCATCCCGGCGCCCTTCGCCTGGGCGGAGAGGGTGACGCCGCCGGCCCGCAAAGTGCAGCTCTTCGGCCAGCGGTCGGTGGTCAGGATCGCCTCGGAGAACGAGGTGCCGCCCTGTGCAGAGAGCCTGCCGGCGGCCTCGCCGATCCCGCCCAGCACCGCGTCGACCGGCAGCGGCACACCGATCACGCCGGTCTCGGCGACGGCGACCGCGCTCGGGTCGAGGCCCAGCTCCACCGCCGCCCGCTCGCACATCGCCCAGGCGTCGGCGAGACCCTGGTCGCCGGTCTCGGCGTTGGCGTTGCCGGCGTTGACGACCGCCGCCCGCACCGAGCCGCGCTCGACCCGGTCGCGGCAGATCCGCACCGGCGCGGCGGCGGAGGCGTTGCGGGTGAGCAGCAGCGACGAGGCGACCTCGGGCGCGTCGCAGACGATCAGGCCGACGTCGGTCTTGCCGCCGCCCTTGAGGCCGCAGTGCGCCGCCCCGGCGCGGAACCCCGGCGCCAACCCAGCCGGGTCGAGCTGCTCGACCGCGGCCGGCGGCTCGACCCAACGCGACCTGAAGAACGGCTCGGCGCTCACGTCAGCCCCTCGCTCTCGTCGAAGCCGAGCATCAGGTTGAGGCACTGCACGGCCTGGCCCGAGGCGCCCTTCCAGAGGTTGTCGAGCGCCGAGAAGGCGAGCACTCTGCCGCGCTCCTCGACCGTCACGTAGACATGGCACTCGTTGGTGTCGCGCACGTCGCGCAGCCCGGGTGGGTGCTCGACCGCGTGGACGAAGGGCTCATCGGCGTAGCGCTCGGCGTAGAGCGCCTGCACGTCGGCCTTCGAGATCGGCTCGCTGAGCTGCGCGTAGCAGCTGGTCAGCTCGCCCTGGTCGAGCGGCAGCAGGTGGGGGACGAAGGTGACCGGCGTCGCGCCGCCGAGCGCCGCCAGCTCCTGCTCGATCTCGGGCCGGTGGCGGTGGCCCTCGGTCTTGTAGGGGAAGGCGTTCTCGTCCATGTTGACGTAGTGCATCGCGTCGCCGCCGCCGCGCCCGGCGCCGGAAACGCCCTGCTTGGCGTCGATCACGACGTCGCTGAGCAAGCCGCGCTCGGCGAGCGGCGCCAGCGCCAGCACGCTCGCCGTCGGGTAGCAGCCGGGGACGGCGACCAGCTTCGCCTCGCGCAGCTCCTCGCGGTAGAGCTCGGTCAGGCCGTAGACCGCGCCGCCGAACAGGTCGGGGGCGCCGTGCTCGCCGTACCAGCGCTCGTAGGTCGCCGGGTCGCGCAGGCGGAAGTCGGCGGAGAGGTCGGCGACAACGATCCCGCGCTCGCGCAGGACAGCGACGGCCGGCGCGGCGGCGCCGTGCGGGTAGGCGACGATCGCCGCGTCGATGCCGTCCAGTTCGTCGAGGTCGAGCTCGGTCAGCTCGAGCGGCACGCGGTAGCGCGGGTAGAGTCGGTCGAGCCGCGTGCCGGCGTCGCTGCGCGAGGTGACCGCGGCCAGCTCCATACGCGGGTGGCGCCAGATGATCTGCGCGGCGAGCGCGCCGGTGAAACCGGAGGCGCCGGCGACGAGGACTCTTGCCTTCTCACTCACGGAGCGATCCTCCTAGCTCGGTCAAGCCGGCCGCGATCGCCTCGCGTCGCTCGGCGACCTCCTCGTCGGTGAGCGTGCGGTCGGCGGCGCGGAACTCGAGCCGCAGCGCGAGGCTCTTGCGCCCCTCCTCCAGCTGCTCGCCTTCGAACAGGTCGAAGACCTCGGCGGTGCGCAGCAGCTCGCCGCCGGCGGCGAGGACGGCGGCGCGCAGCCGCTCGGCCGAGACCTCGGCCGGCACGAGCACCGCCAGGTCCTGGCGCACCGACGGAAAGGTCGTCACATCCTCGAAGCTCTCCTCGCCGGCGGTCGCCGCCGCGAGCAGCGGCGCCAGGCCGAGTTCGAACCCGACCGCCGCCTCGAGGTCCCACTCGCCGCAGACCAGCGGGTGCAGCTCGCCGATCCAGCCCGCCGCGGCTCCCCCCTCGACGAGGACCCGCGCGGCGCGGCCGGGGTGCAGGAACGGCTCGGCGACGGGTTCGAAGGCGATCGCGACGCCGAGCCGGGCCGCGAGGCCCTCCAGCACGCCCTTGAGCGCGAAGAAGTCGGCAGCCTCGCCGCCGCCGCGCCACGACTTCGGCGTCAGCGGCCCGACGGCGAGCGCGGCGAGCCGCTGCGGCTCGGTGAACGGCGGCTCGCGGTCGCCGCTGAACTGGCCGCCCGCGGGGCCGCCGGCCGGCTTCTCGCCGGTCAGGTAGACCCGCCCCGACTCGAACAGGGCGACCCGCTCGGCGTCGCGTGCGAGGTTGCCCCGGGCGGCGCCGAGCAGCGAGCCGAGCAGGGTCGTGCGCATCGCCGACTGGTCCTCGGACAGCGGGTTGGAGATCGCCACCGCCGCGGCGCGGGGGTCGCCGGCGGGGATCCGCAGCCGCTCCGCCTCGCCACGGTCGGTGAAGCTCCAGCCGACGATCTCGTCGAAGCCGAGATCGCGCAGCGCGTCCTCGGCGCGGCGGCGCAGCCGCTGGTCGCGCCGCAGCCCGCCCGCCTGCCCGGCCGAGCCGGGCAGGGTCGAGGGCAGGTGCTCGTCGAGCCCGTGGACGCGCGCGACCTCCTCGATCAGATCGACCTCGCGGGTGACGTCGTGGTGGCGGTCGGGCGGCACCTCGACCGCGAGGTCCTCGCCCTCGGCAGCGACGCCGAAGCCGAGCCGCTCCAGGTAGGCGCTCTGGTCGGCCTGGGCGATCGGCATACCGAGCAGCCCCTCGACCCGCGCGCCGCGCAGGCGGAGCCGCGCCGGGGTCGGGGGCTCGGCGGCGACGTCGATCGTCCCCGGCACCAGCTTCGCGCCGCAGAGCTCGACCAGCAGCCGCGAGGCGATCCGCTGCGCCCGCATGCAGAGCGCCGGGTGGAGCCCTTTCTCGAAGCGCGAGGAGGCCTCCGAGCGCAGGCCGAGCAGGCGCGAGCTGCGCAGGACGTTGGTCCCGTCCCAGTTGGCGACCTCGAGCAGCACCCGGGTCGTCGTCTCCGAGACCTCCGAGGCCTGCCCGCCCATGATCGCGGCGATCGCCGAGGGGCCGTCGCGATCGCAGACCAGCACCGTCTCGGCGTCGAAGCGGCGCTCGACGCCGTCGAGCGTCGTCATCGTCTCGCCCTGCGCAGCGGCGCGCACAATCAGCTCCCCGCCGGGGACCCGGTCGAGATCGAAGCCGTGCAGCGGCTGCGCGGTCAGCAGCATCGCGTAGTTGGTGATGTCGACGACGTTGACGATCGGCCGCTGCCCGGCGGCACTGAGCCGCGCCTGCAGCCAGGCCGGCGAGGGTCCGATCGCGACGTCGGTGAAGACGCGGGCGGTGAAGCGCGGGCAGAGCTCGGGAACCTCGACCGTCACCGAGGCGTAGTCGCCGACCTCGCCCACCCCCTCGGCGGGCGCGTCCTCGGCCCAGGGCTCGGCGGCCAGCGGCGCGGCGCTGATCGCGTGCACCTCGCGGGCGACCCCGTAGACGCCGAGGCAGTCGGGCCGGTTGGGCGTCACCTCCAGCTCCAGGACCGGCTCGTCACCCACCCCTGCCAGCACGGGACCGGTCTCCGGGGGCGCCCCGACGGCGACCCGCTCGACCTCGGTGCCGGTCATCGCCAGCCGCTCGGCGAGAGCCCGCGGCTCGATGCCCGGGTCGCAGTACTCGCGCAGCCATGAGTAGGGGACTCTCATCCGAACTGCTCCAGCATCCGCACGTCGTTGTCGAAGAAGCGGCGCAGGTCGGGCACGCCGTGGCGCAGCATCGCGATCCGCTCGACCCCCATGCCGAAGGCGAAGCCCTGCACGCGCTCGGGGTCGTAGCCGCGCTCGGCGACGAAGCCGAGCACGTTGGGGTCGACCATGCCGGCGCCGCCGACCTCGATCCAACCCTGGCCCTTGCAGAGGTTGCAGCGCTCGCCGCCAGCCAGCTCGCCGCTGCCCTCGCACTGGAAGCAGGAGACGTCGAACTCGACGCTGGGCTCGGTGAAGGGGAAGAAGTGCGGCCGCATGCGCGCCTCGCGGCCGGCGCCGAAGATCGCCTTGAGCAGCTCTTCCAGCGTGCCCTGCAGGTCGGCGAGCGTGATCCCCTCGCCGATCGCCAGCCCCTCGACCTGGTGGAACATCGGGCTGTGGGTGGCGTCGGAGTCGCGCCGGTAGACCTTGCCCGGGACGATCACGAAGATCGGCGGCGGCTGCGCCTCCATCGAGCGGATCTGCACCGGCGAGGTGTGGGTGCGCAGCAGCACGTCGGGGTGTGACTGGACGTAAAAGGTGTCCTGCAGCATCCGCGCCGGGTGGCCCGGCGGGTGGTTGAGCGCCGTGAAGTTGTAGTGGTCGTGCTCGATCTCGGGGCCCTCGACCACCCGGTAGCCGAGGCCGATCATCACGTCCTCGATCTGCCGCGTGGTGCGGGTGATCAGGTGCAGGTGGCCCGGCGGCCGGGCCGGCGCGCCGGGCAGGGTGACGTCGATCCGGTCGCTCGCCAGCCGCACTTCCAACTCGGCCGCGTCGACCTCGCCGGCGCGACCCTCGAGCAGCTGCTCGAGCGCCTTGCGCGCCCGGTTGGCGCCGCCGCCGACGAGGCCCCGTTCCTCCGCCGGCAGATCGCCGATGCCGCGCAGGATCGTCGTCAGCTCCGCTTTGCGGCCCAGGTAGCGGACCCGCAGCTGCTCGAGCTCGGCGCTGCCCGCGGCGGCGCCGATCGCGGCCTCGGCCTCAGCCTGGATCTCGGCGACCCGATCAAGCATCTGGCTGAGCCTCCCGCATGGCGAGCGACGATATCCGCTCGCAGGCGATGGCCGCCGCGGCGGCGACGTTGAGCGACTCGGCGCCGCCGGGCCGCAGCGGGATCGTCAACCTGGCGTCGCAAACGGCCAGGACCGTGTCCGGCAGCCCCTCGCGCTCGGCGCCGAGGCAGATCGTGGCGAAGCCGCTCGCCGCGTCGAGCCCGTCGCCGCCGTGCGCGACAAGCGCCGCCCGCGGCCCTGGGGTTACGTCGATCCCGGCACGGAGCAGGGGCTGGGCGAAGATCGAGCCCATGCTCGCCCGCACCGCCTTCGGCCCGTAGGGATCGGCGCAGCCGGGGCCGAGCACGACGGTGCCGCCGAGCAGCGCCTGCGCCGTGCGCACGATCGCGCCGACGTTGCCGGGGTCGGCGACGCCGTGCAGGTAGACGCAGGGCGGCTCCACCGCGTCCGCCCAGGCCCGCGGCCAGACGGCGATCGCGCGGGTGCCCGAGCCGAGCGCGGAGACCTCGGCCAGCAGCTCCGGCTCGACCTCCTCGCCGGCGAGGCCGCTGCCCGCGGCGCTGAGCCGGAAGCGCGGCTCGACGCCGGCGGCCAGCCCGGCCTCGACCAGGTCCTCGCCCTCGGTCGCGAACAGGCCCTCGCGCTCGCGATGCCTGCGATCGCGCAGCTTGCGGACCAGCTTCAGCTTCTCGTTGTGGGGGCTGGAAATCATCCTGTCTCAGTTCGGGTCGGTCGAATCTTCTCCTGGAAGTCCGGGAACGAAAAAGCGGGCCGTAAACGGCCCGCCCGGGAAGTGGAAGTGTGGGTTGCGGCTAGGCGGCCGCACCCTCCCGGGCAAGCTCGACAAATCGGCGGAACGCCTCGCGGTCGGAGACCGCGATCTCGGCGAGCATCTTGCGGTTGACCTCGACGCCGGCCTTGTCGAGGCCGTGGATCAGCTGCGAGTAGCTCATCCCCTCGAGCCGCGCCGCGGCGTTGATCCGGGTGATCCAGAGGCGGCGAAAATCGCGCTTGCGGTTGCGCCGGTCCCTGTACGCATACATCCCCGAGCGCTGCACCTGCTCTTTGGCGAAGCGGTAGGAGGAATGCTTGCGGCCGAAGTAGCCCTTCGCTTCCTTGAGCACCTTGCGGCGCTTCTTACGGGCGTGGACGGAGCGCTTGACGCGGCTCACTTTCCGCCTCCGAGCAGGGTCCGGACGCGCTTCTGGTCGGCCTTGGCGATCTCCACCGGCCGGGCCATCTGGCGCTTGCGCTTCGGCGACTTTTTCTCGAGGATGTGGCTCGAGTAGGCGCGCCGGCCACGCAGCTTGCCCTTGGCGGTCTTGCGAAAGCGCTTCTTGGCGCCGGAATGGGTCTTCATCTTCGGCATCGGGATCGGTATTGAAGCAGACCGGCGGCTCGCGGCGGCGGCGGTGCGGGTCACGCAGGTACGCTGCCGCCGGATGCGGATCGTCTACGTGATCGGAACGCGGCCCAACTTCGTCAAGACGGCGCCGGTGATCGCGGCGCTGCGCGAGCGCCTGCCGGACGCCCGCCACACGATCGTCCACACCGGCCAGCACTACGACCGGGCGATGTCGGAGGTCTTCTTCGAGGAGCTCGGCGTGCCCGCGCCCGACCACATGCTCGAGGTCGGCTCGGCCAGCCACGCGGTGCAGACGGCGCGCACGATGGAGCGCCTCGAGCCGGTCCTGGAAGCGGAGGATCCCGACCTGACGATCGTCCCCGGCGACGTCAACTCGACCCTGGCCGCGGTGCTGACCGCGGCGAAGATGCAGATCCCGGTGGCCCACATCGAGTCCGGCCTGCGCAGCTTCGACCGCACGATGCCCGAGGAGGTCAACCGGATCGTCGCCGACGAGTTCTCCGAGTACCTCTTCCTGCACAGCGACGAGGCGATCGAGAACCTGCGCGCCGAGGGGATCGGCGATGAACGCATGCACTTCGTCGGCAACACGATGATCGACACCCTGGTCGCGCTCGAAGGCCGCTTCCGGGCGGCGGGGTCGGCGGCGCGGCTCGGGGTCGAGCCCGGCGCCTACGCGCTCGTCACCCTGCACCGCCCCGCCCTCGTCGACGGCGAGCTGCTGGCCGAGACCGTGCGCCGCCTCGGCGAGCTCGCCGCCGAGATGCCGGTCGTCTTCCCGGTCCACCCGCGCACCCGCGTGAAGATGGAGGCGATCTCCGCCGAGCATCCCGGGCTGCTGCTCAGCGAGCCGCTCGGCTACGTCGACTTCCTCTCCCTGCTCGCCGACGCCGGCGCCGTGCTGACCGACTCCGGCGGGATCCAGGAGGAGACGACCTACCTCGGCGTGCCCTGCTTCACCCTGCGCGACAACACCGAGCGCCCAGTGACGATCCGCGCCGGCACCAACACCCTGCTCGGCCTAGACCCGGCGGCGATCGCCACCATCCCTCAAGCTCTAACCGCGCAGCGCCGGGCAAAGCCCGAACCGCCGCCACTCTGGGACGGGAAGGCATCGGAGCGCATCGCCGACGTCCTCTCCCGGTAGGGCCGGAACGACTACTCGTCGTCCTTACCGGCCTCTTTGCTGGGCGCCAGCATCATGCTCATGTTGCGCCCTTCCTGCAGCGGCGCCGACTCGATAACGGCCAGCCCGTCGAGGTCCTCGAAGAGGCGTTGTAACAGGTTCCTGCCGCGCTCCGGATGGGCCTGCTCGCGGCCGCGGAACATGATCGTGATCTTGACTTTGTTGCGCTGGTGCAGGAAGCGCTCGACGTGGCCCTTCTTGGTTTCGTAGTCGTGGTCGGCGATCTTCGGCCGCAGCTTGATCTCGCGCACGTTGACCTGGGTCTGGTGCTTACGGGCCTGCTTCTGCTTCTGCTCCTGCTCGTACTTGTACTTCGAGTAGTCGAGCAGGCGGGTGACCGGCGGTTTCGAGCCCGGCGCGACCTCGACCAGGTCGAGGTCGGCCTCCTGGGCGCGGCGCATCGCCTCGCCGATCTCGACGATGCCGAGCTGCTCGCCCTCGGCGCCGATCAGGCGCACCTTCGGAACGCGGATGCGCTCGTTGATGCGCGTCGTGTCGCGCTCCGGCGGTCGGCGATCGAACCTGCGCGGAACGGGCACTAGAAAGAGGTTAGGTGGAGCTTCAAGAGGACGAGGGATGCGGAGGCTGCCACGGGACGCTCAGCGGCGCGGTGTGTTTGGCATGCCTGCGAACAAGTGCCCGGAGTATAGGGACAGAGGCGCAACGGGGGTCGCCGGTCGCTCAAGCGGCCCGCTCGGCGCGGTGGACGAGGTCGGCGAAATCGGCGAGCTTCATCGCGCCGAGCTCGCCCTCGGCGTGGGCCCGCACCGCCACCTCGCCGCTTTCCTCCTCGCGGTCGCCGACGACGAGCATGTACGGACTGCGCGCCAGTTCGGCGTCGCGGACCTTCTTGTTGATCGACTCCGAGCGGCGGTCGACCTCGACCCGCACGCCGAGCTCGCGCAGCCGCGCCGCGGTCGCGTCGCCGAACTCGACGTGGCGGTCGGAGATCGGCAGCACTGTCGCCTGCACGGGCGCCAGCCAGACCGGGAAGCGGCCGCCGTGGTGCTCGATCAGGATCCCGGCAAAACGCTCCATCGAGCCGAGCAGGGCGCGGTGGATCATCACCGGCCGCTGCGGATCGTCGTTGCGATCGGTGTAGGTGAGGTCGAAGCGCTCCGGCATGAAGAAGTCGACCTGGCAGGTCCCGCACTGCCAGGAGCGGCCCAGCGCGTCGGTGATGTGGAAGTCGATCTTGGGGCCGTAGAAGGCGCCGTCGCCGGGGTTGAGCGTGTACTCGCGCCCGCTGCTGTCCAGGGCGCTGCGCAGAGCCTCCTCGGCCTGCTGCCACTGCTCCGCGGTGCCGATCGACTTCTCCGGCCGGGTCGAGAGCTCGATGTGCACGTCCTCGAAGCCGAAGCGGGCGTAGAGCTCGTCGATCGCCTCGCAGACGCCGGTCACCTCGTCGACGATCTGCTCCGGGGTGCAGTAGATGTGGGCGTCGTCCTGGGTGAAGGCGCGCACGCGCAGCAGGCCGTGCAGGACGCCCTCGCGCTCGGCGCGGGAGACCTGGCCGAACTCGGCGACCCGCAGCGGCAGCTCGCGGTAGGAATGGCGGTCGGCGGCGAAGACCAGGCAGGCGCCGGGGCAGTTCATCGGCCGGATCGCGTACTGGCGCTCCTTGGACTCGGTGAAGTACATGTTCTCCTGGTAGTTGTCCCAGTGGCCCGAGCGGTGCCAGAGTTCGACGTCCATCAGGTGCGGCGTCTTGATCTCGACGTACTCGCGCTTGCGCAGCTGCTCCTGCACCTCGGCCTCGACCAGGCGCAGCAGGGTGGTGCCGTGGGCGAGCCAGAAGGGCATCCCGGGGGCCTCCTTGCGGAGCATGAAGAGGCCGAGCTCGGGACCGAGGCGGCGGTGGTCGCGGGCCTTCGCCTCCTCGATCCGCTCGAGGTGGCGGTTGAGGTCCTTCTTGGAGAAGAAGGCGGTGCCGTAGATCCGGGTCAGCATCGCGCGGCTCTCGTCGCCGCGCCAGTAGGCGCCGGCGAGCGAGCTCAGCTTGATCGCCGCGATCCGGCCGGTGCCGGGGCCGTGCGGCCCGCGGCAGAGGTCCTCGAAGGGGCCGTTGCGGTAGAGCGAGACGGTCTCCACGCCCTCGTCGCGGACGAGGTCCTCGATCAGCTCGACCTTGTAGTCCTGGCCCTGGGCGCGGAAGATCTCGATCGCCTCGGCGGGCGGGACGTCGCGGCGCTCGAACGCCTCGTCGGCCTCGATGTGCTTTTGCATCGCCGCCTCGATCCGCTCCAGGTCGTCCTCGTTGACCTTGACGTCGGGCGGGAACTCGAAGTCGTAGTAGAAGCCCTGCTCGATCGGCGGGCCGATCGTCACCTTGGTTCCCGGGTAGAGCTCGATCACCGCCTCGGCCATGACATGCGCCGCGTCGTGGCGGATCAGCTGCAGCGCCTCGGGGTCGCGATCGGTGAGGATCGCGATCTCGGCTTCGTCGGGCAGCGGTGCGCTGAGGTCGCGCAGCTCGCCGTCGACGCGGATCGCCAGCGCCGCCTTGGCCAGGCCGGGGCCGATCGCCGCCGCCGCGTCGGCGCCGGAAGCACCGTCGGGCAGCTCCAGCGGCTTGCCGTCGGGCAGCTTGGCGGTGATCTTGGTCGCGGCCTCCATCGCCACCATGCTACGTGGGGCCATCGAGTCGTGGCTCGATCGCAGCTTTTTCGGGTCCATGACCCGGAAAAAGCTGCGATCAACGTGGTGCGCGCGCCTGACGTTCGGCGATCAGCGGGCAGGGGCTGGGACCGCCGCGGACGTCGCGGCGCTCCCAGACCGCGTAGGGGCCGGCACGGCGGCGCAGGGTTAGGCCGTCGAACGGGGCCACCGGCGGGCCGCTGGTCAGCACGAAGCGGATCCCGGCCGGCGGCCTGGGCCCGGCGGCGCTCTCGGCCTCGATGCAGACGTGGTTGCCGCGCAGCTCCCAGGCGATGTAGCGCTCGCCCTCTTCCTCCTCGAGCAGCGAGTCGGGCGCGAGGACGAGGGTCGGGCCCACGCTGAGCAGCGGTCGCAGGCCAGTCAGGTCGGGCGAGTAGGAGGTCGGTCCGACAGGGGCGTTGGCGAAGGCGAGCAACGAGCAGAGGCCTGCGGCGAGCAGGTAGATGAGGCTTCCGACCGCGGGTCCTGTCGTCGAGGGGGGGTCCGTCCCAGGGCTGGGTTTTCCGCCTGGTGACGACGAGTCACTCGGGGAGTGGGTGGGGCGGAAAACAGGACGCCGCCCTGGGACGGACCCCCCCTCGACGCCACCCGCGGAAGGGGCGGATGCACCTACTCGCCGTTGTGAAGCCAAGATGGAAAGGGACAGGAGCGGGGCGGCTATCTCCAGCGCCTTGGCGGCGGTGTATGGGGTACCGCCGATGCGAGCGGCTGCGTAGACGGCGACGACCGAGGCGAGGCCGGCGAGGATCGCCGCGTCGCGCCCCCGCCAGGCACGCCGGACTCCCAGCGCCAGCAACACGGCGGCGAATGCTGCGCCGATGTAGAAGGCGAACGCAGGCGCGGCGCCGTTGCCCGGCGCGAGGCGGAAGTCGCCCGACGGCCAGATGCCCAGCGCGGTGAAGGGCGAGACCTGGCCGAAGAGGTTGCCGAGGCCGGGGCCGCTGGGGTCGAAGGTCTCGAACTGCTGGAAGTCGATCATCCGGCCGAGCTCCGGTAGTGCGCCGACGGCGAACACCGTTAGTGCGAGCAGCAGGGGGCGCAATGGCAGCTCGCGGCGCAGGGCCAGCCAGATCACGGCGATCGGTCCGAGCCAGATCAGGCCCGGGAAGCTGTAGACGTACACCGAGCCGACGGCGATCAGGGCGGCCGGGACGAAGCGGAGCGGGAGGTCGCGCCAGCTGCGGGTGCTCTCGCGGAGGGCGAGAACGAAGGCGAGGACCAGCAGGGCCTGGATCGTCTCCTTGAAGGCGCCCTGGGCGAAGTAGGAGGCGACGAGGAACGGCAGGCCGACGAGCAGAGCGGCGGCGGTCCGGCGGGCGGGCGGGAGATCGGCGAATGCGGCGAGGGCGGTGAGCGGGGCGAGGATCGCGGCGGCGATCGTCAGGCCGCTGAAGCCCTGGACCAAGCCGATGCCAAGACCCTTGCTCAGCGCGACGACGACCGCGTGCGGGCCGAGCGGATAGCCCTGGTTCGCGAGCTGCGAGGCCGAGCCTTCGGCGAGCCTGTCAGTCGCCAACAGGTGCTGCGACATGTCCGGGTTGAAACCGGTGCCGAGGATGCCGAAATGGCCCGCCGCGACGAAGGGGAGCGAGGCGGCGAGCAGCGCCGCGATCGCGACCGGGACGCCGGCGCGAAGCGCCTCCCCCCCGCCCTCGACCCGGTTGCGCAGGTAGATCGCCGCGACGGCGGCGAGAACGAGGACGACGAGCGCCGAGACCGCTCCATCGCCGGGCAGCCGCACGGTCGCCCAGCACACCGCGCAGACCGGGGAGAGGCCGATGGCGGGGGCGAGCCAGGACCAGCGTCGCACCCCGCAGAGCGCGATCGCCGCCTGCCCGATCGCGAGCGAGGCGCCGCAGACCGCCAAAACCGCCGCATAGGTCCCGATCACAAGACGGCCGAGCCTAGACCACCCCAGGCTCAGCCCGGAGGCGTGAACTCACCGCCGCCGAGCTCCGGCGGCAAGGCTCGCGGCCCCTCGGGATAGAGCAGACGCAATTGCTCGTCGCTCATCTCGAGCGTGTTCGCCGCCTCCGACGGGGCGCCGGCGACGAGCCACAGCGCCTCCGCCTCGGTGTCGTTGAAGATCTGGCGCACGGCATCGGGCGGGACCAGGAGCGCGTCGAGCGGCCCCAGCTCGAGCGACTCCTCGCCGACCCGGATCCTCCCCCGCCCCTCGAGCAAGACGTAGAGCTCCTCCTGACGCTGGTGCCGGTGCAAGGTCGAGGCCTGCCCAGGCCGCAACCGCCAGAGCCGCGCCCCCAGCCCCTCGGCCTCCAGCTGCTTGCCGAGGTCCGCATTGAGCACCCGCATCTGGTTCGACTCGCGCCAAAAGGCGTCTCCGGCACGCAACAGACGGTAGGCCATTTTCGCTCCCCTTCTCGGAATAAACGCGACAGTATGCAATGAATGTCTTGACTAGTGCTCTAGCTTTCTCGCAACGGTTAGAGCGAGGAAAGGGACACGATGCAACACCGGAAGGTACTGCTGCCACTCGCGGTCGGGGCGTTCGCCCTGCTCGCCTACGCCCCCAGCGCCGCGGCGGCGGACCTGGACTGCTCCGACTTCGCCACGCAGGGCGAAGCACAGGAAAACCTTTTCCCAGGCGACCCCCATGGTCTCGACGGCGACAACGACGGTGTCGCTTGCGAGTCCCTGCCTGCCGGAGGCAACACCGGCAGTGCGCCACCCGCCGTTGTTGAGCCACCCCCACCGCCGAAGCTGAGTAAGCCGGCGGCCCGGCGGGCGGCGAAGCGCAAGGCCAGGCGTTTCGTTCGCAACCATCGGAACATCGATGGCCTCTGGTTCAAGGGCTGCTCGAGACGTTCGCGCCACAAGGTGGCCTGCCGCTTCGTCCTGCACGGCTCGGGTCGCACGTCCTGCCGGCTGCGAGTCGTCGTGCGCGGCGAAGGCAACAGCCTGAGCGCGAGGATCGTGCAGGCGCGCTGCCGCGGGTGAAGATGATGGGCGCAACAGGGCTCGAACCTGTGACCTCCAGCTTGTCGAGCTGGCGCTCTCCCAACTGAGCTATGCGCCCCAGCGGGATCCTGAATCTAGCAGCGGGACGAAGCGACCGTAGTGCAACTTTCCAAGCTACGCGGTGTTTCTTCAATAGCAGTCGGCAGGGAAAGTGCCAGGACTTTAGGACCGACGAGCCAGCGACACAGAGCTCTCTGGTGGTACGTCCTTCGGAACGAAAAGGGCCCCGAGATGGGGCCCTTTTTCGTGGCGCTCGCTCGCCGGTCAGCCGCCTTCGCGTAGCGTGCGGCGGATGTCGGAGATCGCTTCGCTCTGACTCTCCAGGCTTTCGCGCATCTGGTTCTGCTGGCTGCGCAGGCTGCTGACTTCGCCCTGCAGGGTCGAAACCTGGGAGCGCAGTTCGGCCGTCGTTTCCTGCGACCTTTCGGCCTCGTTTTCCGCCTCCCGCGCCCGCGCGCCGGCCGATCCGGTCTGCTGGTCGACCGAGGAGCGAATCTGCTCGATCTGCCGCTGCGTCTCCTGACGCACCTGCCTCGCGACCTGTTCGTCATCGCTGCCCTGATCGCGCGCGTCAAGAGCCAGGAAGATCGCCACCACGGCCGCGACGAGCGCAAGGAAGGCTGCGACCTCCGCCACCCCGATCCGCCGGTCGCGAACCGGCTCGTAATCCGGCGGCGGCACGTAGCCAGGGTCCCGCTGGGGGTAGCCAGGTTGTCCCGGTTGCCCGGGTTGCCCCGGCGGCGGTCGGTTGTAAGGCCCACCCTCCATGCTAGAAGGACCCTATATGGCGGAGCAGGTGCCCGCAGTTAGCAACGTGCTCGCCACGATCGAGCGAGGCGACTGGCTGCGCCTCGAGCGCCTGCTCGCCCCAGACGTCCACTGGACGACTGCGCTGGAGGAGCATCTGCACGGTCCCGCGGAGGTGATCGCCCTCCTCTCGACCGACCCTCCCCCAGCCCCTCCGGCCTTCCACGAACTGCACGACGGCCTGATCGTCCGCTGGATCGACACCCCCGGCTGACGCTTTGCAGGTACGTTTACACGGAGCGCAAAGGGCTTGTCCAGGCGGTTCCGCGAAACCGTGCCACCGTCAGGGGCGAGATGACGCTAGGTCGTCGACGCTGCCGATCCCCCAGCGGACGCCGGGACCCCCTTCTATCGTCGCAGCCAGGCCCCCACACGACCGCTAGCCGGGACTACTTCGTCTCGATGAGACGAACGGGGAGACCGGTGCCGGCCGCGTTGCGGGCAAGGGGGCCGTCCAAGGTCAGCAGATCTGCTCCCAGCTCTTGGGCCAGAGCGACGTAGGAGGCGTCGTAGGCGCTCTCGCGGCGCAGCTTGCGCGCGATTTCGATTGCCGTGGGTCCGTCATCGAGGTCGTGGAGCAGAATCGGCATCGCAGCGATTTCGTGCCAGGCGCGGTGAGCGTCATCGGATTCAAGCTCGCCGGCAACGACCTTCCGCGTCAGCGCGTTCGCGACCTCGTATCTGAACAGGGACGGGGCATGGAGAACCTCGCCGGCTTCGGCCAGCTCTTCCATCTTGCGAGCAACGGCCGGAGCGCGGTCGTCTTTGGTGACCAGCGCGACGACGACGTTCGAGTCGAGTATTACTGTCAAAGGCCGCGACGCTCAAGCTCTTCGCGGCCTTCGCGCACAATCGCAACCGCGTCGTCGCTTCCACCGCGCATACGGCCACGGATCGCCGCCAGCTCGGTCATTGCGCTCCGCCAGTCGAACTCAGTTGGCGCAAGCCCTTCAAACAGCTTCTCGGCCAGGGCCTCGGGTCGCACGCCACGACGCCCCGCCTCCCGCTCCAAGCGACCGTAGGCGTTGTCGGTGACGTGGATTACGTGGTCTCGCGTCGCCATAACAACAAAGTCTAGACGAGCGTCAGGCGTTCCCGGCAAGACCTGTTTCGGGACACGCTCGGGACACGGTTTTCTCGACAAGAAAACGAAAACCCTGCTTTTGCGGGGTCTTTCCAGAGGCGCCTACCAGAATCGAACTGGTGTAAACGGCTTTGCAGGCCGCTGCGTAGCCACTCCGCCAAGGCGCCGGGGGCGAGGTGAAGGGTAGTCGCTGGCGTGGGCCGGGGCCGCTCCGCTCCGCCGTACGCCCTCAGTGGTTTCGCAGGGCGTCGATGAGTTCGTCCTTGCTCATCTCCGAGCGACCTTCGATCCCGATCTCGGCCGCTCGTTCGCGCAACTCGTCAACCGTGCGGTCCTCGTAGCGCTCCGCTTCGCCGCCCTTTTCACCGACGTTCTCCCCGCCCGCCTTGGCGTTGGCTATCCGCGCCGCCTTCTCCTTGCTCTCACCCTCTTCGCGGAGTTTTTCGTACAGCCGGTCGTCCTTAACGCTCGGTCCGTGATCTTTGGCCATGATCGATTCCTCCTTCTCGTTCCTCTGCAGCGCCGATCGGCGGCAGCGATGAGGCCGACGACCAAGCGGCTACCCGGCAGTCTGGGCGACAAACTGGACCCGGAGGCCGACATCCAGCCCCAGGTTTTGGCCCCTCACCGGAACGGGTAGCGGGGGGCGAACGCAAGTCGGGCCCCAGCGGCTTTCACCGCGATCCCGTGGTTCCCGCTCGGGTGAGAAGACCAACCGCTGCCCCGCGGCGGTGGAGAGGCGCTCGGCGCCAACGAAGGAGGCAAGCAGATGCCACAGTCACAGGAGACCGGTGAGGTGACCGGCACGAAGGACAAGGACTACAACGTCATTTGGTTCGTCGAGCAGTGCCTGAGCAACGCGCTGCGGCTCGAGACCTATATCCAGGACGCCGAGCGCGAAGACGACTCCGAGCTGGTGGAGTTCTTCCGCCGTGCCCAGGAGGCGAGCCGCAAGGGCGCCGACCAAGGCAAGGCACTGCTCGCCACCCGGCTCTCCGACTGAACAAAACCCCGCGACCGGGGCCGATCAGACGACCGCGGCCAGGAAGGCGCCGGCCGCGTAGGCGAGCGTCGCGGCGGCGCCCCCGATCGCGAGCGTCTCCAGCCCGGCCCGCCACCAGGCCTGCTCGACGAAGCGCGCCTTGAGGCTGCCGACGGCGACGAAGGCGGCCCCGGTCAGCGCGGCGCTCCAGGCGAAGGCGTGCTCGAGGCCCCCCGGGGCGATCGCGTCGACGGCGAAGGCGGCGAGCGGCAGGAAGCCGACGGTGACGAAGGCGAGGAAGGTGGTTGCGCCGGCCCGCAGCGGATTCGGCCTGGCGCCGCCGAGGCCGAGCTCCTCGCTCAGCATCGTGCTCACCCAGAGGTCGGGGTCGGCGGTAATCACGGCGACCACCCGTTCGAGGTCGTCGCCCGCGAACCCCTTGGCGGCGAAGATCTGGCGGATCTCCTCCCGCTCCCCCTCCGGGACCAGGCTGACCTGGCGCTCCTCGTCGAGGCGCGCCCGCTCGACCTGCTGGCGCTCGGCCCGCAGGCCGAGGAAGTTGCTGACCGCCATGCTGAACCCGTCCGCGATCAGGTTGGCGCCGCCGAGGATCAGCACCACGCTGGCGCTCAGGTCCGCCCCCTTTACCCCGGCAACCACCGCGAAGGTCGTCACCGCGCCGTCGATCGCGCCGTAGATGAAGTCGCGCAGGTAGCTCGATGAGGGAGGCGAGCTGAGCCGGCGCCGCACCGATTCGGGATCGTGTTCGGCGCTGAGGCTGAGGTCGCTCGGCTTCATCTCGCTTTCCGCCATTCTCCCAGCCGCGTGTGGCGGCGCCAGGCCTTCCGCTTGTCCCGAGCCTCAGCGCAACTGGTCGAGCGACTCGACCTCGAGGTCGAAAGGTTCGTCGGAGGAGCGCCGCCGCCGGTACGGGGAAACGGTCACCCGGTGGACTTCGCCGCAGGCGCAGGGGACTTCGATCGGCCGCGTGTCGGCGGCGGGGTCGGCGCCGACCTTCAGGCGCCGCAGCTCTCCCGCAGTCTTGCAGCCGAAGCTGATCACCCAGCCGTAGTCGCGGGGTTCACGGGGTTTCTTGGCGCGGTACGACTGAGGCACGTGCAGATCTTCTCACTCGAGCATGAGGCTCGTGTGCTCGGCGATCAGGTCAGGCGCTGGAGACAACAATTAGGCTTTCGGCGATCCTAGGATCGAACTGAGTGCCTGCGCAGGCCCGCACCTCGGCTAGGGCCGCCTCGACCGGCATCGCCTTTCGGTAGGAGCGGGTGGTGATCATTGCGCTGAAGGCATCGCAGCAAGCGACGATCCGCGCCTCGATCGGAATCTCCTCGCCGGCCAGGCCGTCAGGGTAGCCGCTTCCGTCGTAGTGCTCGTGCGACGAACGGACGATGCGTCCGACCTCGGAGAGAACGCCGCCCACCCGGTTAAGCATCTCCTCCCCCTCGATCGTATGCCGGTACATCACCTGCCACTCCTCCGGATTGAGTGGCCCCGCCTTGTTGATGATCTCCTTCGGCACGGCGATCTTGCCGACGTCGTGCAGCAGGGCCGAGAACTCGACGTTGCGGCGCTGCCGATGATCGAGCCCGATGTGGTCGGAGACCGCCAGCGAGAGCTCGACTACGCCACGGCTGTGGCTGCCGGTGTAGGCGTCGTCGGCCTCGACCACGTCGCCCAGCAGCATCGCCGTCCCGCGATAGGCGCTGCTCAACTCGATCGCCTGGTCGACTCGCGCCTGGCGCTCGCGTGAAAGCACGGCGAGCACCGTGGCCAGGGGGAGGATCAGGAGCGCCAGCGCCCCGCCGATCTGGATCGCCGCGAAAGCGACCAGCAGCCCGATCGGAGCCAATGCCCCGTCCAGCGCATAAACCGGCGCGACGAGTCCGCTGAGGGTGCGCACCGAGACGCCATCGATGAAGCGCTCCCGGATCGCAGCCGGGACGAAGTCGAAGGCGAACTGAGCCAGCAGGGCGACCAGATAAATTGGCCAGTCGTCCCAGGAGAAGATTTGGGCGCCGGCCGCGACCAGGACCAGCGTCGGGCCGATCGTGTGCCAGCAGTCCCCCAAGGCATGGAAGGCGCGGTGGACGCTGGTGTGGCCGCTGGCATAGTCGTATCCCCGTCCCAGCAGATCGCCGCAAGCGACGGCCAGCGGCACCACCGGGGTCGGAAGGAGAAAGAGCATCGGCACCAGGACCAGCTCGGTCGGGACCGTGTGGCCGTCGGCTATGTCGAATTTGGCCCTGCTGCAGACCACGTACGCGCCGATCAGGATCGCCAGGGTGGGCACGTCGAGAGCACGGGGAGACGGCAGCAGCAGGGCTATTGCCACGGCGACAACGACGAATCCGAAGGCGAGGGCCGTCTCGACCAGCCGTTCGACGCCCTGGGCACGCAGCTGCACTCGCTCGCGACCGCGGGCGAAGAGGTGCTCGGCGTCTTCTATCTGCGAGACGAGTGCCATCGGATGCGGCCGGCGTCCGCCAACCGCGCATATTCATCGACCGACGTTTTAGGGGGATGAGTTCCGCAAGGCGAATCCGCAATCCCAGGCATGAAGACCAGAGAATTCGGTAGCCGTTTGTATGAAATCTATTGCAACCGTTGGAGTTTGAACCGATCATCTGCGCGCTGCACACATAAGTCAGCTGAATAAGGGCAAACCTGTCGCGAGGCAGGGACGCAAAGTTGGAGATCTCGCGCTCGGCTCGAGACGGCTCAACCGCCAGCTTGGTTTGACAACCAGGCTTTTTTGCCTGCGAGAGGGAGGTTCCCCAATGGTGCCCATGTCCCGCCCAGTGCTCAGCTCGAGCCGCAACAGGTTCGCCGCACTGCTGATCCCCGCCCTGCTGGCGCTGGCCGTTTTCGCCGGCTCCGCCCAGGCATGCTCATACTCCGGCGCCGAGAAGGTATTCAGCCCCTGGGGAGACCAGCGCTATTACGTACTCGCCCCCGACGGCGGCTTTGAGGCCGGCGCCACCGGCTGGAAGCTGAACCGCGGTGCCGCGGTTGTCGGAGGCAACGAGAGCTATTACCTCAACGATGCCGCGGACTCCAAGTCGCTATCCCTCCCCGCGCGCAGCTCGGCTGTCAGCCCACCAGTCTGCATGGCGATCGACACTCCCTCATTCCGATTGGTCGCCCGCAACAGCGGCGATCCGTCCTCGCAACTGCGCGTGGAAGCGGTCTACGAGCTGCTCGGCCTCGTGCACACGAAGACGGCCGGCACCCTCCGCGCCGGTTCCACCTGGGCCCCCACCCAGTCGGTTTCCACCGTACTCACTCTTTCGACCTTGGTCGGGACGCTGATCCCAAGTGCGATCGAAATCCGCTTCACCCCGCTCGACTCACTCGGCCAGTGGCAGATTGACGATGTCTACATCGACCCCTTCCGCCGCGGCTAGGTGCCGGCGGACCGAACGGCGCGGACCGAGGGGAAGAAGGCACCGGGTTTTGTAGCGCTCCGCAAGGATCGCGATTGAGCAGTCGGCCTGATCATCGGCAGTGGGTACCGTTGAGCTGCTCCAGCCGCTCGATCGCCGGTTCGACGTTGGTGAGGTAGCGCTCCAGCGCCACCTGCACCGGCGGCTCGGCCGCGTGGTCGGGGAGCGCGCGGAGCAGGTTGAGCCGGTTGCCGGCCAGCCAGGCCGAGAGGTCGGGCTCGCCCAGCCAGCGCCTCTCCGTTTTGCACGTGCGGGTCATCATCCGCGGCCAGTCGTGGAGCGCCCCGCTGCTCAGGTCGCGGACTCGCTCGCCATCGGGCCCCGGCCCCAAATGCTCGTGCTCGCTGAGCAGGCGGACGAACGGGTACGCGGGCAATCAGTGACCCCCGGGCCGGGCTGGCGATCGATCAGCGTCACCTCTACATCGGCCGCCCCGCCACCAGGGCGTCGGCGGAAGCAAGCCCGCTGGCGCCGGCCCCGACGACCAGGTAGTCGGTGTTGATCTGCCGGGAAGAATAGGCGATGTCGCTCACGCTAACCGCTCAAACCTCCAGCGCCACCGCCACGACCAGCGCGGCGGTGGCGGAGAGCTCGATTGCGGCGCCCATCACGTCGCCCGTGACGCCGCCGAGGCGACGGCGGGCGAGGAGACCGACGGCGGCGGTGACCGCGATGGCGCAGATGAGGAGGGCGAGGCTGTCGAAGCGGTAGACGGCGAGGGCCAGGGCGGCAGCGGCGGCGATCCCGGCGAGGACCAGGCCCGTCCGAGCCCGCGTGGTCAACAGGCGGCCGGTGCCCTCGCCCGCTCTCGCGTAGGGCAGGAGCCGCGCGAGCGGCAGCGGCGCCGCGCGCGAGAGCGCCAGAGCGGCGACCATCGCGGCAAGGGCGTCGGCCTCGGCCAGCGTCCCCAGGGCCGCCGCTTTGACCGACAGGTCCACCGCCAAGGCGGCACCGCCGTAGGTGCCCAGCGCGTGGTCGCGCATGATCGCCAGCGATCTATCGCGGTCGGCGCCGCCGAGGCCGTCGGCGGAGTCGGCGAGGCCGTCGAGGTGCAGGGCGCCGGTCAGAGCCAGCTCGAGCGTGACCGCGAGAAGGCCGGCCAGCAGGGCCGGCAGCACAGCGGCGAGGCCGATTGCCGCGCCGCCGACAGCGAGGCCGAGCGCGGCTCCGACCAGGGGGAAGAACGGCGCGGCCCGCAGCAGGGCATCGGAGTCGCCGCCGACGGTCCGTCCCAGCGGCAACCGGGTGAGGAAGGCCGCGGCGGCAAGCGGCTCAGGCGCCGGCATCGGTCACGCCCGCCTGCTCGAAGCTCGCCATTTCGGTGAGGATCGCCGCCGCCGAGAGGACGAGCGGCAGCGCCAGGGCGGCGCCAGAGCCCTCACCGAGCCGCATCTCAAGGTCGAGAAGCGGTTCGAGATCGAGCGCGTCGAGCAGCAGCCGGTGGCCGGGCTCGGGTGAGAGGTGGGAGGCGATCAGGACCTCGCGGCAGCGCTTCTCGACGCAGACCGCCGCCAGCGCCGCCACCGCGGTGATGAAGCCGTCGACGAGGACCGCAACGCGGTTCGCCGCGCAGCCGAGCACTACGCCGGCGAGCGCCGCGATCTCGAGCCCACCGACTCCGGCAACAGCACCGAGCGGATCGTAGGGGGAGACGTTGTTGGCTTCGAGCGCGCGCCAGACCGCAGCGCGCTTGCGCGCGATCCCCGCCTCGTCGAGGCCGGTGCCATGCCCGCACACCCCGTCGGGGCTGACCCGCAGCAGGGCGGCGGTCAGCGCGCTCGCCGCGGTCGTGTTGCCGATCCCCATCTCCCCCAGGGCGACGACTCCTATGCCTTCGCCGGCCAGCCCGTCGGCCAGCTCGACGCCGGCGAGGACCGCGCGGCACATCTCCCCCTCGCTCATCGCCGGCCCAAGCGCCGAGTTGGCGGTCCCCGCGCACACCCGGCGGTCGAGGATCGCCGGGTCTTCGACCGGGCTGAGCACGCCGAGGTCGGCGACCACGAGCCGCGCGCCGGCGCGACGAGCGAGCACGCAGACGGCCGCTCCGCCCGCGGCGAAGTTGCGCAGCATCTGCTCGGTCACCTCCTGCGGGTAGGCGCTGACGCCCTCCGCGGCAATGCCGTGGTCGGCGGCGCAGACGACGATCGCCGGCTGCGGAGAGCGGCCGAGCTCCGCGGCGCCGGCAACACCCGCCAGACGGCAGGCGACCTGCTCGAGACGCCCGAGGCTGCCGCGCGGCTTGGTCTTGCCGTCGAGTGCCCGCTGAGCCGCGGCGGCAGCCTCCGCGTCGAAGGCGGGGACGCGGGCGGCCGTGCTCGCGATCGACTCGCGGCCCCCGGCCGCGGCGTCGCCGACCTGGGCCCGGCTCACTCCGCCGCCTCCAGCGTCAGGGCCCGCCCGGCGACGATCAGCAGCGCCTCCTCGGCCCGCTCCGCCCAGGCCGCGTTGGCCTGGCCGAGCAGGTCGCGGTAGCGCCGGCCGAGTGCGTACTCCGGCACGACCCCCATGCCAACCTCGTTGCTGACGGCGATCGTCGGCCCGTCGCGGTGACTGGCGACGGTGGCGGCCGCCGCGGCCCGCGCGAGGATCTCGTCCTCGCCGAGCCCGCTCTGCAACAGGTTCGCCACCCAGAGCGAGAGGCAGTCGATGACGACGCAGGCCCGCGCCCCCGCATCCGCCAGCGCCCGCTGCGGGTCGAGCGGCGCCTCGATCGTCTTCCAGGACGGATCGCGCTCGGCCCGGTGGCGGACGATCCGTGCCTCCATCTCCGGGTCGAGAGCCTCCGCGGTGGCGATAAAGACGACGGGGGCGCCCACAGCCCGGGCGCGACGCAGGGCGAGCGCCGACTTGCCGCTGCGGGCTCCACCGAGCAGCAAGGTCAGGGCCATCAGAAGTCGATCCCCCGCTTTGCCCGCACACCGTTGTCATAGGCGTGGCGGACCTTGGTCATCTCGGTCACCGTGTCGGCAACCTCGACCAGCTCCGGCGGCGCGTCGCGCCCGGTCGCGATCACGTTCACCTGCTCCGGCCGCTCGCGCAGCGCCCGCGCCACCTCATCCCCATCGATCCAGCCCCAGTTGATCGGGTAGGTGATCTCGTCGAGGACGACCAGGCGATGCCCGCCGGCGGCGATCGTCGTCCTGGCGAGTTCCCAGGCGGCCCCGGCGAGAGCGCAGCTGCGCTCGAGGTCGTCGCTGAGCCAGCTGAAGCCGTCGCCGGTCCGCGCCCACTCGACGCCGAGGCCACGGCAGACGTCCTCCTCCCCCACCTTCCACTTTTCCGACTTGACGAACTGGATGACCGATACGCGCCAGCCGCGGGCGATGCCGCGCAGGACGACTCCGAAGGCGGCGGTCGACTTGCCCTTGCCGTCGCCCGTGTTGACGAGGACCAGCGAGCGCTGCCGCCGCAACGGCGGCTTCTCCGGCACCTCGCGCTCCGGTTTCCGCGCGCTCACCGGGAGGCCTCGGCTGGCCATGAGTCGACGGAGGGGCAACCCGCCCCGGGACGCACCGGCAGCACGACCGGCGCGCCGTGCGCCTCGGTCACCTCGACGTGAGCGCGGTAATGGCGGCGGATCAACTCCCCCCGCAGGACCTCGCCGGGCGGCCCATGGCGGACAAGCCGGCCGTCGTCGAGTAACGCGAGACGGTCCGCGTACTGGCCGGCCAGGGTGAGGTCGTGCATCGCGCCGAGGACGGTCAGCCGCCGTTCCGCCCGCAGCTCCCCGACCAGCTCCAGCGCTTCCTGCTGGCGGCCGACGTCGAGCGCCGTGGTCGGCTCGTCGAGCACCAGCACGGGCGCCTCCTGGGCCAGCGCGCGGGCGAGCGTGGCGCGCTGGCGCTCACCGCCGCTGAGCGCGCCCAGCCGCCGGCCGGCGAGCGGCACCAGGTCGAGACGGCGGATCGCCTCGGCGGCCACCCGCTCGTCGCGCGCCCCAACCCGTCCAAGCATCCCCAGGTGTGCCGTCCGCCCCAGCATCACGTACTCGTGCACGCACATGTCGAGTGGCAACAGCGGGCTCTGCCAGACGATCGCGAGGTCGCGGGCGCGGCGCTGTGCCGGCTCGCGGTGCGGATCGCGCCCGGCGACCGCGACCGAGCCGCTGTAGGCGACAGCGCCGGTGACCGCCCTCAGCAGGGTCGTCTTGCCGGCCCCGTTGGCGCCGATCAGCGTCGTCCAGCCGCCCTCCTCGACGGTCATCGTCACCTGCTCGAGCACCGTGCGACCGGCCAGCGCCACGGTAACTCCCTCGAGCGCGATCAAGCGCTCACCGCCCGGCTGGCCCGCAGCACGACGATGAAGAAGGGCGCGCCGATGCAGGCCGTGACCACGCCGATCGGCAGCTCGGCCGGGGCCACGGCGGTGCGGGCGACGACATCGGCGAGGACGAGGAAGGCCGCTCCGAAGAGGGCCGAGAGCGGCAGCACGACGCGGTAGCTGGAGCCGGCGAGCAGGCGGACGGCATGCGGGACGACGATCCCGACGAACCCGATCAGGCCGCTGACCGAGACGGCGGCGGCGGTGCCCAGCGTCGCGGCGCCGACCACGAGCAGGCGAAGGCGCCCGACCTGGACGCCGAGGCCGGCGGCCTCCGCGTCGCCGACCCTCAGCACATCGAGCAGCCGCCGGTGGGCAAGGATCACGGCGATGCTCAGGGTCGCGTAGGGCAGCGCCAGCAGCACGTCGCTCCAGCCCGAGGTCGAGAGCCGCCCCATCAGCCAGGAGTAGATGGCACGAACGTTCTCGGTGTTCTGCTGCAGGAGCAGGGTCTGCAGAGCGGTGAGGAAGACCGCGACCGCGACCCCCGCGAGGATCAACGTCGCGGTGCCACTGTGGTCGCCGACCGAGCGACCGAGGAGGTACGCCCCGAGGGCGGCAGCGGTCGCACCGGCGAAGGCGGCAAGCGGCAGCGGCACGGCGCCAGCGTGGACGATCGCGATCGTCGCGCCGAGGCCGGCGCCCGCGGCGGCGCCGAGCAGGTACGGATCCGCGAGCGGGTTGCGGAAGACGGCCTGGTAGGCGCCGCCCGCCGTCGCCAGGCTCGCCCCGACCAGCGCGCCGAGCACTATGCGCGGCGCCCGCAGTTCCCAGAGCACCGCGCTCTGCAGCGAAGAAAGCCGTCCTTCGCGATCGCCGAAGGGCAGGCGCGCCAGCACGTCGTCGACCAGCGCCCCGGGCGGGATGCCGGCCGGGCCGACTGCGAGGCCGGCCGCCAGGGCGGCGAGCAGGGCGAACGCCCCCAGTGCCAGCCACCGCCAGGAGAGCTCGCCCTCGCGCCGCAGAACCACGGCCGAGGCGGCGCCGGAGCGCAGGGTGGCCGCCGTGTTCAGGGTGCCTCCCCGCCGGCCGCTCGCGCCCGCTCCATCGCCTCGACGACCTTGGCCACGAAGATCGGCAGGCGCGGGCCCCAGCGCGAGGCGATGTCGTCGGCGATCGCCACGACGGCCCCGTTTCGCACCGCCGCCACTTCGTCCCAACCGGGCCGCCCCGCAACCTTCGCGGGGCTCTGCCCGCAGCACTCGCCGTCGGCGAGGACGACCAGGTCGGGGTCGGCCGCGACCACCCCCTCCGATGAAAGCTGCGGATACGGCGTCCCCGCCCGCCGCGCCGCCGGCTCGGCGACGTTACGTAGGCCGAGCCGCTGATAGATGCGGCCGATGAAGTTGCGGGTCCCTACCGAGTAGAGGTCGGGGTCGAGCTCGTGGAAGAAGGAGAGCCCGCGGCCCGGCGGGGCGGCCCCCAACGTGCCCTCGACCGCCCCGCGGACCTCGCGCGCCAGCCGCCGGCCCCGCTCCGGGCGCCCCGTCGCGAGCCCCAACTGGCGGAACTGGGCGTAGGCGTCGTCGAGGTTGGCCGGCGCCGGTTCGGAGATCACCGTGAGGCCAACCCGGCGCAAGCCGGCGGGCACATCGCGTGCCACGCTCGCCTGCAACACGACCAGGTCGGGGTCGTAGCCCACGATCGCTTCCACGTTCGGCTGGTAGGAGGAGAGATCGGTGCGCGGGACTCCCGGGGGGTGGTCCGATTCTTCGTCCACCGCGATCACCTGCTCGCCGGCGCCGAGCGCGAAGAGCGTTTCGGTCGCCGAGGGCGAGAGCGAGACGATCCGCTCCGGCCGAGCCTCGACGACGACGCTGCGGGTCGCGTCCTCGACAGTGACGGGGAACCCCTCCCCACCGGAACCGCCCGCCGACGACTCGCCCGACGATCCTCCACAACCGGCGACGAACAAAGCCAGAACCACGAGCGCCCCTGCACGACTGGATCCCATCTAAACCTCCACGAGTTCGTCGAAGGAGGCTCAGGACGAACGGGAGGAATCCGTGCGCACCGCCCCTTCCTTCGAGGGTCGATCCGTCGGCGCGGTCAGGCGACCTGGCTCGTCCCCGGAGGGGCATCGCAGTTGCGGGACAGCGCCGGATTCGCACCGGCTTCGCTGAATTCGCGCCGGCTGGGAAGTATGAGCCCAGCTGCCGCTGACCCTACCAGCGGACCCGGAGGTCCGCCCTGGTGGACACGCGGCAGCCCTCCGCCGGGGAGAATCCTGAGCAAGGGTGGACGCCCCGATATTCAGCGTTTCGGGAACTTCCGGCCAGAGGTGCCCGAAATCGCCGAGCCCGGATTGATTCGCCAGCGGCCCGAGGAGCAATCGTCCAACAGATCTCGCCGGCCACGAGGCTCAAATCCCAAGCAGGCGTCTGGCCGATTCCTCGTCGTCAATCAGCGGGCCCTCGGGCAGCTCAGCGATTCGATGAACACGCACGCCGAGATGGGTCACCTCCGGAACTGCGCCTAGGTCGTCCAGCACAGCGCCGGATGTAGAAACGCGCGCTCGCGAGTGCACGGCTCCTATGCCTCCGCATCGATGGCGGCGATAAAGGCCCGGACGTCGTCTGCCGCGTCGTCGACATTGGCAACTGGAAACTGCATTTCCTCCGCCAACGTACGGTAGGGCTCGGCCCAGGAGCCGGGCACACTCAGCCGCGGCGGCCAACCGTGTTTCCCGCGGGCCTCGAAGGTCACGATGCAGGCGTCTCGCAGGCTCGGCAGATCCTCGACGATCTCACGCAGGAGCAGTAGATCGATCAGATCGCGGAAGCGCTCGTTCTCACGTTTCTCAAAGCACTCGGTGACCGCATGGATCTTCTGCGCGATCTGAAACCGAGTCGACAGGCACTGCACGACCTTCGGCCCGTCGAGCCCGAACTCGGCGATGTCGATCGCCGGCACCGATTCGCGATCGACATCACGAGCGTCCGGAGGCGCGACCTCCAGCTTCAGCGTCACCCAGGACCGCCCCCGATACAAGAGCTTGACGCTCAAGCGGTGAAACGGGGTACCCGGCATCTGTTCGACCTGCTGCCGCTGAAACGCAAACTGCGAGTAGTCGCGATCGAGAGCTGCATCAAGATCGTCCTCCAGCACCTGGGGATCACCGAAGAAGACCAGGTCGATGTCCTTCGTGGCCCGGGCGTCGGTTCCGAAGCGAAGCTCGATGGCGATTCCACCCTTGAGAAGAAACTTGGGCATCTCCTCCTCCCCCACCCGATCCAGGGCTCCAAGCAAGACCATGACCGAGACCCATCGCCTGACCCGGTCCGGGGTGACGCCGGTCAACTCGGCGTAGTGACCGATCAGCCGCTCGAGATGACCCCTTACGGCCGGTGGGCCATCGGGGCGGCGGTTGGGGCCGCGCTCGGGGAGGATCGGCCCACTCATCGAACCGCGGCCGAGTCGTTCGCAAGCAGCTCTTCATGGAGCCCGATGGCCTCGGCACGCTTGAGCAGGCCACGCTGGCACCCATCTTCGATCGTCGCCCGGACCAGAGCCGGGCCAAGGTGCGCCTCGTGCGCTTGGCGGATCGCCTTGGCCGCGGTGACGATCGGTATGCCCTCATAGGTGGTGAGGTTCCCGGGCTCGAGATCTTCGCGATGAAGGACGTAGAGGGCCGGGACCTGCCGCCGCGGACGGTGCGCTCGCGGGACCGTGATGTGGATCTTCGCCGGGTTGACGTCGCCCAGCTCGTAGAGGCCGAGAGCCGACGCATGAGAGATGACCGCTTCTGCGTTCCTGGGCCACAGGGTTGCCAGCATGTAGGGGTCCAGTGGGGTCACCGGTATCAGCGGCACCCGGTAGACGGCGGTCGTCGGATGCTCCAGCTGCCCTCGACGCGCCATCTCGAAGAGGCGATGGGGATCGAGCCCCAATGCCTCGGCGTCGGCGGTCGTCACGTAGCCGTAGCGCTCGGCGGCGATCTCGGCGAGGCGATTGTAGGTGGCTCCAGGCATGAGTGTGGTTGGAAAAGGGCATTATGCCCTTTCTTGTCCCAGCGGCAATAAGGGTAGCACTATGGGACAAAAAGGGGTATTTTGCACCTTTCTGGCCGCTCTCCCTGTAGTTGCGCCGGGCGTCGGCGGGCAGCCAGGCGAGGCCCAATTCATGCCAAGGGGAGCATGAGCGTGGTTCCGACACTGCAGATTGCCCCTCAGTCCAACGCCCCATCGGCCGAAGGCGAACGACGCGAGCGGGCCAGCCCATGCGCCGCACGTCGCCGCCGGAGTTCGTTGACCGCGGTGGTCCTCGCCTCACCCAGAATCGCAAGGCGGTTGCCACGACCGCGACGCAGCGCTTGCGCCATCGTGGTCAGGGCGAAGGCTGGCCTGAAGGCCTCCGAGGGACGCAGCTCATGGTTGAGGACTCGAACCATCGCCGTGGCCAGCTCGGGGTCCGCGGCGATCCGCCGCTCGGCTTCGCGGCGCAGCGGCGGGGTCGGCCCAGCGGCACCCATGTCGTGAGCGAGCCAGTACATCTCCCACGCGTCCTCGTCGCGCCAGCACCACCACTCGCGCAGGACATCGTCCGGTCTGCCGTGGCCGCCACCTAGGGCGCGCGTGATCGCCACGGCCAGCATCTCGGACTGACGAAGGGCGTCGGCGATCCCCTGGCCGGGCGTGGGGTCCTTGAAGTGACCGGCGTCGCCGACGAGGGCCCAACCGGGGCCGGCGGACGGGCGGAAGAAGCCGTGCATGTTGGCCATCGTGCGTACGGGTCCTTCGCGCCGGGCCCCGTCCACCCCGGCATGCAGCTGCGACCAGGCGCGTAAACCGGCCCCGTAGACCACCTCGCGATCAGCGCGGACCTCATCTCGGCGCTCGATCGACGGGCAGACGCCGATCAGGGTCAGGCCACCGTCGGTCGGCATTGCCAGGTAGGTGTGGTCGCCGACCTTGCCGATCCACATCTCGCCGTCAGTGGGGTCGCCTTCGTAGTAGGACCACATGAACACCCGGCCGTTCGGGGTCGGGTGGTACTCCCCCGCGCCGACCATCCTCGCAACCGCGGAGCGCGTGCCGTCGGCTCCGACGATGAGCGGCGCCCGCAGCTTGCCCTCGGGCGTGATGACGCCCGCGACACGATCACCATCCATCGCCAGCCCGGTGACCGTGGTTCCCGTCCGAACCTCGGCGCCGGCGTCCGCAGCGGCCTTGACGAGGATCTCGTCCAGCGAGGTCCGGCGCACGCTGAGCCCCGGGGCACCGGTTATGGCGACGACGTCGGCCACCGGTACCGCGACGTCGTCGAACACCATCCGCAGGCAGAGGATCGGCGGCGCCAACTTTAGAAGCGAATCGAGGACCCCGAGGCGCTCCAGAACCTGGACGCCGGTAGGCTGGATTCCGTGCGTCGAGGGCGTGTCGCTCGGGAAGCGGTCCTTGTCGACCAGGCAGACGCGAAGACCATTGCGCGCGAGCATGGTCGCCAGCGGCGCACCCGCACAGCGGGCGCCGACGACGATCACATCGAACGACTGGCTCACTGGGGATCCAGGCCTGACGAGCCCTTGGCGGCGCTCCGCTCGCCGGGAGAGGTCGCGCCTCTCTCATGCAGCCTTTCAGCGGTCCCTCGGTCGGCCGGGAAGAGCAGCTCGATCGCAAGCTCCGAGGTGGTCACCTCGAATGGAGTGTCGAAGCTCGCGAACATGCCGAAGAAGGAGAGTGCGCCGCCGTCGGGAGTGCGCACCTTGACCGGGCCGAGCAGCTCGCCGGCGGCGGGCTCGGGCGCATCGTCATGCTCGGGCTCGGGGACGGGATAGCCGGCAACCTCCTCGATCAGGGCGGCGAGCTGTTCGTCCCCGGTCGCCGCCAGCTGGTGCTCGAGCCGCCTGAGCCAGTGCGCGTGCCAGTCGCCGAGGTTTACGAACAACGGACCGAGACCGCGGGGGTGGAGGCCGAGACGGATCACGTTGACCGGCGGCTCCAGCAGCTCGGGGTCGACCTCAAACCCCTGAGCCAGGGCCAGCATCGCGGAGTTGGCCGCGACCATGTTCCAGAGGCGATCGACCGCGACCGCCGGGTAGGGCTCGTGGCCGGACAGGATCACATCCAGCGCTTCCCGCACCGGCGCGAGGCCGGGGTCGTCGAGCGAGCGCTCCGGATAGGCGGGGGCGTGACCTGCCGCAAGCAGGAGCCGGTTCTGCTCGCGAAACGGAACCTTGAGCTGCTCGAGGACTCCCAGCAGCATCTCGCGGCCGGGTCTGGAGCGACCCGTCTCCACGAAGCTCAGATGCCGGGCGGAGATCCCGGCGTCGAGCGCGAGCTCGAGCTGAGTCACGCGCCGGCGTTCGCGCCAGTGGCGCAGCTGCGACCCGACCTCGGACTGAGATTGAACCGTGGCCATCCGCCGGACGACTCTAGTGCGCGCAGGTAGACAGGTCGATTACCTCGGGGTAATGCGACACGGTGCGCACCGCCAACGCGCGCGGGATCGGGCAACTCGAGCGCTCGTCGGTCGTCGGCACCTGCGACACCCCCAAAGGTAGATCCAGCTACGAGAGTTTGTGTCCCTCCCAGCCTATATTTGGACCGAGCGTTCGCGCTCGCGAACTCGTTCGTCGGCGCGCTGTTTAGCCCGCCGTGGGACGAAGCGCGACAGCTGCGAGCGGTGTGTTGCTACCCAGCGGTACCCGCCGGCCGTCAGCCGGGGAAAGCGATCCGGGTGGCGGCGGGTAGCCTTCCGCCGGGAAGCAGCCTGAACAAGGGTGGAAGCGCAGGGCCAGCCGATACGCGGACATGGCCGGAGACGAGGTGCCAGGAGGCCATTCGTTCGAACGGCTCGAGATCGGCGAGAAGAGCATCCGCCTCGGTGCCCTGTAGCCGGATCGGTCGCAGCCGCTTCTCGCGGTCGAGCCGCAGGAGCCCCGCAAGCAACCACTTGCATATTCCGCAGGCCCCGTCGTAGATGACGATCGAGCGCTCGTCGGCGGGCAGCTCGGGTGGCTCAGTCATCTGGATCGTAATTTGCGGGAACGACCGGTAGGTCTGCCAGCGACAGTTCAATATCCGTGGCCACTGCACCGATGAGGATATGCGAGGCATTTGACCGGGAGACGCGTCGAAACTAATCGCATCGCGCTCTAGCCATCGGGTAGCGCGATCAGACGCTCGCTTCGCAGGAAGGAGTAGGCGTCCCCGCGCGCGAGCTGCCGAGCATCGACGCTCGATCGGACCGGCGGCGATAATCAGCACATATGGACGCCCTCGCCGAGGTCGAACGGGGCCGCGAGCTCTACGCAGGTCGGGCATGGACAGGCGCTTATGCGGCCCTGTCACAGGTCAACCGGCAGGCATCCCTGACGGGCGACGACCTCGAGCGGTTGGCAACTGCCGCCTACATGCTCGGCCGGCAGGACGAGTTCTACGAAGCTCTCGAACACGCACATCAGGCCTACCTAAACGGTGGCGAGACGCTGCGGGCGGCGCGCTGCGCCTTCTGGGTTGGCATCAACCTCTTGCAGCAGGGAGAGATGGCGCGCGCCAGCGGCTGGCTCGGCCGGGCCCGGCGGCTGGTCCAGCGCGAGGGGGACGGCTGCGTGGAGCAGGGGTATCTCTTGATCCCCACGATGTTCGAGCGCGAGGCGCAGGGCGACCTCGATGGCGCGATCGCGACCGCGGCGGAGGCGGCGCGGATCGGGGAGCGCTTCGGGGACCCGGATCTCGTCGCGCTCGCGGTCCATGGCCAGGGCCACCTCATGATCACGAACGGCGAAGTGAGGGAGGGCCTCGCACTTGTCGACGAGGCGATGCTCTCCGTCTTGACCGGGGAGCTCTCGCCGATCCCGAGCGGCATCGTCTACTGCGGTGTGATCCTTGCCTGCCGGGCGGCCTATGAGCTGCGGCGCGCCGCCGAGTGGACCGGAGCCCTGACCAAGTGGTGTGACGAGCAGCCCGACATGGTCGCCTTCACGGGGCGGTGCCTCGTGCACCGAACGGAGATCATGCACCTGCGCGGCGCCTGGGCGGAGGCGTGCGCCGAGGCTCGGCGAGCCGGTAAGCGCTGCATCCAGGGCAACAACCCGAGTGCGGCTGGCGAGGCCAGCTATCTCCAGGGTGAGGTCCACCGGCTCCTGGGCGACTTTGCGGCGGCCGACGACGCATACCGACAGGCCAACCAGCTCGGCCGGGAGCCGCAACCCGGACTCGCGCTGCTGCTGCTCGCGCAGGGCGACACCGCCGCCGCGATGACCATGATCCGCCGGGCTCTCGCGGAGAGCACGGAACGGCCGAACCGGGCCGCACTGCTTCCCGCGGTGGTCGAGATCATGCTTGCCGCTGGTGAGGCCGACGAAGCGCGAGCCGCCTGCGAGGAGCTTGACGAGATCGCCGCTGGGTACGAGGTGGCGATGCTCGATGCCGTTGCCGCCCAGGCACGCGGGGCGGTGTTGCTCGCCGACGGCGGCGCCGAGCGGGCACTGGTGGCGCTGCGGCGCGCGGTCCAGGGCTGGCAGGAGCTCGGCGCGCCCTATGAGACCGCCCGGACGCGGGCGCTGCTCGCCTGTGCTTGCCGCGAGCTCGGCGACGCCGACTCGTCGAAGATGGAGCTCGCGGCCGCCCGGGAGGCGCTGATCGCGCTCGGCGCCACCCCCGCTCTGGCTGAAATCGACGCCCTCGACGCGCCCGTAGCGTTGCGTGACACGCGCGGGCTCACCGCGCGCGAGCTTGAGGTGCTGCGTTTGCTCGCGGCAGGACAGACCAACAAGGCGATCGCGGCCGAGCTCGTCCTCAGCGAACGGACGGTCGAGCGCCACGTGAGCAACATCTTCGCGAAGCTCGGCGTCTCGACCCGGGCTGCGGCGACGGCGTTCGCTTACGAGCACAAGCTCGTCTGATCCCCGGGTGGGTGGAATCACCCAGGCGGTGGGCCGAGAAAAGTTGGGTGGTTTGGCCGATGCGCGCACCGGCCCGCGGGCCTAACCTCGCGCAGAGGCCCGAATCCGGGCTGGCAACGAGCAAGGAGGCCCCGAGATGCCAAGCGTTTCACGAGAGACAGCGTCCGAAGCGGTCGAGCTTGAGGGCCTCGACGTCCGGGTCGAGCACTTGGACGGCGGCTACTCGGTCTGCTTCGAGAAGCACACCGCGGACGCGGACCTGGCGCAGTTGTTCCGCGGTCTCCCGAACGACCGCTGTCAGCTCCCTCGGTGGGGATACGTGCTCAAGGGCATGATCACGTTCCGGTTCGCCGACGGCGAGGAGGAGACCTACGTCGCGGGCGACGCCTACTACGTGCCTCCCGACCACCTCCCGGTCCACTACGCGGGCGCCGAGATCGTCGAGTTCAGCCCGACCGACGAGCTCGGCAGGACGATCCCCGTCGTGATGAGCAACGTCGAGGCCGCGGGAGCCGCGTCGTGAGCGTCGCGACCGAGCGCGTCGAGACGGCGATCGTCGGCGCCGGACAGGCCGGGCTCTCGACCGGGTACCACCTGGCGAAGCTGGACCGCCCGTTCCTGGTCCTCGACGAACAGGGGCGCGTGGGCGACAACTGGCGCCGGCACTACGACTCGCTCCGGCTATACAGCCCCGCGCGCCTCGACGGCCTGCCCGGGATGCCGTTTCCGGCGTCTGCCACGACCTTCCCGACCAAGGACCAGATGGCGGACTATCTGGAGGAGTACGTGAGTGCGTTCGGGCTGCCGGTCCGCGGCGGCACGAGGGTGGAGCGGGTGTCCAGGAACGGCCGCGGCTACATCGTCGATTGCGGCGACCGGCGCCTCGAGGCGGAGAACGTGGTGGTGGCGACCGGCACGTTCGGCCGTTCCTATACCCCCGAGCTCGCCGCCCACCTCGACCCGGAGATCGTCCAGCTCCACTCGAGCGAGTACCAGAACCCGTTCCAGCTCCGGGAGGGACCGGTGCTCGTCGTCGGCGCGTCCCATTCGGGCGCCGATGTCGCGATCGACGTCGCCGGCGGGCACAGGACCATTCTCTGCGGCCGCGACACCGGCGAGATCCCGTTCGACATCGAGGCGCGGCCTGCCCTGGCGGTGGGCTGGCGGGTGATGTCCTTCCTTGCACGCAGGGTGCTGACGTTGCGAACGCCGATCGGCCGGAAGATGAGGCCGAAGATTCGCGGGCACGGCGGCCCCCTCCTGCGGTTCAAGCGGGCCGACCTGGATGCGGCGGGAGTGGAGCGGACGACGGCCCGCGTGGCCGGGGTTCGCGACGGTAGGCCGGAGCTCGACGATGGCACCGTCCTCGATGTCGCGAACGTGATCTGGTGCACCGGCTTCAAGCAGGAGTTCAGTTGGATCGACCTGCCCGTGATCGGCCAGGATGGCTGGCCCGAGGAGGAGCGCGGCGTCGTCGAGGCGGCTCCCGGGCTTTACTTCACGGGGCTCGCGTTCCAGTACGCGTTCAGCTCGATGCTGATCCTTGGCGCCGGCCGGGACGCGGAGTACGTCGCAAAGCGCATCGCGGCGCACGCCCATTAGCGGCAGCAGGGTCCGCTTCCGCTTCGCGAAACGCGAAACGTGCCACCTCGGCGAGAAATCGCTGCTAATCCATTTGGTTTCGGCAATCCGCGCCGATCCCAACCCGCCCACGTGCAGGGCATTCGCGAAAAAGCGGCTGATCGGATTCGAACCGACGACCTTCTGCATGGCAATTAGGCAGGTCATCAGCAAGTCGCAGCCTTCACTCATACGCCATTTGCAGGGCTTTCGTAATTGGCGAGGTCGCGGATGTTCAGCGCGGATATGAACGGATAGGCACGGATATGCAGCGAGTCAGGCACTTCTGGCGAGAAGTGCCTGAAATCAAGGAGACCGGTTCCAATCGCTCGGCGCCGCCCACGTCAGACTGCGCGCATCCCCCACCTGAATCGAGTTCCAGCAGAAAATTGCGCAGCAGCGGATCGGGGATGCGCCAGCTGCCGCCCTAAAGCGAACGCTGGCCATGTCGCCGGAAGAGACTCAGGGGTCGAGCAGACGCTTGACCGACGCTTCGTCATCGATCAGCTCGCCCTCTGGCAGCTCTGCGATTCGATGAACACGCACTGCGAGATCGCTCAACTCCAGAGCTGTGCCGAGGTCGTCCAGCAGTTCGGAGTCGCCCTGAAGCTCGGCAAACTCATCGGGGCGCAGGGTCCGCAAGTTATGCAAAGCCATATCGAGAAGATAGAACAGCGCCAGACGGAAATCGGATTCTTACGGCTTTCTCGTCAGATTCTGTAAGAACGTCAGGCGCCGAAGCCGTGCATCAGCTCATCCTCTGGAACCTCCGAGATTGGATGAGAATCGGGGTCGAGGCGCTCAAAGTTGCCGTCGAGCGCGAAATTGCGACTCCGCACGGCCTCGGCCGCGTAACGGATCGCCTCCCGCACGTCCTCGGCCTCCAGGTCCGGGTGGGCGGCAACGATCTCCGACTGACTCATGCCATCGGCGAGCATGTTGACCACGGTCGCCACGGGGATCCGCAAGCCGCGTATGCAAGGGAGGCCGCCCATCTGGCCAGGCCGGACAGTAATCCGCGTGAATTTCACCGCGTTCTCCTCCGTCCGTAGCGCTTGATTTCGTCACGAAGCGTTTCTGCTTGGCCCTTCAGGGAATCGACCATGGCCCCTCCGATGCGTGGATCGATGTCCGGCGCCGGGGCTTGCTCCTGCTGTTCCGCGGTCGCTTTCTCGAAGCGCTGGAGTTCGATCAGGGCGATTGCGTATTGGCGCTCGTTGGTGATCACGATGGGTCCTCCAGGTGAATCTGGCGGTCTGCTTGCCGGCGTGGGAGCGATTCCCGCTTCTCGACAACGGTGACCACGACCCGCTTGCCTTCGCGCAGCAGCTTGTCGACCTCTTCGACAACGGCGATGGGTTTATCGCCGACGGTGGGATCCAGGCGAAACGTTTTCATCTCGCTGCACGATAGGAGATGGGCGGGAGAAAGCCCAGCTGATCGCCACGCCGCGACGGCGAGGACTCCGGAGGCTCACTGCGACAGGTCGCGACGCTGTTCGGATCAAAGGACGTCCCGGATCTCCTCGAACCGGCCGATGACCTCATCGAAGGATGGATAGGCGCCATAGCAAAGGGTCCGACACTGCTCGTCGTAGTCGACCGCGATCTGCGCTCGCACCTCGGCGACAGGGAAGACACCGGCCCTGCCGGCGAAGCTGAGGCCGGGCGGGCGCCTGTAGCCCCTTTTGAAGAACTTCAGGCTGACTCTCTCGTAGTCCTCCTTGATCGACTGGTACTCCGGTGAGCTGAGCATCGTCCGAACCTCATCCTCCCCCGCGAGCGCATAGAGATCGATGTAGTGCCGCGCGTCGCGGCCGAGAGGCCTGCGCTCCGATACGAGCCGCTCGACGAGACTGTGCACCACGAAGAGCTTCTCGACGAAGGTCCGTCGGAAATGCAGAACGGTCATCGGAAAGGAATCGAGATCCTCGGCGATCACCCCCTGCCCAGCCTCCTGCAGGAAGCGACCCACCACCGCGCTGATCTCTCGCTCGGTGGTGGGAGAGGCACCCCCTCGCGTGCCCGGCTCCGTCATGATCGACGGAGCAATCCCGATCCGTGCGAAGCGCGGCACGAAGGCAAACCAGTCGCTGCGCGCTCTGCCGGCCACCCGTTCGCTCCGCCCGCCGTCCAGCTCCAGGCCGGGATGCGTGGCGATCGCCTCGGTCAGCGCCGCGAACTCCGCGTCGACCCGCCCCCTGCCCAATCGCGGCTCGAAGCGCTCGGGCACAAGTAGGAGGTCAACATCCTCGGACAGCCGCTCGATCAGCCCCCAGGCCTTGGAGAGGCTCGTGCCTCCCTTGAAGATCATCTGGCCCGGTTGGTAGCGCCCGGCGACGATTCGCAGGATCTCGGTGATGTAGTAGTCCTTCTCGACGAAGGCCTCATCCAGTGACCGAGCGGCAGCAGCCGCCGCCACGATGTTTGGGAATTCGTCGTGCTGGAAGAGCCTCATCGCGCCTGCCATTTCCTGGCGGCGGGTAGGTCGCGGAGGAGGCCAAAGTCGAACGTAGAGAGGGGGTTGAGACTGTCGCGCAACCGCTTGAGCGTGCGCGGATTGGCCTCCAACTCCTCACCGAGGGCGCCGAGCATGGCGCGGACGCGTGGTGGTTCATCGAGGGCGGCCCTAGCAACTCGCTCGAACGTGCCCTCTGTCTCGAGGATGCGGAGAAGGCGTTTAGTCGTCCTCGCGGGCCCGACATCGCTGTAGCCGCCCCGCGTACGCAGCATCTCGATCAGCGCCCCCTCCTCAGGGTTGAGACGCGCCCGGCTCGCGGGTCGCCGCGTATGGACGACCGCGTTGCCCAATGCGCTTGGAGGGTTGGCTGCCGGGGTTGCAAGCTCCGGACGGGCCGGGTTCTGGGTGGTCAGCCCAAGCACGTTCGCCGCGCTCAGGCCGGCGGCATGCAATGGCGCGCCAACCGTGTGACTCGCTACAGCGGTCGCCGATGGGATGCTCGGTCCCAGGACCGTCGGGCGCGAGCGGTAATAGAGGCCGTGTCGCGCCCGCTCAACGACGCCCGCCTCGGCCAGTCGTGCCAGCGTCCGCGCGACCGTCCGCGGGGGAAGGTCGCTGAAGTCAGACACGCGCCAGAACCGCTCACCGCCCTTCTCGATGCGGCGACGGATTCGGGCGGCGGCACTGGGCGCCCCTGCGCGCTTCAATGTTCCCGGACCCTTCGGCATGGCGCCACTCTAGCACTTGGCTAGTTTTTCTGCTTAAAAATGAGACAAGCTAGCGCCCAACCAGCCCTCCGTGCCGATGCTGCTCAACGCCTTCGCGCACCCACTCCTGCCCAGCAAGTCGCGGTCGTGAAGGAAGGCGGCAAGCGCCTCGCTCCAGCGCCTCGCCGGGTAGCTTGCAGATAATTTTGAAAATAACCGACGTTTTCGCTGCGATAGCGAGCACCCGACGTGCCTCAAAGCTTCGGGCGCCTAGCTAGACTGAATCGATGGCCAGGGCAGGGCGCGATCTGGAGCGGCTCGTCGCCGTGCTGGAGGAACTCCTGCGGCCCGCCGGCCTCCTCGTTCGGTCTCCCGACCATCTTCGCGACACCGTCACCGGCGGCCTACGCGAGGTGGACGTGGCTATCCGCGCGTCCGAGGAGAGCCCGGTGATTGCGATCTGCGAGTGCCGTGATCGAGCCGGGGTCGAGGACGTGACCTGGATTGAGCAGGTGGTGACCAAGGCCCGCGACTTCGAGGGAAGTCCGCCAGCGGTCCTCATCTCCTCCTCAGGCTTCTCCGACGCGGCGCGGACGAAGGCGCAAACCTATGGACACGACGTGCGCCTGGTTACCGACGTCACGCTCGAGGAATTCCGCGCCTGGTTCCAGGTCGAGCACATGATCCTCGTGGTGTGCGACCGTGGACTGCGGGGCTGCGACATCGAACTGACCCCCGACGACGCCGAGGCCTTCGCTCCAACGGTTTCGGAGGCGCTCGCGAAAGAAGGACGCGCGGCGTGCATCTTCGAGCGCAGAGCGCTGTCGGCGGTGTCCTCGATGCACATCTTTGAGGAGTGGTGGAAGCGCACGCACGAGCGGGTCGAGCTAGATGTTCCCGCCGACGGAAGGCCCGTCCGGCGTCCCGTTCCGATCTTCTTCGAGGACCCCGAGGAGTGCTTCTCGGTCTTGACCGAACTCGGACCGCGCGCCGTCGCCGCCGTGCAACTCCATGTCGAGATCACGCGGACAAAGCGGCTGGTGGCGGCGTCGCGCGTCACCCGCTACTCCGACGAACACGCCGATTTGGCCGAGAGCGTCGAGTTTGATCTAGGGCGTCCCATGGGCACGGTCTCGATCCACAAGATGACCGAAGGACCGATCCACGTCCGCTACCGGCCCGAGGACGACACCTGAACGGAGCGGTCGAGGGGCTCCGCCTACACCGGGCCGTCGCCGGGTTCACTCGAGCAGGATGGCGCCGACGGCGACAGCAAGGCATAGGACCGCAAGGATCTCGGCCATGATCGCGATGATGAGAGCGAGCCCCTTCCAGCTGTTCTGCTCCTTGGCGCGACGGATCACATTGAGTTCGGTCAGGGCGACCTCGCGCTGCGCCGCCGGTGCTGAGTCTTCCCAACGCTCAGCGATCTGCTTTTTCAAGGCCTCGACCGTGACGCCACGATATGAGCGCGGCAGGTTGGTGACGATTCCGCCAATAGCGGCGACCACGAAGAAGACAAGCGCCGCGAGGACCCCGATGCGGCTGACCTCCGGAAGTTGGTAACCGCCAGCACCGGTGAGGACGGCGGTCAGGCCGAAGAGGAGCGAGACCAGGGCCCCGGAGGTCGTGATCACCGCGAGGCCGCGCTGCTCGAAGGAACTCTTTCGCTCCTCCTGGCCCGCCGCCTGGTCGGCGACGTAGGCGGCGTAGACGGCCGCGCCGTCCTCGCGGTCCTCAGCGCCCGGCGAGCTCAAGCACCTGGTCACACCGACCTCTGGGCGAGCGGGTTTCCTCCTCAGTTTCCATGCCGCCGTCCCCCTCCTCCTCGTCATCCTCGGGGCCATGCCCGGCCGGCCAGGCGGTGGCATAGAGGCTCTGTCGCGTAGACCCGATCAGGTCTTCGGCGAGTTCGTCCTCGGTCTCCATTCCTTCGGAGGGTTCGTCGGAGGGGCGCGGTTCTTCGCCGGGATCGGCATCGAGACGCAGCATGAGTATCGATGCTAAGGGCGGCGTCGGACTGATCGGTGACCGACAAAACCACCCGCCGGAGCCGGAGACCGGCCCCGGCACGAGCGGGCCGAGCCGATGAGCCGCAATCGTCGGCAATCGCCGCGCGTCCGGGCGGCTTCAGGCACTAATTCGAATTAGTTCCCGAAATGACAGATATGCCGCGATTTGGGAACTTCGGCGCAGAAGTGCCCGAAATCAGAGGTGATGGTTTGATTCCAACAATGCCCGACATTCGGAGCCGCAATCAGCGACCATCTCGGAGTATTTAGCGACTTTCTTAGAGCCGTTAGATCGGCTGACGGCCAGCTCGACCGAGCGGAGGAATTGCAGGAATGCCACAAACGGCTCGACGCCATTTCGATGACGACATCATGCGTGCTTGGGCGATGCACGACCTCGCGCGCGAGACCGTTGCAGAGAACATCCCGCTCGCTGATGATGTCGGGCGGGTCAGCGTCGCCTTCGGAGTTGGAGCGCTAGACGCATATCTCTGCGACGCCTTTGTTGACACCCTAGCCCGGTGCCTCAAGAGCTGTCGTCGCAACGGGCATGCCCCGCCGACTGGCTATCAGCGCCTCGAACTGCCCATCGGTCCTCTGATGACCGACTATCCGATTCGCTCGAATTGGGGACTTCGGATGGGGGCAAGGGCACTTATGGAGAAGGACAATCTTCTCCAGCTGGGACGACTCAAGGATCTGTTTAATCCTGCGCTTCCAGCAGGACAGCAGCTCTGGCCCGACCTCGCGCCGCAGTTCATAGCCCTTAACCGGAAGCGACTGACCGGCTTCCGGAGGAATGAATACTCGGCGCTAACAGGGCAGGATAAATCGAAGGGACCGAAGCGGGTGTCCTCAAATGTGATGAAGCGCATTGGCGAGATCGTGCAGAGCCCTCTCTGCCAACGTCACGTGAGACGCCCATGATGCGGGAATTACTGAACCCCGAGGGCGTGATTGGAGCACGTGATGTCGTTGATCAACCGAGACGAAGCCGCCGGCCGCGAAACGGAGCGAGCCGAAGGCGAGAGAAGTGAAGCGGCCGGCGGGGACGCCCCGCCGCAGCCGGTTCCCGACCCCGAGCTGACCGAGCGCCCCAAGCGTCGGTCCTTCACCGCCGAGTACAAGCTAAAGATCCTCAAGCAGGCCGACGCCTGCAAGAAGCCGGAAGAGCTCGGCGCGCTGCTGCGCCGCGAGGGCCTCTACTCCTCGCACCTCTCGAGCTGGCGTCGCCAACGCGACGCGGGCGAGCTGGGGCGAAAGCGCGGTCGCAAGGGAGCCGACCCGATCGAGACCGAGAACGCCGAGCTGCGCCGCCGTGCCGAGCGCGCCGAGGCCGAGCTGGCCAAGGCGCGCAAGGTGATCGAGGTGCAGGGAAACGTCTCCGCACTCTTGGAGGACCTACTCGGGACCGAGGGCGCAGAAGAGAGCACCGAGCGATGATCGAGCAGACAGTCGAAGAGCTCTCGCCGATCCTCGGCACACGCCCGGCCTGTCGGGCACTGGGAGCGGCGCCGGCGACGATCTACCGTCGCCGGCGCCCGCCCGAGCCCAAGCCGAAGAAGCCGCGGCCCCGTCCGGCACGGGCGCTGAGCGAGGCCGAGCGCGCCGCCGTGTTGTCGACCCTGCACGACGAGCGCTTCCTCGACTCCTCGCCCGCCGCGGTGTGGGCGACGCTGCTCGACGAGGGCCGCTACCTGTGCTCGGAGCGGACCATGTACCGGCTGCTCGCCGAGAGCGGCGAGTCCCGCGAGCGCCGCGACCAGCTCACCCACCCCGCCTACGCGAAGCCCGAGCTGCTCGCGACCAAGCCGAACGAGACCTGGTCGTGGGACATCTCCAAGCTGAAGGGCCCGGCGAAGTGGACCCACTACCACCTCTACGCGATCCTCGACATCTTCAGCCGCTACGTCGTCGGCTGGACCGTGCAGCCGCGCGAGTCGGCCGCGGTGGCCGAAGCGCTGATCGCCCAGGCCTGCGAGCAGCAGTGATCCCTCGCGACCGGCTCACCCTGCACGCCGACCGCGGCACCTCGATGCGCTCCAAGCCGGTGGCTTTCCTGCTCGCCGACCTCGGCGTAACCAAGACCCACAGCCGCCCCTACACCTCGACCGACAACCCCTACTCGGAGGCCCAGTTCCGCACCCTGAAGTACCGGCCGACCTTCCCGGCGCGCTTTGACTCGATCGAGCACGCCAGGGAGTTCTGCCGCGAGTTCTTCGGCTGGTACAACCACCAGCACCGCCACTCGGGCATCGGCCTGATGACACCGGCCGCCGTCCACCATGGCCGCGCCAAGCAGGCTCACGCCGCCCGCCAGGCGGTGCTCTCAGCCGCCTACGCCGCCAACCCCGAGCGCTTCGTGCGCAAGGCGCCGAAGCCGCCCACGCTGCCTGAGGCAGCGTGGATCAACAAGCCCGACACAGAGGAGGTTGCTCACTAAATTCGACCGGCAGGTGTCTCATTTTCGTTGACAGGTACCGGCGATCGAGTCGGCCCCGTGTGGGGACTCTTCTTCTCAGCGCTCGATCGCCCCGAGTCCCTCTTGGAGGATCGCCTGCTCGGGCTCCTCGCCTTTGCCGAGGGCTGCGACCGGGCCCTCCGCGCTACGGCGCCACTTACGGATGAGGAGGAGAAAGCGGCTAGAAAGGCGGTCCGCGAAGCCCTCACCGACAAGCGCGTTCGCAGCATATACAGCGGGGCGATCAATCACGCCAACTCCTGGACCCTCCGTGAGCGACTCGATCATCAGATCGCGACGGCGATGGAGTCGCTCGGCGAGTTCTGGGACCTCGACGCCGAGCTTTTCTCCGGGCAGCTCTCCGACCGCGGAACTGGATCGTCCACTGGGGCAAGAGGGGAGCGAACGTCGTCACCGACGGTCAGGGAGTGGTCGACCTCGTTCGCGGCCTGATCGTCGTCCTCTACGTCAACATCCTTCGCCAGCTTGGACTTGATGCGGAGGCCGCCGCCGACGTGATCGCAAGCGGCTGGCGGCTCGAGCAACTGCCGCTGGTCGAGCGGCGGGGGTAGCGCGCCGCCGCCGGGCGGACACCGTCCTGATCTTGGCGGACGAAGCCGACGAGACCGTCCGGTGCTCGCCGACGACCGACTACCCTCGGTGTGTGCTCGGCAGGGACCGCCCACCGCACTTCGATGTGTCGCCGAGCTGGCGCGACCTTTACGCCTCGGGCGCCTTCGGCCAGCGGGAGCTGATCGGCGACGGTCCGCTCTCCCGACAAGCCGACGAACGAAATGTGCGCCTGGGGATCGGCCAGAGGCCGCTCGAAAAGCTCGATCTCGAGGGTTCGCTGCAGCCGATCGCCTTTGTCGACGGCGGCTACTGGTCCGGGTTTGAGCTGCCCGCGATCCCACCGGAAGACCTCACCTTCCGCGAACAGGCAGAGGCAGTTCCGTGGAAGGACAACTACGCCTGGGAGAGCGACGGCTACTTCACCGTCTCACCGCTCTACTCGCCGTGGCAGGTTCTCTACGTCGACGACCTTGTAGGCGAGGGTAAGGCGCAGCTCGGCCTCGACGTGCTCCTGCTTCCCACCGAGGAGCGCGAAGCGGCGCTCGAGAAGATGCGCGAGTTCTACGAGCTGCAGGAGCGTGACTACCGCCAAACCGACGCTAACTGGCGTCACCTCATGAAGGTGCTCGTCGCCCTGCAGAATCACTACTGGCCGAGGGTGAGCGGTCGGGTCACCCTCCTGCCGGACCCTAACAACCGAAATGACTGGGTAGAGGCCGGTCGCGACGATGTCAGGTTCGATCCGAAAGCGGCTCTGCAGTGGCTCGGTTGCAGCAGCGAGGAGCTGACCGCGGCCTATCAGTTCCTTGTCATGCGGGGGATCGATCGGGAGCCGCGCGACGGCCTCGTGATGCTGCGCCGGGCCCGTCCGCGTCCATTTCAGATTCGCTGGCGCGGGAACCCCCGGCGCGCCCAGGACAACTTCGATGCGGCCGAAGTGCTGCGCCTCTTCCTCCTCGACCTGGGCGGAGACATTAGCCCCCCCGAGGGCGAGCTGATGGACGGTCGCCAGGCCGAACGGCGCGCTCTCTTCGATCGTGGCCCGGCCGCGATTATCGACCGCAAGGAGCTGAAGGCCGAGCTTCTCTCTGCCGAGCTCTATCCGCACGGCGTCGAGTCAATCGTCGAGGGTCCGAGCGAGATCGCGATCATCGAGACCATCGTCGGCTCGCTGCTCGGCGCCGCGGGTCTCGAGGAAACGGGCTTCTTCGACCTCGAAGGCGTGGGTGCAGCGAAGCAGGTCGCGCCGCTGGCAGAGAGCCTCGCCGCCTACGCGGTCCGCACCCTGGTCGTCGTCGACCGCGAGGGTCGAATGGGATCCTATGTCGAGCGGATGATCGTTCGGGAGGAGATCGCGGCCGAGGACGTCTGTCTTTGGGACAGCGATCTCGAGTCAGACAACTCAACTCCGGTCGAGCTGATCGAGCTCGCGGCGCAGATCGTCGCCTCGCCGCAGGAAGACGCGCCGCCGGTCGAGCTCTCGATCACCGAGGAGGAGCTGCTCGCCGCGCAGGCAAAACGGAACCAAGGTCGATCCGCGAGAAAGCAGGCGGGGATCGCCGAGGTTCTCGTCTCCCTGGTCGAGGGTCACGAACCGCCGGCGCGCCTCCGAAAGCCCGAGCTTGCGAAGCTCTCGGCGTGAGGATCGTCGACGAATTTTTCGCCTGCGATCGAGACGAGAAGAAGATCGCCGATCTTTACGCTCGTCGTCCGATTTTGGAGTTCGTCGTCAAAAGGTTGATCGACGCGATCAATCGATCGGTTCCGGCCGGCTAGGGGCCGCCTATAAGCACCTGAGGCAGCTCAGGATCACCGAGCTCTCGTCCGATCTACTTCCCGATCGGAAGCCGACGAACACGCAAACGATCGTTGGTCAAACCCGCAACAGCCCCTTTTCGAGATCACCCGCAATCGCGGGCAGATCGCTCCTGGGCCTTAGGGCAAGGGTACCTCGCCGCTCGCCCGCTACCTCGTCTGCGAGGCCAAATGCAAGGCGGAATCGGGCGAAATCGCTGCTAATCCGTGCGTATCCACGGCATTCTGGGAACTAGTTCCCAAAACGGAGGGGATATGCGGGGATGGTTCCATTTGGTTTCGGGCTGCCGCGCCGGAACCAACCCGCCCACGTGCAGGCGATTCGCGAAAAAGCGGCTGATCGGATTCGAACCGACGACCTTCTGCATGGCAATTACGCCAGCTTCGGGCGTATGTCCGTGGTCACGCAAAACTGTCGCTCCGTGATCACCGAAACGTGTAGGTCCA
>JBBDJH010000010.1:0-24254 GCA_040879985.1 Solirubrobacterales bacterium
CCAGGGCCGTGCCGACATCCCCGGGCAGCGGCAGACGCTCGTAGCGCCTGCCCTTACCGCGAGAGCAGCCGGTCAACCGGGCTCTTGATCACCGTAGCCACCGGCGGCGGAACGGCGCCGAGTGCGCGCAGATACACGAGCGGGAGCGACATGCTTCGCGGTGAGGCCCAGCTCGTATTGCCAGCGGCGCGACGCTCCCGCAGGAACAGGTCAACCTGCTCCGGCGTCAACTCACCGGGCGCCAGGTCTCGCCGCTCGAGCCAGCGGCTGAGATCGTCGAACTGCTTCAGCCGCCCCCGCACCGAGTTCTCCGCGTAGCCACGCCGCCCCAGCTCTGTCAACGGCCATCGAGAATTCCCCAGCGGCGGCCATCCAACCTCCCCACTCGCGGCCACGACTTCTCCCCACCGGTGGCCATCGGTTCTCCCCGCTTGAACCTGCGAGTGTGCCGAGCATGACGTTGAGATCGGAGGTGGAAGTCCTGACCTGGAGCCCCAACAGGGGTCTTCGGGATCGCCGCGGCTCGCGAGGAGTACGTACCGCGTGCGTTGGCTGCCCACATCCGTCGGCGTCTGCGCGCGATCGTGCTCAAGCACTGGAGACGATCCAGGACGATTGCTCGCAACCTCATCAAGCTCGGTGTCAGGCGGCAGAGCGCGTGGGGCCAGGTCTACGCTGGACGCAGGTCCACGTGGGCCCTCAGCCACGTCCCGGCTGTCGATAAGGCCATGCCGGCGAAGTACTTCACCGAACACGGCCTGACTCGACTGGTCGATCTGCACCGCGATTGGCGCCGAGACATCATCGCCCCACGTCGAGCGCAGATGGTGCTCGACTGGCGATAACGCGAGGTCGACAACCGGCCGGCGGCGGGGGTCATAACCCGCCGTCCCGAAGAGCCGTGTGCGAACAGCGCAAGCACGGTTCCGTGGGAGCCGGGGAGGGCATTGGCTCCGGCCTCCTCCTGCAGAAGGCGCAACAGCTCCGCCAACGCCAGGCGTAGGCGCTCCCGCAGCGACTCTCCGCCGCGCCCCGCCGCCTCGCAGAGGCGTCGCTCAATGGCCTCTGGAGAGGTACCCCCCGATCGTTCGGCACTCCTGCGCCACTCAACCCCCGCCGATCGCCTGGGCAGACAAGTACGAGTCGATCAAGGTACTAAAGAGGTCTCCGGCCTGCCGCCCGCTCGCCGCCGCAAAGGTATCCTGCGGCCATGGCCTCCACCGGCCAGACGACGACCCGAGCCGCCTCTTCCCGCCCGCTCTTGGCCCGCGAGTTCGTCTACGCGCACAAGCGTCGGCGGCTGTTCGCCGCGCTCGCCGAACTGACATCCGAGCAGGGCTACGAGGCGACCTCGATCAGCGACATAGTCAGGCGCGCCGCCGTCGCCCGCAAAACCCTCTATGACAGCTTCAGCGGCAAGGAGGAGCTGTTGCTCGATGCGGTCGACGACGCGATCGCCGCCGCCTTCGCCCGCATCGAAGCCGCCTGCGCAGGGGAGGGAGAGTGGCCCGAGCGAGTGGAGGCCGGCCTTGCGGCGCTGCTCGCCGAGCTCGCCGAGCAGCCCGACCGAGCCCACCTCTGGATCGTCGTCGCCCCGGCCGCCGCGCCCGCCTCGGCGCAGCGCTACGACGAGGCCCAGAGCCGCTTCCTCGCATTGTTGCGCGCCACCGCCCCGCGCGCCACCGCGCCGCCCGCACCCGTGGAGGAGTCCCTGATCGGCGGCGTCGCCTGGGTCCTCCACCGCCAGCTGCGCAGCGGCGACGCCGAGCGGGCGCCGGAGCTGCTCCCCGACCTCAGCGCCCTGGTAATCGACGCCTATGGAGCCCGACCCTCTAAGATCGCTCCGTGATGGTTGAGCGACCGTTTCGCGCAGCCGACCCGCCCGGATAGCTCAGTTGGTAGAGCACTTCCATGGTAAGGAAGGGGTCACGAGTTCGAGTCTCGTTCCGGGCTTTGCCTCAGCGCCTTGCCGCGTCCCAGGGCGATCCCGAGACGTTTTCGCTTCGCTCGGCCTCTGTATGGCGTAGAATTTGGGCCTGCCATGGCAGCGCAGCCAAACAAGCATCCGCTCCTAGCTCCAGGCAACGAGGCTGAGTGGGCTCGGCTGAACGCCGAGAAGCGGGAGGCGTTGACGCCGCCGCCCGAGACGCCGATCGGCGAGTTGTTGCGGCGCGGACAGCATCTCTCCGCCCAGGGGGCAAAGCTGCTGCGTGCCGTCGAGCGGGCCGATGGGTATCGCCGACCCTGAGTTGGATGTCGCCGTTGCGGCGATGCTCGCCGAGGATGCGCGCTTTGTCGTCATCGGCGGGTTCTCGGTCATCGCAAACCGCTTCGTCCGCGCCACGGAGGACATCGACTTCCTCGCCCCGGACGATGATGCGGAGAACGATCGCCGGATCCTTTCGGCCCTGCGCCGGCTTGACGGCGTGCGTCTGAGCGACGACCAGCCCCTCGAGGAGGGACACCTGATCGGCATGACGCATCTGCGGGCCAGGACCAGCGCGGGCGTGATCGACGTCATGCGAGGCGGCTTGCCGCCGCTTGACTACGAGACCGTCGAGAAGCGCGCGATTCAAGCCGACTACGGCGGAGGCAAGTTCCTGGTCGCCGGCTTGAGCAGCATCGTGGGCTTCAAGCGGCTCGCCGATCGCCCGCGCGATCGGAACGATCTCCTCGGCCTCGCTGAAATCCATGGCGAGCTGCCGGAGGAGCCGATCCCCGGCCTGGATAGCTGACTCCAAGGGGGGAGAGTTTCCCACTGTCTGCTCTTAGGTAGGAGTGAGCCGGCGGCCACAGAGCTGTGACCTCAGTTTGGAGGAGTTCGTCGACGACATCTGGGCGCCGCGGGCGCGTCGGCGGCTGGCGCCGAAGACGTGGGAGCGGGACTCGATCGTCTATGAGAAGCACATACGGCCGGTGTTCGGCGAGCGCCGGATCGCAGAACTCGACGTCGAGGACTTGGTCGAGTGGCAGGACGGGCTCGAAGAGGCCGGCGTCGGCGGCCCGACGCTGATCAAGGCGATCGGCATCCTCTCGGGCATCTTTGGCGAGGCCGCCCGGCGACCTCGCTCAACCGGCGTGCGCGGCAACCCGGTCTCTTTGCTCGAGAGGCCCGCGGCCAAGCGACGGCGCAGGCCACAGGTCTGGGGACCGGTGGTCGTCGAGCGGGTGCGCTTCGAGCTTGTCGCCGGCTCGCTGCGTCAAGGCCCCGACAGAAAGGTCACGGTCCTGCGCGACGCGTTGCTCGTCAGCCTGATGGAGATGACCGGCTGTCGCCCGGGGTAGGCGCTGGCGCTGCGCTGGCAGGACATCGGCTCGCGCATCGCGATCTGGCGCGCACTTAGCGGCAGAAAGATCGTCGATCGAACCAAGACCGGGCGAAACCGGGAGGTGCCGGTGCTGCCGCCGCTGGACAACGACCTCGAGGCCATGCGCAGGCTCAGCGGCGATCCGCCCGAGGCGTTTGTCTTTCGCAAGCCTGCGGGCGGCCACTGGGTCGAGACCGATTGGCGCAACTATCGCTCCCGCCATTTCATCCCCGCGCTCAAACGAGTGGAGGTGGACTGGCCGAGCTGGCGGGCGGGGCTGTCCCGTTCCGACTCGGTGCGCGAGAGTGTCGCGGGCCTGGCTTCCACCCGTCCGTACGATCTCGGCCGCCACACCCACTCGGCGCTAATGCTGGCCGCCGGGATGTCGCTCCAGCGACTTGCCCGGATCCAGGGCCACGGCATCCGCGTGCTCGACGAGACCTACTCCGAGCAGCTTGCCGAGTTCGCCGAACGCGACAAGCGCATCGACCCTGTCGTCGAGATCGAAGCGGCCCGGGATCTGGTCTGGGCCCGGAGAACTGCCGTCGCAGGCCCTACGATCAAGAACGATGGCAATGCCGTTGACAACGCGCTCGGATTGGCTGGCCGCCCATCCGCCGCCGGCTGAGCGGCTGACCGCGACGCTGGCGGGGGTCGCTGCTCGCATTCGCAAGGGCGAGGAGTTCGGCCACGCGGTGCGCGAGTTCCTCGACGAGTTCTCGCTGCGCGGCGACGACGACTCGCGAGCGACGGCGATCTCGGACCGGCCGGAGGCCGCGGGAGACGAGCGCTACGACGCCTATCTCGGCGCACTTGCCGAGCATCTATCCCTCGCGCACGGGCTGCAACGCCCCCCGTGGTCAGTCGAGCCCGGGCGCTTCCTCGATCGCTTTTGGTTCGTCAGCGACGTGCCCGGCTTTCGCGCCGTATCGATCGCCCAGGCGCCGGCAGCCTTCCGCCGCCGCGGCGTCTTCCTTCCCGAGCGCTCCCTGCACCGGGTCTGAGGCGTGGACCGCGAGGAGATCGTCGCGGCGCTGACCGAGCTGGCCGCCGAGCTGCAGCGATGCGGGGCGAGCGCCGATATGTACGTCGTCGGCGGCGCCGCGATCGCCCTCGCCTACGACGAGCGCCGCGCCACCCGCGACATCGACGCTGTCTTCGAGCCGAAGAGCGTCGTGTACGAGGCCGCGGCGACCGTCGCCGATCAGCGCGGCCTGCCCGCCGGCTGGCTCAACGATGCGGTCAAGGGCTTTCTCGCCGGTGACGATCCGGCGGCAATACCGGTCCTCGATTTGCCCGGCCTGCGCTGTGTCGCTGCCTCACCGAAGACTTTGCTCGCGCTCAAGGTGCTCGCCCATCGCGTCGGCGAAGACGAGGGTGACATCCGCCTGCTCGCGGCAGATCTCGGCCTCGAGCGCGCCGAGCAGGTTTTGTCCGTGGCCGAGGAGACCTTCGGCGATCGTCTCGATCCGGCGGCACGCTTCTTCGTCGAAGAGATATTCGACGACGCGAGCTAAGACACTGACGCTGCCCGGGCCTGCAGAGGAGGAGGCGCATCTCGGGACGAGTTGAGCAGCTACGCGAATAGCCGCTCGATCCCGATCAGCGTCACGTCCTCTTCGGCGGCGCGGCGCTCGAGCGCCTTCGAGAACCCGCGGGCGAAGATCGCCAGCCTTGCGCCCCCGGCCCGAGGCAGCGAGTCGCGCTGATCGAGCAGCTGTTCCAGGGCGGAGACCGGGGCGGACTTCGCCCACTTGCAGGAGGCCAGCAGGTCGTAGCGGCCGCGCGAGACTCCGGCGACGTCGATCTCGGTCTGGCCGTCCCGGGACCACCAGCTGCCCAGCTGCTGAGATCCCGGCAGTTCCCCTCCGGCATGGCGTCCCGCCCACTCGCGGCAGCAGTCCTCGAAAGCCAGCCCCATGTAGGTGTCCATGTCGCGCTCGACGATCCGCAGCACCTCTTTGACCCGGCCGCGCTCGAGCAGGCTCCGGTTGGGAAAGACGAAGCGGAACCAGAAGCGGAAGAACGGATCGGCGAGCCGGTAGCTGGTTCGCCGCGGCTCGGGCCCCCGCGGCGAAAGTGGTGAGCGGGCCTGCAGGTAGCCGAGCTCCAGCAGGCGGCGCAGCATCTTGGTCAGGTTGGGGACCGGGATCTGCGTGCCGTTCGAGATCTCGCTGACGCTGGTGCGGCCGGCGGCGACCCCGCGCACGATCGCGAAATAGGTGCCCGGATCGCGGATCGTCTGCTCCTCGCGCAGCAGATGCAGGGGCTCTTCGTAGAGCGACTCGCCCCGGCGAAGGATCCGATCCGCGATCGTCTCCGAGAGCGCCCCTTTGCCCGCCCAGACCTGGTACTGGGGCGTGCCGCCGAGGACGGCGTATCGGCGGAGCCTCGCTTCGGGTGAGAGCCGCGGCGATGCGAACAGGGACGCATCGCGGTAGTCCAGCGGCTCGAGCAGCGGCCGGTAGTCCGCGCGCCCGAACAGAGGCGCGCCTGGGGAGAGCAGCTCCTCCATCAGGCGCAGCGCGCTGCCGCTGAGAATCAGCGTCACCGGCACGCCGTTGCGCTGCCATCGGTCCCAGTGCCGCTGCACGATCGACTCCAGCGCGGGCTGGGCTGCGAGCAGCCACTGGAACTCGTCGAGCACGATCGCCAGCGGCTGCTCCAGCGCGAGCTCGCCGACCGTCTCCAGCGCCTCGTCCCAGGATTCGAAGCGCAGGGGCATCCGCGGCCCCAGCAGGCGTGCGACCTCGCGCGCGAGCATGTCCAGGTGCGAGCGCTCGCCCTGCTCGTCCGCCTGGAAGAAGACGCCCCGTGACTTTCCAAGCGCGTGGGCGAGCAGAAAACTCTTGCCCACTCGCCGCCTGCCGCGCAGGATGACGAGTTGCGGTGGGTTCGCGATTGCCTCGCGCAGTCGGGCGAGCTCGCGCTCGCGGTCGATCAGCTTGGTTGTCACGTGGGTAAGTGTAGCGTGAGTTAGTGACTCGTAATACACATGTCGAGTGTCGCAAGCTCGCGTACGAGACGCGCACCGCTCGCGCACCGGTAGCCTGCCCGCAGCATGGACTTCTCCCTGACCGACGAGCAGAATGACTTCGTCGCCGCGATCCGCGACTTCTGCGCTCGCGAGTGCGGCACGCAGGAGCAGCGCGAGAAGCTCACCGACGGCCACCGGGTCCACCACAACTTCGACCTCTACAAGCAGATGGCGGAGCTGGGCTGGCTCGGGATCACGATCCCCGAGGAGCACGGCGGCTCGGGCGGCACGATGCTCGACGCCTGCCTGTTCATGGAGGAGAGCTCGCGCGGGCTGGCCCCGATCGGCGGCTACGCGACGACGCTGATCGTCGCCGGCGCCACGCAGCGCTTCGGCACCGACGAGCAGAAGCAGCGGATCCTCGGCGGCATCGCCTCCGGCTCGGTCGAGGCGATCGCGATGACCGAGCCCGAGGCCGGCTCCGACGTCGGCTCGCTGACCACCTCGGCCGAGCAGGTCGACGGCGGCTTCGTCCTCAACGGCCAGAAGGTCTTCATCTCCAACGCCCAGATCGCCGACCACATCCTTGTCGTCTGCCGCACCACCAAGGGCGAGTCAAAGCACGAGGGCCTCTCGATGATCTGGATCCCGCGCGAGACCGAGGGGCTCGAGATCGTCCCGATCAAGACGATGGGCGGCGAAGAGACCAACACTCTCTACATGAGTGACGTCGAGGTGCCCGCCGACGCCCTGCTCGGCCAGGTCGACCAGGCCTGGACGCAGCTGATGGCGGGCCTCAACGTCGAGCGCCTGATCCTCGCCGCGACGATGCTGGGGATAGCCCAGCGGGTGCTCGACGACACGCTCGCCTACGTCAAGGAGCGCAAGCAGTTCGGCCGCCCGATCGGCTCCTTCCAGGCGCTCCAGCACCGCATCGCCGACATGGCGACCGAAATCGAGGCCGCCCGCCTGATGACCCGCTGGGTCGCGAGTCTGACCGACGAGGACCCGGGCCGGATGCTGCCCCGCGAGGCCTCGATGGTGAAGCTGCACGTCACCGAGGTCGCCAAACGGGTCTCGGTCGAGGGGATGCAGATGATGGGCGGCTACGGCTACTCCTCCGAGTACGACATGGAGCGCCTCGTGCGGGCGACGATGGTCTCGACGATCTACGGCGGCACCTCTGAGATCCAGCGCACGATCATCGCCAAAACGCTCGGCCTCTGAGCGCCGCGAGCGCGCCGCCCCCAACCGCCTCCGAGCGCTATCCTTCGCGGCAGCCTCGTGCCTCGGCCCGGGGTTTTCTCTTGTAACGACCCGTTCGCAACGAGGAGATCGATGGCTCGCGGAGATGTCCGCATCGCGGTAACGCTGGCTTGCGAAGACTGCAAGCGGCGCAACTACCAGACCAACAAGTCCCGGCGAAACTCGCCGGACCGGATCGGCCTGCGCAAGTACTGTCGCTGGTGCGGCCGCCACACGGCGCACAAGGAGACGCGCTGATGGCCGGCGCGCCGGCCGGAAGGGGCCGCTGAGCGATGGCCAAGTCCCGCGCCCAGCGCAAGGCCGAGAAGCGCGCCCGCGAAGCCGAAGAGCAGAAGCGCTCCGGCTCCGACTCCGGCGCCAAGCGAAAGTCCGACTCGCGCGCCCAGCACGACACCCAGGTGCCGGTCTCCGGCGACATCGCCGAGATCGAAGCGGTCGAGGTGGGGATCGCCGCCGGCGCGGCGGAAGCCGACCTCGAGACCCCCGACGCGCCGAAGCCCCGCAGCGTGCGCCGCGCCGAGGCCAAGGCCGCCAAGGAAGCGGAGAAGCGCCAGCGCGAAGAGCAGAAGCGCCGCGAGAGCGAGCAGCTCGCCAAGCGCCAGAAGCAGGCGCAGGGGGAAAAGCGCCAGCGCGGCGGCGTCTTCGGCTTCCTCGCCTCCTGCTGGGCGGAGCTGCGCAAAGTCCAGTGGCCCGACCGCGACACGCTCGTCCAGGCGAGCGCCGTGACGATCATCTTCGTCGCCGTCGCGGCCGCCTATCTCGGCGCTCTCGACAGCGCCTTCAGCTTCCTCATCAAACAGATCCTCTAGCGGATCCCAAGACAAAGGCGACCTTCAGATGTATCGCTGGTACGTGATCAACACCTACTCGGGGCACGAGAACAAGGTCAAGCACAATCTCGAGCACCGGGTTCAGACGATGGCCCAGAACCGCAACGTGCGCCAGGTCGTGGTGCCGACCGAACAGGTGATGGAGGTCAACAAAGAAGGCCAGAAAGAGTCGAAGGAGAAACGCACCATGCCCGGCTACGTCCTGGTCAACATGGAGATGACCGACGACGCCTGGGGCCTGGTCAAGAACACGCCCGGCGTGACCGGCTTCGTCGGCTCGCGCACCAAGCCGGTGCCGCTCTCCAAACCGGAGGTCGACCGGCTGCTGCACCGCGAGACCGCCGAGCGTCCCCGCACCCAGGCCCAGTTCTCGATCGGCGAGTCGGTCAAGGTCATCTCCGGCCCGCTCTCCGATTTCTCCGGCGAGATCGCCGAGATCAACGAGGACGCCGCCAAACTCAAGGTGCTGGTCTCGATCTTCGGCCGCGAGACGCCGGTCGAGGTCAATTACGACCAAGTCAAGAAGATCTAGCGCGGACCGCTACCCTCTCGATCCCGATGGCCAAAAAAGTCCTCACCCTCATCAAGCTGCAGATCCAGGCCGGCAACGCCAACCCGGCGCCGCCGGTCGGCCCGGCGCTGGGCCAGCACGGCGTCAACATCATGGAGTTCTGCAAAGCCTTCAACGCGCAGACCCAGAGCGAAGGCGGCACGATCATCCCGGTCGAGATCACCGTCTACGAGGATCGCTCCTTCGACTTCATCACCAAGACGCCGCCCGCCGCGGTGCTGATCCGCGAAGCGATCGGGATCAAGAAGGGCTCGGGCGAGCCGCACGTCAACAAAGTCGGCACGATCACGCCCGACCAGATCCGCCAGATCGCCGAGCGCAAGATGCCCGACCTCAACGCCAACGACCTCGACGCCGCCTCGAAGATCATCGCCGGCACCGCCCGCTCGATGGGCGTGGACGTCAAATAGCCCATGGCCCACGGCAAGCGCTACCGCAAACAGCTCGGCAAGGTGCAGCGCGAGCGCGAGTACCCGCCGGCCGAGGCGATCGCGCTGATCAAGGAGACGGCCAGCGCCGGCTTCGACGAGACGGTCGAGCTGCACATGCGGCTCGGCGTCAACGTCCGCCACGCCGAGGAGCAGCTGCGCGGCACGCTCGCCCTGCCGCACGGCCTCGGCAAGGACGTCAGCGTCGCCGTCTTCGCCGAAGGCCAGCAGGCGCGCGACGCCGAGTCCGCCGGGGCCGACTTCGTTGGCGGCCAGGACATGGTCGAGAAAGTCCAGGAGGGCTGGACCGACTTCGACGTCGTCATCTCCACCCCGGACATGATGAAGACGGTCGGCCAGCTCGGCCGCGTGCTCGGCCCGCAGGGCAAGATGCCCAACCCGAAGGTCGGCACGGTCACCGACGAGATCGAGAAGGCCGTCAGCGAGTCGAAGTCGGGCAAGATCGAGTACCGCACCGACCGCCAGGCGATCGTCCACCTGGCGATCGGCAAGGCCGGCTTCGACGAGCAGAAACTGCTCGACAACTGCCTCGCGGTGATCGACGAGATCGTCCGCGCCAAGCCGTCCTCGTCGAAGGGCAAGTACATCCTCTCGGCGACGCTGACGACGACGATGGGCCCGGGCATCCGCATCGACGCCGGCAAGACCGGCGACCGTCAGGCCGCCTCCAGCGAGCCCGCCGAGACCCCCGAGCCCGCAGCGGAGCCGGCAACCGCCTAGACTGCAGCGCCGCGACCCCGAGACCACCGGCAGGGCCCACGCCCGCAAGCCCGGTGCAGGCGAACCGATGAACCGAGACGAAAAGGCACAGGCCATAGAGGAGATCGCCGCCCAGATCGAGGGCGCCGAAGCGATCTTCGCGGTGGACTACAAGGGGATCAGCGTCCCCCAGGCCGCCGAGCTGCGCGGCAAGCTGAGCGAAGCCGGGGCGAGCTTCCGGGTCGTCAAGAACCGGCTGACCAAACGGGCCGCGGAGCAGGCCGGCGAGGATCGCCTCGCGGATCTGCTGCAGGGCCCGACCGCGCTGACCTTCGTCAGCGGCGACACCGCCCAGGCGGCGAAAACGATCTCGACCTTCACCAAGCAGCACGACGTGCTCGCCTTCAAGGGCGGCTTCATGGCCGATGTCGCCCTCGACGAGGAAAAGTTCAAGTCGATCGCCCGCCTGCCGGCCCGCGAAGTGCTCGACGGCCAGCTCGCCGGCATCGTCGCCAGCCCGCTGACCGGTCTCGTCCGCGGCCTCGGCTCGATGGTTTCCGGGCTCGCCAACCAGCTTCAGCAGCTTCAAGAACAAAAGGAGAAAGACGCGTAATGGCAACGAAAGTCAAAACCGAGGATTGGATCGAGGAGCTGAAAGGCATCTCGGTGCTCGAACTCTCCGAGCGGATCAAAGCGCTCGAGGAGGAGTTCGGCGTCTCCGCGACCGCGGTCGCCGCGGCCGCACCGGCCGCCGGGGCTCCGGCGGGCGACGGCGACGGCGGAGCCGAAGAGGCATCGACCGTCGACGTGATGCTGACCGAGGTCGGCGGCCAGAAGGTGCCGGTGATCAAGGTCGTCCGCGCCGCGACCGGGCTTGGCCTCAAAGAGGCGAAGGCGATTGTCGACGAGGCCCCGAAAGCGATCAAAGAGGGCATCGAGCGCGACGAGGCCGAGAAGCTGAAGGGGGAACTCGAGGAGGCAGGCGCCACCGTCGAGCTCAAGTAGTAGGCGTCGCAGAGCGGTTTGACGGCCCAGCCGTCAGCCGGGCGGCCGCGTGTGTTATTTTTCGCGGTCGCGCGCCTGTTGCCACCCCCTGCCCCATATCTGCGCTGTATCCACGTCCCTCTGACCGCCTGAGGAGTCGCCGACTTTGGCACGTTCCAACGCTGCCCCCGTAACCCGCAGGAGCTTCTCCCGACTGCAGAACCCCCTCGAAGTCCCCCACCTGATCGATATTCAGCGTCGCTCGTTCGACGAACTGACCGATCCCAAGGCGGGCGGGCTGCGAGAGACGATCAACGACATCTCCCCGATCGAGGACTACACGGGGAACTTGGCGATCGTCTTCGGTGAGTTCAACTTCGACGATCCTCCGAACTCGATCGAGGAGTGCCGTGAGAAGGACATGACCTACTCGCGGCCGCTGACCGCGACGGTCGCCTTCCAGAACAAGGAGACCGGCGAGATCCGCGAGCAGGCCGTCTTCATGGGCGACTTCCCGTGGATGACCGAGCGCGGCACCTTCATCATCAACGGCACCGAGCGCGTCGTCGTCACCCAGCTGGTGCGCTCGCCCGGCGCCTACGTGATGGCGCCCAAGGACCCCGAAAAACAGGTCTTCATCGCCAACCTGATGCCCGCTCGCGGCTCCTGGCTCGAGCTGGAAATCGACAAAAAAGGCAAAGTCTTCGTCCGCATCGACCGCAAGCGCAAACTGCCGGTCACGGTGCTGCTGCGCGCGATGGGCTACGTCGACGACGAGCAGATCCTCAAGATGTTCGACAACTCGGTCTACCTCAGGCACACGATCGCGGCCGACACCGAGGTGACCCAGACCGAAGACGGCGCCCTGATCGAGCTGTTCAAAAAGCAGCGCCCGGGCGAGCCGCCCTCGGTCGACGCCGCCAAGGCCCTGCTCGAGCAGCTCTTCTTCGACCCGAAGCGCTACGACCTGACCAGGGTCGGCCGCTACAAGCTCAACGCCCGGCTCGATCTCGACATCGACCTCGACAACCGGGTGCTCACCCACGACGACATCATCGCCCTGATCAAGGAGCTGGTCAGCCTGCCGAAGCTGCTCGGGATCCCCGAGGAGATCGACGAGGAGCAGCCGATCAAGGACTATGCCGCGGAGGCGATCACCTACCCGCGCGAGCCCGTCGCCGAGCACCTCGACGAGTACGAGCACTTCGGCAACCGCCGCCTGCGCACCGTCGGCGAGCTGATCCAGGAGGCCTTCCGCATCGGCCTCTACCGGATGGAGCGCGTCGTCCGCGAGCGGCTCACCACCGAAGACGCCGACGCGATCACGCCGCAGACGATCATCAACATCCGCCCGGTCGTCGCCGCGATGAAGGAGTTCTTCGGCTCCTCGCAGCTCTCGCAGTTCATGAGCCAGACCAACAGCCTCGACGGGCTCACCCACAGGCGCCGCCTCTCGGCGCTCGGCGCCGGCGGCCTGACCCGTGAGCGGGCGCCGATCGAGGTCCGCGACGTGCACCCGACCCACTACGGACGGATGTGCCCGATCGAGACCCCGGAGGGGCCGAACATCGGCCTGATCGGCTCGCTGTCCTCGTTCGCGCAGATCTCCGAACACGGCTTCGTCACCACCCCCTACCGGGAGGTGAAGGACGGCGTCGTCAGCGACACGATCGTCCACCTCGACGCCACCCAGGAGGAAGACAAGGTGATCGCCCAGGCGAACGCCGAGTTCGACCCGGACACGAAGAAGCTGAAGGGGCCGCAGGTGATGGTCCGCGCCGGCGAGCAGGAGTACGCCACCGCCTCGCCCAAGGAGGTCGAGCTGATGGATGTCTCGCCGACCCAGATCTGGTCGGTCGCGACGGCGCTGATCCCCTTCCTCGAGCACGACGACGCCAACCGGGCGCTGATGGGCTCCAACATGCAGCGCCAGGCTGTGCCGCTGCTGAAGCCCGAGCCGCCGCTGATCGGCACCGGCATGGAGCGCCGCGCCGCCGTCGACAGCGGCGACGTCACCCTTGCCAAGAACGCCGGCGAGGTGACCCACGTCGACGCGCAGTCGATCGTCGTCAGCCATGGATCGAAGAAGGACGAGTACCCGCTGCACAAGTTCACGCGCTCCAACCAGGGCACGATCATCCACCAGCGGCCGATCGTGAAAAGCGGCCAGCAGGTCAAGCAGGGCGACGTGCTCGCCGACGGCTCCTCGACCGCGGGCGGCGAGATCGCCCTGGGCAAGAACTGCCTGGTCGCCTTCATGTCCTGGGAGGGCTACAACTTCGAGGACGCGATCATCCTCTCCGAGCGCCTCGTCAAGGACGACGAGATGACCTCGATCCACATCGAGGAGTACGAGATCGACGCCCGCACCACCAAGCTCGGCGACGAGGAGATCACCCGCGACATCCCCAACCGCTCCGAGGAGAGCCTGCGCAACCTCGACGAGCGCGGCATCGTCCGCGTCGGCGCCGAGGTGATCTCCGGCGACCTGCTGGTCGGCAAGGTGACGCCGAAGGGCGAGACCGAGCTGACCGCCGAGGAGAAGCTGATCCGCGCGATCTTCAAGGAGAAGGCGCGCGAGGTGCGCGACACCTCGCTGAAGGTCCCCCACGGCGAGGGCGGCGTCGTGATCGACGTGCTCACCTTCAGCCGTGACGATGGCGACGACCTGCCGCCCGGCGTCAACGACCTGGTCCGCGTCTACGTCGCGACCAAGCGCAAGATCGCCGAGGGGGACAAGCTCGCCGGCCGTCACGGGAACAAGGGTGTGATCTCGAAGATCGTGCCCGAAGAGGACATGCCCCACCTCGCCGACGGCACCCCGGTCGACGTGATCCTCAACCCGCTCGGCGTGCCGAGCCGGATGAACATCGGCCAGATCCTCGAGACCCACCTCGGCTGGGTCGCCGGCAACGGCTGGTACGACGATGGCTCGGTCTCCTACAAGGAGGCCCACTCCGACGAGGGCGACGGGCGCGTCTACGTGGCGACCTCGGTCTTCGACGGGGCGAGCGTCGAGGACGTCGACGAGGCCCTGGTCAGCTGGCAGGACGAAAACTCCGAGCGCGGCATCGACCTCGGCATCGACAAGGGCGCCCGCCCCGGCGCCCGCGCCGCCGGCTCGATGCAGCTCTACAACGGCCGCACCGGCGAGCCCTACGAGGGCACCGTCACGGTCGGCTACATGTACATCCTCAAGCTCCTCCACCTGGTCGACGACAAGATCCACGCCCGCTCGACCGGGCCCTACTCGCTGGTCACCCAGCAGCCGCTGGGCGGCAAGGCGCAGTTCGGCGGCCAGCGCTTCGGTGAGATGGAGGTCTGGGCCCTCGAGGCCTACGGCGCCGCCTACACGCTGCAGGAGATGCTCACGGTCAAGTCCGACGACACGGTCGGCCGGGTCAAGGCCTACGAGGCGATCGTCAAGGGCGAGAACATCCCCGAGCCCTCGATCCCGGAGTCGTTCAAAGTCCTGCTCAAGGAGATCCAGAGCCTCTCGCTGGACGCCAACGTCGTCTCCGAAGGCGGCGACGTCGAGATCTCCGAGGAGGACGACGACCTGCTGAAAGCGGCCGAGGAGCTGGGCATGGACCTGACCGGGGTCCGCGCCGAGGGCTCCAACGGGGCCGCCGACGAGCAGGAGGAGCAGGTGGTCGCCGAGGGCGACGCCGGCACCGACGGCGAGGGCGGCAAAGAGGACGGAGCCGCGGCCGACGGGGCCGAGGCGGAGGCCAAGGAAGAGACGAAGGTGGAGGACTGATGATCGACATCAACAACTTCGACGCGATTGAGATCGGCCTCGCGTCCTCGAAGAAGATCCGCTCGTGGAGCTGGGGCGAGGTCACCAAGCCGGAGACGATCAACTACCGCACCCTGAAGCCGGAGAAAGACGGCCTCTTCTGCGAGCGCATCTTCGGTCCGACCAAGGACTGGGAGTGCTACTGCGGCAAGTACAAGCGGGTCCGCTACAAGGGCATCGTCTGCGAGCGCTGCGGGGTCGAGGTGACGCGCTCCAAGGTCCGCCGCGAGCGCATGGGCCACGTCGACCTGGCCTCGCCGGTCTCCCACATCTGGTTCTTCAAGGGCGTCCCCAGCCGGATCGGCTACCTGATCGACATGGCCCCCAAAGAGCTCGAGAAGGTTCTCTATTTCGCCGCTTCGATGGTCACCTGGGTCGACGTCGAGGCGCGCGAAAAAGATGTCGGCAAACTCGAGAAAGAAGTCAAGAAGGTCACCGACGGCTACGCCGCCGAACAGCAGAAGCGCACGCAGGAACTGAGCGAGGCGCTGAAACGGCGGGTCAAGTACCTCGAAGAGGGCGGCCAGGAAAAGTTCGACGACGACGACCACATCTGGGCCGACTCGCTGAAGCTGACCGCGACGCAGCTGCGCAAGCTCAAGGACGACGAGCGCGCCAAGATGATCAAAGAACTGCGCAAAACCTTCGAGGCGGAGATCTCCGACACCGAGGCCTACATCGAAGAGGCGATCGAGCGGATGGAAGAAGTCTGGAAGATCTTCACCGAGATGAAGCCGAAGGACGTCGTCAACGACGAGACCGTCTTCCGCGAGCTCAAGGACCGCTTCGGCTCGCCGTTCGGCTGGGGCGAGTACTTCCGCGGCGGGATGGGCGCCGAGGCCGTGCGCGACCTGCTCGAACAGGTCGACCTGGCCGCCGAATGCGAGGAGATGGAGCAGGTCATCAACAGCTCCAAAGGCCAGAAACAGGCGCGCGCCGTGAAGCGGCTGAAAGTCGCCTCGGCCTTCCTCAACTCCGACAACAGGCCCGACTGGATGATCCTCGACGCGGTGCCGGTGATCCCGCCGGAGCTGCGCCCGATGGTCCAGCTCGACGGCGGCCGCTTCGCCACCTCGGACCTCAACGATCTCTACCGCCGCGTGATCAACCGCAACAACCGGTTGAAAAGGCTGCTCGACCTCGGCGCCCCCGAGATCATCGTCAACAACGAGAAGCGGATGCTGCAGGAGGCGGTCGACGCGCTGTTCGACAATGGCCGCCGCGGCCGCCCCGTCACGGGCCCGGGCAACCGCCCGCTGAAGTCGCTCTCCGACATGCTCAAGGGCAAGCAGGGCCGCTTCCGCCAGAACCTGCTCGGCAAGCGCGTCGACTACTCCGGCCGCTCGGTGATCGTCTCCGGCCCGAGCCTGCAGCTGCAGCAGTGCGGCCTGCCCAAGCTGATGGCCCTGGAGCTCTTCAAGCCGTTCATCATGGCGCAGCTGGTCGAGCGCAAGGCGGTGCAGAACATCAAGGCGGCCAAGAAGATGGTCGAGTCGATGGTGCCCGAGGTCTGGGACGTGCTCGAGGAAGTCATCCACGAGCACCCGGTCCTGCTCAACCGGGCGCCGACGCTGCACCGCCTCGGCATCCAGGCCTTCGAACCGGTGCTGGTCGAGGGCAAGGCGATCCAGGTCCACCCGCTGGTCTGCCACGCCTTCAACGCCGACTTCGACGGCGACCAGATGGCGGTCCACGTGCCGCTCTCCGCCGAGGCCCAGGCCGAGGCGCGGATCCTGATGCTCTCCGCCAACAACATCCTCTCGCCGGCTCACGGCTCGCCGCTGGCGACGCCGACGCAGGACATGGTGCTTGGCATCTACTACCTCACCTACGGCCCCTCGGCCGAGGAGCTGGCCAAGCGGGACGAGGAGCTGAAGAAGGGCAAGAGCCCGAACGGCGACGCGCCCAAGGTCTTCCGCTCCGCCCAGGAGGCCGAGCTCGTCTACGAGAACGGCGGCTGCAAGCTGCATGACCTGGCCGAGTACCGGCGCGCCGGGCACGAGCACTTCCTGACCACGGTCGGGCGGATCATCTTCAACGAAAAGATCGAGCGCGCCCTCGCCGAGACGCTCGACGACGAGTTCGACCCGGAGGGCTTCGTCTTCGCCAACCAGGCGCTGAAGAAGCGCGACGTCAACGAGATGGTCTTCGACCTGGTCGAGGCCTACGGGGCGCCGACGGTCTCACGCGTGCTCGACGCCTTCAAGGACCTCGGCTTCCACTACGCCAGCCAGGCCGGGATCACGGTTTCCAAGAACAACGTCGTCTCACCGCCCGACAAGGCGCAGATCCTCGACCGCTACGAGAAGCAGACGGCGGCGATCCAGGGCCAGTACGACGACGGCTACATCACCGCCGAGGAGCGCCACGAGGCGGTCACCGCCGAATGGAACAAGGCCACCGACGAGGTCGCCCAGGCGATGGAGGACAACCTCGACGAGCTCAACCCGATTTTCATGATGGCCAACTCGGGCGCACGCGGCTCGTTCAAACAGATCCGCCAGCTGGCCGGGATGCGCGGCCTGATGGCCAACCCGAAAGGCGAAATCATCGAGCGGCCGATCAAGGCCAACTTCATGGAGGGCCTCTCGGTGCTCGAGTACTTCATCTCCACCCACGGCGCCCGCAAGGGCCTGGCCGACACGGCGCTGCGCACGGCCGACTCCGGCTACCTGACCCGGCGCCTGGTCGACGTCGCCCAGGACGTGATCGTCCGCGACGAGGACTGCAAGACCAAAGACCACATCGAGATGCCGCTGCGCAAAGTGGACGGCTCGCTCAACGACAACCTGATCGGCCGCCTGGCGGCGAAGAAATTCGAAACCAAGCGCGGCCGCGATCTGCTCAAGCGCAACCAGGAGATCCTGCTCACCGACGTCGAGGCGATCGCCGAGGCGTTCGGCGACGAGGAGGTCGCGATCCCGGTCCGCTCGACCCTCAAGTGCGAGGCGGACTCGGGCGTCTGCCGCTCCTGCTACGGCGTCGCCCCGGCCACCGGCGCGACCGTCAACATCGGCGACGCGGTGGGGATCATCGCCGCCCAGTCGATCGGCGAGCCCGGCACGCAGCTGACGATGCGCACCTTCCACACCGGCGGTGTCGCCGGCCAGGACATCACCCAGGGCCTGCCGCGCATCGTCGAGCTCTTCGAGGCGCGCAAACCGAAGGGCCTCGCGCAGATGGCCGAGGAGGCCGGCAAGGTCACGGTCGAGGAGACCGACAAAGCGCTGAAAGTGATCGTGATCGAGTCGAGCGGCGAGGAGCACAGCTACAGCTTCCCGCCGCGCACCCGCCTGCACGTCACCGACGGCGAGAAGGTCGAGGTCGGCCAGCAGCTCAACGAGGGCTCGCTCTACCCGGCCGACCTGCTCTCGATCCGCGGCCGGACCGAGACCGAGCTCTACCTCGTCGCCGAGGTGCAGAAGGTCTACCGGGCGCAGGGCGTCGACATCAACGACAAGCACATCGAGCTGATCGCGCGGCAGATGTTGAAGAAGGTCAAAATCGAGTCGAAGGGCTCGACCAGCCTGCTGCCGGGCCAGCTCGAAGACCGCAACCAGCTCAAACGGCTCAACAAACAGACCAAGGCGGACGGCGGCACGGCGGCCAAAGGCGAGGAGGTCATCCTCGGCATCACCAAGGCCTCGCTGGCGACCGAGTCCTTCCTCTCCGCGGCCTCCTTCCAGGAGACCACCAAGGTGCTCACCGACGCGGCCCTGGAGGGCAAGCGCGACAAGCTGGTCGGGCTGAAGGAGAACGTGATCATCGGCAAGCTGATCCCGGCGGCGACCGGGCTGAAGCACTACCGCACGCTCTCGGTCGAGCCGGCGGTGCCGATCGAGCCGCCTAGCGACGACGACCTGCTCGACGAGGAGGACCTGGCGGCGGAGCTCGGCGTCAACGGCGACGAGACCCCGGTCGAGAGCTTCGGGCCCTCCTTCGCGGAGGAGCTCGAGGAGCTCGCCCAGGAGATCGAGACCAACACCGAGGACAAAGCCTCGTAGGGGCGGGCGGGTCCGGGTACCCATCCGCCGGAACCCGCTCGCTTCGCTCGCTCACAAGTTCCGCCGGACGGGCACCCGGACCCGCGCCGTCGACGTTTTTCCTCTTCCGTTTAGCTGTAGTTGGGGTCGTTCTCGGTGCGCAGCCAGTTCTCGATCGCCAGGCCGGGAATCCGGTCGAAGCGGCGAGTGTTGCCCGTGACCAGGGTTAGGTCTCTGGACAAGGCGATTGAGGCTATGCGGAGATCGGGCTCGGCCAAGGGCTGCCCGCCCGCCTCGAGTTGCGCGCGAAGAGGCCCGTAGACATCGGCGGCCGATTCGTCGAACGGCAGGATGGTGACCGCTCCGCGGATCAGGTCACGGACCTGTTCGCTGAGGCGCCGGTTGTTCCGGCGGGCGGCTCCGTAGAGCAGCTCTCCCATGGTGATCGCGGTGGTGAACTGCTCGGGCGGGAGCACCTGCGCCAGCCGGCGGATGACCGGCAGTGATGGATCGCGGCGAATCGTCGCGCTGAGCACGTCGGTGTCGAAGCAGTACACGGCGCAGCCCCGTCCTAGCCGAGATCGGGCGCCGGGCGGTCGGTGCTGGTGCCGCGAGACGCATAGATCTCGGCGACGACATCGTCCAGCTCGTCCCACTCCGCCAGCGCGCCGGCGACGGCGGCGAGCCCGCTGGGCGGATGCCCAGGCCTGTCCAGTAGGTCGGCGGTGGGTGGGACAAAAGCCACCACCGGCTTGCCCCGCCGGGAGACGACGAAGCTCTCGCCCTCGCCAACCCTGTCGACGAGCTGCGAGAAGCGCCGCTTGGCCTCCGCGGTCCCGATGTTCTCTGCTGGTGTGGTCATTGTGCCCTCTTATGTCCTAAAGACATTTCACGATCATTATGTCAGATCAAAATCGAGGTCGGTAGTGCCGCACGTCCTGAGATCAAAAACGGCCGGGACCCTTGGGGCCCCGGCCGTGGTGCGTTTCGCATCTGGCGTCTGAGGACTTCAGACTTGAACCTCGTCGCCTACGCGGCGAGGCAGTAGGCGAACACCCTGAGGGTGGAGCCCGCGCCGCTGTTGTTTTTTGCCTGGTAGAGCCAGCCGTTGCCGCTGCGCAGCGTCGAGGTCATCTCGACGCCGAAGTTGGCGGGCTGGGCGCCGCCGCTGATCACGGTGGTGCCGGCGGGGCACTGGACCGAGACGCCGCCGCTGCCGCCGTTGGCGATCGCGGTGGTGTTCGTCACCTGGATGATCGGGCCGAGCTCCGCGGAGCGGACCGAGGCGGTCTGCAGCTCGCTCGAGCCGACCGAGTTCGGGGCCAGGTCGTTGGCGGTCAGCGACTGGTCGGCCACCTTGGCCGAACCGACCGCGTTGTCGGCGATCTCATCGGACTCGACCGCGTCTTTGGCGATCTCGTCGGAATCGACCGCGTCTTTGGCGATCTCATCCGTGCCGACCGAGTCGGTGCCGAGGTCGGCGGCGCCGATCGTGCCGTCGGCGATCTTGCCGCTCTTGACGGCGTTTTTACCGAGGTCGACGGTCTTGACGGCACCGTTGACGATCTGTGCCGAGCGGACGCTGTTCTTGGGCAGCGCCGCCGCCAGCGCGGTGCCGGCCGTCGTCGCGAACAGCGCGATGCAGGCAATCACCATGGCGGGGGAGAGGCGGAACTTCTTCGTCTGGGTCATCGGGGGCTCCTTTCGTTGGGTTTGATTCCCGATGGCCACAGCTTCGGCCGGATCCGCCCCCGCGACTACGGGCCCCAGGGGTGAACCGCCTCACCCCTGTGCCTGCGCCTCAAGGTAGATTGGCCGCGTGGCCAACCACCAGAAGGTCTGCATCGTCGGCGCCGGTAGCTCTGGGATCGCCGCCTGCCAGGTTCTCGGCGCCCGCGGGGTCGAGTTCGACTGCTTTGAGAAGGGGTCGATGATCGGCGGCAACTGGCGCTACGAGAACGACAACGGCACCTCTTCCGCCTACCGCTCGCTGCACATCAACAGCGCCCGCAAGCTGATGTCCTTCAAGTCGTTCCCGATGCCGGAGGACTACCCGGACTACCCGAGCCACTGGCAGGTCGCCAGGTACTTCGACGACTACGCCAAGCGCTTCGGCCTGGACGAGAAGATCACCTTCAACACCGAGGTGGTCAGCGTTCGCCCTGTGTCGGGCTCAGGTCGACAAAAGGCGAACGCGAGGGAGGGGGAGTGGGAGGTGACCGTCGACGGTCCCGACGGGCGCCGCACCGAGAGCTACCGGGCGGTGATCGTCGCCAACGGCCATCACTGGAAGCCGCGCTGGCCCGAACCGCCGTTCCCCGGCGCCGACGGCTACGCGGGCGAGCAGATGCACGTCCACCATTACCGCGAGCCGGACGTGCTCGAGGGCAAGCGGGTGCTCGTGCTGGGGATCGGCAACTCGGCCGTCGACGTCGCGGTCGAGTCCTCGCGGATCGCCGCGAAGACCTTCATGGCGATGCGCCGCAGCGCCTACGTGCTGCCCAAGTTCCTCGGCGGCAAGCCGATCGACGAAGCCTCGCCGCCCATCACCACGTACCTGCCGATGGCCGTGCGGCGCTTCTTCATGAAGCGGCTGCTGAAGCTCTCGGTCGGCGAGATGACCGACTACGGCCTGGCCAAGCCGGACCACAAGCTGCTCGAGGCCCACCCGACCGTCTCCTCGGAGCTGCTGCCGAGGATCGGCCACGGTGACATCACGGTCAAGCCGAACATCGACCGCTTCGCCGGCGGTCGCACGGTCCGCTTCGCCGACGGCAGCGAGGAGGAGATCGACCTGACGATCTACTGCACCGGCTACGAGATCGCCTTCCCCTTTCTCGATCCGCGGGTCTTCGCCGCCCGCGACAACCGCATGCCGCTCTACAAGCGCACCGTCGCGGTCGAGACCCCCGGTCTCTACTTCATCGGCTTCGTCCAGCCGCTGGGGCCGATCATGCCGATCGCCGAGGCGCAGTCGGAATGGATCGCCGACCTGCTGACCGGCGGGGCGGCCCTACCGGAGGCGGCGCAGATGCGCAAGGAGATCGCCGCCTACGAACGCTGGATGGACAGGCGCTTCGTCAGCTCCAAGCGCCACACGATCGAGGTCGACTTTCACCCCTACCTGCGCGAGATCCGCAAGGAGCGGAAGCGGGTGGCTTGAAAGGGGAATTGTGATGGGGACCGCGCGGGCGGGTGGGGAAGGGGCGGCGGGGGTCGGAGCCGCCGCTCGAGTCGTCCTGGGAGCTTGCGGGGTCCGGGGTCTTGGCGGCCCACCAGACGAGCCAGAGGGCGGCGAAGACGGGGACCTTCAGCACGACGAGCAGGAAGAAGATCGGCCAGAAACCGTGCATCGAGTCAGTGTAGACCGCCGGCCCAGGCGGTCAACGCTTCGACCTGGACCTCCTCGAGGCCGAGGTGGGGCTCGGTCGGGACGAGCAGGGTCGGCTGCTCCCGACCCCGCGCCCACTCGTAGCAGCTCTCGTCGAAGTTGTCGTCGATCCAGGCCAGCGGCCGGCCCTCGCCGTAGCTGTCCAGCGGCCCCAGCTTCCAGTGCGCCGAGCCGAAGCGCGCGGCGCCGTCGAAGCTGAGGAAGGGCAGCTCGGGCAGGCCGAGGATGTTGGGCAGGTAGTCATTCGCTTTGTCCTCCCACCCCGTGGCCCAGACCAACTCGTAGTGCTCGGCCAGCGTCGTCAGCCGCCTGCCCGCCGCCAAGGAGATGCAATGCACCATCCCATCGACCAGCTCGAACTTGGCCTCGGACTTGTCGGGAGGCTCATCGAATCCGAAGAGCGAAATGACGCCGTCGACATCGACGGCAAGGATCGGCCGGCTCATGCGGCCAGGCTATCTACCACCTGTAGTGCGCGAAAGCCTTGTTTGCCTGCGCCATTCTGTAAATGTCGTCCTTGCGCTTCCACGCCCCGCCCTGCTGCTGGGTCGAGTCGAGGATTTCGCTGGCGAGGCGCTCCGACATCGAGTACTCGCGGCGGTTGCGGGCGAAGTCGACCAGCCAGCGCACGGCGAGCGTGCGGGCGCGGCGGGCGGGGACCTCGACCGGCACCTGGTAGGTGGCGCCGCCGACCCGGCGCGAGCGGACCTCGAGCGACGGGGTCAGATTTTTGACCGCCGCCTCCAGGGTCTCGACCGGGTCCTCGCTGGAGCGCTCGCCGACGATCGCCAGCGCGTCGTAGACGATCCGCTCGGCGATCGACTTCTTGCCGTCGCTCATCACCTTGTTGATCAGCTGCTGGACGAGCCGGTTGCGGAAACGGGCATCCGGTTCGACCGGGCGGATGGTTGCGGCGGAGCGGCGCGGCATCGCTAGGAGGCCTTGACGCCGTAGAGGGAGCGCGCTTGCTTGCGGTCGGAGACACCGGCCGCGTCGAGGGTGCCGCGGACGACCTTGTAGCGGACGCCCGGCAGATCCTTGACCCGGCCGCCGCGGACCAGCACCACCGAGTGCTCCTGCAGATTGTGGCCCTCGCCGGGGATGTAGGTGGTGACCTCCATCCCGTTGGTGAGGCGGACACGGGCGATCTTGCGCAGGGCCGAGTTCGGCTTCTTCGGCGTTACCGTGGCGACGCGGGTGCAGACGCCTCGCCGTTGCGGCGCGGCGACGCCCTTCTTGCGCCCCTGGCCCGACTTGAGGCCCGGCGTCGTCGTCTTCTTCTTAGGCCGCTTGCGGCCCTTCCTAATAAGTTGGTTCGTGTTCGGCACGGGCGGGCATGGTAGCGGGCCGCCGCTTTTGGAGCGGCAACGAGCAGCAACCCGCCGAGCATTAGGCCGGCTGCGGCGGCGATCTGGGCGTAGAAGCCGTCGTATAGGACGGCCTCGGCGCCGGTGAAGCGCGAGGCCTCGGCGCCGACGTCGAGGCCCGCCGGCAGGTCGACGATCAGGATCACGGCGAGGCTGAGCAGGCCGAGCGCGAAGACGATCCGCCCCAGCCCGCGCCGGCGCTCGTTGACCAGGCCGGCGAGGGCGAGGGCCGCGGCGAGCAGCGCCACCGGGATCAGCAGATAGGCGTGGGCCTGGCCGGCGGTCTCGCCGCCGACGGTGGGCGCGCTCGCCGCCGGCAGCCCGGCGTAGCCCGCCTGCCCGACCTCGACCGCGCGGTACTCGACGAACTGGGCCGCGATCAGGCAGGCGGCGGCGCCGGCGATCGTCAGGCAGATCGCCCGCTGGGGAGTGAGCACGGCGCTGACGGCGGTCGCCGCCCGTTGCGCCCGGGCGGCAACGGCCAGCAGGCGCCGTTCGAGCCAGGCGAGCCGGCGGAAGAGCAAGGCGCCGGCGGGGCGCAGCCGCCGGCCCGCCCAGCGCAGCGGCGGCAGCGCGGTCGCCCGCAGGCGCCGCCCGGCCCCGGCGAGCCGCGGCCGGGGGGGGCCCCCC
>JBBDJH010000011.1:0-20409 GCA_040879985.1 Solirubrobacterales bacterium
AAGGAGTCGAGGGAGGTCACACGGTCATCCTAGGCAAGAGGGGTGGTGGGGGCGGCGGGTGGGGGGTGCCCGGCCGTTGCTGGGTTTTTCGCCTGTAGCGCAGGTCGCCGTCCGATGTCGTAGGTGGGGCGAAAAAGAGGACGCCGCTGCCGACCGGGCACCCCCCACCCGCCGCTCGTCAGCGCTTGTCCTGGGGATGGCCGTCGGCGACGGCCTTGGCGGCTTTCTGGCCGGCGGCGCCACTTTGGGCACGGACCGAGATCGCCGGAGAAGCGAGAGCGAAGTGGGCGAGGGCGCGCTGGCGCATGGGGCCGACGGCGATCTCGGCCCGGTCGTGCTCGATCGCGCGGACGACAGCGGCACCGACCTGGTCGGGACGGCCGGTGCCGAGGCCCGCCGACGAGGCGCCGGCGTCGGCGAACATCCCGGCGTCGCGAATGAAACCGGGCGAGATCAGCGAGACGCCAACCCCCTTCGGCCGGAGGTCGGCTCGCAGGCCAAGGGCGAAGCCGCGCAGGCCGAACTTGGTCGCGTTGTAGAGGGAGCTGCGCGGGCTGGGCGCCTTGCCGGCCAGCGAGGCGATGAATACCAGGTGGCCCGACCCGCGCTCGACCATCGCCGGGGAGAGCGCCTGCGCCTGCAGCATCGGCGCCTCGAGGTTGACACGCAGGGCGCGGGTCACCTCCTCGGGGGTGAAGTCGGTCAGCCGGCCGGAACCGGGCAGGCCCGCATTGGCGACGAGGATGTCCACCTCGCCAGCCTCCGCGGCGAGCCTCTCGGCGGCGCCCGGCTCGGCGAGGTCGGCGGGCAGGGCGCGGTGGCCGCCGCCGGGCAGCTCCGCCGCCAGCGTCTCCAGGGCCTCAGCGCCGCGCCCGCTGAGGATCAGCTTCGCGCCGCGCGCCGCCAGCGCCTGCGCGATCGCCCTTCCGAGGCCGCCGGTGGCACCGGTGAGCAGGGCTGAGCGGCCTGAAAGATCCATCCCGGAAGGCAAGCTACCAGCCCCCCGGCCGAGAGGAATCCGGGATGAAAGTGCGAAAGGCCACTAAATGTTTACGTTCTGTGAGCGTCCGGCCGGGCGATCGTCTACACTGCTCGCCGTTCCGAACAACCGAAACGCCGAATCCCGCCAGCCGAAGGCGACGCGGGAACGGGGGAACCACGTTTTCGGGGCTAACTCGCCCATATAGGGCGGGGGCGCAGGCTCCTTTCAGCGCCAGCCCGACAGCTAACCCCGTAGGCCGACGAAGGAGAATCGGTTTGCCCAAGAACAGCTCAAAGCTCAAGGGGGGATTGGCTGCAGTCGCAGCACTCGCAATCCTCGCCCTACTTCCAGCCGGCGCCAGCGCCGCCTGTGACGGCGGCGGCCTGACCGCGGCCGAGGTCGATATGTGCACTCCTACCCCGAAAGCAAGACTTCTACCCAACGGGATGCTGATCCCGCCGAAATCCGCCCCGGCGCGGGTCAAGCGGGTGATCATGGCGGCGAACAAGATCCGCAACAAGCCCTACATCTGGGGCGGTGGACATGGCCGCTGGTTCGACCGCGGCTACGACTGCTCCGGCGCGGTCAGCTTCGCGCTGCGGGGCGGCAAGTTCCTCAGCAGCCCGATGCCCTCCGGTCCCCTGGCCAGTTGGGGCAACCGCGGCAAGGGACGCTGGATCACCGTCTACGCCAACGCCGGCCACACCTACGCGATGATCGCCGGCTACCGCTGGGACACCTCCGGCAACAGCGGCGGCAAAACCGGCCCGAGCTGGCACGAGGATCCGCGCAGCATGGCGGGTAGCTTCGTAGCCCGCCACCCGGCCGGCTTCTAAGACTTCGGGCAGGGGCCCGTTGGATTGACCACCTCGGCCCCAGCGGCCGGGGTGGTTTTTTTCGTCCTTCCCCCTACTGCCGGGCGAGCTGCTCGGCCTGCTCGGCGCCGACGTAGGGCGCCAGGGTCAGCTCGACCAGGTCCGGCAGCAGCGACTCGAGCTGCTCGGCGCGGCCGGCGCTGATCTCGCGCACGACCAGGGAGACGATGCCGCCGACCAGGGTCTCCTCCGTCGCCTCCGGCAGTGGGCGGCGGCCGCCCTGCTCGGGCCGGCCGGCCTTGAGGATCTCGACCAACCCCTGCATCGAGGCGCGGTGGCGGGCGGCGATCTCACCGCCCGCGGCGACCGGCTCGATCATGCAGAGGCGGGCCAGCTCGGGCTCGCCGGCGAGGAAGCGCAGCATCGTCGCCAGCGCCGCGCGGACCTGCTGCGGCCAGTCCTCGAAGGACTCCGCCGCCACCCGCATCGAGGCGGCGATGTGGTCGGCGACCATCTCATAGGCGGCGAGGAAGCAGGCTTCCTTGTCGGCGAAGTGCTCGTAGAAGGTGCGCCGCGAGACCGAGGCGGCCTTGGTGACGTTGGCGACGGTGGTCGCGTTGTAGCCGCGCTCGGCGACGGTGTCGACCAGGGCGGTGACGATCCGCTCGCGCTGGTTCTGGACGATGAACTCGCGCGGCAGCCCATGCCGCCCGGCGGGCAGTCGCGACGAGGGGGCTGACGCCTCCGTCTGCGGCTTGCCGTTCTTCGCCTTCCCCTTTGCCACGACCCGACGATACCCCCGGCGACGGCCGGTTGCCGCCCGCCCTACCTCAGCGGCTGGACCAAGAGCTCGTCCTCGGCTGCGCGCTGGCCGAGGTAGGGCATTGTCGCCAGATAGATCAGCTCGGGGAGGAACTCCTCGCCGCGTTCGATCGAGCCGGCCTCGATCTTGGCCTGGATCGTGCCGTAGACCGCGCCGGCGGCGATTTCCGCCGTGCAGCGCGACATCAGCCGCTCGCCCTCGACCTCGCCGCGACCGCCGTCGAGGATGTCGGCGATCCGCTGCACGACCCGGTCGCGGCACGACTGGGCGGCGGCGGCGCCGCCGGCGGAGAGGTAGCGCGCCCGATCCGGGTCCTCCTGCAGACAGCGCATCGCCGCCATGCCCGCCGCCCAGACCCTGTCGTGCCAGGCCTCGCGGCCCTCGCAGGCAGCCTCGACCCGGACGCAGAGCTCCTCGACGATCTCCCCGTGGAGAACGAGGAAGCAGTCCTCGAGGTCGGCGAAGCAGCGGTCGAAGTGGGCGTGGCCCACCGCGGCCCGCTCGCAGATCGTCCCTATGTCGACCGCCGCGAGGCCGTGGCCGGCGACCAGCTCGACCATCGCGGCGGCGATCCTCTCCCGCGCCGGATCGCGTCCTCTGCGCGATTCGATCACATCGTCCTGGCCCGACTCCCCGCGCTCTGCCTGGTTCCGTGAGCGATCACGCCGCCGCCCTGGCCTGGGCCGCCTCCGCGGCGCGCGCCGCCTCCTGCTCGCCGACATAGGGCGTCAAGGTCACCTGCAGCATCTCCGGCAGCAGCCCCTTGAGGTCGGCCGCCCGGCCGGAGATCAGGCGCTGGTGGACCAGCCACAACAGCCCGCCGGCGATCGCCGTCTCGAGTCCCTCCGGCAGGCGGTTCGCCCGCGGATTGAACTCGCGCCCCTCGCGCAGCTTCGGCGCGACGGTTTCCAGCAGCGACTGGTAGCGGGCCATCGCTTCGCGCCCCGCCGCCTGGCTCTCGACGATGCAGAGCTTGGCGCGCGGCTGCTCGGCGACGACCATCTCGAGCAGGACCTCGAGCCCGGTCGAGATCTGATCGACCCAGGGCTGCTCGGGGTCGACCAGCTCGGCGAAGACCTCGCCGGCGGCGGCGACGCTCTCGTCGAAGGCGGCGAGAAAGCACTCTTCCTTGTTGGCGAAGTGCTCGTAGAAGGTCGCCAGGGCAACCCGCGCGGTCTTCGCGATCAGCTCGATCGTCGTCTTCTGGTAGCCGCGCTCGGCGACCAGCTCGGCGGTCGCCAGCAGCATCCGCTCGCGCTGGTTCTGGGCAACGAAGTCGCGCGGGATCAGGTGCCGCCCCGGGGGCAATTTCGAGAGGCGCTCGGAGAGTGACCGCGAGTCGGCCATGCCAAGACGGTACCAAAACATATATCCGATGTCTACTTGCCTTTTCTCCAGAAAACATAGCGTTCTAGGCAACCGGGTTTTTAAAAGCTGCTATACCTAGACAAAAGGAGCATGTTTTCAAACGGCGACAGCGGCACCGTTCTCAGCTTTCCAGGCGCCCATGGCCGCCGCCCGCCCCGCGAGCGGATCCTCGAGGCGATACTTCTCGCCAGCGGCGAGCTCGGCTACGAGCAGGTCGCCGTACGCAACGTGATCGAGCGGGCGCAAACGAGCCGCGCGACCTTCTACAAGCACTTCCAGGACAGCGAGGACTGCTTCGCCCAGGCCTACGGCGACGCCGGCGAGTGGCTCTACCGGCGGCTGCTCGGCGCCGCCAAGCGGCAGCCGTCCTGGCGCGAGGGGCTGCGGGCGGCGCTCGCCGAGCTGCTCGAGTTCTGCGCCAACCAGCCGCTGATCGCCAAGGCGTTGCTGGTCGAGGTGCACGCCGCCGGTGAGCGCCCACTGGCCCAGCGCCGCGACCTGATGGAACGCCTCGCCCGCGCCCTCGACAGTGGCCGCGACGAGATCCGCTCCGGCCAGGCGCCGCCGCCGATCGCGTCGGACTTCGTCGTCGGCGCGATCGACACCCTGATCGCGGCGAAGTTGATGGACGGCGATGCCGCGCAGGCTCCCGAGATGCTCCCCGGCCTGCTCCACTTCGTCGTCATGCAGTACCTCGGCGAAAGCGCCGCCTGGGAGGAGATGGCCGCCGCCCCGCTGGCGACCTGGCGATCGAGGCGCGAGGCGGCGGCGGAGATGCCCCGCGAGCGCTAGTGCGCGTACCAGCCCCTACAGCGGGATGTTGCCGTGCTTGCGCTTCGGTTGCTCGACCCGCTTGGTCTGCAGCATGCGCAGCGCCTTGATCAGCTTCGGGCGGGTCTGCCTGGGCTCGATCACGTCGTCGATGTAGCCGCGCTCGGCCGCCGAGTAGGGGTTGGCGAAGTGGGCTTTGTAGTCGTCGATCAGCTTCTGGCGGCGTTCGTCGGGGGTCGGCGAGGAGGCGATGTCCTTGCGGTAGATGATGTTGACCGCGCCCTCCGGCCCCATCACCGCGACCTCGGCGGTCGGCCAGGCGACGTTGTAGTCGGCCAGCATGTGCTTCGAGTTCATCACGTCGTAGGCGCCGCCGTAGGCCTTGCGGGTGACGACGGTAAGCTTCGGCACGGTCGCCTCGGTGAAGGCGTAGAGCAGCTTGGCGCCGTGGCGGATGATCCCGTTCCACTCCTGGTCGGTGCCGGGCAGGAAGCCGGGCACGTCGGTGAAGGTGACGATCGGGACGTTGTAGGCGTCGCAGGTGCGGACGAAGCGGGCCGCCTTCTCGGAGGCCTCGATGTCGAGCACGCCGGCCAGGTGGGCGGGCTGGTTGCCGACGATCCCGATCGGGAAGCCGTCGAGCCGTGAGAAGCCGCAGACGATGTTCTTGGCGAAGTGCTCGTGGACCTCGAAGAACTCCTCGTCGTCGACGATGCGGGAGATCACGTCGCGCATGTCGTAGGGCTTGCTGGGATCGTCGGGGACGATCGTTTCCAGCTCCTCGTCTTCGCGCTCGGGGTCGTCCTCGGGAGTGAAGCGCGGCGGCGCCTCGAGGTTGTTCGAGGGCAGGAAGCCGAGCAGGTAGCGAGCATCCTCGAGGCAGCTCTCCTCGTCCTCGGCGGCGAAGTGGGCGACGCCCGACTTGCTGTTGTGGCTCATCGCCCCGCCCAGCTCCTCGAACTCGACTTCCTCGCCGGTCACCGTCTTGATCACTTCCGGGCCGGTGATGAACATGTGCGAGGTCTCTTTGACCATGAAGATGAAGTCGGTCATCGCCGGCGAGTAGACGGCGCCGCCGGCGCAGGGCCCCATGATCAAGCTGATCTGCGGGATCACACCGGAGCACTGCACGTTGCGGACGAAGACGTCGCCGTAGGCGCCGAGGCTGACGACGCCCTCCTGTATCCGCGCGCCGCCGGAGTCGTTGATGCCGATCACCGGCGCGCCGACCGCGGCGGCCTGGTCCATCACCTTGCACATCTTCTCCGCCATCACCTCGCCGAGGCTGCCGCCGAAGACGGTGAAGTCCTGCGAGAAGACGAAGACGGTGCGACCGTCGATCGTGCCGTGGCCGGTGACGACGGCGTCGCCCCAGGGGCGCCGTTTCTGCATCTCGAAGTCGTAGGTGCGGTGGCGGACGAAGGTGTCGAGCTCCTCGAAGGAGCCCGGGTCGAGCAGCTTCTCGACCCGCTCGCGCGCGGTCAGCTTGCCCTTCGCGTGCTGCTTCTCGACCGCCTCCTCGGAGGCGGAGTTGATCGCCGCCTCGCGCAGCTCGCGCAGGTAGGCGAGCTTCTCCTCGTGGGTGACCGGATTCCTCTCGCGCATGCGGCGCGGGAGTCTATTTCAGGATTGTTTCGGGGGCCTATCCGCCGAACGGCTGCTTCTGCGGCTCGGCAAGGCGGTCGAGGTAGCGCTCCAGGTCGGCCCGGTCGAGGCCCGAGGCCTCGTCGGCGCGCAACTCGACCCGCGTGCCGAAGCCCTTCTCGGCCATCGTCACCTCGACGCCCGCGACTTCGCCGACCAGGTCGGCGAGTTCGGGCTCTGACTTCATCAACGTCCTCGACACCTCGATCATGCGCCCCGCTTCAACCCCGACCGCCCCATTCCTCCCACCGGAGCCACTCTCGCCCTCCCTTACCAGCGCGTCGTCACGACCTTCTTGCGCGTGTAGAAGTCGACGGCATCCGTCCCGTTGGCGTGCAGGTCGCCGTCGATCGAGTCCTTCCAGCCGCTGAACGGGAACCAGGCGACCGGGGCGGGGACGCCGACGTTGACGCCGAGCATGCCCGCCTCGGCGCCGTAGCGGTAGGCGCGCGCCGCGGCGCCGGAGGAGGTGAAGATCGCGCCCGCGTTGCCGTAGCGCGAGCCGTTGAGGAACTCGAGCGCCGCGTCGAGGTCGTCGACCTCGACCACGGTCAGCAGCGGCCCGAAGAGCTCCTCGCGGGCGGGCTCGGCCTCGGGATCGGCGACCGCCAGGATGGTCGGGCCGAGCAGCGTGCCGGCCGGGCCGGCGTCGCCGCGGCCGTCGAGCAGCAGCTCGGCGCCCGCCCCCTCAGCCCGCCCGATCGCCGCGGCGACCGTCTCACGCGCCTCCGCCGAGACCATCGGGCAGACATCGGTCGTCGGGTCCGCGCCGGGGCCGACCCGCAGCGCCGCCGCGGCCGCGGCCAGGCTCTCGCGCAGCTCGGCCCGCCGCGCCGCATCGCCGACGACGACGCAGACCGAGCCGGCCAGGCAGCGCTGGCCGGCGGCGCCGAAGGCGGTTCCCATGATCGCCGGCATCGCCCGCCCCAGGTCCGCGTCGGGCATCACGACCAGCGAGTTCTTGGCGCCGCCCAGCGCCTGCACCCGCTTGCCCGTCGCGACGCAGCCCGCGGCGACGATCCGCGCCGTCGCCGCGCGGCCGACGAAGGAGACGGCGTCGATGCCCGGCTCGGCGAGGATCGCCTCGACCGCGTCGCGCCCGCCGTGGACGAGGTTGACGACGCCGGGCGGGATTGCCTCGACCGAGTCGACGATCTCCGCGATCAGCGCCGCCGGCCGGGGGTCCTGCTCGGAGGGCTTGAGCAGGAACGAGTTGCCGCAGGCGATCGCGTAGGGCAGGAACCAGAGCGGGATCATCGCCGGGAAGTTGAACGGCGTGATCGCCGCGACCACGCCGACCGGCTGGCGCAGCATCTCCACGTCGACCCCGTCGGCGACCCCCTCGAGCAGCTCGCCTTTGAGCAGGTGCGGGATCGCCGCCGCAGACTCGACCGACTCGATCCCGCGCCCGACCTCGCCGTCGGCGTCGGCCAGGGTCTTGCCCATGTCGGTGCTGACCAAGGCGACCAGCTCCTCGCGCCGCGCTTCCAGCCCGTCGCGCAGGTCCAGCACCGCCCGCGCCCGCCGCTGCGGCGGCACCGCCCGCCAGCCAGGCTGCGCAGCACGCGCCGCCTCCACAGCCTCCCGAACCTCACGCTTCCCACTGAGCGGAACTCGCGCGGCAACCTCCCCGGTAGCAGGGTCCACATCCTCCAGCTCCCCCACCGCGTCCGCCTCCCGCCAGACCCCGCCGATGTAGTTGCGCAGCGTCAAGTCACCCATTAGTCGCCCATGTGTCGGTAGCGGAACAAACAGCGAACCCGAATCGAAGGACGCTGGGGGTCGCCTCACCGATGCCTCGCGAAGCGGCCCCTGGCGGGTGTCCCCAGGCCGCGAAGCGGCACAAGATCAATCCGCCGAAGGCGGATTTAGGCACTCGGCGAGGCGACCCCCAGCGTCCCCGCACTCGGCGAGGCGACCCCCGCCCCCGCGCGCTCACTGCGCCGCCGCCGTGCCGGGCAGCGGCCGCGGAGGCGCCGCTTCGCGCTCCGGGCGGACCGCCGCCATCCGCTCGGCCCGCCGTTGCTGCCAGAGGACCAGCGCCGCCGCCGTCGCCGCGACGACGAAGAGCATCGTCGCCAGCGCGTTGACCTGGACCGGGATGCCGCGCAAGCTCACTCCGTATACATACAGCGGGAAGGTCACCGTCGTCCCCGAGTTGAAGTTGGAGATCACAAAGTCGTCGATCGAGAGGGCGAAGGCGAGCAGACCGGCGGCGACGATCCCCGGCGCCAGCAGCGGCAGGGTGACCGTGCGGAAGGCGGTCAGCGGCGAGGCGCCGAGGTCGGCGGCGGCCTCCTCGAGGTTGCGGTCGAAGCCGATCAGCCGCGAGCGCACGACGACGACCACGAAGCTGATCGAGAACATCACGTGGGCGAGCAGCAGCGTCGTGAAGCCGAGCGCGAACGAGTAATAGATGAACATCGAGAGCAGCGAGGCGCCGATCACGACCTCGGGCGTCGCCATCGGGATCACGATCAGCAGGTTGGCGACGCGCCGCCCGCGGAAGGTGTGGCGGACCAGCGCGATCGCCATCAGCGTGCCGATCGCGGTCGCGATCGCGGTCGAGAAGGCGGCCAGCCGGATGCTCGTCATCAGCGCCTCGTTCAGTTCCGGCAGCGCGAAGGCGCTGGTCCAGTACTCGGTCGTGAAGCCATCGTTGAGGCCGAAGGTGAGTTTGTCTCTCGGCGTCGCGCCGAAGGAGAAGACGGCGATGACGACGATCGGGATCAGCATGTAGGCGATCGCGAAACCGGCGTAGATCGGCAGCGCGTTGCGCCGCAGCCACCCCCAGGCCCGCCCGGCGATCGCCATCACGCCTTCTTCTCCTCGGCATCGCCCATGAAGGCGCCGGTGCCGGCGAAGCGCAGGTAGACGACGATCACGGCGAGGATCAGCCCCATCATCAGGAAGGACAGCGCCGCCGCCTCGGGGTAGTTGCGCTGGGTCAGGTAGAGCGACTGGATCACGTTGCCGACCATCGACTGCTGGGTGCCGCCGAGCAGCTGGGCGTTGATGTAGTCGCCCAGGGCGGGGATGAAGGTGAGCAGGACGCCGGCGACGATCCCCGGCATCGTCAGCGGCAGCGTCACCCGCAGGAACGCCGTCCGCGAGGACGAGTAGAGGTCCTTCGCCGCCTCGACCAGGCGCAGGTCGAGCCGCTCGAGGTTGGCGTAGAGCGGCAGGATCATGAACGGCAGGAAGTTGTAGGTGAGGCCGGCGATCACCGCGCCGGAGGTGGCGAGGACGCGGCCGTCGGGAGGGATCAGGGCCAGCGTCTGCAGCACGCCGACCAGCGGGCTGTCGTCGCTGAGAATCGTTTTCCAGGCGATCGTGCGGATCAGGTACGTGGTGAAGAAGGGCGCGATCACCGCGAAGAGCAGCAGGTTGCGGTAACGGCCGGCGCGGAAGGCGATCGCGTAGGCGAGCGGGTAGCCGATCGCCAGCGCCAGCAGCGTCGCCGCGCCGGCGTAGAAGAACGAGCGCACGATCTGTTCGCTGTGGCCGGAGAGCGAGTCGGGGAAGTTCGCCCACTCCCAGTTGAAGGTGAAGCCGGTCGTCAGCGAGCCGGAGCGCAGCGCCAGTTCGCCCATGAAGTACATCGGCACAACGAAGAAGACGATCAGCCAGAGCAGGCCCGGTCCCAGGAGCCAGTATGGGACCAGGCGCTGCCGCATCGCTCAGACCTCCCGCGGGCGGATGGAGCTCGCCATCAGCCGGTGATCACTTCCTGCCAGGCCTCGTTGACCGGTTCGATGTCCGGCGGCGAGTCCTGGTCGGTGCAGTCGGCGGTGAACTCCTCGCTGGGGAAGGCCAGGCGGCTCTCCGCCAGCTCCGACCCGCGGCTCTCGAGCAGTTCCTGCACGCCGTCGACCGGCGAGATGTATTCGACGTATTCGGTGATGTCGGCCGCCACTTTGGGCTCGTAGACGAAGTCCATCCAGCCCAGCGCCGCGGCGGTGTTCGGTGCCCCGACCGGGATCACCATGTTGTCCGACCACAGCGTGCAGCCCTCGGCCGGCATCCGCCATTCGGCGTTCTGGTTTTCGATCAGCGAGGCGTCGCCGGACCAGCCGATCGCGGCGACGATGTTGCCCGCGGTCAGGTCCTCGGTGTAGTCGTTGCCGGTGAAGCGGCGGATCTGCCCCGAGTCGGCGGCCGACTTGATCCGGTCGACCGCGTTGAGCCAGTCCTCGTTGGTCGCCTCGGTCGGATCGATCCCTTCGGCCAGCATCACCAGCGGCACGGTTTCGCGCAATTCGCTCAGCATCGTCACCTGGCCTTTGTATTTCGGGTCGAACAGGTCGTTGACCGATTTGATCCCCGGCGCCTTGGCGGTGTCGACCCAGATCCCGCCCATGCCGCTCTGCCACGGCAGCGAGAATTTGCGCTCCGGGTCGAAGGAGGGGCTCTCGAGGCTGGGCAGCAGGTTGGCGAAGGCGGTCGGCAGGTCGGCGTGATCGATCTCCTGCAGGTAGCCGAGGTCGTACATCTGTTTCGCCATCCAGTCGGTGACGACGAAGATGCTGCGCCCGCCCGACTGCCCCTGCTCGAGCTGCGGCTGCAGCTTGCCGAAGAAGCCGTCGTTGTCGTTGATGTCCTCGATGTAATCGACGCTGACGCCGGTCTCTTGCTCGAACTCGGCGACCGTGCCGTCTTTGCCCGGGTCGATGTAACCCGGCCAGTTGGAGATCGTCAGGTCGCCTTTGACTTCGCCCGCCGCGGCGGTGGTCACGTCTCCGTTGCCGCCGCCGCCGACGGTGTCGTCGCCGCAGGCCGCCAGGCCCGCCGCCAGGACTACCGCAGCGACCGTCGCCGCGATCGCCGCCGTGGTCCGGCCCATCCGTGCGTTCGTGCTTCCCATCTCACTCACCCTCTCTCGGTTGCTTCAAGCTCTGCCTCGGCTGCCTCGCCGGTACCGCCATCGGATCCGCTACCCGCCCGCGTCGATTCGCGCACCACGTGCATGTGCTCGGGCTCCCAGGCGAGCGTCACCCGCGCGCCGCCGCCCGGCAGCCGCTGCCGCTCCGCCTCGCTGGCGTTGGGGACGAGCACGGTCATCCGCACGTTCTCGCCGAGGTCGACGACGACCTGGGTCGAGGTGCCGAGGAAGAGCGAGCTTTCGATCGTACCGCCGATCCGCAGCAGCCCGTTCGGGTTCCCGCCCGCATCGCCGCCGCCGTCACCGCCCGTGCCGTCCCCCGCCGCCTCGATCCGCAGCTTCTCCGGCCGCACCACCGCGAAGCAGCGCTCGCCGGCGGCCAGCCCCCCGGTCGGCGCCGGACAGGTCAGCCCCTGGTCGAGCCGCACCTCGCCGTTGCCGCTCGCCGTCGCCGGCATCAGGTTGGAGACGCCGATGAAGCCGGCGACGAAGGTCGTCGCCGGCCGCTCGTAGACGTCCTCGGGCCCGGCGACCTGCTCGACCCGGCCGCGGTTCATCACCGCGATCCGGTCGCTCATCGTCAGCGCCTCCTCCTGGTCGTGGGTGACGTAGACGAAGGTGATCCCGACCTCGCGCTGGATCCGCTTCAGCTCGACCTGCAGGCCCTTGCGCAGTTTCAGGTCGAGCGCGCCGAGCGGCTCGTCGAGCAGCAGCACCTTGGGCAGGTTGACCAGCGCCCGCGCCAGCGCGACCCGCTGCTGCTGGCCGCCGGAGAGCTGCGCCGGGCGGCGCTTCGCCTCGGCCGCCAGCCCGACCCGCTCGAGCTCGGCCGCGACCCGCTCGCCGATCTCCCGCTTGGCGACCTTCTTGCGCTTGAGGCCGAAGGCGACGTTGTCCTCGACGCTGAGGTGGGGGAAGAGGGCGTAGCTCTGGAAGACGGTGTTGGTCGGCCGCCGGTGCGCCGGCAGCCCGGCGACGTCTTCGCCCTCGATCCGGATCTCACCGCTACTCGGCTGCTCGAAGCCGGCGATCATCCGCAGCGTCGTCGTCTTGCCGCAGCCGCTCGGCCCGAGCAGGGTGAAGAACTCCCCGTGGGCGAGGTCGAGGCTGAGGTCGTCGACAGCCAGGAGATCGCCGAAACGCTTGGTCACTTTGTCCAACTCGACGCTCTGTACAACGCTTGCCACCTGGCAGAAGTTAGACCATCCGACCCCTCCCGTCTTTATACGAAATGTCTAAGAGATTGGCTTTCACTTGACCCATTGGCCACTTGAATGCGAGAGTAAAGCGAGCTAGCTTTGTCCAGAACGTCGTAGAACGACAAGGAGAACCGCATGGCCATCGCGTCGAAGTCGCCCGCAGCCGTCGAGAGCGGTCTCCAGGAGCTGGCCATGCGCCACCTCTGGATGCACTTCTCGCGGATGGGCGGCTATGGGCCCGGCCGCGAGATCCCGATCATCACCCGCGGCGAGGGCTGCTACGTCTACGACGACCGCGGCAAGCGCTACCTCGACGGCCTCTCGGCGCTCTTCTGCGTCAACGCCGGCCACGGCCGCGCCGAGCTCGGCGAAGCGGCGGCCCGCCAGGTCGAAGAGCTCGACTTCTACACGCTGTGGAGCTACGCCCACCCGCGCGCGATCGAGCTCGCCGCGCGGATCGCCGCGCTCGCCCCCGGCGACCTCAACCGCGTCTTCTTCACCTCCGGCGGCTCGGAGGCGGTCGAGTCGGCGCTGAAGCTGGCCCGCAACTACCACCGCGCCCTCGGCAAAGGCCAGAAGCACAAGCTGATCGCCCGCGAGATCGCCTACCACGGCACCTCGCTCGGCGCCCTCTCGGCGACCGGGATCACCGAGCTGCGCTCGCAGTTCGAGCCGCTCGTGCCGGGCGGCTGCCACGTGCCAAACACCAACGCCTACCGCTGGCCCGAGGACCGCCACCCGCTCTGGGCGGCGACGGCGATCGAGGAGCGGATCGTCTTCGAGGGCCCGGAGACGGTCGCCGCGGTGATCGTCGAGCCGGTCCAGAACGCCGGCGGCTGCTTCGTCCCCCCCGACGGCTACTTCGAGCGGGTGCGCGAGATCTGCGACCGCCACGACGTGCTGATGATCTCCGACGAGGTGATCTGCGCCTGGGGCAGGCTCGGCCACTACTTCGGCTGCGACCGCTTCGGCTACCGGCCCGACATCGTCACCGTCGCCAAGGCGATGACCTCGGCCTACGCGCCGATGGGCGCGGTGATCGCCGACGACCGCATCGCCGAGCCGTTCATGCAGGGCGACGCCTCCTTCGCCCACGGCTTCACCTTCGCCGGCCACCCGGTCGCCGCGGCGGTCGCGATGGCCAACCTCGACGTCTTCGAGCGCGAGGACCTCTGCGGCCACGTGCTCGCCAAGGAAGGCGAGTTCCGCGCGATGCTGGAGACCCTGCACGACCTGCCGATCGTCGGCGACGTGCGCGGCGCCGGCTTCTTCCAGGCGATCGAGCTGGTCAAGGACAAGGAGACGAAGGAGAGCTTCGACGAGGAGGAGGCCGAGGAGCTGCTGCGCGGCTACCTCTCCGGCGAGCTCTACAAGCGCGGCCTGATCTGCCGCGCCGACGACCGCGGCGACCCGGTGATCCAGCTGGCGCCGCCGCTGATCTCCGACAGCGAGCAGTTCGAAGAGATCCACGACGTACTGCGGGGGGTACTTACGGACGCCTGGGAGCGGGTCCGGAGATAGGCGCGCGGATGCTCACCGTGCAGAGCCTGCTCGACGAGGTCGGACTCGACCTCGCGGCCGGCCTGGGCGCGGCCGAGACGCCGCTGCGCTGGATCCACATCTCCGAGCTCGAGGACCCGACCCCGTGGCTCTCCGGCGGCGAGCTGATGCTGACCACCGGGATCCCGCTCGACAGCGCCGCCAAGCAGCGCGCCTACATCGGCCTGCTGGTCGAGCACAACCTCGCCGGGCTCGGCTTCGGCACTGGTTTCAGTCATAAAAAGCTGCCCAAAGCGCTGCGCGACGAGGCGCGCAAACGCGACTTCCCGCTCTTCGAGGTGCCCTACTCGACCCCGTTCATCGCGCTCACCGAGAAGGCCTTCGCGAAGCTCGTCAACGACCAGTACGAGGTGCTGCAGCGCGGCATCGCCGTGCAGCGGCGGCTCGAGCGGCTGGTCCTCGAAGAGCGCGGCCTGGAGGAGATCGTGGCGACGATCGCCTCCGCGGTCGGCGGCACCGTGGCGATCCTCAACAGCCGCGGCGAGCGCCTCGCCGGGCGCGGCTTCCGCCGCCAGCTCTCCGCCGAGGCGGTCAACGCGATCCGCGACGAAGCGCTCGGCCACATCGCCGACGGCCACCCCTTCGTCCCGACCCACCCCTCGGTCGCCGGCCGCGCCCTCGCTCACCCGGTGATCTCGCCCGGCGGCGGCCCGCCGCAGGCCTGGGTGGTGATGGTCCGCGACTCCGGCGGGCTGGGCGATTTCGAGCGGCTGATCCTGCAGCAGGCGGTCGCCGTCGTCGCGCTCGAGCTGATGCGCCGCCGGGTCGCCCGCGAGACCGAGCGCCGCCTCGCCGGCGACGTCCTCGCCGGCGCGCTCGGCGGGCGCCTCGACCCGAGCGAGCTGCGCCGCCGGCTCGAGCCGTTCGGAATCGGCGACGAGGCCGCCGTGCTCGTCTTCGACCTCGACGACCCGGCCGCCGCCGAGCACGCGCTCGAGCGGGCGCTCGCCGCCGACGCCTGCCCGGCCGTCGTCGCGCCGCACTCGACCGGCAGCCGCGAGCTGCTCTGCGCCGTCGTCGACGCCGCCGACCGCGACCCGGTCGACCTCGCCTCGGAAGCGCGCAGGGCGCTGATCAAGGAGCGCGGCGCGGTCCGCGCCGCGGCCAGCCGCCCGGCCCCGCCGGAGCAGCTGCGCCACTCCTTCCACGAGGCCCGCTGCGCGCTCGAAGCGACCGCCTTCGCCGAGAACGGCAGCGGCCCCGACGTCGCCTCCTGGCGCGACCTCGGCGCCTTCACCCTGCTGCTCTCGATCCAGGACGACGAGGCGCTGGCGCTCTACTGCGAAAGCGTGCTCGGCCCGATCCAGGAGGGCGACGAGGAGTACGGCGGCGAGCTGCTGCGCTCGCTCGAGGCCTTCATCGAGCAGAACGGCCAATGGGAGCGCGCCGCGCGCCAGGTCTTCTGCCACCGCCACACGCTGCGCTACCGGATGCGCAAGGTCGAGGAGCTGACCGGGCGCGACCTTTCGCGCGCCCACGACCGGATCGAGTTCTGGCTGGCGCTGCGGGCCAGGGAGCTGGTCGGATGAGGCCTCACCCTCGTTCCGCTGTTCCTTGTGTCCGCATAGGACACATAAGGAACAGCGGAAGGGAATTGGGGGCGCGGCGATGATCGTCGGCGTCCCGCGGGAGATCAAGCCCGACGAGCACCGCGTCGCGATCACGCCGGCCGGGGTGCGCGAGATGACCGAGCACGGCCACCGCGTCCTGATCGAGGCCGGCGCCGGCGAGGGCAGCGCGATCGCCGACGCCGAATACGAGTCGCAGGGGGCGCGCGTCGCGCCCGATGCCGCGGCGCTGTTCGGCGAGGCCGAGATGGTCCTCAAGGTGAAGGAGCCGCAGCCGGCGGAGATCGAGCTGCTGCGCCGCGACCAGCTGCTGTTCACCTTCCTGCACCTGGCGCCCGACCCCGAGCAGACCCGCGGCCTCTGCGGCTCCGGCGCGACCTGCATCGCCTACGAGACGGTCGAGGACGCGCACGGGCGGCTGCCGCTGCTGGCGCCGATGAGCGAGATCGCCGGCAAGATCGCCACCCAGGCCGGCGCCTTCATGCTCGAGAAGCCGCTCGGCGGGCGCGGCATCCTGCTCGGCGGCGTGCCCGGCGTCGCGGCGGCCAACGTGATCGTGATCGGCGGCGGCGCGGTCGGCATGAATGCCGCCAGCGTCGCGATCGGCATGCAGGCCGACGTCTTCGTCTTCGACAAGTCGATCGACCGCCTGCGCGAGCTCGACGTCGCCTTCTCGGGCGCCTGCTCGACCGTCTACTCGACCACGCTCGCGATCGAGGAGATGCTGCCGCGGGCCGACCTGGTGATCGGCGCGGTCCTCGTCCACGGCGCCCGCGCCCCTTATGTGGTGCGGCGCGAGCAGCTGGCGCTGATGAAGCCCGGCGCGGTGCTCGTCGACGTCGCGATCGACCAGGGCGGCTGCTTCGAGACCTCGCGCCCGACCACCCACCGCGAACCGACCTTCGAGGTCGACGGGATCACCCACTACTGCGTCGCCAACATGCCCGGCGCGGTCCCGATCACCTCGACCCAGGCGCTGACCAACGCGACCCTGCCCTACGCGATCGCGCTCGCCGACCGCGGCGTCGAGGGGGCGATCCGGCGCGACCCGGGCCTGCGCCCGGGGGTCAACGTCGCGGCCGGCCAGGTGACCCACCCGGCGGTCGCCGAGGCCGTCGGCCTGCCCTGCGTCCCGATGGAGCAGGCGCTCGACCCTGAGCACGAGCGAGCCTTGAAATGAGCACACCCCGAGGGAGGACCGAATGAGCGCCTACGCGGTAGTCAATCCTGCAACCGGCGAGACGATTAAGGAGTTCCCGGAAATCGGCGACGACGAGCTGCGCGCCGCGATCGAGCGGGCCGACCGGGCAGCCCGGACGTGGCCCGGATCGTCCACGGTGGCCGAGCGCGCCGCGCTCGTCCGCCGGGCCGGCGAGCTGCACGGCGAGCGCCGCCGGCAGCTGGCCGAGATCATCGTCCGCGAGATGGGCAAGCCGATCGAGCAGGCCCTGGCGGAGGTCGACTTCACGGCCGAAATCTACGGCTTCTATGCCGACAACGCCGAGGGCCTGCTGGCCGACGAGCCGATCGAGCTGCAGGACGGCGAGGGCACCGCGGTGGTCCGCCGCGGCCCCTTCGGCGTGCTGCTCGGGATCATGCCCTGGAACTTCCCCTACTACCAGGTCGCCCGCTTCGCGGCGCCCAATCTGGCGATCGGCAACACGATCCTGCTCAAGCACGCGCCGCAGTGCCCCGAATCGGCCGCGGCGATGCAACGGATCTTCGACGACGCCGGTTTCCCGCAGGGCGCCTACGAGAACGTCTACGCGAGCAACGAGCAGATCGAGTGGGCGATCGCCGACCCGCGGGTCCGCGGCGTCTCGGTCACCGGCTCCGAGCGCGCCGGCGCCGCCGTCGCCGCGGTCGCCGGGCGCAACCTGAAGAAGGTCGTGCTGGAGCTCGGCGGCTCCGACCCATTCGTCCTGCTCGGTTCCGACGATGTCGACGCGGCCGCGCAGGCGGCGGCCGAAGCGCGGCTCGACAACACCGGCCAGTCGTGCAACGCGGCCAAGCGCTTCATCGTCGTCGACGAGCTCTACGACGAGTTCCTCGAGAAGTTCCGCGAGAAGCTGGAGGCGGCGAAGCCGGGCGACCCGACGGTCGAGGACACCGAGGTCGGACCGCTTGCCTCGGCGACGGCGGCCGACCGGCTCGAGGATCAGGTGAAGCGGGCGGTCGCGGGCGGGGCCGAGGTCCTGGTCGGCGGCAAGCGCGACGGCAACTACTTCGAACCGACGATCCTCACCGGGATCGGGCCCGGCGACGACGCGTCCCAGGAAGAGTTCTTCGGTCCTGTCGCCCAGGTCTACCGGGTCGGCTCCGAGGAAGAGGCGATCGAGCTCGCCAACCGGACCCCCTTCGGCCTCGGCTCTTACGTGATGACCACGGACCCGGAGCAGGCCGACCGGGTCGCCGACAGGATCGAGGCCGGGATGGTCTACGTCAACCTGGTCGGCGCCGACGCCCCGGAGCTCCCGTTCGGCGGTTTCAAGCGCTCAGGCTTCGGCCGCGAGCTCGGCCGCTACGGCGCCGACGAGTTCGTCAACAAGAAGCTGATCCGCAGCGCCTGAGCCCAGTTCCTCTGCCGCGTCGATTGCCGATAAAGGGGAGGAGGGACTATGGCCGCAGTTCTGTGAAGCCCGCGGCGGCGAAGTCGCCGTCGAAGGCGAGCGCCTCGCGGATTCCCTTGGCGCGCATGTAGGCGAAACTGGTGGCGTCGACGAAGGAGTACTCGCGCTCGTCGTGCCGGCGCAGCCAGTCGAGGGCATCCGCTTCGATGTCCTCGGAGATGAAATCGACCCGGACGTTGCTGGCGCCTGCACGTAGGGAGTCGAGAAACTCCACGGCTTTGCGATGCCACCGTTTGCGCCGGAACCAGGTCCAACTCTCTCCACGCACATGGTTGCTCGCGACGATTCGGCGCCCAGCGAGTTGACGCGCCAGCAGCGTGGCTTCTCGGTGGAACGGATCCCGCTCGTCGAACCCGGCGATCAAGAACGACGTATCGATGAAGATCAGGGATCCGGGTTCGACGGGCCGTAGACGACCTCGTCGATGCTTCGCGTGTCCCCCGGGTCGCTCGACACCGTGCCGAACATCTTGAACAGCGGGTCGTCCTCTATCGACGGCAATGGGTGTATCTCCTCCCGCACGCAACGTCTGATCACCTCCGCCTTGGAAATGCCCTCTTCGTCGGCACGGCGACCGACGGCCGCGTCGAGGCCGGGCTCGATCGATATCTGCAGTCGCTTCATGCGGGCCATGTTACATCACCTATCGCCAATGTAATGTAACAATTCAGCGCCGATTCTGTCAATTCTTCGCGTATCCGCGGCGCAGGCCGGCGATACCGCCGACGCACCATCTCGGCTCTACCGACCCGCGTTCCGCCAATGCCCCGAGCTGGATTCGAACCAGCGGCCTACTCCTTAGGAGGGAGTCGCTCTATCCAGCTGAGCTATCGGGGCTGGAGTGCTCATCGTAGACGGGGTTCAGGCGCGAGGCAGCCGATGTGGAGGCGGCTAATCGCGAAGGCGGCGGTCAGCGATCTCGTAGACCGTCGGGGCATTGGAACTGCGCGGATGGTGGCGGACGCCGAAGGCGGCGTAGACGAGCAGCGCCTTGTTCTCGCGCAGCTCGATTCGGAAGACCATGCCGAACTTGCCGTCAGGATGAGGGAGGTAGACCTTCATGCAGTGCTGGAGGGCTGTGCCTTCGGGCCCCTCCTCTTCACAGGCGAGAAGGTCATCGATGGGCACGCCGTCCTGCTCGTACTCACGCCGCGCCGCTTCGGCGACCTGGCGACCAGCGTCGCTCGCCCGCTTCAGGTCCTCGGAGAAGGCGGCATCGTCAAATTGCGCAGGTGCACAACCCGCCCGCTTGTCGCTCATCGGCTACCCCTCGCCGTCGGGCGGCTGGACTGAGCCGTACTCGGCTTCAAAGTCAGCCAGGGTCCCCGGCTCGGTGCCGAGGCGCTTGCGGATCGCGTCGAACGAGGTATCAGGCACGAGGGTGAGCGATCCGTCTGGGCGCTCGTCCTTGACGACGTACTCGCCGACTCGGTCGTCGCTGAGCTCGACGTGAGCGTGTAGCTCCATGGCCGGAATGATGGCAGACGCCAGGGCGGTTGTCGGCGGTTTTTCTGCATCGCCAGCAATCTACGGACTTCCTCGGCTGAATTGCGTTGTCCGAATCTTTGCCGATGCTGCGCGCGGTTATTTCGTGCTTTGATTGGGCAGCGGAGTGTTCTCGCTGCCCAAACCGGATCAAATCGTGCGTAATCGAAGCGAATCCGTAGAGCCACCGGGAGAGGCGCAATCGGCTTGCCAGCGCCGAAAGCTCTAACTCCTCCACCTCGATTAGGAGGGAGTCGCTCTATCCAGCTGAGCTATCGGGGCTCGACCACTGATTGTCTCACTCCCGCTTCGCATCTTCTGTGTCGTCCGAGTCGCTTGGCTTGGTGGCGTGACTCACCAAGTTGGCGGCAATCAGCTCGTGGCACCAGGTAATTGCTGCGTTGGCGACGGTGATCGCCCGCTTGCGATCCAGAGTCTCGATCGGAGCGTCGTCGTATCGAAATTCGGCGGCCCAAGGGTCAGCCAGGACGCCGACTCGACCTCCGGCTCCATGGCGATTGAGTGCTTGCCGGCCAGTCCGACCAGGTATTCGAGGTCGTGCGTCTTCGGGAAGTCGACCCCCTTTAGCGTGAGCGCAACCTTGACGGCCTTCTCGGCGGCCTGCTGAGCATGCTATGCCGACCTCGGCGTTATGCCGACCTGATCCAGTGAAGCCACTTCT